>NZ_CP012201.1:0-1272283 GCF_001191005.1 Massilia sp. NR 4-1
GCGCACAGCAGCTGCAAGGCATGGCGCAGATTGATGTCCTGCTCCTGCCTTTCCGCGCTGACGACGCCGCGCACTTCGGCCAGCAGCGAATGCGCCAGCTCGCGCGCTGTGGCCAAGGCCGTTGCGGGCTTGTCGCCGGATTGGCGGCTGGCCAGGTCGAGATGCAGATTGAGCGCCGTCAAATGGTGGCCGACAGCGTCATGCAGGTTGCGCGCGATGCGCATGCGTTCGGAGGCGCGCACCGTATCGCCGAGCAGGGACTGGGTCGCGCGCAGCTGGGCATGAGAGGCTGCCAGCTGCAGGCGCCCCTGCAGTTCCTGGCGCGCCAGCCAGGCCAGGGCAAAGCCGAGGATGAGCAGGCAGCGTTCGGTGCTGAGCATTGCCATCATCGTGAAAACCCGTCCGTCGCCCAGATCCTGGCTGGCGCTGGCGAGCACCAGCATATCCACGCCGACGCCCAGCAGAATCTGGATTGCCAGGCAGGCCAGTGCGCGGCGCAACGGCAGCAGGGCGCCAAGCTGTACCGCCACCAGCAGATGAAAGGCGAGTGAATTGAGGGCGAGGGCGGCCAGCAGTTGGGCGGCAAGGGCCAGGTGCTTGAGCGCCGGCGCGCATTTCAGCGCGGGACGGGTGCGCCACCACATCAGGCCAACGATGCCGATGGCCAGCAGGGCTTTCAGCGCCAGAAAGAGCTGGAAGCTCAGCATCACCCGGTCGCTGCCGGCGCGCAGCAGGGATGGTGCGGGCGTAAGAAAGGTGGCCAGATAGCGCGCCAGCAGCCCAGGCGGATTGATCATCTCGGTCCATTGCGGGCCGCCCGCCAGCGCTGCGCCCAGTTCGAGGGCGACAAAGACGGCGGCGGTCAGCAGTCCGGTCGCACGGTAGCGCCGGATGGTTGGGAGGGCCGGCTTGGCGGGGACTGCAATCGGTATGGCGGTCATCAGGCCTGTCATTTTGGTAAGTTTGAGCGGGGCCATTCTACGCGGTGCTGGCATGCGGGCAAAGTGCCGGAAGTCATACGGCCTGACTTCCGGCATATGCCGCGCCTGGCGCAATGCCGTAGAATCGCTGCCGTACCAGTCTTTTATGCCGGGGATAAGTTTGATGAGAATGCCGAAGTGGATGGCGCTGCCCTTATGCCTGCTGGCTTGCGCCGCTGCCGCGGAGGAGGTGACCCAAGTGGTGGTGGCGGCTGCGCGCGACGCTGAATGGCACAGCTACCGCCACGCCTACAAGGCGGCGCGCTCCTTTGAACCTTTTTTGAAAACCCGCCCCCTGATCCAGGCGCATATGCAGATCCGGCCCAACCGGCCGGAAGAACCCATGGATGGCTTGCAGCTGCAGTTGAGCGGCGAGAGCGTCAATCTGGACATTCCCGTCGATGCGCTGGGTCGCGCTACCCTGCCCATGTTGAAGCAGGCTTATGATGAAGACGCGGTGCTGCGCCTGAACCGCCAGCGCGGCCATTACCATTTCAGCGGCCGCTATTCGATCCGCGAGCGGGAAGACGGCATTTACAGCGGCGCCGATCTGCGCGCCGCCTGTGAACAGCTGCTGAGCGCGCAGCGCGAATCGGGTTACCGTCTGCGCCTGTTCGGCAAAAAATGCGTGGGCGTGAAATTCGTCTATCCCACCGCTGGTCCCGAGCCGGAAGTCGTGCACCGGGGCGCCGATGGCCAGCTGACGCCGCTTGCCACGGCGCTGGACCATCCCTTTGAAAACCCGACCATGGGCACGTATCGCCTCGCCATTTACCGCTTTGCGGACTGGCCCGCCAACGGCGAGGTGCTTGCGCACAGCAAGCCGCTGGCGGTGGGAACAGTGTACGAATAAGCCCGAATTGGCCGTCCCGCGTTGCGAAACGCGGTCCTTTTTGTTTTTTCTGCGCAATTCGGGTGGACGGGCGGTTACCGCTTCGGTATTCTTTCAGTATCCAGTAATCCCTCAGCTAGCCGCGACCCGGCATGGAGAGATGAAGTTAGCTGCCTGTCAATACAGGCTGTTTTAGTTGTGTATTGCGCAAGCCGCTTCGGCGGGCCGCAATATTTACCGGGGTTGCAAATGAATATGGAAGACGAACGGGTGATTTACGGAACGGAAGACCTGCTGGCCAGCTTGTGCACATCGGTTACGCGGGTACTGAATGTAGCAACACAAAGCAAGATCAATTACTCCGCGATGGTTCAGCGCATCACGAAGATCGGCCTGAAACCCGACATCGGCTGCTTCGTGCTGTTTGACGGCGGCTTCACCGGTCTGGTGGTGCTGAACTTTGCCGCCGATACGGCGATGGAGATTTACGAACGCTATATGCTGCACATGGGCATGCCGAAGTCGGAGCTGGCTGGTTCCTACACCTCGGACGAAGTGGCCAACATCATGGGCGAGCTGATGAACCAGATCGTGGGCGATTTCACCGGCAAGGTGCGCCGCGAGCTGCAAACCAATATCACCCAGAACCAGCCGAAGATGCTGGTGCTGACCAAGCAGGTCATGCTGAATGTGGATACGCCGCTGGACCGTCCGGAAATGCGCCGCGTCTCCTTCTTCACCGAGAAGAACAATATCTTCTACCTGGAACTGGCGATCGACCGCACCGAATTCATCAAGCTGCATGATTTCGAAGTCAACGAGATCGCCGATCCGGATGCGCTGCTGGATATGGAGCGCGCCAACAGCCAGGGCGCCGCTCAGGCCGCTCCGGCTTCCGCTGTCGACGACGATGCCGACGAGCTGCTGAAATCGCTGGGCATGTAAGACCGCCCCGCCAGCCTAAAAAAGGCCGCATGCGAATGCGGCCTTTTCTTTTGTGCTTGGCTTTTTGCTTAGAAGTCCATCGTAGCGGACAGCTGGAAGGTGCGCGGCGCGCCCAAGGCCAGGCTGGACAGCAGCGGCATGCCCCAATACGACTTGTTCGCCACATTGTTGATGCCGGCCCGCAGCGTCAGCGGTTTGCCTGCCGCCTTGGTGGCATAGCGCGCGCCCAGGTCAAACACGGTATGGCCGCCCGCCGCCAGCGCGTTGTCGGCGCTGATGTATTGCTTGGAGAGCGAGGTCGCATTGGCCGTCAGCACCAGGCCAGGCAGCGTGGACACATCCCATTCCGCGCCCAGCTTGCCTTGCAGCTTGGGCACGCCGGTGGCCATCTTGCCCTGGTTGGCGCCGCCGGTGGTGCGCGTCAGCTTGGGGTCCACATAGGCGATGCCGCCCATCAGGCGCACGCTGCGCAGCGGCGTGCCGAAGAAGGACCATTCCACGCCCCGGTTACGCTGCTCGCCGCCGAACGAGAAGATATTCGTCACAGGGTCGGTATAGCTGCTGGGCCGCTTGATTTCGAACAGGCTGGCCGTATGGGCGAACTCGCCCAGGTCGACCTTGAGTCCAAGCTCTTTCTGCTTGGTTTTGTACGGCGCAAAGATTTCGCCCGCATTGGCGGCCGTCATCGGCGCCGTGGCGCCCTGGCTTAGGCCTTCGACGTAGTTGGCATACAGCGAGATATTCCGGGTGGCCTTGAACAGCAGGGCGGCGGCCGGCGTCACGGCACTTTCGTCGTAGCGCGAGGTGCGCGCGCCGGTCGTCACGTTGAAAGAGTCGCTGAGCACGCGCTGGTGGCGCGCGCCCAGGGTCAGCTGCACCTTATCCTCTGCAAACGAGAGCGTGTCGGCCAGGCCCACGCTGCTCAGACGCACCTTGGTCTTGGCGATATGCGGCAGCACGAGGGTGGGGGCGCTATTCCATACCGGATTGTAGATATTGGCGACCCATTCGGCGCTCGGCACGCTGCGCCGGCCGTAATCGTCCTGATGGTGCTGGTAGTGCGTGGCATTCAGTGCCCATTGGTGGCGGATGCTGCCGGTCTGGAACTTGCCCTTCAAGCCCACGTCCGCCGCCTTCTTCTCCACGTCGAAACCCAGCTGGCCGACGATGGTGCGGTAATCACCGGCCGCATTGAGCACCTGGCCACTGGCGGCGCCGTTGTATTTGTACTCGGTCTTGCTGGCGCCAAAGGCGGCATAGGCTTGCAGGTTTTCGTTCAGATCGAAGTCGCCGCGCGCGATGACGCCCTTGTCCTTGGTTTCGACGAAGGACCAGTCGGGGTTCAGTAGGGTATCGGCCTTCGGTGGGCGGGGAATCGCCACGCCCGGCGCCAGGCTGATGCCGCGCGTGACGCCGTCCACGCGGTCGGTGCTGGTGTACATATCAAGCGACCAGCGGGTGCGCTCGCCGCGCCAATCCAGGCCAAGGGAGGCCAGGTGGACTTTCTTGTCCTGCCGTTTGACGGCGCCTTCGCCATCGCGGTAAGCGCCGTTGAAGCGCAGGCCGAACTGTTTATTCTCGCCCCAGCGGCGGCCCACATCGAGGTGACCGCCGAACTGGGCGTTGGACATATAGCTCGCCGTCAGGCGCGTCAGCGGCGTGTCGCCCGCACGCTTGGGCACGAGGTTGACGGCGCCGCCCACCGAGCCGCCCGGCGGCATGCCGTTGAGCAGGGCCGATGGGCCTTTCAAGACTTCGATGCGCTCGAACATTTCGGGCGAGGTGCGGTAATAGGGCGCCATGCCGAACAGGCCGCCGATGGTCATATCGCTGGTGCCGGAGCCGAAGCCGCGGATGGAGTAGTTCTCGCTCCAGGCGCCGGTGACGCCATTGCTGAACACCGTCGGGTCGGCGGCGGCGATCACGTCGGTGATGTTTTGCGCCTGGCGGTCGGCGATGAACTTGTCCGTATAGCTGATGGTGCTGAACGGGGTTTCCATGAAGTCCTTGTCGCCCAGCAGACCGACGCGGCCGCCGGACGCCACCTGCCCGCCGGCATAGGTGTCGGTGGCGGAGATGGCTTGTCCCTGTACCGTCACCGTGGCCATCGTGGCAGTGTCCTGCGGCGCGTGTTTGCGGGCGCCTGCGCCCTCACCGGCGGCCGGCGTTTGCGCCATGGCCAGCGGGATTGCGCCCACGGCCAATCCCAGCAGCAGCGCGATCCGCGTTGCGGCGCCGGCTTTGAGCGCAAAGGGCAGGGAGGTGTGCGCTGGCGGCTGTGCGGTGCTGGCGTAGCGTTGGTGGGAGCGACGTTGGGTCATACGACTTCCTTTCAGTTGAGGCTGGGTCCGCATCCAGCGGACCCTTGATAAAAATGAGAACTATTACGCTTTGAGGTGAAAATGAGACCGGGCTGGAAGATCAGCCTTGGTAGCCCTTGAGCACATCGTCGACCACGATCTTCAGCGCGCTCAGGCAGGCGCCGGTGGTGTACCAGGCATCGGCATCGACAAAGACCACGCGGCCGTTCTTCCATGCCTTGGTCTGGCGCAGCAGCGGATTGCTGACCTGGGCGGCATCGATGACGGGACGGCGATCCATCACGGCCGTGCGGTCCACCACGTAGAGGATGTCGGGATCGGCTTGCTGGATGAATTCGCTGGAGATGGGCTGGCCGTGCAAGCTGGTTTCCACCGCCGTGCTGGCTGGCTGCACGCCCAGGGCATTGAAGACGAAGCCATAGCGCGAGCGCACGCCGAAGGAGCTGAAAGCGCCATTGTTATGCAGTACGACCAGTGCTTTTTCGGCGCGGCCTGCGGTCGCGCGCCGGGCTGCCTGCACCTTGGCATCGAGTTCGGCGGCCTTGCTGCGTGCCAGCTCTTCCTTGCCGAAGATGCGGCCCAGGGTCAGCAGATGGTCCTTGACGACATCGAAGTGGCCGCTCTGGCTATTGCCGAAGTCCACGTCGAAATGCAGGGTGGGCGCGATCTCCGTCAATTCCTGGTAGTGGTTGGCTTGCAGTGGCGTAATCAGCACCAGGTCGGGGTGCAGGGCATGCACGCGCTCCAGATTGGGCTGGACGATGGCGCCCAGGTCCTGCACCTGCTGGTCGTCCTTGTACTTGGCCAGGAAGTGCGGCACATAGTCCTTCACCATGCCCGCGATCGGCACGCCGAGCTGGTCGAGGAAGTCGGCTTCGTTCATCTCCAGCGCCGCCACGCGCTGCGGGCGTTGCTGGAGCGTGGTCGTGCCGAGCTTGTGCTTGACGGTGATCGGTTCGAAGCCAGGCGCGGCGGACGGCGCCCCTGCTGCGGCCGGCGCGGAGGCGGACGGCCCGGTTTTGCGGCCGCAGCCGTATAGGGCAGCCGAGGCGGCCAGTGCCAGGAGGAAGGTTCTACGCTCGATGGTCATGCTGGGATTTCCTATGGGTTGAAGTAGTTGCACACGCAGCCGCGCTCGCTGCGCACGATTTCGAAGTCCAGTTCGTACAGGTCGCGCAGCCGCTCCTCGGTCACGGTTTCGGCCACCGGTCCGCTGAAGCGCAGCGCGCCGCCTTTCAGCGCCACGATGTGGTCGGAGTAGTTGGCGGCGAAGTTGATGTCGTGGATAACCAGGATCACGGTGCGTCCCTGTTCGTCGCATAGGCGGCGCAGTGCGCGCATGATCTGCACCGTGTGCTTCATGTCGAGATTGTTGAGCGGCTCGTCGAGCAGCAGCACCTCGGTTTCCTGGGCGATGGTCATGGCCAGAAACGCCATCTGGCGCTGGCCGCCGCTCAATTCATCGAGATAGGCGTGGCGCAGCGGTTCCAGCGCCAGAAAGCTGATGGCCTGGCCGATGGCGCGCTGGTCGTCGGCCTTGAGTGCGCCGCGGCTGTGCGGAAAGCGGCCGAAGGCGACCAGTTCTTCCACCGTTAGACGCAGGTTGAAGCCGGGCGACTGGCGCAGCGTGGCCACCTGGCGCGCATAGTCGGCGGTGCGGATGTCCAGGGCGCTGCGATCCTTGATCAGGATGTCGCCCGAACTCGGCTCCAGCAGACGCGCCATGGCCATCAGCAGCGTCGACTTGCCAGCACCATTGGGGCCGATCAGAGAGCTGATACGTCCAGCTGGAAAGTGGACATTGATATCCGATAGTACGGTTTTGGCGCCGTACGCCTTGTGCAGATTGCGGATGGTAATCATGGGCTGCTTCGTTTGCGTACCGTCAGGGCCAGGAAGTAGGCGCCGCATACCAGGTTGACGAGGATGGTGACGGTGGTCTTGTAGTTGAACAGGTGCTCGACCAGGAGCTGGGCGGCGATGAAGATGCCGATGGCGACCGCGCAGCCCAGTGCCAGCGTGCTGCGGTGCCGGCCATTGCCCGCCAGTGCGTAAGCGGTGTTGGCGACGAAGATGCCCATGAAGGCCGTCGGCCCGATCAAGCTGGTGGATACCGCGACCAGGATGGCGATCAGGGCCAGGTAGCGTCGCGTATGGCGCGCGTGGTCCACGCCCAGCGAAATGGCTTGCTCGCGGCCCAGGGCCATGACGTCGAGCAGCGGCAGGGTCTTGCGCGCGGCGATGCAGACGGCGGCCAGCGCCACCACCGCGATGACGAGCGACTCAGGCCGTGCGCGGTTGAACGAGGCATAGCTCAAGCCCTGGAACACGGCGAACTCGCCGGGGGCGATGCGCAGCTGGACGAATTGCGTGAAGCTGCCGATCACCATGGTCAGCACCAGGCCAAGCAGCAGTGGGCGATACAGGTCGGCCCGGCTGCCTTTCAGCAGCCAGTGGTGCAAGCCCCAGGAATAGGCCAGCATCAAGAGGGTGGAAACGAGGAAGTTGCCGCCTACGCCGAGCAGCGCCAGTCCCTGCGCGCCCAGCAGCAGGAGGAGAAGCGCCTGCCACAGCAGGTAGACCGCCTCGTAACCCATGACCGCCGGCGTCAGGATACGGTTGCCGGCCAGGGTCTGGAAGGCGATTGCGGAGAGCGCGACACAAACGCCGCCAATGGCGATGGCCGCCAGCCGCAGCAGGCGCTTGGGAATGACGTAATCGAAATCCAGCCCTGCCCCCGCGAATACGAACACGGCGGCGAGCAGGGCCACGGCCAGCCAGATTGCCCAGAACGGGAGAGTGCGCCTCATCGCTCCCCCCGCAGCAGCAGGACGAAGAACAGCATGCCGCCCACGCCGCCCGCCGTCAGGCCGATCGGCACCTCGAAGGGATAGAGCAGCAGCCGTCCCGCGATATCGCAGGCCAGCAACAGGGCTGCGCCGGTGAGGGCAATCAGGGGCAGGGTGCGTCCCAGGTTCTCGCCATGGCGCCGCGCCACCAGGTGCGGTACGACCAGGCCGACAAAGGGAATCGCGCCCACGGTGATGACGGTGGCGGCTACCGTTACGGATACCAGCAGCAGGCCCAGCGCCATGGTGGCGGCATAGCTCAAGCCGAGGCTGGTGGCCATGTCCTCGCCCATGCCAAGTACGGTGAAGCGCTGCGCATACAGATAGGTCATCACGACGATGGGCAGCACGAGATAGATGAGTTCGTAGTGCCCTTCGACGATCTTGGAAAAGTCGCCCAGCAGCCAGCCCTGCATGCTCTGCAGCATGCCCTGGCGGTAGGCATAAAACTCGGCGGCGGCGCTGAGCACGCTACCGTACATCAGGCCGATCACCGGCACCAGCACCGTGTTGCGGAAGCGGGTGCGGCGGATCAGGGCGATATACAGCAAGCTGGCCACGAAGCAGAAGGCCAGGGCGAACAGCATGCGGCCCGCCGTGCTGGCAGCCATAGCCGGCGGCAGTGCCGTCAGCGATACCAGGATGCCGAGCTTGGCCGCGTCGAGCCCCCCTGAGGTGCCCGGTTCAACGAACTTATTGCGCACGATGTGCTGCAGGATCACGCCGCAGACGGATAGGCCGACGCCGGTCAGCACCAGCGCCGCCAGACGCGGCAGACGGCTGGCCGTCAGCGTCAGCCAGGCATCGCCCGACAGCGAGACCAGCTGCGGCCAAGCCAGTTGGCGCGCGCCGACCAGCAGCGAGGCGCCGCACAGCACGATGAACAGGCCAAACAGACGAATCGGCATCAGCTATTTGCCTCGCTGGCTGCCGATACCGTAGCCGCCGTAGCTGGAGCGCTTGTTGCCGCCGCCGTCGCTGCTGCCGTATCCATCACCGTTGCAGCTTCCGGATTTGCATTCGTAGCCGTATTCACGACCGTGGCTATGGTGGCAGTCGTTCCCGTCGTTCCCGTCGTTGCCGCAGCTGTCGCGATACGCCAGCCTTTGGCGGCCTGGCGCTGGGCCAGGAATTGCGCGTAGAGGCCTTGGCTGGCGCGCAGTTGCGCCGGCGTGCCTTGTTCGACGACACGTCCCTCATCGAGCACCACGATCTGGTCGGCCATGGCGACGGTGGAGAGTTGATGCGCGATCACGATCAGCGTGTGTTGGCCGCGCAGACGGGCCAGCGTGTCGGCGATGACCGCCTGGTTTTCTGCGTCGAGTGCGGCGGTGGCTTCGTCCACCAGCAGGATGGGGGCATCCTTGATCAGGGCGCGGGCGATGGCGATGCGCTGGCGCTCGCCGCCGGATAGGCGCGTCCCGCCTTCGCCCACCAAGGTGTCCAGTCCCTGCGGCAGGCGTTCGATGATCTCCGCCACGCCAGCCTGGCGCGCCACTTCCATGATCTCGGCATCGCTGGCACCGGGCTCGCCGATGCGGATATTGTCGGCAATACTGCCCGCGAACAGGTAGTTGTCCTGGAAAATCTGGCTGAGCTGAGCGGCCAGTTGGCTGTGGGATATCTGCCGAACATCGACACCGCCCACCAGCAGGCTGCCCCGGTCCACATCGAAGAAGCGGGCGATCAGCCGTGCCAGCGTGGTCTTGCCCGAACCCGAGGTGCCGATCAACGCCGTCATGCTGCCAGGAGCAATGCGTAGGCTGACGCCACGCAGCACTTCGGGCGCGTCCGGCGTATAGCGGAAAGACACATCGCGCAGTTCAACCGAAGCGTCGCGCGGCGCTTGTGGCGCGGCAGGTTCTGGCAGGGGCTGGCCGGCATAAATTTCTTCGATCGCTTCGAGCTGGCCACGCGCGCCGCGCAGCACCTCGGCATAGCCGGCCACCTCCAGCAGCGGATCGATGAAGCGGACCACCAGCAGCAGCGCCACGATGGCGCCGATCAGGTCTGCGTCGGCCAGGGTGCCGCCCAGGTGCTGATTCATCCACAGCGTGGCGGCGATCAGCAGAGCGGCGAATACGGCTTGCACAGCCCAGACATTGCAGACCGCCGCCAGTGCCGATTGCCAGATCAGCCGCGTGCCCGATTGGCGCTGCCGTTCAACGGCTTGTTCGAGGAAGCGCGTGCCGCCGCCTTCGCCATTGAAGGCGCGCAGCACCGACTGGGCCTGGGCGAATTCCACCATGCGCTGACTGGCGTCGGCAAAGTGCTGGTGGTAGGTTTCATCGGCGCGGCGCGCGATCCGTGCCGTCAGCATGAAGGCACCCGCCAGCAAGGGCAGGGCCGCCAGCGCGATCAGGCCCAGAGGCCAGTGCAGCGCGAACAACGCCGCCACGATCACCAGCGGCGTCACCACGCCGCAGATCACGGGCGTGAACACATGGGCAGGCAACTGGGCTACGGCCATCATGCCTTGGGTGACGATATGGCCAAGGCGGGCAGTGTTCTGCGCGGTGAACCAGCCTACCGGCAGGCGCGCGACATGTTCGCCCAGGCGGTGGCGTCCACCCTGCAGCACGGCGACGCCGACACGGATGCCAGCCCGCTCCACCTGGCGCCGCCAGGCCCAGCAGATGGCAGTGCCGGTCAGCAGCGCGGCCAGCCAGGGCGTCGCCCTGGCTGCGTCGCCTGCAAGCAGGAGCCCGAGCGCGGGAGCCAGGGTCGTGATGGTTAGGCCGCATAGCAGGCCATATATGACTGCCAGCCAGAGGTAGCGGCGCAGGATGGCCACATCCTTGTCCAGCAATTGCATAAAGGTTTTCAGCATGATGGTCCCTCCGGCTCGGTGGATGTGGCGTAGCCTCCCTGGGCCCACAGCCGCGCATAACGTCCTTCCTGTGCCAGCAGTTGCGCATGGCTGCCTTGTTCGACGATGACGCCGCCGTCCAGCACGAGGATGCGGTCGGCCTGCATCACCGTGTCGAGCCGGTGCGCAATCACCAGCAGCGTGCGGCCCTGGGCGAAGCGCGACAGGGCTTCCTGGATTGCCACTTCGTTGCCGGCGTCGGCGGCGGCCGTCGCTTCGTCGAGGACGAGAATGGGGGGGCGAGCAGCACGGCGCGGGCGATGCTCACGCGCTGCCGCTCGCCGCCGGACAGCTGGGCGTCTTCGCCCACCACCGAGTCATAGCCGCGCGGCAGGGCCAGGATGGTTTCATGGATATTGGCGGCGCGCGCCGCCGCTTCGATCTCCTGCTGGCTGGCAGCGGGACGGCCCAGGGCGATGTTGTCGCGCACGCTGGCATGAATCAGGCGCACTTCCTGTAGCACGAAGCCGATGCGCCGGTAGAGCTGCGTGGTTTCGATCTGGCGCAGGTCCGCGCCGCCGAGCGTGATGCGGCCCTGGCTCGGATCGAAGAAGCGCAGCAGCAGGCGCGCCAGCGTCGACTTGCCGGCTCCTGAAGGACCGACGATGGCCGTCACCGTGCCGGGAGCAAGGGTGAAGCTGATGTCTTTCAGCGCCTGCTGTTCCGCGCCGTAGGCATAGCCCACGTTCTCGAAGCGGACTTCATGGCCCTTGGGCAGCGCTTGCTGGCCGGGTGCGGGCGCTGCCAGCACGGGCGTATCCAGCAGTGCCAGCACGCGCTGGGCGGCGCCGGTGGCGCCCTGCAGATCGTGCAGCAGCGTGTGCAGCAAGAGCACGGGCGCACAGATGCCCGGCGCCACCAGGGCAAACGGCAGCACCTCGGCCGGGGCGATCCAGCCCAGGCTCGTGAACAGTGCGCCGAAGCCCAGCACCACGCCCAGCACCGTCACCGGCGCGACCAGCGCGTGGGCGTGGGCCATGGCCGCCACCAGCGGGCGCGTGAAATCGGCGAAGGACTGGGCGAAGCCGTCGACCGCCGCGCGATAGCCCTCATGCGCCTGGCCGCTGACGCCGAAGGCCTTGACCACGGGGATGCCGTTCACGAATTCGACGGTTGCACTGTTGAGGCGTCCGAGGCGTCCGACAAATTCCTGCATATTCGCGCCGCTGGCCTTCATGGCCCGTTGCAGGAACAGGAAGAAGCCGGGGAAGGGCAGCAGGGCGGCGATGGCCATGCGCCAGTCGAGCGCGAACAGGTAGATGGTCGAGATCAGGATGGCACCCGCGGCGCGGCCCAGCGCTGTGTAGAAGTGGGCGGTCAGGCTATGCAGCGTGGCGATATCGTCCTGCATCGCCTGCTTGACCTCGCCCGAGGCGCGTTCGGTAAACCAGCCCAGCGGCACTTGGGCCAGGCGTTGGGCGGCGGCCCGCCGCAGGTAGTGGGTGAGGTGGCCATCGGCCAGGTGGGCCAACAGTTCGCCGGCCGAGACCAGGGCCATGCCGAGCAGCATGCTGGCCACGCTGGCGATGATGGTGCGCCAGATGGCGTCTTGCGCGGCGCTGCCGCTGTCGGCCAGGAGCGTCGCCGCGATCCGCGCGATGCCGGCCAAGGGCACCAGCGTGAGCGCGGTGCCTAGCGCTGCCAGGATGGCGGCAGCGATCAAGCGCCCGTGGATGGGCTGCAATACCCGACGGAGCGGGCCGGGTTCCTTGGACTTGGCCGAAGCCGTGTCATGAGCGCTCATGATGGCATGGCCCTTTTGAAAGAATGGGAAGACAAATCACAATGAGAATCATTTACAAAATAAGAAACACTTTGACCTGCCGAACAACCGTGACATCGTGTGAGTGCGGCGCACAGGGTGGGTGTTAAGATCGCGCCTCAAAAAATGCCACACGATTTAGTTTCATCATACTAAACTAATTAAAGTGAATGAACAAGACGGACAATTTGTCCGCCTGGCTGCGGCCACCGATCAAGGAACACGCATGAACTCGCCACAACAGACGCCGGCGCGCGGACGCCCACGCACCATCACCCGCGAACGCATCGCCGACGCGGGCATCGCGATCGGGCTGCCCCATATCACCTTCGTCGGTGTCGCCGCCGCGCTGGGGGTTAGCCATATGGCGCTCTACAAGCATGTGGCGAGCCTGGAGGCGCTTAAGCATCTGGTGGCCGAGGAGATTTTCAGCCGCTGGCAGATTCCGCGCGCCAGCGCGGCGGAACGCTATGATTTGAAGGACTACCTGATCGCCTTCACCGAGTCGGTCAGGGCGTTCGTCAAAGCCCACCCTGGATTGACGCCCTACGTGATCCGCCGCGTGGCCGCCACCCAGCCCATGCTGGACAAGATCGACGAACACCAGAACCATATCGCCACAGCCTATGGCGTATCGAAGGAGCAGGCGCGCTGGCTGCTGGCGACCGTGGCCTTCCACGGCATCGCCGTGGCCGATACCATGTATTCGGTGGCCGGCCGCGAACCCGTGGTGGAGGCTGACCGCGCCGCCGAAGAGGCGGAGATGGAGGCGGAGTTCACCCAGGGCATGCATGCGCTCATCGTCGGCGCGCTGCTTATCCTGGCAGAGGGTTCCCATCCGGGGTTTTCAAATTCATAAAACAATTTGACAACATCGATTACGTCTGTAATCATTCTCTTATCGATTACAAATGTAGACGGTTGTCATGGAAGAGAACATCGCCATTAGCGAAGCGGAGTCGGTAGTCATGAAGGTGCTGTGGGGGCGCCATCTCTTGACGGCGGAGGAAATCGTCGCCGAGCTGCTGGGCCGCCAGGACTGGCAGGAGTCCACCATCAAGACGCTGCTGAGCCGCCTGCTGAAGAAAGGCGCCATCCGCGCCGAGCAGGAAGGGCGGCGCTATCTGTACGCGCCGGTGCTGCAGCAGGAAGATTGGCAGCTGTCGGAAAGCACCGGCATGCTGGCGCGCCTGTTCGATGGCCGCGTGGCGCCCCTGGTCGCGCATTTCAGCAAGCACCGTAAACTTTCCAAGAAAGATATCGCGGAACTGAAACGCCTGATCGATGAGATGGCGCCGTGATGGCGGCTGCCCTGCAGATCTTGTATGTCCTGACGCTGGCCTTGAGTGCGGCGCTGCTGCTGGTGTTCGCGCTGCGGCCCCTGCTGCTGTACCGGGGCGGAGCGCCGCTGGCCTATGTCTGCTGGGGGCTGGTGCCGCTGCTCTTGCTGGCTTGCCTGCTGCCGCATCCGGCCAGCGACGCGGCGACCGGGCAGGCGCGGGCACTGGCCATCGATGCCGACAGTGCCGCCGCGCATGCGGTGCAATTGATCCGCCATGCGGCCAGCGCGGCACCGGATGCGGGCGGAGCGCCAGTTTGGCTGTTCGGACTTTGGCTGGGCGGCGCATTGGCCATGGCGGCGGCGCTGGGCTGGCAGCAGGCACGCTTTACGCGCAGTCTTGGCAGTTTGCGGCCAACGGCGCAGCCGGGTGTTTATCTGGCCTGCAGCAGTACGGCGGGACCGGCGCTGATAGGCTTGCTGCGCCCGCGCATCGTGCTGCCGGCGGATTTTGCAGAGCGCTATACGGCGCAGGAGCAGCAACTGATCCTGCTGCATGAGGACATGCATCGCCAGCGTGGCGACCTGTATGCGAACGTCTTGTGCAGCGTGCTGCAGACGATTTTCTGGTTTCACCCATTGATGCATGTTGCCGCCGGGCGCTTCCGCTTCGACCAGGAACTGGCTTGCGATCACGCGGTGCTGCATCGTCAACCCCAGGCCCGGCGCAGCTATGCGCAAGCCATTCTGAAAACGCAGCTGGCGGCAAGCGGCCTGCCGCTGGGCTGCAGCTGGCAATCCCAGCACCCATTGAAAGGACGTCTCATGAGCATGACCAAAAACGCACCACATCGTTTCAGCCGTATCGGCGCCCGCTGCCTGCTGGTGGCGCTGGCCCTGCCGGCCTGCTACAGCGCCTGGGCGGGAGCCGCCGCCATCGCACCGCAGCCGGCAGCCAATGCTGCCGGAGCGGCTGCTGCGCCCAAGGCGCAAGAAGCCGTGCCATCGCCGACCAGTTCCAGTGCCGCTGCACCGGCCGCCAAGCGCACTGCGGCAAAGGCGGCGCCAGCCGCGCTGCCGGCCGGCGCAGCGGCAGCCAATACACCAGGCGGTACGCCAAGCAGCGCGCCAAGCACGGCCGCCATGCCCGTTGCTGCTGCGGCGCCGGCACCGGCAGCATCGGCCGCGCCAGCCGCCAAGACTGAAGGTAAGGACGAGAAGACTTATCAGCTGGCGGCAACGTACAGTTTTGGCAGCGGCGCCGAACGCTCCTTCCGCATAGCTGGCCTCGGGATCGGTGCGCAGGACAGCAGTTTTCGTATCGCCTCTGACACCGACACGGAACCCTGCGGTTCGGAGTGGAGCGTCTCCTTTGTCAATGCCGACACGGCAAGGCTGAGCGGCATCGTTCGCTGCCGTGGCGCGGTGGTCGCGCAGCCTGCCATCACGGTCAAGGTCGGACAGCCGGGCGCCATCAAGTACCAAGGCGAGGATGCCGATGCCAATTTCCGCCTGTCGGTGCTGGTTACGCCCATGCTGGCGGTGCAGTAAGGCTGGGATGGGCGCCGGCGCAGCGTGTGCGATGGCGCCGGTTTGAGTCCCCCATACGACAGTTTCGCTTCCGTTTTGACCGGTTTCGTCGCAGCGGGGTTGCCAGGCCGGCAATGGCACGCAACAATGCGGCTTCCGAACCGCAGCGACCCGCCCAATGAACAGCACCGCCTCCGCTTCCGCCAAACCAGGCCGCAGCCGCCTGCACCGCTTCCTCATCGATGGTTTTTATGTCCTGATCTTCAACTTCGCTTGCGCGGTGATGATCACCTATGTTTTCGGCAATGGCCGCGAGTTTTGGCGCACCCTGCTGATCTCCAACTGCATAGGCTTGACCGCCTTCACCATGATCGACGGCATACGACTGCTGGCCTGGGGCAATGAGAAAAAGCCGTCATGGCTGAAGTTCATCCTGGTGCTGGCCCTTGCCATGCCGATCGCCCAGTTCCTGGGGGCGCATCTGGCCGGCTTGCTGTTGGGCGCGAAGCTCGATTATCTGTATTCCCTGCACGCTGGCCTGATCAATGGCCTGGTATTTACGCTGATGACCACGGTCGCCGCCACGCTCTTCTTCGGCAATCGCGACCGCCTGATGCGGGCCCGCGCCGAAGCGGCGCTGGAAAAGGCGCGCGTCGAAGCGGTCGAGCGCCAGGCCCTGCAAGCGCAATTGCAGCTGCTGCAGGCGCAGATCGAGCCGCATATGCTGTTCAACACCCTGGCCAATCTGCAAGGACTGATTGCCATCGATCCGGCGCGCGCCCAGCAGATGCTGGACCAGTTGATACGCTATCTGCGCGCCACCTTGCTATCCTCGCGCGCGCAAAGCACCACGCTGGAGCAGGAATTCGCGCTGATGGATGCTTACCTTGGTCTGATGTCGGTGCGCATGGGCGAGCGCTTGAGCTATGCCTTCGAACTGCCCGCCGAATTGCAGGCAGCACGGGTGCCGCCCATGCTGCTGCAGCCGCTGGTGGAGAACGCCATCGCCCACGGCCTGGAACCGAAGATCGAGGGCGGCCATATTGCCGTCAGCGCCCGCATGCAGGCAGGGCGGCTGGAACTGAGCGTGGCCGACAATGGCCGCGGCCCCGACGCCGGCCCTGGCAAGGAAGGCACCAATGTGGGCTTGTCGAACACGCGTGAACGCTTGCAAGCCCTGTATGGCAATGCCGCCTCGCTGACCTTGGAGGCGGTGGCGCCGGCTGGCGCGCTTGCCCGCATTCTTCTCCCCATCCAAACCTTTTGATACAAGCACGATGACGACAGCATTGATTGCAGAAGATGAGCCTATCCTGGCCGCGACCCTGGTTCAGGCCTTGCAGCGCCTGTGGCCCGAACTGGAGATCGTGGCGACCTGCCCGAACGGCGTGGCCGCGCTGGAACAGGCGCTGGCTCTGCGCCCCGACGTACTTTTCTTCGATATCAAAATGCCCGGAAAAAGCGGGCTGCAAGCGGCTGAGGAATTGAGCGAGCATTGGGATGGCGATCAGCCTTTCCCGCAAATCGTTTTCGTCACGGCCTATGATGAATACGCGCTGCAAGCCTTCGAGCGCGAGGCCGCCGACTATGTGCTGAAGCCAATCAGCGATGAGCGCCTGGCACGCACCGTGGCGCGTCTGCGCCAGCGCTTGCAGGCCAAACCGCCCAGCGGCGGCATGGACGATTTGCTGGCCCAGTTGCGCGCGCTGACGGCTGGCCCGGCGGCGCAAGTGCTGGCGGCACCGGCCGCCGAACGCCTGACCCTGATCCGCGCCGCTGTCGGCAACCAGGTGCGCATGATCCCGGTGCAGGAGGTGGTGTTCTTCGAGGCGCTGGACAAATACGTCAACGTGGTCACGGCCGATAGCGAAGCTCTGATCCGCACCAGCCTGAAGGAGCTGCTGCCCCAACTGGACAGCCTGCAGTTCTGGCAAGTCCATCGCGGCACCATCGTCAACTCGGCCTGCGTGGCCAGCGCGGTGCGCGATGAAAGCGGCAAGCTGACGCTGAACCTGCGCAACCGTGACGAGAAGCTGCGCGTCAGTCCCCTCTACGCCCACCTGTTCCGCCAGATGTGATTGCGCCGGATGCGATCAGAATCCCGGCTGGGCGCTGAACACGCCCAGGTCCAGGCCTTTCAGCGCCTGGATGGTATTGCCGCCCAGGGTGAAAGATTTGCTGACATCGTGCAGCGACAGCAGCGGCTCGGCGGCGCGCATCATTGGCCCAGCTCTTTCAGGCGTGCCTCGGCGGCGGTGCTGTATTTGCTGGCCGGTGTGATGGCGGCCAGCTGGCGCAGATAGCGGATTTCGTCGGCGCTGCGCTTTTCGTCCTCGGCGATACTGGCGGCCAAATTCAGCAGGCCGGCGCGCACCTGGGGTGAAGCTTGGCCGAAGACCTTGGAGTCGATGGCAGCCTGCACGGCGCGCTTGCCGCCCGCGCCGCGGTTCATGAAGCCGGGCAGGGAGAGTAGGGTGTTGGCGGCCACCAAGCGGGTTTCGATGCTTTCGGGCGTGCCGTTGAACAGGGCTTCGTCATGTTCGGGCGTGAGCTGGGCCAGCGCCTTTTCGATGGCGTTGGCGCCTTTTTCGGCGTACTTCAGCTTATTCCAGGGCATCATGGTATCGCGGCCCTTCAAGGCGGTGGCGGCGCCTTCGTAGGCGGCCAGAAGCGGATGGGAGGGATTGGCGGCGGCCAGCGTGGAGAAGGCGGCAATGGCGGCATCGCTTGCCTTGCTGTCGCCCTTCATCGCCGCCTTGAACTGCTGGTGCGCCTGGGTGAAGCCGTCGGGCGCCGCCTCCTGCGGGGTGGCGCTGGCGGCGATGGCTGCCGTTGCCAGCAGGGTGGCGACGAGGGTTTTCAGGGGGCATTCCATTTCCGGGCTCCTTGTGGTTGGCTGATCGATGCGGCAAGACTATCGATGGCGGGAGCCGGCATCCATGTGGATGCGACGAAACTGGGTTATCTGGCGGCGAAACGGGGATGGGGTGGCGCCATCTTGCCGGGGGAGGACACCAATCTTCTGACGCCATACGATCCCGTTTTGACGAAAAAACGCAAAAACTGCCTCGACATTTGAAAAATGGCTGTATATAATGCGGCCTCTTTTCCCTGATAGCTCAGTCGGTAGAGCGACGGACTGTTAATCCGCAGGTCCCTGGTTCGAGTCCAGGTCGGGGAGCCAGAATACTGAAAAGCCCAGCCTCATGGTTGGGCTTTTTGCATTGCGACTGTTGAAGGGAGTTGGTATGGCGAAGAAAAAGGAAGAACTCGATCCGGAAACCCTGGAACTGATCCAGTGGTGCATCGAGGTGGAGGGCTGGCTGGTCAAGGGCGGCGCGACCGTGGAGCAGGCGCAGGACCATATTGAAGAGCAGATCGAATGGTTCACCGACCTGTTTTACGACGGCCTGACGCCGGAAGAGGCGGCGAAAGAAGCTCTGGCCTGATCTGGCTTTACAAGTACTGGTGTGCCGCCAGGGCGATCAAGCCGCCCATGGTGGTGAGCTGCATGCCAATGATCCATTTGATGAAATAATCCAGCTTGGCCTCAAGCCGGTCAATCCTGGCCTCAAGCCGGTCAATGCGCCGCGTAGTCTGCTCGTCGGCGCCCTTGAATTCCAGCTTGATTTTCTCGTAGAGCTGTTGCTGAGATTCCTGAAATTCGAGCCTCAGCTTGTCTGCAGCATGTGCAATCTCCGCGCGCAGGGATTCAAAGCCGCAATCCATGTGCTGCCTTAACAGGGCTATGTCGTGATGCAGGTCTACCACGGCTTTTTCCAGCGCAGTAATGCGCACCTCGTGATTTTCATACTGTGAAGTGAGACGGGTTTCATTTGACGGAAGGTTCACGGCGCCGGCTCCCTATCAAGATTTATCCATTAACGGCTGCTTGGCAAGCTCAGCCTTGAATGCCCAGCGCGAGAATGTCGCCCTGGGCTATTGCTAGGTTTGCTTTAGCCGGCGCCGCCCACCGGTTTCGCCGGTTTGTGGCCATGGATCTGTTTCACCTCGATGGCTTTGTCGGTGGTGTACAGCGCCGTCACGCTGACTTCGCCCGGCGCGCTGATTTCGAGAATGCCGATGGTCAGCGCATCGACGGCGGAGCCGAACAGCAGTTCGGTGATGCGGCAACAATCATCCATCGTCGCCGAGTGCGGCGGCAGCACCACGGTGTCCTCGGCGCGCGGCAGGCCCACTCTCGGCTCGCGCCCCAGCGGCGCGCCCGCCAGCACCACGGGGATGAAGCGTTTGCGCAGGGTCATCGGCTCGTCCGTGTGGTTGTGGATGGTGATCTGGGTTGCGTAGTGGCCTGGGCGTACCGGCGTGCAGCAGCATTCCGCGTGCTTGTGCTGCGTGCCGCAGACGAATTTGGCCGAGTACACCGTCAGCTTCGGCCGGCAGGGCGGCACGGTGATCTTCACGGTTTTAGCGGCGGCGACGGCGCCGTCCACCACCACGTCCAGCGTGCCGTTGACGATTTTCTCTTCCTCGGCGCAGGCGATGCCGTGGAACTTCACCCTGAATCCCAGCGCGTGTTCCCGATCTCCGGCCAGCGGTCCATAACCTCCGGCGGGATCGATCGATACGATGAAAGGCGCGATGCTGGCGCTGGGTACCAGCTTCAGATTGGCGATGGCGGAAACCGCGCCCGTCACCATATCGATGATGGTCTTGACGATGGTATCGGGCTTGATGCCGCTGACGAAGGCGCCACCGGTGGCTGCTGCGACACGCGTGCCTTGGCCGGCCGAGCCGCCCGGCGCGCCGCAGGCGCCGGAATAGCCGCTGGAAAGCGGCACGGGATCGTCGTCCAGTCCCGGCGTGGCGGTGGAAATGGCCAGCACGGCGATTCCCTGTCCGCTCAGCGCCGCGGTGGCGCTGGCTTCGGTGATGGCGCTGGCCAGGCCCGAGATCGCGGTACAGATCGGATCATGGCCCGGGGCATCGCCGATCCAGACGATGATGCGCCTGGCGCCGGCGCGCCAGCCTAGGCTGCCGCCGGGTGCCTGCGCCAGCTGTTCCAGCGCGAGGAACTGGCCTTCGGCCGTATCGCCGCCACCGCTGGCCGACCATGCGCCGATGGCCGCTGTGACGGCGGGCGCCGCATTGGTGGGATTGAGCTGGTGGCTGAAAGGCGAGGGCGCCATGGGCGGGAAATCGCGGTAATTGCCGACGCCGAACATCAGGTCCATACCCAGGCCGCTCAAGGCGGTCAGCACATTATTGGCGCCTGCCTGCACGGCGGCCAGCACCGCTCCCATGGAGCCGGTGGTGTCGGCCAGGAAGTAGATGTCGGCTTTCGCCACGCCGGCGTTTTTCGGCACGGTGACGGTGATGGTTTCGTCCAGCGTGTCATCCGGATTCAGCGTCAGCATATTGCTGTCCGGATTGACCGTGATCATGCCCAGCGCGGCGGCGTTGATTTCCACGCGGCGCGTGGCGATGCTCATTGGTTCCAGCGCGGGATGGCGTTCGCGCTCACTGCCATCCTCCGCCAGCAGGATGCGCCAGGACGGGCCGTTCGGGTCGTCCGGTTTGACGGTGGTGAAATCGTGCAGGGTTTCTCCGCTATCGGGATCGCTGATTTCAGCGGAATGGACGATCTGCATGCGGGATATTCCATGCTTTTTCTGCATCAGGGAGAGGGCGCGCTGCGCCAGGGCGTTCGATTTCATTTCGGGCACCTCGGAGAATGAAAAAAGGGGACTTTCATCATAGGACTGCCCTTTTTTGCCCCGGCTGCGCTAGATCAAAAGCGCCTTTGCCTGGAACGCTTGCGCATGTTTTTTTGATATTGCTTTGCGCTGCATCAGGCCGCGAGGCCTTGAAAATAGTGTTGTTGGCCCGGCTTGGCGCGTATATAATGCGGCCGACTTTTTCCCTGACGGCCCAGCCGGTAGAGCGATGGAGCGCGTTTTTGCGTTCTCGCTTCGAGTCGTGGTCGGGGAGCCAGAATATTTTTGGGGGCTGCGTTTATAAACGCAGCCCTTTGTTTTTCGGCGCAAGAAGAAAAAGAAAACACCGAGTCCCCCGCGCATCGAGGATGCTGCCGTGATGAGGACAGGAGACAGCCGTTGTATACCTTCGCAGAATTTATTTCAAACTAAGGAAAGCAAATGATGAAACTGTCCAAGATGCACAAGCGTCTGCTGGCTGTAGGCGCTTTGATGCCGATGGCCGCGATGGCGCAGGAAGCCGCCCAGCCAGCCAAAGGCCAGCTGGAAACGGTGACTGTGACCGCCCAGCGCCGCGCCGAGAATATCCGCGATGTGCCGGTCTCGGTCTCGATGCTGAAAGACGAGAAGCTCGACGTGATCGTCTCCAGCGGCCAGGATATCCGGGTACTCGCAGGCAAAACCCCCAGCCTGAACGTTGAATCCTCCAACGGCCGTACCTTCCCCCGCTTCTACATCCGCGGCTATGGCAACACCGACTTCAGCGTGTTCGCTTCCCAGCCAGTTTCCCTGATTTATGACGACGTCGTACAAGAGAACCCGATCCTGAAGGGCTTCCCTATGTTCGACATGGCCGGCGTTGAAGTGCTGCGCGGCCCGCAGGGCACCCTGTTCGGCCGCAACACCCCGGCCGGCGTGGTCAAGTTCGAATCGGCCAAGCCGCACCTGAAAGGCATCGACGGCTACTACAACGTCTCCTACGCGACCCACGCCACCACCAATGTGGAAGGCGCGGTCAACGTGCCGCTGTCGAAGGAATGGGCGATGCGCGTTTCCACCCTGCGCCAGCACCGCGACGGCTATGTGGACAACACCTTCACCGGCAAGAAGGACGAGCTGGAAGGCTATAACGAGCACGCCGAGCGCGTACAGTTCCTGTACCAGCCGGGCGGTTCCTTCAACGCCCTGTTCAATCTGCACCAACGCAGCACCGGCGGCAGCGCGCGCCTGTTCCGCGCCAATATGATCAAGAAGGGCACCAACGAAGTCGTGGACGGCTTCAATCCCAACGAGATCCACACCAATGGCCAGAACTTCCAGAACCTGAACACCAAGGGCGCGAACGTGCGTCTGAGCTGGGATCTGGGTCCGGTCAAGCTGTTCTCGATCACCGGCTATGAAACCGTGGGCAACTATGTCAGCCGCGGCGACATCGACGGCGGCACGCCAACTGGCACCGGCTTCATTCCTTTCCAGGTTGAGACCGCGGGCGGCATCAGCGATATGAAACAGTACAGCCAGGAATTCCGCGTCGAATCGAAGAATGCAGGTCCACTGAACTGGCAGACCGGCGTCTACTACTTCAACGAAGACGCAAGCGGCTTCACCAACAACTTCAACAGCGATACCGGCGTACAGTTCTCGCACCTGTCGAGCCGTCAGAAGAACACCGCCTGGGCAGCTTTCGGTTCGCTGAACTATGCCTTCTCCGACGCCTTCACCGTGCGCGGCGGCCTGCGCTACACCAAGGACAAGAAAGACTTCAACACCATCAAGCGCGAAAACGTGGTGCAGATCGGTCCTGATTCCTTCGGCGAGAGCAAGAACAAGGCTAACTGGGATCTGAGCGCCAACTACACCGTAAACAAGGACGTGAGCGTGTACGCCCGCGTGGCGACCGGCTTCCGCGCGCCAAGTATCGCGGCCGCTTCCGCCAATGCGCCGATCACCGTGGCCGATGCGGAAACCATCACCTCGATCGAAGCCGGCGTGAAGGCTGACCTGTTCAACCGCCGCGCACGCGTTTCCATGAGCGTGTACGACTACGACGTGAAGAACCAGCAGCTGACCGTGGTTGGTGGTAACAGCAACGTGACCCGCCTGATCAACGCCGCCAAGACCAAGGGCCGCGGCGTGGAGATGGACTTCGAAGGCTTCATCACCAACGACTTCAAGGTGTCGACCAGCGCTTCGTACAACTACACCCAACTGCGCGATCCTTCGCTGTCCGTGCAGCCATGCCGCCAGTGCACCGTGACCGATCCGCTGAACGCGGCCGGCCGCGCCATCATCGACGGCAACGCACTGCCGCAAGCGCCGAAGTGGATTATCAACGCCAGCGCGCGTTACAACTTCCCTCTGGCCGAAGGCAATCTGTTCATCCTGACCGACTGGTCCTACCGCAGCAAGATCAACTTCTTCCTGTATGAGTCGAAGGAGTTCACCGGCAAGGCCATGACCGAAGGCGGCCTGCGCGTGGGTTACAACTGGCAAGGTGGTAAATATGAAGTGGCTGCATTCGGCCGCAACATCACCAACACCCAGCGTATCACCGGCGGCATCGACTTCAACAACCTGACCGGCTTCATCAACGAGCCGCGTCAATGGGGCGTGCAGTTCAAGGGCAGCTTCTAAACGCTACTCCTGATTGGTCAAAGAACGGCTCCGCGAGTAATCGCGGGGCCGTTTTTATTTGGGTCTTATGGGCTACACTGGCGGCGGGAGGATGAATGATGAGATCATGCTTTGTTTTGCTGGCTATCCTTGCCTACGCGGCGGGCGGCCAGGCGGGTGCGCAGCAGCAGCCTTTCATTTGCCGCTCGGTGGAATCCGGCCTGGGCCAGCCCTTGGTGGACAACCAGGATGGCGTCGGCCATCCGGTGCGCGATGCCGACGGCAAGCTGCTTGGCTACAGCCGCAATTGCGCGGTCAACCCCCTGGTGCGCTACTTCTATTACAACGGCAGCACCTTCAAGACTTACGATCCGGCGGCCGAGCCGCCATCCGATTTGAAGACCACGAGCTGGAAGGGCGCAAAGGTACCTTTCGTGGTGCGGGTCGAGGCGGGCAGCATCAACCGTTTTCTCTACACCATCGCCATGCTGGCGCCGCAAGCCGGCGGGCCGGGCGAGTGGAATAACAAGCTGGTGTACTGGTTGCGCGGCGGCGTCGGCATCGGCCACCAGCAGGGCACGGCCATGTGGTTCAAGGATGCGCTGGGCAGCGCCGAACGGCGCATGATGCCGCGCCTGCTGGCCCAGGGCTATGCGGTGGCGACTTCCTCCGGCAATGAAACCGGGGTTCACTACAATATGCGGCTGGCCGGGGAAACGGCGGCGTTGACCAAGCAGTATTTCGCGCGCGCTTACGGTGTGCCGCGCTACACCGTCGGCATTGGCGGTTCGGGCGGCGGCGTGCAGCAGTATCTGTTCGCGCAAAACCAGCCAGGCTTGCTGGATGCGGGGATACCGATTCAATCCTATCCGGATATGATCACCCAGACCATTCCCGTGTCGGACTGCCCCTTGCTGGGCCAGTATTTCAGGGAGGAGGTGGCGCGTGATCCATCCTCGCCCTGGTCGCAGTGGAGCCGCCAGGCCTGGATCGAGGGAATGAATGCCAGCGATAGCGCGCGCAATCCGCTCACGGGCGGTGCGGGTTCGACCGAATGCATCACGGGCTGGCGCATGGCCATGCCGAATGTGCTCAATCCGCAGTACAAAGACCCGCGCTTCGACCTGGCGATCAAGGCCTACGGCTATTCCGACAGCGCTTTCGCCAGCGTTAAATGGACGCACTGGAACGACCTGTCCGATCTTTATGGCGTGGACAGCCGCGGCTTTGCTCCCATCACCATCGACAATGTAGGCGTGCAATACGGCTTGGAGGCGCTGGCGAAGGGCCAAATCGGTACGGATGAATTCTTGCGCATCAATGCCTGCGCCGGCAGCTGGAAGGAGCAGGCCGATTTCGTGCAGTGGGACGCCAGCGGCGATCCCTTCGATGCGCGCAATATGCAGCGCAGTGCCAGCTGCCGCGATCCATCCGGCACGCCGGCACCGAGGCGCCAGGGCGATGTGCAGGCCATAGGCAAGGCCTACGCCTCCGGCGAAGTCTTTACCGGGCGCCGGCTCGGCATTCCGATGATCGATCTGCGTCCTTACCTGGAGCCTGAGCTGAATATGCACAACGCGCGCCAGGCATTTTCCGTCAGGGCGCGGCTGGAAGCGGGCGCACTGTCCGAAGTGGCGCGCCAGGTGGTCTGGTTCACTGCATCCGAAGCGGCGCTGGCCGATGCCGCGATGGATGCGCTCGGGGTGCTGGACCGCTATCTGACCGATGGCAAGCCGCCGCCCGGTTTCGTCGACAAATGCCTGGATGGCAGCGGCGCGCCCATCGCCGCCGGCCCCGGGGTATGGGACGGCATTCTGAACAAGAAGGCGGCGGGTGCCTGCACGCGGGCCTTCCCGCTGTTCAGCAGTCCGCGCATGGTGGCGGGGGATTCCATCAAGGGCGATATCTTCAAATGCACGCTGAAACCGGTCGCTACGGCGCTGCAGGATGGCACCTATCCATCCGCGCTGGAATTCACGCCGCCGCAGCGCGCATGGCTGGTTCGCATCTTCCCGCAGGGCGTGTGCGACTACCGGCAGGAGGGTATGGGGCGGCCCTGAGTCTGGCGAAAATGAAAAGATTTCAGCCGATGTTTCAAAAAATTGTTTGCAGACGGCTGCAAGCCGTATATAATGCGGCCTCTTTTCCCTGATAGCTCAGTCGGTAGAGCGACGGACTGTTAATCCGCAGGTCCCTGGTTCGAGTCCAGGTCGGGGAGCCAGAATACAAAAGGGGGTTACGAGTGATCGTAACCCCCTTTTTCTTTTGCCAACTATTCAGGAGCTAGCAGCTTAGGTATATTCCTGATAATCCTGCTACTTCTGCTGATAAGAGCCGATTGCGATGAAAAACATATGGCTGAAGCGCGCGTTGCGTGCCGTTCTTGTTCTTGCCGGTCTGGTGCTGCTGTATGCGGCGCTGGGCTTTCTGGCCCTGCCGGCCCTGATCAAATCGCAGGCGCAGCAAAAGGCGGCCGATATTCTGCATCGCCAGCTCACCATTGAAAAGGTCGAACTGAATCCCTTCACGCTGGCGCTGACGGTGCATGGTTTGAAGATGATGGAGCCGCAAGGCGAAGCGGTTTTCGCCAGCTTCGACCGGCTGGCCGTGGACCTGTCCGGCCAGTCCCTGCTGCGCCTCGCGCCGGTGGTGCAGGAAGTCCGCCTGAGCAAGCCCTATGTGCATCTGGTGCGCAAGGACGCCAACCATTACAGCATTGACGACATCATTGAGCTGATCGCCAGCCAGCCGCCTTCGCCGGAGCCGGCGCGCTTCTCGGTCAACAATATCCAGATCGAGGAGGGCGGTATCGCCTTCGAGGATAAGCCGGCTGGCAGCAGCCATAAGGTCGAAGGCCTGAAACTGGGCATTCCTTTCGTTTCGTCCATGCCGACCGACGTGCAGCTATTTGTGGAGCCGCTGTTCAGCGCCGTGGTGAATGGTGCGCCGCTGCACCTGAGCGGCAAGCTGCGTCCCTTCGCCGATACCAAGGAAGTGGTGTTTGAGCTGAAGCTGGACAATGTGGACGTGCCGCGTTATCTGGCCTATCTGCCGACCAAGCTGGCCTTCCGCATGCCAAGCGGCCGTCTGGATGCGCAACTGCACGCCAGCTTCCGCCAGCCGAAGGAGGGTGGGCCGGCGCTGGTACTGGGCGGTGAAGCGAAGGCGCAATCGGTGGAGTTGACCCAGGTTGATGGCAAACCGGCCTTGAAAGCCAAGGAGCTGGCGGCCAAGTTGGGCAAGATCGATGTATTTGGCGGCCGTTTCGATTTCGAGAGCCTGATCGTGGACGGGCTGGAAGCGAATGTGGTCAGCGACAGCAAGGGTCAGCTGAATGTGGCGCGCATGTTCGCGCCGGAACAGCCGCAGCCCCTTGCTCCAGCGCCCGCCAAGGCGCAGGCTGACGTACCTGCCAAAGCCGGGAAAAGCTCGTCCGGTTCGCACTATGCGCTGAAAACGCTGGAGTTCCGCAACACCACGCTGCGCTACGTCATCGAGGCGCCGCATGAGCCGACGCGCGTGGCCGTGGATAAGTTCGCGCTGGCGCTGCGCGACATCGCCGTCGAAACCGGCAAGCAGACCGTCAGCATCGGCGAAATCGTGTCCGACAGCGCCGGCATCGACGTCAACTTCGACAAGCCCCGTGCCGCCGCTCCCACTCCCACTCAGCAACCCAAGGGCGCTGCGCCGAAAGACGAAGGTTCCTACGTACTGACGATTGCCCGCCTTGGCATCAAGGGCTGGACCACGCGCCTGGTGGACAATGCCCACGCCAAGCCGTTGCAAATTGCCGTCGCCCCGCTGTCCCTTGATCTGCAGGATATTTCCACTGCGCCCGGTTCGCGCATCAAGGCGGACCTGAAAACCACGGTGAACAACGACGGCCATCTGGCCTTGAACGGCAGCTTCGTGCTCGCACCGTTCAGCACCGAGCTGGCGGTGGAGGTGAAGGATCTCGGCATTCTGCCGCTGCAGCCCTATGTCACCGATTACGTGAACCTGCGCCTGGTGCATGCCGATGTGTCCACCAAGGGCAAGCTGTTGCTGGAAACCGGCAGCGATGGCGCCTTGAAAGGCGGCTTCAAGGGCGATGCCAGTGTGACCAATCTAGCCACCGTCGACAAGGCCAGCTCCAACGATTTCCTGCGCTGGAAAGCGCTGAGTTTCGGCGGCGTGGATGTGCGCCTGCAGCCGTTTGCGCTGAATATCGACAAGGTCGGCCTGAGCGACTTCTTCGCGCGCATCATCATCGATCCCTCCGGCCGCATCAACGTGCAGGACATCATGCGCGACAAGGATGGCGCAACCAAAAGCCTGACCGAGGCCGATCCATCCGCGCATGCCAAAGCCAAGGCCAGTGCTCAGGCCAGCAAGGCCAATGCGCCCAGGACGCCGGCCGTGGCCGAGGCCAAACCGGCGCCGACGCAAGCCGCGCAGCCGCTGCCGCCTGTGCGCGTTGGCAAGCTGGTGCTGTCGGGCGGGCGGGTGCGCTTCACCGATAACTTCATCAAACCAAACTACACGGCCAATCTGAATGATCTGGGCGGCACGGTGTCGGGCCTGTCCTCGGACTCGAACAGCAGCGCCAATGTCGATCTGCGCGGCGTGGTGAATAATGCGCCGCTGGCCATCGGCGGCCGCGTCAATCCGCTCAAGCGCGACCTGTCGCTGGACGTGAAGGCCGAGGTGCGCGGCATCGAACTGGCTTCGCTGTCGGCTTATTCGGACAAGTATGTGGGCTATGGCATCGAGAAGGGCAAGATGTCCTTCGAGGTGGGCTACAACATCGAAAACCGTCAGCTCAAATCCAGCAACCGCCTGATTCTGGAGCAGCTGACCTTTGGCCGGGAAAACAGCAATCCCGAGGTGACCAAGCTGCCGGTGGGCCTGGCCGTGGCGCTGCTGAGCGATCGCAATGGCGTGATCGACATCAATGTGCCGATCGGTGGTTCGATTGACGATCCTGAATTCTCCATCGGCGGCATCATCCTCAAGATCATCGGCAACGCCATCGTGAAAACGGTGACGGCACCGTTCACCTTGATCAGTTCCCTGTTTGGCGGTGGCAGTGCCGAAGAACTGTCCATGCTGGCCTTCGATCCGGGCCGCGCCCAGATCCAGGCGGCGGGCGAGGAAAAGCTCAAGCCGCTGGCGCGTGCCCTGGGTGAGCGTCCCGGCCTGAAGCTGGAAATCACCGGCCGCTACGATCCCGCGCTGGATATGGAGGCGCTCAAGCTGCTGTCCATCGACCGCAAGCTGCGCGCGCTGAAAGCCAAGGATATGCAGGTACGCGGCGAAGTGCTGCCGGACAGCGTGACGGTGAAGGCGGACGAGCGCCTGGCCCTGCTGACACGGGCCTACAAGGATGAGAAGTTCGAGAAGCCGCGCAACGCCCTCGGCCTGCAAAAGACGCTGCCGCAGGCAGAGATGGAAAGGCTGATGCTAACCAATACCAAGGTCGAGGAAGAAGACCTGGTAGCACTCGGCAACCGCCGCGCGCAGGCGGCCAAGGACTGGCTGACCAAGACCGGCCAGGTGCCTGCGGAACGCATCTTCATCGTCGCCGCCAAGGCGCTGCAGAAGGAAGCGGGTAGCGAGAAAGCTCAGTCCACCCGCGTCGATTTTTCGCTGCGCTGACCCGCGCAGCCGGGCATGAATGCGCGCCGCCTAGGCGGCGCGCCTAAGCAGGGCGCTCAATTGCGCCTCGCGCTTGCCGCCTCGCGCAGCAGCGGCATTGGATCGATATCGGTGAAGGCGCCCGACTGCACGGCAAATTCGCGCAGCAAGGGGATATGGCCCGAGCCATAAATCACCAGGATGCGGTCTTTAGGACTGTCGGCCAGCTTCACCAGATTGCCGAAAATTTTCAGATTGCGGCCATACCAGCTGGCGACCCAATTGGCGCCTGGCTTGGCATCCTCATTGCCCAGCATCGCGTAGTCGAAGTAGCGGCGGTGGCGGGCCGCCAGCTTTTCCGGAGCATTGTTTTCAATCAGCCAGCTGGCTACCGGCGTGGTCTTCATCAGCGCATCGTTGACAGGCGAGGTTGCTGTCATGGCTGCCAGCCGCTCTCCCAGGCCGTTCGCCTTGGCCCAGGCCTGATAATCCAGATCGCTTATCTGCCCAGGCGGCATCTTGTTCCAGTCCACCGCGTACATCGTCGGCAGTTTATTGGCGGCGGCGATGCGCATGCCAAATTGATCCATTTCGTTACGGCTCAGGGTATAGCTGCCCGATAGCATGCCGGTGTAGCGCTGGTGCAGTTCGGCCTGTTTTTCGCTTGCCAGTTCAACCGCGATCTTGGTTGGCTTGAAGCGGGCCAGGGCCGCCACCACCTCGGCGATTTCAGCCTGGCGCTCGGGCGTCAGAACGTCCGGCACCGTGGTGGCGATGACGTCGCGGTTATGGTTGGCCAGATGCGGCGAGCCGACGAACATGATGGCGGGGCGTTCGGCTTCCGTCCTGTCGCGCAGTAGTTTGGCTTCCTGGCCTTGGGCCAGGGCGCTGGCGCACAGTGTGGCAATGCCGATCAGGTAACTATTAAAACGGTATGGCATGTTTCGGACTCCTCGTTCTCGTTGGGATATTCGAAAGACCGATTATAGGACTGTGGTTTCAAAATGCTATGATCAACCGTCGTTGGCTTCATCTAATCTTAAGGAGTGGAAGCATGCCGGTGTTGAACCTGGGTGGCGGACTTGATCTGAGTTATGAAATGATCGATGGCGAGGCGGGCAAGCCCTGCCTGGTCTTCCTGCACGAGGGCTTGGGCTGCATCGCTTTGTGGAAGGGATTCCCGCAGCGCCTATGCCAGGCTACCGGCTGTTCCGGCCTGGTTTATGAGCGCGAAGGCTATGGCGGGTCCAGCGCCTTGCGCCAGGCACGCGGCATTCATTATCTGCACGACTATGCGCTGAGCGAACTGCCGCAAGTGCTGGAGCATCTGATACCGGGTCGCGAATATATCGTGATCGGCCATTCGGACGGCGGCAGCATCGCGTTGATACATGCTGCCGGTAATCCTTCCGGCCTGCGTGGCGTCGTCACCGAAGCGGCTCATGTTTTCGTTGAAGACCTTACGGTGCAAGGCGTGCGCGCCGCGAAGGAGTCCTTCAATCCCGGTCTGTTGATGGCGTTGGAACGTTATCATGGCGATAAGGCGGAGCAGATTTACATGGCCTGGGCCGACACCTGGCTGCTGCCGGGCTTCAAGCATTGGAATATCGAGTATCTGCTGCCATCCATCGCCGTGCCCACCCTGGTCGTGCAGGGGACGGAAGACCAGTATGGCACCGAAGCACAGGTTGATGCGATTGCCGGCGCCGTGCCGGGAGCGCGCAAGCTGATGCTGGAAAACTGCGGCCACAGTCCGCATCTTGAGCAGCCGGAAGCGTTGCAGGAATCGATACGCGGCTTCCTGCGCGAGGTTTAGTTCCGCTGCTTTCCCCTCGACTGCTCGGCCGCACCGCGTCCAAGGGACTGCAGCGGTGCATCCACGATCGCCCTGGCCTTGCGCTGCATATCGCTGGCCACCATTTCCGCCTGCCTTTCTCGTTCCTCCGGCAAGAAAGGGCTGTCGTCATCGGGGCTGGTATCGCGATAGTCGGCGATGATGGCACTGAGCAGCCAGATCAGCACCGCAACCGTGGCGCCGGCAAGTGTCAACGCGGCGAGGTGCTGGGACGCGCCCGGCATGCTTTGTGGCGTGGCTTGATTCGGCTGCTCCAAAATACACCTCCACCTTGATCCAGCATTGAACGGAGAAATCCTCGCCGCCTACCATGAAGCATCTGCGCAGCGCACACGAAGCAGTGTGTGGTCTGGGCCGCAGCCCTGTTTTGATGGAGCGCACCATGGTTCCCGTTTTTCTTTTTCTGACTTTCTTCTGCGTGTGCTTTGTGGCATGGATGCTGATGTTCCCGCACAACCGGACGGTGCTTGCCGATGTGGCGGGCCGCTTGCGCATCCGGCTTCCCGCTGGTCGGCGTGCTTTGCTGGCCGCTGGGCTGATGCTGGCGGTTTGCCTGCCACCTTTGCTAGCGCTGACGGCGGGCGGACGCATTACACTGCCCGGATTTGAGGAGCAGGGCAGAAGCGTCAACATGCAGATCGAGGCTTTGTTGAAAGGCGAGCAGCTGGTGCCGCCGCAACCCCTGCCGCCCGCCATGTTCACCACGGCGGAGGTGGAGCTGGTGCGACCGCAGCTTGCGAGCGCAAGCCGCAACTGGCAGCTGCTGGATGCGGAATTTGCGCAACGCCTGCTGCTGGTGTTCCGCATCATGCGCGAGAAGCATGGCTATGAAATGGTGCTGCTGGAAGGCTACCGTAGTCCTGAACGCCAGAACCAGTTGGCGGCAGCCGGTTCGCATGTGACGAATGCGCGTGCCTTCCAGAGCTATCACCAGTATGGTCTGGCTTCCGACTGCGCCTTTCTGCGCGAGGGCAAACTGCTTATCTCCGAAAAAGATCCATGGGCCATGCGCGGCTACCAGCTGTATGGCGAAACGGCCGAAGCACTGGGCCTGACCTGGGGCGGACGCTGGACCATGATGGATTTCGGCCACGTTGAATTGCGCCGCGCACGCCGCTGAACTTGCTTTTACGCAAGGATATGTAGGGTGATTGCTGGCACTATGGATCGGGTCTGCCAACCATTGTTCATAAGGCGGCCTGCCATGATGCGACGAATCTGGACCTTCCTAAGCGACTCGCGCCACCTGACTATCATTGGCTTTATAGCCATGGCGGCGTTCTTCTATCTCGGCGCTGAACTGCTGGAGCTGGCCCTGATCTGGGCCATCGCCGCCACGCTGGCCGGGGTGCTGCTGTATTGGCTGGCGCGCTGGCTGCGGCGCTGGCTGGCGATGCGCAAGGTGGCGCAGCTGGAGCAGGCCATCGAGCAGGATGCGGCCGCACCGGATGCCGCTGCGCAGGATAACAGCGGGACGGACGCGCTGCGCAAGGGCTTGCTGCATGCGATCCATACCATCAAGACTTCGCGCATCGGTGTCGCTACCGGTGCCAAGGCCTTGTATGAGCTGCCCTGGTATCTGGTGATCGGCAATCCAGGTGCGGGCAAGAGCAGCGCCATCGCCCGCTCCGGCCTGCAATTTCCGATGGCCGAAGGCGGTGCGGCTGTGGCGGTGGGCGGCACGCGCAACTGCGACTGGTTCTTCAGCACCGACGGCATCCTGCTCGATACGGCCGGGCGCTATGCGGCGGGCGAGGAAGACCGCCAGGAGTGGCTGGGCTTTCTCGACCTGCTGAAGAAGTACCGCAAGCGTGCGCCGGTCAACGGCGTGCTGCTGGCGGTCAGCATCGCAGAGCTGCGCGGCGAAGATCCGGAAGCAGTGCAGCGCCTGGCGCGCAATCTGCGCCGCCGCGTGCAGGATCTGATCGAGCGGCTGGAGGTGTTCGCGCCGATTTACGTGGTGTTCACCAAGGCTGATCTGATCGCGGGATTCACGCAGTTCTTCGCGCAGTCAGAAGCCGGCGACAGGGAACGCATCTGGGGCGCCACCATGCCGTACAAGCGCAAATCCGCCAGCCAGGACATTCTGCCATTTTTCGACCAGGCCTTCGATGAGCTGCACGAAGGCTTGAAGGAGCTGAGCGTCAGCAGCATGGCGCAGCAGCGTCCCGGCTGCCGCGCTCCCGGCGTGTTCGGCTTCCCGCATGAATTCGCGGCGTTGCGCGCGCCACTGCGGGCTTTTCTTGGCGCGCTGTTCGAGGATAACCGCTTCCAGTTCAAGCCCGTTTTCCGCGGCTTCTACTTCACCAGCGCTTTGCAGGAAGGCATGCCAGGCAGTTTCCTGGCGCAGCAGATTGCCGGCCGCTTCCGCCTGTCGCTGCCGGTCGCGCAGCAAGCTGCGGAAAGCCGCTCCTGCGGTTACTTCATGCTGGATCTATTCCGCAAGGTGGTCTTCGCTGACCGCTATCTGGTAACGCAATACGCCAGCCGCAACAAGATCCGTCTGCGCTATGGCGTCTTCCTGGTGTCGGCGCTTGCGCTGGGAGCCGCGCTGGCGGGATGGAGCTGGGCCTACATGGCGAACCGCCAGCTGGCCACGAATGTCAAGGCCGATCTGGAGAAAGTGGTCCAGCTGCAGGCGCGCAGCCCGGAGCTGCAGGCGCGTATGGAAGCGCTGGAGATTTTGCAGGACCGGATAGAGCAGCTCACGCGCTACCGCCGTGAGCGTCCATGGCCGCTGCGCTTTGGCCTGTACCAGGGCGACACGCTGGAGCACAAGCTGCGCGGCGAATATTATGCCGGCATGCGCGAGATTCTGCTCAAGCCTGTTGCCGGCAGCCTGGAGGCGCAGTTGAACGAATACAATGCGCGCGCGGCGGCGGACGGCGGCACGGCGAAGGCGGAAGATGTCTATAACGCGCTGAAAGCCTATCTGATGCTGTCCGAACGCGAGCATGCGGAGCCGGGACATTTGAACGATCAGGCCAGCCGTCATTGGCGCGGCTGGCTGGAGGCCAACCGGGGTGCAATGACGAGCGAAAAGCTGGTGCGCATGGCCGAGCATTTGATGAGTTTCTATCTGGCGCAGACTGCCGATCCGGCCTGGCCGCAAATCGAGCAGAAGCTGGTGCTGGTCGATGCCACACGCGAAAACCTGCGCCGCGTAGCGAGCGGCATGCCGGCCCGAGAGCGCATCTATGCCGAAATCCGGGCGCGTGCCGCAACCCGTTTCCCTTCGATGGCGGTGGTGCGCATGGTGGGTGACCAGGACCGCGCCCTGGTTGCCGGTAGCTATGCGGTTTCCGGCGCCTTTACGCGCGAAGCCTGGGAAAAGTATGTGCTGGGCGCGATCCGTGACGCCTCCAACGGTGCGCAAAGCAGTACCGACTGGGTGCTGAAAACGGCGCGCAAGGATGATCTGACCCTGGATGGCAGTCCGGAACAGATTCAGAAGGCTTTGACGGAACTGTACAAGAACGATTACGTGAAAGAGTGGCAGAAATTCCTGCAAGGCGTTGCCATCGCCGATATGAAGGACTTGAACACCGCAGCTACCGCCATGAGCCGTCTGGGCGATGCGCAATCTTCACCGCTGTTGAAGGTGCTGTCCGCTATCCGCGAGCAGACCGCCTGGGATAATCCGTCGGCAGTGAATGCTGGCATGCAGCAGGCGCAGACAGGCTTTGTGAACTGGCTGCGCAATAGCCTGATGCAGCGCGCTCCCTCGCCGGTCAATGCCAATGTCAATCTCAATATACAGCTCGACGCCAGCAAGTATGAGAAGCCGCTTGGCCAGATCGGGCGCGAGTTTGCCGGTCTGGAAAGGCTGCTGGCAAGCCGCGAACGGGATGCCGCGCCCATCCGCTCGTACCTGGATAGCCTGGCGCGCCTGCGCGCCCGTTTGCTGGCGTTGAAAAACCAGGGAGATCCCGGTCCCGGTGCGCGCCAGCTGATGCTGCAGACGCTGGAAGGCAGCGGCTCCGAGTTGTCCGATGCCCTGCGCCTGGTGGACGATCAACTGCTGGCTGGAATGAGCGAATCGCAGAAGCAGGCTTTGCGTCCATTGCTGGTAAGACCACTGATGCAGACCTTTGCCGCCATTGTGGAGCCGGTAGAGACGGAGTTGAACAAAACCTGGCAGGCCCAGATCTGCGAACCTTTCAATCAAAGCCTTGCAGGAAAATCCCCGTTCACGCCTTCCGCCGGCGTGGAGGCCAGCCAAGCCGAGATTGCCCGCTTCTTTGGTCCTGAGGGCCAGATATCCCGCTTTGTCTCGGCCACCATGGGCGCCCTGGTGATTCGCCGTGGCGACGTGCTGTCGCCGCGTACCTGGGCCGATATGGGCATCCGCATCCAGGCGCCCGTGCTGGAACGTTTGCCGTTCTGGATTGCACCCGCTGGGGGGAATGGGCTGTCGGGCGGTGCGCAGACCGTGTTCCAGATCCTGCCCTTTACTGCGCCGGGCGTGCAGGAATACGTGATCGAAATCGATGGCCAGCAGCTGCGCTACCGGAACACCGCACCGCAGTGGACGAATATGGTCCATCCCTCGCCACAGGGCGTGCCTGGCGCGCGCATCAGCGCTACTGCCACCGATGGCCGCACCGTGGAACTGTTCAATGAACCGGGCCAGTTTGGCTTGAAGCGCATGATCGAAGCGGCCAGCCGCATCCGCAAGGAAGGCGGCGTGCATGAGCTGCGCTGGACGGTTTCCGGCGTCAGCATTGCGGTGGACCTGAAGATCACCAGCAGTCCGGCCGCCAGCGCCGGCGCTACGCAGCAAGGAACAGGCTTCCAGGGACTGCGCCTGCCGAAGACGATTGCGGGTGGCATCCAGCCGGCACTGGCCGATGCGGGTAGCAAGCCCTAACACTTTGCCGAATGGAGGGCAAGATGCGTTACTTCATGACCTTGATCCTGGTGGCCGCGGCCTGCGCGCGGGGCCAGACGCCGGTCCCGGCGGCCGACCCGGGCGGGCCAGGCGCTCCCGTGCTGGTGAGCGGTACCGTTCCTGACGAAAGCAGCAAGGCGGCGCTGATGCAGCGCCTGCGTCAGCTATACGGTAATGAGCGCGTGATCGACCAGCTCACTATCGGCGTGGTGAGCCTGCCGCCCAACTGGATGGCGCAGGTGCAGCGGCTGATGATTCCGGCCTTGAAGCTGGTCAGCAAGGGCCAGCTCAGTGTCGATGGTCAGAAGGTGGCTATCAGCGGCGAGGTGGCAAGCGAGACGCAACGCCAGCAGATTGCCGGCGAAATGACGGCAGGCCTGCAGCCTTCATACAGCATGAACAGCAGCCTGCATGTTGCGGCGGCCGAACAGCAACTGCTGGATGCCACGCTGGCCAACCGCATCATCGAATTCGAAAGCGGCCAGGCGGTGATACGCGCATCCGGCATGCAGATTCTGGACGAGATGTCGGCAGCCCTGCAGAAAGTGAAGAGCAAGCATGTGGAAGTAATCGGGCATACAGACAATACCGGCCAGCGCGAAGCGAACCTGCGTCTCAGCCTGGCCCGTGCCGAGGCCGTGCGCCTTTACCTGTCGGCCAAAGGCATCAACGCGGCCATGATCGCCGTCTCCGGCCATGGCCCCGACCGGCCGGTGGCCGATAACGCCGATGCGGCAGGACGTGCCCGCAACCGGCGTATCGAATTTCATGTGGTGGATTGATCAGGGCAAGGTAATGGTCAGGCTGGCCGGACGCGGCGCCAGCCTGACCAGATTGGCATAAGCCTCCGTGCTGGCCAGTGTCGCGCCTTCGAGTGCCGTATCCAATCCAAGATAGATAGCCAGGCCAGCGAGGGCAAAGATCATCGAGAATACCCAGACTGGAAACTCGGTGCGCAGCTTGTGCACCACATCATCCGGTCTTTCCGCGCGCGGCGCGAATGCGGCGCGTCGGCCCTTGATATGAGCGATTTCGTCTCCCAGACGTGCCGTCAGCCAGGCCAGCTTGTCGCTGCCTTCCAGCGCGTACTTGCCCTGAAAGCCGAGCAGCAGGCATTGATGGAAAACCTGCAAAGCCTGCAGCCGCGCGCCGCCTTTGCTGCGTAATTCTTCCAGCCGGTCGAAGAAGTGTTCTCCCGCCAGATGGTCGCCGAACATGGTCAGCTGCAGCGGCTTGCGTTCCCATGCACTGCGGATATCGAAGCCGGAGGCCAGGATGATTTCATCCAGCGCCGCGCAATAGGCATAGCGGGCGGCGGCGATATCGTCGCCGTTGGCGTTCAGCTTGCGCGCCTCCTTTTCGAAATCGTCCAGGAAATTGGCCACGCGTATGCTGAGTTCTTCATCGCCGGGGGGCAGGGAGCCGGTTTTCAGCATGAAGAGCATGTAAAAGCCTTCGTGCATCAGATCGGCCAGCGCCGGTCCACGGGTACCGGCATTGCCAGGCGCGGCCCGCCTTTCGATATGGTGAGTCATGCTGCCACCCCTATCAGTTCAAGGCGCAGCTCGCGGATGCCGGCCGGGACGTAGATGCAGATCGACTGCGCCTTCAGCATCTGCTCATATAGCATGCCTTTCGCATCCAGTGCGAAGTAGCAGGTATCCGGCCGCACCGGAATGGCGGAGGGGACTTGGGGCGCGTGCATCAGCTTCACGCCGGGCATGGCGGTCAGCACGCATTGCTCCACGTCGTCGGGCGCGCCGACCTTCACACGCAGCGGCACGATTTCCACCAGCTCCAGCGCCGGCATATTGGCGCTGATCGCCAGATACAGCATGGTGCTCTGGTCGATGCGGCCGGAATCGAGCTTGCCGCTATGGTAGCAGGGCCGGTCTTCGCTGACGGCAATCGAGAAGTAGCGCGAGGAGATCACCGTATCCAGCAGGTCGCGAATGATGCCGTCCAGTGCGGCGAAGCAGGGGCCTGGCGCCATATGGTCGTACACGGGTAGATTGGCCAGGTGGTAGAGCCGCGAATAGCTCATGAGGGAACCGGCCAATCCCAGCATGGCCTCGAACACGCGTTCCGGATGCAGCGATGGATGGCGCAGATAGTGCATCAGTGCAGCCGATGCGGTGCTTGCCGTATGCAGCAGCCAGAAGGCGGAAACGTCGCCCGAACGCAGCTCGATGACGTTCTTGCGCGGCTCGCGCATATGGCCTTGCAGGGAATGGATCTTGGCCTGCAGGGCATCCATCAGTTGCTCCATCATGGTTTTCAAACGCGGTGATGAGGCCATGGAGACACAGGGCGGAATCAGGGACGCATCCAGCTCGAACTCGCCGGACACGGTGCGCCGCAGGCGCAGTAGCGGCAGGCATTCGAACGCGCCGCGCGGCTCCAGGTCGGACATCAGCCTCACCGATTTTTTAAGATACGACAGTTCCGCGTCCAGCGCGCGGGTGAACATGTCCGGCGTGGCGCGGTCTGTCTGCACAAAGCGCGTATTGCCGCCATTCTGCGTGGAGGGCGTGAAGTTGCTGCGCTCGTGGCTGAGCGATGGCAGGGCAGCGAAGAAGGTCAGTTCCTGCACACTGGCCGGAATGGATGCCAGGTCGATTGCGGGCGGTAGCGGATCGCTGCCTGGCGCATCGACCACTTCGCCATCGCGGAAGATGATGGATAACGCCTGCAGGCGCAAGGTGTTGGCCTTCAATGCGCCGGCATCGATCTCCAGCGCCTGTATGCCCCACAGATATGGATGCAAGGCTTGCGCAGTGTGATGCAGGCGCGCTGCGTGATACTGGTCTTGCTGCTGAAAGTGCTGCGGGCGTAGAAAAAGTCCTTCTCCCCAAAGCAGCCTGGCTGGCAGTCCCATACTTTCCTCCCATGGTTTAAGCGTGCGAAGCCCCATTAAAGCGAAGCGCAGTGGGCGCGCATTTGCGCCGCCACAAGCGGCGCGGCAGCAGCCGTCGCAAAATCTTTGAAATCTTGCGATAGCGCAACTTTGAATGTGCCGCAGACGCCAATAATGAGCCTCATCTTGTGAAGAAGGAGAGGCACGATGAAGCGATTGTTCTTATTCCCCTGCGCCGTCAGCGCCCTGCTGTTGACGGCTTGCGCTGCCGATGCACCGCGCCTGGCGGCCGAAAAGCGCGCCAGCGCAACGCTCGAATCGGCGCTGGCCGATGCCGAACGGACGGCCCTCGCGGGCCAGGCGGACAAGGCGTACGGCATCCTGAAGGAAGCCGGCCAGGCCTATCCGGCGGAAAAAGCGCCATGGCTGCAAATGGCCCAGATGAAGTTCGACCGCGGCAGTTATGGCGAAGCGATCCAGCATGCGCAGGAGGCCTTGCAGCGCGATCCATCCGACAAGCAGGGCAACACGATCGTGGCCATGGCTGGCTTGCGGCTCTCTACCCGGGCCTTGGCGGATCTGAACCAGCAGAACCTGCTGACGGGCAGTGTGCAGAGCGAGGCGCAGGAACTGGCGCGCCAGTTGCGCGGCACCCTGGGCGAGGATGCGGCAGCGGCGCAGCGCAAGCCCATGCCGCGCAAGCCGGCGGCGCCGGCAAGCAGTGTGCCGCTCAAGCAGAACGGCGCGCGCCCAGCGCAGTCCAATAATGCCGATCCTTTCGGCGCTCTCAAATAGGTGCGGCCATGGCGAAGAACGATAGTGTGCAAAAGCGGTTGGGCAAGGTGCGCCCGCCGCGGGTGCAGATGACCTATGACGTGGAAATCGGCGATGCCGTCGACAGCAAGGAGCTGCCTTTCGTGCTGGGCGTGGTGGGCGATTTCGGCAGCGATCCCAATAGCCCGAAGAAGCGTTTGAAGGAGCGCGGCTTCGTCAATATCGACAACGGCAACTTCGACGAGGTGCTGGCTGGCGTGGCGCCGACGGCCAACTTCCTGGTCGCCAACCGGCTTGGCGGCGATGGCGAGTTTCCGGTGCAACTGCGCTTCAGCTCCATGGCCGACTTCCGGCCGGAAGCGGTGGCGAGCCAGGTCGAGCCGTTGAGCAAGCTGCTGCAGGCGCGCGGCAAGCTGGCGGACCTGCGCAATAAACTGGCGGGCAACGAACAGCTGGAGGATTTGCTGGCCGAGGTGCTCGGCAACACCGACCAGCTGGCGGCGCTGTCCGCGCAGGCTGAGGAAGGAGAGGATTGATATGCCAGCCCAATTGCAAGCCTTGCCGCCTGAGGTCACGCTGCTCGATGAAATCGTCGAGCAAAGCCGGGTAGCCAAGTCCAGTGTGGAACACGAGCGCGCCAAGGACATCATCGCGGAGCTGGTTCATCAGGTGGTGCAGGGCGCGATGCCCGCCACGCATAATCTGAGCGCGGCCATCGATGCGCGCGTGGCGGAACTGGACCGCCTGATTTCAGCCCAGTTGAGCGCCATCATGCATGCGCCGGAATTCCAGCGTCTGGAGCGTAGCTGGACCGGTCTGCACTACCTGGTGCGCAACAGCGCCACGGGCCAGAATCTAAAAATCCGCCTGCTGAATGCCAGCAAGCGCGAACTGGTGCGCGACTTCCAGGCGGCGCTGGAATTCGACCAGAGCAGCTTGTTCAAGAAAGTCTATGAGGAGGAATTCGGCACCTTCGGCGGTGCGCCGTATTCAGCCCTGATCGGCGATTTCGAGATTTCACGCCAGCCGGAAGACATGTACTTCATCGAACAGATGTCGCATGTGGCGGCGGCCGCCCATGCGCCCTTTATCTCCGCCGCCTCGCCGGAACTCTTTGGCCTGGAAAGCTATGGCGATCTGGGCAAGCCGCGCGACTTGTCCAAAATCTTCGACACGGTGGAGTATGCGAAGTGGAAGACCTTCCGCGAATCGGAGGACGCGCGCTATGTCGGCCTGACCCTGCCGCGCTTCCTGGGCCGCCTGCCTTTCCATCCACTCGATGGCGCGACGGCTTCCGGCTTCAGTTTCATCGAAGAAGTGGACGGCAAGGACCATCAGAAATACCTGTGGTGCAACGCGGCCTATGCCTTCGGCGCGCGCCTCAGCAACGCCTTCACCGAGTTTGGCTGGTGCGCGGCGATCCGCGGCGTGGAGGGGGGCGGTTTGGTGGACGATCTGCCCACCCACACCTTCCGTACCGACGAAGGCGAGGTCGCGCTCAAATGCCCGGCCGAGGTGGCGATCACCGATCGGCGCGAGAAGGAACTCAGCGATCTCGGTTTCATCTCCCTGGTCCATTGCAAGAACACGGCGTACGCCGCTTTCTTCGGCGCGCAATCGGCGCAGAAGGCGCGCCGCTACGGCAGTGACGCCGCCAATGCCAATGCGCTGTTGTCGTCGCAGCTGCAGTACATCTTCGCCGTGTCCCGCATCGCCCACTATATGAAGGCCATGATGCGCGACAAGATCGGCAGCTTCAGCGCCGCCTCCGGCGTGGAAGACTTCCTCAACCGCTGGTTGATGAAGTACGTGCTGCTGGACGATAACGCCAGCCAGGAGCAGAAGGCCCAGTTCCCGCTGCGCGAGGCGTCGGTGCAGGTGCAGGAGGTGCCGGGCCGCCCCGGCGTGTACCGCGCAGTGAGCTTCCTGCGTCCGCATTTCCAGCTGGACGAACTGACCATTTCGCTGCGGCTGGTGGCGGAGCTGCCGCAGGCGGGCAAGAGCTGATCTACTTATTTTTCACGGAGGAGTGCAATCATGGCAATCGACGTATATCTGCAAATCGACGGCATCAAGGGCGAATCGGCGGACGACCGCCACAAGGACTGGATCGAATGCAAGGCGGTCAGCTGGGGCGTGCATCAACCGCGTTCCGCCACCGCGTCCACCGGCGGCGGCCACACGGCGGAGCGCTGCGAGCATCACGATATCGTTGTTTCCAAACTGGCCGATCTGGCCTCGCCGATCCTGCTGCAAACCTGCTCCGCCGGCCGCACCATTCCACGCGCCAAATTTGAGTTCATGCGCGCCGACTCCCACGGCGAGCGCGTGAAGTACTTCGAGATCGAAATCGAGAATGTGCTGATCGCCGCCGTTTCGCCTGCGGTGGAGGAGGGCGATATTCTGGCGGAGGAAGTCGGCTTCAAGTTTTCCAAGGTGCGCTGGAAATATACCCAGCAGAAGATTACCGGCGGTACGGGCGGCAATACCTCCGGCGGCTGGGATCTGGCCGCGAACCGCATTGTCTAAGCTTACCCCTGGCAGGTTTGGCCGCGGCGGCTTGTCCCCGCGGCCTTTTTTATGGAGGAGATGACCATGAACGATACTGGTTTGCTGGCGCGCTTGCTGGGCGATGCGTCCGGCGCGCCGCCACAGTGCGATAGCGTTGCGCGCGACCTGGAGGATTTGCTGAATACGCGCTGCGCGCTGCCGCAGCAAAGCTTGCGCGCTTATCCCGAATGCATGCGCTCCATCGTGAATTACGGCCTGAGTGATTTTTGCGGCACGAGCGGCAATGGCGAGGACGAGGGCAGCGGCATCGGCGCCGCTATCAGGACGGCGATCACGCGCCATGAACCGCGCCTGAACAATGTGCGGGCTGCGCTGGTTCCCAGGCCGGGAACGGTCAACAAGGTCAGCTTCGCCATCAGCGCCACCCTGCGCGATATGCCGGATGATCCGATCTGCTTTGACGCCTTGTTGCAGCCATCCTCCTTGCAATACTCGATCGAGCGCCACGGCAGTGGAGGTGGGAAATGAGCATCAACCTGAAAACCCTGATCGGCAAGCTGAATGGCGTCACGCGCGAGGCGGCAACGCGGGCAGCAAATATCTGCATGGGACTGGGCCAGTACGAGGTCGAGGTGGAGCATCTGTTCTTGGCCTTGCTGGAACAGGAGCAGTGCGATTTCGTCCTGGTTGCGCGCAAATGCGGCATCAGCCTTACCGCACTGGATGCGGACCTGCGGCGCGAGATCGCCGGCTTCCGCAACGGCAGCGGACGCACGCCGGTATTCTCGCGCCATCTGCCGCTGCTGCTGGAGCAGGCCTGGCTGATTGCCTCGCTGGCCTTGCCGCAGCCGGACCAGATCCGCAGCGGCCATCTGCTGTTGGCATTGCTGACCGAGCCTGAACTGGCCCAACTGGCGCAGCGTGGCTCATCCTTGTTCGCGAGGTTTCCGGTGCATGAGCTGAAGCACCAGCTGGACAAGTATGCAGCCGGTTCGGTGGAACTGGCCGCGCTGGCGCAAAGAACCGCCGATGCGGCTTGCGATCCGGTGACGGAGCTGAGGAGCCTGACGCCGGCACTGGACCAGTACACCGTGAATCTGACGCAGCTGGCTGGTACTGGCCGCATCGATCCGGTGATCGGCCGTGAGACCGAGATCCGCCAGACCATCGATATCCTGATGCGGCGGCGCCAGAACAATCCCATTCTCACCGGCGAGGCGGGCGTTGGCAAAACCGCGGTGGTGGAAGGGCTGGCGCTGCGCGTCGCCGCTGGCACGGTGCCGCAGGCCATGAAAGGCATGGCGCTCCATGTGCTGGATATGGCGTTGCTGCAGGCGGGTGCCAGCGTGAAGGGTGAGTTCGAGAGCCGCCTGAAAAGCGTGATCGAGGAGGTCAAGAAAAGTCCACACCCCATCGTGCTGTTTATCGATGAGGCGCATACCATCATTGGCGCGGGTGGTCCTGCGGGACAGGGCGATGCCGCCAACTTGCTCAAGCCTGCGCTGGCGCGCGGCGAACTGCGCACCATCGCCGCCACGACCTGGAGCGAGTACAAGCAGTATTTCGAAAAGGACGCAGCGCTGGCGCGGCGCTTTCAGGTGGTGAAGGTGGAAGAACCGGATGAGGAAAACGCCTGCGCCATGCTGCGCGCCATGGTGCCGCTGATGGAACGGCACTTCGGTATCCGCGTACGGGACGAAGCGGTGCGTGAAGCGGTGCGTCTGTCGCAGCGCTATATCAGCGGCCGCCAATTGCCCGACAAGGCCGTGGGCGTGCTGGATACGGCCTGCACGCGGGTGGCGCTGGCCCAGGCCGCGCCACCCGCCAGCCTGGAAGATCTGGAGCGCCGTCTCGCCGCGCAGACGGCGGAAATTGCGGCCTTGGAACGCGATGGTGCCAGTGGTGGCGTCGCCGCCGCGCGTCTATGCGCCTTGCGCGACTCGCGCAGGATGCTGGAGCAGGAGCGCGAGGTGCTGGCCGAGCGCTGGCAGCAGGAACTGGCCTTGTGCAAGCAGCTGGGTGGAGAGTTTGGCTTGACGGATGGCGATGCATCCGCCTTGCGCAATGAACTAAAGACAGTGCAGGGCGAGGCTCCGCTGGTATCGCTGGAGGTGAACGCCGGTGTAGTGGCCGATATCGTGTCCTCCTGGACCGGCATTCCGCTGGGGCGGGTGCTGAAGGACGATGTGCGCACCGTGCAAGGTCTGGGCGAGGCGTTGCGCGACCGCATTCTTGGCCAGCCGCACGCGATCGAAGCCATCGCCCAGCGCGTGCGCACCTCGCGCGCGGGACTGGATGATCCGGACAAGCCCAAAGGCGTCTTCCTCTTCGTCGGCCCATCCGGCGTGGGCAAGACCGAGACGGCCATGGTCCTGGCCGACCTGCTGTACGGTGGCGAACGCAAACTGATCAAGGTGAATATGAGCGAATTCCAGGAGGCGCACAGCGTCGCTGGCCTCAAAGGCGCGCCGGCAGGCTATGTGGGTTATGGCCAAGGCGGCGTACTGACCGAGGCCGTGCGCCGCAACCCTTATAGCGTGGTGCTGCTGGACGAATTCGAGAAAGCGCATCCAGATGTGCTGGAACTGTTCTACCAGGTCTTCGATAAAGGCGCGATGGACGATGCGGAAGGCCGCTCGATCGACTTTCGCAACACGGTCATCATCGCAACATCGAATACCGCGTCCGCCACATTGATGCAGGCTTGTCTGAACAAGGAGCGGGACGAACTGCCGTCGCCCCTGACTCTGGCGGAGGCGATCCGTCCGCAACTGGTGAAGCAATTCAAGCCAGCCCTGCTTGGACGCATGCAGCTGGTGCCCTTCTACCCGATCGGTGACGAGGTGCTGGCCGATATCATCGGCCTGAAGTTGACGCACATCGGCCGCCGCATCAAGGAAAACCATCATGCCGACTTTGGCTGGGACGAAGGCCTGGTGGATGTGGTGCTGGCGCGCTGCACCGAGGTCGATTCCGGTGCGCGCAATGTGGACCATGTGCTGCAAGGCAGCCTGCTGCCGGAAATCGCGGATGCCCTGCTGGCGCGCATGGGCGAGAGTGGGACTATCAGTTGCATCGCCGTCAGTACCACCGATGAAGGCAAGTTCAGATACAGCATCAGGTAAAGGAGGGGCATCATGTTCAGCATCGAGAGTTTACTGGAGCCGGTGAGCGCAGAGCATCCTTGCGGCGAAGATATCGCCTTCAGCGCCGAGGTCGACCAGATCGCCGAAGCGCGCAGCAGCGACGACCCGGCGCTTGACCAGGGGGAATGGCTGAGGACTCTGAAAGAGGCCGACTGGCCCTTCGTCGCCCACCGCAGCGCGGAGCTGATTCAGAGGCGCAGCAAGGATTTGCGGCTGGCAGTCTGGCTGGTGGAGGCGCAGACCCGGACAAGTGGCTTTTGCGGCCTCGGTGACGGTTTGCAACTGCTGGCTGGTCTATGCGACCGGTATTGGGATGGCGTGCATCCCGCCGTCGAAGATGGCGACTGTGAGCAGCGCATCGGTAATCTCGCCTGGCTGCTGGGCGGCGTGGTGCGATGGATCACGCAGATTCCCATTACGGAAGACGGCATGCTGTGCATCGCTGATTTCGAGGCGGCGCGCCAGCGCAGCCGGCAGCCTGCCGCCGCGAATGCAGGCTGGGGTAGTGCACCGCCGCCGGCCGGCCCTTCGGTTGAAGAGCTGGAGGCCCAGCGCCGTGGCAATTCGGCACAGTTTAACGAGCGTTTGATGCAGGATGCCAGCCACTGCCTGCAGTCCATGCAGATGCTGGAGAATGTGCTGGAGACGCGGCTTGGCGAGAGCGCTCCTGGCTTTGCGCCGGCGCGCGATGCGCTGCAGGATGCGATTGCTTTCATCGCCTTGCTGCTGCCCGCCGGCGAGATGCTGGCATCGGAGCGCAGCGCGGCCAACGATGCCGGGCAGTTGGTCGGGGCTGAATCGGGCGAGGTCTCACTAGCGGCAGGCCGGGTAGGCGGGAGCGTCGCGCCGGCCGCAGCAGCCGGCGTTCCCGCCAGCCGTGTGCAGGCGCTGGCGCAGCTGCGCCAGGTGGCGGATTTCTTCCGCCGCACGGAGCCGCATAGCCCGGTGGCCTATCTGGCCGAAAAGGCTGCGGCGTGGGGCGAGATGCCGCTGCATCAGTGGCTGCATGCCGTGGTCAAGGAGCCGGCGGCGCTCAGCCATCTCGATGAACTGCTGGGGATCGCGCCGCCGGCGCAGTAGGCGCAGCGGCTACAATGCGGGCATGAATACGAAACGTGCCATGTGCCCGGCCTGCCTGCGGCCGCAAACGGGCTGCATTTGCCGCTGGCGCGTGCCGGTGGAAAGTGCGGTCGAGCTGCTGATTTTGCAGCATCCGATGGAAGTGGCGAACGCCAAGGGCAGTGCGCGGCTGCTGCATCTCTGCCTGCCGAACAGCCGCCTGGAAACCGGCGAGCGGTTCGGCGAGGCGCCATTGGCTGAATGGCTAAGCGGGGAGCGGCGTGCGGTTTTGCTGTATCCCGAAACGCCGGGCGATGCGTCGCTCGGCATTCCCGCCGCACCACCCTTGGACAGCGGCTGGCTGGCCGCGCCGGAGAAGCTGCTGCTGGTGGTGCTGGATGCGACCTGGCGCAAGAGCCGCAAGATGCTGTATCTGAATCCGGCCTTGCAGCGCCTGCCCCGCCTGGCGCTGCGGGCGACGCCGCCTTCGCATTACCTGATCCGCAAGGCGCATGCGCCGGACCAGCTCTCCACGCTGGAAGCTTGCGCCTGGGCGCTGGCCCAGCTTGAGCATGCGCCGCAGCGCTACGATGCCTTGATCGCGGCCTTCGACGGTTTCGTGGCCCAGCAGCAGGCGCAGGCCGCTAGCGGCGCTGCGCGCCAGCCCAGCGCTTAGGCCAGCAGCTTCAGGCCGGGCGGCAAAGCCTCGCCCAGCATGCGCTTCTCGCTGGCCTGGTCCAGCTGCACCACTTCGCGCACCATGGCCGGCCATCCCGGCGGCGCGCCTGCGGCAGACAGGCGGCGCAGGATTTCGGCGCGCAGCTCGTCGTTGATGTCGCGCAGGCGGTCGCCGGTCATGCGCGCCAGATGGGCGGCGGCGAAGCCGGCCGGCTCCACCTTGCGCCAGTCCAGCGCCAGAATGGTGTGCAGCCATTCCTCCACCGTCGCGGTGGGGGCGGCATCGTGGGCGCTGCCGTGGAAGGGCTGGCGCGCGCCGACCCGGCCCAAGGCCCACAGATAGCGGGTGTAGACGGCATCCGTCCTGGCCTCGGCCTTGGCGTCGGGTGCGGGCAGTTGCTGCACCATCCAGTTGCCGATTTCCGCCTTGTAGGCCGAGGGAATGCGCTCCAGCGATGCGCCCAGGCGCAGCATGTCTTCTTCGTTGCCGTTGACCAGGGTGATGGGACGGCGGCCGCGTTCATGCTCGTCCGCCTGCAGATTGAAGGCGAAATCGTCCAGCAGGCGCAGCTGCGCCTCGGCATTCAGGCCGCCGCAGACGCGGCGCCACAAGGTCCACCATTCGGCGCAGACCTGGCTGTCTTTGTGCGACTGCACGCCGGTTTCGAACAAGGCCCACAGCTGCTCGATGCGCCATTCGTCCAGCGTGTAGCCGAAGCCGGGACGCAGGCAGTAGCCGCTCAGGTTGAGCCAGACGCGTTCATGTTCGGCCGAACGGCGGCGCCCCTTGGCACGTTGCAGCAGGGCGTCGAACAGGCGGCGCAGCAGGGGCGTCTCCCAGCGTTCGCGGCTACCCAGCAGGTTTTCCAGCGCGGTGCGCAGCTGGCGCACTTCCTTGCTGTCCACCTGCTGCGCGCGGCTGCCGAAGATGCGGTCGATTTTCTCCAGCGCTTCGTTGAAGCGGGGCGGCGGTGGAATGTCGCCATCGCCGCCGCTGTCCGCGCTGTCGCTGGCGTCGTCGGCATCCTGCTGGCGCAGCTGGAATTCCAGTAGCCAGCGCTGCGCCGTTTCGCTGGCGACGCAATGCACTTCCAGCGTGCCGACTTCGCTCAGCGCAGCTTCCAGCTGCACCGGGATCTCCTTGCGCGCGGCGGCATCGCCGCTGTCGCGCAGCACGGTGGAAATGGGGGGCAGGCGCACGAAATCGGCCGAATCGAGTTCCGCCAGTTCGCCCGCTTGCGGCGCGCGTCCCGCGTCGGCCGTGACAGAGACGATGTGGAAGCGCACCGGCCGCCCCAGGCGCAGCGCAAAGCTGCGTTCCGTCAGGCGCACCTCGCGTCCCGGCTCCGTGCCGCGTGGCAGGATGCAGATGGCGCGCTGGGTCTGGCGCACGTCGGCCGGGCCGCGTTCGCCGTCCAGCAGCAGGTAGTAGCTGCGCGGCGAGCCGCCGCCGATGGCGGGCGCCTGGCCCTGGCGCGCCAGCGCGTAGGCCACGCCGCCGCGCGCCACCGCCACGTCGGGGTCTTGATTGTGCAACACGCGCAGCGGCGCACCGCGCCATGCGCCCAGCACCTCGGCCAAGCGCCGCGCCAACGCCGCGGCGCGGAATACGCCGCCGTTCAGCAGCAGAGTGTCGGGGATGGGCAGGTTGCCGTCGTCCGCCAGGCCCAGCGCTTCGCGCGCTGCCGCCGCATGCTGCTGCAAGAAGCTGACCAGATGGCGGGTGATGGCGGGATCGCTGGCGTATGGCAGGCCGAATTCCACGATGCCGCCGCGCGCGCGCTTGGCTGCTTCGCGTTCGCTGTTGAGCGGGAAGAAGCCATCGACCACGATGCGCTGCAATTCCTCGCGTTCCAGCGTGATCGAGCGGCTGCCGCCGATCAGGCGCGAGCCGCTGCCCAGCAGCGTGATCGTAGCCTGCGATGGCGCATCGGCCGCCAGCAGTTCTTCCTTGGCCACGCGGCAGCGCTGCGTCAGCTGCGCCAAGCGCGCGGCGGACAGCTTGCCGTCGCCCGCGCCAAGGCGTTGCTCGGCCAGATGGGCCAGGGCCAGGTCCATATTGTCGCCACCCAGGATCAGGTGGTTGCCGACGCCGATGCGGGTCAGCTTTGGTTCATTGTTTTCCAGTTCAACCTTGATCAGGCTGAAATCGGTGGTGCCGCCGCCGACGTCGGCCACCAGCACCAGCCGCGTCTGCGCCAGCTCGGCGGCCAGCGTGGCGCGATGGCGGTACAGCCAGTCGTAGAAAGCGGCTTGTGGTTCCTCCACCAGACGCAGCGAGGGCAGGCCGGCCATGCGCGCCGCCTCCAGCGTCAAGGCGCGGGCGCCTTCATCGAACGATGCGGGGATGGTGAGGATGATCTGCTGGCGTTCCAGCGGATGTTTGGGAAAGCGCGCATTCCAGGCCGAACGCAGGTGGCCCAGATAACTGGCGCTGGCCGCCACGGGAGATACCTTGGCCACGTCGGCTTCGGCACCCCAGGGCAGGATGGGCGCCATGCGGTCCACGCCCGGATGCGAAAGCCAGCTCTTGGCGCTGGCCACCATGCGCCCCGGTACTTGCGCGCCCAGTGTGCGTGCCAGGCGGCCCACTGCCACGCGCTCCAGCCCCGCCGCATCGGACTGCGGCCAGGGCAGCTGCAATTCGCCCGCCGCCAGCTCGCCCTCGGCTGGATGGTAGCGTGCCGAAGGCAGCAGGGCGGCGCCGGCCACTTCGCCGGGCGCCACCAATTGCTCGATCTCGAACAGCTCGACCTTGCCCGATCCCGGCGCCGCGTAAGCCAGCACCGTATTGGTGGTGCCGAGGTCGATGCTGACGAGATATTGCGTCATTGTCCTTCGGCCGTGGCGCGCACGTCGAATTCCACCTTCCAGCGCTGGCCGTCCTGCGCCACCGCCAGCAGTTCCAGCGTGCCCGCTTCGCTGGCGTAGGCATGCAGGCGCACCTGCACCACATCGCCCGCCACGCGGCCCTCAGGCGAGAGCGTGGCCTGAATCTCGTTCAGTTCCACCAGCTCGTCCGGCGCCCAGAAATCGAGCACCGCGCCAATCTGGTCCTGGCGGCGCACGGAAGAACCGAAGAAGCGGAAGTGCACCGGCTCGCCCACCACCAGGCCGAATTCCTGGCCCGGCAGTTCCAGCTCGCTGCCTTCTTCCATGCCGAACGGCGCCACGCACAGCGCCTGGATCGGCGGTTCCATGCCGGGAATGGCCGGCATCGACGATTCCACCGCCACGTAGTAGGAACGGGCCGTGCCGCCGCGGATACGCACGCCGGCGCCGCGCCGCACATAGCTGTAATAGGCCGCGCCGCGCGCCACCGCCAGATCGAGGTCGGCGCCGCCCAGCATGCGCGCCGGTTCCGCGCCTTCCAGGTACAGCCAGTCGTTGATGGTATCCATCACGCGCTGGGCCAGCAGTTCGGACTTGAATACGCCGCCGTTGAACAGCACCGCGCTCGGATGCAGGAAGGTGTGTTCTGGATTTTGCTGGCCGGCATAGCCTTCCAGCTCGGCGGTCGCGCCCAACTGGCGCGCCAGGAAGGCGGCCAGGTGGCGCGTCACGGCCGCGTCCTGCGCATACGGCAGGCCAAGCTGGGTCAGGCCGGCGCGGGTGCGCACAGCTGGACGGGCCGACGCTTCCACACGCGGGAAGAAGCCGTCGGTGATGAAGGTGGTCACTTCCTCGCGCGTCAGTTCGGTGCGGATGGAGCCGCCGATCAGCTTCGAGCCGCGGCTCGGCACGACGATGGGCCAGGTCTGCACATCGGCATTGGCCAGCAGGTTTTCCTTGGCGGCGCGGCAGCCATAGGTCAGGGCGCGCATCTGCCAGGCGTCGAGCTGGGTGCCGTTGGCGGCCAGCTTGCGCGCCACCAGGTGGGCCAGGGCCAGGTCCATATTGTCGCCGCCCAGCAGGATATGGTCGCCCACGGCCACGCGGTGCGGTTCCAGCTTGCCATCGCGTTCCAGGATGGCGATCAGCGAAAAGTCGCTGGTGCCGCCGCCCACGTCCACCACCAGGATGATGTCGCCCGGCTTGACTTCCTTGCGCCAGCGGCCATCGCTGTTCTGGATCCAGCTGTACAGGGCGGCCTGCGGTTCTTCCAGCAGGGTCAGGCCTGCGTAGCCGGCCGCGTTGGCGGCAGCAGCGGTCAGCTCGCGCGCGGCCGGGTCGAAGGAGGCGGGAATGGTGACGGTGATGGCCTGCTCGGTGAACGGCGCGTCGGGATGCGCCGCATCCCAGGCCTGGCGCAGATGGTTCAGGTAGCGCGTCGAGGCTTCCAGCGGCGAGACGCGCGTCACTTCTTCCGGCGCGTCGTTGGGCAGGATGGCGGCGCGGCGGTCCACGCCGGGGTGGCACAGCCAGCTTTTCGCGCTCGACACCAGACGGATCGGCGTGGTGGCGCCGCGGCTGCGCGCCATCTCGCCGGCCACGCCGGTCTCGTTGTCGCCGCTGGACCAGGGCAGGGCCAATTCGCCCGCCGCCAGTTCCTCGGGATGCGGCAGGTACAGGAAGGAAGGCAGCAGCGGCAGTTCTTCCACCGTGCCGGGCGCCGTCAGCTGCGGGATGCCCAGCACGCCGTGGCTGGTTTTCTCGCCGTCGCTGCCGGCCAGGTCTACGTAGGAGAGGGCGCTATGCGTGGTGCCCAGGTCGATGCCGATGGCGTAACGTGGATCGCTCACAGTTCCACCTCGGCCGGCGCCAGGATTTTCGCGTCATGCGCTTCTGCCAGTTTCGGCAGACGCACGCTGGCGGCGCGCCAGCCGCGGTGGCTCAGGCTGCCGGTGAAAGGCGCCTTGCCGACCACATTGCCGGTCAGGCGTACGCTGCCCGCGTCGAAACCTTCCTGCAGGGTGACGCGGCTGCCTTCGGCTTCATTGCGCACCGGTTCGATGGAGAAGTGCTCGCGCAGCACCTTGCTGCAGCCTTCGTGCACCACGCGCGCGGCGGCGCCGATGTCGGCGTCGGCGTAGCCGCTCAGGTTTTCCTGGGTGAAGTCGATCAGGCGCGCTTCGCGCTGCAGAAGGCTAAGCAGCTGCAAGGCGGCATCCGGCGTGGCTTCGCGCAGCGGCGCGGCGACAGGTGCTGGCGCCGGCGCCGGAGTTGGGGCGGGAGCGGCCACGGGGGCGGCTGCCGGTTCGTAAGGATGTTGGATGCGGCCCGCGAATTCGGCATCGGACAGCGTCTTGAAGAAGGCGCCGAAGGCAAGCGGGATGCGGCTCCAGAAGGACGGGAGTGTGGTCGATTTGTTCATTTTTGCTCTTGAGAGGTAAGCGGATCGCCGCGCCGCATGTCAGAGGGCGCCGGGAGCGATCTCCAGGGAATGCCCGCATCATACCAGCTAGCGCCGGGCGGCAGCAGGGAAAACGCTTGCCGTCCAGGCCAAACCGGCATAAACTACTGTATAAATATACAGTTATATCGAGACGCCAATGCGGAACAAGGAAACCGAAGGGCAGGCCATGCTGCCGCCGCAGTCGCTGACAGCGCAAAAAGGGCGCGGCGCCGTCACGAATATGCAGGGCCGCTACGAGCTGCATGCACGCGAAGCTTTCGACGATGGCTGGGAGCTGGAGGAAGAAGCGCCGAAAGTCTGGCGCACCCACGTCAGCGAGGAAACGGCGCGCAGTATCCTGAGCCGCAACCAGTCGCCGGACATTCCATTCAATGTCTCGCTCAATCCCTACCGGGGCTGCGAGCATGGCTGCATTTATTGTTTCGCTCGGCCCTCGCACAGTTATCTAGGGCTGTCGCCAGGACTCGATTTTGAAAGCCGCCTGTTCGCCAAGGTGAATGCGCCGGAATTGTTGCGCGGCGAACTGGCCAAGCCATCCTATGTGGTCGATCCGATCGCGCTGGGCGTGAATACCGACGCCTACCAGCCCTGCGAACGCGATTACAAGTTGACGCGGCGCGTGCTTGAAGTGCTGCAGGAATGCGAGCACCCGGTTGGCCTGATCACCAAGTCAGCGCTGATCGAACGCGATATCGATATCCTGGGCGCGATGGCGCAAAAGAACCTGGCCGCTGCCTCGGTGACGATCACCACGCTCGACCCGAAGATCGCCCGCACGCTGGAACCGCGTGCCGCCGCTCCGGCACGCCGCCTGCGAACCATCAAGACGCTGAGCGAGGCCGGCATCCCGGTCGGCGTCAGCATCGCCCCCATCATCCCCTTCGTCACCGAGCCGGATATCGAACGGGTGCTGGAAGCGGCGCGCGATGCCGGCGCCATCATGGGCAGCTATATCGTGCTGCGCCTGCCGTGGGAAGTGAATCCGCTGTTCCAGCAATGGCTGGAAGCGCATTTCCCCGACCGCGCCCAGCGCGTGATGAACCGCATCCGCGATATGCGCGGCGGTAAAGACTACGACGCCAACTACGCCACGCGCATGCGCGGCGAGGGCGTGTGGGCCGACCTGATCCATCAACGCATCGAAAAGACCCTGGCCCGCCTCGGCATGATCGGCCGCGGCACGCGCTATAAGCAGCTCGACCGCACCCTCTTCAAGCGGCCCCTGCAAATTCCAGCCAGCGGCGCCAGGGCGCGCGCCGCCGCTGCGGCCGGGCAGATGGATTTGTTCTAGCAATGAAAGGAGATTGCCATGGGATGGATACTGATCAGCATCATATTGCCGCTCACTGCGCCGTTGATCGCACTATCGTTCCTTCGGCCACTGGCCGTACCTGAATCGCTGCGGCCATCATTAAGTTTGATGGTGCCGCTCAAAAATGGGCAGTTGTGCTGGGGCGCAATCAGTTTTTGCGCCGCTTCCCTATATGAGCTAGGCATTCGGAGTTGGGAAAAAGCAGGAACCGGTATCAGCCTTCAAGGCTACCTCATCGCCTGCCTGATCGTGCTGCTGGTGGTGTCGAGCCTGCTGGCGGCGGGCGGCGCCATTTTTCCTACGTCGAATACACGTTCCGCTGGTGTCAAATGGCACCGGCACTACAGGTGTTTTCTGGTTTCGCTGGCGCTAAGCTTTTGTGCGTCGCTTGCCTATATCTTGGTACACTACGATGTGATCAAACGCTGATCTATTAAAGGGGCATTATTATGTCTTTCCCCAGTATAAAAGATCGTTTCCGAAACGAAGACCAGGCCAGAATGACGCTATCGTTTTTCTGTGGAACGATTGGCCTTGCTTCTTTCCTGATGTTCTTGTTAGGCATTTGGTTCATACGCTGAGCCTGCCAGCCCAGCCAGATAACGCTCGATGGCAAACACATGCTCATCGTGGTGGCCCATCTCGCGCAGGGCGGCGGCCAGGTGCAGCAGGTAGTCGCGGTTGGGGCCGCTAGGTCCGGCAGCGGCGGCGATGTGGCGCGCGATCTCTTCCTCGCTGGCGGCGCCCAGGAAGGCGGCATTGTCCGCCGCCGCGATATACACCAGGCCTTCCACGCTGTCGCCATCGCCGAAATCGATCTCGACCGCTAGCCGTAGATAGCCGTTCTTTTCGCGGTGGTCGAGGTGGGCGAATTCTTCCGGCGTCACCAGATAAGCCATGCCCTGGCACACCGCGCCATCCTGTGGAATCAGCGTCACCACACGGCCCGGCGCCTCGGGCGTGCCGCGATGGTCGTGCGAGCCTTGCCAGAAACGCCGCGCCCAGCCCGTGATGCTGGCGGGACGTTTCTGCAGATAGGGAAAGTCCGCCTTGTAAATCAGCGAACCGTAGCCGAACAGCCAGACCTGGTGGTGGCCGTCGAATTTGTCCATCGCACGGTTGATTTCGATGGTGTTGTGGGACATTGCGCCGAACCTGCAAAAATTCCCATTATGAACTAGCTGGACGGAAGCTGCCGCGCCTGCACGAACTCCAGCAGGAAGGCGATGAAGCTTTCGGCCGCCGGCGACAGCGAACGCGCCGTCTTGGTGTAGACGAAGAATTTGCGTGTCAGTTCGGGCTGCGTCAGCCGGCGCATCTGCAAGCCATACAGCCTGACCATGCGTTCGGCATAGGGCAGGCAGGCCGTGATGCCCAATCCCGCGCTGACCATGGCCAGCGCCGTCGTCATGAACGTCACTTCGTTGTAGGGGCTGAGCGACTGCTCGCGCAAGGACATATCGCGCAGCAGCCGTTCGGTGAACTGGCCTTGCAGGGCGATGAAGGGATGGTGGTTGACGTCGGCCCAGCTCACGCTGTTCTGCGCTTCGAGCGCATGGCCGGGCGGGAAGACGATCACGAAGGGCATCTCGAACAGCAGCTGCGCCTCGACCTCCGCCGTGGGGTCGCGCTCCGGACCGATGCCCACATCGACTTCGCCGCTGAACACCCGTCCCGACACGTTCTCCACCGGGCAGTCGACCAGCTTGACCTGCACCTCCGGCACCGCCGCCTTGTAAGCTGCAATCACCTCCGGCAGCAGGGTGCAGGACATCATCTGCGGCGCCGCCACCCGCACCATGCCTTTCTTCAGCGCCTTGCGGTTGGCAATATCGGCCATCGCGCCGTCCAGATCCTGCAGCATCTTGTCGAACAGGGGATACAGCTCGCGTCCCACCTCGGACAGTTGCACGCGGCGCGTGCTGCGTTCGACCACCTTCACGCCCAGCAGCTGTTCCAGCTCCTTGATCTGCCCGCTCAGCGCGGACTGGGTCAGGTGCAGATATTCGGCGGCCAGGGTGAAACTGCCGGTGCGGGCCACGGCCACCAGGGCGCGCATCTGGCGCAAACTAGGATTCATAAGAAAATCTGATAAATTGAGATGAAAATTCTATTTGAATGATAGCTGAAACAGGAGTCTAATGTCAGCAAGTCAATAAGGAGACACCATGAAAATCAAGCGCATTCACCATGTCGCCTACCGCTGCAAGGACGCCAAGGAGACCGTGGACTGGTACGTCAAGCACCTGAATATGGACTTTGTGCTGGCCATCGCCGAAAACGAAGTGCCGTCCACCAAGGCCCCCGATCCCTATATGCATGTCTTCCTCGACGCCGGCCAGGGCAACGTCCTGGCCTTCTTCGAGCTGCCGACCCAGCCCGAGATGGACCGCGACCGCAATACGCCGGCCTGGGTCCAGCATCTGGCCATGGAAGTGGCATCGATGGACGAGCTGCTGGCCGCGAAAGAGCGCCTGGTCGCCGCCGGCATCGAGGTGATCGGCCCGGTCAACCACACCATTTTCAAATCGATTTACTTCTTCGACCCGAACGGCCACCGCCTGGAGCTGGCGGCCAATACCGGCACCCCCGAAATGATGCAAAAGCTGGACGACGTCAAATGGGAAATGCTGGAAGAGTGGTCGAAAACGAAGAAGGCGCCAACCCACGCCGCCTGGATGCACGCCCCACAGCCTGAAGGACAAGCATGAAACTCGCAACACTGAAAAACAGCACGCGCGACGGCCAACTGGTGGTCGTCAGCCGCGACCTGACCCAATGCGTGGCGGTCCCCGCCATCGCCGCCACCCTGCAGGCCGCTCTCGACAACTGGGACGAGACCGCGCCCCAGCTGGCCCAGATCTACGCCCTGCTGAACCAGGGCAGCGCCACCGGCGCCCAGGCTTTCGACGAAGCCGCATGCCATTCGCCGCTGCCGCGCGCCTACCAATGGGCCGACGGTTCCGCCTACATCAACCATGTCGAGCTGGTGCGCAAGGCGCGCAACGCCGAAGTGCCGGCCTCCTTCTACACCGATCCGCTGATGTACCAGGGCGGCTCGGACAGCTTCGTCGGCCCGCGCGACGCGGTGTATGCGTTGAGCGAAGACTGGGGCATCGACCTGGAGGCGGAAGTGGCGGTCGTCACCGGCGACGTGAAAATGGGCGCCAGCGACGAGGAAGCGGGCAAGGCCATCCGCCTGGTCATGCTGGTCAACGACGTCTCGCTGCGCAATCTGATTCCGAACGAACTGGCGAAAGGCTTCGGCTTCTTCCAGTCCAAACCGGCCAGCGCCTTCTCTCCCGTGGCCGTCACACCGGATGAACTGGGCGACGACTGGTCCGGCCACAAGCTGCACCTGCCGCTGCTGGTCACGCTGAACGGCAAGCCTTTCGGCAAGCCGAATGCCGGCGAAGACATGACCTTCAGCTTCGCCCAACTGGTGGCCCATGCCGCCAGGACGCGCGAACTGGGCGCGGGCACCATCATCGGTTCCGGCACCGTGTCGAACAAGCAGGGCAGCCTGCACGGTTCCAGCATCGAGAACGGCGGCGTCGGCTACTGCTGCCTGGCCGAAGTGCGCATGTACGAAACCATCGAAAGCGGCGCGCCGCAAACCGGCTTCCTCAAGTTCGGCAACACCGTGCGCATCGAAATGCAGGACAAGCAGGGCGCCAGCATCTTCGGCGCCATCGACCAGACCGTGAGGAATTATCAGGAGCGCGGCTGATGAAGCTCTATTCCTACTTCCGCAGCTCCACCTCCTACCGGGCGCGCATCGCGCTCAATCTGAAAGGCCTGGAGTACGAGCAGGTGCCGGTGCACCTGCTGCGCGACGGCGGCGAGCAGCATGGCGACAACTATCGCGCCGTCAACCCCAGCCAGCTGGTGCCGGCCCTGGTGGACGGCGATCGGACCATCACCCAGTCGCTCGCCATCATGGAGTATCTGGACGAGGTGCATCCCGTCATGCCGCTGCTGCCGCAGGATGCGGCGGGCCGGGCCCGCGTGCGCGCGCTGGCGCTGACGGTGGCCTGCGAAATCCATCCGCTGGCCAATCTGCGCGTGCTGCAGCATCTGAAAGGCGCGATGGGCCTGACCGAGGAAGTGAAGAACGAATGGCAGCAACACTGGGTGAAAGAAGGCCTGGCCATGCTGGAAGCGCATCTGGCGCGCGACAGCGAAACCGGCCGCTTCTGCCACGGCGACACGCCGACCATGGCCGACTGCTGCCTGGTGCCGCAAGTCTTCAACGCCCAGCGCGTCGGCGTGGATCTTGGGCCGTATCCCAATATCGCCCGCATCTACGCCAATTGCATCGAGCTGCCTGCTTTCAAGGCCGCCCATCCTTCGCAGCAGCCGGACGCCGAATAAGCACCCGCCTGCGCAGAGCCAAACAGGCCGCCGCCTCGCGCGCCGGCCTGTTTGGACTTTTCACAAGACCGTATGGGCGATCGCCAGCATCACCAGCCACGCACCGCTGCTCAGCATTTCCCACACTAAAATCAGCATTTGCGGGGCCGAAGCGCGGTCCTGCTTGTTGGAAGACACGGCGTATGCGCGGCTGAGATAGTTGGCCGAGGCGCTTGCGCCGGCCAGCGCGATGATGGTCAATACCCCCAGTTTCGGATCGGCGACACCCAGCCACAACGGTACAGGCAAGCTCAGCAACAGCGCCGGTATCAGCGCCGCCCAGCGCTTGGCCGCACTGATTGTGGCTGGCGCTGCCGGTGAGGATGCTAGCAAGTCCCACGCCTGTTCGCCGGACTCGATCAGGCGCGTCAGCGTGCCGGCCAATCCCCCAGTGGCATAGACCGTGATGGCCGCAATGAGGAGGGGGCGCACGCTGCCGGTGCCTGCCGCCACCAGGGGCAGGACCAGCCAAGCCGACCTGGCGGCGAATTGGCCCAATAACATGGGCTGGCGCAAAATCAGCAGCCATTCTTTGTACAACACCAGCTTGCCTACGCCATGGCCAAAGCGCAGGCTTATCCCGAACGCGCGGCCGGATGTCCGGCGCGGCAGATGGCGTCCCTGCTGCAGGGCGCGCAGGAAGCTGTGCTGGAGCAGTACGGCGGCAAGCTGTGCCAGCACGAGCGCGGCAAGACAAAACACCGTCAGGGCGACCGGATTGCCCTGCAGCGCCTGCACTGGCAGCCACAGCGGGCTTGCCGGCTCCAGTATGGCGCCATCGTCCAGCAGGCTGTGCAAGCTTGCCTTGATGCCGGGGGGGATGGCCGGCAGTAATTGGGACATAAAATACAGCCCCAGAATGGCGGCCGTGCCCATCACCTGCGCAGCAATGGAGGTACGGTGCGGTCCCATCCATCGGGCGAGCTGGATGGCGAGCATCATCCCGCAACTGGCTGTGATGGTGGCCATCGCGATCAGGGCAGGATACAGTGCCAGCAGCCGTGGCCGGCCGGTCAACAGGCCGATATGGATGATCGGGCTGGCCAGGAACAGTACCAGCAGCAGCGTGCCCAGCACCACGCCGCCCAGGCGCGCGCGCAGGAGGGTGGCGCCAGGCACGGGGGCGCACAGCAGCAGATCCAGGTCATTGCGGCTGTACATCACATGAACGCAGCGTATCATCGCGGTCGACAGCATCAGGATGAACAGCACGGCAGTGGCGGCGCCGTCGAGATGGAGTTGGCCGATACTGTCCGTTGGCCGTAAGTAAGGCAGGGTAGGGAGTACGCTCCATGCGACCAGGTGCAGTACCAGATAGAGCACTGCAATCCATCCCAGAATGGAAGCAGGCAAGGCGCGCCGGTTGGGCGCGCGTTGCAGTGCGCGGCTGATGGCCGCAGCCGAGTCGGCAAGAAACAAGCGCAGCTCGTGCCGCATCAGCCAGGGCGCCCCTCCCGGGCGCAGCGCCAGCAAATCAGACCGCGGTTTCATGACTGCTCTCCGTCAGGCTCAGAAACACGTCTTCCAGCGAGGCATCGCGCTGCTGCGCCTGAGTCCGCAATTGATCGAGACTGCCTTCGCCGATCAGGCGCCCATCTTGAAGAATGCCAATGCGGTCGGCCATGCGCTCCGCCACTTCGAGAATATGCGTGGTGATGACGACGGTGCCGCCGGCCGCCGTGTGGCGGTGCAGCAGGTCTTTGACCTGGCGCGAAGCGTGGGCATCGAGCCCCGTGAGCGGTTCGTCCAGAATAATCAAATCGGGTTTGTGAATCAGCGCGCCGGCCAGCGCCAATTTCTGTTTCATGCCGCGGGAATAGCTTTCAGTCAGCTGCCGCGCGTGGGGGGCGAGTCCGAGCCGCGCCAGTAAATCATCCGCATCAGCGGCAGCCTGGGCGGCGGGCATATTCCATAGACCCGCCATAAAGGCCAGATACTCCAGCGCTGTGAGCTTGCCATACAGCAAGGGCTCATCGGGCAGGTAAGCCAGCGGCCGCTTTGCCGCCTCGGGCTGGGCGTGCAAATCGATCCCGAGGATGTGCACACTGCCGGTGTCGGGCAGGAGCAGCCCGGTGGCCATGCGCAGGGTGGTGGTTTTGCCGGCACCGTTAGCGCCCAGCAGCGCGTAGATTTCCCCGCGCCTTACGCTAAGGTCCAGGGCATGCACCGCAGGCCGGTCAAATCTTTTGCTGAGCCCGCGTAGTTCAAGGGCGTTGTTATGAGAGACGGACATGTTTATTTATTTCTAAAATATTGAGCGGATATTAATGTCGTGTCCTCACGGCAACAAGTAATCTTTTGTTATAACGATATGATTTTGTTCCCATTCGATTTTTGATTGGCAAGAATTGATGAAAGGCTCAGAATTTGGCGGATATCCATCCACCAGATTCATATGCCGAACTCCAGATTGCCCTCGTTTAAGTTCCTGATTGGTTTCGAGGCGGCTGCGCGCCTGGGCAATTATTCGCGCGCGGCGGACGAGCTAAGCATTTCCCAGTCCGCCATCAGCCATCAGATCGCCCAATTGGAACAGCAGCTGGGCCAGCCGCTATTCCGGCGCAAAGGGCGCGGCGTCGAGCTGACCGTGGCGGGGCGTCTGCTGCTGGACAGCGTGGGTAAGTCGCTGGAGCAACTGCGCAATGGACTGAATCGCATCGAAACCTATATGGATGGCAGCCTCGCCACCGTGGTCTGTCCCGCCCATATCGCCAGCGGCTGGCTGCAGCCGCGCGTCGAGCGCTTATTGCAATTGCACCCGGGCTTGTGCCCCATCATTTCGATCGACGAGAGCGCCCGCTATATCGACGAACTGGACGTGGATATCGCCATCACCACCGAGCCGCTTAAACAGCCTGGCTTGTTCGAGGTGCCGCTGCTAAACGATGAACTGGTGGCAGTGCGCGCGCCGGCGCTGGCCGGCAAGCCGGATCTCGGCATGGTGTGCCTGGAAGGCGACCTCACCAGCGACTGGATCGGCCCCTTCCTCCGCCAGCACTTCGGCAGCCTGCGCAAGATTGCCATTTATGACGATCCGCGCCTGGTTCTGGATGCGGCCCTGCGCGGCCAGGGGCTGGCGCTGGTCTCGCGGCTGCTGGCCGATGACGCGCTTTGTTCAGGGCAATTGCAGCGCATGCCGGACTTTCCCGGCCTGCCCCTGGGAACCGTGTGGATCGCCCGCGTCGAAGGCGAAACGCGTATTCCGCTGGTGCGCGCCATGTTCGACAGCTTGTTGCAGTTTGCCCAGGACGATTTAGGAATCATGAGCCGGATCGATTAATTAAAACAAAAAACATCAATTGTTTGCATGGATGGCTGCCCATAGAATCGGGTTTTTCGGGCAAGCAACCATAGGAGACTTCATGCCAAGCCGCCGACACTTCATCCAGCAACTCGCCGCAGGCACCGCCATCGGACTGACGGGAGGCCTGAGTTTCGCCCGTGGCGTGGGCGCCGAGAACTGGTATCTGCCCGACGAGCACCTGCCGCAGGAACGCGTCTTCCTTTCTTACGCGGCTTCCAGCGCCATCTGGAAAGACTGGGCACCTTCCGTCAACGCCACCGTTGCCCGCCTGGCCCAGACCATCGCCCGCTACCAGCCGGTGACGGTGCTGTGCCGGCCCGGCCAGCAGGCGCAGGCGCAGCGCGAGTGCGGCCAGTCCAATATCGATTACCTGCCGCTGGCGCTGGACGATATCTGGGTACGCGACTACGGCGGCTGCTTCGTGGTCGACGGCGCCGGCAATCTGGGGCTGGTGGATTTCAACTTCAACGGCTGGGGCGGCAAGCAGCGCGCCGGCAGCGACAAGCGCGTGGCCGGCATCCTGAGCGAAGAGCTGGAGGCCAGCTATATTGCCAGCAGCCTGACCGGGGAGGGCGGCGGCATCGAGGTGGACGGCCACGGCACGGCCATCCTGACCGAAAGCTGCTGGATCAACCCCAACCGCAATTCAGGCATGGGCAAGAGCCAGATCGAAGCGGAATTGAAGCTGCGCCTTGGCCTGCGCAAGATCATCTGGCTGCCCGGCATCCGCGACAAGGACATCACCGATGCCCACGTCGATTTCTATGCGCGCTTCGTCAAGCCGGGCGTGGTGATCGCCAACCTGGATAACGATCCTGAGTCCTACGACCATGCCGTGACGCGCAGGCACCTGGAGATTCTGCGCAACGCCACCGATGCCGATGGCCGGCGCCTGCAAGTGCATACCCTGCCGCCGCCGCGCAAGCTGCGCAGCAACCGTTTTACCGACGACAACCAGGATTTCGCCGCGGGCTATATCAACTACCTGCCGATCAACGGCGCCGTGATCGCACCGCAATTCGGCGATCCTGCCGCGGATAATTATTGCCGCGACTTGCTGGCCAAGCTCTATCCCGGCCGCGTGATCGAGCAGCTGGATATCGATCCGATCGCGGCCGGCGGCGGCGGCATCCACTGCGTGAGCAAGCAGATGCCGCGCGTGTGAAGCCGCCCGCGCCGGCGGCTGGATGACGGCCTCAGGCCGCCATCAGTTCATCGATGGCGGCAAACGCCGCCGTGCGGTCGATCGCGGTGATGCGGTCGGTCGGCGACAGCATGATGCGGAAGCGCTCGCACATCGGGTAGAACCAGCGGTGGTTGCCGCTGTTGACGTAAAAACCCAGCACTTTCTTGTTGTAGACCGAGGCGATGTGGATGACGGCCGTGTCGGGCGACACCACCAGGTCGCACTCGCGCACCAGGGCGGCCAGTTCCAGCACATGCTCGGTCGGGAAGGACAGCATGACATTGGCGCGCGCGCTGCCCGCCACCACGGCGGCGGCCCGTTCGCGGTCGCCCGGGGGATAGAGCACGATGACGGCGTGGTCGGGATAGCGGTCGGCCAGCCGCCGGCACAAGGCTTCGGTATCGTCCTTGGGCAGGACGCGATTGGCGCAGCTGCCTTGGTAGTTGACGCAGACCAGTCCCTTGCGGTGCTCCTTCAGTCCGGCGACAAAGGCGTTGGCTTTTTCGGCATAGGCATCGACGTTATACAGCTCATAGCGGTAGTCGATATTGGCCGGCTTGAAATCGCCCAGCGACTCAAAATAAGTCGCCAGGATGTGGCGGTCGCTCGGGTACTCGATGGTGTGGTCGTACATGCCAAGATTGCCGGTGTGGGTGCCGTACTTGGCGACGCGCGGGCCGTGCAGATGGCGCGCGCCCAGCATCTTGAGGTAAAGCTGGAAGGCCGGCGAGAAGCGCAGCGACATGCTGAGAATCAGGTCGTAGCGTTCGCGCCGCAGCCGCCGCACGATGCGCAGGCTGTTCCAGACGCCGCGCCGGTCCCACAGGATGGTCTGGCGCACGTGCGGGCAGTCGCGCACGATATCCTGGTTGACGCTGCTGGCCACCACGTCGAGGACCGCGTCCGGCCAGGCCGCCTTCAGTTCGCGGAACAGCGGCGTGGAAACGATCATGTCACCGATCCTGTCGTTCCTGAGGATCAGTATCTTTTTGATCTTGTCCGGCTCCGGGGCGGACTTGCGGCGCTTGTTCAGCAAACGCTCAAGGAAATATCTTTTAAACAATTTAAATTGATATCAGGATAGTAATTCCTCCTAATTGTAACGTATTGTTACATCTATTGTCTAAAATCTCACCACGCGGTTGCGACCTTCTTTTTTGGCGCGGTAAAGCGCTTTGTCGGCCCGGATCAGCATGGCCGACGAGGTGTCCGCCGCCTCGTGCAGATTGAGCGCGGCCACGCCGATGCTGACCGTCAGCGCCACCGCCGCGCCATCCTCGGCGCCCACGCGCACGCCGGCCGCCGCCTCGCGCAGGCGCTCGGCCACATGCACGGCCACGCCGGCCTCGGTTTCCGGCATCAGCAGCACGAACTCCTCGCCGCCGAAGCGTGCCGCCATGTCGATGCCGCGCATGGATTCGGTCAGCAGCATGGACACCGCCACAATCGCCTTGTCGCCCGCATCGTGGCCGTAGGTATCGTTGATGCGCTTGAAGTGGTCGATGTCGATCATCAGCATCGACAGCGGATGGTTGAAGCGGCGCGCCCTTTCGATTTCGCGCACGATCTGCTCGGTCATCTTGCGCCGGTTGGCGATGCCGGTCAGCGGGTCGGTGGTGGCCAACTGCTCCAGTTTCTTGTTCGCCATCAGCAGTTCCAGCGTGCGCTGCAGGACGCGGTCTTCCAGGCTGTTGCGCTCGTCGTTCAGCGTCGCCAGCGTGCGGCGGCGGTCGCGCAGGGCCAGCACCAGGGCGGTAATCAGCACGCCTTCCAGCCCGATCAGGCTGAGGCCCGCGATGATCTGCCAGCGGTACAGGTCCCAGACATTGTGCGGCCGGTTCAGCCACACCGAGCCTTCCGGCGCATTGCGGATATGGAAGCGCTGCGCGGTCGGATAGTCGAACATGTAGGTTTGCACATCGAGGCTTTTGCCGGGCTGTCCGAGCAGGATGCGCGCGATGGCGCGGCCGATATGTTCGCCGCTGACCACGTAGCCGCCGATCACGCCCGGCTGCACCACCGAACCGATATGGGTGAAGATCGGCGCCTGCGATACCTGGGTCAGGCGGCGCGCCAGTTCCGGCGGCGGCATCAGCTTGCCGGCGCGGTCGCGCGTGGCGCCCATGATGAAGAGGGCGCTGCTGCCGTCCAGTCCCGCCGCGCGCTGCGGCAGGTCTTCAAACAGATAGTCGTCCCAGTATTCGAAGGCGATGCGGCCGGCGTACTGCGGCTCCAGCGCGCGCACGCTGCGTATCCAGCCCTGCACGCGCGCGCTGCTGTCGCCGACCACCACGATGCGCTTGACCTGGGGCGCGGTCTGCGGGATCAGCCCGATGGAGCGCGAGAAATCGCTTTTCACTTCCAGGCCGGTGGCGTTGAGCGGGGTCCAGTCATGCTTGCCGTGGTTGACGTAGTAGCGCGGCACGCCGGCGAACAGGCCGGGATGGGCGTCGAGGAAATCGGCCGCCACATAGTTCTCGGTGACGATGGCGTCGAATTTGATATTGGCGTACTTGGTGCGCAGATAGGGGGCCATGCTTTCGCGCGAGGCGCTTTCGCCCACGCGCAGGGCGTCGAAGCGCTCCTCGAAAATAGCCGGCGTGCTGCCGCGCTGCTGGCTGCCAAGTTCATCGTACAAGCCCTTATGCACCTGGCGTTGCCAGAGCGAAGCCGAGTCGGCGCCCATGGAGTACAGCACAAGAATCTGTCTCTGGTTCACGTCCGGTTCCGCCCGTACCAGACCGCATAAGGCGAGCAGGCAAACAAGCTTGGTCAGGGCAAAACGCGGGAAGGATACTGACATAAAGAGGGACTAGGTATCTGGGAAAGGCGATTTGCTTGAAGGAAATTTTAGCATGCAAGATTTCTTTTAAAGCAAGGATCATGACGATTTTGCCAGCCTTTTTCGGCGGATGGTCAGGCCGCTCTTAGTGCATCGACGATCTGCATGCGGGCCGCGCGCAGGGCCGGCAGGAAGCCGCCGACCAAGCCCATGAGCAGCGAAAACACAAGGGTTTTGAGCACAATCGCCGGGTTCAGGCGGAAGCCGAAAGCCAGTTCGGCGAAGGATTGGAAGTTGGTGGTGGAGAAGGAGATGAATTGCATGAATGAAGCGAAGAACAGGCCCACCGCCCCGCCCAGCACGGCCAGCAGCATGGCCTCGGCCAGGAAGGCGGCGAGGATGCTGCGGCGCTGGAAGCCCAGCGCGCGCAAGGTGCCGATTTCGCCGACGCGGCTGGCGACCGAGGCATACATGGTGATGGTGGCGCCGATCATGGCGCCGATCGAGAAGATCACCGACAGCACCATGCCGAGGATGCTGATGAAGTTGGACAGGGCTCTCGACTGGTCGGAGTAGAACACCTGCTCGCGCTTGGCCTCCAGCGTCAGGCGCGGATCGGCCTCGATCTCCTGCTTGTAGGCTTCGAAGCGGCTGCCGTCGTTCAGGCGCGCGATCACCGAGGAATAGGCGTTGCGGCGGAAGGCTTGCATCAATTGCTCGGCGTCGCCCCAGATTTCCGAGTCAAAGCCGCTGTTGCCGGCATCGAACAGGCCGACCACGGTCCATTCGCGCTGGCCGAAGCGCAGGCTTTCGCCGATGCCCGCGCCGGCAAAGCGGCGCGCGATGCTGGCGCCGGCGATGATTTCGGAGGCGCCGGGACGGAACATGCGGCCCTGGGTCAGCTTCACTTGCGGCCGCAGCGCCATGCCTTGCCGGCCGATGCCGCGTATCACCACATTGGAGGGCTTGTCCGAGCCGCGCTTGACCAGGGAAATCAGCACCACCGTTTCCTTCGACAGCAGCGGCGAACCGTCCGCGCCCAGGGCCAGCGCGGCATGGCTGCCGGCGATGCTGGCCTGGCGCCGCTCCACGCCGCTCTGCACCTCGGTTTCGGCCGCGCGCCGTATCAGCACCACATTGTCGTATTCGCCGGTGGTGACGAGGGTGGTGCGCAGGCCTTCGTCCAGCATCAGCACCGTGGCGAAGACGAACACCACCAGGGCCAGGCCGCCGGCCGTGAGCGCCGTGGTCAGGCGCCTGGTCCAGAGATTGCGCGCGATATAGGAGAAGGGGATTTTCATGGTCTCACCCTATGCTGCGCAGGCCTTCGACGATATTCACGCGGGCGGCGCGCAGGGTGGGCGCAACGCCGGCCACCAGGCCCACCGCCATGGCCGACAGCAGTTGCAGCGCCACGGTCAGCGGCGACACCTGGAATACCGGGAACATGGTGCCCATGGCGGCGGCAAAGGCTGAAGCGACCGGGAACAGCAGCAGGATGCCGAGCACCGCTCCGGCCAGCGCGAGCAGCATCGATTCGCCGAAGATCAGGGCGGCCAGATAGCCGGGGCCGAAGCCCAGCACTTTCAGCGTGGCGTATTCGGCCAGCCGTTCGCGCGCGCTCATGGCCATGGTGTTGGCCATCACCGCCATGATGATGACGATCACCACAAAGGACACCACGCGGATCGCCACCACGATGGCTTCCGACATGGAGACGAAGCCGAGCTGGAAGGCTTTCTCGGTTTCCGTCAGCGTCTCGGCCAGCGAGTTGCGGAACTGGGCGTCGATGGCGCCGGAGACGGCCGCCGCATCCTCGGCATGGGCGATCTGCACCACGTACACCCCGACCTGGTTGGCGCGGCGCGGGATGCTGCGCTTGATTACCTCGTTGATGTAATCCCAGTGGAAGAACATGGTGGCGGTATTGGTCGTGCCTTGCCGCCCGTCGTAAATGCCGCGCACCACGAATTCCCATTGGCCGGGGAAGATGGTGCCGCGCAGCGGAATGATGTCGCCCACCTTGAAGCCGTATTGCCTGGCCAGCTTGCGGCCGACGATGGCGCCCTTGCGGTCGCGCAGGAAGGCGTTGCGCTCGGCTTCCGGCAGCAGATAGTCGGGATAGATGTCCAGGTAGCTCTTGCCGGAAATGGCGAACTGGGCGAAGAAGTTCTTCGGATCCTGGTAAATGCCGCCGAACCAGTTGGCATAGCCGACGCCGGACACGCCGTCCACGGCGCGCACGCGCTCCTGGTAGGACAGCGGCAGCGGGAACACCAGCGAGGTGGCGTTGCGCGTCACCAGCGTGGTGGCCGAGGCGCCTTCCGCGCCCGAGTACCAGGCGTCGACCACGGTCTGCAGCAGGCCGAAGGACAGTGTGGCGACCACCAGGCCGAGCACCGTCAGCGCCGTGCGCAGCTTGTGGCGCAAGGCGTTGCGGGAGATCAGCCGGAGCAGGTACATGGCGCGCTTACGGGCAGGGATGAGGGGTGGTTTCGGGGCGGGGCGCCATGGTTGCGGGCCGGCCCGGACGCCAATATCGGCATCCGGCTAAGCCGGCGCGGCCTCCCGTAGCAGTTCCCCCTTTTCCAGATGCACCAGGGTGCGTGCCTGCTGGGCGGCGTGGGCATCGTGCGTGACCATGATGATGGTTTTGCCCAGCTCGCGGTTCAGGCGGTTCAGCAGGGCCAGCACTTCGCCGGCCGAGTGGCGGTCCAGATCCCCGGTCGGCTCGTCGGCCACCAGCAGGGTGGGATCGGTGACGATGGCGCGCGCAATGGCCACGCGCTGCTGCTGGCCGCCGGACAGCTCGTTCGGCACATGGTCCATGCGGTCGGACAGGCCGACCATGGCCAGCGTCATCTCCACCCGTTCGTGCCGTTCGCGGCGCGAGAGCGGCGTCAATAGCAGCGGCAGTTCCACGTTCTCGAAAGCCGACAGCACCGGCATCAGGTTATAGAACTGGAAGATGAAGCCCACATTGGCGGCGCGCCAGGCGGCCAGCGCGCTTTCGGACATGCCGGCGATATCCAGGCCGTTCACGCGCAGCAGGCCGCCGTCCGGCTTGTCGATGCCGGCGATCAGGTTGAGCAGGGTGCTCTTGCCCGAGCCGGATGGCCCCATCAGGGCCGTGAAATCGCCGGCCTGGATGTCGAGCGTGATATCGGTCAGCACCTGCACCACCTGGTCGCCGCGGCGGTAGGATTTCACCAGGTGCTCGATCCGCACCAGCGGCGGCGTGCTCATTTTTTGGCGATGGCCACGGCCTGGCCATCCTTCAGTTTCTCGTCGGGCTTGAGCACCACCTTGTCGCCCGGCTTGACGCCGCCGACCTGCACCAGTTCACCGACCTTGCGGCCCGGCGTCACAACGGTCTGGCGCGCCTTGTCGTCGGCCACCACGAAGACCACGTTCTGGCCGTCGCGCTTGACGATGGCGGCCGGCTGCACGGCGGTCAGTGCCTGGCGGTCTTCCGGCGGCACCGCTTTCGAGAGGAAGGCCACCTTGGCGCTCATATCCGGCAGCACGCGCGAATCGCGTTCCAGGAAGCGCACCTTGACCAGCAGGGTGGCCTTGCTGCGGTCCACGGTCGGCACCATGCGCGACACCACGCCGGCCAGGCGCAGGTCGGGGAAGGCGTCGAGCTGGATTTCGGCCGGCTGGTCCACCTTGATGCGCGCCAGGCTCGACTCGGACACATCGGCCTCCACCTCCAGCGTATCCATATCGGCGATGATGACGACCGCGCCCTTGCTGTCGGCGGCGGAAGAGAAGGGCGTGATGTTGTCGCCCACATTGGCGTTCTTGGTCAGCACCACGCCGTTGAAGGGGGCGCGGATCTGGGTCTGGTCCACCGCCACCTGCGCGGCGCGGGCATTGGCCTGGGCTGCCGCGATGGCGGCGCGCTGGGCGGCAATGGCGGCCCTGGCCTTGTTGTAGCGGGCCTGGGCCGCGTCGTAGCTGGCGGCGGCGATGAATTTCTGGTTCAGCAGTTCGCTCGCGCGCTGGAAGGCGTTCTGCGCATCCTGCAGCTCGGCCTGGCCTTGCTCCAGGTTGGCGAGCGCCAGCTTCACATTGGCCTGGGCCTGGCCCAGCGAGGCGCTGACGTCGCGGTTTTCCAGGCGCGCCACCACCTCGTCCTTCATCACCCGGCTGCCTTCCAGTACGCCCAGCCACTCCAGCCGCCCGGTGGCCTTGGACGAGAGCGCGGCCTTGCGCTGGGCCACCACGTAGCCGGTGGCGTTCAGCACGGTGTAGTTCTGCGAGGGGTAGGCCTGGGCCACGCTGACGGTGTCCACATTGGCCTTGCCGCCGCCCGGACGCAGGAAGAAGGCGCCGGCGGCCGCCAGGGCCAGCAAGCTCAAGCCATTGCGCAGCCAGCGCCGGCGCCGCGAGCGCTGGCCGGGCAGCTGGGTATTCGCACTGCGTTCTATCTTCAGCTTCGAAAGGTCGGGAGCCGTCACGCGCACACCTCAGCCGTCAGTGAATATCCTGGAAATATTCCTCTACATTGCTGCGGCTGGCAAGCTTTTCCTAAGATGGCAGCAGGGGCAGGCGCAGCTCGAACAGGCTGCCGCGGCCCAGTCCCGCGCTGCGGGCCTCGATGCTGCCGCCATGCAGTTCGACGAAGCTGTGCACGATGGCCAGGCCCAGTCCCAGGCCGCCGCGCGAACGGTCCAGGGCCTGGCGTTCCTGCACGAATTTGCCGAACAGGCGCGACAGCATATCCGGTGCGATGCCGATGCCGTTATCGCTGATGCGCACCACGGCCCAGCCCTGATCGGCCACGGCGCATACCTCGATGCGGCCGCCGTTATTGGTGTACTTGACGGCATTGGTCAGCAGATTGGTCAACACCTGGGTCAGGCGCAGCGGGTCGGCGTTCAGCGCCAAGCCGCTCGGCGGCACGTTCAGTACCAGCTGGTGGCGCCGTTCCTGTACCAGCGCCGCCACCGTTTCCAGCGCCCGCGTGATGAGGACGGCCAGTTCGCAGCGTTCGCAGCGCAGCTCGATCTTGCCCTGGGTGATGCGGGCCACGTCGAGCAGGTCGTCCACCAGTCCCACCAGATGCTGGGACTGGCGCTCGATCACGGCCAGCTCCTTCTCGATATTTGGCACGCCCTTCAGCCGCATCAGCTGCGCGGCGCTGAGGATGGGCGAAAGCGGGTTGCGCAGCTCGTGGCTGAGCATGGCGAGGAATTCATCCTTGGCGCGGCTGGCGATTTCCGCCTCGCGCCGCGCTTGCGCCAGATGCTCGGCTTCGGCACGTTCGCCGGCGCGCTGGCGGCCGCGCAGCAGCTGGGATTCGACCCGCGTCAGTAGCTCGCGCGCGCTGAAGGGCTTGACCAGATAGTCGTCGGCCCCGGCGTTCAAGCCCTCGATGCGCGCTTCCTCGCCGGCGCGGGCCGAGAGCAGCATCAGCGGAATGTCCTGCAAGGCCTGGTCGGCGCGCAAGGCCTGGATCAGGCCAAAGCCGTCCAGCAGCGGCATCATCACATCGCTCAGGATCAGGTCGGGGCGCTGGCTGCGCGCCGCCGCCAGCGCCTCCTGGCCATTGGCCACGCTCTGCACCTGCCAGTGCGGGCGCAGCAGGCGCGCCAGATAGGCGCGCATATCGGCGTTGTCGTCGGCGATCAGGATGCGCGCCGCGCCAGGCGCCGGCAGGAGGGCGGGGGCGCTGGCCGGCACGCTGTTTGCAGTCGCCTCGCCGCCTTCCTCGGGGGCGGCGGCCGGCGCCTCCTCTTCGCCGGGCAGCCAGCGCCGCGCTTCGGCGGTATAGGTTTCCAGCGCGCGGCTGGGCGCATGCTGGGCCGCATCTGCGTCCACCAGCTGCTCGTCCGGCAAATGGGCGCGGCCCAGCGGCAGGATGACCGTGAAGCAGCTGCCATGGTCCGGCGTGCTTTCCACGGCGATGCGGCCGTGATGCAGCTCGACCAGGTCGCGCACCAGGGCCAGGCCGATGCCCGACCCTTCGAAAGTGCGGGCGCGCGCGCCTTCGACGCGGTGGAAGCGTTCGAACAGGCGCTCCTGCTGCGGCCCGTCGATACCGACGCCGGTATCGCGGATGCGCAGCACGGCTTCCTGGCCGCGCTGCACCAGTTCCACCGTGACGCTGCCGTTGAACGTGAACTTGAAGGCGTTCGACAGCAGGTTGAGCACGATTTTTTCCCACATCGCCACATCGACCCAGGTCTCGGCCTGCAGCGTTTCGCAGCGCACATGCAGGGCCAGGCCGGCGCTTTCCATGATGGAGCGGAAGCCGCTGGCCAGGTCGCGCGTCAGCGCACACAGGTCGACGCGCCGGTAGCTGGCCTGCATGCGCCCGGCCTGCACGCGCGAGAAATCGAGCAGGGTGTTCACCAGCTTCTGCAGGCGCAGGGCGTTGCGCTGCGCCAGTTCGAGCCGGGCGCGCTGCGGCGGCGCCAGGCGCTGGATGGGATCGGCCAGCGCATCTTCGATGGGCGCCAGCATCAGGGTCAGCGGGGTGCGGAATTCATGGCTGATATTGCTGAAGAAGGCGGTCTTGGCGCGGTCCAGTTCCGCCAGCGCTTCGGCGCGGCGCTGGCGCTCCTCGTCGGCCATGGCTTTCTGCAAGGCGGCGGCGGCCTGGCCCGTGACCAGCTCGAAAAAGCTGCGGTAGGCGCCGTCCAGCGGCCGCGCTGGACTGACGCCGGCCACCAGCATGCCGATCGGCCGCTCGTAGCCGGGCATGGACAGGGGCAGGGCCAGGCACTGGTGCACGCGCTGGCCGGCCAGGCCGATCGGCAAGCCGGGCAGGGCGCCGATGGCCAGCGCCACGGTGGCGCCCTGCTCATAGACCTGGGTGAAAGGCCAGGGACAGCCGGCCGGCGGCCGCCGGCCCGCCTCCAGTTCCACCAGGGCCGGCGCCAGCTCGATGCCCCCCGCGACATGGACGGCCTGCTCCAGGCGGGCGCTGCCGGTGGCCGGATCGAACAGGTACAGTAGGGCAAAGGGGATGTCGGCCGGATTTTCGCCGAGCACGGCCGCCGCCGCCGCGCAGGCCGAGGCGACATTGTCCTGGCGCAGCGTGGTGGCGGCCAGGTCGGACAGCGTGGTCAGGCGGCGCGTATGCAGATTGGCCGTGGTGACGTCGACGCAGGGACAGAACAGGCCGCGGATCGCGCCGCCCTCGTCCACGATGGGGCTGTAGGTGAAGGCATACCAGGTTTCTTCGCGCCAATCGCCGCGGCTCATGAAAAATTGCGCCTTCTCCACCATGCAGGCTTCGCCGCGCTGGAAGACGCGGTCGGCCAGCGGCCCGCAATAGTCCCACAGTTCGGACCAGACTTCGCGCGCCGGCTGGCCCAGGGCGCGCGGGTGCTTGGCCAGGCTGAGCACGTCGATATAGGCATCGTTATAGAGGAAGGTGATGTCCGGTCCCCAGCCTATCCACATCGGCTGGGTCGAATTGAGCATCAGGTTGACGGCGGTGCGCAGGCTTTGCGGCCACTGGCGCAAGTCGCCCAGCGGCGTGGCCTGCCAGTCGTAGGCGGCGATCAGGCGGCCCATTTCGCCGGGAACCCTGAGGAAGTGAAGGTCGGCGCGATGGTCCGGTTCTGCCAGCATGCTGATGGTCTGTGCCAATGGGTCTCCTGCCTGCGAGGTGATGGAGTGGGGCGCTTGTGCACTTTACGCCGGGCTGTTGCGCAGCACAATATGCACACGCTAAATTGCCACGGCCTGGTTTGACAGCGGCCGGCGGCCATCGCATACTCGGACGCATCCGCCGGAGCCGTCCCATGCCTGAAGCCAGCCCATCCAGCCTGTCCGCCGCCTTGCCGCCGCTGCGCAAGGAGTGTCCGCCTGGCGCTTGCGATTGCGAGCGCGAGCGGCTGCTGGCCGACCCCGAGGCCGACCGGCGCGTGCTGCGCCTGACCAGGGACGAGGAAAAGCGCCTGATCGAGCGCATCGAGGCGATTGCCAGCCATGCCGAACTGATGCGCGTGGGCCAGCGCTTGCAGGAGCAGCTTGGCGTGTCCCTGAGCATCGCCCCCGGCGCCAACGAGGTGCGCACCATGCGCGGTTTCGTGATCCAGCTGGACCAGCGTCCCGGCCTGTGCCGCAAGACGCGCCAGGCGGTGCCGGCCGCCGTGCGCCGCTGCCTGGAGCGCCATCCGGAAATCGCCTTTGCCATCCTCAACGCCAACGACTTGCTCGGCGAAAGTTAGACGTTTCCCAAGGGCATGCCGGCGCAGCAAGCCATGCTGCGTTGCGGTACAATCTTGCCTTTGATTTCAGGCTGTTTCCCCCATGACTATCCCCGCGCCCATCCTGCAAGCCCTCGACCGCGCCCACTCCTCGTGGCGGCCGGTCTTGCTGCAAGGGCTGGAAGCGATGGCGGCCGCCCATCCCGCCTATCTGCCGGCACTGGCGGCGGATGACTACCTGCCCACCGACATGCGCCTGTTCGCCGCTTTCGCCCTGCCCATGGCGCAGGTGCGCTATGTGCTGGTGGGCGAGGGGCCGTACCCACGCGCCGAGAGCGCGACCGGGGTCTGCTTCATGGATGGGGCGGTACGCGGCCTGTGGTCGGAAGAGGCGGACGGCGGCCTGTCGAAGCCGGTCAACAAGGCCACTTCGCTGCGCAATTTCATGAAGATGCTGCTGGTGGCCGACGGCCAGCTGGCGCAGGAGCATACCGCCGGCGCGGCCCTGGCCGCCGTGGCCAGCCGCGCCCGCGCCGGCGGCGCCATCGCCACCCTGGCCGAGATGCAGGCCCGTTTGACGGAGCAGGGCTTCCTGCTGCTCAACGCTTCCCTGGTGTTCCGCGCCCATGTGGCGCCGGCCATCGATGCGCGCGCCTGGCTGCCCTTCTTCGAGACGGTAATCGCCGCGCTGGCGCCGCAGGCGCCCAAGTTGGTGCTGTGGGGCAAGATCGCTGAGCAGCTGAATAAGTTGCCTGTGGTTAAGGCGATGCCGCAAATCGTCGCGGAACACCCGTATAACCTGTCGTTTATTGCGAATAAGGAAATGCACGCCCTGTTCGGGCCGATGAATCTGCTGAAGCCCTGAAATAATGGGGGGCGGGAGCGTAAGCAGCTTCCCGCAGGCGGTTTTGGGGGCGCCTGACAAAGATAGCCAAGTTTGATATACTTGACTAAATCGTTCAACTAATCGGGAAATGCGATTGGTTGGGTAGCACGATATTTTAACTGAGTTGAACCGAGGTTGTGATGCGTCTGACCACCAAAGGCCGTTTTGCAGTAACCGCGATGATCGATTTGGCGATGCGCCAGGGCAAAGGCCCGGTCACGCTGTCCGGCATCAGCCAGCGGCAGGCGATTTCGCTGTCCTATCTGGAGCAACTGTTCGGCAAGCTGCGTCGCCACGAAATCGTGGAATCGATCCGCGGCCCCGGCGGCGGCTACAGCCTGGCGCGCCGGGCCGACAAGGTGACGGTTGCCGACATCATTATCGCGGTCGATGAACCGCTCGATGCAACCCAGTGCGGCGGGAAGGAAAATTGCCATGGCGCCGACCACGCCACCGGCGCCCGCTGCATGACCCACGAATTGTGGACCACCTTGAACGAAAAGATGGTCGACTACCTGGATTCCGTGTCGCTGCAGGATCTGGTGGACCAACAGAAGCAAAAAAATGCTGATCAAAACGTGGTCGTCATGCACCGCGCCGCGCTCGGTTAAACATACGCAGCACTAGTATTGGAGTAATTGATGAACGCCCCTGAAAAGAACGTTGCCCAGGTTGCCCCGGTGGACTTCCACACGGCCCCGCACTTCCCGATCTATATGGATTATTCGGCCACCACGCCGATCGATCCGCGCGTGGCGGACAAGATGATCCCGTATCTGCGCGAACAGTTCGGCAATGCGGCGTCGCGCAGCCATATGTATGGCTGGACGGCGGAAGCAGCGGTGGAAGAGGCGCGCGCCCAGGTGGCGGCCCTGGTGAACGCCGATCCGCGCGAAATCATCTGGACCTCCGGCGCGACCGAGAGCAACAATCTGGCGATCAAGGGCGCGGCCCAGTTCTACAAGACCAAGGGCAAGCACATCATCACGGTGAAGACCGAGCACAAGGCCGTGCTGGACACCGTGCGCGAACTGGAACGCGTGGGCTTCGAAGCCACCTACCTCGATCCGCAGGACAATGGCCTGATCAGCATCGAGCAGCTGCGCGCCGCCATCCGTCCCGACACCATCCTGGTCTCCGTGATGCTGGTGAATAACGAGATCGGCGTGATCCAGCCGATCGACGAAATCGGCGCCCTGTGCCGCGAAAAGAAAATCATCTTCCACTGCGACGCCGCGCAAGCGACCGGCAAGGTGGCGATCGACCTGCAGAAAACGCCGTGCGACCTGATGACCTTCACCGCCCACAAGACCTATGGCCCGAAAGGCGTGGGCGCGCTGTACGTCTGCCGCAAGCCGCGCGTGCGCATCGAAGCGCAGATGCATGGCGGCGGCCATGAGCGTGGCCTGCGCTCCGGCACCCTGCCGACCCACCAGATCGTGGGCATGGGCGAAGCCTTCCGCATCGCCAAGGAAGAGATGGACAGCGAAATCGCCCGCATCAAGGCGCTGCGCGACCGTCTGGCGCAAGGCTTGCAGCAGATCGAAGAGGTGTATATCAACGGCGATATGGAACACCGCGTGCCGCACAACCTGAACGTCAGCTTCAACTACGTGGAAGGCGAGTCCCTGATCATGGCGGTGAAAGACCTGGCCGTGTCGTCCGGTTCGGCCTGTACTTCGGCCAGCCTGGAGCCGTCCTATGTGCTGCGCGCCCTGGGCCGCAGCGACGAACTGGCGCACAGCTCGATCCGCTTCACCATCGGCCGCTTCACGACCGAGAAGGATATCGACTTCGCCATCGAGCTGATGAAGTCCAAGGTGAACAAGCTGCGCGAACTGTCCCCGCTGTGGGATATGTTCAAGGAAGGGATCGACATCAACTCGATCCAGTGGGCCGCGCACTGATCGCGCCGCCGTCATACGTTGAATTATTAGGAGCATCAAAATGGCTTACTCGGAAAAAGTTCTCGACCACTACGAAAATCCGCGCAATGTGGGCGCGTTCGAAAAAGGCGATGAAACCGTGGGCACCGGCATGGTCGGCGCCCCGGCCTGCGGCGACGTGATGAAGCTGCAGATCAAGGTCGGCGCGGACGGCCTGATCGAAGACGCGAAGTTCAAGACCTATGGCTGCGGTTCGGCCATCGCTTCCAGCTCGCTGGTGACCGAATGGGTGAAGGGCAAGACCCTGGACCAGGCGCTGGCCATCAAGAACACCCAGATCGCGGAAGAACTGGCCCTGCCGCCAGTGAAAATCCACTGCTCCATCCTGGCGGAAGACGCCATCAAGGCCGCAGTGCAGGACTACAAGGCCAAACACGCAGCCTAAATCGGCCACGGAGAAGAGTATGGCAATCACACTGACCGAGAAGGCAGCGAAACACATCAGCCGGTATATCGAGCGGCGCGGCAAGGGCATCGGCCTGCGCTTCGGCGTGCGCACCACCGGCTGCTCGGGACTGGCGTACAAGCTGGAATACGTGGATGACGCGGCGGCCGAGGACAGCGTCTTCGAGTCGCACGGCGTGAAGGTCTTTGTCGACCCGAAAAGCCTGCCATACATCGACGGCACCGAACTCGATTTCGCCCGCGAAGGCCTGAACGAAGGCTTCAAGTTCAATAACCCGAACGAGAAAGACGCCTGCGGCTGCGGCGAAAGCTTCCGTATCTGACTGGCCGGCCGTGCAAAACCATTTCGACCTCTTTCAACTGCCGCAGCAGTTCGCCGTGGACGGCGCCGCCCTGGACGCCGCCTACCGCGAAGTGCAGAGCCGCGTCCACCCGGATAAATTCGTCAACGCCAGCGATGCCGAAAAGCGCGTGGCGATGCAGTGGGCGACGCGCGCCAACGAGGCTTACCAGACCCTGAAGAATCCGCAGAAGCGCGCGCAGTACCTGTGCGAGCTGAACGGCGTCGATCTGAAGGTGGAATCGAATACCTCGATGCCGATGGCTTTCCTGATGCAGCAGATGGAGTGGCGCGAAGAGCTGGCCGAGGCGCGCGCCGCCAAGGACGCCGATCTGCTCGACAAGCTCGATGGCCAGCTGCGCGGCGCGCGCAAGCTGCAGTTGCTGGAAATCGAAACGCAGATCGGCGGCGGCGACTTCCATGGCGCCGCCCAGGGTGTGCGGGCGCTGATGTTCCTCGAAAAATTCGGCGAAGAAGTCCGCTTCGCCTTCGACGCCATCGAAGCCTGATACAGGCTTGGCGAATGCCGGCGCGCTAGCCGGTGCATACAGAAAAACAGGTTTCACATGGCACTTCTGCAAATCTCCGAACCAGGCATGTCCACCGCGCCGCACCAGCACCGTCTGGCCGTCGGCATCGATCTGGGCACCACCAATTCGCTGGTCGCCACCGTGCGCAGCAGCATCCCCGAGGTGCTGCGCGACGAGGAAGGCCATTCCCTGCTGCCTTCCGTGGTGCGCTATCTGCCGAACGGCCATGCGAACATCGGCTACAAGGCCATGGCGCACCAGACCACCGATCCGCGCAATACCATCGTCTCGGTGAAGCGCTTCATGGGCCGTGGTTTGAAGGACGTGGCTTACGCGGAAAACCTGCCGTATGAATTCGTCGATGCGCCCGGCATGGTGCAGCTGAAGACCGTGGCCGGCGTGAAAAGTCCGGTCGAGGTGTCGGCCCAGATCCTGGCCACCCTGCGCCAGCGCGCCGAAGATGCGCTGGGCGACGAGCTGGTGGGCGCGGTGATCACCGTGCCGGCCTATTTCGACGACGCGCAGCGCCAGGCCACCAAGGACGCGGCCCAGCTGGCCGGCCTGAACGTGCTGCGCCTGCTGAGCGAGCCGACCGCCGCGGCCATCGCCTATGGCCTGGATAATGGTTCGGAAGGCTTGTTCGCCGTGTATGACCTGGGCGGCGGCACGTTCGATATCTCGGTCCTGAAACTGAGCAAGGGCGTGTTTGAAGTACTGTCCACCGGCGGCGATTCCGCGCTGGGCGGCGACGACTTCGACCACCGCCTGTTCTGCTGGATTCACGAGCAGGAAAAACTGGCCCCGCTGTCCGATGAGGACACCGCCATCCTGATGGTGAAAGCGCGCGAAGCCAAGGAACTGCTGTCCACCAAGTCCGAAGTGACGGTGGACGCGGTGCTGAATTCGGGCGAGGAAGTGCATCTGCGCATCAGCGCCGAGACCTTCGCCGACATCACCAAACACCTGGTCGCCAAGACCATGAACGCCGTGAAGAAATCGCTGCGCGACGCCAATGTGGACGCCGACGATATCGACGGCGTGGTGATGGTGGGCGGCGCCACCCGCATGCCGCATGTGCAGCGCGCCGTGGGCGACTACTTCCACACCATCCCGCACGCGAACATCGATCCGGACAAGGTGGTGGCGCTGGGCGCCGCCGTGCAGGCCAATCTGCTGGCGGGCAACCGCGCGGCGGGCGACGACTGGCTGCTGCTGGACGTGATCCCGCTGTCGCTGGGCATTGAAACCATGGGCGGCCTGGTCGAGAAGATCATCCCGCGCAATTCCACCATTCCTTGCGCCCGCGCCCAGGAATTCACCACCTTCAAGGATGGCCAGACCGCGCTGGCGGTGCATGTGCTGCAGGGCGAGCGCGAACTGGTGTCCGACTGCCGCTCGCTGGCGCGCTTCGAGCTGCGCGGCATTCCGCCAATGGCGGCCGGCGCGGCGCGCATCCGCATCACCTACCAGGTCGATGCCGATGGCCTGCTGTCGGTGTCGGCGCGCGAGCTGCGCTCGAACGTGGAAGCCTCGATCACCGTCAAACCGTCCTACGGCCTGGGCGACGACGACGTGGCGCGCATGCTGCAGGATTCCTACAGCTCGGCTGATGCCGATATGAAGGCGCGCGCCCTGCGCGAAGAGCAGGTCGAAGCCGAACGCATCATGCTGGCAACGCAGGTGGCGCTGGACGAGGACGCGGCCCTGCTGTCGGCCGAGGAACGCGCGGCGGTTGACGCGTTGATGGCCAATACCCGCGTCGTGCTTGAGCAATCGGCCACTGGCGCGGTCGACCACCAGGCCGTCAAGGTTGCGGTGGAGGCGCTGGCCCAGGGCACCGAGGAATTCGCCTCGCGCCGCATGGACCGCAGCGTGCGCAGCGCGCTGGCCGGCAAGGCGCTGGACCAGGTAGCATAAATCCGCAGAATATTTAAAGAGGTATCAAGTGCCACAAATCGTAGTCCTGCCCCATGAGAAGCTGTGCCCTGAAGGCGCTGTGATCGAAGCCCCTGCCGGCAAGTCCGTTTGCGACGTGCTGCTGGAGAACGACATCCATATCGAGCACGCCTGCGAGAAATCCTGCGCCTGCACCACCTGCCACGTGCTGGTACGCGAGGGCATCGATTCGCTCAACGAAGCGACCGAAACCGAGGAAGACCTGCTGGACAAGGCCTGGGGCCTGGAAGCGGTGTCGCGCCTGTCCTGCCAGTCCATCGTGGCGGAAGAAGACCTGGTCATCGAAATTCCGAAGTACACCATCAACCACGCCAGCGAAGGCGGCCACTGATACGCGGAGCCAGCGATGAAATGGACTGATATTACGGCGATTGCCGAAGCGCTGTACGACAAGCACCCGGACGTGGACCCGGCCACGATCCGCTTCACCGACCTGCACAACTGGATCGTCGATCTGGAAGAGTTCGACGACGACCATAAGCGCGGCGGCGAGAAAGTGCTGGAAGCGATTCAGCAGGCATGGATCGATGAAGCCAAATAAGAAAGCGGCCGCGCCACTGGCGGCCACCGTGACCGATATCCCTGAAGTGAAGCCCGGCCAGTCGGTCGCGCTGCTGCAGGAGCTGCACATCCTCACGCGCGACGGCAAGCTGAATCAGGACAGCCGCCGCAAGCTGAAACAGGTCTACCATCTGTACCAGTTCATCGAGCCGCTGCTGAAAGAGGTGCAGGCCACGGGCAAGAGCATTTCCCTGGTCGACCATGGCGCGGGCAAGTCCTATCTGGGTTTCATCATCTATGACCTGTTCTTCAAGGCGCTGAGCGACGGCTCGCACATCTACGGCATCGAAACGCGCGAAGAGCTGGTGCAGCGCTCGCAGGAATTGGCGGCGAAGTTCGACTTCCCCGGCATGTCCTTCCTGCCGCTGTCGGTGGCCGAATCCACCAAATCGGACTTGCTGCCGCAGCAGATCGACATCGTCACCGCCCTGCATGCCTGCAATACCGCAACCGACGACGCCATCGATTTCGCGCTGAAAAAGCGCGCCAAATACATGGTGCTGGTGCCTTGCTGCCAGGCCGAAGTGGCTTCGGTGCTGCGTAAGAACAAGGGTAAGTCGCTGGCGAAAAGCGCCTTGACCGAAATCTGGCGCCACCCGATCCATACGCGCGAATTCGGCAGCCAGATCACCAATGTCTTGCGCTGCCTGCAACTGGAAGCGCATGGCTACCAGGTCAATGTGACGGAGCTGGTGGGCTGGGAACATTCGATGAAGAATGAACTCATCATCGCCACCTACAAGAATCTGCCGCGCCGCCGTCCGAGCGAGCGCCTGCAGGAAGTGCTGGAAACCCTGGGCCTGGAAGAAATGGGCCAGCGCTTCTACAGCAGCCATCTGGAAAAAGCCGAACACGCCGCGGCGGACGCGGTAGAAGAGTGAATCATGACTGAAGAAACGACGATCCGCCTCTCCAAGCGCGTGGCGGAAATGGTGCCATGCTCGCGCCGCGAGGCCGAGCTGTATATCGAAGGCGCGTATGTGAGCGTGGACGGCGAGCTGGTGGAAGAAGCCGGCGCGCGCGTCGCTGCGCACCAGCAAGTGGTGCTGGCGGCGAATGCCGAGCCGACCGAGATCCTGCCTGTGACCATTGTGATGCACAAGCCGGCCGGTGCCGCGCCGCAGGCGTGCTTGAAGGAAGAGGCGCGTTCGGCCGAGGCGCAGAAGCAGCGTTTCCTCAAGCGCCACTTCGTGAATCTGACGCTGGCGCTGCCGATGGACGATATGGCCAGCGGCCTGTGCGTGTTCACCCAGGACTTCCGCGTGGCGCGCAAGCTGGTGCAGGATGCCGATACGGTGGAGCAGGAAATCATCGTCGATGTGGATGGGGCGATTGCCGAAAACGGCCTGGCCCAGCTGAACCAGGGCAGCGCCAAGGTCAGTTGGCAGAATGAAGGCCGCCTGCGCTTCGCCATCAAGGGTCCCAAGCCGGGCCAGATCCGCAAGATGTGCCTGGCCGTGGGCCTGAAAGTCACGGCCATGAAACGCATCCGCCTGGGCCGCATCGCCATGTCCGGCCTGCCGGTCGGCGAATGGCGCTATCTGCAAGGCTACGAGCGCTTCTAAGCGCTAGCGCATATCCTCCGGCGCCGCCGCGCGCGGCGCATAATCCTTGACGAAACGCTTGGGCACTTCGCGGTAGCCCACCTGCTCATAAAACAGATGCGCCGGCTGGCGCCGCATGCTGCTCGACAGCTCCGTATGCGTGCAGCCGCGCGCCTGCGCCCGCGCTTCCGCATGGGCCATCAGCGCCCGCCCTGCGCCCAGGCGGCGCAAGGCTTCATCCACGACAAAGGCCGACACCACGGCATATTCATTGGTGGTGCTCAGCGGTAGAACGTAATTCTGCGTCAGCACGCCGACGATCTGTCCAGCCACCTCCGCCACCCAGCAATCGCCTTCGCGCCGCTCGAATTCGGGCCAGCGCCGTTCCAGGCTGGCCATGGTATTGGGATAACCGAGCTGCCAGAACAGCGCGGCGATGCGCGGCAGGTCGCCGTGCTGTGCATTGCGTATTTCCATTTGGTCTTTCGATTCGTCTTTGGAGCAGGACAGGGAGCGAAGCGCCCCCTGTCGCCGGCAATCAGAAGGAGTGGCGCAGGCCGAGATTGAACTCGCGCGTACCCGCGACGGCGCCGGTCTGTCCCGCGACGGGCAGGGTGGCGCTATAGGTGTGGTAGTTGGCGCCGTTCTTGTTGCTCACTTTCGCCGTGGAGGCATAGGCGATGGTGCGCTTGGACAGGTCATAGGTATAGGTCAGTGCCCACTGGTTGGCGTCCTTGTTGGCGACGGTGCGGTCGTTCTTGCGGATATAGCTGGCCAGGATGGTGCTCGCGCCGAAAGGAACGGATGCGCCCAGCAGCAGGTCGCGGCTGTCGGTATTGCCCGTACCCTTGTTGCTGCCGCTGATGACGATGGCTTTCACCACGCGGAAATCGTAGCTGCCGCCGATGACGTAATTGGTGGAGTGGTCGGTGGCGGTGGCGTTGTTCTGGCGGTGGTAGCCGGCGCGGATGGTCAGCGGGCCTTCGGCATACATCACCGAGCTGCCGATATGGCGGTTGGCGGCCTTGTTCTCCGCCACCTCGCCGAAACCATACAGGACATCGGCTGTCACGCCGCGCATGGTGGGCGTGGTGTACTTCACCGCATTGTTGACACGCTTGCCGTTGGTGGCAAACAGATTGCTGCCCGCGCCGGCAAAGCCGTCATCCATCGGTTCCATCAGCTTCCACGCCAGGTATTCCGGACCATACTGGCGGCCCAGCGTGAGCGTTCCCAGTTCCTTGTTTTTCAGGCCGACAAAAGCCTGGCGGCCGAACAGCAGGCCACTCTGGTCGGATGCGCCGGTGTCGGCCAGGATGCCCGATTCCAGCGTGAAGATGGTGGACCAGCCGCCGCCCAGGTCTTCCGTGCCGCGGAAGCCGATACGGCTGCCTTGCAGCGTGCCGCTCTGCATCTTGGTGTCGTTGCCGTTGAAGGCGGGCAGGGCGGCCGTCGGCGTATGCGTGCTGGCGGTCGCGCCCGTGGTCCTGGCAACGCTGAGATCAAGCACGCCATAGATGCTTACGTTCGATTGAGCCAGTGCGGGGCCGGCGCTGCAGGCGCACAAGGCGGCGGCCATGAGAGATTTCTTCATTCCTTTTCTTCCCGTTGAAAGTGGCGAAGGTGCCAGATTTAGGCGGATTGCCTGAGCGCCGAAGCTTAAACAGGGATTGTTACAAGATCGTGACGTCTAGATGACTAAATGATTTAATTAAAATAGACGTCTAGATGTCATTGGGGCGTCATATTCGCTCGCTAAGATGCGCGGCATCCTGTTCAACTTCATGGAGCTGTGCATGTCTTTCCCCGCTACTCTCAAGCCGCTTGCCCTGACCTTGATCCTGGGTCTGGGCACCGCCCTGGCCCACGCCGAAACCACGCTGACCGTGTACAGCGCGCTGGAAGCCGACCAGCTGAAGGCCTACCAGGCCCGCTTCGAGGCCGATAATCCCGACATCAAGATCAAATGGGTGCGCGATTCGACCGGCATCATCACCGCCAAGCTGCTGGCGGAAAAAGCCGCACCGCAGGCCGACGTGGTGATGGGCGTGGCCGCCACCTCGCTGCTGGTGCTGGAAAAGGAAGGCATGCTGCTGCCGTATGCACCGAAGGATTACAGCAAGCTCAATGCGCGCTACGTGGACAGCGCCAATCCGCCAAGCTGGGTGGGCATGGATGTGTGGGGCGCGGCGGTCTGCTTCAACACCGTGGAAGCGGCCAAGCTGGGCCTGAAAAAGCCGGAGTCGTGGAAAGACCTGCTCAAGCCTGAATACAAGGGCAAGATCACCATGCCGCATCCGGTCTCCAGCGGTACAGGCTACTTCGACGTGACGGCCTGGCTCACCCTGTTCGGCGAGAAGGAAGGCTGGGCCTTCATGGACAAGCTGCACGAGAACATCGGCCAATACACCCACTCCGGCTCCAAGCCCTGCAAGCAGGCGGCGGCCGGCGAATTCCCGATCGGGATCGCCTTCGAATACCGCGCGGCCAAGCTGAAAGAGGGTGGCGCGCCGCTGGAAGTGATCCTGCCGAAAGAAGGCCTGGGCTGGGACGTGGAAGCCACCGCCATCGTCAAAGGCAGCAAGCGCCTGGAAGCGGCGCGCAAGCTGGCCGACTGGTCGGCCTCGCGCAGCGCCAACGAGCTGTATGCGAAGAACTTTGCGCTGGTCGCCTATCCCGGCGTGTCCGTGCCGCATCCGGCCATTCCCGCCAACTACGAACAGCTGCTGATCAAGCAGGATCTGAAATGGTCGGCACGCGAGCGCGAACGCATCCTGGCCGAGTGGAGCAAACGCTACGAAGGCAAGGCTGAGCCAAAATAATGAAGCAGAGCGATTTTCCGCTGAGCGGGCCGGAGGCGATGCTGGCTGGCGAAGGCCTGGCCAGCCTGTCCGCCGCGTTTGATGCAGAGGGCGTGGCGCGGAGCGAGGTTCCAGCGCAGGGCTGGCTGCGCATCGAGGGTGTGAACAAGCGCTTTGGCGCCACCACGGTGCTGGACGACATCACGCTCGATGTGCGCCAGGGCGAATTTCTTTGCCTGCTCGGCCCTTCGGGCTGCGGCAAGACCACGCTGCTGCGCATCATCGCCGGGCTGGAAAAGCAGGATGGCGGCGTGGTGCTGATGGGCGGACGCAATATCGGCGTGCTGCCGCCCGCGCAGCGCGACTACGGCATTGTGTTCCAGTCCTATGCGCTGTTCCCGAATCTGACCGTGGCTGAAAATGTCGCCTATGCCCTGCGCCTGCCGCGCAAGGAAAAGGCCAAACGCGTGGCGCAGCTGCTGGAGATGGTGGAGCTGGACGGCAAGCAGGAATGCTATCCCTCACAACTTTCCGGCGGTCAGCAGCAGCGCATCGCCCTGGCGCGGGCGCTGGCAACCTCGCCCAGCCTGCTGCTGCTGGATGAACCGCTGTCGGCGCTCGATGCCAAGGTGCGCGAAAACCTGCGCCAGGAACTGCGCGCCTTGCAGCGCAAGCTGGGCATCACCGCCATCATGGTCACGCACGACCAGGAAGAAGCGCTGGCGATTGCCGACACCATTGCCGTCATGGCCAAGGGCCGCATCGAACAGGTCGGCACGCCGGAGCAGGTCTACGGTTCGCCGCGCACCCGCTTCGTGGCCGATTTCGTCGGCAGCGCCAACTGGCTGCCAGTCAGCCTGAACGAAGCAGGGCTGGCGACCGTGGGCGATATCTCTTTCGGCCGCGACTTGCCGGCCGGCGCGCGCACGGCGCTGGCTTTCTGCCGCCCGGAAGATATACGCGTCGAGCCGCATTGGACGGCGGGCGGATCGATGACCATGACCATTGTCGACCGCGTCGACTTCCTTGGCGGCGTGCGGCGCGGCATGCTGTCCCTGTGCGCAGACCGCAGCGTGCAGCTGATCGTGGACGTCGCCGCCAGCGAACCTGGCTACGACAACCTGCAGGTTGGCCAGCGCGTACCGGTATCGATCCCGCCGCACCGCGTGCGCTTCTTCATGGAAGGCGCAGCATGAACACGCCATCCGCACCAGCCCGCAGCCTGGGACCAGAAATCCTGCCACCATCGCTGACGGCGTCCGATATGCCGCGGAGCGCCGCGCATGGTGGCGCGGCACCAGCCGTGGCGCGGCCCGCGCCGTTCGCCTGGCTGCGCGGCGGTAGCCTGCACAGTGCGGACGAGCGTTTCGCGGCCCTGCTGATGTGGGGCGGCGCGGCGCTGCTGCTGGTGTTCGTACTGCTGCCGCTATCGGCCATCTTCGTCAAGGCGTTGCAGGACCGTTCCGGCGCCTTCGTCGGCGCGGCACAACTGCTGCGCGTGGTGCAGGAGCCGCGCATTGCCATGGCGGCCTGGAACAGCATCCAGATCGCCTTGATGACGGCCATTCTGGTGCTGCCTGCCGCCTTCGTCTTTGCCTTCGCGCTGACGCGTTCCCGCATCGCCGCCAAGCCCATCTTCCGCCTGATCGCCTTGCTGCCGCTATTGACGCCATCGCTGATGCCAGCGATTTCCCTGGTCTACCTGTTCGGCACCCAAGGCCTGCTGCGCGGCTGGCTGGGTGGGCAGACTATCTATGGTCCGCTGGGCATCGTCTTGGGAGAAGTGTTCAACACCTTCCCGCATGCGGTGCTGATCATGACGGCGGCCCTGTCGGTGGCCGATGCCCGCCTGTATGAAGCTGCCACCGCCATGGGCGCCAGTCCGCTGCGCCGCTTCATGACCATCACATTGCCGAACGCGCGCTATGGACTGGTCTCCGCCGCCACGCTGGTACTGACCCTGGTCGTGACCGACTTCGGCGTGCCGAAAGTGATCGGCGGCCAGTTCAATGTGCTGGCGCTGGAAGCCTACAAGCAGGTACTGGGCCAGCAGAACTTCAACCACGGCGCGGTGATCGGCTTGCTCTTGCTGCTGCCTGCCTTGCTCAGTTTTGCCGTCGAACGCCGCGTCAGCCGCCGCCAGCAGGCCGCGATGACGGGACGCTCGGTGCAATACCGTCCCAAACCGAACGCCGTGCGCGACGTCCCGCTGCTGCTGGCCTGCAGCCTGGTCGCCGTCTTCATGCTGGCGCTGGTGGGCGTGGCCATCGGCGCCGCCTTCATCGAGCTGTGGCCCTACAAGCTGCAATTCTCCCTGGTCCACTTCGATTTCGACCAGCAGGATGGCGGCGGCTGGCTGGCCTTCCGCAATAGCCTGACGCTTTCGCTGCTGAGCGCTGTCGCGGGCAGCGCGCTGATTTTCCTGAATGCCTACCTGATGGAAAAGCAGCCCGCCGCCCGCCTTGCGCTGCCGCTGATGCGCTTCGCCGCCATCGTGCCGATGGCCGTTCCCGGCATGGTGCTGGGCCTGGGCTATGTGTTCTTCTTCAATGCGCCGGGCAATCCCCTGCACGGCCTGTTCGGCGGCATGGCCATCCTGGCCGCTTCCGCCGTGGCCCATTTTTACACCACCGGCCATCTGGCGCTGACCACATCGCTGCGCCAGATCGACGGCGAAATCGAAGCGGCGGCGCGCACCCTGGGACGCCCATGGTGGATATGCTGCCTGCGCGTCAGCCTGCCGATTGTGCTGCCGTCGTTGCTGAACGTCTTCCGCTACCTCTTCGTCTCCAGCATGACCACGGTGAGCTGCGTGATCTTCCTCTACAACGCCGACACCGTGCTGGCCTCGGTCGCCGTGCTGAATATGGACGATGCTGGCGACACCGCCGCCGCTGCCGCCATGGCCACGCTGATCGTCGCCACCTCGGCCGCCGTATCGCTGCTCTTGAACGCGCTGGGCTGGTGGTGCGAACGGCGCACCCAGGCCTGGCGTGGCCATTGAACACCTTCTTCTCTAAACCTTATGCAAAGTAGAACCATGCAAGCACCTCTGTTATTGACTCCCGGCCCCCTGGTCACGTCCGCGCTCACCAAGAGCGCCATGCTGCACGACTGGGGCTCCTGGGACAGCGATTTCAACACCCTGACCGCGCGCGTAGGCCAGCGCCTGCTCGCCATCATCGACGGCGCCGACGATTACACCTGCGTGCCGATGCAAGGCTCGGGCACGTTCGCCGTGGAGGCGGCCATCGGCAGCCTGCTGCCGCAAAACGGCAAGCTGCTGGTGCTGGCCAATGGCGCATACGGCTTGCGCATGGCCCAGCTGACGCGCCAGATGGGCCGTCAGGCCATGGTCGCCGATTTTGGCGAAAGCTCGCCGGTCGATCCGGCCGTGCTGCGCCGCTGTCTGGAAGCCGACGAGAGCATCACTCACGTCGGCGTGATCCACTGTGAAACCAGTACCGGCATCCTGAATCCCATCGAAGCCATCGCGCGCGAAACCGCTAGCCTGGGCCGCAAATTGATCATCGACTCCATGAGCGCTTTCGGCGCGCTGCCCTTGTCGGCGCGCAGCTTGGCCTTCGAAGCGGTGATCGGTTCTTCCAATAAATGCCTGGAAGGCGTGCCGGGCATGGGCTTCGTGCTGGTGCGCACCGAGGCGCTGGAGCAGGCCGAGGGCCGCTCCCATTCGCTTTCGCTGGACCTGCATGCGCAATGGCGCTATATGCAAAAGACCGGCCAGTGGCGCTACACGCCGCCGACCCATGTGGTGGCAGCCTTCGATTCCGCCATCGCCCAATACGAGGCGGAAGGCGGCCAGCAAGCGCGCCTGGCGCGTTACCGCAGCAATTGCGACACGCTGATCGCCGGTCTGAAGGAAATCGGTCTCCCGTCCTTCCTGCCGGCGGAGATCCAGGCGCCCATCATCGTGACCGTGCATGCGCCCAAGCATCCAGCCTGGAATTTCACCGAGTTCTATCAGCGCGTGAAGGCGCGCGGCGTGATTCTGTATCCGGGTAAGTTGACGGCGGTCGAAACCTTCCGCGTTGGTTGCATCGGTGCCATCGATTCCAGCGACATGCGCCGCGGCCTGGCCGCTATTGCCGCCGTGCTCGACGAAATGGGCATGCGCCAGTAATCAAAACAAGGAGAACAGCAATGCAACGCAATACCGAACAAAGCCCGGCCTATCGCGGCCCCCTGCAAGCCGTGGTCTGCGACTGGGCCGGCACCCTGGTCGATTTTGGCTCCTTTGCGCCGACCCAGGTGCTGATCGACGCCTTCGCCGGTTTCGGCGTCGAAGTCTCGCTGGAAGAAGCGCGCCGCCCCATGGGGCTGGCGAAGTGGGACCACATCGAAGCCCTGGGCAAGCAGGACGGCGTGGCTGCGCGCTGGCTGCGGCGTTTCGGCGCGCCCATGCAAAGCAGCGACGTCGACGCGATCTACGCCAGCTTCCTGCCGCTGCAGATCGAACGCGTGGGCCACTATTCCGATCCCATCCCCGGCGCCATCGATGTGCTGGCGCAGTTGCGCCAGCGCGGCATGCGTATCGGTTCCTGCTCCGGCTATCCGCGCGTGGTGATGGACCGCCTGCTGGAAAAGGCGAGGGCGGATGGCCTGCTGGTGGACCATGCTGTCGCCACAGACGACCTGGCGGCGGGCGGCCGCCCCGGCCCGTGGATGGCGCTGGACAATGTGGTCAAGCTGGGCGTGCCGGCGGTGGCGGCTTGCGTGAAGATAGACGACACGGTTCCTGGCATCGCCGAAGGTTTGGCTGCCGGCATGTGGAGCGTGGGCCTGGCCTTGTCCGGCAACGAGATGGGCGTGACGCAAGCCGAGCTGGCAGCCCTGCCGCAGGAAGAACGCGCGCAGCGCGCCGAGGCGGCGCGGCAAAAGCTGCTGGGCGCCGGCGCCCACTACGTGATCGACACCATCGCCGATCTGCCGGTCGTGGTCGAGGCCATCGACGCCCGTCTGCGCGCGGGAGAGCGGCCTTGATGCCGGCAGCGCCGGGCAGGCAAATATGCGACAATCCGAGCGAAGATTTTTTGTCTCAGCCTGATACTGGAGTGTAGCTGCATGCTTGAAAACGCGATCGTCCGGCAAGCCGGCACCACGGTCTGGAAGCAGATCCAGGCCACGCTAGCCGACGAAGTGATGGCGGGCCGCCTGAGCGGCCGCCTGCCCAACGAGACAGCGCTGGCCGAGCGCTTTGCCGTCAACCGCCACACGGTGCGGCAGGCGGTCAAGGCGCTGGTGGAGCAGGGCATCGTGGAAGTCGTGCATGGGCGCGGCACCTTCGTGCGCGAGGACTTCCTCGACTACCAGATCGGCCGCCGCACGCGCCTGGCGCATAGCGTGGTGAAGGCGCGCCGCGTCGGCAAGAGCGAAATCCTGAACTGGGAAGCGCTGCGGCCCACGTCCGAAATCGCCGGCATGCTGGAGCTGTCGGCGCGCGCCCGCACCCTGGCCGTGAACTCGCTCGACGTGGTGGACGGCAAGGTGATCGGCGTCTGCACCCAGTACTTCCCGTTGCCGCGCTTCGAAGGCTTTGGCGAGGCGTATGCCAAGGCGGGCAAGACGCATCTGGCGCTGGCGCAGTTCGGCGTGCAGCAATTCCAGCGCCGCTTAAGCCGCATCACGGCGCGCCTGCCCAGCCTGGAGATTGCCCAGCGCCTGGGGCAGCCGGTGTCGCAGCCCATCCTGTATGTGGAAACGGTGTATGTCGATCAGGACGACAAGCCCTTCGAATACGGCATCTCGAATTTCAGCAGCACGGCGGTGCAGCTGGTGATCGAACCGGATTGAGGGAAGACAGCGCCGCCAGCGGCGGCGCGATGGGGGATCAGGCCTTGGCTTCTTCCGCCTTGGCCTTTTTCTTTTCCAGCTTGGGCAATTGCACCATGCGCGTGCCGGCGATCTTATCGTGCAGGAACTGGCGGTCCTTGTCGAGGAAGGCGGTCAGGGACCACAGCAGCACGCCGCCGAACAGTGCGTACAGCGCATGCCATTTTTCCAGGCCCAGCGCGTAGTCCAGCAGCAGGGCTGGCAGCACCCACATCCAGCTTGCCAGATAGCGCAGGGTCGCCACCTTGAGCGGCACATTCGTCTGGCCCGGCATCACCACTTTCAGGCGCCAGGTCTGCATCGCCAGGGTCTGGCCCTTGCGGCTCCATTGGTGGATGAAGTAGGCGCCCAGGATCAGGAAGGCCAGCGCCTGGCGCAGATGCTCGACCATCGGCGCGTGGCTGGCGCCGCTGATCATTTCAAAGACGAGGAAAGGCAGGAACAGCACGGCAAACGCCAGCAGCACTTCGTACACCATCGAAATCAGGCGGCGCTTGATGGTTGGATTGGTGGCGGTGAGGGGCGTGGCTTTATTTGCTGACATTGGGCGGTACGGCCGGAGCGGCATTAGGTGGTACGGAGGCTGCCGTCGCCGCCGATGCAGCGCCGCCGGCGTCGGCCGGAATGCTGGCCGTCGCCGGGACGGTGGCTGCCGCGGGCACGGCACCGGCGCCGGGATACGAACCAGGGATCACGTTGACCGCACCTGGCGCCGTGGCGGCGGGCGGCACGGCACCTGTAGCCGCGGCCGGATTGAGCGGCGGTGCCGGCGCGACGGCGCCCGGCGCATGCGGCTTGATCGGCTGCGGAGTTTTCATCTTGCTCTGAGCCGGCGTCGGCGGCTTGGCGACCTGCGGCTTTTTGGCGGCAGCGGCGTCGGCCAGCTTCTTCTTCTGCTCCTGCGGCAGTTGCTGGTATTCCTCCCACTGCGCGGCCTTGGCCTGTTTGCCGGCCGTGATTTTCTGCGCGCGCGAGAAGTTCTCGCGCACCACCTTGCGCTCGGCCGGCGTCAGGCGTGCCCATTCGCGCATGCGCTCATGCACGCGCTGCTGCTCGTCCGGCTTCATGGAGGCGAAGCGGTTGGCGATCTCGATCCATTTCTGCTTGCGCACCGGCCCCAGGTCGTCCCAGCTGCTTTGCAGCGGCGCCAGGGCGCTTTGCTGGACGGGCTTCAGATCCTTCCAGTACGGTTTCTCGCCCGCGCCCGGCTTGGCCGCACCCGGCGCGACGGCGGGCGGCGCAGCCACGGTATGCGGCACATTGGCGCCGGCTGCGGATGCGGCGGTGGGAGCCGGGGCGGGAGCCGGCTGGCGGGTTTCACCCACCCAGGCGGCAGCCAGCGCGGCGGCCACGAGGGCGCCACCACCGGCAATCAGGTATTTGCTGCGACCGGAAACACGCGTCATTGCTTACTGTCCGCGGGTTTCGAGATAGGCGTGGAAACCGTCGTCCAGATAGGCCGACAGCGGCAGCTCGTCGGACAGCACGGCGGCGTCCAGCTCGGCCAGTTCGGCGATCGATTGCTGCTGCTCGTACTGGAACACGCCCATCAGGCCGCCCACCAGCAGCATCAGGGGCAGGGCCACGCTGAAGCGGTTGAACCAGCCCAGGGGATTGGCGAAGAAACCATGGCCGCCGCCGGCCACGGCCGGCGCGCTACGCACTACCCGTACGGGAACATGCGCTTTTTTACGGGCAAGGGCGGCCTGACGCGCGGCGGCCAGACGGTCGCTGGTGGCGGCCGGCAGATCGTCGAGCTTTTCATTGAGCGCATGGCGCACTTTGTACGCGAAATTCAGGTCTTCGGTGTTCATAGTTTTATCCCCTTGGCTTTGAGCGATTCGGCGAGAGTGTGTGTTGCTCGTGAGCAATGCGTTTTCACGCTCCCTTCGGAACATCCCATCGCTTCGGCGGTTTCTGCCACGTCCATGTCCTGCCAATAACGCATGAGGAAGGCTTCCCGTTGACGCGCTGGCAGCTTTTGTACTTCATCTTCAATGACTTGCAAGACCTGCATGCGCTCGACCTGGTCGGCGCTCGATTCCGCTGCCTGGGAACCCTGTTCGGCCTCATAAGATTCCAGTATATCAAAATCCTCATGCTCGTCCGAGCTGGGGCCGAGGCCGGAAAACAGGCTGACCCAGGTGTTGCGCACCTTTTCGCGGCGGAAGAAATCGAGGATGGTGTTCTGCAGGATGCGCTGGAACAGCAGGGGCAGCTCGGCCGCCGGCTTGTCGCCGTATTTTTCGGCCAGCTTGATCATGGCGTCCTGGACAATGTCCAGGGCCGCTTCGTCGCGGCGCACCGCATACACGGCTTGTTTATAGGCACGCCGCTCGACGTTCTCCAGGAAATCCGATAATTCTTTGTCTGTGGCCATGCGTCGGGAAGCGTGCGGCGGCAGAAGAGGCCGCTGTTGAGGTCAGTCTAAACTGTGCGCATCCTAGCAAAAATTGACTCATTCCGCATGTTTTTTCCACGTTTTCCACGGTGGAAAAGCGGGAAGTGCGTAATTTCAACAATAATTCTTGACCAAAATTGTGCAACGCAGTACCGTATGAATCGCTTTGCACACCACGAAGCGCCCCGGAAGTACCGCAGCAGGCACACAAAGCCGCCATGGTGCATCCAGCTTTCATTTGTCAGCAGTTTGCTCTAACCCGCGCCACAAGCGCGAGAGGTTTGCGCGAGTGCTGCAGAAACTCCAGCCAAACGAGTTGCGTTGAGCTGTATCTTGTACCTTGCCTACGGTCAAGGGAAGGGATGCCGCGACCGCAGAAAGAAGGGACGCTTGAGAGTACTGCAGTGCAACGCTTACTTCGATAGGCAAGAGCATCCATTCAATCTCCTCTGGACCTTGAAAGGAATGTTTCATGAACACCGAAGCAGCAGCCCCCATCACGGGCGCCGAGATCGTCGTCCGCTGCCTGGCGGAAGAAGGCGTTGAACACGTCTTCGGCTACCCTGGCGGCGCCGTACTGTACATCTACGACGCCATCTTCAAGCAGGACAAATTCCAGCACGTTCTGGTACGCCACGAGCAGGCCGCCATCCATGCGGCAGACGCCTATTCGCGCAGCTCGCAGAAAGTCGGCGTGGCCCTGGTCACTTCCGGCCCCGGCGTGACCAATGCCGTCACCGGCCTGTCCACCGCCTATATGGATTCGATTCCGATGGTGGTGATTTCCGGCCAGGTGCCCAGCCACGCCATCGGCCAGGACGCCTTCCAGGAATGCGACACCGTGGGCATCACCCGCCCCGTGGTCAAGCACAACTTCCTGGTGAAAGACGTCAAGGATCTGGCCGAAACGATCAAGAAAGCTTTCTTCATCGCGCGTACCGGCCGGCCCGGCCCGGTGCTGGTGGATATCCCCAAGGATATCTCCATGCACAAGCACGTCTATAACTACCCCAAAGACATCGAGATGCGTTCCTACCGTCCGATGGACAAGGGCCACTCGGGCCAGATCCGCAAGGCGGTGCAGCTGCTGCTGCAAGCCGAGCGTCCGATGATCTATACCGGCGGCGGCGTGATCCTGGCCAATGCCGCGCCCGAGCTGAACCGTCTGGTCGACAAGCTCGGCTTCCCGGTGACGAATACCCTGATGGGCCTGGGCGGCTACCGCGCCAGCGACAGCAAATTCGTCGGCATGCCCGGCATGCACGGTACCTACGAAGCCAATATGGCGATGCAGAACTGCGACGTGCTGATCGCCATCGGCGCCCGCTTCGACGACCGCGTGATCGGCAATCCCAAGCACTTCGCCAGCAATCCGCGCAAGATCATCCACGTCGACATCGACCCCTCGTCGATCTCCAAGCGCGTGAAGGTCGATATTCCGATTGTCGGCAATGTGAAGGACGTGCTGGTCGAATTCCTAGCCCAGCTCGATGCCGCCGAAGCCAAGCCGAATGCGCCCGCCCTGAAAAAATGGTGGGGCCAGATCGAGGAATGGCGCGGCCGCGACTGCCTGAAATACAGCACCTCCGACCTGGTGATCAAGCCGCAGCAGGTGGTGGAGAAAGTCTGGGACATCACCCAGGGCGACGCCTTCATCACCTCCGACGTCGGCCAGCACCAGATGTGGGCGGCGCAGTACTACCGCTTCGACAAGCCGCGCCGCTGGATCAATTCCGGCGGCCTGGGCACCATGGGCGTCGGCCTGCCATACGCCATGGGCGTGCAGATGGCCAATCCCGACGCCACCGTGGCCTGCATCACCGGCGAAGGCTCGATCCAGATGTGCATCCAGGAGCTGGCCACCTGCAAGCAGTACCACCTGACGCCCAAGATCATCCTGCTCAACAACCGCTTCCTCGGCATGGTGCGCCAGTGGCAGCAGATCGACTACGGCTCGCGCTACTCCGAGTCGTATATGGATTCGCTGCCCGACTTCGAAAAGCTGGCCGAAGCCTATGGCCACGTCGGCATGCGCATCGAAAAGCCGGGCGATGTGGACGGCGCCCTGCGCGAAGCATTTGGCATGAAAGACCGTCTGGTCTTCATGAACTTCATTACCGACCAGAGCGAAAACGTGTGGCCGATGGTGAAGGCTGGCAAAGGCCTCTCCGAAATGCTGCTTGGCTCGGAGGATCTCTGATATGCGACACATCATCTCTGTCTTGCTGGAAAACGAAGCCGGTGCGCTCTCGCGCGTGGTCGGCCTGTTCTCGGCGCGCGGCTACAACATCGAAACGCTGACGGTCGCGCCGACCGAGGACGCCACCCTGTCGCGCATGACCATCGTCACCAGCGGCTCGGACGACATCATCGAGCAGATCACCAAGCACCTGAACCGCCTGATCGAGGTGGTCAAGGTGGTCGATCTGACCGAAGGCCAGCACATCGAGCGCGAGCTCATGCTGATCAAGGTGAGGGCAGTGGGCAAGGAGCGCGAAGAAATGAAGCGCACCGCCGACATCTTCCGCGGCCGCATCATCGACGTGACCGAGAAGACCTACACCATCGAACTGACCGGCGCCAAGAGCAAGCTCGATGCCTTCATCGACGCCATCGACCGCACCTCGATTCTGGAAACCGTCCGCACCGGCGGCTCGGGCATAGGACGCGGCGAACGCATCCTCAAAGTCTGAGCGCTATACCCACACATTACACACGCAAAATATACAAGGAATAAATCATGAAAGTTTTCTACGACAAAGACGCTGACCTCTCCCTCATCAAAGGCAAAAACGTGGCCATCATCGGCTACGGCTCGCAAGGCCACGCCCACGCCCAGAACCTGAGCGATTCCGGCGTCAACGTGACGGTCGGCCTGCGCAAGGGCGGCGCTTCGTGGCAGAAGGTGGAAAAGGCCGGTCTGAAAGTGGCCGAAGTAAATGAAGCGGTGAAAGCGGCCGACGTCATCATGATCCTGCTGCCGGACGAGAACATCGCCCAGGTCTACAAGGAAAACGTCGAACCGAACGCCAAGCAGGGCGCGGTGCTGGCCTTCGCCCACGGCTTCAATGTGCACTACGGCCAGGTCGTGCCGCGCGCCGACCTCGACGTGATCATGGTCGCGCCGAAAGCGCCGGGCCACACCGTGCGCGGCACCTACACCCAGGGCGGCGGCGTGCCGCACCTGATCGCCGTGCACCAGGATAAATCCGGCATCGCGCGCGACATCGCCCTGTCGTATGCTTCCGCGAACGGCGGCGGCAAGGCCGGCATCATCGAAACCAATTTCCGCGAAGAGACCGAGACCGACCTGTTCGGCGAACAAGCCGTGCTGTGCGGCGGCACCGTCGAGCTGATCAAAGCCGGTTTCGAAACCCTGGTGGAAGCCGGCTACGCGCCGGAGATGGCTTACTTCGAGTGCCTGCACGAGCTGAAGCTGATCGTCGACCTGATCTACGAAGGCGGCATCGCCAATATGAACTACTCCATCTCCAACAATGCGGAGTACGGCGAATACGTGACCGGCCCGAAAGTGGTGACCTCCGCCACCAAGGACGCCATGCGCCAATGCCTGAAAGACATCCAGACCGGCGAATACGCCAAGAGCTTCATCCTGGAAAACAAGGCCGGCGCCCCGACGCTGATCTCGCGCCGCCGCCTGACCTCCGAGCACCAGATCGAAGAAGTCGGCGCCAAGCTGCGCGCCATGATGCCCTGGATTGCCAAGAACAAGCTGGTCGACCAGTCCAAAAACTAAGTCTAAAGCCGAGCCCGTGTCCGGTTTTGGGGCCAGGCCCCAAATTCGGACACGGGCTCGGCTGGATTTTGCAGGTCTGCTTACGGCAGGGGCCGTGTCCACCCCGGTGCCTGGCACCAATCGGACACGAACCCAACCATTTCAGCAGATCAGTTAACGGCCGAGGCCGTGTCCGATTTTGGGGTCTGGCCCCAAATTCGGACACGGCCTCGGCTGTTTTAACGCAGGGTTTCGGTGAGGACGCGGCCTTCGGCGGCGGCGGGTGGGCGGATGCGCAGCAGGTGGGCCAGGGTGGGCGCGATGTCGACTACTTCGGCATACTGGCCGTAGGCGCCGGGCTTGATCCAGCGCTTGCCCATCACCATCAGCGGGACATTGGTGTCGTAGGCGTAGGGCGAGCCGTGCGAGGTGCCGCTGGTGCCGCTGCCGAAATACCAGTAGGGCTTGGTGACCGTCATCAGGTCGCCCGACAGCTCGCGGTTCCAGGCGCGCCGCATCAGCGTCGCCAGGCGCGTGCCGCCGACGGCGCCGCTTTCCAGCTGGCTGCGCGTGAAGACTTCGGCCACGCCATTCTGCTTGAGCAGGAAGCGGGCGGCGGCCTGTTCCACCTCATCGCGTTTCAAGCCGCTCTTTTCGATCTGCGCGTAGTCGAGGTGGATGTTGGGCAGCGACCAGGCCGTCACCAGCTTGCCGGCCTTGAACTTCTCGTCCAGATGCTGGTTCAGCGCACCCATCAGCTTTTCGCCGTCAAGGCGCTGGGCGTCCATATGCTGGGACTGGGCAAATTCCGGCACGTTCGGGAAGCCGTGGTCGGCGGTCAGCACCACCAGCACATTGTCGAGGCCGACGCGCTGGTCGAGGTAGCCGAAGAACTGGGACAGCATGCGGTCCAGGCGCTGCAGATGGTCGTGCGACATCTTGCTTTCTGGCCCGAAAGCGTGGTTCACATAATCGTGGCTGGACAGGCTGACGCCCAGAATGTCCGGCACGCCGGCTGGATTCCTGCCCAGGTTCTCGCCTTCGACGGCGGCGCGCGCGAAGTCCAGCGTCAGCTCGTCGAGGAAGGGGCCGACTTTCAGACGGCCGTAGTAGCCGGCGTCGATATTGCCGCTCTCGCTGTAGTAGGAGAAGGGGAAGCGGTTGCGCGCCGCCGCGGTGGACGGCGTGGCGTCGTCGGCCGCATCGCCGGCATAGGCCGCCTCGTCGAGCAGCGGACGCCAGCTCTTGCCGTAGTAGCGGTCCTGCGGCTTGGCCGCCTGGAAGCGCTGCACCCACTCGGGATGCTGTTTCATATAGAAGCTGCTGCTGGCGAAGTTGCCGCTCTTGTCCATATACATATAGGCGGTGCCGGTCTTGCCCGCCAGCAGAATCGCGCCGCGGTCCTTGCCGGACACGGCCACCACCTTGGAGCGCTGGCCGCTCGCATAGCGCAGCTCGTCGCCCAGGGTGCTGACGCGCAGGCGCGCCGGCGAGGTGCCGTCGCTGGGCTTGGTTTCTTCGCCCAGATAGGTATGTTCCCGGTCCTCGGTGCAATACACGGAAGCTTTGCTGACCGGGTCGATCCAGTTATTGCCGATCACCCCGTGCTGGTAGGGATAGGCGCCGCTCAGCACGGCCGCATGGCCGATCGCCGTGACCGTGATGCCATGCGCCTGGTGCGCATTGCTGAACCACGCGCCCTGATCGAGCAGACGGCGGAAGCCGCCTTGGCCGAGCTGGTCGCGGTAGCGCACTACCTGTTCTTGCGGCAGGCCATCGACCACCAGCACCACCACCAGTTTGGGCTGGGCCGTTGCGGACGTGGAGGCGGGCGCTTGCGTGGCGGCCAGGGCGCTGTTGGCGAGCAGGCAGGAAGCCAGCGCGAGCGCGCGCAGGGAAAGGACAGGGGTGTTCAGCATAGTCATGGGTCTTGATCTCAGGTGAAATTCAGGCAGCCTACATCTTGCATGAATTTGATTTCAGGACGATGACACGGCGGGCGATATGCACCATCGCTTCTTACTGGAGTCCAACGCCTCGTTTTGCCTAATCCGGTCTCGCTTTGTCTCGTTTCGTAAGCAATGGTTACCAAGCCGCAGAGTGAAAAAGTGTCGCGGCCACGAAAAGTACCGAGACAATGCGAGACGCAACGAGACAAAACGAGGCGTTTGCTTCCCAGGAAGAGCCGTGCCACCACATCCCTGCGCTGCATTACACTGATGCCAGCACTGTTACAAACGTTCACGAGATCGTCCCTTGCTCAGCCGTAATATCGGTTAAAGTTGCCTCACTGCCTGACAGGCCTTACCAACAAGAAGGAGAAAACTCTATGAAAGTAATGCAAACCGTGGCCGCCGCCGCCCTGGTACTGGGCGCACAAGCCGTACAGGCACAATCCCTGCCAACCGCCGGCACCCTGGTGGTCGTTCCCGCCTTTGGCGAAGTCAAAGCCCCGAACGACCAGGCCGTCGCCACCTTCGCCATCGAAGAGCAGGACAAGGACAAGGCTGCCGCCGCCTCGCGCGTCAACCAGAAAATGAAACAGGGTCTGGACATCCTGAAGAAGGAAGATCCGCAAGCCAGCCTGAAAACCCAGGGCTACTACACCTATCCCGTGTATCCGGAAGACCGTCCGCTGCCGCCGGGCGTGAGCGCCAAGGCGCGCATCCCGACCGCATGGCGCGTCGGCCACTATGTGCAGATGACCACCAGCAATCTGAACGCGCTGCCGAAAACCGTGGCGTCGGCGCAGAAGGTGCTGACCCTGAACAATCTGCAATTCGGCCTGAGCCCTGCCGCCACCAAGAAACTGGATGACCAGCGCATCGCCGCCACCTACCAGAACCTGAACGAGCGCATCGCCTCCATCGCCAACGCCATGGGCCGCAAGCTGAGCGACGCCGTGCTGGATACCGTGGACTTCGAAGGCTCGGGCAACTACGCCCAGCGCGAATACGCGGCCGCGCCGGCCATGATGCGCAGCGCCATGATGAAGGATACGGCTGAAGTCTCCGAACCGAGCTTCGAGCCGGGCGAAACCACGCTGGAAATGCGCCTGGTGGGCAAAGTTAAGTTCAAGTAAAGCAAAGAGCCATTCTCTCGGCTGCATGTGCCACTATAATAGGGGCATATACCCGGCGGCCGGCGGGACCATCCCCGCCGCCGGGCAAGAATAATACGCAGTAAGAGAATGGAACTTTATGCCTCAATTCCCACGCCGCAGACCTAACCCGATCGGCAAGGCGCCCAAGAAGCCACGCTTCAGCAAGTTCATGCGCCAGCAGGGTGCCGACGCAGCCGGCAAACCGCGTCCGCGCGGCATTTACCTGCTGCCCAATGCCTTTACCACGGGAGCGCTGTTCTGCGGTTTCTTCGCCATCGTCATGGCCATGAACCAGCGCTTCGAGCATGCCGCCTGGGCCATCTTCGTGGCCATGGTGCTGGATGGCCTGGATGGCCGCATCGCCCGCCTCACCAATACCCAAAGCGAATTCGGCGCACAGTACGACAGCCTGTCGGACATGGTGTCCTTCGGCGCCGCGCCGGCCCTGGTGATTTACGAATGGTCGCTGCGCGGCCTCGGCAAGCTGGGCTGGATCGCCGCCTTCGTCTACTGTGCCGGCGCCGCGCTGCGCCTGGCGCGCTTCAACACCAATATCGAAGTGGTCGACAAGCGTTTCTTCCAGGGCTTGCCCAGTCCTGCCGCCGCCGCGCTGGTGGCCGGCTTCGTGCTGATGATGGTCGACCTCGAAGTGCCGGGCATCAGCCTGCCCTGGGTATCCTGGGTCATCGCGCTGTTCGCCGGCCTGACCATGGTCACCAATGTGCCGTTCTACAGCTTCAAGGATGTGAACTTCCGCAAATCCGTGCCTTTCATCGCGGTGTTCCTGATCGCGCTCGGCTTCGCGCTGGTGTCGATCGATCCGCCCAAGGTGCTGTTCCCCATCTTTGTCGCCTACGGCATTTCCGGCTACATCGTGTATTTCATCCGGCTTGCCAAGGGCAAGCCGGTAAGCATCGTCCAGACCGCGCACGAGCCGGTCGACCAGAGCGAACGCCGCTGAGGTAGCGAGGCGGTCATGCAAGGAGCCAGCCATGAGTAACCGCCTCATCATCTTCGACACCACCCTGCGCGACGGCGAGCAATCGCCGGGCGCCTCCATGACGCGCGAAGAGAAGGTGCGCATCGCGCGCCAGCTGGAAAAGCTGCGCGTCGACGTGATCGAAGCCGGCTTCGCCGCCGCCTCGCAAGGCGACTTCGAATCGATCCGCGCCATTGCCTCCTCGATCCGCGAATCCACCGTCTGCTCCCTGTCGCGCGCCAACGACCGCGATATCGCGCGCGCCGCCGAAGCCCTGCAGCCCGCCGCGCGCAAACGCATCCACACCTTCATCGCCACCTCGCCGTTGCATATGCAGATGAAGCTGCGCATGCAGCCGGAGCAGGTGCTGGAGCAGGCCAGGCTCGCCGTGCGCTTTGCCCGCCAGTTCACCGACGATATCGAATTCAGCCCCGAAGACGGCAGCCGCTCGGAAGAGGACTTCCTGTGCCGCGTGCTGGAAGGGGTGATCGCCGAAGGCGCCACCACCATCAACTTCCCCGACACGGTGGGCTATGCCGTGCCCGAACTGTTCGGCGCCACCATCAAGCGCCTGCGCGAGCGCATTCCCAATTCCGACAAGGCCATCTGGTCGGTGCACTGCCATAACGACCTGGGACTGGCCGTCGCCAATTCCCTGGCCGGCGTGATGATCGGCGGCGCGCGCCAGATCGAATGCACCATCAACGGCCTGGGCGAAAGGGCGGGCAATACGGCGCTGGAAGAAGTGGTGATGGCGCTGCGCACGCGCAACGCCTACTACAATCTGGAGCTGGGCATCGATACCACGCAGATCGTGGCGGCGTCCAAGATGGTGTCGCAGATCACCGGCTTCGCCGTGCAGCCCAACAAGGCCGTGGTGGGGGCGAACGCCTTTGCCCACGCCTCCGGCATCCACCAGGACGGCATCCTGAAGGCGCGCGAAACCTATGAAATCATGCGCGCCGAGGATGTGGGCTGGACCGCCAACAAGATCGTGCTCGGCAAGCTCTCCGGCCGCAACGCCTTCAAGCAGCGCCTGCAGGAACTCGGCATCGAACTGGACTCCGAAGCCGAAGTGAATGCCGCCTTCGCCCGCTTCAAGGAACTGGCCGACCGCAAGTCCGACATCTTCGACGAAGACATCATGGCCCTCGTCACCGACGAAGAGCAGGCCCACGAAAGCGAATACTACCGCTTCGTCTCGCTGGCCCAGCGCTCCGAAACCGGCGAGCTGCCGCTGGCCAAAGTCGTGTTCTCCATGGGCGGCAAGGAATACAGCTGCCAAGGCAGCGGCGACGGCCCGGTCGACGCCACGGTCAATGCCATCGAAAGCGAAGCCAGGAGCGGCGCCGAGCTGGTCCTGTTCAGCATCAACGCCATCAGCTCCGGCACCCAGTCGCAAGGCGAAGTGACGATGCGGCTGTCGCACGCCGGCCGCATCGTCAACGGCGTTGGCGCCGACCCCGACATCGTGGTCGCCTCCGCCAAAGCCTATATCTCCGGCCTCAACAAGCTCCACTCCAAAATCGAACGCCTCAACCCGCAGACCGAACCGGCCCCTTGAGGCGGCATCAGCGGAAGAAGCCGCGCCGTTCGTCGTACATGGGGTCGGGGCCGCTCATCAGCTCGCGCACGGTGCCGTTTTTGTCGAAGTGGATGTGCATCATGGAGTCCCAGACGCCGGATTCCTTGTAGCGGTAGCTCCAGACGTCCATGTCGCGCAGGCTCAGATGGGTGGTTTCGTCGGGCTGGCCGAGCAGCGCGCGCACGCTGGTTTTGCTGGCCTGGCCGAGCTGGATGGCGCTGAATTTGGCGCCGCGCTCCCAGCGCGGGTCGCCCTGGCCGGCGCAGGCGCTTAGCATTGCTGTAAAAATGATAAGAATGAGACGGTTTTTCATGGTACTGGCCCTCCTTTCCCGGCTAATTGTAGCCATCCCGGCGGCAATCGGGTTATACTTGCGGGTCTGGCTGAAAGGCTGGATTTTTATCAATCGAAGTTCACGATGTGCAGGGTTCAGACTCCGTGCATCGCATGTGAAAGGTTTATCATGACTGTAGAAAACATCAACAAGGCCGCGATCATTGCGGACAACGCACGTGGTCAAAACGACACCGGTTCCCCAGAAGTGCAAGTTGCGCTGCTGACCGCTCGCATCAACGAGCTGAACGGCCACTTCAAAGCACACAGCAAGGATCACCACTCCCGCCGTGGTCTGATCATGATGGTGAACCGTCGTAAGAGCCTGTTGTCTTACCTGAAAGGTAAGGACGCAAACCGTTACCGCGATCTGATCGCTAAACTCGGTCTGCGTAAGTAATTTTTGCGCCACCCGGTTTAACAGAGAAATGCCTGCGCCAGTTCGCTGTCGCGGGCATTTTGTCTTTCTGGGTGTTGAAAAATTGCTAAGCGGAACTTTTGATTGGCAAGTTAAGTAGTTGCAGTAGAGCAGTAATCGCAGTAAAGGCGGCGTCCCCACATGGACAGCGCCTGTGGTGAGGTGGAACGACAGCTCCTGAAAATCTGTCGGCAAATAGAAAGGGATTACCCATGTTTAACAAAGTTACGAAAACCTTCCAGTACGGCCAACACACCGTGACCCTGGAAACCGGCGAAATCGCTCGTCAAGCCTCCGGCGCGGTACTGGTGTCGGTGGACGACACCGTGGTGCTGGCCACCGTGGTGGCGCGCAAGGACGCGAAACCGGGCCAGGACTTCTTCCCGTTGACCGTCGACTACCTGGAGAAAACCTATGCCGCGGGTAAAATCCCGGGCGGTTTCTTCAAGCGCGAAGGTCGTCCTTCGGAAAAAGAAACACTGACATCCCGCCTGATCGACCGTCCTATCCGCCCGCTGTTCCCGGAAGGCTATATGAACGAAGTGCAGGTCATCGTGCACGTTCTGTCGGTCAATCCTGAAATCGATCCGGACATCCCTTCGATGATCGGCGCCTCGGCCGCCCTGTGCGTGGCTGGCGTTCCGTTCAACGGTCCGATCGGTGCCGCCCGCGTGGGTTACGTCGACGGCCAGTACATCCTGAACCCGACCACCGCTCAGCTGAAAACCTCGCAGATGGATCTGGTGGTGGCCGGCACCGAAAGCGCCGTGCTGATGGTGGAATCGGAAGCGCAGCAGCTGTCCGAAGAAATCATGCTGGGCGCCGTGGTCTATGGCCACGAGCAGATGAAAGTCGTGATCGACGCGATCCACGACCTGGTGCGCGACGGCGGCAAGCCTGAGCAGGTATGGACCGCTCCGGCCAAGAACGAAGCCCTGATCGCCCGCGTGACCCACTTCGCCGAAGCGAAGATCCGCGCCGCCTATCAGACCAAGGACAAGCAAGCCCGTACCGACAAGCTGCGCGCCATGTCGGCTGAAGTGCAGGCCGACCTGGTGGCCGAAGCCGCCGCTGCCGGCGCCGAAGCGCCGGACGCTGTCGAAGTGGGCAACATCCTGTTCGATATGGAAGCCAAAGTGGTGCGTTCCCAGATCCTGGAAGGCGAGCCACGCATCGACGGCCGCGACACCCGCACCGTGCGTCCGATCTCGATCCGCAGCTCGGTCCTGCCGCGCACCCACGGTTCGGCCCTGTTCACCCGCGGCGAAACCCAGGCGCTGGTCGTAGCGACCCTGGGCACCGCGCGCGACAGCCAGAAGATCGACGCGCTGATGGGCGAGTACACCGACGACTTCATGCTGCACTACAACATGCCTCCGTTCGCCACCGGCGAAACCGGCCGCGTCGGCACGCCGAAGCGCCGCGAAGTGGGTCACGGCCGTCTGGCCAAGCGCGCGCTGATCGCCGCCCTGCCATCGCAGGAAGAGTTCAGCTACTCCGTGCGTCTGGTGTCCGAGATCACCGAATCGAACGGCTCCTCCTCCATGGCTTCCGTCTGCGGCGGCTGCCTGGCGCTGATGGATGCCGGCGTGCCGATGAAAGCCCACGTGGCCGGCATCGCCATGGGCCTGATCAAGGAAGGCGGCCGCTTCGCCGTGCTGTCCGACATTCTGGGTGACGAAGACCACCTGGGCGACATGGACTTCAAAGTAGCCGGTACCGCCAATGGCATCACCGCGCTGCAGATGGACATCAAGATCCAGGGCATCACCAAGGAAATCATGCAGGTCGCACTGGCTCAGGCCAAAGAAGGCCGTGAGCACATCCTGGGCGAAATGCAGAAGGCCGTGCCGACCGTGAAGACCGAGCTGTCCGACTTCGCGCCACGCCTGATCACCATCAAGATCAATCCGGAGAAGATCCGTGACGTGATCGGCAAGGGCGGCGCCGTGATCCGCGCGCTGACCGAAGAAACCGGCACCCAGATCGACATCAGCGACGAAGGCGTGGTCACCATCGCCTCCGTGGACGCTGCTGCCGGCCAGGAAGCCAAGCGCCGCATCGAAGAGCTGACCGCTTCCGTGGAAGTGGGCAAGACCTACGACGGCACCGTGCTGAAACTGCTGGACTTCGGCGCCATCGTCCAAGTGATGCCTGGCAAAGACGGCCTGCTGCACATCTCGCAGATCGCCAACGAGCGTGTGAACGCCGTGGCCGACTATCTGAAAGAAGGCCAGCAAGTGCGCGTCAAGGTTCTGGAAACCGACGACCGCGGCCGCCTGAAACTGTCGATGAAAGCTGCCGCTGAAGAAGCCGCCGCCGCCGCACAGTAATCGCTAGCGTGCACCGGGGTGCGCCCCGGCTCCGCCAAAACCGCCCGCGCGCAAGCCGGGCGGTTTTTTTATGGCGCTGATATCCTGTGGGTTTTGGGCGGGAGAAGGTCATATGCAAACCGGGAATCTGTATCTCAACTCAGAGGCGCCTGAAACCGGCGAGGTCTTTGAGCCCTTGCTGGCGCATGGTGGCGTGGTGATCGAACGTATCCGGAGTTCGTCGCGCATCGTGCCGGGCGAGTATGTGCAGGAACAGGATGAGTGGGTGGCGCTGCTGCGCGGCGAGGCGACGCTGCGGGTGGCGGGCGAGATGCTGGCGCTGCGGGAGGGCGACCATCTGTTCCTGCCGGCGCGCGTGCCGCATACGGTGCTGAGCGTATCCGAGGGGGCGCTCTGGCTGGCGGTGCATATCCATGGCAGGTCTGCCGGTACGGAATAAAAATTATTGAAAATGCAATGAGTTCGTGTCAGCATAGCCGCTCCGCTTGCCCTTTCCCGGAGGAGTTTCATGTTGCGCCGCGCCATTCTGCTGCTTGCCTGCCTGCTTTGCCTGCACCCCGCCCGCGCCCAGACTCCGGCCACGGCGCCTGATCCGCTCGACACGGTCGCCGTCTATCTCGTTCCCACCGAAAACTTCCCCGAGGTGTTTGCCGCCAATCTGGCGCGCATGCTGACGCGCGATACCGGCATCTGGGTCAAGGCTTCGCTGGCGGTGCCGATTGCGGAAATGGCGCCGCTGGCCGGCAGCAACCAGTATGCGGCCGAGGACTTTTTCGAGAAGCTGCTGCCGCAAACCGAGAAGCTGCCTGGCGTGGGGCGCAAGACCCTGTTCCTGCTGCTGACCACGCGCGACCTGAATACCCGCTCGCAGAATTTCCGCTACCAGATCTCCTATCACAACAACCTGCTGAACATGTCGGTGATTTCGCTGGCGCGCCTGTTCAGCTACCAGGATGGCCAGCCGCTGATGGATGTCACGGCCGCCACCCGCTTTTACAAGATGTGCAAGCGCACCATCGGCGAGGCGCGCCTGGGCTGGCAGCGCAGCGGCGATCCGTCCGACCTGATGTATGCGCCGATCATGAGCATCGAGGACCTGGACAAGATCGGCCTGGAACACAAGGGCGCCGCGCTGGCCGTGCCGGTGCAGCGGGTCGATCAGGTCAGCATCGCCACCGTGGACGGCGCTTACCAGCTCACGGTGCCGGCCAGCACACTGACGCTCAGTGTCCCCGCGCTGGGCTTGAGCGTGCAGGAGAAGAAGGGCGATGCGCCGCCGCGCTCCTTCGCTTTCAGCGGCCAGCAGGGCGCGCTGAGCATCGCCGGCAGCTTTGAATCGGTGCACAGCTTCCGCGGCGCGGGCGCGGCATGGGATGGGGATCTGAGCGAAATGAAGGCGCACGGAGCGCCGGAAGCGAGCGATGCGGCGTTTGAAAATATCGGCGGCTGGAATGTCGTGCTGTATGACCAGCGCGGCATCAACAGCTCATCGATGCGCGCGCACTATGTGAAGGATGGCACCTGGATCGACCTGCGTCTGAGCCTGGTGAAAAAAGAGAAACCGGCCGCGCGCCGCGAGGCCCTGCGCCAGCGCCTGAAGGCGATGGCGGTGGGCGCCAGGAACGCCGGCGAGAGGACGGAATAAGCATGGCCATCAGCGACGATCTGCAGGACATCGCCTTATTCCGCAGCTCCCAGTTCACCCCATTTCTGCCGGACGAGTGCCAGGCCAACCCCGGCGTCTATGGCGCGGAACTGGCTTACTGGCTGGCGCGCGAACTGGCGCAGCGCAAGCTCGTTACCAGCTATCCGCTGGCGGAGGACTGGGGCTGGCTGTTGAGTTATGAGACTTCTTCTGGCGATGAGTTTTCCCTCCATTGCGGCAATGAGGAGGGCAGCACGAACAAGTGGCTGATATCGTTGCGACGCCATGCGCGCGGCCTGTTTGGGCGCGACAAGCCGGCGTTTGCCGAAGCGGTGCTGCTGGTGGAGGGGATTCGGGCGGTGCTGCTTTCCAGTGCCGCCATCGCGGAGCTGGAATGGCTGGCCGGGCAGTCCGGCCAGCGTTGATGCGCCGGGTCTGTCAGCGCAACCAGGTCGGCATGCTCAGCACATGCGCCTGTTCATAGCCCTTGGGTAGGGCATACTCCACCTGGCCGGGAACGCCGGCCAGCGCTTCATAGCGCACGGTCAGCTTCGACACTTTTTCGCCGGTCTGGTTATACACCGCCGCCACCTGGCCCGAGGCCAGCATGGATGCCAGCAGATAGTTGGAATCGCCCGGGATGCCGCCGTTGATGCGCTCGCAGCCATGGTGGTCCAACTGGGGCGAGGCGGCATTCAGGATGCCCAGGGCGCGGCGCTCCAGCAGATTGCCGCGCAGGCCCATGCGCTCGTTCAGCGCATCCTGCTCGCCGTTCTGCACCAGGTGCTGCAGCAAGCGGCGCGACATCAGCAAGGTGGTGTTGCTGCGCTCCGGCACGTAGGAGATGCAGGGACGCGCTGGTTCGCGCTGCAAGTCCACGTTGAAGACCAGCTTGGGCGACTGGGCCGACTGCGGTTCGACGAATTGCGGTGCTTGCAGGCGCTCGGCGTCTCCCGAAACGGCGCAGCCGGCCAGAGGCAGGGCAAGCAGAAGGATGGGTTGCAAATACTTCATTTTATGACCTTTATCAATTTGCATAAGTGCGAACTTTACACCAAAAGGCTTGTACCGGCACTTACTGACTAACAACTTGCAAGGCGCGTTCCAGCACCGGGTCGCGGCCGGCGCGCACATCGTCCAGCGTGGCCTGGACTGCGATCTGCGGCGCGATGCCCAGGCCGACGAACTTGCCGCCATCGGGCAGCAGGTCGCGTTTGACGCAGATGCGCGCGTTGCCGCCGCCTGGCAACGGGAAGTGCAGCGCTTGCCCGGTGCTGCCGCCGGTGGCCGCGCCGACGGTGACGCCGCGTTGCATGGCGCGGAAGGACAGCACCATGTCTTCGGCGGCGGAATAAGTCTGCGGCCCGGTCAGCAGCACCACGGGGCCGGTGAAAGGATGTTTTTGCGTATGGCGGTATGGCTCGCCGCCGCCGATCGGCAGCCAGTGGAAGTAGTTGCCGCTGCGGGCGCGCACCACGGCGCTGTCGATGCGCGCATAGCTGGCGGCCACGGGGATGGGCTGTGCGCTCAGATGGCCGAGGATGCGCAAGCCATCCTCGCCGTTGCCGCCGCCGTTGTAGCGCAGGTCGAGGATCAGCGCCTTGGCCTGCATGATTTGCGGCAGCGCGTTGCGGAAGGATTCCAGGATCTCGTCGCTTTCCAGGTGGCGGATGTCGACATACGCAACGTCGCCCGCCAGCATGCGGAAGCTGAACGGCGCTGGCGCCTGCCAGTCGGTCCAGCCGGAACGCGCCAGGCTTTCTTCGCGCAGCACGCCGTCCCTGCCGCGCAGGCCGAGACGCACGGCTTGCTGCGCGGCGCCGGCCAGCAGCTGGTGGGTGTACAGACGCACTTCGCGGTCCTGCGGCGAGGAGTAGCTGGCGAAAGGCGCGACGTGCTGCTCGGCATACTGCGCGACCGGCTGGCCGTCGATGCTGACGATTTCATCGCCGACCTGGATGCGGGCGGCGAGGCTGGCGCTGTGCACGCCGCGCACATAGACTTTTCCTGCGGCCAGCGCGGTGTCCAGCGGCGGCTTGGAAAAGAATTCCGCCATCAGTTCGCGCGGCGGATAGATATTCGTGTGGCCGTCGCGCAGCAGGGGCGCCAGCTGCAGCATGACGCGGTAGTACTCGCGGGTGTCGCGCGCGGCGATCACCTTGCTCAGATATTCCATATACACCTTGTCCCAGTTCAGCGCCGGCACATTGTCGAAATGGGCAAAGCCATGGCGCGCTTCGGCCCAGAACAGGGACAGCCCGGCCACGCGCTCTTCCAATGACAGCTGGTCCTTGTAACTGGTGGCCAAGGCCTTGGTCTGCATGGCACGCTCCGGCACATAGGCCGTCGCCAGCACGGCCTTGAAGCGCGGCTCTTCGCGCAGGCTGGCAAAGCCCGGCGCATCGCGCAGCGCCCGGCGCAGTTGCGGCAGCCAGACCAGGGTTTGCATCTCTTCCAGCGCGGCCAGGGCTTCATTCTTGCGGCCCAGGCGCGCATGGATTTCGGCGCGCGCCAGTTGCAGATTCAGGCGTTCGTTGAGCAGGACAGGGGAGCCGTGCATGCGTTCGCGGTTGGCGTTCAGCCAGTCCAGGCCTGCGTCGAGCCGGCGCGCGGCTTGCTGCAAATCGGCGCTGCTGGCGTTCGGGCCGCTCAAGCCTTCAATGCCGTCGCGCATCCGGCTCAGCTCGGTGCTGCTGGTGATGGGGGGATTCGGCTGGTCCGCGGCGAGGGCGGGGGCGGTGAGGCAGAGGATCAGGGCCAGGGCGGCGTAGGGAGGGAGCATCGTTGTGTAAGCTGGCCGGAAAAGGCGCAGCTTACACGATGCAAGCAAGATGAAATCCTCGCTTTGTCACAAGCGAGGAAAGCTTCTAGCGAGGAGGGTATCAGCGGCGCAGGGCCAGCGCGGTACCGGCGGCGCGGCCGCGTGCTGGCGCGCCGTTGCCGGCGCTGGCGCCGTCGACCTTGAACACGCTGACCACTTCTTCCAGCGCGGCTGCCTGGTCCTGCATGGCGCCTGCGGCGGCGGCGGCTTCTTCCACCAGGGCGGCGTTCTGCTGGGTCACTTCGTCCATCTGCGCCACGGCCTGGTTGATCTGCTCGATGCCCGAGCTTTGCTCTTCGCCGGCGGCCATGATCTCGGCCATGATGTCGGTCACGCGGCTCACGCTGGAGACGATTTCATCCATCGTGGAACCGGCCTTGTCGACCAGGGCGGCGCCCGCGTCCACATTGTCCACCGAGGCGGAGATCAGTTCCTTGATTTCCTTGGCGGCGGCGGCCGAGCGCTGGGCCAGATTGCGCACCTCGGAAGCCACCACGGCGAAGCCACGGCCCTGTTCACCGGCGCGCGCCGCTTCCACTGCAGCATTCAGCGCCAGGATGTTGGTCTGGAAGGCGATGCCGTCGATAACCGAGATGATGTCCACGATGCGCTTGGACGATTCATTGATGGCGCCCATGGTTTCCACCACTTGCGACACGATCTGGCCGCCTTTGACGGCGACGTCGGAAGCCGAGACGGCCAGCTGGTTGGCTTGGCGCGCGTTGTCGGCGTTCTGGCGCACGGTGGACGTCAGTTCTTCCAGCGAGGACGCGGTTTCTTCCAGGCTCGATGCCTGCTGTTCGGTGCGGCTCGACAGGTCCATATTGCCGTCGGCGATCTCGGTGCTGGCCTGGGCGATGGCGCTGCTGCCTTCGCGCACGCTGCGCACGGTGCCCGACAGCTGTTGCTGCATCTTGGCCAGACCGGCCAACAGCAGGCCCATTTCATCCTGGCGCTTGATCTCGATGCGGTCGGACAGATTGCCGGCAGCCATCTGGTCGAAGTGGCCCAGCAGCTGGCGCAGCGGATGCATGATGGCTTTCATCAGGGTGATGCCCGAAACCACCATCAGGATGGCGCCGACCACGATCGCGCCCAGCGAAATGCTGACCAGGGTTTCGTACAGGCTTTGACTGTGCTTATAGTTTTCTTCGGCGGCCTTGAGCTGGAATTCGTCGAGCTTTTCCGAGCTGGCGTTAAAGCCGCGGTACAGGAGGGTCATCTTTTTCGAGGCCAGTTCGTCGACCAGCTCAGCGTTGTTCTGCTCCAGCGCCTTGCCCAGGGCCAGCAGGCCTTCGTTAATGTATTGCTTGCGCTTTTCGTCCAGGTCGGCGGATAGTGCTTTCTCTTCGGCCGATTGGGGCAGGGCCAGATAGCGTTGCCAGCTCTTGTCGGCTTCGGCGACATATTCGCCGGCGCGCTTGACCAGATTGCCCGCATCGGCGGCATCCGGGTGGAACACCACGCGGTCCAGCGTGAAGCGGGCGCGGTTCAGGGAGTTCTTGGCGTGGCCGATGGCGATGCTCGACACCAGCTGGTTCGAGTACACATCGTTCAGGGCCAGGTTGATCGACTTCATGCCATACATGCCGAGGCCACCGAGGGACAGGATCAGCAGTCCCAGGAAAGCGAGAGTGGCAATAAGGCGTGTGCGTATGGATAGTTTATTCAACATCATTGATTCCGTTCGATTGTGTGGCGGCTCCAGCGGAGGGAGCGCAGTTCAGAGGGCGATGCGGAAAAGGTGCGCGCATCGCTGCGGTCTTCGCTGCGCTTCAGTGGGGTAGTAGGAAAGGCCGCGCGCGTACTTTTGCGGGTTTGAATTGAAAAGTACATTTATGTAGCGAAGACCGACAGTCTATCACGAAAGTTTCCGTCTGGCAATTACTTGATGCGAATTGTCGGGCTTTTCGGCTGTCACAAAGCGGGCGAAAAACACGCTCCAGCGGTATCAGCGGAAGTCTTCCGCCACCAGCTTGTATTTCTGCAGCTTGTGATACAGGGTTTGCTTGGGCAGGCCAAGCGTGGCGCAGGCCTCGGCCACATTGCCTTTGCTGCGGCGCAGTTCCAGCTCGATCAACGCGCGCTCGAAAGCGTTCACCTGTTCCGACAGCGGCAGCGCTGCGGCGCCGGCGCTGGCCGTCAGCGGGCCGTCGCCGCCCGCCAGTCCCAGCACGAAGCGGTCGGCCACATTGCGCAGTTCGCGCACATTGCCGGGCCAGCCGTGCGCCATCAGCGCCTGCATCTGCGCCGCCGACACCATCGGCGCGGCACGCTGGTAGCGCGCCGCCGCATCGAGCACGAAGTGTTCGAACAGCAGCGGGATATCTTCGCGCCGCTCGCGCAGCGGCGGCAGGTTCAGCACGATCAGGTTGAGGCGGTAATACAGGTCGCTGCGGAAACGGCCCTGCTCCGACATCTCCTTCAAATCGCCCTTGGCCGCCGCGATCACGCGCACATTGACGGGCACCGGTTGATTCGATCCCAGCCTTTCGATATAGCGTTCCTGCAGCACGCGCAGCATCTTCACCTGCAAGGGCAACGGCAGGCTTTCGATCTCGTCGAGGAAGAGGGAGCCGCGTTCCGCGTGTTCGATCTTGCCCACCTGGCGCTTGGCCGCGCTGGTGAAGGCGCCGGCCTCGTGGCCGAACAATTCGCTCTCGAAGATATGCTCGGGCACCGCGCCGCAGTTGATGGCGACGAAGTTGTGTTTGCCGCGTTCGCTGAACTGGTGCAGGCAGCGCGCCACCATTTCCTTGCCGGTGCCGGTTTCGCCGTAGACCAGCACATCGGCCGGCTGGCCCGCCACTTCCAGGATCACGCGGCGCAGCGCCTGCATGGCGGACGAATTGCCCAGCAGTGTGGCGTCGATGCCTTCGCTGTGTTCCAGCTTGCGGCGCAGCGTATGCACTTCCAGCTGCAGGGCGCGCATCTCGGCGGCACGGCGCACCACCTCGGCCAGCTGTTCGGACGAGTAGGGTTTTTCGATGAAGTCGTAGGCGCCGTCCTGCATGGCCTGCACCGCCATGGCGATGTCGCCATGGCCCGTCACCAGGATTACGGGCAGGCCGGGATCGGCCGCCTTCACCGCCGACAGCAATTCCAGGCCGCTCATGCCGGGCAGGCGCACGTCCGTCACCAGCACCGCCGGATAATCGGCCGTCAGCAGTGCGGCGGCCGGTTCGGCGCGGTCGAAACTGCGCACTTCGAAGCCGGCCAGGTCCAGTGCCTGCGCGCTGCCTTCCAGAACGGTGGGGTCGTCTTCGACCAGGATGATCTGTATGCCCTTCATCACGCTGTCTCCTGCTGTGCTGTTTTTAGTTCTATCACGAAGCGCGCGCCTTCTTCCACTTCGTCCGCCTTCAGCGAGCCGCCGAATTCCCGCACAATCTGTTCGGAAATTGCCAGGCCCAATCCCAGCCCCTGTCCCTGGGGCTTGGTGGTGTAGAAGGGTTCGAACAGGCGCGCGCGCGCCTCGTCCGTCAGACCGGGGCCGCTATCGGCCACCCGTATCACCACGCGCTCCTTGTCGCTGTACACATCCAGCGTCAGGCGCCGGCGCGCGCTGCCGGCCATGGAGTCGAGGGCATTGGTCAGCAGGTTGAGCAGCACCTGCTCCAGTCGGTTGCTGTCGCACAGCGCGTATACATCCTCGTTGCTGATATGCAGGCGGAACTCCACCTTGTCCAGCTCCAGCCGGCGCTCGATCAGCACCAGCGCGTTCTGCACCGCCGTATGCACCGAGACCGCGCTCAAGCCCGTATTCGACTTGCGCGCAAAGATTTTCAGCTTGCCGGTGATGCCGCCCATGCGCGCCACGATCTGCGAGATGCGCTGCAGATTGGCCTTCACCTCATCCATGCGGCCGCGCTCGAACAGGATCACGGCGTTGTCCGACATGGTGCGCAGGGCCGTCAGCGGCTGGTTCAATTCATGCGTGATGCTGGCCGACATCTGGCCCAGCACCGCCATTTTACCGGCCTGGAACAGCTCATTTTGCGTCAGGTGCAGCAGCTGTTCGGCCTTGCGCCGCACTTCGATCTCTTCGCTCAGGCTCTTGGTGATCAGGTTCAGGCTGGAGGTGCGTTCGGCCACCATCGCTTCCAGATTGTTGTACGCGTTCTGCAGATCGGCCTTGGCCTGCAGGCGCTGTGCCATGCTGCGCTGGCGCTGGCGCACGTACAGGAAGAGCATCAACAGGAAGCCGAAGGCCACGCAGCTGAACACCGCCGCGGCCTGCGCGTTGGCGCGCGCCTGGCCTAGATCTGAAAGATAGATGAATTGCCAGTTGCGTGGCGCCAGCGAGCGCGTTTGCGCCAGCATGCGCGCCGGGCCGGGGAAGCGCACCGGATCGCCGGGGCGGCGGATGGCCACGATGCGGGTGCCGTCGTCGCGCATGCTCTCGTGCGCGAAGTCGAGCGGCTCCAGCGGATAGGAATGGTATTGCCGGGTTTTCTGCAGATGTTCGCGCACCGCGCCGGCCAGCGGCGCCAGTGTCTTGTATTTCCAGGCCGGCACGGAGGTGAGGAAGACCACGCCGTTGGCATCGGTCAGCATTACCTGGTCGCTGCCTTGCACCCAGTCGCGCTGCTGCGATTCGATGTTCACCTTGACCGTCGCCACGCCCAGCATGCGGCCGTTGAGGTAAATGCCGTGGGCGAAGAAGTAGCCCGGTTCCAGGCGGGTGGTGCCCACGCCATAGAAGCTGCCGGGCGCGCCGCGCAGGGCGTCCTGTACATAGGGGCGGAAGGAAACGTTATCGCCGATGAAGCTGTCGCTGCTGCGCCAGTTGCTGGTCGCCTGCGTCACGCCTTGCAGGTTGACGATGTAGATGGTGCGCGAGCCGGCTTGCCGGTTGACGCGCTCCAGGTATTCGTTGACGGTGCGCCGCAGCGCCGGATTGTCCGGGTCCTGCAGCAGCGCGATCACGTCCTTGTTGAGTTCCAGCAGGCGTGGCAGGAACTCGTATTTGTCGAGCAGATTGTCCAGGCTTTTGGCATACACATCGAGCCGCTGCGCGCCGTTCACGCGCAGACGCTCGATGCTGACTCTTTCGGTCCACCAGTAAGCCAGCCAGGCCGTCCCGATGCCGGCCGCCAGGGCCAGCAGCCAGCCCGCGACCCGCGAAGCGGACCAGCGCGCGCGCGCAATGGCAGGCGCGCCGCGGGACTGCTCCGCAGCGGTATCGGGCATGGCTGGACTCCTAGGCTTTTACTGCAACTATGCCGCCTCAGAACACGTGGCGCAAGCCCAGATTGAAGGCCGCGTTGCCGCTGCCGCTTTCGGTGGCGTTGCCGATGGTGAAAGCGGCACCATTGCGATTGTTGACATGGCCGTAGGAGGTGTAGACGTCGGTGCGCGGCGAGAACGCGTAGGCATAGCCCACGGCGTACTGCTTGGCGTCCTGGTTCACGCTGCTGCGGTCATTGTGCAGGATGGCCGAAACGGCCACGCGGTGCGGACCCTGGTCGAAGGCGAGGCCCAGCAGGGTGTCGCGGCTGGTGGCGCCGCCGATGGCGCGGTTGGCCGCCTGCGCGCCGTGCAGGGTGAACTGGCCGACCTTGTAGCTGGCGCCCAGGATGGTGTTGCGTGCGAAGTCCTTGCCGAATTCATCTTCGCGGCGGTTGTGCGCCAGCGCCACGTTTACCGGGCCGTTGGCGTAGTTCACCATGCCGCTCATGACGCGGTTCTTCTTGGTGCCGCCCGCCGTTTCGCCGAAGCCGTAGGCGAATTCGCCGCTGAACGGGCCGGCTTGCGGCGCCTGGTAGCTGACCGAATTGCTCATGCGGAAATTGCCCACCATGATATTGCCGGCCGCGCCGGCGAAGCCGTCGCCGAATGGATCGGCGATATCGCGGATCACCTTGTAATACGGCGAGTACTGGCGGCCCATGGTCAGCGTGCCGAACTTGCCGGTCAGGCCGACCCAGGACTGGCGGCCGAAGGTCAGGCCGCCCTGGCCGGACGTGCCGTTGTCCATATTGATGCCGCTTTCCACGGTGAAGATGGCAGCCATGCCGCCACCCAGGTCTTCCTTGCCCTTGAAGCCGAGGCGGGAGCCGGAACCGACGCCGGAGCTGATGATGCTTTTGCTGCCGGCCGGGCCGCCGGTCTCGCGCGAGAAGCCGACATCGGCCACGCCGTAGACGGTGATATTGGATTCGGCGTAAGCGGCGGTGCAGCTGAGGGCGAGCAGGGTCAGGGCAAACTTCTTCATTGAATTCTCCTTATGTATTGTTGTAGGTATGTTTAAGCGGCACGCACGTAGGAAGTATCCTGCGCGTGTTCGTCCTGTTCTGGGGCGTCGCCGAGGGCGCCTTCCCATTTCGCCACGACTGCGGTGGCGATCGCATTGCCCACGGCATTGGTGGCGGAACGCCCCATGTCGAGGAACTGGTCCACGCCCATCAGCAGCAGCAAGCCTGCTTCGGGAATGTGGAATTGGTTGAGGGTGGCGGCAATCACCACCAGCGAGGCGCGCGGCACGCCGGCCATGCCCTTCGAGGTCAGCATCAGCAGCAGCAGCATGGTGATCTGGGTGCCCATCGACAGCTCGATGCCGTAAGCCTGGGCGATGAACAGCACGGCGAAAGTGCAGTACATCATCGAGCCGTCCAGATTGAAGGAGTAGCCCATCGGCAGCACGAAGCTGGAGATGCGGCGCTGCACGCCGAATTTGTCGAGGGAGATCAGCAGCTTCGGATAGGCCGCTTCGGAGGAGGCGGTGGAGAAGGCCAGCAGGAAAGGCTCGCGGATCAGGCCGAGCAGCTTGAACACGCGCGGGCCGATGATGACGAAACCGGCGGCGATCAGCAGTGCCCACAGGCAGAACAGGCCCAGATAGAAGCCGCCCATGAATTTGGCGAAGGTGGCCAGGATGCCCAGGCCATTGGTGGTCACGACCGATGCCATGGCGGCGAAGACGGCCAGCGGGGCCAGTTTCATGATGGCGCCAGTGATGTGCAGCATGACTTGCGCCAGCTCGTCGATCATGCCGCTCAGGCGGCGGCCCGACTCGCCCAGCGCGGCCAGCGCGGAACCGAAGAAGATGGAGAACACCAGCACTTGCAGGATCTCGTTATTGGCCATGGCCTCGATCGGCGACTTCGGCACCACGTGGGTGATGAAGTCCTTCAGCGTGAAGGCCGAGGTTTTCAGGCCGGTGGTGGCGTCGACGGCCGGCAGCGGCAGGCCCAGATTGGTGCCGAGCTGCATCAGGTTCGACAGGAACATGCCCAGGGCCAGCGAGACCAGGGAAGCGATGATGAACCAGCCGAAAGCCTTGGCGCCGATGCGGCCGGCAGCCTTGCCGTCAGCCAGGTTGGCGATGCCGGAAGCCAGGGTGGAGAACACCAGCAGCGCAATGATCATCTTGATCAGGCGCAGGAACACATCGGTCACGAGGGAGATGTGGGCGGAAATATCGGTGGCGATCTTCTTGTCGGGGAAGACCGTATGGCAGGCATAGCCGACGGCGATGCCAAGCAGCATCGCAATCAGGATATACAGGGTGAGGGGGCGTTTTTTTGTCATCTCCAGGTCTCCGGTTTTATTTAGGTCCGAATCGCGGCGGGCTGCCGCAAAGTGAGTCCTAAATAGCAAGTGTTGTGCCTGCTCGGAGCGAAACTGGAAATTGGACGTAACTACTTGTTTACAAAGAATTTACTCTAATGATTACATTGCCTTGCGGCATCTTCGGTATGAGATGTTGGAATGGCTGCCGGGCTTGCGTCCAAATTTCCGGACGCAAGCCCGGTGGATTATTTCTTTATGGAATTAAATCTGGCTGGCGTGGCGCTGGCGGCGCGCCAGCATGCAGGCGATGCCCAGGCCGGCCAGCAGCATGCCGCAGGTGGCCGGTTCCGGCACGGCAGGGGGAATGCCTGGCAGCAGTACTGGTGCGCTCAGCGGGTCGAGCAGCATGCTGCGGCAGTCGAAGCTGGCGGTGCAGGCTTGGACCAGGATCTGGCCTTTATCGTTGATATCGTAGCTTTCGCGGATCGACCAGCCGCTGTCCAGCCCGGTGATCTGGTTCAGGTCGAACAGCTCGCCATTCAGGCGGACATAGGCGGCGGCCTTGCCGCTCCAGCCGTTGTTGCCATTCAGAATGAACTGTCCTGCATTGTTGATGCCGACGGCCTTGGTATTCCGGAATCCATCAATGTCGAAGAGGAAGGTTTCGCCATTGGCGATCAGGAAGGCGTGCTCGTCCCCGGAGCTGTACAGTTGCCCTAGAATCTGGCCGGCGTCGTTAATGCCGGTGGCGCTGCTGCTGATGCCGGTAGGCAGGTAGCTGGCCAGGCTTTGCATGCCATTGCGGGCGTAAAGGAAGGCCGCGTTTTTCATATCACCGACAGCGGCCCTGCCAACCACCACACCGTAGCGGTTGATGTCGTAGGCCTCGGTTTCGTCGATGCCCAGATTGCCCAGGGAACGCATCTGGCCGTTTTCCCACAGATAGGCGCGCGGGGCGTAATACGGGTGTTCCGCGTCAAAACGGACTTGCCGGCCAGCGACGGTACCAACCACCTGATTATTATTATTGATGGCGCTGACCCCGCCATAGTCACTTCTCCATGTAGTGGCATAGGAGGGGATCGAGGTGTATTGGCCACCTTGGGCGAAATACCCCGTGCTGGACGAGTTCATGAGATCGATGTTGTAGGTGCCGCCGTAGTTGCCGTGGTCGTTCAGGGCGTCGATGGTCGATATATAGTCGATTGGCTGGGTCATCTGGCCGTTCTGCACCAGGATCGCTCTTGCGTAGTTGAACTGGCCGGCGATGAGGCCGTTGTTATTGATGCGGTTCCAGCTGATATCGGCGGAATCGGCAATGGCGCTGACGCGATATTTGATGTCGGCATGGGCGCAGCTGGAGGCGGCGAGGGCAATCGCCAGCGCTCCAGCTTTCAGGATTGTTGGGGACATGCTGGACCTTTCGATAGTTGATGGAAAAACATCGCCATCGTAAGGTTTTGGTGTAACTATGTAAACATTTTCTAATAAATAACATTCACCATCTGGGGGGGCTAACTGCCGCCGATGCGCCGCTCGGACGCTGGATCGAACAGCACGGCCTTGGACAGGTCAAAGGCCAGGTTCAAACGCTGTCCTGCCTCGGCCCCGGCACGGGGATGGGTGCGGCAGGTGGCGCGCACGCCGTTGAACCAGGCGAAGGCCAAGGTGTCGGGGCCGGTCGGCTCGGTCATCTCGATGGTGCAGGAGACTTCGGCCGGGCGGTAGTCCCCGCCGGCTTCGGCGCGGCGCGCGCTCAAGGCGTCGGTCAGGTGCTCGGGGCGGATGCCGAGGATGAGCTCACGTTCCAGCCACTGGTGGAAATGCGATGCGGCCGGATGATCGGCTGGCAGCGGCAACAGGGTGGTTGCGCCTTCATGCTCCAGCGCGAAGGCGGCGCCCGCGCCGTGGCGTACCAGTTGACCGCGCAGGAAATTCATCGAGGGCGAGCCGATGAAGCCGGCCACGTAGAGATTGTCCGGCTGGTCATAGATCTGCTGCGGGCTGCCGAACTGCTGCACCACGCCGTCGCGCATGACGGCGATGCGGTCGCCCAGGGTCATGGCCTCGATCTGGTCGTGCGTCACGTAGACGATGGTGGCGCCCAGGCGCTGGTGCAGCAGCTTGATCTCGGCACGCACTTCCACGCGCAGCTTGGCGTCCAGGTTCGATAGCGGCTCGTCGAACAGGAAGAGGGCGGGATCGCGCGCGATGGCGCGGCCCATGGCCACGCGCTGGCGCTGGCCGCCCGACAGCATGGCCGGTTTGCGGTCCAGTAGGTGGCTGATCTGCAGGGTTTCGGCCACGCGGCCCACGATCTGCGCCTGCTCCGCCTTGGGCACCTTGCGGATGCCCAGGCCGAAGCAGATATTCTCGCGTACCGTCATCGTGGGATAGAGCGCATACGACTGGAACACCATGGCGATGTCGCGCTCCTTGGGCGGAATGCCGTTCACCACGCGCTCGCCGATGCGGATCTCGCCTTGTGAGATATTCTCCAGCCCCGCGATCATGTTCAGCAGGGTCGATTTGCCACAGCCGGAGCCACCCACCAGGATCAGGAACTGGCCATCCTCGATGTCGAGGTCGATGCCTTTCAGGATTTCCGCGCCGTTGGGATAGGTCTTGCGCACATTACGGATCGATAAGCTTGCCATGTCAGTCTCCTTAGCCTTTGACGGCGCCCGCCGTCAGGCCGCGCACGAAGTATTTACCGGCGATCATGTAGATCGCCAGGGTGGGCAGGGCGGCAATGATGGCCGCCGCCATATTCACGTTGTATTCGGTCACGCCGGTGGAGGTGTTGACCAGGTTGTTGAGCGCCACCGTGACCGGCTGCGCATCGGCGCCGCCGAACACCACGCCGAACAGGAAGTCGTTCCAGATCTGCGTGAACTGCCAGATGAAGCAGACCATGAAGATGGGCAGCGACAGCGGGAAGATGATGCGGCGGTAAATCATGAAGAAGCCGGCGCCGTCGATGCGCGCGGCGTTCACCAGTTCGTCCGGCACGGTGACGTAGTAATTGCGGAAGAACAGGGTAGTGAAGGCGATGCCGTAGATGATGTGGACGATCACCAGGCCGGTCGTGGTATTCGCCAGTTCGGCCATGCCGAGCAGGCGCGCCATCGGCAGGATCACCACCTGGAAGGGAATGAAGCAGCCCACCATCAGGGCCGTGAACACCGCGTTATGGCCGGGGAAGCGCCAGTGCGCCAGCACATAGCCGTTGAGGGAGCCGATCAGCGAAGAGATCAGCACCGCCGGCACGGCCATCGCCACCGAATTCCAGAAATAGGGCCGCAAACCTTCGCAGCGCACGCCGGTGCAGGCCGTGGACCAGGCCTTGTTCCAGGCGTCCAGCGTGGGATGCAGGGAGAGGTCGAGCAGATTGCCGCTGCGGATCTGGTCCAGGGTCTTGACCGAGGTGCTCAGCATCACGTACAGCGGCGCCAGATAATAGAGCGCGACCAGCACCAGCAAGGCGTAGATGGCGATGCGGCCTGGCGTCAGGCGCGGCGCATCGTGCAGTTCAGCGGCCATGGCGCGCTCCTTTCGTTTCCAGATACATCAGCGGCACCAGCACGGCCAGCACGGTGGCCAGCATCATCATGGCCGACGCCGCGCCCAGGCCCAGCTGCCCGCGCGTGAAGGAGAACTGGTACATGAAGATGGCCGGCACGTCGGACGAGGTGCCAGGACCGCCCGCGGTCAGCGCCATCACCAGGTCGAAACTCTTGATGGCGATATGCGAGAGCACCAGCAGCACGCTGAAGAAGACCGGGCGCAGCGAGGGGATCACGATGCGGCGGTAGATCGTGGGCAGGCTGGCGCCGTCGACCATGGCGGCCTTGATGATGCTGTCGTCCACGCTGCGCAGGCCGGCCAGGAAGAGGGCCATGACGAAGCCGGAGGATTGCCAGACGCCTGCGATCACCACGGTGTAGATCGCCATGTCGGAATTGACCAGCCAGTCGAAGCTGAAGTTCGTGAAGCCCCAGTCGTGCATCAGCTTTTCCAGGCCGAGGCCGGGATTGAGTATCCACTTCCAGGCCGCACCGGTGACGATGAAGGACAGCGCCATCGGATACAGGTAGATGGCGCGCAGCGCGCCCTCGTGGCGGATGCGTTGGTCGAGCAGGATCGCCATGCACAGGCCGATGGCCAGGCACAGCGCGATGAACAGGCCGCCGAACAGGCCCAGATTGGCGGCGGAAACCCACCAGCGGTCGATCTCGAACAGGCGCTCATACTGCACCAGTCCGGCGAATTCGAAATTCGGCATCATGCGCGATTCGGTCAGCGACAGCCAGGCCGTCAGGCCGATGAAGCCGTACACGAAGACCAGCGAAGCGATGATGGTGGGGGAGAGCACCAGGCGCGGCAGCCAGGTGTCGGCCAGCGCGCCCATGCGGCTGGCGGCTGGACGCGCGGCGGCGGCGGGCGCCTGCGGCACGATGGCCGCGCGCGGCGGGGAAAGGAATGAAGCGGACATGCGAAAATCTCCAGAACAGATTGCCGGACCGGCGGGCTTGGTGCTTGTCTTGCCGGCGGTGCCGACCGGGGCCGGGTAGGCACGCAGGCTGGCGCTGGCCTGCCGATCCGGCGCAACCGGCGGTGGCTGGTTTTTCCGCCGCCGGCTTCAGGTCTTACATGGTCTTGGCTGCTTTAGCCAGGGCTTGCACCGCCGCTTGCGGCGTCATGTTCGAGTTCATGAACTTGGCCACCACGTCCTGGATCGCGCCCGCCTTCGCGGTGTCGATGGCCATGCCGTGCGCGAAGCTCGGCACCAGGCCGCCGCTCTTGCTGGTGGCCGCCATATCGTCCATCGACTTGGTGGCGCAGGCGTCGAACTTGGCGCGCGAGACACCGGCGCGGACCGGAATCGAACCCTTGTTCAGGTTGAACACTTCCTGGAATTCGGGACTCAGCACGGCATTGGCCAGGGTCAGTTGCGCTTTCTGTTCCTCGGCGCCCTTCACCTTGAACATGGTCAGCGAATCGACGTTGAAGGTGAAGGCTTTCTCGGTGCCCGGCGCGGCCAGGCAGAGGAAGTCCTTGCCCGCCACCTTGCCGGCCGAGGTGAACTCGCCTTTGGCCCAGTCGCCCATGAACTGCATGCCGGCCTTGCCGTTGATGACCATGGCGGTTGCCAGGTTCCAGTCGCGGCCCGCGGCATCCTTGTCGATATAGGTCTTGATGCGCGCCAGGTTCTCGAAGGCTTTCAGCATGGTGGGGCTGGTCAGCGCGGCCTGGTCCAGCTGCACGATGGCCTTCTTGTAGAAGTCCGCGCCGCCGGTGCCGAGCACCACCGATTCGAACACGGTGGCGTCCTGCCAAGGCTGGCCGCCGTGGGCGATGGCCGTCAGGCCGGCTTTCTTGATCTTGTCGGCGGCCTCGAAGAATTCGGCGAAATTGGTGGGCGGCTTGGCGCCGGCCTTTTTCAGTACCTCGGGATTGACCCACAGCCAGTTCACGCGGTGCACATTCACCGGCACTGCAACGTAATGGCCCTTGTACTTCATCACGCTGTTGACCACCGGCGGCAGGCTGGCCTCCCATTTGCCCTCGGCGGCAGCGGCGTCGATATTCGCCAGCACGCCTTCCTGGCCCCACTCCTGGATGGCCGGGCCTTTGATCTGGGCCGCGGTCGGCGCATTGCCGGCCATGACGCGTGCCTTCAGCGCGGTGGCCGCATTCTCGCCGCCGCCGCCGGCCACGGCGAAGTCCTTCCATGCCACGCCTTTGGCTTCCATCATTTTCTTCAGTTCGGCGGCCGACTTGGCCTCGCCGCCCGAAGTCCAGTAGTGCAGTACTTCCACCTGCGGCGCGGCCTGCGCGGCGGCGCAAGCCAGCAGGGCGGAAGCCATGGCGCTCAAGGCAAAGGTATTCAGTTTCATGCTTGTCTCCTTATCTGTATTGGATTACCACCAGGCTTCCAGCTGCAGGCCGACCGATGTGCCGCTGGTCTTGTCGCCGTACACCGGCCCGCCGTTATTGAAGGCGTTGACCGATTTCTTGGCTGCGTCATTCCATTTGCCGTAGCTGACGAAGGCGCGCAGCTCGGGACGCGACCAGTAATCCTCGCCCACGGTGATGGTCGGTGCGATGGTGAGCTTGGTCAGGCGCTGGGTGCCGGGGCTCATATCGGTTTTCAGCTGGGTCACGCCCAGCTCCGCCTGCAGCTTGAAGTTCTGGTGGAAGGCATAGACGGGACGCGTGCCGACCGTGGTCCAGGTGGATTTGCCATTCTTGTCGGACTTGTCGCGCTGGTAAAGGGCCACGAATTCCATGCTGAATTCGCGCGTCGGCTGGATCACGATATCGTCGAACACGCGCAGGCGGGTCACGTCGGAGTCGAGCAGGGTGCTGCCGGATGGACCCATTCGCGCGCAGCAAGGACCGTCGATGCCGGTGCCGGGGCCGACGCCATACTGCACGCCGAAGGTATTGCCGCCGCCCAGCACCTTGGCCTGGCGGTGGAACAGCGAAACCTGCCAGCCGTTGTGGCGCACATTGTCCTTGCCCTCGGCCTTGATCAGCGAGGTGGCGATGTCGAGCGTGCCGTTGCTGTTGACCGGCAGGCCTTCGTAGACGAAGTTCTGGCGCAGCGCCGAGCTGGAATCGTCGTACTTGCCGGTGACGGGATCGAATTTATTGAAGTCGTCGTCCTTGAAGAAGGCCACGCTCAATTTGCCGGGGCCGAGGGGCAGGGCGTCCACGCCGCCGCCGGTGCCGTTCATATTGATGTACTGCATATCCAGCATGTGGATGTCGGGACGGTAGTAGTGGCGCTTGCCGGCCCAGATGATGCCGCCGTTCATGAAAGGCAGGTTCTTGGCTTCGACATACGCTTTGGCGATGCCCAGTTTGGCGTCGCCGAAGTCGGAGCTGTTCTTGTAGGCGTCGGCCCAGATGGTGGCGACGAAGCTGGCGCCGTTGGCCGATTTCGCCACTTCCTTGGTGTAGCCGAATTCGGCGAAGCTGTCGCATTCGTTGCCGAGGCGGAAGGACATGGTCATGCCGCCCAGGCCAAAGCAGCTCTGCCGCCCGCCGGACGAGGCCGAGCCGCCGCCGGCGCGCATATAGCCGTGGAAGCCTTCCGTTTCGTGGTCGCCGGCCTGGGCGGCGCCGCAGGCGAGGGCCATGGCAAGAGCGGCGGGCAGGGTTTGCCGGATGAGGTGTTTCATCGTGCTTGTCTCCTTCGTTGTGGTTTTTTTGTACTTTTACTACTGTGAGGAGGACAGTAGCACCGCCAAAAATGTGACACCAACAGGCCGGCTTTTGGCCCGCAAGGCGATGTTAAGTGATTGATTTTTATGAAATCAGGCCAATCCGCTGCCAGCGGCGCGCTAACAAAACTTTACAAAGCTTTAAGCAGGGCGCTGCCGCGTGCAGTAATACTTCGCAACAAAACCATACGTTTTATTGCAAAAAGGTTCAGTTGCTAACCAACGAAGGCGCGGATACTTGCGGTATAGTCTGAGCGCCAATAAAGACGGGAAGCCCAAAGAGGCGGGACAACAGGATGGAGACATGGTAAAGACGCTGCGCTGGATACTGGCGCTGGCCTGCCTTGCCGCGGCAAGCGGCGCGCATGCGCAAGGGGAGTCGCTACAGGTACTGCACTGGTGGAAATCGGCCAGCGAACGCAAGGCGGTGGACCTGATCGCGGCCCGCCTGCAGGAAGAGAATATCGGCTGGAGCGACAGCATGATCCCCAACGGCTCCGGCGTCGGTGCGGGCATCGTGCTGCGCAGCCGCATCCTGGCCAAGGATGCGCCCGAAGTGGCCCAGGTCAACGGCATTGTGATCCGCGACTGGGCGCGCCTGAATCTGCTGCTCGACCTGGACGCGGTGGCCGCCGCCGGCAAATGGGACCGCCTGCTGCAGCCCACCGCCGCCGCCGTGATCCAGTCCGACGGCCATGTCTACGCCGCGCCGATCGGCATCCACCGCATCAATATGCTGTTCTACAACCGCAAGCTGCTCGCCCGCGTCAATCTGCCGGTGCCGGAGACCTGGGCCGACTTCGAGCGCGCCGCCGCCAGGCTGCGCCAGGCCGGCATCGTGCCGCTGGCGCAAAGCAGCGAGCCGTGGCAGGTCACCACCCTGTTCGAAACCCTGGTGCTGTCGGAAGGCGTGCGCTTTTACCGCGACTTGTTCGAGAAACGCGATGCCGCCGCCTACGCCGATGCGCGCCTGGCCTCGGCCCTGAACCGCCTGCGCGGCTTGAAGAAGTGGATGGCCAATCCCGTTGCCGAGCGCACCTGGGACGATACCGTGCGCGACCTGAGCGACGGCACGGCCGCCATGATGGTGATGGGCGACTGGGCCAAGGGCGAGCTGCAGGCGCGCGGCATGGTGCTGGACGAAGGCTTCGGCTGCAGCGCCGTGCCGGGCACCGCCAACTACCACCTCTACAATGTGGATACGCTGAGCATGATCGCCACCCGCGATCCGCACCGCCCGGCGCAGGAAAAGCTGGCGGCCCTGATTCTTTCGCCCGCGATCCAGGCCGACTACAATCAGATCAAGGGTTCGATTCCCGTGCTGCGCAATCCGAACCTGTCGAAGATGGATGGCTGCGCGCGCGCCTCCTACAAGCTGTTCGCCAGCGGACCGGAAGCGCAGGTGCCCAGCCTGGTGCACCGCATGGCGACCGAGGAAATCGTGCGCGACGCCATGGTCAGCGAAGTGCACCGCTTCTTCCTCGACGATAACGTTACGGTGGCCGACGCCCAGCGCCGCCTGGGCACCATCGCACGCACCTTCACCAAGAACCGATAGCATCATGCGTAAGATTCTCATCGTCGACGACGACCAAAAAACCCGGACCCTGCTCAAGGCCTACCTGGAAAAGAACCAGTACGAAGTCGGGCTGGCCCATGACGGCGCAACCTTCCTCGCCGAATTCAACCGCTATGCCGACGAGCTGTCGCTGGTGATCCTGGATGTGATGTTGCCCGATACCGACGGCTTCGCCCTGTGCAAGGTGGTGCGCCAGCGTTCCAATGTGCCGATCATCATGCTCACCGCCAGCTCGGACGAAACCGACCGCGTGGTCGGGCTGGAGCTGGGCGCGGACGATTATGTGTCCAAGCCTTACAGCCCGCGCGAGCTGCTGGCCCGCATCAAGGCCATCCACCGCCGCACTGGCATCGCCAATGCGGCCGCGCCGCGCTTCTACCGCTTCGTCGGCTTCACGCTGGATACGGTGGCGCGTACCGTCACCGATCCGCAGGGACAGATCGTGCCGCTCACCGGCCTCGATTTCCAGCTGCTCAAATATTTTGTGGAGCATGCGGGCGACATCCTCGACCGCAGCGTGCTGTGCGAAGGCACGCGCGGCCGCGACGCCGGGCCGATGGACCGCTTCCTCGACGTGCAGATCAGCCGCCTGCGCCTGCGCCTCAACGACGGCGGCAAGAATCCGCTGCTGATCAAGACGGTGCGCGGCGCGGGCTATGTGTTCTCGGCGGATGTGACCAGTTCCCATGCCTAAGCCGCTGTACCTGCTGGCGCGCCTGGTGCCGCAATCGCTGCTGGGCCGCTTGACGGCGGTGATGGTGGTGGGCGTGCTGCTGACGCAGCTGGCCGGGAATTTCATCTGGGCCGCGCAGCGCCGCGCCGAGGCGCTGAACGAAGTGAATGCCGCCTCCCAGCACCTGGGGCACAGCGCCGCCAGCGCGGTGCGCTTCTTTCTCAGCCTGCCGCCCAATTACCGTCCGCTCATCATCCAGCAATTCCGCGAGATGGGCGGCACGCGCTTCCTGGTCAACATCAACCGCGCCCCGGTCGACGTGCAGGCCATCGCCGCGCAGGAGCTGGCCGACGCGGCCCTGAAGCAGCTGCGCTCGACCTTGAAGGAAGACTTGCCGAATGTGAGCAAGCTGCGCATCGACTTTGCCTGGCCCGAGCGCCTGCCGGTCAGCGACGAGGGCGCGACCATCGGCGACTTGCCGGACAGCTGGGTGCAGCACATCCTGCTGACCAAGCCGGCGCCGGTGCTGCTGATCCAGGTCGAGATGGACCCCGGCCACTGGCTGTATCTGGCCACCTTGATGCCCAATCCCTATTTCCTCGAAACCGGCAATCCGTTGACGCACGACCGCCTGCTGCTGCAAGCCTTGTCGCTGGCGGCGGTGCTGCTGCTGTCGATCCTGGTGGTGCGCTGGACCACGCGTCCGCTGGCGGCGCTGGCCGAGGCGGCGACCGCTTTCGGCAACGGCGAGCAGGCGCCGGCGCTGCCGGAAACCGGCTCGCGCGAATTCATGGCCACGGCGCGCGCCTTCGAAGCCATGCGCGAACGCATCCAGCGCTATATCGAAGACCGCGAACGGCTCTTTGTCTCCATCTCCCACGACCTGCGCACGCCCATCATGCGCCTCAAGCTGCGCACCGAGCTGCTGGACGACGACGATATGCGCGCCGAGTTCCATGACGATCTCGATGAGCTGGACATGATGGTCAAGGGCGCGCTGCAGACCGTGAAGGACAGCGATATCCACGAAAATCCGACCGAGGTGCGCCTTGATGCGCTGCTGGGCCGCATGGTGCGCGACGCCCAATTGGCCGGCCACAAGGTGACGTTCGAAGCTTCCGGCCTGACGGTGACGGCCAAGCCGCTGGCGCTGAAGCGCGCCATCGGCAATCTGCTCAACAACGCCCTGCATTATGGCCGGCAGGCCGAAATCGCGGTGCGCCGCAATGCCGGCAATATCGAGATCGAAATCCGCGACCATGGCCCCGGCGTGCCGGAAGACGCTTTCGGCAGCCTGTGCGAACCCTATGTGCGGCTGGAGCATGGCCGCAAGCAGAATTCCAGCGGCATGGGTTTGGGTCTGGGCATCGCGCGTGGTATCGTGCAGGCCCATGGCGGCGAACTGCTGCTGGCGAATCATCCCGAAGGCGGCTTCCGCGCCACCATCGCGCTGCCCGGGGGGGCCTTCGATCCGCTGGCGCTGCCGGGACAGGATCATTGAACAGGAGTCGGTATGAGCAAGGCTTTGCGTTTGTCGGAGAAATGGTTTCAGCGCGGCTTATGGCTGGTGGCGTTTGCCTTTGCCGGTTTCCTGATCGGGCTGGGCGGCAAGGTCGTCGCCAGCCTGCGTGGCGTGGAGCAGGTGCTGGTCCTGGAGCAGTTCATGGACCAGGGCCAGGCCAGCGCAGCGCGCCAGCAGCGCGATCTTGCCGACACTGCGATGGAGCAGGCCCGCATCGCCCTGGAGCAGGCGCGGCAGCGCAACAAGGTGGCCGCCTCCAACACGCATGCGGCCGGCGAGACTTTCGATAACTGGGTGGCGACGCGGCGCGCCACCGCGCGCCCCGAACAGGATCTGGAACTGATCGAACGCACCCGCGCCCTGGACGTGCTGAAAGCCGAGGAGCGCAAGACGCTGGCGGCGGTCGAAGCCCAGGAGCAGAAGCATCTCGATGCGCGCCAGGCGCATGAGGCGGCGCAGAAGCGCTGGTACGAGCTGGAAGAGGGCGCGCGTCCCGCCTATGAGTCGGCCTTGCGCATGCAGGAGCTGCGTGTGTTCGGCTACCGTCTGGCATTGACCCTGCCGCTGCTGGCGCTGGCCGGCTGGCTGTGGGCCCGGCAGCGCAAGAGTACCTACTGGCCTTTTGTCTGGGGCTTCATCTTCTTCGCCGCCTTTGCCTTCTTCGTCGAGCTGGTGCCCTATCTGCCCAGTTATGGCGGTTATGTGCGCTACATCGTCGGCATCCTGCTCACGGTACTGGTCGGCCGCCAGGCCATCGTCTCGCTGCAGCGCTATCTGGAGCGCCAGAAGGCGGCCGAAGCGCTGCCCGACACGCAGCGCCGCCAGCATCTGAGCTACGACGTGGCGCAGGCGCGGCTGGCGAAAGGCGTCTGCCCGGGCTGCGAGCGCGGCGTCGACCTGAAAGACCCGAAGATGGATTACTGTCCCCACTGCGGCATCGGCCTGTTCAACCAGTGCGGCCAGTGCGCTACCCGCAAGAACGCCTTCACCCGTTTCTGCTCCTCCTGCGGCAGCGCCGCCGCCACCGCCCCCGCCGATTAAGCCTTCGCCCCAGGGCAAGGCCGCCCGCCGCGTAAGCCGATAAGCGGGTCTGTGCGGCGGGCTGTCGCCCCGCTGATCCGGCTATTCCTCCTGATTCGCCGTCTGGCTCGCGTTTTTTGCAGTTTGTCGCATTCTGCGTGAGTGCCAGCGCGCCTTTGTGTAAGATGCTAGGTTGCCATCATTAACACTATTTTCAGGGGAGGATAATAAAAATGAAAACCGCTAAGTACACCACCATCGACGCCTTCGTGTTGGTCGCCGCCGCATGCGTGTGCGCATGTGCCCGGGAGCAGGCCGCGTTTGCCTAAAGAATGGGCCGGCGCAGCGTCAACGCTGCCCGCCCTTGAACGCAGCCGCTTCCGCCGGCGAACAAGAAAAACACGCGAAGGAATTCCTTTTATGAAGAACCATTTTAACTTTGGCCTGCTGTTCACCGCATTCTGCCTGTTTATGAACAGTGCGTTTGCGGATGACACGGTCAGCGAAACCCGCGCCATCGACGCCAAGGTCGTGCGCGTCAAGCTGGACGGGGTCATCGACCTCAAGCTCAGGCAAGGGGCGGTGCCCTCGCTGGTGATCACGGGCGAAAAGCGCATCGTGTCGCGCATCACCGCCGCGCAGTCCGGCGACACCCTGTATCTCGATTCCGAGAGCCGGGGCGTCAAGCTGAACCGCAACTCGGTGCGCGCCGAACTGGTGCTGCCGCAGCTGCGCGAGGTGATTTCGGAGGGCGTCGGCACGACCGAAGTCAGTGGCTTCAGCGGGGAAGATATCGACATTACCCTGGACGGGGCGGGCAGCATGAAGGTGGTGTGCGACTACCGCCATATGCGGGCCAACCTTGGCGGCGTGGGCAGCATGCATGTCTGGGTCACGGACAACGACAGCGTGGACCTGGACTTGCGCGGCGCCGGCTACATCACCCTCGGCGGGCGCAGCAAGCAGCTGCGCGCCTCGCTCGGCGGTCTGGGCGGCTTGAATGCGCAGCAGTTCCAGGCCGACTCCGTGAACCTGGAGTTGAGCGGCCTCGGCAACGCCACCGTGACGGCCAAGACCAATGCCACGCTGAATCTGAGCGGCCTCGGTTCGGTCACGGTCTACGGCAAGCCGACCAACCGCAACGTGAGCGTGGACGGACTGGGTAAAGTCAGCTGGAAGTAAATGGTGCTCTGGAGACAGGGCAATAAAACGAGAACGAATCCATTTTCTTACGCAATATGAAAAAATTAAAACAACTAATCATAGCGATAGGCATCGCGCTCGGCATGCACAGTGCCGCGCTGGCCGGGTTCGCAGAAGGCGCCACGGCGTATAACAGCAAGAACTATACGGTGGCTTTGAGAGAAATTGAACCGCTGGCGAAAGCCGGCAATACCGATGCCGAGCATCTGCTGGGCCTGATGTACTACATGGGCCGCGGCGTGCCGCAGGACTATAAGCAGGCGCTGTCCTGGCACCGCAAGGCGGCGCAGAAGGGCAAGGCCGACGCGCAGTATGTGGTGGGCGCCATGTATTACACCGGCAATGCCGTGATCCAGGACCATAAGCAGGCCGTGGTCTGGTTCCGCAAGGCCGCCGAGCAGGGCCATGCCGACGCGCAGCAGGTGCTGGGCCTGATGTACCGCTATCACATCGGCGGCATGCCGCAGGATAATGTGATCGCCTATATGCTGTGGAATCTGGCGGCGGCCAACGGTTCGGCCAATGCGGCCGAGCAGCGCGCGGCCGTGATGCGCAGCATGACGCAGGAGCAGATCGAGGAAGGCCAGTCGCTGTCGGCCTCGTGGAAGCGCGGCACGCCACTGCCGCGCGCTTCGCGCACCGGCGGCGGCTGAGCCGGCGGCCGGCTGGCAAGCGGGCGCCCGGCAGCGGGCGCCGCCACACGAAAACCCGGGCTGGTCCCGGGTTTTTGCATTCCGGGGCGGGCCTTCGGTGCGCCGCCGCGCGCGCCGGCCGGGCTTCCTGCGCGCGCGGCGGCAGCGCGGTAGAATCGCCGTTTCAATTGAACGGGAGAGGCCATGCGCGCCATCGAGATCAGCAAGCCGGGGGCAGCCGACGTGCTGCGTTTATGCGAACGTCCCATGCCGGCGCTGAAAGCGGGCGAGCTGCGCATCAAGGTGCATGCGGCCGGCGTCAACCGGCCCGACGTGCTGCAACGCATGGGGCATTACGCGCCGCCGCCGGGCGCCTCCGACCTGCCGGGCCTGGAAGTGGCGGGCGAGATCGTGGACGGCGACCTGGGCAGCAGCGGCTTCAAGGTCGGCGACCTGGTCTGCGCCCTGGTGCAGGGCGGCGGCTATGCCGAGTACTGCGCCGCGCCGGTGGGCCAGGTGCTGCCGATTCCGAAGGGCTGGTCGGCGCTGGAGGCGGCCTCCTTGCCGGAAACCTATTTCACGGTGTGGAGCAATGTCTTCGACCGGGCCGGCCTGAGCGGCCGCGAAACCCTGCTGGTGCAGGGCGGCACGTCGGGCATCGGCGTCACGGCCATCCAGCTGGCGCGCGCCTTCGGCCACCGCGTCTTCGCCACCGCCGGCAGCGAGGACAAGGCGCGCGCCTGCGAGCGCCTGGGCGCCGAGCGCGGCATCAATTACCGCCATGAGGATTTCGCCGAGGTGGTCAAGGCGCTGACCGGGGGCAGGGGCGCGGACGTGATCCTGGACATGGTGGCCGGTGACTACCTGCCGCGCGAGATCGCCTGCCTGGCCGATGATGGGCGCCTGGCCATCATCGCCCTGCTGGGCGGGGCCAAGGCCGAGCTGGACATGGGCCAGCTGCTGCGCCGCCGCTTGACCGTGACCGGCTCCACCCTGCGGCCGCGCTCGGTCGAATTCAAGGCCGCCGTCGCGGCCCAGCTGCGTCAGCGCGTCTGGCCGCTGCTGGAGCGCGGCGAGATCAAGCCCGTGATCTACCAGACCTTCCCGCTGGAGCAGGCCGGCGCCGCCCACGCGCTGATGGAAAGCAGCGCCCACGTCGGCAAGATCATGCTGCAACTGGTTTGAACGCCGCTGGAGCGAGGCCGTGCCGCCTTGGCGGCCGGTCCCGGTTTGACCGGGCTTTGCGCCGCAAGTTACAATTATGGGTTATTAGAATTTAGGCTACTATGCGACGCAAACTCGTTATCGGCAATTGGAAGATGAACGGCAGCCGTACCGGCAATACGGTACTGTTGTCCGGGATTGTGGCCGGCCTGGCTTCGGCCAAGGCCGATTGTGCAGTATGCGCGCCAGCCCCGTATCTGGCCCAGTGCCAGGCCGAGCTGGTGGGTACGCCGGTGGCATGGGGGGCGCAGGATGTGTCGGCGCATGCGTCCGGTGCCTACACCGGCGAAGTGGCGGCCGCCATGCTGCAGGACTTCGGCTGCCGCTATGCGATCGTCGGCCACTCCGAGCGTCGCGCCTATCATGGTGAAAGCAATGCATTGGTGGCGCAAAAGGCGCAGGCGGCCCTGGCTGCCGGCCTGATTCCCGTGGTCTGCGTCGGCGAAACCCTGGCCGAGCGCGAAGCCGGGCAGACCGGCGCCGTGGTCGGCGCCCAGCTGCAAGCCGTGCTGGATGCGCTGGATAATGCCGCGCTGGCCAAGATCGTGCTCGCCTATGAGCCGGTCTGGGCCATCGGCACCGGCAAGACCGCGACCCCGGCCATGGCGCAGGAGGTGCACGCTGTATTGCGCCAGCAAGTGGCCGAACGTAGCGCGGAAGCCGCATCCGGCATGCAGATTTTGTACGGCGGCAGCATGAAACCCGAAAATGCGGGAGAATTGCTGGCCCAGGCAGATATTGACGGCGGCCTGATTGGCGGCGCCGCACTGAAGGCGGCGGATTTCCTGGCGATTATCCGCGCGGCTGAATAAGCATTTTTGAAACAGCTTTATTTGAGAATGGAATAGCATGAACACCTTGTTCAATTTGGTTATTGTGGTACAGGTTTTGTCGGCGCTGGCCATTATCGGCCTGGTGCTGCTGCAGCACGGTAAGGGCGCCGATATGGGCGCCGCCTTCGGTTCCGGCGCCTCGGGCAGCCTGTTCGGCGCCACCGGCTCCTCCAACTTCATGTCGAAATCGACGGCGGTGGCGGCGGCGATCTTCTTCTCCGCCACCCTGGGCCTGTCGACCATGGCCACCCAGCGCGGCGCGGTGAATACCGGCGGCGGCGTGATGCAAAATGTGAACACCCCGGCGCCGGCGCCGGTAAAAGGTTCGGCAGCGATTCCTTCGGCAGCGCCGCAAGCGCCCGCGGAAGCGCCTGCAGCCTCGGTTCCAGCCGCTGCCGCGCCTGCAGCCGCTGCGCCCGCATCGAGCGCTCCTGGCGCGCAAATCCCGAAGTAATATCGGGCTTTGCAAAAGTTTTTCCGCTTTTTGTCCTTGTTTTACTGCAATTCGCATTAACAAAGTAGTGAAACCAGAGTAGAATAGCGGCCTTAATGCCGACGTGGTGAAATTGGTAGACACGCTATCTTGAGGGGGTAGTGGCGCAAGCTGTACGAGTTCGAGTCTCGTCGTCGGCACCAAAAAAAATCTAAAAGCCAGCAAGGGCGCATGGGCATCGGCTCTTGCCTAGGCTGGTTTTTTTACGAGGATGTGTCGTTTGATCCTGGTCTCAGCTTCTGATTGGGGTCGAGCGTTAAATGCACCGCAAAGTACCGCGCTGCTCTCCTGACCGATCGTTCAACATAAGCTAATCAACCGTGAACCTCGAAAATTACTTCCCCGTCCTGTTGTTCCTCTTAGTCGGCATTGGTGTCGGCGTAGTTCCCCAGCTGCTGGGCCGTTTCCTCGGTCCGAATAAACCCGATGCAGCGAAACTCTCCCCTTACGAGTGCGGCTTCGAAGCTTTCGAAGACGCGCGTATGAAATTCGACGTACGATACTACCTCGTCGCAATTCTGTTCATTTTGTTCGATCTGGAAACGGCATTCTTCTTCCCCTGGGGTGTCTCCATGCGCGAACTGGGCTGGCAGGGATACGTGACGATGATGGTGTTCATCGCCGAATTCGTGGTCGGTTTTTGGTATATCTGGAAGAAAGGTGCCCTTGATTGGGAATAAGCCATGTCTATTGAAGGCGTATTAAACGAAGGTTTCATCACCACGACGGCCGACAAGCTGATTAACTGGGCGCGCACGGGTTCCATGTACCCGATGACGTTCGGTCTGGCTTGCTGCGCGGTGGAGATGATGCATGCAGGTGCGGCCCGTTACGACCTTGAGCGTTTCGGTTTCATGTTCCGTCCATCCCCGCGTCAATCCGACGTGATGATTGTTGCCGGCACGCTGTGCAACAAGATGGCGCCGGCGCTGCGCAAGGTCTATGACCAGATGCCGGAGCCGCGCTGGGTGATCTCCATGGGTTCCTGCGCCAACGGCGGCGGCTACTACCACTACTCCTACTCGGTGGTGCGCGGTTGCGACCGCATCGTGCCGGTGGACGTGTATGTGCCAGGCTGCCCGCCGACCGCGGAAGCCCTGCTGTACGGCATTCTGCAGCTGCACAACAAGATCAAGCGAACCAATACGATCGCGCGCTAAGGGCTGTACTGAATATGACTACACATCTGGAAACACTGGTCGCCGCCCTGCAAAGCACACTGGGCGAGCGGGCCGAAATCACGGTCGCCCTGGGCGAAGTGACGGTGGTGCTGAAAGCCGCCGACTACCACCAAGCAATGAAACAGCTGCGCGACGACGCAGCTTTGCGTTTTGATACGCTGATCGATCTGTGCGGCGTGGACTATCAAAACTACGGCGAAGGCGCCTGGGACGGTCTGCGTTTCGCCGCCGTCACCCATCTGCTGTCGGTGGAGAAGAACTGGCGCGTGCGCGTGCGCGTGTTCGCGCCGGACGACGATATGCCGCTGGTGCCGTCGGTGGTGGACATCTGGCGTGCCGCCAACTGGTTCGAGCGCGAAGCGTTCGACCTGTACGGCATCCTGTTCGAAGGCCACAACGACCTGCGCCGCATCCTGACCGACTACGGCTTCATCGGCCACCCGTTCCGCAAGGACTTCCCGGTATCGGGCTATGTGGAAATGCGCTACGACCCTGAGCAGAAGCGCGTGATCTACCAGCCTGTGACGATCGAACCGCGCGAGAACGTGCCGCGCGTGATCCGCGAAGAAAACTACGGGATGAAATAATGGCTGAGATTAAGAACTACACCCTGAACTTTGGTCCGCAGCACCCGGCAGCGCACGGCGTGCTGCGCCTGGTGCTGGAGCTGGACGGCGAGGTGATCCAGCGCGCCGACCCGCATATCGGCCTGCTGCACCGCGCCACCGAAAAACTGGCCGAGCAGAAGACCTATCTGCAATCGGTGCCGTACATGGACCGCCTCGACTACGTGTCGATGATGTGCAACGAGCACGCCTACGTGATGGCGATCGAGAAGCTGCTCGGTCTCGAAGTGCCGCTGCGCGCGCAGTACATCCGCGTCATGTTCGACGAGATCACCCGTCTGCTGAACCACCTGCTGTGGCTCGGCGCGCACGCGCTGGACGTCGGCGCCATGGGTCCCTTCCTGTACGCCTTCCGCGACCGCGAAGACCTGATGGACTGCTACGAAGCGGTATCGGGCGCGCGCATGCACGCGGCCTACTACCGTCCGGGCGGCGTGTACCGCGACCTGCCGGACGCCATGCCGCAGTACAAGGCATCGCTGATCCGCAACGAGAAGGCACTGGCCGAGCGCAACGAGAACCGCCAAGGCTCGATGCTGGACTTCATCGAAGACTTCACGCGCCGCTTCCCGACCTATGTCGACGAATACGAAACCCTGCTGACCGATAACCGTATCTGGAAGCAGCGTACCGTGGGCGTGGGCGTGGTTTCGCCGGAAGACGCGAAAGCCATGGGCTTCACCGGCGCCATGCTGCGCGGCTCGGGCGTGGCCTGGGACCTGCGCAAGAACCAGCCTTACGAAGTGTACGACCTGATGGATTTCGATATCCCGGTCGGCACCAACGGCGACAGCTACGACCGTTACCTGGTGCGTATCGAAGAGATGCGCCAGTCGAACCGCATCATCAAGCAGTGCGTGGAGTGGCTGCGCAACAATCCGGGTCCGGTCATGTCCAGCAACCGCAAGGTGGCGCCGCCATCGCGCGTGGACATGAAGACCAATATGGAATCGCTGATCCACCACTTCAAGCTGTTCACCGAAGGTTTCCACGTGCCGCCAGGCGAGGCCTACAGCGCCGTGGAGCACCCGAAGGGCGAATTCGGTATTTACCTGGTGTCGGATGGCGCCAACAAGCCGTACCGCATGAAGATCCGCGCACCGGGCTTTGCCCACCTGCAGGGTCTGGACGAAATGGCACGCGGCCACATGATCGCCGACGCCGTGACCATCATCGGTACCCAGGATATCGTTTTCGGCGAAATCGACAGATAAGTCCCAGAGGCATACGTATGTTGTTATCAGAGCAGTGCTACAAAAAAATCGACCGCGAGTTGGCCAAATACCCGGCCGACCAGCGCCAGTCGGCCGTGATGGCCTCGCTGGCCCACGCCCAGGTTGAACTGGGCTGGCTGTCGCCGGAAACCATGAAGGAAATCGCCGACTACATCGGCATGCCGGCCATCGCCGTGCAGGAAGTGGCGACCTTCTACAATATGTATAACCTGAAGCCGGTCGGCAAGCACAAGATCACCGTGTGCACCAACCTGCCTTGCGCCCTGTCGGGCGGCGAGCGCGCGGCCAAACACCTGAAAGAGAAACTGGGCATCGACTACCGCGAAACTTCCGGCGACGGCGAGTTCACGCTGATGGAAGGCGAGTGCATGGGCGCCTGCGGCGACGCACCGGTGCTGCTGGTGAACAATCACCGCATGTGCAGCCATATGTCCAACGACAAGATCGACGCCCTCGTGGAGGAACTGAAGAAATGACCTCGCTCCACAACCGTCACATCGACCCGCTGATCCTCAAGGATCTGACCGGCGACAACTGGCACCTGGCCGACTACGTGAAACGTGGCGGCTACTCGGCGCTGCGCCGCATCCTGGAAGAGAAGATCGCGCCGGAAGCGATCATCGCCGACCTGAAGACCTCCGGCCTGCGCGGCCGCGGCGGCGCCGGTTTCCCGACCGGCCTGAAATGGTCCTTCATGCCGCGCCAGTTCCCTGGCCAGAAATACCTCGTCTGCAATACAGATGAAGGCGAACCTGGTACTTTCAAGGACCGCGACATCATTCGTTACAACCCCCATGCCCTGATCGAGGGCATGGCCATCGGCGCTTACGCCATGGGCATCACCGTGGGCTACAACTATATCCACGGCGAGATCTTCCAGGACTACCTGCGCTTCGAGGAAGCGCTGGAAGAGGCGCGTGCCGCCGGCTTCCTGGGCGATAAGATCATGGGCAGCGATTTCAGCTTCCAGCTGCACGCCCACCATGGCTATGGCGCCTACATCTGCGGCGAAGAGACCGCGCTGCTGGAATCGCTGGAAGGCAAAAAAGGCCAGCCGCGCTTCAAGCCGCCTTTCCCTGCGTCCTTCGGCCTGTACGGCAAGCCGACCACCATCAACAATACCGAGACCTTCGCGGCCGTGCCGTTCATCCTGAACGTGGGCGCCGAGAAGTATCTGGGCATGGGCAAGCCGAACAACGGCGGCACCAAGATCTTCTCGATCTCGGGCGACGTCGAACGTCCAGGCAACTACGAAGTCCCGCTGGGCACGCCTTTCGCCAAGCTGATGGAGCTGGCTGGCGGCATGCGCGGCGGCAAGAAGATCAAGGCTGTGATTCCGGGCGGTTCCTCCGCGCCGGTGATCCGCGGCGAGATCATGATGGACACCGATCTGGATTACGATTCGATCTCCAAGGCCGGCTCCATGCTCGGTTCGGGCGCCGTGATCGTGATGGACGAAACGCGCTGCATGGTCAAGGCGCTGGAGCGCCTGTCCTACTTCTACTTTGAAGAATCCTGCGGCCAATGCACCCCATGCCGCGAAGGCACGGGCTGGATGTACCGCATGATCCACCGCATCGAGCACGGCCAGGGCCGCGCCTCCGATCTGGACATGCTGAACTCCATCGCAGACAACATCCAGGGCCGCACGATCTGCGCGCTGGGCGACGCTGCCGCCATGCCGGTGCGCGCCTTCGTTAAGCATTTCCGCGAAGAATTTGAATATCACGTCGAGCACAAGCACTGCCTGGTGCCGGCATACATCTAAGCTGCGATCATCATGGTTGAAATCGAAATAGACGGCAAGAAAGTCGAAGTCCCTGCTGGTAGCATGGTGATGGACGCTGCCAACAAGCTGGGTACCTACATCCCGCACTTCTGCTATCACAAGAAATTGTCGATCGCAGCGAGCTGCCGTATGTGCCTGGTCGAGGTGGAAAAAGCGCCGAAACCGCTGCCCGCCTGCGCCACCCCGGTCTCGGCCGGCATGGTGGTGCGCTCGCACAGCGACAAAGCGGTGCAGGCGCAAAAGAGCGTCATGGAATTCCTGCTGATTAACCACCCGCTGGACTGCCCGATCTGCGATCAGGGCGGCGAGTGCCAGCTGCAGGATCTGGCCGTGGGTTACGGCAAGAGCGAATCGCGCTACGAAGAAGAAAAGCGCGTGGTGAAGCCGAAGGACGCCGGTCCCCTGGTGTCCATGCAGGAAATGGCGCGCTGCATCCACTGCACCCGCTGCGTGCGTTTCGGCCAGGAAGTGGCCGGCGTCATGGAGCTGGGCATGCTGGGCCGCGGCGAACACGCCGAGATCACCACCTTCGTCGGCGAAGCGGTGAATTCCGAGATGTCGGGCAATATGATCGACCTGTGCCCGGTCGGCGCGCTGACCTCCAAGCCATTCCGCTACAGCGCCCGTACCTGGGAACTGTCGCGCCGCAAATCCGTGTCGCCGCACGACGGCCTGGGCTCGAACCTGATCGTTCAGGTCAAGCAGGGCGAAGTCAAGCGCGTGCTGCCGCTGGAAAACGAAGCGCTCAACGAATGCTGGATCTCCGACAAGGACCGCTTCTCCTACGAGGCCCTGGGCAGCGCCGAGCGCCTGACCCAGCCTATGCTCAAGCAAGGCAATGAGTGGAAGGAAGTGGACTGGCAGACCGCGCTGGAATACGTGGCGCACGGCCTGAAGAACATCAAGCACGAGCATGGCGCCGATGCCATCGCCGCCTATGCGACCCCGCATTCGACGGTGGAAGAACTGGTCCTGCTGCAAAAGCTGACCCGCGGCGTCGGTTCCGAGAACATCGACTTCCGCCTGCGCCACAGCGATTTCGCGCTGGACGGCCAGGTCGCGCCGTGGCTGGGCATGCCGGTTGCCGACGTGAGCAATTTGCAGCGCGTCTTCGTCATCGGCTCCTTCCTGCGCAAGGACCATCCGCTGCTGGCGACCCGCCTGCGCGCCGCCGTCAAGGCCGGCGGCAAGCTGTCCGTGCTGCACGGCGCCGATGAAGAGAACCTGATCACCACCGCCAACAAGCTCATCGCCGCGCCATCCGACTGGCTGGCCGCGCTGTCGGGCGTGGTGGCTGCCGTGGCCAAGGCCAAGGAAGTCGCCGCGCCGGCCGGTTTCGAGAACGTGGCCGTGTCCGACGCCGCCGCCGCCATCGCCGCCAGCCTGCTGTCCGGTGAAAACAAGGCTGTCTTCCTCGGCAACGCCGCCGCGCAGCATCCGCAAGCGTCCGCGCTGCACGCTGCCGCGCAATGGATCGCCGAACAGACCGGCGCCAAGTTCGGTTACCTGACCGAAGCGGCCAACACCGTCGGCGGCTACCTGCTGGGCGCCACCGCGAAGAATGCCGCGCCGGCCTTCTCCGCGCCGAAGAAAGCCTACGTGCTGCTGAACGCCGAACCGGAACTGGACGCCGTCAACCCGCAAGCCGCCGTCGCCGCCTTGAAGGGCGCCGATATGGTGGTGCTGCTGTCGGCCTTCAAGCACGGCATGGACTACGCCGACGTGTTGCTGCCGATCGCGCCGTTCGCCGAAACCTCGGGCAGCTTCGTCAACTGCGAAGGCCGCCTGCAAAGCTTCAACGGCACCGTCAAGCCGCTGGCGGAAACCCGTCCGGCCTGGAAAGTGCTGCGCGTGCTGGGCAATATCCTCGGCCTGGCCGGTTTCGACTACGAGACGTCGGAAGCGATCCGCGACGAAGCCTTCGGCAAGGGCGTGACTGACCTGTCCTCCAAGCTGAACAACAACGCCAAGCTGGCGCCTGTTGCCGCCGCCTTCGGCGCCGGCGACAAGCTGGAACGCGTGACCGATGTGCCGATCTACTTCGCCGACGCGCTGGCGCGCCGCGCCGCGCCGCTGCAAGCGACCGCCGACGCCGCCGCGCCGAAAGCGCGCCTGTCTGCTGCCCTGGCGCAGCAGATCGGCGTCAAGGCCGGCGACAAGGTGCAGGTCAGCCAGGGCTCCGGCTCGGCCATCCTGGAAGCGCAGATCGACGCGGGCCTGCCGGCCAACGTCGTGCGCGTTGCCGCCGCCCACGCATCGACCGCCGCGCTGGGCGCGATGTTCGGTTCCATCACCGTTGTTAAAGCAGGGGAGGGCAAGTAATGTCTTTGCCTGAGATTATCAATACCATCAATACCACCGGCGGCGAGCTGGTGGGGCCGGTCTGGCCTTTCTTCTGGACCCTGGCCAAAATCCTGTGCGTGACCCTGCCCCTGATGGGCCTGGTCGCCTACCTGACGCTGTGGGAGCGCAAGCTGCTCGGCTGGATCCAGATCCGTATCGGCCCGAACCGCGTGGGTCCGGCCGGCCTGCTGCAGCCGATCGCCGACGCGCTGAAACTGCTGTTCAAAGAGATCATCCTGCCGACCAAGTCGAACAAGGCGCTGTTCGTGATCGGTCCGATCATGACCATCATGCCGGCGCTGGCCGCTTGGTCGGTGGTGCCTTTCGGTCCGCAGGCCGCGCTGGCCGACGTCAACGCCGGTCTGCTGCTGCTGATGTCGATCATGTCGATCGAGGTGTACGGCATCATCATCGCCGGCTGGTCCTCGAACTCGAAGTACTCCTTCATGGGCGCCATGCGTGCTTCGGCGCAGATGGTGTCCTACGAGATCGCCATGGGCTTCGTGCTGGTGATCGTGCTGATGGTGTCCGGTTCGCTGAACCTGTCCGAGATCGTCGCCGGCCAGCAAAAAGGCCAGATGGCGGCCATGGGCCTGAACTTCCTGTCCTGGAACTGGCTGCCGCTGCTGCCGATGTTCGTGGTCTACCTGGTGTCCGGCCTGGCCGAATGTAACCGCCACCCGTTCGACGTGGTGGAAGGCGAGTCGGAAATCGTGGGCGGCCACATGGTCGAGTACTCGGGCATGTCCTACGCCATGTTCTTCCTGGCCGAATACGCCAATATGATCCTGATCGGCGTGATCGCTTCGATCATGTTCCTGGGTGGCTGGTCCGCTCCGATCGCTGCGCTGGAATTCGGCGGCGGCTTCGGCGGCTTCTTCTGGCTGTTTGTGAAAACCTTCTGCATCGTGTCGCTGTTCATCTGGACTCGCGGTACCTTCCCGCGCTACCGCTATGACCAGATCATGCGTTTGGGCTGGAAAGTGTTCATCCCGCTGACCCTGGCCTACCTGGTCATCGTCGCCACCTGGATGCAGACCTCCTGGAACATTTGGAAGTAAGAGAGCGAATACGATATGGAACGAATAAAAGACTTTTTCGGCAGCCTGATGCTGCGCGAATTGTTCAAGGGGATGGCGCTGACCGGCAAATACATGTTTGCCAAGAAGATCACCGTCCAATTCCCTGAAGAGAAAACGCCGATCTCGCCGCGTTTCCGCGGCCTGCACGCGCTGCGCCGCTACCCCAACGGGGAAGAGCGCTGCATCGCCTGCAAGCTGTGCGAAGCGGTGTGCCCGGCCATGGCGATCACCATCGAATCGGAGCAGCGCGACGATGGCAGCCGCCGTACCACGCGCTACGATATCGACCTGACCAAGTGCATCTTCTGCGGTTTCTGCGAAGAGTCCTGCCCGGTCGACTCCATCGTGGAAACCCATGTGCTGGAATACCACGGCGAGAAGCGCGGCGATCTGTACTACACCAAGGAAATGCTGCTGGCTGTAGGCGACCGTTATGAAGCGGAGATTGCCGCCAACCGTGCTGCCGATGCGCCGTACCGCTGAACGCGGACGTGATCGACACTTAACTGTCAGGGTTTCTTATGGATTTTAAAACTGTCTTGTTTTACGTGTTCGCCGCCATCCTGGTGCTGGCTGCGACCCGCGTTATCACGGCGCGCAACCCGGTGCACGCCGCGCTGTTCCTGGTGCTGTCCTTCTTCCAGGCGGCCGGCATCTGGATGCTGCTGAAGGCCGAGTTCCTGGCCATCGTGCTGGTGCTGGTCTACGTCGGCGCCGTGATGGTGCTGTTCCTGTTCGTCGTGATGATGATCGACATCAATGTCGACAAGCTGCGCGAAGGCTTCTGGAACTATCTGCCGCTGGCGGCCACCGTGGGCGGCGTCATCGTGCTGGAGATGGCTTCCGTGCTGTGGCGCAGCTTCTGGGTCTACGACCAGCAGTCGCCGGCCGGCGCCAGCATGATCGGCACCACCAAGGCGCTGGGCATGGCCATTTACACCGATTACATCTACGCGTTTGAAATCGCCGCCGTCGTGCTGCTGCTGGCCATCGTGGCCGCCGTCGCCCTGACCCTGCGCAAGCGCAAGGACATCAAATACTTCGATCCGGCCGATGCGGTGCGGGTCAAGCGCAACGACCGTCTGCGCATCGTGAAGATGGACGCCGTCTCCACGCGCAATCAGCCGGAAGCAGCAACGAAGGAGGCACCATGACTTTATCGCTGGCACACTACCTGGTCCTGGGTGCGATTCTGTTCGCAATCTCGATCGTCGGTATTTTCCTGAACCGCAAGAACGTCATCGTTCTGCTGATGGCCATCGAACTGATGCTGCTGGCAGTGAACATGAACTTCATCGCGTTCTCGCATTACCTGGGCGACGCGGCCGGGCAGATCTTTGTCTTCTTCATCCTGACCGTGGCGGCTGCCGAATCGGCAATCGGCCTCGCGATCCTGGTGGTGATGTTCCGTAATCTGGACACCATCAATGTGGAAGACCTGGATAGCCTCAAAGGCTAAGTTTTAAACCTCGAATAATAAACAGTAAGGTTCATCATGGCGGGGCTTAACCCTAACCTTCTTCTTGCCGTTCCTCTGGCGCCCCTGGCGGGCGCCGCGATTGCGGGCTTGCTCGGAACCCGATTCTTCGGGAATTTGGTCGGCCGAAAAACGTCGCATACCGCGACGATTTTGGGCGTGCTGATTGCATTTATCATTTCCTTCCAGACGCTACTGAGCGTGATGGATGGCGCCAGCTATAACGGCGACATCTATACCTGGATGACCGTTGCCGGCGTCAAGCTGGCGGTCGGTTTCCAGATCGACGCGCTGTCGGCGATGATGATGAACGTGGTGACGTTCGTGTCGCTGATGGTCCACATCTACACCATCGGCTACATGAAGGACGACGAAGGCTATAACCGCTTCTTCTCCTACATTTCGCTGTTCACTTTCTCGATGCTGATGCTGGTCATGTCCAACAACTTCCTGCAGCTGTTCTTCGGCTGGGAAGCGGTGGGCCTGGTTTCGTATCTGCTGATCGGCTTCTGGTACACCCGTCCAACCGCCATCGTGGCGAACATGAAAGCCTTCCTGGTCAACCGCGTGGGCGACTTCGGCTTCATCCTGGGCATCGGCCTGCTGCTGGCTTACGCCGGCTCCATGGACTACCAGGAAGTCTTCGCCAAGAAAGAGCAGCTGCTGGCCCTGACCCTGCCGGGCACCGACTGGATGCTGCTGACCGTGGCCTGTATCTGCCTGTTCATCGGCGCCATGGGCAAATCGGCGCAGTTCCCGCTGCACGTCTGGCTGCCCGACTCGATGGAAGGCCCGACCCCGATCTCCGCGCTGATCCACGCCGCCACCATGGTGACGGCCGGTATCTTCATGGTGTCGCGCATGTCGCCGCTGTTCGAGCTGTCGGACACCGCGCTGTCCTTCATCCTGGTGATCGGCTCCATCACGGCCCTGTTCATGGGCTTCCTGGGCATCATCCAGAACGACATCAAGCGCGTGGTCGCTTACTCGACCCTGTCGCAGCTGGGCTACATGACCGTGGCCCTGGGTTCCTCGGCCTACTCGATCGCCGTGTTCCACCTGATGACCCACGCCTTCTTCAAAGCGCTGCTGTTCCTGGGCGCCGGTTCGGTCATCATCGGCATGCACCACGACCAGGACATCCGCAATATGGGCGGCCTGCGCAAATACATGCCGATCACCTGGATCACTTCGCTGCTCGGCTCCCTGGCCCTGATCGGCACCCCGTTCTTCTCGGGCTTCTACTCGAAGGATTCGATCATCGAGGCGGTGCACGCCACCCATATCTGGGGCGCGGGCTTCGCCAACTTCGCGGTGCTGGCCGGCGTCTTCGTGACCGCTTTCTACTCCTTCCGCATGTACTTCCTGGTCTTCCATGGCGAGGAACGCTTCGGTAAGGAACACCACCACGCGCACGCTTCGCACCATGACGACGAAGCGGAAGAGGACGACCATGGCCACCACGGCCTGGCGCCGGGCGAGAAGCCGCACGAATCCCCGTTCGTGGTCTGGTTCCCGCTGGTGATGCTGGCCATCCCTTCGGTGGTGATCGGCTTCCTGACCATCGGCCCGATGCTGTTCGGCGACTTCTTCAAAGGCGTGATCTTCGTCGGTGAAAACCACCATGCGATGCACGAACTGGCCGAAGAGTTCCACGGTCCTGTGGCGATGGTGGTCCACTCGCTGACCAGCGTTCCGCTGTGGCTGGCCATTGCCGGCGTGGCGACGGCTTACTACTGCTATATGATCAATCCGCGCGTGCCGGCCTGGTTCTATGCCAAGTTCAAAGCCGTCCACACCCTGCTGGACAACAAGTACTACATGGACAAGATCAACGAAGCAGTCTTCGCCAAGGGCGCACGCCTGCTGGGCGAGGGCCTGTGGAATGTGGGCGACCGCACCCTGATCGACGGTCTGCTGGTAAACGGCAGCGCGAAAGTGGTGCAGTGGTTCTCGTCGCTGGTGCGCGTGGCGCAAACCGGCTACATCTACCACTATGCGTTCGTGATGATCCTCGGCATCCTCGGATTCCTGGTCTATTTCCTGCCGTTTTGGCACGCTTGATAGCTGACACGCAAAAGAGATAAAAGATGCAGTCAACGATAAATAATCTTCCTCCTTACCTGAGCCTGGCGATCTGGCTGCCGGTGCTGTTCGGCCTGATCGTCCTGGCGGTCGGCCGCGACTCGCGCGCCGGCATGGTGCGCATGCTGTCGCTGCTGGGCGCGGTCGTGTCCTTCCTGCCGACCATTCCGCTGTTCACCAAATTCGACAACGCGGCGCACGGCCTGCAGTTCGTGGAAAAAGCGCCGTGGATCGAGCGCTTCAATATCTTCTACTCGCTCGGCGTGGACGGCCTGTCCCTGTGGTTCGTTCCGCTGACCGCCTTCATCACCATCATCGTGGTGATCTCGGCCTGGGAAGTGATCGAGGAGCGCGTCGCGCAGTACATGGGCGCCTTCCTGATCCTGTCCGGTCTGATGATCGGCGTGTTCTGCGCCATGGACGGCCTGCTGTTCTACTTCTTCTTCGAAGCGACCCTGATCCCGATGTACATCATCATCGGCGTGTGGGGCGGTGCCAACCGCGTGTACGCGGCGTTCAAGTTCTTCCTGTACACCTTCCTCGGTTCGCTGCTGACGCTGATCGCCATCATCTACCTGTACAACAAATCGGGTAGCTGGGACATCCTGGCCTGGCACAAGCTGCCGCTGGCCATGGGCGAACAGATCGCCATCTTCTTCGCCTTCTTCATGGCCTTCGCCGTGAAGGTGCCGATGTTCCCGGTCCACACCTGGCTGCCGGACGTCCACGTGGAAGCGCCGACCGGCGGTTCCGCCGTGCTGGCCGCGATCATGCTGAAACTGGGCGCTTACGGCTTCCTGCGTTTCTCCCTGCCGATCGTGCCTGACGCCTCGAAAGAGCTGGCCGGCTTCGTGATCGTGCTGTCCCTGATCGCCGTCATCTACGTCGGCCTGGTGGCACTGGTGCAGAAGGACATGAAGAAACTGGTGGCTTACTCCTCGATCGCCCACATGGGCTTCGTGACCCTGGGCTTCTTCATGTTCAACGACATGTCGGTGCAGGGCGGCATCGTGCAGATGATTTCCCACGGCTTCATCTCGGGCGCCATGTTCCTGTGCATCGGCGTGCTGTATGACCGCATGCACTCGCGCCAGATCGCCGACTACGGCGGCGTGGTCAACACCATGCCGAAGTTCGCGGCCTTTTTCGTGCTGTTCTCGATGGCTAACTGCGGCCTGCCGGCAACCTCCGGTTTCGTCGGCGAGTTCATGGTGATCCTGGGCGCGGTGCAGTTCAACTTCGTGACCGGCATCCTGGCCGCCACCGCCCTGATCTTCGGCGCGGCGTACTCGCTGTGGATGGCCAAGCGCGTGATCTTCGGCAAAGTGGGCAATTCGCACGTGGCCGAACTGACCGACATCAACAACCGCGAGTTCCTGATGCTGGGCATCCTGGCGCTGGCGGTGCTGGTAATGGGCCTGTATCCAGCCCCGTTCACCGACACCATGCAAACCTCCGTGGCCGACCTGCTCAAGCACGTCGCCCAGAGCAAGCTGCACTAAGAAAAACCAGGAATAGCTAAATGAATACCACTAACCTGATCCCGCTCTATGCAGAAGTCTTTCTGCTGATCGCCACCTCGGCGATCCTGCTGATCGATATGTTCCTGTCAGAGAGCAAGCGTTCGATCACTTACGTGCTGTCGCTGCTCGCGCTGGGCGTCTGCGCTGCCATCAGCCTGGCCGACTACAATGCCGGCGCCACCGTGTACGCCTTCAACAATATGTTCGTGTCGGACCCGATGTCGAACCTGCTGAAAGTGTTCACCTATCTGGGCGTGGCCATCACCCTGGTGTATTCGCGCCAGTACGCGCATCAACGCGGCATGCTGGGCGGCACGCTCGGCGGCGAGTTCTATGCGCTGGCCCTGTTCGCAACCCTGGGCCAGATGGTCATGATCTCCGGTAACAGCTTCCTGTCCATCTACCTGGGCCTGGAACTGATGTCGCTGGCCCTGTACGCCTTGGTGGCCCTGCGCCGCGACAATGCGAAAGCGACCGAAGCGGCCATGAAGTACTTCGTGCTGGGCGCACTGGCTTCCGGCTTCCTGCTGTATGGCATGTCCATGCTGTACGGCGCCACCGGTTCGCTGGAACTGAATGAAGTCGCGAAAGCCGCCGCCAGCGGCACCGTCAAGCCGACCATCCTGGTCTTCGGCCTGGTGTTCATGGTGGCCGGCCTGGCTTTCAAGCTGGGCGTGGTGCCTTTCCATATGTGGGTGCCGGACGTCTACCAGGGCGCACCGACCGCCGTGACCTTGCTGCTGGGCGGCGCGCCGAAACTGGCCGCCTTCGCCATCTGCATCCGTCTGCTGGTGGAAGGCCTGCTGCCGCTGGCGCATGACTGGCAGCAGATGCTGCTGATCCTGGCCGTGCTGTCGCTCGCGATCGGCAACTTCACCGCGATCGCCCAGACCAATCTGAAGCGTATGCTGGCTTACTCCACCATCGCGCAAATGGGCTTCGTGCTCCTGGGCCTGATGGCGGGCGTGGTCGGCGTCGACAAGAGCAATGCCGCCGCTGCCTACAGCGCATCCATGTACTACTCGATCACCTATGTGCTGACCACCCTGGGCAGCTTCGGTCTGATCATGGCGCTGGCCCGTGCCGGCTTCGAAGCGGAAGAACTGTCCGACTTCAAAGGCCTGAGCAAACGCAGCCCGGTGTATGCGACCTTGATGTCGGTGCTGATGTTCTCGCTGGCTGGCGTGCCGCCGATGGTCGGCTTCACCGCCAAGCTGTCGGTGCTGCAGGCCGTGATGAGCACCGGCCAGCTGTGGCTGGCCGTGCTGGCGGTGATGTTCTCGCTGATCGGTGCTTACTACTATCTGCGCGTCGTGAAAACCATGTGGTTCGACGAGCCGGAAGATACCGCGCCCATCGTCGTCAATGGCGACAAGAGCGTGGTGCTGGTGCTGAACAGTCTGGCCGTGGTGGCTCTGGGTATCATTCCAGGCCCGCTGCTGAACGCCTGCCTGAGCGCCATGAGCAAAACCCTGGCTTCCTGAGCCTAGATAGATGGACGTATCTTCCTCCAGCTGGTTGGTGATCCTGCTTGCATTCGCAGCCGCCAACCTGCCATTCTTTAACGACAAGGTGTTTGCCCTGATTCCGCTGAAATCCGGCGGGGCAGGGCAGGAGCACCGCCGCAAGGCGCTGTTCATCCGGCTGCTGGAACTGGCGGTGCTCTACTTTGTCGTTGGTCTGATCGCCATGGCGATCGAGGCGCGTATCGGCACCCGCTTCCCGCAGCAGTGGGAGTTCTATGCGATCACCGCCTGCCTCTTCATCGTGCTGGCCTTCCCTGGCTTCGTCGTGCGCTACCTGCGCAAGCGCCGCTGATACACTACTGATTTTCCGATTGAAAGGAGCGTGCATGGATGCGCACCTGAAAGAAACCCGTATCGACGGTGAGCTGGCGTACGACGGCCACTTCCTCAAGGTCCAACGCGACCGCATCAAACTGCCCAACGGCGCCGAAACCGGGCGCGAATTCATCAAGCACCCGGGCGCGGTGGTGATCCTGCCGCTGCTGGACGATGGCCGCGTGCTGCTGGAGCGCCAGTTCCGCTACCCGCTCGACCGCGTCTTCATTGAACTCCCGGCCGGCAAGATCGATCCGGGCGAGGAATCCCTGGCCTGCGCCAAGCGCGAGCTGGAAGAAGAAACCGGCTACAGCGCCGGCGAGTGGCACTACCTGACCACCATCCACAACGCCATCGCCTATTCGGACGAACATCTGGACATCTTCCTGGCGCGCGGCCTGAAAGCGGGCAAGGTGAAACTGGATGAGGGCGAATTCATCGAAACCATCACCGCCACCCCGGAAGAGATGCTGGAGTGGGTGCGCACCGGCCGCATCACCGACGTCAAAACCATCATCGGCGCCTTCTGGCTGGAGCGCATCAAGAGCGGAGCCTGGAAGCTCGGCTGAAACCATGGCTGCGCCGCGTTTCCTGCTCCGGCTGGCCTGCCTGCTGGCCGCGTTCGCACCGCTGTGCGCCGTCGCCAGCGGCGCCGCGGAGAAGCGCACGCCGTTCCAGATCCGCTGCGAGGACACGATCAGCAAGACCGCCTCGGTCATGTCGGCCCAGCAGAACGGTTACTCGGTCAACACCCAGCTCTCGTATAAATCACTGACGCAGATGAAGGGCGACTACCAGCCCAACAGCTATGTGCTGGGACTGACACGCACCGAATCGCTGGTGAAGGTCGGCTGGACCGGCCAGCTGCTGCAGGACCCGGAGAGCGGCTATGAATGCATCGCGCCCAAGATCGACGTCAAGCTCAGTTATGCGCCGGTGCGCATCTACGTCGGCAACGAGTTCCCGAAAGGCAGTTGCGGCTATGATGTGATCCTGGCGCACGAGATGCAGCATATGCGGATCTATATGGACAATCTGCCCAAGGTGGAAGTGGTGGTGCGCGAAGCGCTGCTGAAGCGCTTCGGCGACAAGCCGCTGTACGCGCTTTCCCGCACTGCGCAGTCGGCCCTGAATCATGAGATCAACAGCGGCTGGCTGCCCTTCATCAAGGCCGAGATGGAGAAGGTCGAAGCGCAGCAGGCCAAGCTCGATTCGCCCGCCGAATATGAGCGCCTGGGCAAATCCTGCAATGGCGAGATCCAGACTATTTTGAACAAGACGCGCGGCAGACACTGAGCGCATACAAGATGACAGCAAGCGATAACAAGAATTCCCCGCGGCCGGTGCGCTACTTTGCGCTGATCCCGGCCGCCGGCGTCGGCGCGCGCATGGCCGCCGCGACGCCCAAGCAATACCTGGCGCTGGGCGGCCGGCCCATGCTGGCCCATACCCTGCAGGCCTTCCTCGGCAGCGAGCTGATTGCCCACACCTATGTGGTGGTGAGCGCGGAAGACGGCTATATCGATGCCATCGTACCGCCGTCCGGCGTGACGGTGCTGCGCTGTGGTGGGGCCACCCGCATGGACTCGGTGCTGAACGGCCTGCGCGCCTTGCGCGATGTTGCCGCCGATGGTGATATGGTGCTGGTGCACGACGCCGCCCGTCCCGGCCTGACGCCGGAACTGATCCGCAAACTGATCGAGGAAGTGGGCGCGAACCCGGCCGGCGGCCTGCTCGCGCTGCCCGTGGTGGACACGGTGAAAAGCACGCGCGGCGGCGCCGTCGCCACCATCCCGCGCGACGGCATGTGGCTGGCGCAGACGCCGCAGATGTTCAGCTATGCGCTGCTGCTGCGCGCGCTGTCCTCCGCGCCCGACGCCAGCGCCATCACCGACGACGCCAGCGCCGTTGAAATGCTGGGCCTCTCGCCGCAGCTGGTGGAAGGCCACCCGCGCAATCTGAAGGTCACGCTGCCGAGCGATATCCGCATCGCAGAAATGTATCTGGAACAGGACAAGAAATGACAGCCACTCCCGCACTCCCATTCCGCATCGGCCAAGGCTACGACTGCCACAAGTTGGTCGAAGGCCGCAAACTGATTCTGGGCGGGGTCGACATCCCGCACGAAAAAGGCTTGCTGGGCCACTCCGACGCCGACGCCTTGCTGCATGCGATCACCGATGCCATCCTGGGTGCGGCCGCGCTAGGCGATATCGGCCGCCATTTCCCCGACACCGACCCCACCTTCAAGGGCGCGGATTCGCGCGCGCTGCTGCGCGAAGCGGCCAGGCGCGTGCGCGCCACCGGCTACGATATCGGCAATATCGACGCCACCATCATTGCCCAGCGACCGAAGATGGCGCCGCATATCGGCGCCATGGCAGCGCATATCGCCGAGGATCTGGGCGTAACGGTGGGCCAGGTGAACGTCAAGGCCAAAACCAACGAGAAGATGGGCTACCTGGGCCGCGAGGAGGGCATCAATGCCGAAGCCGTGGCGCTGCTGGTGCTACGCCCGGCTTAAGTGATTTGGCATGAATCGACGGCGAAGTCATGCGCCTAAGATTTATAGATGGCTTATGCCACTCTGCTTCAAGGCGGCATTGGTTTTGCCGGGATTTGTATATGCGCAAAAATCCAGTATTTTCCGGTTCCAAGATATTGTCACGATGAATTGGGCGTTCTATCCCCAAAAATCGCCACAAGCTGTACAGCAGCGAGTGAGATTATTGGAATCGTTCCGACTGGTTTAGCCGGATGATATGAAGCCAATCGGGTCTTCGACACTACGACTAACCGGCGCATTGCTGAAGCATCAAAAAAGGGATGAGATTGGCGTCCGTCACCTGTGCCATCTACATTTCCAACTACCTTGTTTTTACACGCACAGTTATCTGAAGCCGGCATATTTTCCCTGGCTTAGTGATTGGAAAGTGTGAAATGCACATTTCCTAATATTAACACGCCACCGTGCCAGAGGCCCTGTAGGAGCCGGAATTCCAACAGGTGCTGCGTAATTTTCGCTCAGGTCTGTATGGCTGCTTGCCAGATTTTAGATTGGTGTATTTAATCAATAAAATTTGGTTGAAGAATAATGCTTTGAATTTTTTGGTTATGGAATATTGCTTTTCCTGTGTCGTTTTCGCAGTGAAAATCATATTCCGTATTTTTGATACTTTCTTTGCTTCTTATGAAGTAAGGGGGTGGGTGTTGATTGAAATGGCTGGGTTTTAATGTTAGCTCCAGCAAGAGAAGTTTGTTTCCTATTTTGAGAAAATATACCTTGAACTGGTTGTTTTCCAGCATGAGCTTTTCCTTTCCTTCGTTTTCCGTGATTGTGGTTGCGAAGGATAGCTTGTCTTGAATGTATGTAAGTGCTTGATAATATCTGGCGTAAATGAAATCGCAAATTAATTCGTTTGTCTCTTTTTGCGATGGTGAAGCATGATGGTTGTTTTCTGCGTTAGTCGATGCGCTAAGAGAAAGCAATATGGCAAAAAATAGTGGATTAAGGGCGTTATGGGGCATGAAATCTCCTTTTGGGCATATGATTTCATATTTCTTGCTCAAGATTCTTGCTAAATATAGCGGAGGTACGGATTAGAGCATTTTCTCTAATTCTGGGGTTTCTTATATTTTGTGCGCACGGGAAGGGGTATCGCGAGGATGAGAGACATCTGCTACAGCTATCCCTAGGCCCTCATAATCTGCTATGGGAGGCGTGAAAATTGCAGGGGGAGGGGGCGTATCACAGGTTTGCGCTGCTATATATATTGCGGATTAGCAGAGCCTGGTATGCCGTGGACGTCGCCCCCCAATTGGTTCGCCACTGCGACTGGATGGACGCCGGCGAACTCTTGGGCTTCAAATCATAGTGGCCAGCGGATCATCGCAGCTGCATCGCCTTGCGGTAAGGCGCGATCGGCGGACGCGGGAACTGGGCGGAGGCGTAGCTGTTGCGGAAGCACTGGGCCTTGCTGTTTTCCACGTCGGTCATGCTTTGCGTGACTTTGCCGTTTGCGTCGAGGAGCAGGATGATGGTCACGGGATATTTCGATTTCTCGTGGCAGCCGCCTTTTTCGTCGAGCTTATTGGCGTTGTTGAAGCGGATCGATTCCTCCTCATACTTCGCCACTTTCTCGTTCGGGAATTGCGCATTGAACTTGGCCATTTCACCGGCGAATTCGGGATTTTTCGGGGCGGGGGCCTCGTCCTGGGCGGACGTCGTGGACGGCGTGGTCTGACAGCCGGTGGCGAGGATAATCGCGCACAGGGCGCCGAGTTTATAGAGGTGAGTGCGCAAGTGTATTCTCCCAAGTAAGTGAAGGCGACCGCTGCTTGGGCGGCGTGACGATGGCCAACCGATCTATCTGGCCGGGGTTTGCCCGCATTGTATAGGGCAAGCCCATCCCTCCGCGCACGATAGGCTTGGCGTCTAGATGGCCGTATGTCGTGGATGCGTCATGTAAGCGCACTGTCCCCAGTCTTTTCGAATTGAAATGCGGAGGGATTTCTCCTTCACCTTCATCGCGCTGTTGCGTGCTTAAAGCGTCAGATCGGGAAGATCAGGCAGGTGGTGGTGGCGTGGGCGTACAGCTTGCCGTTGGCGTCGGTGATGCGGCCTTCAGCGATGCCGATCTGGCCGCCGACGTTGATGACGCGGCCTTCGGCGCGAATGGGGCCGGTCTTGTCGCTCAGGGCGCGGATGAAGTTCACCTTCAGTTCCAGCGTCGTATAGCCTTTGCCGGGCGGCAGGCAGCTGTGCACGGCGCAGCCGACGGCCGTGTCGAGCAGGGTGGCCGCATAACCGCCATGCACGCTGCCGCTGGGGTTAAAGTGCTGGGCGCCGGGCCGGCCCTGGAACAAGGTGCGCCCCTCGCTGACCGCGATCGGGGTCATGCCCAGCAGTTCCAGCATGGGCGCCGGCGGCAGATCGCCATTGCCTATTCCTTGCAGGAATTCCAGGCCGCTGCAGCCGCGCAGCTTGTCGAGTCCCGCCACGCCCGGTTCGGCCAGGCGCGCGCGCATTGCCTCCTCGTCGCTTAACCAGCTTGCCGCCGTATCTTGTGCATCCATGCTTTCGTCCTCCAGAAATAGGTGTAGCTACACTATAATATAATTTAAATAATCCGTGTATTTGCACCTTTTAGCCTTGTGCGCCCCAATGATGCTCCAGACCAGCCTCGCCATTCCCTGCACCTGCTTCCAGCTACGCAAGCTGACGCGCACCGTCACGCGCTTTTACGACCAGCGCATGCTGGTCCGGGCGGGCTTGAAGAATACCCAGTTCTCGCTCTTGAGCCATGTGCTGCAGCTGTCCTTGCCCATGTCCCAGCTGGCGGCGGAAATGGGCATGGAGCGGACCACGCTCACGCGCAATCTGCGGCCCATGATCGAGGCGGGCTGGGTCGAGCTGCAGGCGGGCGAGGACCCGCGCCAGCGCATCGTGGCCATCACGGCGGCCGGACGCGAGGTGCAGCGCGCCGCCCGTCCCGCCTGGCGCGCGGTCCAGAAGGAGCTGGAGGTGCTGCTCGGCGCCGAGGCTGTGGCCAGCCTGCATGGCAATATCGAGCAGGCGCTGGCGCGTCTCAGTGAATTTCTCGACGGAAATTAATCTCTCCTGCTACCATAGCGTATTGGCTTGATAACAGGAGGCGGCATGGCGCGCGACATCTATGCCTACCGCGATGTGGCGGTGGAATCGTTCGAACACGGTGGCGAGGTGCGGGTGCGTCCGGTGAATGGGCAGGCTTACAGCTCCGAGCTGCGGGTCGAATGCTCGCGGCGCCTGCGGGATACCGCCGTCTACCCGCTGGGCAGCTATTTCCTGGTGTCGGCCAAGCTGACCGACCGGCTGGGCGGCATGCCCTTCCTGTATGTCTACCACGGCGATCCGGTCCAGGCGATGACGCCGCAGCAGACCAAAGCCTTCCTGGCCGAATACCGGCGCCGCCGCATTTGAACTTGTTGGGAGCCCAAACGAATGAAAGCCCTGAAGAAGCAGGTGGCGCTGGCCATGGGCGCCACGCTGCTGATTGCCGGTCCCGCCCTGGCCCAGGAGGCGGGCGAGTTCGAGCTGCCTGCCGCCAGCGATCTGCTGGTGCTGGCCTTCCCCAAATGGCTGGATGAAACCGCGGGCCGCGTGCAGACGGTGAAGCTGTCCAGCGGCCATCCCGAATGGAGCGGCGCGGCGGCCGAGGTGCTGCCGGCGTCCGCGCGCAAGGGCAAGCCGCGCCTGGTCAAGCGCGCCGCGCCGGCCAAGGCCATGCCCCGGACCCAGAGCGTGATCGTGGAGCCGGCCTTTGTCAGCCGTCTCGGCGAGAAGCGCTATGTGCTGATTGCGCGTTTGAGCAAAGCCACGGCCGACGGCATGCCGGAAAGCAGCCATGGCATGCCGGTCGCGCTCGCGGCCTACACCTTCGAAACCAGCAAGAACGGCTGGAAGCTGGTGCAGCGCCAGGAGCCGCTGGCCTATGTCGGTTATGAGTCGCAGGCCGATATCCAGCCGCTGCAGCTGTCGGCGCAACGCATGGGACTGAGCGCGAGCTATGGCAGCTGCTGGCAGGGCCATTGCAACGAGTGGTTGTCGCTGTACGAGTTCGGCAAGGACAAGGTCAACCCCGCGCCCATCCTGGAACTGCAGCTGAACGACAGCAATGCCTATAGCCTGCCGGATTGCCTGGGACGCTTGCAGGAGGTGGTGCGGGAATTCCGCGGCCGTATCGACGGCGGCTACGACGAACCGGATGCATCGCACGATTGCGTGGCGCTGCGCGGCGACTGGAGCGTCTCGACCTCGGCCCAGCAGCCGGGCGATATCACGGTGCGCTACACGGGCGCCGTCAGCGAGGGCGGCAAGCATGGCGTGCAGACGGCGGCCGAAGTGGACCAGCTGCTGCGGCTGCAGTACCGCAATGGCAAATACCTGCCGGTGGCGGGCCGTAGCCCGATCGCCAAGCCCTGGCGTTGAATGGTTGTCCGGACGCACGCGCGTCCGGACCGGAAAACTCAATGCACCACGTGCAGGCGGCTGGCAAAACGGCGCGGGCTGCCGAATTTCAGCATCACGAAGACGGTGGCGGCGGCGAAAGCCCCGCCCAGGAACATGGCGCTGAACAGGCCGAAATGGTCGACCGCCACGCCGCCGGCGGCTGCGCCGCTGGCCAGCGCCACCTGGGCGGTGGCGACGAACAGGGCGCCGCCCGAATCCATCGCATCCGGCGCCGATTTCATCATCCAGCTCTGCACCGAAATCGGCATGGCGCCAAAGGCCAGGCCCCAGATGGACACCAGCACCGTGGCTGCCAGCGGATCGGCGCCCAGCAGGGGCAGGCTGGCTGTGGCCAGGCCCATCACCAGGGCGGTGCCGGCCAGCGCGCCGCGCACGCTTTTCTCGGCGATCCAGCCGCCGAGGATATTGCCGAAGAAGCCCGTCACGCCATAGGCCAGCAGCAGGGCGCTGATGGTCTTCGCATTCATGCGCGTGACCTGCTCCAGGAAGGGCGAAATATACGTATAGGCCGAGAACTGGGCCACGAAAATCAGCAGCGTGGCGATCAGGCCGATGCGCGCCTTGGGAATATGCAGCAATTGCGGCAGGTCGCGCAGGGCAACGCCACGGTTGACCGGCAGCTTGGGCAGCAACAGAAGCTGGGTCAGCAGCACCACCACGGCCACGCCGGCCGCGGCGCCGAAGGCCACACGCCAGCCCATGATCTCGCCCAGCAGCGCGCCGGCCGGCACGCCGGCCACGGTGCCGAGGGAGACGCCGGCAAAGATCAGGGAATTGGCGCGTGTCGCATACTGCAGCGACACCAGGCGCGGCCCGACCGCCAGGCCCACGGCCCAGAAGCCGCCGACGGCCACGCCAAGCAGGGCGCGTCCGACCAGCACCCAGGCAAAATTCGGCGCCAGCGCCACCGCCAGATTCGAGACGAAGAGCAGGGAGAGCAGGGCGAGCAGCACGATGCGGCGGTCGGTCTTGCCCACGCCGATGGTCACGGCCAGGGCGGAGAGGGCGGCGATATAGCCGGGCATGGTGACCAGCAGGCCGGCCTGGCCTTCGCTGATGCGCAGTTCGGCGGCGATCTGCGGCAGCAGGCCGACCGGCAGGAATTCGGTGGTGACGAGGGCGAAGGCGCCGACGCCGACGGACAGCACGGCCAGCCAGGTGGCCAGCGACGGTTTGGGCGCGGGGCTGGCGGCGCTGAAATCGGCCGCCGGGGCGCTGGAAGTGGACTGCATGGACTGCTCCTTGAATTTTTAACTGGTCGGTTATAATCTACTTATGCGATGATGGGTGTCAAGAACTTTTTTAACCGAACGGTATGAAAGAATCGAATAAGCTACCTTGCAAACTGGGCCGGCCGCGCACTTTCGATGAAGAGCAGGCCCTGGATCGTGCCATGGAAGTGTTCTGGGAAAAGGGCTATGAGGGCAGCTCCCTGCCGGAGCTGACCACGGCCATGGGCATGAACCGGCCCAGCCTGTACGCCGTGTTCGGCAACAAGGAAACCTTGTTCCGCAAGGCGCTGGAGCGCTACCAGAGCACGCGCATGAATTACTGCGACGTGGCGCTGGAGCAGCCGACCGCGCGCGCCGTGGTGGAAGCGCTGCTGCGCGGCGCGGTCGACGCGCAGACCCGGCCGGACAGTCCGCACGGTTGTCTGAACGTCAACGGCGCCCTGGCCTGCAGCGACGAAGCCAAACCCGTGCGCGACGAACTGATCGCGCGCCGCGAGCACAGCGAAACGCGGCTGCGCGACCGGCTGCGCAAGGCGCGGGAAGAGGGGGATTTACCGGCCGACGCCTGTCCGGAACAACTGGCGCGCTATGTGGCGACGGTACGGCAGGGGTTGGCGGTGCAGGCGGCGGCAGGCGTGGAGCGCGCCCAGCTGCATAGCGTGATCGATATTGTGATTCAATCCTGGCCCGTGGGAAAACTTGTACAATCGGCCAGCCAATAAATCACAATAGGAGACAGGCAATGATACGCATCCGCGAGATCGACCATATCGTGCTGCGCGTGGTCGATCTGGACCGCATGGTCCGATTCTACACCGAGGTGCTGGGTTGCGCGTTCGAGCGCCAGCAGGAAGAGATCGGCCTCTACCAGCTGCGCGCCGGCAGCAGCCTGATCGACCTGATCCCCATCGACAAGAAGCTCGGCCTGGCCGGCGGCGCCGCGCCCGGCAAGGAAGGGCGCAACGTCGACCACTTCTGCTTCCGTGTCGACCCCTTCGACGCGGCTGCCATCCTCGCCCACCTGGCGGCGCACGACATCCCGCACGGACCTGTGGAATCGCGCTACGGCGCCGAAGGCGAAGGCCCCTCCATCTACCTGCAAGACCCCGAAGGCAACAGCGTCGAACTCAAAGGTCCGCCCGCCTGAATTGCTCAGCCCGTGTCCGATTTTGGGGCCAGACCCCAAAATCGGACACGGCCCCGGCCGTAGTGCTGCCCATGCTTACCGGCCAGTGCGTGTCCGATCGGTGCCCGGTGCCCGGCGCCAGGGCGGGCGGGACGGCCATCCTGCGGGTTTAGCTGTGTTTAGTCGTCGTCGTCGTTGTCGTCGGATTTGACGGTGCGGCGGCGGGCGGCATCGGCGCTGGATTTCAGCTTGGCAGCGCTGTTCATGAAGTCGTCGACGCTGTGGTCCTTGCTATGGCGTACTTGCGGCGGCAGCTGGACGGACATGTAGAGCTCGTCGCTGAGGCGGCCGGTGCTTTGCAGATTGCTCATCAGCAGCAGGCCGGAGCCGAGCGCGAGCAGGCTGCCGCAGAAGGCGGCCATACGCCGCGGATGCTGGGGCTTGATCGTGGTGAGGTGGAAGTAGACCATGCCGCACACAATCGCCAAGGTCATGTGGTTGCCATAGCGTGTGAAGAACTCGGCCGACCAGGCATAGGCCAGCACGCTGCTGACGGCGCGCCAGGCGCCCGCAGCAATCAGGCCGCCGCCCAGGATGAACAGGTGCCGCCCCATGCGCGCATGGCCGCCGAACAGGCGGTTGGCCAAGGCCCAGACGCCGCTCCACACCAGGCCCGCACCCAGGCTGGAGGCGATCAGCAGCAGGTAGCGGATGGCCTGGAACGATTCCACGTCCGACAGGGCTTCTTCCACGCCCGTGAACAGGGCGATCAGGGCCAGGCCGGCCAGCGCCGGCGCGCCGCCTTCCCAGGCGTGCATGGTGGTGTCGGTCATCTCGGGCGCGACCGGGTAGGCGGCGCTGCGGATGCGCAAGCGCGTGTGGCCCAGGCGCACCACGGTATTGCCGTCCAGCGCCAGTTCGTTGTGGCGCCGGCCCTGGTGGACCACGCCGTTCTGGCTGCCCAGGTCGCGCAGCAGCAGGCCGCCGCCGGGCGCCGCTTCCACGATGGCGTGGCGCGCGGCGGTGTGGGCGTCGTCCAGGATGAAGTCGTTGTCGTAGCCGCGGCCGATGCGGATCGGCAGGCTGTCCACGCGGTGGCGGTGCAGCACGTCGCCATTGCGCGCCAGCAGTTCGACGAAATACGGCCCCATCATTTGGCGCCCCCGCGCGCCAGCGCTTCGAGGAAGGCGCGCGAGGTGCGCATGCCGTTTTCATAGGACACGCCGCGCGCATCCATCCGGCTTTGCAGGTTCATCAAGCCTTCGTCGGTGCTCGAGGTGAGCAGGGAAAAGTCGTACAGCCCCTCGAATTTGCGGTAGGCGCGCACGCACAGCACGGCGCGCATCGGCAGGCTCTGGTTCTTGACGAATTGTTCGGTGCAATTGGGGCCGGTCAGGCGGCTGTCCTTGTAGCCGCCGAAGGCTTCGTTCTTGAACGAGGCGCTCGCCAGCTGGGCGAAGCGCAAGCTGCCCATCTCGGTGCTGCGCATGAACTGGTGGCGGATGCCGATCTGGCCCGTCTGCAGCGAACCGGACACGAAGATGGCCGATTCCATCGCGCAGTTGGTGATGTCGACGGTGAAGGGCTTGTCGGCCTTCTGGTTCGAGCGGCCCCAGCAACGCATCTGTTCGGTTTCGCGCACCGGCACCTGGTATGGTCCCATGGCTTTCAGCGCCAGCGGGGTGGCCAGCAGCTGGTCGACCATGGCTTTCTGGTGCGCCAGCAATTGGGCGGCGACGACGGTGGTGAAATCCTTGGGCGGCTTGCCCTGGGCCTGGACTTTCTTCAGCAGCTCCTGGGCATAGCGGGCCGGCACCAGAAAGCTGACCAGCTCGCCATCGAGGCGCTTGGACACGTTGACGCCGGCCACCTCGCCATTGACGGTGACGCTGGGGCCGCCGCTCATGCCGGAGTTGATCGGGCCGGTAAACATCAGTTGCTCATAGAAGCTGCGCGTGATGACGCCGTTGAAGGCGCCTTCCGAAATGGCGAAGCCCAGGTCGAGCGGATTGCCCAGCGAGTACAGGTACTGGCCCTGGGTCAGCCGCACCGGCTGCTCGGGCACGTTGAAGAAGCCGGTGCCGTAGCGGTTGACGCGCACCACGGCCAGGTCGTGCAGCACATCGACCGCCAGCAGCTCGATATTGCCGCGCTGGCCCGAGGTGTCGACCCACTCGCCGGTATAGGTTTCCGGATCGAGCGCGAATTGCGAGACGACGTGGTAGTTGGTGAGCACCAGATTGCTGGTGCCGACCAGGAAGCCGGAACCGACCGAGGACTGGGTGCGGCCGCTTTTCAGCAGCGAACGCACTTGCAGCAAGTCCTTCTTGGCCGCGGAGTAGAGTTTTTGCGCCGTGCTCGACGGCGGCGGCAGGGCGCCATCCGGGAGCGCCGGCGTGGCCGGCGCGGTGGGGGCGTCCGGCGCCGCGGGGGCGGCGGGTGGGGCCGCCAGTGCGCTGGCGCAGCCCCAAGTCAGCATCAGCGTTACGGCAAGATTAGTAAATTTCATCTATTCCTGGGACTTGGGGTGAAGGGCGGGGCCGGCGCTTAGAGCTGGCCGTCCTCGGCAGCGGGCGGGGTCAGCGGCGCCATCATGTGGCCCAGCTTGCTCGCCTTGGTATCCAGATAATGCTGGTTGAAGGCGTTGCGGTTGACCAGCAATGGCACGCGCTCGGCCACCGTGAAGCCCAGATTTTCCATGGCCGCGATCTTGCGCGGGTTATTCGTCATCAGGCGCAGGCTGCGCACGCCGAACTGCTTGAGCATGGGCTCGACCAGGGCGTAGTTGCGCTGGTCGGCCTTGAAGCCGAGCTGTTCGTTGGCCTGCACCGTGTCGGCGCCGGCTTCCTGCAGGCGGTAGGCGCGGATCTTGTTGACCAGGCCGATGCCGCGGCCTTCCTGGCGCAGGTACAGCACGATGCCGCGGCCTTCCTCGGCCACGCGCTTGAGCGCGCCTTCCAGCTGGGCGCCGCAGTCGCAGCGCTGCGAGTAGAGCACGTCGCCGGTCAGGCATTCGGAGTGCACGCGCGCCAGCACCGGCGCGCCATTGCCGATATCGCCCAGTACCATGGCCAGGTGTTCCTTGCCGGTGGCGTGCTCGACGAAGGCGTGCAGCGTGAACTGGGCCCAGGGCGTGGGCAGGGCGCAGGACGTGACGTAATCGAGTTCTTCTTTGGGTGCTTGTGCGGCGGACTGCATGATGTGCTCTTCTTTTTCAGGACGGATAATTCAAAAAGCGCGCCGGTCTGCTCGTCAGACTCGGCGCGCGCCCTTCATCTTACCAAATATTATGCTTTCCTATATTGAGGACCTTTTTCCAGGTTTCAAGATAGGCCAGCTTCCCGCCTGCCGGCTCAGCGCGGCAGGTCGAACAGCAGGATCTCGGCCGCCTCGGCATTGTCGAGCACGACCTCGGTCTCGCCGCTCAGCTTGGCCGCATCGCCGCCTTGCAGGCGCTCGCCATTCACCGTCAGGCTGCCGCGGATCACATGCACATAGGCCAGGCGGCCGGCTTCCAGCCTGTGGCGCAGGGCCGGGCCGCCGTTCAGGATGCTGGCGTACAGCGAGGCATCCTGGTGCATCAGCACCGAACCGTCGCGGCCGTCGGCCGAGGCGATCAGGCGCAGCACGCCGGTTTTGCTGTCGGCCGTGAAATGCTTTTCCTCGTAGCCCGGCGCGATGCCGCTGGCGTTCGGCATGACCCAGATTTGCAGGAAATGTACGCCTTCGGTGGCCGAATGGTTGAACTCGCTATGCCGCACGCCGCTGCCGGCCGTCATGCGCTGCACGTCGCCGTAGTGCAGCACGGAACCGTTGCCCATGCTGTCCTTGTGCTCCAGCGCGCCGTCCAGCACATAGGAAATGATTTCCATATCGCGGTGGCCGTGGGTGCCGAAGCCCTGGCCGGGCGCCACGCGGTCTTCGTTGATCACGCGCAGCGGGCCGAAACCCATGTGTTTGGGATCGTGGTAGTCGGCGAACGAGAAGCTGTGGTGGGAGTCCAGCCAGCCGTGGTTGGCATGGCCCCGGTCTTCGCTTTTACGTACTTGCAGCATGGTCTTGCTCCTTTCGAGAGATTTATTTGCGATAATTTCGAACAAAGGACTCATTCTACGCGGCCCTGTAAAATCCAAAAAACGGAAAATTTATCAACTCATTATCGAAAATTTCGAATGCTCAGACTCAGCCTCGACGCCCTGCAGATCGTGGACGCCATCGACCGCCGCGGTTCCTTCTCGGCCGCCGGCAAGGAATTGCACCGCGTGCCTTCGACCATTTCCTACACCGTTGCCAAGCTGGAGGAAGAGCTGGGCGTGCAGGTGTTCGAACGCAACGGGCCGCGCGTGGAGCTGACGCCGGCCGGCCGCGAGCTGCTGAAAGAGGGGCGCTACCTGCTGCACGCGGCCCAGGATCTGGAGCATCGCGTGCGGCGCGTGGCCTCGGGCTGGGAAACCGAGCTGGTCCTCGGCACCGATTCCATGTTCGCGCCGTTGGCGCTGGAAGCCGATATCCGCGCCTTTTACGCCGTGGCGAGCCAGACCCGTCTGCGCCTGGCCCAGGAAACCCTGTCCGGCACCTGGGAAGCGTTGCTGGAGCGCCGTGTCGACCTGCTGGTGGGCGCGCCGGGCGACGGTCCGGCCGGCGGCGGCTATGTGTCGCAGCCGATGGGCCGGATGGACTGGATCTTCGCCGTTGCCCCCAGCCACCCGCTGGCCGCCGTCGAAGGACGGCTCGGGCGCGCCGAGCTGCAGCGCCACCGCGCCATCGTCACGGCCGACACGGCGCGCCGCATCGCGCCGCGCACCGTCGGCCTGCTGCTGGGCCAGGATACGCTGACCCTGCCCACGCTGGAGAGCAAGTACGGCGCCCAGCTGGCCGGCCTGGGCTTCGGCTTCCTGCCCGCGCCCTGCGCGCGCGCCGCCATCGCCGCCGGCTTGTTGGTGGGGAAACAAGTCGAGGAACCCAAGCCGGCCGAAACCTTCTACCTGGCCTGGCGCAGCGGCGAGGGCGGGGCGGCGCTGGACTGGTGGCGCCAGCGCATGGCCCAGCCCGGCATGTTCGCGCGTTTGTGTCATCATTTGCCCGGTGTGCCTTCGCCGCCCAGTCTTGATGTTTGACAGGAAATGACGACAGAATGTTGGCCTACGCCAACTGTTTTGGGAGTACCATTATGAGTCCGAATCCTCTGGCCCGAACCGATTCCGCATGATAGCCCCGACCCTAGCGCCCGTTTTCCTGCATCTGCTGGCCGACCGCAAAGGCCAGCCCGCCGCCCTCTTGTTTGCCGGTGGCGGCCTCGCGTTCGGCGCCCCGGCGTGCGCCGACGCAGCCAGCCCGCCGCAGGCGGCATCCGGCACGGCGGACCGGCTGGACGGCGCGGCCGTCGCTCCCAGTGCCGCCGCAACCGGCGCGGCGGCGCAGGGCGCTGCGCCGCTGGCGCTGCCAGGCGTGCTGAGCGGGCTGCCCGCCGCCAGCAGCTGTTACTATCCCGATACGCTGGAAGCGCCGCTGGCCGAGGCTTTGGCCGCGGCTGGCTGGCAGCCAGTCTGCACCGCCGAACTTTACCGCGCCGACAGCATGGCGGCGCTGGACGATGTGCCGCCCGGCGCGCGCTGGGTGCGCGGCGACTGGGCGCTCGACACGCCGCCCAAGGGGGCTTCGGGCCAGGCGGCCGCCTCGCGCGGCCTGGCCCTGCAACTGGTGCAGCTGGTGGCGAACGACGCCGATACCCACGAAATCGAAGCCCTGCTGCGGCGCGACCCGACCCTGTCCTACCACCTGCTGAAGCTGGTCAATTCCTTGGGCATGGGCACCGGCCGCCGCGTCACCAGCTTCTCGCAGGCCATCCTGATCCTGGGCCGCCAGCAATTGCGCCGCTGGCTCAACCTGATGCTGTTCGCCGCCCGCGACGGCGACCTGCGCACGGCCATGCTGCTGGCGCGCGTCTCGGTGCGCGCCATGGCCATGGAGCTGCTGGCGCGGCGCGCCGGCCTGGACAAGCACCAGCAGGAGCAAGCCTTCATGACGGGCATGTTCTCGCTGCTGGGCGCGCTGTTCGGCATGCCGCTGGCCGAAGTCATGCAGCCGCTCACCATCGGCGAATCCGTCAAGCAGGCGCTGCTGGCCAAACAGGGCGAACTGGGCACGCTGCTGGGCCTGCTGGAGCAGGCCGAACACGGCGACTTCGCCGCTGTCGCCGCCAGCCTGCAGCAGTTGCAGCTGGACGCGGCCGACTTCAACGCCGCCGTGGCCGAGGCCAATCAGTGGATGCTCAGCGTTACCAGCGGTGCGGGCCAGTCCCATGCTTGATACCGCCATTGCGCGCTGCCAAGCCCTGAGCCGCGCCGCGCGCAGCCTGCAGGGCGAGGCGCAGCTGCGCGCCCTGGCCGAACTGGACGCCGCGCTGGAAGAACTGCGCGGCTGGCAGCTTGCCGCCATACCGGCGGCCGGCATGACGGCCATGCTGGAACTCGACCTGGCCGGCTATGTGCGCGAATGGAACGAGGGCGCCGAACGCATGTTCGGCTATCCCGCGCGCGAAGCGCTGGGCCAGCACATCCTCTTCCTGTACGACGGCAGCGAGGAGGGCGGCGATATCGCCGAACTGCTGCTGGAGGCGGGCAACGCCGTCACCGCCGTACGCCGCCGCAAGAAAAACGGGGAAGTGATCTGGGTCCATATGGCCATCTCCCTGATGCATGAGGAGCGCGAGCCGGTCGGCATGCGCGTCCAGCTGGAAGAGGTGAACAAGGCGCTGAGCCATGCCGAAAAACTCAATCTGCACGCGCGCATCATCGAAGACAGCGACCAGGGCGTGCTGATCACCGATGCCAACGAGCGCATCGTTTCCATCAACGGCGCCTTCACCCGCATCACCGGCTACAGCCCGGCCGAAGCGATCGGCAAGACGCCCGACCTGCTGCGCTCGGGCATGCACGACGCCGAATTCCGCGCCAAGGTGCAGGCCGCCATGCGCGGCGCCGGCCCCTGGCGCGGCGAGATCGTCGGCAAGCGCAAGAACGGCGAACTGTTCCCGCAATCGGTCACCATCAGCGCCGTGCGCGACGCCGAGGGCCGCATCAGCCATACCTTCTCGCTATTTACCGATATCAGCGTGCACAAGGATGCCGTGGCGCGCATGCAGCGCATGGCCAATTACGACGCGCTGACCGGCCTGCCCAACCAGGGCTTGCTGCAGCAACTGGTGGCGCAGGCCCTGGCCGAGGCGCGCCGCAGCCAGGAGCATGGCGCCTTGCTGGTGATCGACATCAGCCGCATCGGCGCCATCAGCGACACCCTGGGCCACGAAATCGGCAACCGCCTGCTGGTCGAGATCGGCCGCCTGCTGCGCCTATGCCTGCGCGAAGGCGATATCCTGGCGCGCCTCGACGGCCACCGTTTCGGCATCGCCCTGCCGCACATCGAAAAGCGCGAACACGCCGGCATCGTCGCGCAAAAGCTGATCGCCTCGCTGGCCGCGCCGGTGCAGATCGACGGCCAGCACCTGCAGACCGGCGCCCATGTCGGCATCGCCATCTATCCCGAGGATGGCGAGGATGCCGACACCCTGCTGCGCGGCGCCGACGTCGCCATGACGCGCGCCGCGCTGCAGCCGGAATCGGGCTTCCTGTTCTACAGCGAAGAGATGAACCAGCGCGCCAAGGAACATCTGCGCATCGAAAGCGAGCTGCGGCAGGCGCTGGCCAATAATGAGCTGATGCTGTACTACCAGCCCAAGGTCAGCCTGCGCAGCGGCCGCATCGTCGGCGCCGAGGCGCTGCTGCGCTGGAAGCATCCGGTGCGCGGCCTGGTGTCGCCGGGCGTCTTCATCCCGGTGGCCGAGGAAACCGGCTTGATTCTGGAGCTCGGCAACTGGGTGATGGAAGAAGCCTGCCGCCAGATCCGCGTCTGGCAGGACGCCAATCTGCTGATGCCGCCGATCGCGGTCAACCTGTCGGCGCGCCAGTTCGACCGCGGCCTGCCGGCGCGCATGGCCGACGTCATGGCGCGCCACGGCGTGCAGCCCGAGCAGCTGATGCTGGAAATCACGGAAAGCCTGCTGGTGAAAGGCGCCGACAAGGTGATCGCCATCATGAACGAGCTGGTGGCGATGGGCCTGGCGCTGGCGCTGGACGATTTCGGCACCGGCTATTCCAGCCTGGCCTATCTGAAAAAATTCCCGATCAGCACGCTGAAGATCGACCGCGCCTTCGTCATCGGCTTGCCATACGAAGAGAACGATTGCGCCATCGCGCGCGCCATCGTCACCATGGCCCAGCAGCTGCGCCAGGAAATCGTGGCCGAAGGCGTGGAAACGCCCGAGCAGATGAGCTTCCTGCGCGAGCTCGGCTGCGACCAGCTGCAAGGCTATCTGTTCAGCCAGCCCGTGCCGGGCACCGACTTCGAACGCATGCTGCGCGAAGGCAAGCGCCTGACCTTCGGCGCCCGCTGAAGGCAGCAGACTCCCGCCCCGTAACAGACCAGCCCGTGTCCGGATTTGGGGCCTGGCCCCAAATCCGGACACGGGCTCGGCAGTGCTGAGCAGCCGGTCAAAATGAAAACGGCGCGCGCGCCATTGCTGGCGTGCGCGCCGTGGGGGCAAGCCGGCGGGGTGGAGCACCCCGCCCGTCAATTAGCGCTTGTCGTCGGTTTTGTGGCTTTGGCGGCCGGCCTCGGCATGCTGCTCTGGCGTGCCGCCACGCGTGCCGCCAGTGCTACCGCTACCGCCGCCGCCGCTGCGCGAGCCGGAGCCGCTACTGCGGTTGTCGTCGTCGGAAGCGCTTTGCCGGCTGCCGCCGCCGCTGCCGCCCCGGTTGCCGCTGCTGCGCTGCTTGTCATCCTCATCCTGCTCATTGGCGGCGCTTTGACGGTTGGGGTCGTTCTTGTGGCTCATGCTGCCGGCGCGGCGCGCTTCTTCCGACGTGAACTCGTGCGCGTTGCCGGAGGCATGCGCGGCGCGTCCACCCTCGGCCGCGATTTCGCGCTGGCGTTCGGGGTCCATCGAGGCGAAGCCACGGTTGCTGGTATCGCCGCCTTGGTTGCCGCCGCGGTTATCGTCCGACTGCTGGTTGTCGCTGCGGCCGCCTTGCTTGCTGCTTTGATTGCCGCCCTGGTTGCTGCCCTGGTTCGACGATGCCATGATGTTCTCCTCGTGTTTCGGTGGTAGGAGCGAACATCTTAGGCCGCGGACGAGAGCCCGGTTATAAGACCACGCGAGGGCAAACTGTAGGACAATGCCCCAGTAAAAAGTAACACAGCCATAAGCGCCCCTCAATCTTTGCAAGGACCATCCATGAGCCGCACGATTCTCGACCAAGCCCGCATCCATCCCGCCATCCGCGACCGCATCGGGCGCAACCACGCCGACCTGGTGGGCGCGGTGCAGGCGGCCGTGGCGGCCAATCCGCTGGTGGTGGTGGGCATGGCCATGAATCCGTTTCCGCGCAAGGCGCGCCGCATCCTCGACCAGCTCGGCACGACCTACACCTATCTGGAATATGGCAGTTATCTGGGCCAATGGCGCCGGCGCAATGCGCTGAAGATGTGGACCGGCTGGCCGACTTTCCCGATGATCTTCGTACACGGCGTGCTGATTGGCGGCACCAGCGAATTGGAGCAACTGATCGCCAGGGGCGAATTCCCGGCCATGCTGAGCGCGCTGCGCCTGGCCGAGTAGGCGCGGCGGCCGGCACGGTCAGCGGTAGTGCGACAGCACGCGTTCGATACCGCCATCGTGCAGCAGGCTGGCGATGGCGCGGTCGGCCTCGGCGATGTCGATCTGCGAGCGTAGTGAAAAGGCGCACTGCGCCCTGAACGCATCAAATTCGAGGTCGGCGCGCAGGCCCAGTCCCGGCTGTTTGCGCTGCAGGTAGGCGAAGGTGGTTTTCTCCAGGACCGCATACTGCATGCGGCCCAGCAGCAGCTTGCGGATATTGTGCTCCATCGACGGCGCATCGTCGCGCCGGAAGCGCGCCCCCAGCGTACGGCTCAGAGCCGCATAATGGTAGCCCGCCACGGTGCCCACCGGCCGCTCCTCCAGCTGCGACAGTTGCTTGACGGGCGGTGCGTCGGCGCGCGCCACCACCACGCCGGCATCCGGGATCAGCGGTGCGCTCCAGTTGAAATTACCATCCAGCCACTCCGGCAGCACATAGCAGACCGCATCGGCGCTGCCCTCGGCCAAGGTGCTGGCGACGCGCCGCGGCGGCACGCTGACAAAGCGCGCCTGGCGCCCGGCGCGCCGCGCGATCGCCTCGCCCAGCTCCTTGAGCAGACCACCGCTCAGTTTGCCGTCGGCAAAGCTGGCCAGCGGCATCGTATGGTTGGTGGCCGCGACAAACACCATCTCGCGGCGCTCTTCGGCCCTGGCGGCCGTCCCCAGCAGCAGCGCCCCCAACAGCGCCGCCAGGCCCCAGCGCTTTGAACTTCCGCAAACAATATCCCACCCTGGCGCCTGATACCAGGGGGGGACATTGTTTGATCTGGCGCAAAGCGGCATGGCGGGTGGGGATGGTGTGGCGGAATAGGATGTGATCAATGGAAAGTGTAACGCAAAGCATGGGGCGGGGCATAAGGCTTGAGCTGGTTGCGAGCTGCTGCTGAACGCCGACAATCTGCTGAGCCGGCGCTATCTGGGCGGCCTTGGTTCGGAGCTTGCCAATTCCAATCCCCTGACGACGGGCCGCTACTTCCTCGGCAGCCCGCGCACGCTGTTCCTGACCTTGCGCAGCAGCTTCTGACAGCCTTACTTGACGCCGATGGGCGAGCGGCGCGGCTTGCTGCGCAGCGGGTCGAGCAGGTGGCGCAGGGCGTTGTGATCGAGTTCATACATCAGGGCCAGCAGGGCGCCCAGCTCGCCCTTGGGAAAGCCTTCGCGCGCGAACCAGCCCAGGTAGTGGCCGGGCAGGTCGGCCAGCAGAAAACCCTTGTATTTTCCATAAGGCATTTCGCGGTGGACGAGGAGGGGAAGGAGTTCGGCACTCATATTCTTGACTTGAAATCAAATATCTTCTGTTTTTCAACGGCTTTTTCTACACAAAGAAAGCCGGGATACTGCATGGCATCAACTTTACAGGAGTGTATGCCATGCCTCTCGCTTTATTGGCGCTGACCATCGGCGCTTTCGCCATCGGAACCACCGAGTTCGTGATTGTCGGGCTGCTGCCCACCATTGCCGCCGACCTGGGCGTCGACCTGCCGTCGGCCGGCATGCTGGTCAGCCTGTACGCCATGGGCGTGGCGGTCGGCGCGCCGGTGCTGACCGCGCTCAGCGGCAAGCTGCCGCGCAAGCTGCTGCTGCTGGCGCTGATGGTGCTGTTCACCGCCGGCAATCTGCTGGCCTGGCAGGCGCCCGGCTACGCCACATTGATCGTGGCGCGTATCCTGACCGGCCTGGCGCACGGCGTCTTCTTCTCGATCGGCTCGACCATCGCCACCTCCCTGGTGCCGAAGGAAAAAGCGGCCAGCGCCATCGCCATCATGTTCACCGGCCTGACCGTGGCTCTGGTGACGGGCGTGCCGCTGGGCACCTTCATCGGCCAGCACTTCGGCTGGCGCGAAACCTTCCTTGCCGTCTCGGCGCTGGGCCTGATCGCCTTCCTCGGCAGCCTGCTGTTCGTGCCGCAGAATATCCAGCACAACAAGCCTGCCTCGCTGCTGCAGCAGGTGAAGGTGCTGGGCCAGCCGCGCCTGCTGCTGGTGTATGCCATGACGGCGCTTGGCTATGGCGGTTCGTTTACCGCTTTCACCTTCCTGGCGCCGATCCTGCAGGAAGTGTCGGGCTTTAGCGCCGGCTCGGTGAGCCTGGTGATGCTGGTGTATGGCGTGTCGGTCGCGTTCGGCAATATCTGGGGCGGCAAGCTGGCCGACCGCCGCGGTCCGGTGGGTGCACTGAAACTGGTTTTCCTCGGCCTGGCCGCGGTGCTGGTGGTGCTGAGCTTCACCGCGCCGCATGCCTGGCTGATGCTGGCCACCGTGCTGGTCTGGGGCATTTTCGCCTTCGGCAATGTGGCGGGCCTGCAAGTGTATGTGGTGCGCCAGGCGGAGCACTTCACGCCGCGCGCCGTGGATGTGGCCTCCGGCCTGAATATCGCGGCGTTTAACCTGGGTATTGCCGGCGGCGCCTGGGGCGGCGGCCATATCGTCGAAAAGCTGGGCTTGCTGCATACGGGCTGGATCGGCGCCCTCGTGGTGCTCGGTGCTTTCGGCCTGACCGTGCTCAGCGGCCGTCTGGACCGGCTGAATCCAATCCCTCACAGCCGCAAAACCGAGTTCCGCGCCGCCACCCTTTGATCCGGCGACAAAATGCCCAGCCCTGGTGCCTCGGCGGCCCCGCCGGACACCAGGGTTGGGCATTTTTTGATTTGGCGCAAAGCGCCGTCAGGCGGGATTTATAAGGCTCTTACGGGAATGCACAGTTCACAGCTGAATTCGCCAGTCTGGGGATTGAGTGCCGTCTGCGGCGAGAAGCGCTCGAACAACGGCCGCTCGTCGCACTGCAGGCCGCTGGACGGCAGCCATTCACGGATGAAGCTGTTCCAGGCCCCGGCAATCGCGGTGGGCGGCCCCTCGAACTGCGCCACCGCATAGCGGCCGCCCGGCAAGGTCGAGATGCTGGCCTGGCCGCCATTCTTGAACCCTTCCGGTACCTCCACGCAGGCGTCGTAGCGGCATTTTTCCGGCGCGGTGATGCTGGGGTCGTCGTGGCCCACGCCGTAGCAGGTGGCGCTGTCCAGGCCGTGCGAATGCATCCACGGCGACATGGTGCTGCGCCAGAATTCGCCGATGCTCATGCCATAAGGGCCGATATGGCGCTGGTAGGCGATGGTCACGGCTGGCAGGTCGATTACGCGTACTTCCATTTGGCTTTCTCCATTTGATGATTGGGAGTCGCCATGTTCGCCGAGCGGCAGGAAACCGGCCTGACCGTCGTTGCCATTCACCTGATCAGGATTGCTATTGGCCGCCTCACGTGCTTGGCGCAGCCCGGCCGCCAATGTGGCCAGGCGCTCACGCGTACCGTCGCGCCAGGCGCTGGGCGAGCAGCCGAACTTCTGGCGGAAGGCGCGCGCCAGCGCTTCGCCCGAGCCGAAGCCGGTGGCCAGCGCCACCTCCAGCACGCTCGCCTGGGTGCCGCAGGACAGGTGGAAGGCTGCCGTTTCCAGGCGCCGCCGCCGCACATAGTCGCCGATGGTCTCGCCCATCCAGGCGGCGAAGATGCGGTGGAAATGGAAGCGCGAGAAGTTGGCGATGTCGGCCAGTTCCGCCGTTTCCAGCGCGCTGTCGAGATGGCGGTCGATGTGGTCGATCACGCGGTTCATGCGGCGTGCGTATTCCGCGCGGTTGAGCTGGGGAAGATTCTCGGCCATGCTCTTACTTCTTCCAGTAGATGGCATCCAGGCTGCCCTCGCCGAAGTACTTTTCGTACTCCTGGGCGGCGTTCGAATCCATCATGCCGGAGATGTAGTCGATCACCAGGCGCTCGCGCGAATCCTTCAGGCAGCGCAGTTCGGGCGGCAGCAGGATATTGTCCTTGTTGTACTGCTTGTCGCTCAGTACCTCGAACAGGCCGCGGATGATCTTCTCGCCGCGCTTTTCGTAGAGCTGCACATCCTTCTTGCGCAGGATGGCCTTCCACAGCAGGCTTTTCAAGCCGCGCGCCAGTTCCGCCTTGGTCTTGTAGCCCAGTTCCGGCCCATGCTTGCCTTCGACCACGCTGATGTCGCGGCACAGCTCATGCACGATCTGCGACGTCATTTCCTTGCGCAGCACGATGGAGTATTCCTCCGAGCTGTCCTGCGCCTCGCATTTGAGCGCTTCGGCATGCGCATGTTCGGCGATGGCGGAGAACTGCTCGTACGTGCCGGCGAAGTCGCGGCTGATCTTGAATTCATGGACGATCTCGCCCCAGGTGATGATGCCGAAGCTCAGCGCATCCTCCAGGTCATGCGCGGCGTAGGCGATTTCGTCGGACAGGTCCATGATCTGCGCGTCGATGCTCTTGCGCACGGCGATGCCATGGCCGTCGAGCGCCGCGCTGAGAAAGGCGTAATCGTCCTGGTACAGGAACTTCTTCGGATTGTCCTCGCGCCGGTGGAAGTATTTGGTGATGCCGAACAGGGTGCGCACGGTCAGGTTCAGGCCTGCGTAGGCGTAATGCTTTTTCTCCAGCGTGCGCAGGATGCGGAAAGCCTGGGCATTGCCTTCGAAGCCGCCGCCGTCCGCAATCAGCTCGTTCAGGATTTTCTCGCCGTAGTGGCCGAAGGGCGGATTGCCGATGTCGTGGGCCAGCGAGCAGGTTTCGGACACCACGCTGCGCTCCAGCCCCAGGTCGGCGGCGATGGAGCGGGCGATCTGCGCCACTTCCAGGCTGTGCGTCAGGCGGTTGCGGTTAAAGCTGTTGGCGTCCACGCCCAGCAGCTGCATCTTGCCTTGCAGGCGCCGGAAGGAGGCGGAGTAGAGCACGCGCGCATAGTCGCGCATGCACTCTTCGCGGCCCTCGCCGCGGCCGTCGGACTGCGAATGGGCGCGGTACTCCAGCGGCAGCACCAGTTTTTCCTGTTCGCGGGCGAATTCTTTTGTTTCGGCTGAATACATGGCTGTTCCTGTGTTTTTACCCAGTGATTTTAGACGAGAGCCGTCCCGGGAGGTGTATATTGCAGCCCACTGTTTTTCAATCGGATCTGGAATGTCTTCTTTTTCCCTGTTTTCACTGGTGTTCGGCTACTTCGGCCTGCTGCTGCTGGTGGCCTGGTTCACCTCGCGCAATGCGAACAACGACAGCTTCTTCATCGGTAACAAGAGTTCGAACTGGATGCTGGTGGCCTTCGGCATGGTGGGCACCACGCTGAGCGGCGCCACCTTCATCAGCGTGCCGGGTGCGGTGGGGCGCGACGGCTTCGGCTATCTGCAACTGACCATGGGTTATGTGGCCGGCTATGTGGCGGTGGCCTATGTGCTGCTGCCGCTGTACTACCGGCTCAAGCTGACCTCCATCTACCATTACCTGGACATGCGCCTGGGCCGCCGTTCCTATCAGAGCGGAGCCGCCTTCTTCATTCTGTCGCGCACCCTGGGCGCCACGGCGCGCCTTTACCTGGTGGTGAATATTCTGCAGGCGACGATTCTGGACAGCCTGGGCGTGCCGTTCTGGCTCACCAATCTGGTGATCCTGCTGATGATCCTCCTGTATACCTACGAGGGCGGGGTGAAGACCATCGTGTGGACCGACACCCTGCAAACCGTGGGCATGCTGCTGGGCCTCGTCAGCTGCGTGGTCTTCCTGATGCACGAAATGCAGCTGGACGTGGCGGGCAGCCTGGCGCAAATGGAGGCGAAAGGCCTGTCGCGCATCTTCACGCTGGACTTGGACAGCCCATCCTACTTCTGGAAGCACTTCTTCGCCGGCATGTTCATCGTGGTCGCCATGACGGGCATGGACCAGGAGATGATGCAAAAGAATATCTCGGTCAAGACCCTGGCCGATTCGCAAAAGAATATGCTGACGCTGACGGCGATCCTGGTGGGCGTGCTGTCGCTCTTCCTTTTCCTGGGCGGCCTGCTGTATCTGTATGCGCCCCAGGTTGGGCTGGCGGCCAGCGGCGACAAGATCTTCCCCGCCGTGGTCATGGGCCATCTGCCCGCCGCCATGCAGATGGTCTTCTTCATCGCCCTGGTCAGTGCCTTGTTCCCCAGCGCCGATGGCGCGATCACGGCGCTGACCTCGTCCTTCTGCATCGACATCCTGGGCCTGAAACGGCGCGTGGATCTGAGCGAGGCGCAGCGCCTGCGCATGCGGCACCGCGTCCATCTCGGCTTCTGCGCGCTCTTCCTGTTGCTGGTGATGGTGTTCAAATGGGTCGATAGTCCCAGCATGATCGGCGTGATCCTCAAGCTGGCCGGCTACACCTATGGACCGCTGCTTGGCCTGTTCGCCTTCGGCCTGTTCACGCGCCGCAGCGTGCGGGATGGCCGCGTGCCGCTGGTGGTGCTGGCCGGGCCGGCGCTGTGCTTCCTGATCGAGCAGTATCAAGGCTTGTTATTTGGTAGTTATAAAATTGGCCTGGAACTGTTGATACTCAACGGTTTGCTGACCATGGGCGGCCTGTTCCTGATTTCGCGCCCGGCCGAGAGCAAAGAAATGCTGCCGACGCACTGACTAAACTTGCTTTTTCGCTTACAGTAGTCACGGAATCATCTTAATTTTAGGAGAATTGATGTCTCGATCGGTTTCATCTTATGTCGGCGGCGCCTTCCGCTTTGTCTGGCGCGCGCTGGACGTTGGCCGCCGCGCGGTACTGAACCTGCTGTTCCTGATTGTTCTGATCGCGCTGCTGTATGCGATCTTCGGCGGCGGCGCCAAGCCGCTGGGCGACAAGACCATGCTGGTGATCGAGCTGAAAGGCCAGTTGCTGGAGCAGGGCCGCAATGGCGCGCGTGAAGCCTTGCTGGCCAATCTGAATGGCGACGACCCGCGCAAGCAGATCCAGCTGCGCGATGTGCTGTCCGTGCTCGATGCGGCTGGCAAGGACGCGCAGATCGGCGGCGCCGTGCTGGTGCTGGACGAAATGCAGGGCGGCGGCCAGGCGCTGGAACGCGAGTTCGGCGCGGCACTGGACCGTTTCAAGGCCAAGGGCAAGAAGGTGGTGGCCTGGGGCGCCTCTTACAACCAGGCGCAGTACCAGGTTGCCTCGCATGCCGATGAAATCTATCTGCACCCGATGGGCATGGTGATGCTGGACGGTTTCGGCCATTACCGCAGCTACTACCGCGATGCGCTCGACAAGGTGGGCGTGACCGTTAACCTGATGCGGGTCGGCACCTTCAAGAGCTTTGCCGAGCCTTTCGTCGCCAACGGTCCTTCGCCGGCGGCGGCGGAAGCGGATGCCTTCCTCATCAACGATCTGTGGGCGCGCTATACCAAGGGCGTGGAGACGGCGCGCAAGCTGCCGGAAGGTCAATTGATGAAGGTCATCAATGGCCTGCCTGAACTGTCCAAGGCCGCCAACGGCAATATGGCCAAGGTGGCGCTGGATGCGAAACTGATCGACGGCGTGAAAACCCGCGACGATATCCGCAAGCTGATGATGGAGCGCGGCGCTACGAATGCGGAAGGCAAGACCTTCCGCCAGGTGGCGTTTGACGATTATCTGGCGCGCCAGCGTCCGAAATTCACTGGCGATGCCATCGGCGTGGTGATGGCGGTGGGCGAGATCGGCGACGGCGTGGCCGGCCCCGGCGCCATCGGCGGCGAATCGACCTCGAACCTGATCCGCATGGCGCGCGAAGACAGCAGCATCAAAGCTGTGGTGCTGCGCGTGGATTCGCCTGGCGGCAGCGCCTTCGGCTCGGAGCTGATCCGCCGCGAGCTGGAACTGACGCGCGCCGCCGGCAAGCCGGTGGTGGTGTCGATGGGGAATGTGGCGGCGTCGGGTGGCTACTGGATTTCCATGGCATCGGACGAGGTGATCGCCGATCCTGCCACCATCACCGGTTCCATCGGCGTGATCGCCCTGTATCCGACGGTGGAAAAAGTGGCCGACAAGCTGGGCATCCATACCGCCGGCCAGACCACCACCTGGCTGGGCGATATCGACAACCGCCTGCGTCCGATGGACCCGCGCTTCGGCCAGGTCATCCAGGGCATGATCAACCACACCTACGACGAGTTCACCACCAAGGCCGCGTTGGCGCGCCGCACCACCCCGGCCAAGATCGATGAAGTGGGCCAGGGCCGCGTGTGGACCGGCGCCCAGGCCAAGGAACGCGGCCTGGTCGACACCCTGGGCAGCTATCAGGATGCGCTGAAGTCCGCCGCCAAGCGCGCCAAGATGGACGGCGAGCCGCGCATCGTCTACATCGAGCGCGAGACCTCGCGCTTCGACCGCGTGCTGGAATACTTCGGCGGTTCGGCCGCCAAGGCCGTGGGCGAGCAGGTGAAGGTGGCGCTGGCGCCATCCGGCCTGCCGCTGGGTGTGGCCACCGGCGTGGCGAAGGACCTGAGCTGGCTGAACGATCTGACCCAGCAGCGCAAGCCGTTCACGGCGCTCACGCACTGCCTGTGCGAGTCGCCGCGCTAACCCTTTATCCTGTGTCGATTTGCTGCGTAATGTAGCCAATTTGTAACCGGGTTTGACAGCAAAACGCCATCGGCAGCCGCCGGTGGCGTTTTCGCTTGAGGGCCGGTTTTGCGCGCTTTGCGCGGTTTTCGGGCCATTTTTGCGTACCGGAGAACGTTTTGGATGGAACCGGCCTGGCGCAGGACGCCGCCAGGCGGCGGCCAATTGTATCGGCCTTGAAGCATTTGCCCGAAGGCCCTGTGCTAGAGTCATTCAACACTCTGACCCAGCAAGGACATGCGATGGATGCGCAACCGAACACCTCTCCAGCCCCCCAATCGCGCCGCCGCAAATGGCTGGGCGCCGTTATCGCAGTGGCGGCCATGGCGGGGCTGGGTGGTCTGGCCTGGCATCTGACGCATAAGGCGCCGGAAGGGGCGGGGCAGGGCGGGCCGGGTGCTCCCGGTGTTGGCGGACCTGGAGGCGCAGCGGGTGGCGCGGGCGGCGCCGGACGTGGTTCCGGTCGCGGCGGCCGGGGTGGCCCAGCCAGCACCGTGGGCGTGGCCACGGCCGAGAAGGCCGACATTCCCGTCGTGCTGGAGGCGCTTGGTACGGTGTCGGCGGCGGCCACCACCACCGTGCGGCCCCAGGTTTCGGGCATCCTGCAGAAAGTGCTGTTCAAGGAAGGGCAGATGGTCAAGGCGGGCCAGGTGCTGGCCCAGATCGATCCGCGCCAGTTCGAATTGTCGCTGATGCAGGCCAGCGGCCAGCGCCAGCGCGATGAAGCCCAGCTGGAAAACGCCCGCCTGACGCTGGAACGCTACCGCACCCTGCTGGCCCAGGACTCGATCGCGCGCCAGGACGTGGATACGCAAGCGGCCCTGGTGCGCCAGCTGGAAGGCACGGTGATGACGGACAAGGCGGCCGAAGGCACGGCGCGCCTGAACCTGGGCTACACCAAGGTGGTGGCGCCGATCAGCGGGCGTGTCGGCCTGCGCGTGGTCGATGTCGGCAATCTGGTCGGGTCGGGCGATGCCAATGGCATCGCCGTCATCACCCAGGTTTCACCCATCGACGTGGAATTTGCCGTGCCCCAGGATCAGGTGCCCGAGGTGATCGCCCGCACCAACGAAGGTGCCGTGCTGCCTGCGCTGGCGCTGGACCGCACCCGTAGTATCACGCTGGAGCAGGGGCGCTTTGCGGCGCTGGATAATCAGGTGAACACGCAGACCGGCACGGTGATGGCGAAAGCGCGTTTCGAAAACGCCAAGATGGCGCTCTTCCCCAGTCAGTTCGTCAACGTGCGCCTGGAGCTGCGCACCGTCAAGGATGCGGTCATGGTGCCGGTGACGGCGCTGCGCCATGGCTCGACCGGCGATTTCGTGTATGTGCTGAACCAGGACAAGACCGTTGCGTTGCGTCCCGTCACGCGCGGCCAGGCCACGGTGGACAAGGTGCAGATCAAAACCGGCGTGCAGGCGGGCGAACAGGTCATCACCGAAGGCGCCGACCGTTTGAAAGACGGCGCCCGCGTTACCTTGCCGGGAGAGCGGGGCGGCAAAGGGGCCGGCACCGGCGGCCAGGCGGGTGAAGGCGGGGAGGGGCCTCGCCGCCATCGCAGGCAGGCCGAGGATGCACCGGCGGCCTCCACGCCGGCACCCGCGGCGCCTGGCGAGGAGCGCAAGCGGCGCGACGGCGCCGCCCAGCAACCGGGAGGCGGCGCGCGATGAGCCCCTCGGCGCCATTCATCCAGCGTCCGGTGGCGACTTCGCTGCTGATGCTGGCCATCGTGCTGGCGGGACTGGTCGGCTTCAAGCTGCTGCCCTTGTCGGCGCTGCCCCAGGTCGACTTTCCGACTATCCAGGTGCAGACCCTGTATCCCGGCGCCAGTCCCGAAGTCATGGGCCAGACCGTGACCGCGCCGCTGGAGCGCCAGTTCGGCCAGATGTCGGGCTTGCAGCGCATGAGTTCCACCAGCGCGGCGGGCGTTTCCATCATCACCCTGCAATTCAGCCTGGGCCAGACGCTCGACGTGGCGGAGCAGGAAGTGCAGGCCGCCATCAACGCGGGCGGTTCGCTGCTGCCCGCCGACCTGCCCGCGCCGCCGGTCTACGCCAAGGTCAATCCGGCCGACGCGCCCGTGCTGACCTTGGCCATCACTTCAGCTACGATGCCGCTGACCGAGGTGCAGAACATCGTCAACACCCGGCTGGCGCTGAAAATCTCCCAGGTCAATGGCGTCGGCCTGATCACGCTGAGCGGCGGCCAGCGCCCCGCCGTGCGCATCCAGGCCGACACGCTGGCGCTGGCGTCCTATGGCTTGGGACTGGACACTCTGCGCAGCGCCATTTCCGCCGCCAACGCGAATAGCGCCAAGGGCAGCTTCGACGGTCCCACGCGCTCGTTCACCATCAACGCCAACGACCAGCTGTTGACCGCCGACGATTACAAAAACCTGATCGTGGCCTTCAAGAACGGCGCGCCGGTGCGCCTGTCGAACGTGGCGCAGGTGGTGGACAGCGCCGAAAACGTCAAGCTGGGTGCCTGGTCCGGCCTGAAACCCGCCATCATCCTGAATGTGCAGCGCCAGCCCGGCGCGAATGTGATCGCCACCGTGGATGCGATCAAGGAGCGCCTGCCCGAGCTGCAGGCCGGCCTGCCCGGCGCGCTGCGCGTCGATGTGCTGAGCGACCGCACCAACGGCATCCGCGCCTCGGTCGAGCATGTGGAGATGGAACTGGTGCTGGCCGTGGTGCTGGTGGTGCTGGTGATCTTCGCCTTCCTGCATAGCCTGCGCGCCACCGTGATCGCCAGCCTGGCCGTACCGATTTCGCTGATCGGCACCTGCGGCCTGATGTACCTGCTGGGCTACAGCCTGAATAATCTGAGCCTGATGGCGCTCACTATCGCCACCGGTTTCGTGGTGGACGACGCCATCGTCATGATCGAGAACATCGCCCGCTATATCGAGGAGGGCGAGACGCCGATGGCCGCCGCGCTCAAAGGCGCGCAGCAGATCGGCTTTACCATCATCTCGCTGACGGTATCGCTGATCGCCGTGCTGATTCCGCTGCTGTTCATGGGCGATGTGGTGGGGCGGCTGTTCCGCGAATTCGCCGTCACGCTATCGATCACTATCCTGATTTCGGCCGTGGTGTCGCTGACCCTGGTGCCGATGATGGCGGGCCGCTGGCTGCGCAGCCATGCCGGCGATGCACCGGGCAGCGCCGGCGCGCGCATCCAGCGCGTGATGGACCAGGTGATCCACCGCTACGACCTGTCCCTGCAATGGGTCTTGCAGCGGCAGGGATTGACCCTGCTGGTGGCGCTGGCGACGCTGGCGTTGACGGTGCTGCTCTACATCTATATCCCCAAAGGCTTGTTCCCGACGCAGGACACGGGGCAGCTGCAGGCGCGCATCGAAACGGCGCAAGCCGTTTCCTACAGCCGCATGGCCGAGCTGCAGCAGGCCGCTGCCAAGGCGATTCTGGAAGACCCTGACGTGGAATCCCTGAGTTCACTGGTGGGCGTGGACGCGGCCAACAACACCATGCTGCACACCGGCCGCATGCTGATCAACCTGAAACGCGAGCGCGGCAATCAGGCCGACACCATGGAACGCCTGAAGCGCAGGGCAGGGACGGTGGCCGGCGTGCAGATTTACCTGCAACCGACCCAGGACCTGACCATCGACGCCGAATCCGGCCCCACCCAGTACCGCGTCTCGCTGGAAGGCGCGGACAACGCCACGGTTTCGCAATGGGCCGGCAAGCTGGCCGCGCAGATGCAGAAGAAGGCGCAGCTGCGCAATGTGGTGTCCGACGCCGGCGCAACCGGAGCGGCCGCCTATATCGCCATCGACCGCGACACGGCCTCGCGCCTGTCCGTTACCGCCGCCGCCATCGACGACGCCTTGTACAGCGCGTTCGGCCAGCGCATCGTCTCCACCATCTTCACCGAAACCAACCAGTACCGTGTGATCCTGGAGGCGCAGCCGGGCATTCTCAGCACGCCTGAGTCGCTGGGCAATCTGCAGATCCGCACCGGCAGCGGCAAGCCCACGCCCTTGTCGGCCATCGCCACCATCACCGAAAAGCCCGCGCCGCTGCAGATCACCCATGTGGCCCAATACCCGGCCACCACCATCGGCTTCGATACCGCGCCCGGCGTGGCACTCGGCAAATCGGTGGATGCGATTCGCGCGGCGGCGCAGGATATCGGTTTGCCGTCCGCTGTGTCGCTGACCTTCCTCGGTGCGGCGGGCGCCTACCAGGCCTCGCTGACCAACCAGCTCTGGCTGATCCTAGCGGCCGTGGTCTGCGTTTATATCGTGCTGGGCGTGCTGTACGAGAGTTATATCCATCCGCTGACCATTCTCTCCACCTTGCCCTCGGCGGGCGTGGGCGCCTTGCTGGCGCTGCTGCTGAGCGGCCAGGATCTGGGAGTGATCGGCATTATCGGCATCATCCTGCTGATCGGCATCGTAAAGAAAAACGCCATCATGATGATCGACTTCGCCATCGAGGCCGAGCGCGACGAAGGCAAGCCTCCGCGCGAAGCCATCCACCAGGCGGCGCTGCTGCGCTTCCGTCCGATCCTGATGACGACCCTGGCCGCCTTGTTCGCCGCCGTGCCGCTGATGCTGGGCTGGGGTGAGGGCGCCGAACTGCGCCGCCCCCTGGGCCTGGCCATTTTCGGCGGCTTGATCGTGAGCCAGATGCTGACCCTGTACACCACGCCGGTGATTTACCTGGCTTTCGACCGGCTGGGCCGGCGCTGGGGCGCCAAGCGCAGCGAGGCGACGGCTGGAGCGGTCCTGCCATGAACCTCTCCGAACCATTCGTCCGCCGGCCCATCGCCACGGTGCTGCTGACGATAGGGCTGGCGCTGGCGGGCATTGCCGCCTTCTTTGTGCTGCCGGTATCGCCGCTGCCGCAGGTGGATTATCCATCGATCTCGGTCAGCGCCAATCTGCCCGGCGCCAGCCCGGACACCATGGCCAGCAGCGTCGCCACACCGCTGGAACGCAGGCTGGGCGTGATCGCGGGCGTCAATGAAATGACTTCGTCCTCGGGCAACGGCTCCACCCGCGTCAACCTGCAATTCGACTTGAACCGCAAGATCGATTCGGCGGCGCGCGAGGTGCAGGCGGCCATCAACGCCAGCCGTGCCGACCTGCCGGCCACATTGCGCAGCAATCCCACCTACCGCAAGGCCAATCCCTCCGACGCACCGGTCATCATCCTGGCGCTGACATCGCCCACGCGCAGCCCCGGCCAGATTTACGAGGCGGTATCGAATATCGTGCAGCAGAAGCTGGCCCAGGTGAAAGGCGTGGGCGATGTGGAAATCGGCGGCGGTTCGCTGCCCGCCGTGCGCGTCGAGCTGCTGCCCTATGCGTTGAACCGCTACGGCGTGTCGATGGAAGACGTGCGGGCCGCCATCCAGGCCACCAATGCCAACCGGCCCAAGGGCGCCATCGAGAGCGAAGGACGGCGGCTGCAGATCTATTCCGCGCCCAGCACCGCCAGCGGCGGCCGCAGCGCCGCCGACTACCGCGACCTGGTGATCGCCTGGCGCGACGGCGCCTCCATCCGCCTGCGCGACGTGGCCGAAGTGCTGGACGGGGCGGAAAACAAGAATACCCTTGGCTTGTACAACGGCGACCCTGCCGTGATCGTGCTGGTCACGCGCCAGCCGGGCGCCAACGTGATCGAAACCGTGGACGGCGTGCGCGCCCTGCTGCCGCAGCTGCAGGCCCAGTTGCCGCAGGACGTGAAGCTGCAGGTGGCTTCGGACAGCACCAATTCCATCCGCTCCTCGCTGCACGAAATCGAATTCACGCTGCTGATCTCCATCGTGCTGGTGGTGCTGGTGGTCAGCGCCTTCCTGCGCAGCGCCCGCGCCACCATCGTGCCGGCGGTGGCGACTATCGTTTCGCTGCTGGGCACTTTCGGCGTCATGTATCTGCTGGGTTTCAGCCTGAATAATCTGAGCCTGATGGCGCTGACCGTGGCGACGGGCTTCGTGGTCGATGACGCCATCGTGGTGCTGGAAAATACTTCGCGCCATATCGAAGCGGGCATGGACCGCTTCAAGGCCGCCTTGCTGGGCGCGCGCGAGGTGGGCTTCACCGTCCTGTCCATCAGCCTGTCGCTGGTGGCCGTATTCATCCCGCTGCTGTTCATGGGCGGGCAGGTGGGAAGGCTGTTCCGCGAATTCGCCGTCACGTTGTCGGCGGCGGTGCTGATCTCCCTGCTGATTTCGCTGACCACCACGCCCATGATGTGCGCCTGGCTGCTCAAGCCTGGGCAGGAAAGCAAGCCGCCTGGCATGGTCTCGCGTTTCTTCGAACGCCAGTTCGGCCATGTGCTCAAGGCTTACGAGCATTCGCTGGATTGGGCGCTGTCCAGCGTCTGGCTGGTGATGGCGATCCTGGTCTTTGTGGTGGGCCTGAACGTGTATCTGTTCTCGGCCGCGCCCAAAGGTTTTTTCCCGCAGCAGGATACGGGCCAGATCAATGGCGGCATCCGGGCCGACCAGAGCATCTCCTTCCAGGCCATGCAGCAGAAGCTGCGCCAGCTGGTTGGCATCATCAAGCGCGACCCGGCGGTGGCGACGGTGGTGGGCTTCACCGGCGGCGGCAGGGCAGGGGGCGGCTTCATGTTCGTCAATCTCAAACCTGCATCGGAGCGTACCGAAACCGGACAGCAGGTGATTGCGCGCCTGCGGCCGCAGCTGGCCAAGGTGACGGGCGTGTCGCTCTTCCTCAACACGGTGCAGGATTTGCGCATGGGCGGACGGCAAAGCAATTCCACCTACCAGTACACGCTGAAAAGCGACAACCGCGCCGACCTGAAAAACTGGGCCGCGCGCCTGGCCGATGCGATGAAGCAGCAGAAAGCACTGATCGATGTGGATACCGACCAGGCGGACAACGGTGTCGAGACTTTCGTCACCATCGATAAGGACACCGTGGCGCGCTTCGGCATGACGGTGCGCGATGTGGACAATGCGCTGTACAACGCCTTCGGCCAGCGCCAGGTCGCCACCATTTACGATGAGCTGAACCAGTACAAGGTGGTGATGGAAGTGGCACCCGAATATGCGCAAAGCCCGGAAGCGCTGAAGGATGTGCATGTGGCGGCGCGCGCAACGGCCGGCACGGCGCCATCCGCCGGTGCCGCCGGTACGGCTTCGGGCTCCGCCGCGACGGTGGCCATTTCCAGCAACGCCAGCGCGAACAATACCTCGGCCCTGCGCGATGCGGCCACCGGTTCGGCGCTGAGCGGCGCGCCCAGCGCCATGGTGCCGCTGACGGGCATAGCGCGCTTTTCCGAAAGCGCCACGCCGGCCTCGGTCAACCATCAGGATGGCGAGCTGGCCACCACCATCTCCTTCAACCTGGCCGATGGTTTCAGCCTGAGCCAGGCGCAGGAAGCGGTGAAGCAGGCCGAGGCCGATATCGCCATGCCGAACAATGTGCGCGGCAGCTTCCAGGGCACGGCGCGCAGCGCCCAGGAGTCGAACAAGCAGCAGCCTTTGCTGATCCTGGCCGCGATTGTGGTGATCTACATCGTGCTGGGCATTCTGTATGAAAGCCTGGTGCATCCGGTGACTGTCTTGTCCACCTTGCCCTCGGCGGGTGTGGGCGCGGTGCTGGCGCTCCTGATGTTCAATATGGAGTTCTCCATCATTGCCTTGATCGGCGTCTTCCTGCTGATTGGCATCGTCAAGAAGAACGCCATCCTGATTATCGACTTCGCGCTGGAAGCGGAACGCGCGCGCGGCCTGACGTCGGTGCAGGCGGTGCGCGAAGCCTGCCTGCTGCGCTTCCGCCCCATCCTGATGACGACCTTGGCCGCCGCCCTCGGCGCGCTGCCGCTGGCCATCGGCTTCGGCGAAGGCTCCGAGCTGCGCCAGCCGCTCGGCATCGCCATCATCGGCGGCCTGATCGCCAGCCAGCTTCTGACCCTGCTGACCACACCCGTGGTCTATATCCTGATGGACCGCCTGCGCGCGCGCGGTCCGAATGAACGGCACTTGAGCCGCACCGGCGGCGCGCAGGCAACTGCCGCGCCGATTACGCCATGACTCCAAAGATGAAACAGACCTTGCGCCTGCTGCCGCTGGCCGTCTCCCTGCTGGCCGGTTGCGCCGTTGGACCCGCCTATCAAACGCCCGCCACGCCGCTGCCGGCGCACTTCAAGGAAGCCGAAGGCTGGCAGCCTGCCGCCCCGGCCGATGCGCTGGAACGCGGTCCCTGGTGGACGCTGTTCGGCGATCCCGTGCTGAACGAACTGGCCGCCAGCGTGGAAGTGTCGAACCAGAATGTGGCGGCGGCCGTGGCCCGCTATGCGCAGGCACGTGCCATCGTGGCCGAGCAGCGCGCCGCGCTGTTCCCGGTCTTGAACCTGACGGGCAGCGCCGACCGCTCCGGTGGCGAAGGTGCGGCGCGCACCGGCAACCAGTACCGCGCCAGCATCGGCGGCAGCTGGGAACCGGACATCTGGGGACGCCTACGCGCCGGCGCCGGCGGCGCGGCCGCAAGTGCCCAGGCCAGCGCCGCCGACCTGGCATCGGCCCGCCTGTCGGCGCAGGGCGAGCTGGCCCTCAACTATATTGCGCTGCGCCAGGCCGACTACCAGATGCAGCTGCTGGACACCACGGTGGCCGGCTATGAACGCGTGCTGGAAATCACGCGTAACCGTTTCGCGGCCGGTATTGCCGGCCATGCCGATGTCTTGCAGGCCGAAACCCAGCTCGCCAATGCCCGCGCCGACCGCCTTGGCGTGCAACGCCAGCGCGCCCAGCTTGAACACGCCATCGCCGTTTTGCTGGGCAAGGCGCCAGCCGATTTCGCGCTGGCCGCCGCTGCGCCGCAACTGGCCGTGCCGGAAGTGCCGCCCGGCGTGCCATCCACGCTGCTGCAGCGCCGTCCCGACATTGCCGCCGCCGAACGGCGCGTGGCGGCGGCCAATGAGCAGATCGGCATTGCGCGCGCGGCTTATTTTCCCAGCCTGGACTTGAGCGCCTCCTACGGTTTTGGCGCCAGCAAGGCAGCGGGCCTGTTCAATGCGTCAAACAGCCTGTGGTCCTTGGGGCTGTCGGCGGCGCAGACCCTGTTCAATGCCGGCGCCACCGGCGCCCGCGTCGACCAGGCCAGGGCCGGGCACGATCTGGCCGTGGCCCAGTACCGGCAAAGCGTGCTGGCCGCCATGGCCGATGTTGAGGACCAGCTGACCGCCACGCGCGTGCTGGCCGAGCAGCAGGAGCTGCGCCGCCGCGCCTCGCAGGCGGCCGACCAGGTCGAACAGCAGCTATTGAACCGCTACCGCGCCGGCCAGGTCGGCTATACCGAAGTGGTCACGGCCCAGGTCAGCGCCCTCAACGCGCGCCGCGCCCTGGCCCAGGTGCAGGCCGACCGCCAGACCGCCGCCGTGGCTTTGATCCAGGCCTTGGGCGGCGGCTGGCGCAACGCGCCATAAAGGGCAGAGCGCCACAGGAACGCTCTTGTATAATCGGGGCTTCCATGTGCAATGCGCAAACGCGCCACGCATGGAAACTCTCCCGTGACAGGGCCTTTCCATCAACCAGATTACAATGAGCAAGAATCAAGCAGTCGATGCCGGCGCGGGTGTACCGCCTATCAGTATCTGGAGTGCAGGGGGAACGGTTCCTATCGTCGCCATAGGCGCCTCCGCCGGCGGACTTGATTCGATCATTGAATTTCTGGCGGCGGTGCCGCAGAACAGCGGCATGGCTTTTATCGTGATCCAGCATCTCGACCCGCAGCGCAAATGCGTGCTGCCTGAGCTGCTGCAGCGCGCGACGGCCATGCCCGTATATCAGATCAGCGACAATATGGCGATCGAACCGGACTGTGTGTATGTGATTCCGCCCAATATGAGCCTGGCCTTTGCCAACGGCCTATTGTCCCTGGGACCGCTGTCCGGCCTGCGCGGACCGCGGTATCCCATCGACGCCTTCTTCCGCGCGTTGGCGACGGAACGCCGCCAACTGGCCGCCGGCATCGTCTTTTCCGGCATGGGCAGCGATGGCACGGCCGGCCTGCGCGCGATCCGCGAGGCGGGCGGCGTGACACTGGCCCAGCCGCCCGAATCGGCCAAATTCGATCCCATGCCGCGCAGCGCCATCGATGCGGGGGTGGTCGATATCACCGCCTTGCCCGGCGAGATGCCGGAAAGACTGGGCAATGTCTGGTCGGTATCGCCCTATGTGCAGCAGGCGCGCGTGCGCGGCCGGCCGCACGCTCTGCAAGAGCTGCTGGAACTGCTGCAAGCGCATACCGGCAATAACTTCAGCGACTACAAGATGAATACCGTCATGCGCCGCATCGACCGCCGCATGAAGCTGCAGCAAAGCCAGTCGATGGAGCAGTATGTGCTGTTCCTGCGCGAGAATCCGGCCGAAATCGACCTGCTGTTCAAGGAGTTGCTGATCGGCGTGACCAGCTTCTTCCGCGACCCCAAGATGTGGGAGCATCTGAAGAGCTTCACGCTGCCGGCCATGGTCGCGGCCAATCCGGACGGTTGCGCCTTCAAGGCCTGGGTGCCGGCCTGCTCCACCGGGGAGGAAGCCTATTCCCTCGCCATCGTGTTCGACGAGGTGATGGAGTCGATCAACCCGCGCGGCAAATACTCGCTGCAGATTTTTGCCACCGACCTCGATCCGGACGCGATCGACCGCGCGCGCCAGGGTGTTTTCAGCCGCAATATCGAGGAAAGCGTTTCGGCCGAGCGCCTGTGCCACTACTTTATCGACGATGGCGTCGGCTTCCGCATCCGCAAGGATCTGCGCAATTCCATCATTTTCGCGCAGCAGAATGTGATCTCCGATCCGCCATTCACCAAGTTGGATATTCTCAGCTGCCGCAACCTGCTGATATATTTCACCCATAAGCTGCAAGAGCACCTGATTCCGCTATTCCATTACGCCCTCAAGCGCGATGGTTTCCTGCTGCTAGGCAGTGCCGACACGCCGGGTAATTTCACGGAGCTGTTTGCCTCCGTGCCCGGTTCGGGGCGCGTCTATCAGCGGCTGGACGCGGCGGTGCATCGGGTCAGCCATTATTTTCCGACCAAGGTGGTATCGGCCAATGTTCCATTGTCAAACGAAGCTAGGACAGTATCCATGACGGGCAATCTGCAGTCCCAAGTCGAGCATCTGCTGCTCAAAAAACACTCGCCAGCGGCTGTCCTGCTGAGTAAAGAAGGCGATATCCTGTACATTCACGGGCGCACCGGCACCTTCCTGGAACCGGCGGCGGGCAAGGCCAACTGGAATATCCACGCCATGGCGCGCGACGGTTTGCGCTACCACCTGGCCGAATTGCTGGAACAGGCCAACCTCAGCGGCAAGCAGGAGGCGCTGCGCGGCCTGCTGCTGAAAGACAGCGAGAACCGCTCGCTGCTGGTCGATGTCACGGCCGAGAAACTGCCCGACAGCGACGCGGCCGAGGGCATGCTGCTGCTGACATTCCACGCCACGCCGGCGCCGGTGGGCAAGCGCCACCGCGGCGGTTCGCTCAATCCGCACCAGGTGGAGCTGGAGCAGCAACTGGCCCAGGCGCGCATGGAAATCCATTCCGTGCGCGACGAGATGCAGACCTCGCGCGAGGAACTCAAGTCGGCCAACGAGGAGCTGCAATCGACCAATGAGGAGCTGCAATCGACCAACGAGGAGCTGACCACCTCCAAGGAGGAAATGCAGTCCCTGAACGAGGAGCTGTATACCGTCAACGCGGAATTGCAGTCCAAGGTGGACGACCTGTCGATGGCCAACAGCGATATGAAGAATCTGCTGAACAGCACCGACATCGCCGTCATCTATCTCGACAACTCCCTGCACATCCGCCGCTTCACCACCCAGGCCACGCAGATCTACAAGCTGATTCCGGGCGATGTGAACCGGCCGCTGGGCGATATCGTGACCGACCTGATTTATCCGGAACTGGAAGACGATGCGCGCGAAGTGCTGCGCACCCTGGCGTTCTGCGAGAAGCAGATCGCCACCAAGGACGGACGCTGGTTCATGGTGCGGGTGCGGCCTTACCGCACCTTGGCCAATGTCATCGACGGCCTGGTCGCCACCTTCGTCAACATCACCGAGTTGAAGTCGCTGGAGGCGCGGTTGGAGGGGCCCGGCGGCCTTAACGGGGAGGCGCCGTAATGTCCCGGCCTGCGCCTCCCGCCCGTATTCGGAGCGACATGCTGAAAGCATGGCATGAGGCGCAGGTCAGTCGTATCGAGCTGGAATTGCAGGCGGCGGCCCTGGCCGAGATGCACCGGCAAAAAGAAGAAGTTGAAGAGGATCTGAGCCGCTACACCGGGCTGTATGAGCAGGCGCCCGCCTGCTATCTTTCGCTCAGCCGCTCCGGCCGCATCGATGGCGCCAACCGCGCCGCCGCCGCCCTGCTGCGCCAGGCAAGGGCGGAGCTGATCGGCATGCATTTCGAGCAGTTCATCGCGCCATGCTCCTTGCCCGACTGGCGCGGCCTGCTGGCGCGCCTGGACCGCCAGGGCAAGCCCTCGGCGGTGGAAGTCCAGTTGCAGGAGGAGCTGGGCGGCGCCTACCGGGTCAGGCTGGAGGCCAATTACAACGCCAGGAACGGCGGCTGCCGCATCATCCTCAGCGACATCAGCGACTGGCATGCGCGCGAAATGGCCCTGCAACGCGCCTTTGCCATGCTGGACAGCCTGGACGAGGGCATGGCGCTGACCAATGCCAGCGGACGCATTGTCAGCATCAATCCCGCCTTCAGCCAGCTGACCGCCTATCCTCCGGCGGCCGTCCTGGGGCGCTCGTTGCGCTTCCTGCGCCACCGTGAGCCTGGCGCCGCTTTTTACGCGGATATCTGGCGCAGCCTGTTATGCCGCGGCAGCTGGCAGGGCGAAGCCTGGGGCCAGCGCGCCGATGGCGGCGAGTTCCTGGCGGCGCTGTCGCTCAAGGTCATGCGCGACCCCGATGGCCGGCAAACCAATCTGCTGGCCGTATTCTCCGACATCACCCAGCGCAAACGCGCCGAGATGGCGCTGCGCGAACTGCACCGCGAACTCGATACGCGCGTGCGGCTGCGCACCAGCGAGCTGGCCCAGGCCAACGCCCATCTGCGCCAGCTCAGCGCCCACCTGGCCGAGGTCAAGGAGGCCGAGCGCAAGCGCATCGCGCGCGAAATTCACGATGAGCTGGGACAGAATCTGCTGGCGCTGCGCATCGACATCTCCATGCTGCAGGCGCGCGCGGGCGCCAACCATCCGCGCCTGCGGCAGCGCGCCAGCCTGGCGCTGGAGAATGTGGATGCCACCATCCGCAGCGTGCGCAATATCATCAACGAGCTGCGCCCGGCGGTGCTCGACCTGGGGCTGCACGCGGCGCTGGAATGGCTGGTGCGCGATTTCGCCGTGCGCGGCCAGTTCGATTGCCGCCTGGTGGTGGCGGGCGACGCCCTGTTCGAACGCATCGACGCCGAAAGCGGGGTGGTGCTGTTCCGCATCGTGCAGGAATCGCTGAGCAATGTACTGCGCCACGCCGCCGCCAGCCATGTGCGGGTGGAGCTGGCGGAGGAGGGCGACACGGTGCTGCTGCTGGTCGAGGACAATGGCGCCGGCATGGAAACCAGCCAGCGCGACAAGCCCGGCGCCTTCGGCCTGCTGGGCATTGCCGAACGGGTAGAGGCCATGGGCGGGGCGCTGAGTATCGTATCCGCGCCGCGCGACGGCTGCCGCCTGAGCGTGCGCCTGGCGCTGCCGGCGCGCGCCTGAAGCTGTCAAAAAAGTATTTTCACGCGGAAGAGTAAGGCATATACTGCCCCCGCATCCACACACAGGGGTAAATCTTGTATAAATTGCTCGTTCTCCCGGCCGCGCTGCTGGGCGTTTTCGCTTCTGCCCACGCCGACGAAGGCCAATGGCAACCGCACCAGCTGCCGCAACTGAAGTCCGAATTGAAACGCATCGGCATCGCCATCCCGGCGGAAAAGCTGGCCGACCTGTCCAAGCACCCGATGAGCGCCATCGTCTCGCTGGACGGCTGCTCCGCTTCCTTCGTGTCGCCTGAAGGCCTGGTGGTCACCAACCACCACTGCGCCTACGGCGCCATCCAGCGCAATTCGACCGCCGAGAAGAACTACATCAGCAATGGCTTCCTGGCCAAGACCCGTGCCGAAGAACTGCCGGCCGGCCCCAACTCCCTGGTCTACGTCACCGACAAGGTCGAAAACGTGACCGAACGCGTGCTCAAGGGCCTGGACAAGCTGACCGGCCGCGCGCGCCATGAAGCCGTTCAGGACAGCATCAAGAAACTGATCGCCGAATGCGAATCGGACAAGATCTACCGCTGCTCCGTGCCGGCCTTCCACCGCGGCGCCGAGTATTACCGCATCCGCCAGATGATGATCCGTGACGTGCGCCTGGTGTACGCGCCGTCCGACAAGATCGGCAACTACGGCGGCGACATCGACAACTACGAATGGCCGCGCCACACCGGCGACTACTCCTTCCTGCGCGCTTACGTGGGCAAGGACGGCCGCCCGGCCGACCCGTCGCCGGACAATGTGCCGTATAAATCCAAGGACTTCCTGGTGGTTTCCGCCGAAGGCCTGAAAAACGGCGATCCGATCCTGCTGGCCGGCTACCCGGGCCGTACCAGCCGCTACAAGCTGCCGTCGGAAATCCGCTATGCGCGCGACCTGAGCTACCCGGCCATGGTGGCCGAATACCAGGCCGACCTGGACACCATCGCCGCCGCCACCAAGGGCAACGAAGCGAACGTGGTGCGCTACGCCAGCGTGGCCAAGTCCATCAACAACCGCATGAAGAAAACCCAGGGCCTGCTGGATGGCTTCGCGCGCAAGGACATCGCCGCCATCAAGGATGTGCAGGACGCCGAATTCCGCGGCTGGTACAACCAGCAGCCTAACGTCTCCAAGACCATGCTGTCCGAACTGGACGCCGTGATCGCCGCCGACATGGCCCTGAATGACGAGGAATTCGCCTGGGGCATGGCGACCAACAGCGATCTGCTGAAGAGCGCCCGCACCCTGTACCGCCTGGCGCTGGAACGCCAGAAGCCGAACGAGCAGCGCAAGGCCGGCTACCAGGACCGCGACCTGAGCTTCATCAAGGCCCGCCTGACCCGTCTGGAACAATCGCTGGCGCTGCCGGTGGACCAGGCCCGCTTCGCCGGCGGCCTGCAACGCTACGCCAAGCTGGCGGCCAAGTCCCATCCGCAAGGCCTGGACGCGCTGCTGCCGGCCGTGGACGCCGTGCCGGCCCTGTACCAGAACTCGAAACTGGGCGACACCGCCCAGCGCCTGGCCCTGCTCGACAAGGATGCCGCCGCCTTCACCGGCTCCAGCGACGCCTTCGTGCAGCTGGTCGTGAAACTGCACGGCATCGACGAATCGCTGGAAAACCGCCGCAAGGAAGTGGACGGCAACCTGGAACGCATCATCCCGCAATACATGGGCGCCGTGATCGCGTGGAAGAAATCCCAGGGCAAGCCGGTCTACCCGGATGCCAACTCCACCCTGCGCGTGACCTACGGCACCGTGTCGCCCTACTCGCCGCGTGACGGCGTGACGAAAGGCCCGTTCACCACGGTGGAAGGCATCGTCGAGAAGCACACCGGCAAGGAGCCCTTCATCGCGCCGCAAAACCTGATCGACGCCGTCAAGGCCAAGCGCTACGGCCAGTTCAAGGATCCGGTCCTGGGCACCGTGCCGGTCAACTTCCTGACCAGCGCCGACACCACCGGCGGCAACTCCGGTTCGGCCGTGATGAACAAGCACGGCGAACTGATTGGCCTGAACTTCGACTCCACCTACGAGTCCATCACCAAGGACTGGTACTTCGACCGCGGCATCACCCGCGCCATCCACCTGGATGCGCGCTATATGCTGTGGGTGATGAAGGAAGTCGACCACGCCGACAACCTGCTGAAAGAAATGACGATCAAGTATCCAAAACACTGATCTGATTTGATTCGCATCGCAAAACGGGGCCGCGCGCCCCGTTTTGTTTTTTCGGCCCATGCGCGGACGGGCAAGGCAGGCTGCGCTATAATCCCCGGTCCTGCCAAGTCCCTGCCATGAACGAAACCCTTTCCCTGTTTGGCTTTGCCACCACGCCGCTTGAGCTGATTTCCTTTGTACTGTCGGTCGCCACGGTCTGGCTGAATATCCACCAGAAGCACTGGGCCTGGTTGTTCGCGATCGTCGCATCCGCCACTTATGGCGTGGTGTTCTTCAATTCTCGCCTGTATGGCGATATGGGCCTGCAGCTGGTCTTCATCAGCGTTTCGGTCTGGGGCTGGTATCAATGGCTGCATGGCGACGCCACGCACGAACAATTGCCGGTGACGGCCCTGAATGCGCACCAGCGCTGGCTGGCGGCTTCAAGCTGGCTGCTCGCCTTCGGCGTGCTGGCCTGGTTCCTCAAAACCTACACCGATACCGACGTCCCGAACTCCGATGGCTTCCTCACCGCCGGCAGCCTGGTGGGCCAGGTGCTGCTGTCGCGCAAAAAGCTGGAAAATTGGGTGGTCTGGATCGTGGTCGACATCCTCTACGTCGCGCTGTACGTGCACAAAGGCCTGATGTTGACGGCCGTCCTGTACGGCATGTTTGTGGTGATGGCCGCGATCGGCCTGCGCGCCTGGATGAAATCGGCGGCTGGCGAAGCGGCGGCGGCCGAGGCGGACCGCGATGCCATGGTGCTGAAATGAGGCAGCCGTTTCGTGTGGCGATCCTGGGCAGCGCATCGTCCGGCAAGACGACACTGGCCGCCGCATTGGCCGAAAAATATGGCGCCTTGTGGGTCCCGGAATACCTGCGCGAGTTTGTCGATACGCTCCAGCGCGTTCCGGTCGAATCGGACCAGATCCACATCGCCCGCACCCAGGTCGCACGCGAAGATGCCGCCGCCGCGCAAGGCGGCCGCTTCCTGTTCTGCGACACCACGCCGCTCATGACATCGGTCTACAGCCGCCATTACTTCGGCGGCATCGACGCCGAGCTCGAAGCGCTGACCGCCTCCCATCCTTACGACGTCACGCTGGTGTGCGCCGCCGACATCCCCTGGATCCCTGATGGCCTGCACCGCGAAAACCAGGACCTGAGCGGCACGATCAACGGCTATCTCAATGAAGAATTGGCGCGCCGCGCCATTCCCCACACCCGCATCCAGGGCCCCCTGGCCGAACGTCTGCAGCAAGTCGCCCGGCTGCTCGGCCAGTAGCACCGTGGGGCCGGACCCCACGGTGCGCATGCCCGCTTAGAAGTCGAACTGGGCCGACAGCTTGAAGGTGCGCTCGGCGCCGGGGAAGAGGTAGCCGCCCAGCTCCGGCGTCACGTCGCGCCAGTAGAACTTGTTGGTGACGTTATTGATCTGGGCGCGCAGCACGGTCTTGCTGCCGGCAATGCTGGTGGCCCAGGCAGCGCCCAGGTTCAACAGGTGGTAAGCGGGGACCATGACCTTGTTCTGGTCGTCGAAGGCCTTGTTGCCGGAGTATTGCCAGTTGGCGTTCAGCTTCAGGCCCGCCGCTTGCGGCACGGCGTATTCGGCGTACACGGTGGATTTGAACTTGGCGACATTCGGTACGCGCTTGCCATCCATGCCCGGCTGGCCGGTGCCTTCCTGGTGGGTGTTCAGCGCGGTGGCCGATGCTCCCAGCAGCAGATCCGGCGTCAGCTTGCCTTGGGCCGAGAATTCCACGCCGCGATGGCGCGCTTCGCCGCTGCGCACGAAGGTGCCGCCGGTGCCCAGCGTGTAGTCGGTGAATTCCAGGCCTTTGGTGATCTGGAAGACGGAGGCCGCCAGATTCAGGCCGCCAACATCGGCTTTCACGCCAGCTTCAAGCTGTTTGGATTTGCCGGGCGGGAGGGCCTGCTTCTCGTTGCTCGTGCCTTTGGGCGCGATGCTGCCCAGTTCCAGGCCTTGGGCGTAGGAGCCGTACACGGCCAGGCCCGCATTCGGGCTGAAGACCAGCGCCACATTCGGCAGCCAGAAGCCTTGGTCGATATCGTATTTCGCTTTCGCTTCATGGCGCTTGACCTGCACATGGCGCGCGCCGGTATGCAGTTTCAGCGTGTCGTTCAGGGCGATCACGTCCTGGGCGAAGAAGGAGCGCTGCTGGTCGTTGCGGCGTTCCGAGACCGGGCCGCTGCTCAGGCCCGTCGGTTGCAGAACCACCGGACGGTAGATATTGCTGGTGCCGACGCCTTCATAAATGTAGTCGCCCCAGTATTCGCTGTTCTTGAAGTAGGAATAGCCGGCGGTCAGCTCGTGGCGCAGCGTGCCGCTGGCGAATTTGCCCTGCACCATGGCTTGCATGGTCTGCGGTTTTTTCTTTTCGCCCAGGCTGACGTAGTCATACACGTCGAAATCGCCGTTGGCGCAGAAGCCGCTGTCCAGGCCTTCGCGGTAGCAGCCCAGCGGGAAGGCAGTGTAGTCGTCGCGCTTCAGCGTGTGGCGGTTGGCGCTGATTGTGGCGCTCCAGTCCTGGTTGAATTCGTACTGGAAGCGCAGGCCGATATTGCTGCTTTCCGTTTCCACCGGCTTGCTCCAGGGCTGATTGTTCAGCATATTGTCGGCGGCGACATTTGGCAGGGCGGTGCCGCCGATCAGCTGGAAGCCGGGCGCCGTCACCTGGGATTTTTTCTGGTAATCGGCGTCGATCTGCAGCAACGCTTGCGGCGTGATCTGCCAGTCGAAGGCACCGGAGACGAAGTTGCGATGGCCGTCCGCACCTTTGATATACGAACGCAGACGCTCGGCCGCCGCGTTGACGCGGTAGCCGAAGCGCTTGTCTTCGAAACGTCCGCCCAGATCGACGGAGCCGAACAGCGTGCCGCGCTCGCTGGCCTCCAGCGTGACGGAGCGCAGCGGCGCATTGGTCGGACGCTTGGTCACATAGTTGATGATGCCGCCCGGCGCCGCCACGCCGGCTTGCAGGCCGGCCAGGCCTTTGAGCACTTCCAGACGCTCCTTGTTCTCCAGCGGGATTTGCGTATCGCCGGAAATCGCCATGCCATCCTTGCGGTAGCTGTTCGCGTTATTCAGCTTGAAGCCGCGGATCGAAAACTGCTCCGCATAGCCGACCGCGTTATACGAATCGCTGATGCTGGCGTCGAACTTGGCCGCATCGGTGGTCGAGCGGATATTCAGATCCTGCATCTGCTCGCGCGACAGCACGCTGACGGACGCCGGCGTTTGCATCAGTGGCGTATCGGAGAAGCCGGCGACGGCCGCGCGCTCGCCGCTGCTACGGCTGGCGCTCACCACCACCTCGGTCATTTTCGCATCGCCCGATGGCGACTGCGCGAAAGCGGAAGGAGAAAAAGCCTGCGCCACAGCCAGCGCGAGGACGGAAACAGCAAAATTCGGAGTAGGCATATTGTGCTCTTGTAGTCGGCGGACGGCCAACGCAGGAGCACTCAAAGGAGGGAGACGACAACTTTGCGCTTTCCTTCGCTGGCATTATCCAGATCAGGTACGAAGGGTATCTCTCACCCGGAACAGCGTTCCAGGACCCCTAGCGAAGCCCGAAGCTTACCACAAGCCCTCCGTTTGCGCTAAATCCGCCAATGCCCAACCCTGGCGCCGGACGTCGCCGCCGCGGCGCCACGGCCGGACATCTGCTGAGCAGGATCAAAGGCTGAGGGTGAGGGCGGCGCGGGTGGCGGCGCTGCCGATGTCGTGGTGTTCGCCCAAGTGCACGGAGCCGGCGGCTTCGAGGGCGGCCACGACGGCATCGATGGCGCCGGCATCCAGACCGTAGCCGCTCAAACGCGAGGGGACGCCCATTTGTTCGAAGAAGCGGCGCGTGGCGTCAATCGCGGCGTCGATGCGGCTGTCTTCGCTGCCGTCGCGCAAGCCCCATACGCGCTCGGCGTATTGCAGCAGCTTGGCGCGCTTGGCTTCGCGCTTGACCTGCATGATGCCGGGCAGGACGATGGCCAGTGTCTGGGCGTGGTCGAGGCCATACAAGGCGGTCAGCTCGTGGCCGATCATATGGGTGGACCAGTCCTGCGGCACGCCGACACCGATCAAGCCGTTCAGGGCCATGGTGGCGCTCCACATCACATTGGCGCGCACCGCGAGATCGCCGGGACGCTCCAGGGCTTGCGGGCCTTCTTCGATCAGCGTCAGCAGCAGGCCTTCGGCATAGCGGTCCTGCACCGGCGCCTGGGCCGGATAGGTCAGGTACTGCTCCATGACGTGGACGAAGGCGTCGACCACGCCGTTGCCGACCTGGCGCGCGGGCAGGGTCAGGGTCTTGGCCGGGTCGAGCACGGAGAACACGGGATAGACGTGGCGGCTCATGAAGCCGCGTTTTTCCTGCGTGGCGTGGCGGGTGATGACGCTGGCGCTGTTCATCTCGGAACCGGTGGCGGGCAGGGTCAGCACGCTGCCGAAGGGCAGGGCGGCCTGGATCACTTTGCCGCCTTTGCTGAGGATGTCCCAGGCGTCGCCTTGATACAGGGCCGCCGCGGCGATGAATTTGGTGCCGTCGATGACGGAGCCGCCGCCTACGGCCAGCAGGAAGCCGGCCTGTTCGCGCCGCGCCAGCTCCACGGCCTGCATCAGGGTTTCGTAATGCGGATTCGGTTCGATGCCGCCGAATTCGAGCACGGTGTGGCCGGACAGCGCGGCCTTGACCTCCTCATACACGCCATTGCTCTTGATGCTGCCGCCACCGTAGAGCATCAGCACTTTGGCGCCTGCCGGCACCTGCTTGGCGAGGGCGGCGATCTGGCCCTGGCCGAAGAGGATGCGGGTGGGGTTGTGGAATTCGAAATTCTGCAATTGACAACTCTTTTCATTGAAACTGCGGACATTATCCCCGATCGCGCCGCATTTCGTGCGACGTCCATCCTTTTCAGCGGCTAGACTTGAGAAATCTGCGCCGTACGCCGACAATGCCTGTATTGATAAGGAGTCCGCCATGGCACAGGAAGAACTGATTGAGGAACGCGACTATCTGAACGCGCAAGTGATCGATATGCACCGCGCTTTGCGCTCCCTCGCCGAAAAGCTGGAGCAGCTGGACCTGCTTAACCAGCGCATCGAGGCTTGCACCGATCCGGAGCTGAAGCTGGTCATGGCCAGCCAGCGCGATGCCACCCGCAAGCATGTCGCCATGCTGCTGGAGTGGGTGCGCCGGCGCGATCCGAAACTGGATAAGGAAATGAAGGATGCGCTGTTCAAGGCGGGTCCGATTGCGGCGCAATACCATTATGAGTAAGGCCGCTGCTGTACTGAAAGGATGTGAATGAGATTGAAGCCCTACCGCGAAGGAAGCTGGTTTGCCGTGCCGCTCAGGCATGGCGGTTATGCCACGGGATTGGTAGCCCGCTTGTCGCCGCAAGGGAAAATCATGCTGGCCTACTTGTTCGGTCCGAAGCGGGAGGATGTTCCCGCGCTGGAGGAGGTGGCCAGCCTCACGGCCCAGGATGCGCTGAAAGCCATCCGCACCGGCGACGTGGCCCTGGCCAACGGCCGCTGGCCCGTGATCGGCGATGCCGAGGAGTGGCAGCGTGCCGACTGGCCGGTGCCGGTCTTCATCCGCCGCGCCGACGCCTTGAAACGGGCCTGGCGCGCCACCTATGCCGACGATCCGGCCCGGCCGGAGAAGGAAGTGTCGGTACCGTATGAAACCGAGGGCCTGGAAAGCGACTCCCTCTACGGCTACGGTTCGACCGAGCTGCTGCTGACTAAGCTGCTGGAGCCGCCGACCCTGGCGGCGTAGGCGGCAGGCGGCGGTGGCAGGTGGCGGCGCGCGTCAGCAGCAGGTCGCGTTCGCGCTCGTTCTGCGTCATGCCGGCGGCGCGCTCGAATTCGGCGCGTGCTTCGTCCAGCCTGCCCAGTTTGAACAGCAGGTCGCCGCGCACGCTGGGCAGCAGGTGGTAGTTGCGCAGCAGCGGTTCGTCGAGCAGGGTGTCGGCCACGGCCAGGCCTTCGGCCGGGCCGAACGCCATGGATACGGCCACCGCCCGGTTCAATTCCACCACCGGCGAGGAGGCCAGTTCGGACAAGGTGTGGTACAGGGCGGCGATGCGCAGCCATTCCGTGTCCTCGGCCTTGCGCGCCCGCGCGTGGCAGGCGGCGATTTCCGCCTGCAGCACATAGGGGCCGGCCGGACGTTGCAGGCGGGCGGCGCGTTCCAGCGCGGCCAGGCCGCGTCCTATCAGGAGCTGGTCCCAGCGTGAACGGTCCTGTTCCAGCAGCAGCACCGGGCGGCCGCGCGCGTCGCAGCGCGCCCGCAGGCGCGAGGACTGGATTTCCAGCAGGGCCGCCAGGCCATGCACTTCCGGTTCCTGCGGCGCCAGCCCGGCCAGGATGCGCGCCAGGCGCAGCGCTTCCTCGCACAGGGCGGGACGCATCCAGTCGGCGCCCGCGCTGGCCGAATAGCCTTCGTTGAAGATCAGGTAAATCACTTGCAGCACGGAGGACAGGCGTTCCTCCAGCTCCGCGCCGCGCGGCACTTCATACGGCACGCGCTTGTCGGCCAGGGTGCGTTTGGCGCGCACGATGCGCTGGGCGATGGTCGGCTCGGCCACCAGGAAGGCGCGCGCGATTTCCTCGGTGGACAGGCCGCCCAGCAGGCGCAGCGTGAGCGCCACCCGGCCTTCGGTCGGCAGCACCGGATGGCAGGAAATGAAGACCAGGCGCAGCAGGTCGTCGCCGATATTGTCGTCCAGCGTCTTTTCCAGATCGGGGGCGGCGTCCTGCAGCAAGCCCTCGATCTCGTAAGTCAGCTCGGCTTCCTTGTCCCGGGCCAGCTTGTGGTGGCGCAGATGGTCGAGGGCGCGGTTTTTGGCCACCGTCATGAGCCAGGCCGCCGCATTCTCCGGCATGCCTTTTTCGGGCCAGATTTCCAGCGCGCTGACCAGTGCGTCCTGGGCCATCTCCTCGGCCAGGCCGACGTCGCGCAGCATGCGCGTCAGCACGGCGATGATCCTGGCCGACTCGATGCGCCAGACCGCATCGAGCCGCTGGTGGATGGCCTGGTGCGTCGTCACTGGCGCACCACCTCGCGCAGCTCAATCTGGATATCGGGGCCGTTGGGGAAGGGGTAGTTGCGCACCCATTCATAGGCTTCTTCGCGGGTCGCCGTCTGGATCACCCAGTAGCCCGCGATCAGTTCCTTGATCTCGGTGAAGGGGCCGTCGATCACGGTATGGCGGCCGCTGCTGAACTTCACGCGCGCGCCTTGCTGCGCCGGCTTCAAGCCTTCGCCGGCCAGGATGACGCCGGCCCGCACGCCTTCCTCGTTACGCCGCATCATCAGGGCGATGTGCTCGGGGTCGACGCGCTCATCGCGCTCGTGCTTCTCGTTGGCCTTCAGCAGCACCATATACGGCGTGAGCTGGGGCGGCACATTGGCCTCGAAACCCAGGCAGCCGCTGCTGCAGCCGGTTTCGCGCACTTCCAGCGTGAACTCGCCCTCGTTGTCGGCCGTCGGCCAGTGTTTGGCCCATTCGATGGCCTCGGCCTGGTCATCGGCTTCGATGACGGTGAAGCCGGCCACCATTTCATGGGCATGTGGGAAGGGGCCTTGTTCGATTTCCCAGTCGCTGCCGTTGTACTTCATGCGCGCCGAACGTTCGCTGGAATGCAGCCATTTGCCGTCGGGCAGGGCGGCGGTCAGGCCGGGGGGCGGGAACGAAGCCTGCTCGGTGCTGGCGTCGGCCCGGCGCAAAATCATAAAGTGCATTGCATCCTCCTGTATCGGTTGGCATACGGCCCGGCGCGCGGCGGGCGCGCGCCGGTTTGCGGCAAATACTCAGGCAGCGCTTTCGACCTGGGCGCGCAGGCGGTCTTCCTGTTCGCGCAGCTCGGGCGTCATGGCGGCGCCGAAATCCTCCATCTCGAAGACGCGGCGGATTTCCACTTCCGAACCGTCGTCCATCGGCGCGCGCTTCATCCATTCGACTGCCTCGTCCAGCGATTTGACCTGGATCAGCCAGAAGCCGGCCACCAGCTCCTTGGTTTCGGAGAAGGGGCCGTCCACCACCACGCGCTCCTTGCCCTGGTAGCGGATGCGCGCGCCGCGCGAGCTGGGGTGCAGGCCTTCGCCGGCCAGCAGCACGCCGGCGCCCACCAGCTCTTCATTGAAGCGGCCCATCTGGGTCAGAGCCTCCTCCGACGGCATCTCGCCGGCTTCGGAGCGGGCATTGGCTTTGACGATAATCATGAAACGCATGGCAATCTCCTCTGCTTATTGGAATTAGTTCTGGCCCGCTTCGCCGCAGCCGCCGTGTTTGGCCGCATCGGCCGCCGCTGCCGCGATCTCTTCGGGCGTCAGATCGCGCACATGGGTGGCGATCGACCAGGAGTGGCCGAAGGGGTCGGTCAGCACGCCGTAGCGGTCGCCCCAGAACATTTCGGTGACGGGCATCTTGGTGGTGGCGCCGGCTTCCAGCGCGCGCGCAAAGGTGGCGTCGGCGTCTTCCACATACAGGTGGATGGTGACGGGCGAGCCTTTCAGGGCGATGGGGCCGAGCGAGCCCCAGGCCGGCGCCTCATCCATCAGCATCAGGGCGGAATCGCCGATGCGCAGCAGGGCGTGCATGATCTTGCCGTCCGGGCCGGGCATGCGCGCGCCTTCGACGGCGCCAAAAGCCTTCTTGTAGAAGTCGATGGCCTGGGCCGCGCCCGCGCAGACCAGGTGCGGGGTCAGGGAGTGCATGTCTGCGGGGATGGCGTTTACTTTGCTCATGATGAGGTCTCCTATCAAGGGTTGGCGGAGAGCGCAGGCTGCGCTTCCATATTCCCACGACGGTCCGCGCCGGCGGAAATCGACAAGCCCGGCAAAAATAATTCAAAAATTTTAAATTATTTTTGCCGGCTTTGCCGAAAGATATGACTCATCAGGCGATGGCGCGCATCACGATCTGGATCGCCAGGCCGCCGCCGGGGCGGTTGCGCACCTTGAATTCCGCGCCATGCTTGAGCAGCACGCGCTCGACAATGGCCAGCCCCAGGCCGGCGCCATTGGCCTGGCCGCGCGCCGCGTCGAGGCGGGTGAAGGGTTTGAGCAACTGGGCGATCTGCTCTTCGGGCACGCCCACGCCGTGGTCGCTCACCTCGATGGTGACGCGGCGCGCCGTGTGCATGCCTTTGACGCTGCATTTCAGCTCGATCTCGGCCACGTCCTTGCCCGGCGTCTTGCCGTAGCGGCGCGCGTTCTCGATCAGATTGCCGATTACGCGTTTCAGGTCGGTGGCGTTGCCCAGCACGTGGGCGCGTTCGGCCAGCTCGGTGCTGACCTGCACGTCGGCCAGACGGGATACCTCATGCGCGCATTCCTCCAGCAGGGTTCTCACGTCCACATTGATGAAGGTGGCGGCTTCGGTCGGCTTGGCGTAGTCGAGGAACTGGCCGATGATGGCGTCCATCTGGGCGATGTCGGACTGGATGCCGTCGCGCGATTCAAGCGAGAGATTGGCCATCTCCACTTCCAGCTGCATGCGCGCCAGCGGCGTGCGCAGATCGTGCGAGATGCCGGCCAGGATCACGGCGCGGTCGGATTCGACCTGCTGCAGGTCGTCCACCATCTGGTTGAAGCTGCGGTTCGCCTCGCGGATTTCGCGCGGGCCTTTTTCCGGCAGCGGCGGCGGACGGTTGCCCTGGGCGAATTCGCGCGTGGCCGCCGTCAGGCGCGCCAGCGGCAGGTTGATCAGGCTGGAAATCAGGGCCGCGCCCAGCAGCGAGACGATCGACACCACGCCGGCCCAGCCCAGCCACTGGATGCCGGTCAGGCCGCGGATACGCTCGCGCTCCAGCATCAGCCAGTAGGCGTCGTCGTCGATCTTGAAGCTGACCCAGAAGCCGGACACGCCGTTGACGCTGGAGGAAAAGCGCGTATCGGCCCCCAGCTTGGCTTTCACCAGGGCTTCGATATCGGGCATCAGGGCATTGTCGGGCGGCGGGTCGACCTCGTCGTCCTCCTCCATCGGGAAGACGCGGATGCCCTCGTTCGAGACCAGCTCGAACAGCAGTTCGCTGCGCAGGCCGACGGCGGAGTGGGTGAGGGCGGCGCGGGTGATGGTGACCACGGAGATCACCTGGGCCGAAATCTGCTGGACTTGCGGTTCGCGCTGGACGATGCTGATCATGCCCACCCAGGCCGACATGCTCAGCGTGGTGAGCACGCCGAGCAGCAGGAAGGTGCGCCAAAAGAGACCGCTTTTCAGCCAGGCCAGGCGGGGGAGTTTAAACAGGCGCTTCTTCATGCGGTGCTGCCGGGCACCTTAGCGCGGCTGTCCCTCCGGGATGAAGACATAGCCCAGTCCCCATACCGTCTGGATGTACAGCGGGCTCGATGGATCCGGTTCGATCAGTTTGCGCAGGCGGGAAATCTGCACGTCCAGGCTGCGGTCGAACACCTCGTATTCGCGGCCGCGCGCCAGTTCCATCAGCTTCTCGCGCGACAGCGGCTGGCGCGCATGGCGCGCGAACACCTTCAGCACCGAGAATTCGCCGGTGGTCAGCGGCACGGTTTCGCCGTTTTTCTTCAGCGTGCGCGTGCCCAGGTCCAGCACGAACTGGCCGAATTCGAAGGTCTGCGGGGTTTCCGATGGCGCGCCCGGAATCTCGTCCGGCGCCTTGCGGCGCAGCACGGCGCCGATGCGGGCCACCAGCTCGCGCGGGTTGAAAGGCTTGGGCAGGTAATCGTCGGCGCCCATTTCCAGGCCGACGATGCGGTCCACATCCTCGCCCTTGGCGGTCAGCATGATGATCGGCGTCTGGTCGCCCGCGCCGCGCAGGCGGCGGCAGATCGACAGGCCGTCTTCGCCGGGCAGCATCAGGTCCAGCACCAGCAGGTCGTAACGCTCGCGCAGCCACAGCTTGTTCATGGCCGTGGCGTTTTCCGCCGTGAAGACATTGAAGCCCTGTTCGGTCAGATAGCGGCGCAGCAGGTCGCGCAGACGGACGTCGTCGTCCACTACCATGATCTTGGCTTGGTGGCCCTGGTTACTGCCAGAACTGTTGCTCGATTCGGTGGAGGTCGTAGTCATAATGCTGTCGGAATTGTCAGATTCATGTTGCTATGGTAACGTCATAATGGTCGCCGGAAACAATACTTGGCAGACCCATTACAAAGTGTTACAAACTTTACCCAAACGCTCTTACCCGCGTGATGAAAGGGGCATACACTTGGCCCATAGTCAGTACAGCTTATAGGTTTACCTTGCAAGACGGAAGAGGATCACGATGAACAAGCCAGCAGCAACAAGCAAAAGGACGGGAGAAGCGCAGTTGCGCCGGCACCTGCCTGCCGCTGCGCTGGCGCTGGCTTGCTCCCTGACCGCCGTCGCGGCCTGGGCCAACGGCCCCAATGATCCGCCCAGCAACCAGCCGCGCCGCGAAGAAAACCGGCCGGCGCCGCGCGAAAGCCGCGAGGCGCGCGACCGCCGCTGGGGCGACTACGAACAGCGCGCGGAGGAGCAGCGCCGCGCCATGCAGGAAAATGTGAACAATGCGGAGATGAGCCGCCGCGTGGGCCGCATGACGGCCGACGAGAAGCGCGACCTGCGCCGCCAGATCACGGAAACGGGACAGGAGTTGTACGCGATTCCGCCGCGCCGCTAGCGCGGCGCCGCAGACCGCAACCGGGCCGCTTGCGGCCCTTTTTGTTTGCGCAACTTTCTCATATTTGCAACCGGCGGCGGCGAAACGCGCGAACAGGGGTGTGTTTAGCCCCGGTTCGTGGTACGCTTCCCCGATATAATAAAGAAATAAATGTTGCTGGCGTGACAAATGCAGTCCCGTTAGGCGTTCATTGGGGGATTCATGTCAGACGTCGCTCCTGCGGGGCAAGCTAGTGGAGAGGGCGAGCTGCCGTCGTCGATCGTCAAGCGCGAGGATGGCGTCTACTTCAAGGCCGATGCCGGTACAGTGGCCTGCCAGGCGGCCGCCAACCAGGTCTTCCTGTCCAGCGCCTACTTCAGCGGCCTCGATTACGGCGTCTTTCTGCGCGCCCTGTACGAGGCCGGGCCGGAACTGCCCGAGGGTATCCAGGGCCAGCCCCTGATCCGTTTCGCCGACGATATCGTTCCCTTCAATCCCGCCCGCCGCGGCTTCTACAAATCGGTCCGCATCAGCAATGGCGAGGCTGAATACTATTTCGAGCCGGTCTTCCTCGACCTGCCCGGCCAGCCGCCGCAGCAGCAGGCCTTGAACTTCGACGAGTTCGTGGCCGATATGTGGATCAAGGGCATACGTTTCGGTATCGACGCGCCGGCCGTGAAAGCGGCCATCGCCCATGGCAAGGCGGTACGCCTGGTGGCGGCGCGCCGTCTGAACGCGGCGCCGGGACGCGACGCCGCCATCGCCGAGGTGTCGCAGCAGCTGCACCGCTCGAACGCGCCGCGCGAGCTGGCCAATGGCCGCGTCGACCTGCACACCTTCCAGAACCGCTTCCCGCAGGTGAAGGCCAACGTCAAGCTGCTGCGCAAGGTGCCCAAGCAGGCCGGCGCGCGCGGCTACGAGCTGTCCGGCATCGTGATTGAACCGCCCGAGCCGCGCGACCTGGAACTGACCGGCGTGGCGGGCGAGGGCACAGTGATCGAGCATATCAACGGCGAGGACTACCTGGTGTCGGCGGTGGAAGGCTTCGTCAGCGTCGATGGTGGCAGCAAGCGTCTCTCCATCGGCCCCAAGATCGTCAGCCGCGAAGGCGTCAGCGTGCGCACCACCGGCAATCTGCAGCTCACCGGCGAATACGAGGAGTTCGGCGAGGTGCAGGAGCAGCGCGTGGTGGATGGCTACAGCATCACCATCCACCAGGACGTGTATGGCAAGATCAATTCGCGCGGCGGCAATATCAGCCTGCTGCGCAACCTGATCGGCGGCACGGCCATGAATGCGGACGGTAACATCAAGGTCAAGGGCATGGCCTCTGGCGCGGTGCTGCAGACGAAGAAGGGCGAGGTGGTGCTGGGCCGCGCCGAGAACTGCGTCATCTCCGGCAGCAAGGTGGTGGTGGGCGAGGCGCTGAACTGCGAGATCATGGCCGACGAGGTGATGGTGCACAAGGCCGAGGGCTGCACGATCGCTGCGCGCAAGATCGACATCGATGGCGCCGGCCCGCGCAAGCAGGCCGAGATGCAGCTGTACGTGCTGCTGCCCGATACCGGCAAATACGACCGCAGCATCGCCGAATACAAGGACAAGGCGGCGCGCCACGCGGCGGCGGCAAGCCAGCGCCAGTCCGAACTGGATGCGCTGACCGGCCGCCAGGATATGCGCAATTACCTGACCCTGGCGACCCGGGTGCGCAAGCAGGAAGTGGTGCTGACTCACGAGCAGCTTGGCTTGTTCCAGAAAATGGCCGAGCAGCTTGGGCCGGCGCTGAAGCAGGTGGGGCAGATTTCGCTGGCCGTGAAAGAAGCCCAGGTGCGGCAAAAGCAGATGGAAGACCAGGCCGAGGCCGTGCTGCACCAGAAGCTCAGCGTGATCGGCGCGGCGCGCTGCACGGTGCGCGCGGTGCTGGGCGATACGCTGCTGCGCCCCATGATCTTCAATCCCGATCTGGGTCCGGCCTACGACCATGCGCCGAAAGACATCAAGGCGCGCCTGCGCGCGGCCAGCGGCAGCCAGCCCATCTTCTCGGGTGCGCGCGGCAGCATCGACTGGAGCGCCAGCAGCGCGGTCTGAGGCCGACGGGCCGTCTTCATCGCTCCTTCATTTCTCCTTAGTTTGGCCTTCACGCGTGCAAACGCACAATCGCTTCTCGTTTTCACACAGGAGCAAACACCATGCAGCAATTACCGGGCTGGCGCCGCGGCGCCACGCTATCCCTCATCTGCGCCACGGCGGCGCTGGCGCTGAGCGCCTGCGGCGGCAGGAAATCCGGCGAACCTTCCAAGCCGCCGGGGACGCAACTGTCCGCCGAAATCCGCCGCACTTCTTTCGGCATCCCGCACATCAAGGCCAATGACGAAGCGGGGCTGGGCTATGGCATCGGCTATGCCTACGCCGAGGACAACGCCTGCCTGCTGGCGGAAGAGATTCTGACCGTCAGCGGCGAGCGCTCCAAATACTTCCTTCCGGTGGAACAAAGCTTCCCGATGGAGGGTGCGCCGAGCAATCTGGACTCGGATTTCTTTTACCGCGCCGTGAATAGCGAGGCCGCCGTGAACGCGGCGCTGAACGCGCAAAGCACCGAGGTGCGGGAGCTGCTGCGTGGCTATGTGGCCGGTTTCAACGCCTGGCTCGACCAGCCGCAGTCGGGCACGGTGAACGCCGCCTGCCGCCAGCAGCCCTGGCTGCGCAAGATCAAGGAACAGGACCTGGTGCGCCTGATGCGGCGCACGGCCATGACTAACGGTTCGGTGAGCTTTGCCGGCGGCATCGGGGCGGCGCAGCCACCGGGCAGCATGCAGGCCGCGCCGGTGGCCGGCGCCGTGCCGGGCGCCGGATCGCGCCACACGGGCAGCAACGGGCTGGCGGTGGGCAGCGAACGCTCGGAGAATGGGCGCGGCATCGTGCTGGGCCAGCCCCACCTGGGGTGGCTGAACAATATGCGCTTTTATGAGATGCATCTGACCATCCCGGGCAAGCTCGATGTGATGGGCGCCAGCTTGCCCGGTGTGCCCGTGATCGGCATCGGTTTCACGCAGAATTTCGCCTGGACCCATACCACCGATACCTCGGCCCATTCCACCTTCTACGCCCTGCAGCTCGACAGCAAAGACCCGACGCGCTACATGGTCGACGGTCAATCCATCGCCATGGGCCGGCGTGAGATCAGCATCGAGGTGCGGAACGGCGAGGGGCAGTTGGTGAAGCAGGCGCGCACCCTGTACACGACCGAATATGGGCCGCTGGTGCAGATGCCGCAGCTGGAGCTGAACTGGACCGCCAGCCGCGCCTTCGCCCTGCGCGATGCGAATGCCGACAACCACCGCATGGTCGAGCAATGGTATGCGATGAACAAGGCCTCGTCGCTGGAAGAGCTGAAGCAGCTCAACCAGCGCATCGTCGGCAATCCCTGGAATAACACGCTGGCGGCGGACAAGGAGGGCCGCACCCTGTATATGAACGTCTCGCCGGTTGCCAACCTGCCCAATCTGGCGCAGTGCCAGCTGCCGCAATCGGCCTACCTCGATGGGCAGAACGCCTTCACGCTGGACGGCAGCCGCAAGGCCTGCAACTGGGTCGACGATGCGGGCGCGCCGCAGGCCGGCATCATGGCCGGCAGCAGGCTGCCGGTACTGGAAAACCGCGACTATGTGCAGAACGCCAATGACAGCGCCTGGCTGGCCAATCTGGCCACGCCGTTGACCGGCTTTTCGCCGCTGGTCAGCAAGCAGGATAACGCGCAGGGTTTGCGCACCCGGCAGCTGCTGACGGAAATCCAGTCGCGCCCGAAAAAGCTGGGCATGGCCGATCTGCAGGATATGGCGTTGAACAACAAGGTCTATCTGATGCAGGCGATCCAGGACGATCTGAAAATGTACTGCGCCAGCCGCAGCTGGCAACCAGACGCGGGCCGCGCCTGCGGTGCCATGACCAGTTGGGACGGCCGTGCCGATTTGGACAGCAATATGGGTTATGTCTATCTGCGCGGCATGTGGGCCAGGGCCATGTCCCGGCTGGAGAGCGACGCCGCCTTCTGGGCTGTGCCTTTCAATGTTGCCGATCCGGTGCACACGCCGCGCGGCTTGCGCTACCGCGATCCGGCCCTGGCCGAAGCGCTGGCGCTGTCGCTGGACGATGTGATTGTCAACCTGAATGCCACCGGCGTACCGCTGGCCGCGAAGCTGGGCGAGGTGCAGGTGGCGACGGCGGGCGGCCGGCGCATCGGCATCCATGGCGGCGCCGATCAGATGGGGGTATTGAACGCGATCGAAACCGATGGCCCCGCGCATGGCGTTTTTGAAGTCAGTGCCGGCACCACCTACTTGCAGGTCGTCGGTTTCGACGCGCAAGGGCCGGTGGCGCAAACCCTGCTGGCTTATTCGCAGTCGTCCGATTCCTCGTCGCCGCATCACAGCGACCAGACCGAACGCTTCTCGCGCAAGCAGTGGATCGCCTTGCCCTTCAGCGAGGCGGCGATCCAGGCCGATCCGGCCTACCGCAGCAAGACTATAAAACAGTAAGGAAGGAGGTTGGCTGCCGCCGGCGTTGCATGCGGCAGCAATAATAAAGAATTTACATCTTTCCTCGTTTGCCGGGCAAATTTGCGTGGCACAATGGCCCATGTATAAATTGACAAGGAGCCTCCTCATGCAGCAACGGCAGTTGTGGCGCAGCGGCGCTTTGCTTTCCCTTTTGTTCCTGGCGCTGCCCGCGCCGGCGCAGGACGAAAGCGCGAAGGCGGAAGAGTCCTACCAGCCTTCCAAGTCCATCTTCATCGCCGAAATCCGGCGCACCTCCTTCGGCATCCCGCATATCAAGGCCCTCAACGAGGCCAGTCTGGGCTTTGGCCTGGGCTATGCCTATGCCGAGGATAATTTCTGCCTGATCGCCGACGAGATCCTGACGGTGTCCGGCCAGCGCTCGCGCTACTTCGATCCGTCCCAGCCAAGTTATCCGCACTGGACCGCCGCGCCCAACCTGGAATCGGACTTCTTCTTCCGCAGCGTGAACGACGAGACCAACGTGAAGGCGGCATGGAATGCGCAGACGCCTGAAGTGCGCGACCTGCTGCATGGTTATGCGGCAGGTTTCAACAGCTATCTGGATCAGACCGGCAGCGCCCATCTGCCCGAGGCTTGCCGCGGCGCGCCCTGGGTGCGCAAGATCAATGAGTATGACCTGATCCGCATGGCGCGCCGTATTGCCCTGTTCACCACCTCGGCCATGTTTGTGCCGGCCATTTCCAGTGCCCAGCCGCCGGAGCAGGGTGCACGCCCTGCTGTGGCCGCGCCCAAGCAGCGCCTGGCCGCCAGCAATGCGCTGGCGGTAGGCGGCGACCGTTCCGCCAATGGCCGCGGCATCGTGCTGGGCCAGCCGCATCTGCCCTGGATCAACCAGTTGCGCTTCTACCAGGCGCACCTGACCATTCCCGGCAAACTCGATGTGATGGGTGTGACCCTGCCCGGCATGCCGGTGGTGGGCATCGGCTTCACCCGCAACTTCGCCTGGAGCCACACGGTCAACACCTCGGCCCACGCCACCTTGTACGCGCTGGAATTGGACAGCAAAGACCCGACCCGCTACCTGGTCGACGGCCGCTCCGTCCCCATGAGCCGACGCGAGATCAGCGTGGAAGTGCGCGGCGCCGATGGCCGCCTGGAAAAACAGACGCGCACCCTGTATTCGACCCAGTATGGCCCGGTGCTGCGCTACCCGGACCTGGGCATGGAGTGGAGCAGCACGCGCGCCTACGCCATCCGCGACGCCAACGCATCCAACCACCGCGCCATCGAGCAATGGTATGCGATGGGCAAGGCGCGCTCGCTGGAAGAGGTGAAGCAGGTCAACCAGCGCATCGTGGGCAACCCATGGAATAACACCGTCGCGGCGGACAAGGATGGCCGCACGCTGTACCTGAATATTTCGCCGACCGCCAATGTGAGGGATCTGGCCGCCTGCGAAGTGGAGCAGGCGCCGGTGCTGTACACGCTCAACACCGTCACGCTGGACGGCAGCCGCCAAAGCTGCGGCTGGGCCAACGATGCGGGCGCGCCGCAGCCGGGCATCGTGGCTGGACGCAATCTGCCGGTGCTGCAAAACCGCGACTATGTGCAGAACGCCAACGACAGCGCCTGGCTGACCAACCTGGCCACGCCGCTGACCGGCTTTGCACCATTGGTCAGCCGCGAGTACTTGCCGCAGGGGCCGCGCACGCGCCAGCTCCTGAGCGAAGTGCGGACGCATCGCCAAGCCTTGGGCAGTGCCGACCTGCAGGACATGGCGCTGAGCGACAAGGCCTTCATCGCCAGCGTGGTGCAGGACGATATGCGCCGCTTCTGCGCCAGCCGCAGCTGGCAGCCGGATGAGCAGGCAGCGTGCGAACGCATCGGCAGCTGGGACGGCGTGGCTGGCCTGAACAGCAATATGGGTTATGTCTATCTGCGCGGTGTGTGGGAAGGGCTGACGGCCGAACGTGACGGACTCTGGGCCGTGCCTTTCGATCCGGCCGATCCGGTGGCGACGCCGCGCGGCCTGGCCTACGCCGATCCGGTGGTGGGCGCCAAGCTGGCCGCTGCGCTGGGCGCGGCCGCGGCCGGGGCCAAGGCGGCCGGCATCGATGCGGACGCGAAGCTGGGCGCGGTGCAGCTGTATAGCAGCGCCGGACGCCGCCTCGGCATTCCCGGCGCTTCCGATGCGATGGGCGCGCTCAACACCATCGATACCGATCCGCCGGCGGAGGGCGCGCTGAACGTGACCGGCGGCACCAGCTATCTGCAGGTGGTGGGCTTCGACGACAACGGTCCGGTGGCCAATGCGCTGCTGTCGTACTCGCAATCGGCCAACCCGGCTTCCCCCCACCACTTGGACCAGACCGAGCGCTTTATCCGCAAGGAGTGGATCAAGCTGCCTTTCAGCGAGGCGCAGATCGTGGCCGACCCGGCCTACAGCCGCAGGATCATCAGCCGTTTTGACCTGCCTTGAAGCGGGCGGGCGGCCCGCTCAGACGCGGAACTTGAGCGGGCTGGCTGCTGCCAGATAGCGGCCTTCGCTCGGGTGTTCGCGCTGGCGCACCATGCCGCGCGCCTGGAACAGCGGGTGCTGCACGGCCTCGCTGGCACGCAGCACCGGCGTGACGCAGCAGTCGCTGGCGCTGAACACCTCGCACCATTGCGCCATGCTGCGGCCGGCGAAGATGGTGTCCAGCTCCGCTTTCACAGCCAGGGCATCCGCGCCGCCGGGCTGCTGGCCCAGCTGCCAGTGGCGCGCGGCAAGGTCGGGCCGTTGCAGCACGGCGCAGCAGGCTTGCCAGAACTTGAGTTCCAGCGCGCCCACCGCCATGAAGCGGCCGTCGCGCGTGCGGTAGACGTTGTAGCAGGGGACGCCGCCGGTCAGCAGTTCGCGTCCCGGCACGGCGTCGGCACCATTGTTGAGGGCGACCAGCGGCATGAGGTTGTGGGCGAAGACCGCGTCCGTCATGGAGACGTCGATAAAGCGTCCCGGCCCGCCCATCTTCACCGCCACCAGGGCCGCCAGGATCCCCTGCAGCGCCGTCTGCGCGCCGCCCAGCAGGTCGCCCACCTGCAGATTGGGCAGGGCAGGAGTGCCGTCCGCTCCCACATTCTGTTCCAGCATGCCGGCATAGCCGATGTAGTTGATGTCGTGGCCGGCCAGCGCCGCATACGGGCCGTCGGCGCCGTAGCCCGAGATGGCGCACATCACCAGGCGCGGATTGCGCTGCTTGAGTGTCTCCCAGCCCAGCCCCAGCCGGTCCATCACGCCAGGGCGGAAGCTTTCCACCAGCACGTCGGCCGTCTGCACCAGCGCGAGCAGTTGCTGGCGCTGGGCCGCATCCTTCAGGTCCAGGCGCAGAAAGGTCTTGTCGTGGTTGAGGGCGACGAAAAATTGCGACACCTCGCACCGTGCGGCCCCCATGCTGCGCGCATAGTCGCCGGGGCCGGGATCTTCGATCTTGATGACCTCCGCCCCCATTTCGGCCAGATGGCGCGTCGCCATCGGCCCAGGCAGGAGGCGGGTCAGGTCCAGTACGCGGATGCCGGCCAGCGGCGGTTGTATCTCCATCAGTGGTTTTCCTCAGGTATCGGCTTCGGGAATGGCGTGCAGGCTGGCGTAGCAGCGCTGCGCCTCGGGCGGCAGGCCGTCGAACAGGCTGGGATCGTCCTCGGCGATCTGGCCTTGTTCGGCCATGATGCGGGCCTTGCTCAGGTAATCGGCGCGCGCCAGCACCCGGCCCAGCGGCGAGATGGCCGAACCGCGGCGCATCAGCTCCTGTTCCAGGATCGCTTCGGCCACGCTGGGCGGGAAATGCCATTCCTGCGCCACGCCCGCTGCGATCTGGCGCGTGGCGCCCTGCAGGCGGGCGCAGAACAGGGCGCTGCCCAGGGCGCGGCTCTCGCCGCCGATCTGGTCCATCACGCGCAGGGTGGCCAGCAGGCCGGCGTTCTGCACCAGGCCGGTGAGGAAGGCGTCGAAAGGTTCGATGCCTTCCGGCGGCGCCAGCATGCGCGCGGCCACGGCGCAGCGTTCCGACTGTTCCCAGATGCGCGGCGCCAGCAGCTTGGTGTAGTAGCCGGAATTCAGGTTGATGATGGGACGGAAGGCGACCGTGGTGATCAGCTGGCGCAAGCCTTCCTGGCCGATCACCATGATGGCGTGTTCCACGCTGCTGATGCCTTGTCCCGAGTGGTGGATGGCGTGGTTGGCGAGGCGGATCACGGCCGCCACCAGGACCACGTCGCTGGAGATCTTTTTCGCGATTTCGGCCCCGGCGAACTGCTCGCTGCGCAGGCTTTGCAGCACTTGCGGGATCAGCCCCGGCATACGCCGCATCATGTCGGCGGCGCTGTGCTGGCGCGACATCTTGAACAGGGTGGCCAGCACGCGTTCCTCGGCCTGGTTGGTGTCCAGTTCATCCTTGCCATAGGCGGCGAACAGCCAGCGGCAATAGGCGCTGTTGACGGCGTCTTTTTGGTCGAAGGAGGGCACACCGGTTTCCAGCACGGCGGCGATAGGGGAGGGCGGTGGCGGCGCGATGTCGGCGGCCGGCGGCGCCGCGGCCGGCGGATGCGACGCGGCGGGCGCAGTCGCATGCGCGGGGGCAGCGGGAGATGCGGCGGCTGCGCTGGCCGCGGCCGAACCGGATAGCAGACGTCTGAGCCACTGGTACATGGAAGCCCTCCCTGGACCGCAAACTGTCGTGCAATTGTAGCGCAGGCGGCTTGGCTTGCGCTGCCGCAACTCCACCGGCCTGCGCAAGGAGTAGCATGAATTCCACGCAGCTTTGTTAGCGCCGCTCAAACCCAATGGTGAAAGGATGCATGATGCAATCGTCAAACACGCCAGTTTTGGGGCAGCCGGGCCTGGCCCCGCCGCCGCCCGACGCCGGGCCGCGGCAGTATCTGACCTTCCGCCTCGGCGGCCTGGAATATGCCATCGACTACCGCAAGGTGCGCGAACTGCGCCCCTTCAAAACCCTGGAACGCTTTGCCGCCGACGGGGAAATCGTGAAAGGCGTGGCGCTCTCGCGCGGCGTCATCATGCCCATCGTGGACATGCGCGTGGCCTTCGGCCCGCGTCCCGCCTCCGAGAACGAGATTGACGTGGTGATCCTCAAGCTCTCCAGCTGCATCGTGGGCATGGTCACGGATGGCGTGACCGATATCGTGGAAATGGGTAGCGGCCAGATCGCCCCCTTGCCCGATGTGGGCGAAGAGGTCGATTATCTGATTGGCCTGGGGGAGGCGCATGGCCGCAAGCTGATCGTGCTCGACATCGACAAGCTGATGTCGCTGCGCCAGGCCAGCCTGGGTTCGCAAACGGTGGCCGCCTGAGACCGGGCAGGCCCGGCTCCCGGTCCCGGCGGCGCTGGCTGGCCTCAGGCGGCCAGCGCTTCGAGCTGCTCCTGCAGCTCCAGCCATTGACCTTCCAGCTGTTCCAGGTCTTTCGTGTAGAAAGCCTGGTCGGCCAGCAGGGTTTTCAGCTTGGCCTTGTTGGCCGCGTCGTAGATGGTGGAATCGGCCAGCTGTCCGTCGACATCGGCTTTTTGCGCATTGCGCTTGGCCATCTGCTCCTCGACTTTTTTCAGCTTGTTTTCCAGCGGCTTGCGCTGGGCCGAAAGACGCTGGCGCTGCTCGGCTTCCAGGCGCTTCTGCTCGCGCTTGTCGACGCCGGGCGCCGGCGGCGGCGCGATCGGCGAGGTGGTCGGGAAGTCGGTCTTGTTGGCCTTGCCGGCGGCGGGCAGCACGTCGGTGCCTTTCCCCATCTTGGTCTGCAGCAGCCAGTCCTTGTAGTCGTCCAGATCGCCGTCGAAGGGTTGCAGCTTGCCGTCGGCAACGATGATGAACTGGTCGGTGGTGGCGCGCAGCAGGTGGCGGTCGTGCGATACCACCACCAGCGTGCCTTCGAACTGCGCCAGCGCCTCGGTCAGCGCTTCGCGCGTTTCCAGGTCCAGGTGGTTGGTCGGCTCGTCCAGCAGCAGCAGGTTGGGACGCTGCCACACGATCAGGGCCAGGGCCAGGCGTGCCTTTTCGCCGCCCGAGAAGGGGGCGATCGGGCTGGTGACCATGGTGCCGGGGAAGTTGAAGCCGCCCAGGAAGTTGCGCAGCTCCTGCTCGCGCGTGGTCGGCGCGATCTTGGCCAGGTGCCACAGCGGCGATTCGTCGTGGCGCAGCATTTCCACCTGGTGCTGGGCGAAGTAACCGATGGTCAGGCCCTTGCCGACGGTCGATTCGCCGGTCAGCGGCTGCAGCTCGCCGGCGATGGTCTTGATCAGCGTGGATTTACCGGCGCCGTTCACGCCCAGCAGGCCGATGCGCTGGCCGATCTGCAGCGAGAAGTTGATGCCGTGGACAATGGTCTTCTCGCTGACGGCGCCGGTGTCCTGGTTCTCGCTGCGGTAGCCGGCGTTGACGTCTTCCATCACCAGCAGCGGATTGGGAGCGCTCAGCGGCTCGCGGAACTCGAAGGAGAATTCGGCGGCGGCGCGCAGCGGCGCCAGCTCTTCCATCTTGGCCAGCGCCTTCATGCGGCTCTGCGCCTGGCGCGCTTTGGAAGCCTTGGCCTTGAAGCGCTCGATGAAGGATTCCAGGTGGGCCTTCTTGCGCTGCTGCTTCTCGATCATGCCGGCGGCCAGCGTCATTTGCGCGGCGCGCTGGCGCTCGAAACCGGAGTAGTTGCCGGAATAGCGTTTCAGCTTGCGCTCGTCGATATGCACCACCACGTTGACGATTTCGTCGAGGAAGTCGCGGTCGTGCGAGATGATGATCAGGGTGCCGGCATAGCGTTTCAGCCAGTCTTCCAGCCAGATGATGGCGTCCAGGTCCAGGTGGTTGGTCGGTTCATCGAGCAGCAGCAGGTCGGAAGGGCACATCAGCGCCTGCGCCAGGTTCAGGCGCATGCGCCAGCCGCCGGAGAAGCTGGCCACCGGCTGCTGCATCTGGTCCAGCGAGAAGCCCAGGCCGAGCAGCAGCTGTTCGCCGCGCGACTGCACGGTGTAGGCGTCGGCGTCGGCCAGCGCGCTATACACTTCGCCGATGGCGATGCCGTTGTCGTGCGAATCCGGCAGGCCTTCCAGGCGCGCCAGTTCGGCCTGCAGCTTGCGCAGGTTGACGTCGCCGTCGATGGCGTAGTCCAGGGCCGCGCGTTCCAGCGGCGGCGTTTCCTGCGCCACGTAGGCCATGCGCCATTTGGCGGGGAAGTCGATATCGCCCTGGTCGGGATGCAGCTCATTGCGCAGCATGGCGAACAGGCTGGATTTGCCGGCGCCGTTGGCGCCGATCAGGCCGATTTTATCGCCGGGGTTCAGCGTCAGGTCAGCCTGTTCGAGCAGCGGCTTGATGCCGCGCATCAGGCTGACGTTTATCAAACGAATCATATTAAATCTTCAGTTGGTCCGCGGTCAGCAGGAAGACCATATCGTCGCCCTGGCTGGTGGTGAGCCAGGTCAGGCCCAGATGGCCGAAGGCCGCTTCCGCAAATTCTTTTTCATTGCCGATTTCGACAATCAGCAAACCGTCATCGGAGAGGCGCTCGGCGGCGCCGGCCACGATCTTGCGCACCAGGTCCATGCCGTCGGCGCCGCCGTCCAGGGCGATCTGCGGTTCGTGCAGATACTCCTGCGGCAGGCGCGACATGGAACCGGAATTCACATACGGCGGGTTGGTGATGATCAGATCGTACTTCTTGTCCGGCACGTTCTGATACAGGTCGGACTGGATCAGCGTCAGGCGCTCTTCGAGCTTGTAGGTTGCCACGTTGCGGCGTGCCACTTCCAGGGCGTCCGGCGAGATATCGACTGCATCGACTTTCGCGTCCGGGAAGGCGTCGGCCAGCATGATGGCCAGGCAGCCGGAACCCGTGCACAGTTCCAGCACATTGGCCACGTTCTCAGGCTCGTTGACCCAGGGCGCGAAGTAGTGCGGAATCAGCTCGGCGATGAAGGAGCGCGGCACGATGGTGCGCTCGTCCACGTAGAAGTTGTAGGTGCCGAGCCAGGCCTCGTTGGTGATGTAGGCGGCCGGAATGCGGTCGGTGGCGCGGCGCTCGATCACGGCCAGCACTTGGGCGATTTCCTCGGGCAGCAGGCGCGCGTCGAGGAAGGGTTCCAGCTTGTCCAGCGGCAGCTTGAGCGTGTGCAGGATCAGGTAGGCCGCTTCGTCGAAGGCTTCGGCGCTGCCGTGGCCGAAGAACAGCTTGGCGGCGTTGAAGCGGGTGGTGGCGTAGCGCAGCAGGTCGCGCGGCGTGGTGAAAAGAGTGGTGTTCATTGTTGTTCTCGATAGTTCACGCCGCGCACTGCCTTATTGCTGCTTTAGCGCAGCAGATTTTCCAGGGTGCGGCGGTAGATATTCTTCAGCGGATCGATGAAACGCAGCTCAATATGCTCGTCGATCTTGTGAATGCTGGCGTTCGGAGGGCCAAATTCTATCACCTGGGGGCAGATCTGGGCGATAAAGCGGCCGTCCGAGGTGCCGCCGGTGGTCGACAGCTCGGCATCCACGCCGGTTTCGTCCTTGATGGCGCTGCAGATCGCGTCGCTCAGGCTGCCGCGCGGGGTCAGGAAGGGATGGCCGCTCAGCGTCCATTGCAGGTCGTAGTGCAGGCCGTGCTTGTCGAGGATGGCGTGCACGCGCTCCTGCAGGCCTTCGGCCGTGCTGGCGGTCGAGAAGCGGAAGTTGAAATCGATATGCAGCTCGCCCGGAATCACGTTGTTGGCGCCGGTGCCGGCCTTGATGTTCGACATCTGCCAGGAGGTCGGCAGATAGTATTCGTTGCCCTCGTCCCAGACTTCGGCCACCAGGTCGGCCAGCGCGGGCGCGGCCAGGTGGATCGGGTTCTTCGCCAACTGCGGATAGGCGATATGGCCTTGCACGCCCTTGACGGTCAGCACGCCGGAGAGCGAGCCGCGACGGCCGTTCTTGATCATATCGCCCAGGGTCTTGTCCGAGGTCGGTTCGCCGACGATGCAGTAGTCGAGCTTTTCGCCGCGTTCCTTGAGCAGATTGCAGACCACCACCGTGCCGTCCACGGCCGGGCCTTCCTCGTCGCTGGTGATGAGGAAGGCGATCGAACCTTTATGGCCGGGATGGGCGGCGATGAACTCTTCGCAGGCCACCACCATGGCGGCCAGCGAGGTTTTCATATCGGCCGTGCCGCGGCCATACAGCTTGCCGTCGCGGTGGGTCGGGTAGAACGGCTCGGAGGTCCATTTGTCCACGGGGCCGGTCGGCACCACGTCGGTATGGCCGGCAAACACCAGCACCGGTTCCGTCGTGCCCTTGCGCGCCCACAGATTGGTCACTTCGCCGGACTGGATGGTTTCGCACTTGAAGCCGAGCGGCTCCAGCAGGTGGATCATCTGCTCCTGGCAGCCCTTGTCTTCAGGGGTGACGGAGGAAAGACCGATCAGTTTTTCGGTCAGCGCGAGGGTACGGGAAGCGGTCATGGCGGGCAATTACAGTTTGAAGATCTGGCGGTACTGGGCATCGGAAAAGCCGACGTGGCAAGTCTCTGCGTTCTGCAGGACGGGACGTTTGATCACGGAGGGGAATTCCAGCATCAAGGCGGCGGCGCTGGCGGCGTCGGTGACGGCGGCCTTGCGCTCGTCCGGCAGGCCGCGCCAGGTCGTGCCTTTCTTATTGACGAGGACTTCCCAGTCCAGATGCTGCAGCCAGGCGTGGACGGTGCCGGACGCCAGACCCTGCTTTTTGAAGTCATGGAAAACGAAGTCCTGCTGCTGGTCGGCCAGCCAGACACGGGCTTTTTTCACCGTGTCGCAATTGGGTATTCCGTAAAGAGTGATCATGGGTAGGTAAGGAATAGGGACGTGGCCGGGCTGCGGCCCGGCGGAAGTGCGACATTATAGCTTGCTGGCGCAGGGCGAGTGAGTCAGCGGCGGCAGTGGAAGCAGTCGGGCGCTATTGTCTTCCGGTTAATTTTGAATTAAGTTTATGTAGGCTGCGCCTCGCTCAACGTACCCGGAACCGACCATGAAGTGTATTGTTTGTGCTGGTAACACTGAAGTTGGCTATTCGCCTTGGCACCGAACCTGCCCGGTCTGCCGGTATGAAAGCGCGGACCTCAAGCCCGTCATCAATCAAAGCCGGGCCCACGGCCATGTCGATGAGCGCGACCGCGAGATCGCGCTCAAAGGCCTGAGGGCCGAGAATTTCCGGATCATCGTCGACCGTATCAGCCGCCTGGCGCCGCCTTCGGCCGCGCGCCTGCTGGACGTGGGCAGCGCCCACGGCTGGTTCCTGGAGCAGGCCGGCCACCGCTTCGAAGTGCTGGGCATCGAACCGGACCGGGTGGTGGGCGGGCGCGCCGCCGCGCGCGGCCTGCCGGTGCGCCTGGGCTACTTCCCTGACGTGCTGGAAAGGGACGAGCGCTTCGACGTGATCGTCTTCAACGATGTGATCGAACATATCCCCGACATCGGCAGTGCGCTCGATGCCTGCCATGCCAGGCTGAATCCGCGAGGTTTACTGGTGCTGAATCTGCCGAGCAGCCGCGGTGTTTTCTACCGCCTGTCCAAGCTGTTCGCCCGTTTCAGGCTGCACGGGCCTTTCGAACGCATGTGGCAAAAGGACTTGCCTTCGCCGCATGTCCATTACTTCAACGAGGCCAATCTGCGCACCCTGGTCGGCCGCCACGGTTTCGAGGAAAAGCAGGGCTTCGAACTGGCTTCGCTCAAGGCCGGCGGCCTGCTCGAAAGGCTGCGTTTCACCGGCGGCGCCCATCCCGCGCTGCTGTATGCGCAGTACATCGTGCTGCGCTGCGTGATTCCCTTCCTGAACCTGCTGCCCAGCGATATCGTGGTGGGCATCTACCGCAGGAAGGATTGACGCGGCGGCCGCTCAGCTATCGAGCGTGAACTCGGTGAACGAGGTTTCGGCGGCCGGCGCCTTGTGTTCCGGTTCATTGGCGGGCTTGGCATCCGGCCCGTTGTTCAGCAGCCAAAGCAGGTTGGTGGCCGAATCGGCGTTGGCCAGGGCTTCTTCCTGGGTGATAGCGCCTTCCTGCACCAGGGCGTACAGCGCCTGCTCGAACGATTGCGAACCGGGCGAGAGGCTTTTTTCCAGCGCTTCCTTGATCTGGCCGATCTCACCCTTTTCGATCAGGTCGGAGATATAGCGGGTGTTCACCATCACTTCCACGGCCGGCGTGCGCGTGCCGCCCTGGGCGGAGCGCAGCAGGCGCTGCGAGACGATGGCTTTCACCGTGGACGACAGGTCCTGCAGCAGCGCCGCGCGGTTTTCGATGGGATAGAAGCTGATGATGCGGTTCAGCGCGTTGTAGCTGTTATTCGCATGCAGCGTCGCCAGCACTAGGTGGCCCGACTGGGCATAGGCCAGGGCGGCGGCCATGGTTTCCTTGTCGCGGATTTCGCCGATCAGGATGCAGTCCGGCGCCTGGCGCATGGAGTTGCGCAGGGCGGTGTGGAAGTCCTTGGCGTCGCTGCCGATCTCGCGCTGGTTGACGATGGACTTGCGGTTCTTGAACAGATACTCGATCGGGTCTTCCAGCGTCAGGATATGGCCGGAGCGCAGCTCGTTGCGGTGATCGAGCATGGCGGCGATGGTGGTCGATTTGCCGGAGCCGGTGGAGCCGACCAGCAGCAGCAGGCCGCGCTTTTCCATGATGAGTTCAGCCAGCACGGGCGGCAGGCCAAGTTCTCCCAGCACGGGAATATTCGCGGGCACAAAGCGGAACACGGCGGAAATGCTGCCGCGCTGGCGGAAGGCGGAGAGGCGGAAGCGGCCCAGGTTCGGCACCGAGACGCCCATATTCAGCTCGTTCTCGCGCGCCAGTTCGTCCATCTGTTCGGGCGAGCAGATTTCGGCGAGCAGGGCGTGGATATTGTCCGGCTCCAGCTTCTGCTGGTTGATCGGAATCAGATTGCCGTTGATTTTGATATGGACCGGTGAATTCACCGCGAAGAACATGTCCGACGCGTTCTTCTCCTTCATCAGCTGGAACAAGCGATCCATCGCCATGGCACCCTCCGCAAAGAAAAACCGGGAGCGCCTGGCTCCCGGTTGCAAGGCAATTAAACGCCGCGCAGCAGTTCGTTGATGCCGGTTTTGGCGCGGGTCTGCGCATCCACGCGCTTGACGATCACGGCGCAGTACAGGCTGTACTTGCCGTCTTCCGAAGGCAGGGAACCGGACACCACGACGGAACCGGAAGGCACGCGGCCATAGGTGATTTCGCCGGTGGCGCGGTCGTAGATCTTGGTCGACTGGCCGATGTACACGCCCATCGAGATCACCGAGTTCTCTTCCACGATCACGCCTTCCACGATCTCGGAACGGGCGCCGATGAAGCAGTTGTCTTCGATGATGGTCGGATTGGCCTGCATCGGCTCCAGCACGCCGCCGATGCCGACGCCGCCGGACAGGTGGACGTTCTTGCCGATCTGGGCGCAGGAACCGACGGTGGCCCAGGTGTCGACCATCGCGCCTTCATCGACGTAGGCGCCGATGTTGACGTAGGAAGGCATCAGCACCACGTTCTTGCCGATGAAGGAGCCGCGGCGTGCAACGGCCGGAGGCACCACGCGGAAGCCGCCCTTGGCGAAATCTTCGGCGCTGTAGTCGGCGAACTTGGTCGGCACCTTGTCGTAGAACTGCATGGTGCCGTCCGATGGCAGCACCACATTGTTCTCCAGACGGAAGGACAGCAGCACGGCCTTTTTGACCCACTGGTTCACCACCCAGGCGCCGCTGTCTTTCTGCGCCACGCGCAGGCTGCCGTTGTCCAGGCCGGCCAGCACGTGGTTGACGGCGTCGCGCAGTTCGGCGCTGCCGTTGGATGGGTTGATTTCGGCGCGGTTGTCCCAGGCCTGTTCGATGATTTGCTGAAGTTGTTGGCTCATGATGGTGTTTACTTGGTCAGGGTGTTACAGAATTGGACAATGCGCTGTGCTGCTTCCAGGCCTTCTCCGGTTTCGGCCACCAGGGCCATGCGGATGCGGTTCTGGCCGGGATTGACGCCGTGCGCTGCGCGCGCCAGGAAGCTGCCCGGCAGGACAGTGACATTATATTCGGCGTACAGGCGGCGTGCGAACTCCATGTCCGACAGGCCGGTGCGGCTGACATCGGCCCACAGATAGAAGCCCGCGTCGGGCAGCGCCACATCCAGCACCTGCTGGATCAGCGGGGTGACGGCGGCGAACTTGGCGCGGTATTGCTCGCGGTTGGATTCGACGTGGGTTTCGTCGTTCCAGGCCGCGATCGACGCAGCCTGCACCGGCAGGCTCATGGCGCTGCCGTGGTAGGTGCGGTACAACAGGAATTTTTTCAGTACTTCAGCGTCGCCCGCCACGAAGCCGGAGCGCATGCCCGGCACGTTCGAGCGCTTGGACAGGCTGGAAAACACCACCAGGCGCGCATACGGACGCTCCACCGTGGCCAGACCGAGGATGTGGGCCGCCTGCAGGGCGCCCAGCGGCGGCTCGTCGCCGTGGTAGATCTCGGAATAGCACTCGTCGGAGGCGATGATGAAGCCATGGCGCTCGGACAGGGCGAACAGGTTCTCCCAGTCGGTCAGGGTCAGCACGGCGCCGGCCGGATTGCCGGGCGAGCACAGATACAGCAACTGCACGCGTTCCCATACCGAGGCCGGCACGCTGTCGTAATCGCAGGCGAAGTTGCGCGCCGGGTCGGAGTTGACGAAATACGGCTCGGCGCCCGCCAGATAGGCCGCGCCCTCGTAAATCTGGTAGAAGGGGTTGGGACTGACCACCACCGATTTTGCGGCCGGATCGATCACCGCCTGCGCCAGCGAGAACAGCGCCTCGCGCGAACCATTCACCGGCAGCACCTGGGTGGCGGGATTCAGCGGCGGAATGCCGTAGCGGCGTTCCAGCCAGCCGGCGATGGCGCCGCGCAGCGCTTCCGTGCCCAGCGTGGTCGGATAATTTGCCAGACCGGCAAGGTTCTCGGCCAGCGCCTGCTGGATGAAGGGCGGGGTAGGGTGTTTCGGCTCGCCCATGCCCAGGCTGATCGGGCTATATGCCGCATTCGGCGTGACGCCGGCAAACAGCTGGCGCAGTTTTTCGAACGGATAGGTTTGCAGCTGGTCGAGATGTGGATTCACGGGCGTTGGACGGTGATTTTTTGAGTCGGAACCAATGATTATAGCGTCTGCGCGAAACTGGGGCTGCGCATGCCATAATCGCAAGAATGTCCATTTAAAAATAAGACCATGCAAGCAGTCCACGAAACAAATGAATCCATCCGCGACGCCGCCGTGACCGGCCAGGTCGGCCGCGCGCGCTTATTGACAGGACTGGTGCAGGGCGGCCTGCTGTATTGGCTGTACCGCGCCTCGCGTGATACGGTCTGGCCGGCCACCGATCCTTTCATGTTTTATCCGCTGTTGATGCTGTCCCTGCTGGTGCCGGTGCTGCTGGTATCGAGCCTGGGGCATTTGAACCGCCGCCAGCTGCTGCGCTGGCTCGGCGCGGTGGCGCTGGTGATCGTCGCTTGCAGCCTGCATGACGCATGGCGGCGCGCCGAGTGGCGGCCGCATGCCGCGCTCTTCCCGTCCTTTTACCTGTTTGCGTTCTGCGTCTGCTTCTTCTACATCGCGCATTCCCTGGTGCTGGCCGGGGTACGCGACGGGCGCCGCCTGGCGCAGTACGAGACTTATTTCGAGTCGGCCTGGAAGCTCTTCCTGCAACTGGCGTTTTCCGCCTTCTTTGTGGGTACGATGTGGGCGGTCCTGTTCCTCGGCAGCGCCTTGTTTGACCTGATCAAGCTGCGCTTCATGCGCGATCTGCTGGGCAAGTCCTGGTTCGTGGTGCCGGTGATCTGCTTCGCCTTCTCCTGCGCCATGCACGTGACCGACGTGCGGCCGGCCATTGTGCGCGGCATCCGCACGCTCTTGCTGGTGCTGCTGTCCTGGGTGCTGCCGATTGCCACGCTGCTGGTGGCCGGCTTCCTGGTCGGCCTGCTGTTCACCGGGCTGGAGCCGCTGTGGCAGACGCGCCGCGCCACCTCCGTGCTGCTGGGCGCCACGGCCATGCTGATCGTGCTGATCAACGCCGCCTTCCAGCACGGCGGCATGGAGCAGGGTGTGGCGCGCATGGTGCGCTTCAGCGCCCGCATCGCGGCCTGCCTGCTGCTGCCGCTGGTGGCCATCGGCATCTATGCGCTTGGCCTGCGCGTGGCTGGCCGTGGCTGGAGCACGGATCGCGTCATCGCCGCCGCCTGCCTGTTGGTGGCCGCCTTCTACGCTGCTGGCTATCTATACGCGGCCCTGCGCAAGGGGCCATGGCTGCAGGCGCTGGCCCAGGTCAATGTGGCGGCGGCGCTGCTGGTGCTGGCCGTGCTGCTGGCCCTGTATACCCCGCTGGCCGATCCGGCCCGCATTTCGGTGAATAACCAGGTGGAGCGCCTGAAGCAGGGCCGCGTCTCGCCGGAGCGTTTCGATTTCGGCTTCCTGCGTTTCGAGGGTCAGCGCTATGGGCGCGACGCCTTGCAGGAGTTGAGCAGCTACAGCCAGGGCGCGGATGCGGCCAGAATACGCGAGCTGGCCGCCATCGCCGCCAAGGCCACGGTCCGCAGCAGCTATGTTGAGACCGAGGCCAGGTCGGTCGGCGAGAATCTGACCATCTGGCCCAAGGGCGCCAAACTGCCGGCCAGCTTCCCGCTGCGCGGCTGGAATCTGGTGCGTCCCGACTACGGCCTGCCGCGTTGCCTGCATGAGAAGGGCTTCGACTGCGACGCCTTCGTGCTGGACATGACCGGCGACGAGAAGCCGGACGTGCTGCTGATCAGCAGCAGTGGATCGCACGGCGCCGCGCTGATGAGCGAAGTCGGGGGAAAATGGCAGATGCTGGGCCGCCTGCCGTATGACGTTGCGGGCTGCGACGTGCTGCTGCAGAAGATGCGGACCGGCAGCTATCGCGCGATTGCACCGACCATGCGCGATCTGGAAGTGGGCGGCTTGCGCATCAAGCTTGAATCAGGCGAGTTTACGCCCTCCAACGTCTGCAGCGATCTCGGCAAGTAGGGGCGCGCTGGCGCTGCGGCCTGCCTCAAGGCTGCAGCGGACAGGCTGCCATCGGCTCGCCCAGCCTGCGTTGCAGCTCACCGCGCAGGACCGACAGGCCGTCGATACGGCGATCAATCTCGGCCAGCTTGGCTTGCAGGGCGGCGCGCAACTGGGGCGCCGCGGCATCCGGCTCGGCCAGCAGGGGCAGGTCGGCCTCGATTTCTTTCAGGCTGAAACCCAGAGCCTGGGCGGTGCGGATATAGCGCAGCCAGTCCACCGCCTCCGGCGGATAGTCGCGGTAGCCGTTGCTGCCGCGCCGCGCGCGCAGCAGGCCGCGTTTCTCGTAAAAGCGCAGGGTGTCGCGGCTGATGCCGGTGGCGGCGGCAATCTCTCCGATTTGCATGGCAGTCCTTCAAAAGTGCTTGACCCTGGAGTGTACTCCAGGCTTTAGCATCGGCTTTCCTTGTCACTGGAGTACGCCATGCCGATCTTTTCCGTTTCCGCCTTCCGCCGCATCGTGCGCGCCAGCGCCGTGTACGACGTGCTGCTGACCGCAGCCTTTGCCACGCCCTGGACTTTTGTGTTGGCCCATGGCCAGCTTTCAGCCCTCAACCAGGTTTTGGGCGGTGCCGCGCTGCCGGCCTTCTCGGCCTTCCACATCCTGTTCGCCTGCCTGCTGGGCAGCGTGGTGTTGGTGTGGTCGGTCCTGCGCATCCGCGATCCACAGCCGCGTTTCGGCCGCTACGATGCCGTGGCGCGCCTGCTGTTTTCGCTGTGGATGCTGTGGGCCTTGGTGCAGACGGGCGCGCCCCTGCTCTGGTTTTTCCTGCTGCCCGAAGCGGCATGGGGTGTTGTACAGGCGTTGCCGCCGCGCCGCGAAATGCCGGTATAGTGACAGCTTATTCTGGGAGGAGCGACACCATGCAAGCACAACCCCTGATCGCCGTGCGCGATGTGCCAGCCGCCAGCCGCTGGTATCAGCAAGTCCTGGGCTGCCAGAGCGGCCATGGCGGCAACGATTACGAGCAGCTCATCCATGGCGGGCGCATGGTCCTGCAGCTGCACCGCTGGGAAGCGCACGGCCACGCCCATATGGGCAATCCCGATGTGCGGCCCTACGGCAACGGCGTGCTGTTGTGGTTCTACACCGAGGACTTCGACGATGCCGTCGAGCGCGCGGCCGTTATCTCGGCCACGGTGCTGGAAGGGCCGAAGGAAAACACCAATGCCTCGCATCGCGAAATCTGGCTGCGCGACCTGGATGGCTATGTGGTGGTGATCGCCGGTCCCTACGGCGATATGGGAATGTAAAAAATTGCGGCTCCTGTTGTCGATTCCAGCACGGCCCAGCCGTCGTTGGAATGGAAACCCGTTTAACAGGAGTATGCGCAATGAGAAAACTGGTACTGGCAATGTCCATGTCCGCCGACGGTTTCGTAGGCGGCCTGAATGGAGAAATGGATTGGCTGGCCGGCAGCCTGGACGCCGACGCCACGGCCTGGCTGCTGGATGGCCTGTGGCAGGCCGATGCCCATCTGATGGGCAGCGAAGCCTTCCGCGATATGGCGCCGCGCTGGGCCGGATCGCGTGCGGCGCTGGCCGCGCCCTTGAACGCCATTCCCAAGATCGTGTTCACGCGCGGCGGCGTGGCCTTGCCCGAAGATTGCGGCAGCTGGTCGGAAGCGCGCGTGGTGAAAGGCGGCTTGCGCGATGAAATCCTGCGACTCAAGACGCAGCAGGGCAAACGCCTGCTGGCCCATGGCGGTGCGGGCTTTGCCCAGAGCCTGGTGCAGCATGGCCTGGTGGACGAATACCAGTTGATGGTCCATCCGGTAGTGCTGGGCAGCGGCTTGCCGCTGTTCCCCATCATGGAGCAGCCGCTGCAGCTCAAGCTGCTAAATGCGCGCTGTTTCCCTTCCGGGGCCATGGCCCATGTCTACCGGCCCGCCTGATTCAGCCGCCGTCGCCCGCCCCCTTGGCTGTGCGCATCCATGTGCCCCGGCTTTTGCGCAGGACTTCGTACCAGCAGGCGCCGCGGCGAGCACGGGCTGGCCGCCGCCGCGCGCTTAGGCGTTGGCCAGCCAGGTTTGCTGCGCCACGCGCATCATATTGCGGCCAAGGACCATCAGCACCTCGCTGTCGTTCATGCCGAGCTTGCGCAGCTCGGCGGGCAGCTGGCGCCAGACGCCGGTTGGCGTGAAGCTGGGCGGCTGGTCCGCCCTGTAGCCGGCCGTTTCCGGCCACCAGTAGCCGGCGTCGAAGGCGCCGGGCGGCGTGTCGTCCAGGCCGGGCTGCTGCACGCAGATATCCAGGCCGATGCCGACGTGGGTCACGCCCGCGATTTCCGCCACATAGGCCACATGGCGCGCCACATCGGCCGCGCCGGGCCGCGCCGCGCCCAGGAACCAGGACAGGCCGGACACGCACACCACGCCGCCGGTGGCGGCGCAGGCCAGGATCTGCTCGTCCGTCACATTGCGGCCGTGCTGCACCAGCGTGTAAGGATTGGCGTGGCTGAACACCACCGGCTTGCTCGATGCGGCCATGATCTCCAGGCTGCACACGCGGCCCGTGTGCGAGCAATCCATCAGGATGCCCGCATCGTTGATGGCCGTGACCATGCGGTAGCCGAGCGGCGTCAGGCCGCGCGCGCTGTCGTGGCAGCCGTCGGCCACGCTGTTGTTGCGGTTATAGGCCAGGTGGATCTGGCGCACGCCCAGGCTGGCGTAGAGGTCCACCATCTCGGGCTGTTCCAGCAAGGGCAGGCTGCCTTCGAGGTCGAAGCCGATGGCGATGCGGCCGGCGGCGGCGGCGCGGATGATGTCGTCCACGCTGCGCGCCAGGGTGTAGCGCTCCGGATTGGCGGCGATGGTGGCGCGGTAGCCGGCGATCACCGACATCACCTGGCTCACGGGATTCATGTCGGCGCCCACACAGACCGACACGTAGTTGACGCCGGCGGCTTGCAGCTCGGCGATGGGGGTGAAATCGGCCTGCGGATGCTGCGGCAGGCAGAAGTGGGCGTCCCAATTAATCATGTGGCAAAGCCTTTCTTGTTGAATTTTCGGCATTATAGTCCCATGAATGATGATTCGGAGCAATGGCCGCCTTGCTTTATACTGTCTGATTACCCAAGTTTTTAGGCAGCCATGTCCTTCTCCCCCCTCGGCCTTGCGCCCCCCCTGTTGAACGCCCTTGCCGAAATCGGCTATGCAGCGCCGACCGCCATTCAATCGGCCTCCATTCCGCCCGCCCTGCGCGGCGAGGATGTCCTGGGCGCGGCGCAAACCGGCTCCGGCAAGACCATGGCGTTTGCCCTGCCCATGCTGCATGCGCTGCTGGCGAAAAAAGCCGGCCCGCGCCAGCTGCATGGCCTGGTGCTGGCGCCCACGCGCGAGCTGGCGGCCCAGGTGGGCGAAGCGATCCGCAAGCTGGTGTCGCATCTGCCGGTGCCGCTCAAGGTGTCGATCGCCTTTGGCGGCGTCTCGATCAATCCGCAGATGATGGCGCTGCGCGGCGGCACCGACATCATGGTCGCCACGCCGGGCCGCCTGCTCGACCTGGTCGAGCACAATGCACTCAAGCTCGATAGCGTCGCCACCCTGGTGCTGGACGAAGCGGACAAGCTGCTCGATATGGGCTTCAGCGAAGAGATCGGGCGCATCCTGGCCCTGCTGCCGGCTCGGCGCCAGAGCCTGTTCTTCTCCGCCACCTTCCCGGCGGCGGTGCAGGAGCTGGCCGCGCGCATGCTGCAGCAGCCGGTGAAGGTGGAAACCACGGCCGAAGCGGCACAGGAACCCGACATCCTGCAGCGCGCCATCGAAGTCGATGCGCCGCGCCGCACGCAATTGTTGAAACACCTGATCCGCGCCGAGAAATGGGAGCGCGTGCTGGTCTTCGTCGCCACCAAATACGCTTCCGAGCATGTTGCGGACAAGCTGCGCCAGAATGGCGTGCTGGCCGAAGCCTTCCATGGTGATTTCAGCCAGGGCGCGCGCACCGAAGTGCTGGCCGATTTCAAATCCGGCCGCCTGCATGTGCTGGTCGCAACCGACGTCGCGGCGCGCGGCATCGACATTGCCCAGCTGCCGGTGGTGGTGAACTACGACCTGCCGCGTTCCGCCACCGATTACACCCACCGCATCGGCCGCACCGGACGCGCAGGCGCCAGCGGCATCGCCGTCAGCTTCATCGGCGCCGACAGCGAAGCCCATTTCCGCCTGATCGAAAACCGCCAGGGCAAACGCGTGCCGCGCGAACGCATCGCCGGCTTCGAGCCGGTGCAAAAAGCCGCAGCGCCTTTGCATCCCGCCACCGATACTGTCAACGGCGGCATCAAGGGCAAGCGCAAGAGCAAGAAAGACAAGCTGCGCGAAGCCGCCGCCCAATCCAAGCCCGTTTAACCCAAACAGCTTAAGGCGCTGGACTCTGGACGAGGGCGATACGGCGGTGCAGGCGGGCGGCTTCGGCGGTGTCGCCGGCTTTTTCGGCGCGCTGGGCCTGCACCTTGAGCCAGGCGAGCAGCGGCCGGCGCCAGCCTTGCGCGGAAGCGGTATCGATGGCGAGCGTCAGCAGCTCGGGTGTGGCGCGGTTGGCACGGAATAGCGCGCCGGCGGCGACCAGGCGGGAGAGGGGATCGCTCATCGCTTGCACGGCTGCCGCTGCCGCGGTATCGCTGCCGGCGGCGAGGACGGCGCGCTGCGGCTCGGGCAGCAGGGCGGCGCCGGCGGGATTGGCGCGGCCGGCGAGGTAGCTGGCGTAGGCGATGTCGGCGGCGCTGGCGTCGGCGCGCAGGGCTTCAAAGCCGCCGCAGTCTTCGAACGCGAGCGCGGCGACGCGGCTTGCGCAGCGTATCAACTCGGCGCGGATCACCAGCTCCATCTTGCCGGTGCTGGCCAGTTGTTCGCGCGCGCGCTTGAATTCGTTTTTCTCGACGTTGGCATTGCCGCTCATATAGGCAGCCGTGGCGCGCTCCATCGAGCTTTGCGCGTTCATCTGCCAGTCCGGCACGCGCGGGCCGCTGGCGCAGGCACTCAACAGCAGCAGGACGGCGGCGCAGAGGAGGGGGCGGGCATGGCTCATGGCAGTTTGATCTCCGTGTCGTTGCGCTTGAAGGGCCATTTGCGGTTGATTTCATTGACCAGCTGTTCGATGCGGCGCAGATTGCTGTCCACGTCGGCGCGCAGCGCGCCGAGGTCTTCGGTGGCGACGCGCGCGTTGGCGCCCACGGCTTGCGCTTCGACCAGCACCGCATCCATTTTCTTCAAGCTGGCGCGCGCGTCGGACAGCAAGCCATTCAACTGCACCACGGCCGCCTGCGCATCGTTGGCCACGCCGTTCTTGCCGAAGACGCGGTTGTCGGCATTACCCACCAGCTTGTCGGCCTTGACGATCAGCGAGTTCGCATTGCGCAGCAGTTCCTGCGCCTTCCGGTCTTCGCCCGCGATCAGGCCCATGGCGCCGCCCGGCCCATTGAGTTTCTGGGTCACGCCTTCCACATTGCGCAGGCTATTGCCCAGCGAGGAATCGGCGGCCGTCAGCGCGGCCACATTGTTCAGCAAATCCTTGGCGGCCGACAGCAGGCGTGGAATCTCGGCCGCCGCGTCGCCCACCAGCAGCTCGCGCTCGGCGCCATCCTTGAGCGGTGGATCGGTGGGGATGCCGCTGAAGGCGCGCAGGCGGGCGCCGCCCACCAGCCCGCGTTCCAGCGTGAAGATGCTGGTCGAGCGCAGCCAGTGCGCATCCTTTTCCGGCACATCGACCAGCACGCGCGCCTTGCCGTCCGCACCGAGTTCGATGCGCAGCACCCGGCCCACGGGGAAACCGGCGAAGGTCATGTCCATGCCCACCGCCACACCTTCGGAGTCGTCGGTGGTCAGCACCAGGCGCTGGGTCGGTTCGAAGGCGCCGCGCGCATACATCAGGTACAGCACGGCGCTGGCGACCAGGGCCACCATCAGGAGCAGCAGCAGGGCGGCCTTGAATTCGGCGTGGCGCACCGGGGCCGCTTCGGGCGCCGGCGCGGCAGGGGAGGGAGTGGGTTCGTTCATGATGCGGTGCGGATCAGTCGTTCAGTAGTAGTTGCCCATCAGGGAGGCGGCTTCGATCAGCAGGATCACGGAGAACATGCGGACCATATCGGCCAGGCCGTGGGTGCCGTGGGCGCGTCCGAACAGCGGATTGGCCGCGCCATGGTAGTAGGAGGAGGCCAGCGGAATCACGCCCACGGCAAAGCTGAAGAACAGGATCTTCAGCGCCAGGATCATGGAGACGGCAGGATTGAAGATATGCCCCACCACCCGCGTATAGCTTTGCAAGGCCCATGGCGTAAAGCCGTATATCGAGAGATAGGCCAGCACCAGGGTCAGCACGCAGCTGACCGCCGCCAGCAGCCAGACGGCGAACACGCCGGCCGCCGCGCGCGGGAAGAATTCCGTCTGCAGGGCGTCGCGCGCATCGAGGCGGGTGGGGACGCCGCTGGCCGAAGCCGCCGCCAATCGCATCTGCGCGAATTCCACGCCGGCAGGCAGGGTGCTGCGCAGGGCTACGAACAGGGCCGCCGTGAGCGGGATCAGTTCCAGCACCAGCACCCGCACCACCATCTCCAGCGCATAGCGCGACAGGCCGTAGCTGAGCGACGTCACCACCACGATGCGGATGATGACCAGGCTGATCAAGGCCGACAGCACGGAGAACCACAGCAGATTGGGCGCGGTCGCCACCACCAGGTGGTGGGCGATCCAGCGCCGCCGGGGACTGGCGTAAGTGGAAGGGGTGAAGGCGCGCGAAACGATCAGCGCCGCGAATTGCAGCAGCCGCCACCAGCTCGTCAGCCAGCCCATGGCGGAACGATGCAGGCGCCGCAGCGGCGGATAGGTCGATGCGTTGGTGCTCATGAGGCACATCTTAGCACTCTGCCTTATTTGCCGGGGAACGATTCAATAATGGCATCGGCCACGGCGCGCACGCGCGCGCTGCGATTCAAGTCGCTGTGCATCACCAGATACATATCGTAGCTGTGCTCCCGCTCCGGCCAGATGCGTATCAGGCGCGGGTCGGCGTCGGCCATATGGGTGGGCAGTTCGCCGATGCCCAGGCCGGCGCGCGTGGCTTCCAGCAGCATCAGTCCCGTGTTCACCTCCATCGCCACGCGCGCATTGTGTACCGGCTCGCCGCAGATTTTCTCGGCGTGGCGCGGCGCCACCGAGGCGTGGTAGACGACGATATCGTGGTCCGCCAGTCCCGTGCCGGGCTGCGGCTCGCCGCGCTGCTTGAGGTAGGAACGGGTGGCATACAGACCCGCAGTGCGCCGCGTCAGATGGCGCGAGATCAGGTCGGGACTGGTGGGCTTCACCGTGCGCACGGCCAGGTCGGCCTCGCGCCGGGTCAGGCTGGAGACATGGGTATCGACCGACAGCACGATGCGGATGTCGGGGTGCTTTTTGTGCAGGCGGTGCATGGCATCGATGACGAAGTGGGCGGCCATGGTGTCGGTGGTCGCCAGCCGCACCACGCCGGACAGGCGGTTGTCGATGCCCTGCATTTCGCGCTGCAGCTGGTGCGCCGCCTGCTCCATCAATTCGGCGGAGCGCTGCGCCGTCTCGCCGGCCGGGGTGGGCACATAACCGTCCGGCGTACGCAGGAAGAGGCGGGCGTTCAAGCTGCTTTCCATGGCCGCCAGACGGCGTCCCACCGTGGCCTGGTCGACGCCCAGTTGCGCCGCCGCGCCGCGCAAGGTGCCGGCGCGGCAAAGCGCCAGAAAGATGCGCGCATGGTCCCAATCCATTTTCTTCTCCCTTCTTGTGATGCAATTTTGCATCACGATGCCGAGGTGATGCGTCTTTACTGCATCATGAAGCAGAATTAGTATCGATGCAAGGAGGAAACATCGTGCTTTTATTTACCCTCGCCATCGGCTTTGTGATGGCAATGATCGACGTCACCGCCGTGAACACGGCTTTGGGCAGTATTTCGGCCGACCTGCAGGTGCCGCTATCGGGCCTGGTGTGGGTGGTGGACGGCTACACCCTGACGTTTGCCGCCTTCCTGCTCGCGGGCGGCGCGCTGGCCGACCACATTGGCGCGCGCCAGACCTACCAGGGCGGCCTGCTGGTCTTCGTCGCCGGTTCGCTGGCCTGCGCGCTGGCGCCCAGCGGCAATGCCCTGGTCGCCGCGCGGCTGCTGCAAGGCACGGGCGCGGCGCTGTTCATGCCCAGCTCACTGAGCCTGCTGACCCACGCCGCACCCAACGACACGGCGCGCACCCGCATGGTCGGCACCTGGTCGGCCCTGGTGGGCTGCGCCGCCACCATCGGACCGCTGGTGGGCGGCCTGCTGGTGCACGAATTCGGCTGGCGCAGCGTGTTCTGGATTAATCTGCCGCTGGGACTGGCCGGCATCGTGCTGGCGCAGATGCTGGCGCCGGCGCCGGCCGCGCATCGGCGTCCGCTTTCGATGCTCAGCCATGTGCTGGGCGTGCTGACGCTGGCCGCGCTGAGCTTCCTGCTGATTGAAGGTCCGGTACGCGGCTGGACCTCGCCTTCGGTGGCCGCCGCCTCCTTGCTGGCCTTGCTGTTTGCCGTCGTGCTGGTATGGCGCGAGCGTGCCGCGGCCCATCCGATTCTGCCGCGCGCGCTGCTGGCCAGCAGCAGCTTTGCCGCTGCCAACTTCACTGGCTTTCTGATCAACTTCGCCGTATTCGGCCAGATCTTCCTGCTCAGTCTATTCTTCCAGCAGGCGCATGGCTCCAACGCGCTGGAGACGGGGATGAAAATCCTGCCCATGCTGGCGGCCAGCACCATCGGCAATTTCCTGTCCGGCCGCGTCATCGCGCGCACCGGTACCCGGCCCTCGCTGCTGGGCGGTCTCGCCGTCAGCGCCCTGATGGGCGCCGTGCTGACCCGCACCGGGCCGCACACGCCATATTTGCTGATGATGGCCGGCGTGCTGCTGATGTACCTGGCCATCGGCCTCGCCATTCCCGCCATGACGACCACGGTGATGCAGGTCGCGGGCAAGACCCACGCCAATATCGCCGCCGCCGCGCTGAACGCCAACCGCCAGATCGGCGCCCTGGTCGGCGTCGCCGCCATGGGCAGCATTCTGCACGCGGTGGAAGACTGGGGCTGGCGCCTGACCCTCGGCTTCGGCGCCATCGGCCTTGCCTATGGCATCGCCTGCCTGCTGGTGCACCAGCGCGTGCGCCAGCACCTGCCGCAAAGCGGCGCCGACCCCGACGCCGCCATGCAGGCGGGCCACTGAGCCTGCGGAGTTAGCCGTGCTGGCGGCGCCAGGCGATGAGCTCGGCGATGGTGAGGATGGGCATGGCGTGCTGCTCGGCGAAGCGTTCGATGGCTTCGCCGCGCATCATGGTGCCGTCGGGATTCATCAGTTCGCACAGCACGCCATACGGTTGCAGGCCGGCCAGGCGGGCCAGGTCGACCGAGCCTTCGGTGTGGCCGGCGCGTTCCAGCACGCCGCCGGGCGCGGCGCGCAGCGGGAAGATGTGGCCGGGACGGACGATGTCTTCGGGCTTGGCCTGGCGCGCGGTGGCGGCGCGGATGGTGGTGACGCGGTCGGCGGCCGAAACGCCGGTGGTCACGCCGTCGCGCGCTTCGATGGATACGGTGAACGGGGTGCCGAAGCGGCTGCCGTTTTCGGCGGCCATGGGCGGCAGCTCCAGCTCGCGCACCTTGTCGGCGGGCAGGCACAGGCAGACGATGCCGCTGCATTCGCGGATCAGCAGGGCCATGCTTTCCACCGTCAGCTTGTCGGCGGCGAGTATCAGGTCGGCTTCGTTTTCGCGGTCGAAATCGTCCAGCAGGATGACCGGCACGCCGGCGCGCATGGCTTCCAGTGCCGCGTGGATGCGGCCTTCCAGGTCGGTGCTATGAAGGGTGTAGGAATTGACTAACATGTGAAACGCTCCTCGCATAAGTGGGCGAAAAACGCATCAGGGCAAAGCGTATGGACACGGCTTCCCGTGCCGCGAACGGCGCAGGAAATCGCGCAAGGCGCACATCTTCTTTCATCCGGACTATACCGTCGGCTCTGGCTTCGCACCAGATCTGCTGACCCTGCTTGCGCAGGCGCTCGCGGGCTTGACCGTTGCCGGTCTTACCGCCGGTGGGGAATTTCACCCCGCCCCGAAGACGTATTGATTAAATTGTTGCCCGTCACCATGACGGGCTGTGGCATTGTAGCAGCGCCACACAAAATTTGCTTATGAGGAAAGCTTCTAGCACAAAGATGTTGCCCTAGTGTATTGTTATCACCCTTGCCAAATTGGCTATCCAGAAAAGCACCATTGCATGAAAACTTCTCTCCGCCTCATTTCCGCTGCCGTGCTGTTCAGCTGCTCGCTGCTGGCCCAGGCTGACATCAAACTGGGCGACAAGCTGCCCGTGTCGCCCGCCGTCAAGGTCGGCAAGCTGCCGAACGGCCTGACTTATTACATCCAGAAGAATGCGCGTCCGGAAAAGCGGCTGGAGCTGCGCCTGGTGGTGAAGGCCGGTTCCATCCTGGAGGACGAGGACCAGCGCGGCCTGGCCCACTTCACCGAGCATATGGCTTTCAACGGCAGCACGAATTTCAAGAAGAACGAGCTGATTTCCTACCTGCAGTCGATCGGCGTGCGCTTCGGCGCCGACCTGAACGCCTATACCAGCTTCGACGAAACCGTCTACATGCTGCCGATTCCGACCGATAAGAAGGAAAACGTGGAGACCGGCTTCCAGGTGCTGGAAGACTGGGCGCACGGCGTGGCCTTCAAGGACGATGCCATCGAGAGCGAGCGTGGCGTGGTGCTGGAAGAGGAGCGCCAGGGCAAAGGCGCCATGGACCGCATCAACAAGGTGCTGTATCCGAAGCTGCTGAACGGTTCGCGCTACGCCAACCGTCTGCCGATCGGCAAGGTCGAGGTGCTGCGCAACTTCAAGCCGGAGGCGATCCGCCGCTTTTACCGCGACTGGTATCGTCCCGACCTGATGGCGGTGATCGCGGTCGGCGATATCGAGCCGGCCGAGGCGGAAAAGCTGATCCAGGCCCACTTCGGCCGCCTGAAGAATCCGGCCAAGCCGCGCGCCCGCCTGTACGCCAAGGTGCCGACCTACAGCAAGCCGGAAGGGGTGGTCATCACCGATCCGGAGGCGGGCGGCAATGCGGTCATGATCCGCTATCCGATCTTCGCCAAAGCTGAAGGCCAGACCTATGGCGACTACCGCGCCAAGCTGATCGAAGGCCTGTACACCGGCATGCTGAACCAGCGCATCGCCGAACTGACGCAGCAGGCTAATCCGCCCTTCCTGTTCGGCGGCGCGGCCATGGACCAGGTGGTGTCGGGCTACCACGCCTTCAATACGCGCGCCGTGCTGGGCAAGGATGGCGCCCTGCCGGCCATCACGGCCCTGCTGCAGGAAGAGCAGCGCGCGCGTCAGTTCGGCTTCAGCGCCGAGGAGCTGGAGCGCGGCAAGAAGCGCATCCTGCGCGGGATCGAACGCCAGTATCTGGAGCGGGAGAAGTCGGAGTCGGGCGCTTTCGTCAGCGAGTACACGCGCAATTTCCTGACGCAGGAAACCATGTCCGGCATCGAGCATGAGTACAACATCACCAATGAGCTGGTGCCGAAGATCGCGCTGGAGGAAGTCAACGCCGCCTACCGCAAGGCAGTGCCGGCGCAGAAGAACAAGCTGGTGGTGTACACCGGCGCCAGCAAGGCGCAGGCGGCGCTGCCGACGTCGGCCGAGCTGCTGGCCACCGCCGCCGCTGCCGAGAAGCAGACCCTGGCCGCGCACGAGGAAAAGCAACTGGCCAGCCAGCTGATGGAAGCGGCGCCGCAAGGCGGCAGCATCGTCAGCGAAAGCGTGAATGCCAAGCTGGGCACGACGGAACTGGTGCTGGGCAACGGCGTGAAGGTGGTGCTGAAGCCGAGCGACTTCAAGAACGACCAGGTGCAGCTGGGCGGCGCGCGCTTCGGCGGCCAATCCCTGTATGGCGTGGCCGATGTGCAGAATGCGCGCTATGCGTCCAGCATTGTCGGCCAGATGGGTGTCAAGAATCTGAGCCCGCTGGATTTGAACAAGGTCCTGGCCGGCAAGACGGCGCGCGTCTCCCTCAATATTGGCGAGCTGTCCGAGTTCGTCAGCGGCGGTTCGGGCAGCGCCGATATCGAAACCATGCTGCAGCTGGTATACCTGGGCATGACCCAGCCGCGCCGCGACGAGGCGCTGTTCCAGGCCTTTATCGGCCGCCAGAAGGAAATCGCCGGCAATTCCCAGGCCGTTCCGGAAGTGAGCTTCATGAACGCCTTCGTCAAGACCATGTTCAACGATAATCCGCTGGCCCCGGGCCTGCCCAAGCCGGAGGATTTCGACAAGGTGCAGCTGGACCGTGTGCTGGAAATCTACCGCGAGCGTTTCGCCAGCGCGCGCGGCTTCACCTTCAACCTGGTGGGCAGTTTCGACGTGGAGAAGGTCAAGCCGCTGCTGGCCAGCTATCTGGGCACGCTGCCTGCCGGCGAGATTGTCAGCGAGTTCAAGGACCGTGGCGTGCGTCCGGTGCGCGGCGTGGTCAAGCGCGAAGTGCTCAAGGGTAAAGAGCAAAAGAGCCTGGTGATGCTGACCTTTGCCGGCGACGCCGAGTACTCGCCGGAAGCCCAGCTGCGCCTGCAGGCGCTGATGGAGGTGCTGAACATCAAGGTCAACGAAGTGCTGCGCGAGCAGAAAGGCCTGATCTACAGCGGCGGCTTCCATGGCGCCCTGCACAAGCAGCCGTATGGCGCGTATTCGATCACGCTGAACCTGCCTTGCGGCCCGGACAACGTGGACAAGGTGGTGGCTGCCGCGCTGGAGGAAATCCGCAAGGTGCAGGAGAACGGTCCCGAGGCGGCGGACCTGGCCAAGGTGAAGGAGGGTTGGAGCAAGGGCGACCTGCGCGCCATGCGCGAGAACGGCCACTGGCTGTCGCATCTGCAGGCGGTGCAGCAGGACGGCCGCGATCCTGAAGCCATCCTGACCCGCGTCGCGCGCGGCAACGCCGTCACGGCGCAGGACGTGCAGGCCACGGCCAAGCGCTACCTCGATCTGGAAAACTATGTGCAGATGGTACTGAAGCCGGAGCCGAAGGCCGGCGAATGACGCTGGCGCAGGCCTGGATCCGTGCCGCCGCGCTGGCAGCCTGCGTGCTGCCGGCGCAGGCTGCCGGCATGCCCGGCGCACCGGATACGCGCATCCCGGTGGCGCCCGAGGCCAGGCTCGGCAAGCTGGAAAATGGCCTGAGCTATTACATCCGCAAGAACGCGCAGCCGGAACAGCGGCTGGAGTTGCGCCTGGTGGTGAAGGCCGGCTCCATGCAGGAGGATGAGGATCAGCTGGGCCTGGCCCATTTCACCGAGCATATGGCTTTCAACGGCAGCCGCCATTTCAGGAAGAATGAGCTGATCTCCTGGCTGCAGTCGATCGGCGTGAAGTTCGGCGCCGACCTGAACGCCTACACCAGTTTCAACGAGACGGTCTACCTGCTGCCACTGCCCACCGGCGACAAGGAGAACGTGGAGAAGGGCTTCCAGGTACTGGAGGACTGGGCCCACGGCCTGAGCCTGCGCGAGGACGATATCGACGCCGAACGCGGCGTGGTGCTGGAGGAATCGCGCCTGGGCAAAGGTCCGGACCAGCGCATGGGGCGCGTGCTGCTGCCCCGGCTGTTGAACGGCAGCCGTTATGCCGAGCGCCTGCCGATCGGCAAGGACGAGGTGCTGCGCAGTTTCAAGCCGGAAGCGCTGCGCCGCTTCTACCATGACTGGTATCGCCCCGACCTGATGGCGGTGATCGTCGTCGGCGATATCGAGCCGGACGAGGCCGAACGCCTGATTGCGCGCCATTTCGGCGGCTTGAAAAATCCGGCCCAGCCGCGCGAGCGCCTGGAGGTGCCGCTGGTCGCGCAAGGCAAGTCCGGCGTCCTGCTGGCGACCGACCCCGAGGCCAGCAGCAATACCCTGGCCTTGTGCTATCCCACCCAGCTGCGCAAGCCGCCCCAGACCCATGGCGAATACCGCGAACAGCTGCTGCAGCTGCTCTTCCTGGGTGTGCTGGGCGAACGCCTGGCCGGGCGCACGGGCGGCGCGGCGCCGCCCTTTGTGGAGCCGGACACCGGCTTCAGTCAGCTGGTCGGCGATTACGTCAATTTCCAGCTTGCCGCCACGCCGGGGCAGGACGGTGCAGCCGTCACCCTGGCCGCGCTGGTGCAGGAGGTGGAAAGGCTGCGCCGCTTCGGCATCAATGCGCAGGAGCTGGAACGTTTCAAGAAGATTTATCTGGGCCAGATGGAACGCGCCGATGCGGAGCGGGACAAGGCCTGGTCGGCCGGCTATGCGCAGGGCTTCGTCGCCCACTTCCTGCACCGGGAACCGCTGGCGGGCGCCGCGTACCAGCTCAAGCTGACGGCTGGGCTGTTCCCGGGTATCACGCTGGAGGAAGTGAACCAGACGGCGCGCCGGATTCTGGACCCATCCCAGGCCCGGTTGCTGATTTATACGGGCGGGGAGGGCAAGCCTGCTCCCTCGGCCGCGCAGCTGCTGGCGGCGCTGGAAACGGCGCAAAATGAACAGGTGGCGGCGCAGGAGGCGCGGCTGCTGCCGGCCAGCCTGATGGCAGCGCGCCCAAGCGGTGGCCGCATCGTCAGCGAACGCGTCAATCCTGTGCTGGGCACGACGGAGCTGGTGCTGGGCAATGGGGTGACGGTGGTGCTGCGCCCGAGCGATTTCCAGAACGATGAGGTGCTGCTGGGCGCTTCGCGCTTCGGCGGCCAATCGCTGTATGGCGATGACGACTTCCGCAACGCATATTACGCCAGCCCGCTCACCATGAGCATGGGTATGGGGGAGTTCGCCGAGCAGGATATCCCCAAGATCCTGGCTGGACAGAATGCCGCCATCAACTTCAATATCGATGAACTGGCAGAACGGATAGACGGCTCGTCCAGCCGCCGCGATATCGAAAGCATGCTGCAACTGCTGTATTTGAGCATGCGCCAGCCGCGTATGGATCAGGACCGCTTCCATGCCTTTGTCGCTGCACAGAAGGAGTCTCTCGCCAATCTGCATCTGGATTTGAACTCCTACATCTTCCAGCAGATGAATGCGGTCTTGTTCCACGATCATCCGCGCGCCTTGCAGCATACGCCGCAGGATATGGACCGGCTCAAACTGGAACGCGCGCACGCCATTTTCCAGGAGAGGATGGGCAATGCCCAGGGCTTCACCTTTTACCTGGTGGGCAGCTTCGATACGGAGCAGGTCAAGCCGCTGCTGGCCAGCTACCTGGGCGCCTTGCCGGTCCAGGCCTTGCCCGAGCAGGCACGGGACCGCGGCGTGCGGCCGGCGCGGGGCGTGATCAAGCGCGAACTGCGCAAGGGCAGCGAAGAGCAGGGCATCGTGCTGCTCTCCTTCCGCGGCGAAGCGCCTTACAGCATAGCCGCGCGGACGGCGCTGGAAGCCCTGGTGGAGGTACTGAACATCCGCATCAACGAGGTGTTGCGCGAGCAGCAAAGCCTGATTTACAGCGGCTATGCGAGCGGCTGGCTTGACGAACGCCCGTACCAGAACTATGGCATGGTGTTCTATCTGCCTTGCGCGCCCGGGAATGCGGACAAGGTGATGGCCGCCATTGCCGCCGAGGCGCGCAAGTTGCAGGAGCGCGGTCCCGAGGCGGCCGACCTGGAGAAGGTCAAGGCCAACTGGCGCATCGGCAACCGCCAGCAGCTGCGCGACAACGGCTATTGGCTGAACCAGCTGATGGCGGCGCGCATGGAGAAGATCGATCCGGAACTCTTCCTGCATTTCGAGGCGCGCATCGACGCGCTGAATGTGGCCGATTTGCGCGAGGCGGCGCGGCGCTATCTGGATCCGGCCAATCATGTGGAGCTGGTGCTCAAGCCGGAGAAAACGGCGGGTCAATAGGTGCGTCCCCGTGCGCCTTGTTTATGTGATAGCCTTGCGTTTCTGATAAGCCGCTCGAAGGAGGAGACACCCATGATCAAAAAAATCAGCCTTGGCCTCATCGTCATTCTGCTCGTGATCCTTGGCTTGGCCGCTTCCAAGCCGGATACCTTCGCCGTACAGCGCAGCACCACCATCAAGGCGCCGCCTGAAAAAATCGTCGCCTACCTGAACGACTTCCACAACTGGCAAGCCTGGTCGCCGTGGGAAAAGCTCGATCCGAAAATGCAGCGCACGTTCGAAGGCCCGCAGAGCGGCAAAGGCGCGGTCTACGCCTGGAACGGCAACGACGAGGTGGGGCAGGGCCGCATGGAAATCATCGACAACCCCAGCCCGGCCAAGGTCGGCATCAAGCTCGAATTCATCCGTCCTTTCGCTTCGCGGAACAGCGCCGACTTCAGCCTGCAGCCAGGCGGCGACGGCACCCAGGTCAACTGGTCCATGAGCGGCCCCATGCCCTTTGTTTCGAAGGTAATGAGCGTCTTCGTCAGCATGGACAAGATGATCGGCAAGGACTTCGAAAAAGGCCTGGCGCAGCTGAAGGCCGTCGCCGAGAAATAGTGTTGTAGCCGGCGTATGGGGCGCGTGCAAACGGTCCGGCCGGCATATACTAAGGATATTGCCGCGCAAGCGTCCTTCACGCCGAGGTATGCCATGAAAACCCCGTTTACGCTTGCCCTGGGCGCCGCGGCGCTGTTTGGCGCGGCGGCGGCCGCCGCGGTGGCCTTGCCGGTGCGCGACGACCATCCCATCGTCGGCACCTGGCGTTTCGTGCTGCCGGATGGTTCCTGCCACGAGGTCTACCGCATCCGCGCCGACGGCACTTCCCTGATCACCAGCGCCTTGGAAGTGGCCGAGACCGAATTTGTGATTGCCGACCAGCCCGATGAACAGGGCTTCTACGCCTCCAGCGACAAGATCGTGAAGGATAACGGCAAGCAGGATTGCACCGGCGAGATCACCCAGGTCGGCCAGTCGGTGGCCAGCTTCATCCTGTTCCACCCGTCCAAGAATATGTTCCTGATGTGCCATAAACGCGACACGAAGACCTGCATCGGTCCCTTCGTGCGGGTGCGCGGCAGCGAGGTTTAGGCGCCCAAGGCCTGTTCGCGCCAGGCGCCGGGGTTGCGGCCCGACCATTCCTTGAAAGCGTGGGTGAAGGCGCTCTGCTCCTGGAAGCCGAGCAGGAAGGCGATGTCCACCAGGCTCAGGCCGGACTGGCGCAGATAATCCTGGGCCAGGGCGAAGCGCGCCTGGTCCAGCACCTGCTGGAAGCTGGCGCCGGCCTCGGCCAGCTTGCGCTGCAGGGTGCGCGGGCTGAGTTTCAATTCTTCGGCCACCGGCGCCAGCCGGCCCTGGCCTTGCGCCAGGCCGCGCAGGATGGCGGCGCGCACCTGGGCCACCACATCGGCTTCCGCTTGGGCCGCGCGCTGGCGCAGCAAGTGTTCCGCATGCTGCTGCAAGACCGGATAGAGGCTGACGTCCGCATTCGGCACCGGCCATTGCAGCATGCGCGCGTCGAAATAGCCGATATTCGCGCTGGCGCCGAAGTGGGGCAGGGTGCCGAGCACGCGCTGGTATTCGCCATGGCCGGCCGGGTCGCCGCCATCGTGCATCAAGGCCAGTTCGCCGGTCGGCAACTGCTGGCCCGCCAGCCAGTTGCCGAATACGCGGATACCGGCGAACACGCTGTCGACCAGGTGGCGCTGGGCCACCGGATAGTGGCTGTGCCAGCAATAGGCCGCCGTGCCGTCTGCCACCCGCAATTCCGAACGGCCCAGGTCATGGGCCAGCTGCTCGTAGCGCATGGTCTGCTCCAGCGCCTGGCCGAAATCGCGGCAGCTGAGCAGGATCAGGCCATACACGCTGTAGGTTCCCAGTTTGACGCGTTCGCCCACATGCAGGCCGAAATGCGGGTCGTTGCACAGGGCGGCACCGGCATCGAGCAGGCGCACGTAGCTATCGGCTGGCAAGGCATCGGGCAGCGGCGCCAGCGTGCCGGCGTCCAGGCCGGCCGCCTGTTCCAGCGCCGCCGCCTGCACCCCGCGCGCCGCGGCCGCTTCCAGCAGGGGCTGCAGATAGGAGCCGGCCACGCGCCCGGCGGTGGTGCGCGGCGCGTCAGGCGGGGAACTTGGCATAATCGAACAAGGCAGGTGTCATGAATGCGCAATACCGCCAGCGGCTGGCGGCTTAATCTTGTGTCAATGACTAATGGCGCTTGCCAGTATAGCAAGCGCCCCGCACAGGGGACAAGAAACGATGCGACGCTGGAATGGCTGGGGGGACGAGGCGATTGAATTCGCCCTGAATGAAGATGCGCTGGGCTTCCTGGCCGCGCGCATCGGCAATGGCAGCCCGGTGGCGGACGCCAGCTTCGAGCAGGCCTGCGCCCAGCTGGGCGCCTCGCGCCTGCCGCCGCACCGCCTGATCGACACCAGTTCCGAGACCCGGCTGCGCAATGCACTGGGTCAAAGCCTGCCGGACTGGCTCAAGCTGCGCTATGGCCGCATCGGTCCCGCGCCGGACGGCGTTGCCTTCCCGGAAAGCGGCCAGGAAGTGCGTGAGCTGATCAACTATGCGCGGCTGTATGGCGTGGCCCTGATTCCGCATGGCGGCGGCACCAGCGTGGCGGGCCATCTGACGGTGCTTGATCCTTTCCGCCTGACGCTGGCCGTGAACACCACCCGCCTGTGCCGCCTGATCCATCTCGACCAGCAATCGCAATTGGCGACCTTCGGCGCGGGCGTGCTGGGGCCGGACCTGGAGGCGGCGTTGCGCGCCCACGGCTTCATGCTGGGCCATTATCCGCAATCGTTCGAATATTCGACCCTGGGCGGTTGGGTTGTCACGCGCTCCTCGGGCCAGCAGTCGCTGCGCTATGGCCGCATCGAGCAGACCTTTGCCGGCGGCGTGGTGGAAACGCCGCAAGGCACGCTGGAAGTACAGGCCTTCCCGGCATCGGCGGCCGGCACCGACCTGCGCGAGCTGGTGCTCGGTTCCGAAGGGCGCCTTGGCATTCTGACCGAAGCAACGGTGCGTGTCAGCAAGGTGCCGGAATACGAAGCCTTCCACGCCGTCTTCTTCCCCGACTGGCAGCAGGCCGAGGTGGCCGCGCGCGAGCTGGCGCAAGGGCGCATGGGATTGTCGATGCTGCGCCTGTCGAACGCGGTGGAGACGGTGACGATGCTGGCGCTGGCCGGCCACAAGCGTCTGATCGGCGCGCTGGAAACCTGGCTGTCCCTGCGCGGTTGCCGCGACGGCAAATGCATGCTGATGATCGGCGCCAGCGGCGGCAAGATCCAGGCCAAGGCTGCCATGCGCGCCGCGCTGGGCCTGTGCCGCCGGCACAATGGCGTGCATATCGGCCGCATGATGGGCGACAAGTGGAAGCAGAACCGCTTCCGCAACGTCTACCTGCGCAACGCGGCCTGGCAGTACGGCTACGCCATCGACACGGTGGAGACGGCGGTGGACTGGTCGCGCGTGGAAAGCATGATGCATGCGGTGGAGGGCGCGGCCGAAACGGCGCTGGCCGGGTATAAGGAAAAAGTGCACGTCTACACCCACCTCTCGCACCTGTATGCGCAAGGGGCCAGCGTGTACACCACCTTTGTCTATCGCCTGGCGGGTGCATACGATGAAGACCTGGCGCGCTGGAAGGCGCTCAAACACGCCGTCAGCAGCGCCATCGTGGACAACGGCGGCACCATCAGCCACCAGCACGGCGTGGGCAGCGACCACGCACCTTACCTGGAAGCGGAGAAGGGCGCAGCGGGCATCGCCGCCATGCAGGCTGTGTTCCGCCACTTCGATCCGGAAGGCCTGCTCAACCCGGGCAAGCTGGTGCCGCCGCAGGGGCTGGCGGCATGATCCGCCCGCAAGCGCAGCCCGGCGCCGCCGCCAGCCCGGCCGCGCACTGGCGCCCAGGTGGCCGTGCGGAGCTGCGCCAGTTGCTGGCGCAGGAATGGGATGCGCTCATCGTCGGCGGCGGCATCTGCGGCGCGGGGATATTGCTGGAAGCGTCGCGCCGCGGCCTGCACGCGCTGCTGGTCGAACAGCGTGATTTCGCCTGGGGCACTTCCAGCCGTTCGTCCAAGCTGGTGCACGGCGGCTTGCGTTATCTGAAGGAGGGCCAGTTCGCATTGACGCGCGAATCCGTCCATGAACGGGAAGCCTTGCTGCGCGAGGCTGCTGGACTGGTCGAGCCGCAAAGCTTCGCCTTCGGCGACTATGCCGGCCGCAAGCCGGGCCGCCGCGCCTTCCTGCTCGGCCTTGCCATCTATGACCGCATGGCCGGCCAGCGCAGCCGCCACTACTATCCACGCGACGAGTTTCTACAACTGGCGCCGCATATCGACGCCGAGGGGCTGCGCGGCGGCATGTGCTACACCGACGCCAAGACCGACGATGCCCGTCTGGTCATGCGCGTGCTGCAGGAAGCGCAGCAGCATGGCGGCACGGCTTTCAATTACCTGTCCGTGCAAGGCCTGCTGCGCGAAGGCAGTAGCGTGCGCGGTGCGCAACTGCGCGATGAGCTGGACGCGGGCGGCGAAACGCATACGGTGCAGGCCAAAGTCGTGATCAGCGCCACCGGCGCCTGGGCCGATGCGCTGCGGGCGCAGGGTGGGGCGTCGCGCCGTCTGCGTCCTTTGCGCGGCAGTCATCTGTTGCTGCCGGCCTGGCGTCTGCCGCTGGCGCAGGCGGTGAGCCTGATGCACCCGCAGGATGGCCGTCCGGTCTTCGCCTTCCCGTGGGAGGGCGTCACCCTGGTCGGCACCACCGACCTCGATCATGGCGAGGATCTGCGCCATGAGGCGGCAATCACCCGCGCTGAAGTGGACTATCTGATGGCCGCGCTGCGCCTGCAGTTCCCCGAGCTCGATCTGCGCGAAGAGGACATCATCGCCACCTATGCCGGCGTGCGCCCCGTGATCGACAGCGGCCAGGCCGACCCTTCGAAAGAAACCCGCGAGCATGCGCTCTGGCTGGAAAACGGCCTGCTGACCGTCACCGGCGGCAAGCTGACCACCTTCCGCGTGATGGCGCTCGACGCGCTGAAACAGGCCAAAACCCTGCTGCCCGGATGGCATGACGATCTGCGCCCGCAACCCATTTTTGCCACCACTCCAGCACCGCGCTACCAGCGCGGCCTGCCGGCCGGCCAGGCACGGCGCCTGCAAGGCCGCTATGGCATGCAGGCGCAAGCGCTGCTGGACGCCGCCCATCCCGCCGAGCTGCAAACCATCCCCGGCACCGAAACCCTGTGGGCGCAATTGCGCTGGGCCGCGCGCCACGAAGCCGTGCAGCATCTGGACGACCTGCTGTTGCGCCGCACCCGCGTCGGCCTGCTGCTGCGTAACGGCGCGGCGGCCATCCTGCCGCACGTGAAAGCCATCTGCCAGCCGGAGCTGGGCTGGAGCGAGCAACGCTGGCGTACCGAGGAGAGCGCATATCTGGCATTATGCGAAGCTCACTACAGCTTGCCGCCAGAGCAGGAAAACAAGAGACAGTATGGCTGACCAATACATCCTTTCCATCGATAACGGCACGCAAAGTGTACGGGCCTTGCTGTTCAAGGCCAACGGCGAACTGGCCGCGAAAAGCCAGGTGCATCTGCAAGCCTATTACTCCGACCATCCCGGCTGGGCCGAGCACAAGGCCGAAGCCTATTGGCAGGCGGTCTGCACGGCCTGCCAGCGCCTGTGGGACACGTCATCGATTCCCGCCAGCGCTGTCGCGGGAGTAGCCGTCACCACGCAGCGCGGCACGGTGATCAATCTGGACAAGGATGGCAAGCCGCTGCGTCCCGCCGTCACCTGGCTGGACCAGCGCCGCACCGAGCAGGTGCCGCAGCTGAACGCCTTCTGGCGCACCGCCTTCAAGCTGGCGCGCGTGGACGGCACCATCGCCTACTTCCAGCGCGAGGCCGAGATCAACTGGATCGCCGACCAGCAGCCCGACATCTGGCAGCGCACCGATAAATTCGTGCTGCTCTCCGGTTATCTGAATTTCTGCCTGACCGGCCGCCATGTCGATTCCATCGGTTCCCAGGTCGCCTACCTGCCTTTCGATTACAAGAAGCACCGCTGGGCCGGCGCCATGGACTGGAAATGGCAGGCGCTGGCGATCCGTCCTGAGATGCTGCAGGAACTGGTGGAGCCGGGCACCGTGATCGGCGCCATCACGGCCGATGCATCGCGCATGACAGGTATTCCGCAAGGCGTGCCGGTGGTGGCCGCCGCCGCCGACAAAGCCTGCGAAGTGATCGGCGCGGGCGCGCTGGAGCCGCATATCGGCTGCCTGAGCTATGGCACCACGGCCACCATCAATACCACCAACCGAAAATACATCGAAGTCACGCCGTATATCCCGCCGTATCCGGCCGCGGTTCCCGGCGCTTACAGCACCGAAGTGCAGATCTTCCGCGGCTACTGGATGGTCAACTGGTTCAAGGAGCAGTTCGGCGACCGCGAACAGATGGCCGCCGCCGAGCAGGGCCTGGTGCCTGAAGCCCTGTTCGACACCCTGGTCAATGAAGTGCCGCCAGGCTCCATGGGCTTGATGCTGCAGCCTTACTGGAGTCCCGGCATCCGTTTCCCCGGCCCTGAAGCGAAAGGCTCGATGATCGGCTTCGGCGACGTGCATACGCGCGCCCATATGTACCGCGCCATCCTGGAAGGCGTGGCCTACGCGCTCAGGGAAGGCAAGGAGCGCATCGAAAAGCGCGGCGGCACGCGCATCACCGAACTGCGCGTGGCTGGCGGCGGCTCGCAAAGCGACGCCGCCATGCAGCTGACGGCCGACGTCTTCGGTCTGCCCGCCGCCCGCGCGCACATCTATGAAGCTTCCGGTCTTGGCGCCGCCATCTCGGTCGCTGCAGGCCTGGGCCTGCACTCCGGCTTCGACAGCGCCATCCGCGCCATGACACGCCCCGGCCGCGTGTTCCAGCCGATCGAGGCCAACCGCAAGGTCTACGACCAGCTGTACCGGCGCGTGTACTTGAAAATGTATCAACGTTTGCAACCTATGTATCAGGACATTGCCGACATTACCGGCTATCCGAAGGCGCGCTGAAAAAAAATTCAAAATAAAACTAAACTTTCCCGAAAATCTCTGGATACCTTCTATTGAATCGGGTGCCTCGCTGAAAAAGCGTCGGCACTTGCCACTCCTGCAACAGGGTGGCATTGTTAATTGTTCAATTGAAGGAATGGTATGGTAGCGATTGTCGGCGGTAATGGTCTGGGTCTGGTCAACAGCACGGGGGCCACGCTGGGCCAGCGAGGCCAGTTCGGCGCCGCGCAACTGGGCAAGAATGGCGATAATGTCTACGTCAATGCCGCCACCGGCAATCTGGTACTGCAGCATCAGGATGAATTCCTCGCCGCCACCGGCCTCGGCCAGTCGCTGATCCGCACCTACAATTCCCAAGGCCAGTTCAACGACGACAATGGCGACAACTGGAAGCTCAGCCTGTCGCGCAGCGTCGGCAATCTCACCGGCACGCTGAACGCGGAAAAGAGCACCGTCAGCCGCGTCGGCGGCGACGGCGCCATCACCATCTTTACCTACGACCGCTCGACCCAGACCTACCGCAGCAGCGATGGCGCCGGCGCCTACGACAGCCTGAGCTACGACAGCGCCAAGGCCCAGTGGAGCTGGACCTCGGGCAGCACGCGCGTCACCGAAATCTACGACGCCAACAACGGCGGCCGTCTGATTAGCTCGCGCGACCTCGATGGCAACAGCCTGAACTATGCTTACAACGCCAATGGCTTGTTAAGCCAGATCGACGACAGCAGCGGCGGCTCGACCCTGCTCAAATACAGCGGCAACAACCTGGGCGAGATTGAAACCCGCTTTACCAATGCCGCCGGCACCGTTGTAGCCCAGACACGGGTGCGTTATGAATACGACAGCGCCAACCGCCTGAGCCGCGTCAGCACCGACCTCACGCCGGAAGATGGCAGCATCGCCGACGGCAAGACCGTCTGGACCCGCTACAGCTACGACGGCGACAGCAAGCGCGTGGCCCTGGTCGAACAGCACGACGGCGCCCAGCTGGCCATCAAATACCAGCAGATCGGCGCCAACTGGGTCGTGGCCCAGACCAGCGACGAAGCCGGGCGCAGCACCAGCTATGTGTATGACCAAACCAAGAAGACCGCGCAGGCCAACGATAGTACCGGCCTGAGCCGTAGCTTCACCTTCGATGTGTCCGGCCAGCTTAAAGCGCTGAGCCAGACCGACACAGTCAATGGCGGCAGCAATACCGATGGTTTCGAGTACGACGCCAGCGGCAATATTACGTCCGCTACCGACGCCAATGGCAACAAGACGGTCTACCGCTACGACTTCAACGGCAATTGCATTTATGAGCGCGATGCCCAGGGCAATGTCATCGAACGTTCTTTTGGCGGCCTAAACGAGCTGCAGACGGAAACGAAATATGTGCAGCCCGATCCCGATGCTGCCGGCCCGGCAATGGCGGGCGAGGCCCAGACCACGCGCTACGTCTACGACGGCAAGAACCACCTGCGCTTCATCGTCAGCCCGGAAAACCGCGTCACCGAGATGCGCTACGACGCGCGTGGCCAGCGCACCAGCACCATCACCCATGCGGCGCCGCTGTCCTTGACGCTGCCGATGACCGCTTATGATTTCAGCAATGGTCTGGCAGGTCTAAATGCCAAGCCCGGACCGGGCAATCTTGTTGCCAGCAATGGCGCCATTAAATTCACGGCCATCAATCAGCCCGTTGTCGATTATTTCGGCATCTATTTTGGCGCCAAACCGGTGGGTACCAACTTCCGGTTTGAAGCTACCATGCCCACCAAACCGCTGCCGCTCGACACCACCCTGGGCATAGGCTTGACCGGCGGTTCCTGGAATACGCCCAGCGCGCGCCGGCTGTCCATGGCTTTCAATGGCCATGGACTGGTGGTCAACTCCTGGATAGGCTCTTCCCCGGCCGGAAAGGTACTGGGGCCGATCAAGCCCGGCGCCACCTATGTGGTGGAAATCGAGACCGAGCAGAGCGGCATGGCGATCCTGTACGTCTACGAGAAAGGCAGCGAGCGCGCCAGCGGCTATAGTTGGCGCAACCAGTTTGCACCAGGCAGCCAGCTCGCCTTTAATGGGGAGTCGAGTGTGGGGCCAAATATCCCGGCAGGGAATGATGCCTCCATCCTGCTGGACAATCTCAGCATGACCCGCTCGCCGCAGGAAGCCGACTTGGTGACCTGGGCCAATGGCTTGAGCTCCGATTTGAAAAAGCAGGCGGTGCGTACCGACTTCGCTTATGACCAGCGCGGCCTGCTGGCCAGCAGCACCAGTTATGCCAAGCTCGATGCCACCGGCAACGGCGTCGTCGACGGCAGCCAGTCCGCGCTGCGCTACGTCTACGATCAGTCCGGCCAACTGTTGCAGTCCTTCGATGCCAAGGGCGCGATTTTGACCTGGAGTGTGTACGACGGCGCCGGTCAGGTGAGGGTACGCCGGGATCTGACACCTGTCGCGATCAATACGATTTATAACGATGTGCCCACGTTGCGCGCGGTCGGCGGAACAATGCGTTTGACCACGCAAAGCACCACCACCTATCCTGGGGTACTGTACGGAATCCTGCGCCAGGTCATCTCGACCTACGATACCAGTGGCAAACTGCTCAGCACGCTCGAAGCCGGTGCTGGCGAGACCTTGTACAGCTACGACCAGGCCGGCCGCCTGCGCATGGTGCAGGCGCCGAACGGCACCCGCAGCTACCAGTTCCACGACAACCTGGGCCGCAAATACGCGGAAATCGATGGCGACGGCAGCCTGGTGGAATACCGCCACAACGCCGAAGGCCAGGTTACGCAGCTGATCCGCTACGCCAACCGCGTCGATATCGACCAGCTTCTCGCCAAGGCGGCACCACGCCTGCTGGACGCCCTGCGCCGCAGCGATCTGCCGCTGACGCCGGGCGCACAGGATGAAATCGAATACCGCAGCTATGACCTGGCCGGCCGTCTGGTCAAAACCACAGATGGCGCCGGCTATGTGACGGAAAACCGCTATGATGGCCAGTCGCGCCTGATCGCCACCATCCGCTACGCCCAGCTGGATGCGAACCCTTCGAGCGCCGACCGCACCACCCGTCTGTTCTACAGCGTCGATGGCAAGCTGGCGGCGACGCTCGATGCCGACGGCTATCTGAGCGAAAACCGTTACAACGTGGCGGGCCAACTGGTCGAAACCGTGCGCTACAGCGTACCCACCGCAGTAGCGCTGCGCACCGCCGGCACGCTGGCCGATCTGCGTCCGCAAAGCGACGCTGGCGCGCTGCGCGAATACCAGCTGTATGACGGCAAGAACCAGTTGGTTGGTTCCATCAGCGCCGATGGCCATCTGACTGAGCTGGTGTATGACGGCAATGGTCTGCTGACCAGTAAGACTCGCTACGCCACAGTGGTGAGCTATACGGCTGGCGCCAGCGTGGACAGTTTGCGCCCAGCCAATGGCGAACGCCAGAGCGTGACGTATGAATACAATGCCCGCCGCCAGTTGGTGAAAGAAATCGCGGCCGATGGCACCGTGACAGATTACAACGTCAGTATCGTCGGCAATCGAACTGCAACCACGGTGGCCACTGGCACCGAAGACGAGCGCAGTGTTCGGCAGAAATTCAATGTACACGGTTTAGTGGTCGCGGAGTTGAGCGCTGAAGGCGCCGAACGTCTGAAACAAACCAGTACATCCGAACAGGTTGACGCCGTCTGGGCGAGCTATGGCAAGCAATACACTTACAATGTGGCCGACCAGCGCACCAGCATGACGGATGCAAACGGCAACCGCACGCTCTACTACTACGACCGAGACGGCCGCCTGAGCCACACCATCAACGCTGCCGGCGAAGTCGAGGCGCGAACCTACAGTGCCCAGAACCGTCTGGAACGCAGCACCACTTATGCAGCCCGTATCGACAGTGCCCGTCTGCAGGCGCTTAGCGGTGGCAACGAGGCGGAGATTCTCGCGCTTGTGGCAGGCCTGGCCAGCGCTGGCGATGCCGTCGTCAGCTACGCCTATGACAAGCGCGGCCTGTTGATCAGCCAGACCGATGCCGAGGGCTTTGTCACCCGCTTGCACTACGACGCGTTCGGCCAGCTCGATTCCCGTGCCACCCAGATCAAGGACGGCCGGACCGTTACTGACACCCTGGCCTATGACCGCCGTGGCCAGCTGACCGACACCATTTCCGATGCCGGCGGCGCCAATCTGTCGGTACATACCGACTACGATGCTTTCGGCCGTCCTGAAAAGCGCCGCGACGCCAACGGCAACGTCACCAGCTACGGTTACGACAAGCTGGGACGCCAAGTCTCGGTGCAGTTGCCGCTTGGTCCCGCCACCACGGTCACCTACGACGCCTTCGACCGCGTGCTGACGCAGACCGATGCGAACGGCAAGACCACGCGTACCGAATACAACACCCAGCAGCGCACGATCACCCTGACCACGCCGGAAGGCGTGCAAAAGGTGGTACGCAACAACCGCTACGGCCAACAGGTTGAACTGACCGATGGCAATGGCAACACCACCATCTTCAAATACAACCGCGACGGCAAGCTGGAGACGACCGTCAATGCGCTGAAGGAAGAGGTGAAAAATGCCTACGACCAGGCCGGCCGCCTGTGGCAAAGCACGGACGCCAACGGCACCGTCACCGAATTCACCTACGATGCGGCCAACCGCATCCTGAGCAAGACCGTCGATCCGTCCGGCTTGAAGCTGAGCACGAAGTACAGCTACGATGCGCTGGGCCAGGTGCAGACCGTGACCGATCCGCGCGGCATCGTCACGCGCAACGTCTACGACAAGAAAGGCCAGCTGAAGTCGGTTATCGTGGATGACAGTGACTCGAAACTGGAAAGCAAGTTTGAGTATGATGGCCGCGGAAAAACGCTGAGCGTGACCGATCCGGCAGGCCGCGTCACCATCTACGAATACGACAATCTGGGCCGCCGCACCGCTGAGGTGGTCGATCCCAAATCGCGCAATCCGCAAGGCTTGGACCTGCGCACCGAATACGAGTACGACGGCAGCGGCAACGTCATCGCGCGCAAGGACGCCAATCAATCCCTGAGCCGCTTCGCCTTCGACGCCAATAACCGTCTTCGCGGCAGCATCGACCCGGCCGGCGCGGTGACGCTGAATGAATATGATGCGGCGGGCCGCCTGACGAAAACCAGCCGGATCGCCCAAGCGCTGGATCTGGAAAAAGAACTGCGCAGCATGCCGCAGCCGCGCAATACCGCCAGCGATACGGCGGCCTTGCTGGCGCGGGTCAGCCCTGATGCCAGCCGCGATAACGTGCAGTGGAATATCTACAATGCCGACGGCCAGGTGGAATACGTCGTGGACGGCGCCGGCAAGGTCAGCAAGCTGGAATACGATAAGAACGGCAATGTGACCGGCCGCACTGGCTATGCCGAAAAGATTTCGGTCGCCGGCCTGGGCACCGCGCCCGGCAAGGACAAGCTGCCAGCGCTCAAGACCAGCGGCAATGACCAGCGTCAGCGTATCGTCTACGACGCGGCCAACCGCGTTGTCGCTACTGTCACGGCCCAGCATCAGCTGGTAGACGACATCCAGGAATGGGCGGTCGTTTCGTATGCTTATGATGGCAATGGCAACCTGGTCGAACAGCGCTCGTATTCGCGGGCGATAAACAGCAACGTCATGCCGGCCAAGGAAGCCGTGCTCTTTTTCGTTTCCGGCGAACCTAGCCAAGGTTACGGCGACAGCGTCAAGCGCTACGGCTACGATCATGCCAACCGCCAGATCCTCAGCGCCACCGCCCTCGGGGTAGATGGGCAGGGTACGCCGCAATGGGCAGTGACCCAGCAGCAGTTTGACGAGAGCGGCAACCTGCTGCAGCGCACAGAGTATCGTAATGCCGTGAGCGAAGCAGGTTTGCCGGCGAAGCCGGGAGCGGAAGCCCTGCGCAACTGGATCTCCGGCGTTGCCAGCGACGATAGCGACCGTATCACCCGCTATGCCTACGATGGCGCTGGCCGCCAGATCGCGCAGATCGACGCGGAAGGCGCGGTCACGCGCCAGGAATTCGACCGCAGCGGCCAGGTAACGCTGCGCACGCAGTATGCCGTCGCACTGAAGGCGCTGAAGCGCGACGAACGCGCCATCGATATGCTGGGACGGCTGCAAGCCAACGCGGCAGCCGACCGCAGCGAACGTCGTGAATTCGACAAGGCGGGCCGCACGCGCTTTGTGCTGGATGCTGCGGGCTATATCAAGGAATGGCGCTACGATGCGCTGGGCCGCGTGCTATCCACCCATGCTTACCTTGCGCCTGCCAAGGACGGCGGCAAGATCGAGAAGGCCGCAGCGGCGCGCGGCAACGAGGCGCGCGTCAATCGCTTCAGCTACGACGCGCAAGGGAATGTGCTGTCCAGCACCGACAGCATTGGCGCCATTGAAACCTTCAGCTATGACGCCCTCGGCAACAAGAAGACCTATACCAATAAATTAGGCAATACCTGGGAATATGGATACGATGCTGCCGGCCGCCTGACCGAGGAAGTCGGGCCACCGGTTACGGTCCACGACAACGGCATGGTGGAGGCGGGTGACTGGATGAAGCCGCGCACGGGCCAGGTCATGCGTCTGAAAACGCTGATGGAGTACGACGCCCTTGGCAACTTGACCAAGCGCACCGAAGCGGCGGGAGCGGCAGGCCAGGAGCGCAGCACCCGCTATGAATACGATGCCGCCGGCCACCAGGTGAAGACTATCCGTTCCGGCTGGCGCGTCTACGATGCCGGCGCTGATAGCGGCCTGTCGCAGAATGGCTTTGGCGGCAGGACGGAAAGCGATTCGGGTGACCTGGTAACCACGGTCACCTACGATATTTTCGGTAGGGCCGTACGCAATGTCGACGCCTTGGGCAATGTATCGGAAAAAGCATATGACAATCTGGGTCGCGTGATTCTGGAGCGCGATGCGGAAAACCATGTGACCTGGTATGGGCGTGATGCCTTTGGTGACGTAAGTCGGCTGACCCGCTACAGCCAGGCTCTCTCCACCTCGCTGCTGGGGCCGTGGACGGCGCAGTCGCAGAAAAAAGCGTTGCTGGCTCAGTTGAACGCCTTGGCCAGCACGGAAGACCGCTCGATCTATAACAGCTACGACAAGCTGGGCCGCGTGACGCGGACCGTCGAGCCGCAGGTGTTCGTGTACGATCCGAACAGTATTGGCGCCGACCAGAAGTATCTGGCGGCGCGCGCCACCACCACCGCCTATGACGCTTTCGGCGGCGCCAAGGAGAAAAAGGTGTTTGGCGTCGACGGCGCAGGCAAGCAGCTGAGCCGCGCCACTGAAACGCGCTATGCCTTTGACCAGCGCGGCACCCTGGTGTCGGAATGGACGCTGACTGGCGAGGCCGGGCCGGAGCAAGGCTATGTGACGCTGATGGAGTACGACTATGCCGGCAATCTGGCACGCAAGGTCGAGTACAGCGACAAGATCAGCAACTGGAACGCGGCCAGCGGCATGCCACCCCAAGTGCAGGGCAAGGACCGCGAAACCCGCTTCGCGTACGACCGCGAAGGGCGCAAGATCGAGGAAATCCGCGCCAATGCGGAATACGCCGTGGGGCAGGGCAATACCACGGTGCGCGGCGAAATCTCCACCAAATACGGCTATGACGCCGTAGGCAATCTGGTGACGACCATTGATGCGTACGGCAACGCCAGCCATAGCTACTACGATTCGCTTGGCCATGTGACCGCCACGGTTGGACCGAATGCGCAGGCACGCACCCAGGTGACGGCCCTGTTCCTCGCCGTATTGCGCCGGGCGCCGAGTGCGAGGGAATTATCCGACTGGATCCAGGAGCTGGCAAAGGAAAATGGTCCGTTGAAGATGGCGAAGGCCTTGCTGGAGTGCGAGGAGGGCCGCCGCAATTATCCAGCGGGGCAGGATAATAACGGCTTCCTCACCACGCTTTACCAGAGCACCCAGAACCGCGCTCCGGATGCGGGCGGATTGCAATATTGGGCCGACGTCATGGCCAGCCAAAATGCGTCCAAGGAGCGCATCGTGCTGGACATCGTGCGCGCTGTGACCGACTACAATGGTTCCGACCCGCTTGCCTACGGCTCGCGCCGCTGGTTCAACGTGCAGATCGAGACGGTGCTGCGGGCAACCATGCCAGCGCAGGATGTGGATCAGTATGGCCGCCGCGCGCCGCTGACCGAACTGCGCCTGGATGCCTTCGGCAATGTCACACAGCGCATCGAGTACAGCAATGGCGCCTTGTTCGCCAATGCCGCCGGTTACGCGGCGCTGGCGCAAAACCTTGCGGCAGACCGCATCACCACCACCTCGTATGACGCCGGTGGCCATGCGGTACAGGTGGTCAATGCCGAAGGCCGCAGCTCCTTTGCCTCCTACGACAAGCTGGGGCGCATCGCCAAGCAATGGAGCCATGTCACCCAGCGCAATACCTGGGCGCCCAACAATACGCTGAACAAGACCTCCTTCCTGGTCTTTGGCTACGATAAGCTGGGCCGCGCAGTCTCGACCAAGGAACCGAGCACCACCGATGGCATTCTGGAACGTAGCAGCGCCTACAATGCCTTTGGTGAGCTGACGCGCCGCCACGTCGGTGGCGTGCTGGTCGAGTACAACGATTACGACCAGGCCGGCCGCCTGTGGCGCACCAATGCGGGCGACGGCGTCAGCCGCGTCATGTTGCACGACAATGCCGGCAATGTGACGGCGGAGCTGCGCAGCGCCACCCTGAAGCTGATCAACGAAGCCTACCGCGATGCCCAGCAGGTCGATGGCCTGCCTGGTTTGGTGCGCAACGAAACCCGCTACGACGTGCTGGGCCATGTGACCGCGCAAATCCGCTCGGCGCAGCAAATCGGTTCGAATGTGCCGAGCAGTCTGACGGAGTCGAACATCGGTGTGCTGGTAACCGGGCGCACCACTTATACCCAGCAGGAAGTACAGAATCCGGAAAATCCAGGCAATGGCGAGGGACCAACTTTCCGTTGGACTGGCCAGAACAGCGTGCAGCTGGATCTGCGCGGGCTGGCCAAGCTGGGTAGCGGCGATGTCAAAATTGAGGTGAGCTATGGCACCAAGGCGGTGTCGGCCGCTGAGTCGGGCAATAATGCGGGACGACCTGCGAGCGATCACAGTTACACGCAAATATTCAACGCGGCGCAGGCCGATGCCGGTCCGCTGCTGAGCTGGAACAGCCCAGGGGAACCGCTGGATGAGCTCAAGCACATCCGTGTCTGGAAGAAGGATCTGTCCGGCCGATGGTCGCTGCTGATAGACCACAATAGCGCCGGCCCAGCCGGCCACGCCCTGCTTGTCGCAGCGCCGGCCGATCCCGGCATCAAGGTCGCGCTGCAATACCGCTTGCGCGGCCGTGCCGAGTGGATTAGAGCCGCGGGTTTGACCAACTTCGGCGACACCCTACGTCTCGATACCAGCCTGCTGGCCGACGGCGAGTATGAATACCAGGTGCTGCAGTCCGGTTTGGACGGCGGCCAGGAGGTTGTGCGCGAAAGCGGCACCTGGAACGTGTCCGACATCAAGGCACGGCGCGATGTCACGCAGCTGTATGTGGCCTTGTTCAACCGTGCTCCGGACGCCGGCGGCCTGCAGTTCTGGGCCAATGCCGTGCGGGGCGGCGGCGTGACGCCGCTGCATATCGCAACCCAGATGCTGGAAGGGGAAGAGGGCAAGGCCAGCTTCCCGCCGGGTGACAGCAACGCAGCCTTCATCAGCCGCATCTACAAGAATATCTTCGGCGCAGAGATGCCGGCCGCCCGCGCCGCCAGCCTGGAAGGCCAGCTGGCCAGCCGTGGCAGGGCGCAATTGGTGGTAGACCTGATGACTGAGGTCATGTCGGACTACCGCCCAGGCACCCAGGCGGTACGCCAGCTGTTTGCCGATAAGGTTGAAGTGGGCCTGGCCTACGGCTTCAAGCTCAAAGGCAGCAATGTGCGCAGCGCCGCCGAGCTGTTGGGCAAGGTTGCCGCGAGCGGCAAGGACGCGGTGCTGGCCGAGGCCGCTGTCACCGCCGCGCGCGAAGAGGCGCAGCGCCGCATCGCCAGCCTGTATGTCGCCATCTTCAACCGCGCCCCGGACAAGGGCGGGCTGGAGTTCTGGGTAAACGATATTCAAAGAGGGATCGAGCTGACCACCATCGTCAGCGGCATGTTGAGCGGAGCCGAGGGACAGAAGATGTTTGCCGAAGCTGCGAGCGGCGAACCTTTCCTGCAAAAGCTTTACCAGAACCTGCTGGGCCGCGCGCCCAACGCGGATGAGCTGAAAACAGGACTTGGCCTGCTGGCCAATAACAGCCGGGAAGCCACGGCGCTGGCATTGGTCGATCTCATCGGCAGTTACCGCGGCAGCGATCCACAGGCCCTGGCGGCGCAGCGCATGCTGACCAACAAGGTGGTGGTAGGCCTGGCCTATGCGGTGGATATGCAGGGCACGGAACCCGATGTCGCCACGGCCCTGCTGGCCGGTGTGCAGGCCGAGGCTACGGCCGATGCGGCGGCGCGCGCCGCCAAGACCGCCGCCGACCTGATGTTGAAACAGGCGCAGCTGAAGCAGGCGACGGCGAAAGCGGCCGCCGAAGCGGCTGCGGCGGCCGACGCGGCGCTGCCGATGGAGAAGAAGCGCGAACTGATCGCGCGCCTGTATGTCGCCCTGCTGAACCGCGCGCCGGACAGCGACGGCCTGGCCAAGTGGAGCAAGGCGCTGGCGAGCGAACTGTCGGCGGGAGGGGCGTCCGACAAGCTGCTGGGCGTGGTCGCCGACAGCCTGCTGCAAAGCGACGAAGGCCGTGCGCTCTTCGCTGCCGGCCTGTCGCCTGAACAGTTCCTGCGCCAGCTGTACCAGCAGGCGTTCAACCGTAAGGCCGATGAGGGTGGACTGAAATTCTGGCTGGATGTCCTGGCCGCCAACCCGAAAATGTCGCGTGGCGAATGGGCCGCCAACGTCATTGCCGGCCTGGTGCGCGAGCGCCAGCCTGCTGGCGAAGTCCTCGATTCCCAGCGCCTGTTCAATAACAAGGTGGCGCTTGGCCTCAGCTATGCGTTGTCGATGGGCGGCAACGACAAGGAGGCGGCGCGCCAGATCAATGCACTGGTCACGGCCGACGATATCACGGCCGCCAGCGCGGCGGCCGATGCCGCCATTCTCGCAGCCGTCAGCAAGGCGGCACGCGAATCGGCCGCCGACACGGCCGCTGCCGCCGACAGGGCGGCGGCCGATACGGCAGCCGGTATCGCGCTGCTGCAGGCGGCGCGCGACCGCACCCGCGCCAGCGATGCTGTGGCAGCTTCGCCGCTGATCGACAATCTGCTGAAATACACCCGTCTGTATGTGGCACTGTTCAAGCGCGCGCCGAGCTTCAAGGAAGTGAATGAGGCCAGCATTGAGCTGGACGGTGGGCAAAAGCTGGAAAAACTGGTCGAGAAAATGCTGGCGCTCCCGGAGCTGCAAACGCTGTACGCCAGCAGCTTGAGTGATGAAGCGTTCGTCAGGAGCGTCTACGCGAATGCCATGGGCCGCAGCGGCGCGAGCGCGGAGGGCATGGACTTCTGGGTACGCGATTTGCAGGTCAATAAGAATTCGCGCGCCGCAGTAACCAGCGGCATTATCGATGGCCTTATCAGAGGCGACTGGGCGCTGGACTCCGAAATGGCGGCCCGCGCCGATCTGCTGGAACGCAGCGCCAAGGCGCTGCAAAGCGCGATCGCCGAGGGCGACGCCGCGGTGGCACAGGCTCGGGCAAACGCCGACACGACCAGCATCGAGGCCAAGCGCGCCAAGGACATTGCCGCTGAAGCCAGCCGCAAGGCGGCGGCACTGACGGGTACCGTGAACCTGAGTGCCGCCGAGCAGCGCCTCTCGCTGATTCGTGTGTATGTGGCGGTATTGCAGCGCCCACCCACCTTGGCGGAACTGAGCCATCAACTGAGCCAGCTGGCCAGCGGCGTCAGGCTGGAAAATATTGCGCAAGCTTTGCTGGATTCGCCCGCAGGCAGGGAACGCTTTGCGCCGAACCTGTCCGCTGCGGATTTCATTTCGACGTTCTATACGAAAGTACTAGGCCGTACACCCGATGAGGGCGGCGGCAAGTACTGGATTGACTCCATGCTGAATGATGGGGAGATCAAAGGCAAGACGGTTACCCGCCTCATCGAAGCGGTAGTCGGCAATACCAAGGAACATGACGGCGCCATGCTGTCGCAGAAGCTGTTCGACCAGGCGGTGCTGGATGCCGCCAATGCGGTTGCGGCCAGCGCGGCCGAAGCGGCGCGCCAGGCCAGCGGCGGCAAAGTGGACGCCGACAAGGCGTCGCAGGATGCCGCCAAGGCAGCCGAGGACGCCGGCAAGGCTGCTCAGGCCGCGCGCGAGCAGGCTGTCCGGGCTGCGAAGGCGCGGGACGAGGCCAGCAATGCGGCAACCACCAGGCAACTCAAGGTATTGCGTCTGGCGCTGGCCATGCTGGGGCGCGAGCCGACCTTGGCGGAATTTAATAACTGGCTGGCCCAGGCTTCGGAAAAATCGTTGCCGGCACTGGCGGCAGAGCTGGGCAAGCTGGCGGAATGGAAGCAGCAGTACGACGGTTTGGGCACCGCTGCCCTTATCCAGAAATTCTTCAAGCTGGTGCTGGGCCGCGACCCGGATACGGGCGGTTTCCAATACTGGATGGGCAGGGCGGGCGGCTTGAACACTTTCGAGCTGGTCTGCGAGATGATCGATGGCTTGATTATCGGAACGCGTCCAGAGGAAGAAGTGACGGATCCCCAGCGTTTGGAGGAAATCAAGCTTTTGCTGGAATCCCAGCGCCTGTTCAACGATCGCGTTTCTAAGGCCGCCAGCACCCTCTCGGCGGCAGCAGCGGTCGCCGCCCACCAGGCGAGCGAAGATGCGGTGAAGGCAGCCGGCGAGGCTACCCAGGCCAAGAAGGCCTTGACTGAGGCGGAAACCATGTCCGCCAACGCGCTCAAGGCCGCCGCTGCCGCTGCCAGCGCCTTGAAGGCGCTGCTGACGGCGCCGGCCCAAGCAACACTGGGCGTGGTGCGCCTGGCCGTGGCCATGTTGGGCCGTGAACCTACTGGCGCAGAGCTGCAAGCCTGGTTGGCCACGTATGCGAAAAATGGTCAATTGCTCGACGTCGCCCTGGCCATGGAACAGAGTGCAACTTGGAAGCAGGGCTATGGGTCCCTGGACAATTCCAGCTTCTTGGATGCCTTCTACCTCAAGGTGGAAAATCGCAACCCTGACGAAGGCGGTAAGAAGTATTGGATGGAGCGGCTGCGAGCAGACAGCCGCAGCAAGGTCGTGTATGACATCGTTGATGAGATGGTCAGCAAGAGCAGCGCTGATCCACTCGTGATCGACTCTAAGAAATTCTTTAACGATAATGTGGACGCCGCGATGCGGCGTATAACCGCCGCAGCGAACCTTGCGGCCACTAGTGCCGTGGAGGCCAAACAGGCCGCCGCCGATCATCTGAGCAGGATGTTGCGGGATGTCACGCTTGCGGAACAAACCCTCAAGGAGGCGCAAGCCAAATCCACGCAAGCTGTCAATAACGTCGAGAGCCTGATCAAGACCAGTGCGAATGATCGTTTGCAGATTGTGCAGCTGTATGCCTTGATTTATCAGCGGGTGCCGACTTCGGAGGAGCTTAGCCAGGGGATGAAGGATTTGTCTGCCAGCACCGTTGAGCAGGTGGCGGACAAGATGCTGAAATCGGCGGAAGGTCTGAACAAGTATTCCGATACGCTCTCCCGCAAAGACTTCATCGCCAAGGTGTATGAGGTGGCGTTTGGCCGGTCGGCCGAGATGGATGGAAGCGGCGGCATCAATTGGTGGTTGCAAACCTGGGGTAGTAATTCGAACGGCTACATGCTGGTGCACATCGTCGAAGGCGGTTCCTCGCATAGGGTGGGGAAAATGGGTCTGGCGTTGAGCGACCAGAGTTACCTCTTCTCCAAGGTTCAAGCCTATATGGACCAGGTGGAGCGCAATGCCGCGGCTGCAGTTGACGCGGCTAAAGGGAATCTGGACAAGGCCGTGCTTGAGTCTGGAAAGAAAAACCAGGAGTTGGCAGACGCTAAAAAAGCCAGTCAGACCGCAAAAGTTGAATATGAAAACCTCGATAGCGTGGGCGCCAGCGCTGCCAGAGAGGTGGCGAGGGTAACTTCGGCGCAAAGCGGTAACGCAACGGCGATGCTGCGCTTGCGTCTGGCCCGTTTGTATGTGGGCGCGCACAACCGTTATGGATCAAATGGGATTGATCTGGGTGGTTTCGAAAGTTGGGTAGTGAGCCTGGCTAGGCATAGCCCTGCCGAGCTGGAAAGACAGCTTGTGATTACCGCAGGCGATTTCCTCAATACAGCCAATAGTTGGTGGGGGCTCTATCCGGCCAGCTTGACTCCGGAGCAATTTGTCACGCGGTTCTATAACAATGTCTTTGGCCAGAATCCCGATCCGGCGAACTTGGAAAAATGGGCCAGGGTTGTTGCGACTCCGGGGCAGGGACGTGCTTACGCAGCCAAGAACATCATCGATGCCGTAGTTGCGTATGGTGAGGCAGCAGGTGAGCGCGATGAGGCACAGGCCCAGTCGCGCCAGTTGTTCGAGGGCCGAGTAATGGCCGAGCTGGATAATTTGGCCAAAAAGGCTGAAGAGAATCAGGCCACCAAGAACAGAGAATTATCTAACGCTAACCTTGCTGTCTCCACGTATAGAGGCGTTGACGAGGCTCTTGCAAAAATTAGGAAGGCGTATGCAGATGAATCCACATACTCGGCGGAAGTTGGCAAGAGCCAGAAGGGATTTAACCTAGCCGTTAAACTCGATGGCGCCAGTTACGAAACCAAGTTTAAGTTAACACAGCTCTACGTCGCTTTGTTGGGCCGCGCACCGGAATTGGGCGTTGTGGACGAGGGTCTGGCATATACGTCCAATATGGCACTCTTCGCCAATCAGATTCTCAGCAATGAGAGTGGTGAAGCTGATCGATATCTAGGTTCCGGCCTCAGCAACGACGCCTTTGTTGATAGATTGTACGCCCTCGCTCTGGGGCACGAGGATTCGGGTAGCTGGGGTAAAGATGAGTTACGGAAGGACAATGGCAATAGAGGGTTGTTGGTTGAGAAAGTGCTCCTCGCTGCACGTACTCAAGGGAAAGAAGAACCATTCATGAATCGGGTCAGAGCTGCCTTAAGCAAGCTCACTGACGAGGCAACAGCAGCCAAACAGCTTTATTCCGCAGCAGAGAATGGGAGGGTGTCCGCGTTAAATGACTACACGAAGGCGAGTGCGGAAAACGAGCGGGCGAGTAAGGAACTTGATCAAAGGAAAGAGGCGGCGAGAATCGCCGCTAGTCAGGTCGAGGCGGCCAACAATGCTGTGCCCGCAATACGTGCCGGACTGGCGATCGCGAAGGCGAATCTTGCTGCAGCGGAAGCGCGCTCCCAGGCCGCCGCGAAGATGAAAACCTGGGATGGCTATAAAAAAGCCGAGGATGCAACCCAAAAAATATATGACAAAGCCCTGCTTGCCGAGCAAGGTTTGAGAAACGCGGTCGAGACGGCAACCCAGGCGATATCGGCGAACGCGGCGGCGAGCAGCCTGCTGAAAAACATCATGGCCGCTGCCAGTCTGTCAAACCAATCCCAGAGTGCATCCGCTGCACTGGATAGTGCAAAGAACGAGGTGCAAAACGCACAGACAGCGGAAGCCACTAAACGCGACCAGGCAGAGGTCACCAGAATCGCCGCCGAGGTTGCGACCCAGGCAGCCTTGGCTGCCGCTGCGACCGTTACGTCCGTAGCCGCGACCGCGCGAGCTGCGTTGGCCGCAGATCAAGCCAAGACTGCGGCAGACAAAGCCAAGGGCGCAGCGGATCTGGCCAACAAACTGGCGCTGGATCAAACCAGCAGCGAGGCAGCAGCCAAGGCCGATGCCGACGCCGTGGTGGCCGCTGCCGCCGCGCTGGTGGCGTCCAACGTCGCCGCCGATGCAGCGTTGCGCAATAAGGTGCTGGCCGACGCTTCCATCAAGGCCGGCAAGTTGGCCAAGGAGGCGATCGAAGCGGCCAAGCTGGCATCCAGCTCCGAAGCCGCAGCCGCCGAGGCGGTGGTGGCCGTCGCGCAGGCTGCGAAATCCAGCCAGCAAGCGGCCGAACTGGCTTCTGTCGCCGCAGCGCGCACGCTGGCTTCGGCCAGCGGCATCAACGCGTCCGGCGCCCAGGCCAAAGAACTCGCCACCGCCATGGCCAATGCGGCGGCCGCAGGCAGGGCCGCCGCCGCCGAAGTGGCGAAATCCGCCTTGGCCTGGGCGGATGCGCCGGTGGGGCAGCAGCGCCGCGCCGCCGTGGCCAAGCTGTATCTGGCCTTGCTGGGCCGCGCGCCCGACCAGGATGGCTTCAACAGCGGCGCCGCCAGCCTGAAGGCCGGTTACGCCTTGGCCGATCTGGCGAACTGGATGCTGGCGGCGCAGGAAACGCAAAAAATCTACCCGCCTGGCATGAGCAGCGAAGCCTTTATCACCACGCTGTTCAACAATCTGCAGGGCATGGCGCCGGATGCGGCGACCTTGAAGAAGTGGCAGGACAAGGCCACTACGCTGAACCGTGGCCAACTGGTGGCGGGCATTGTCGAGGAAGCCAGCGGCTTGAGTGGCGTCAAGCTCGATCAGGTACAAGCGCTGGCAAACCTGCAAAGCAAGGTAGCCGAATCGCTGAAACAGGCAAGCGCCACTTTGGCCGCGGCGCTCACGCCGGAGAAGGTGCTGGACGCAACGGCCAAGGCGATTAAGGAGGCATCCGACAAGGCGACGAAGGAAGCCGAGCAGGCCGATGCGACAGCGGCAGCCCTGGCGGCCGCAACGCCGTATGCCAAGCATGCCCGTCCTTTGACCGAGCTGTATCTGGCGGTGCTGGGCCGTGGCCCGAGCGCCGATGAATTCTATGGCGATATGGGCAAGCTCCGCGCCGGCGGCACGCTGGTCGACATCGCCGACAGGCTGCTGGGCACGGAGCAGGGCGTGGCGCGCTTCCCGAGCGAAGCCAAGGCCTTTGTCCACAGCGTTTATCTGAAAGTGCTGGGGCGCGAACCGGATGATGGCGGCGCGAAGTCCTGGCTCCAGGACATGGTGCAGGGCGGAAAGTCCCGCGCCCAGACCCTGGTCGGCATGCTCGACGGCGTGAAAAACTATTCGGGTCCGAATGCCGTCTGGCTCGGCGCGCAGCACCGCTTCCAGAACCGCGTCAGCACCGCGCTGGCGGCGTTGGCGGAAGATGCGAGCAAAGGCTTGCCGGCCGCGCGCGCGGCGATGGAGCTGGCCGAGCGCGCAGCGAAGGCGGCCGAGTTCGTCGGCGCCGGCCGCTATTCCGACCCGGCCAGTAGCGTGCTGACACCGGCCCTGAAAGGCAAGGTGGCGGATGGGATGGTGGAGGCGACTCCGGTAACGTACCAGGAGAGCGACCGCTGGGGCAATGTGATTTCCGTCAGCGACGCGCGCAACCGCAACTGGAAAACCGAGTACAGCTACAACGCCGCGAACCAGCTGGTGAGCACGACCATGGCCGAGGCCGAGGACCGCAACACCGGCAACAAGGTGCGGGCCGTGGCGCGCAATGCCTACGACAAGCTGGGCCGTCTGTACGCGGCCACCGATGCCAAGGGCAACGTCAACATTACCGGCTATGACGCCAACAGCAATGCGATTGTCGAAATCCATGCCGACGGCGGCGTGGTGCGGAAAGGCTATGACGTGTTCGGCAACCGCATCGCGCTGGAGCAGGATCGCGGCATCAACTACGACGGCACGGTCCTGGGTAAGGTCCAGTCGGAGTATCGCTACGACAGGCTGGGCCAGTTGCTTAGCAGTACCTCGGCGGAAGTCGATGTGTACGACACGCAGGAAGCCAGCAGGACCGATGGCGGGATGATGGCGCGCAAGCCGGTAAAGCTGGCGCTGACTGAAAAGTATTCCTATGACGAGCTCGGCCGGCGGGTTAGCGTGACCAATGCGCTGGGTAAAACCTCCTATACAGGCTACGACCTAGCCGGCAATGTGATTTGGCAGGAAGACGCCATGGGTGGCCTTGTCCTCAGCAAGTACGACAACTTCAAGCATAAGGTGGAACAGCTTGACTCGAACCAGGGCAAGATGACCTGGACGGTCGATGCTTACGGCAAGGTCAGCTCGCATGTCGATTTGGGCAAGGTGGAGACCACCTACCTGTACAACGAGATGGGTCAGCTCAGCAGCCAATCGGTTGGGACCGCAACGCGCCGGACGGCCGAGGGTATTGAAACCCGCCATAGCGACGTCACTATCGAAGGGCGGACGCGGGCGTATGAGTACAAAAATGGTTTGCTGGTCAAGGTCAAGGAAACCACGCCGACGGGAGACCTTGTCAGCGTAACCACCTATGACTACAACCTCGCCGGTCAGCGCTCCCGCGAAAAAACCGTGATGAAGGACGGCCTGGTCGCGCAGGATAACTTCATTGAGTACGACAGCGCCGGCCGTATGCTCCGCGTGGCGGACAACCATTTTGAAGCGGGCTTCTACTACGATGTGAACGGCAATCGCAGCCTGGTCAAGTCGCGCTATATCAATGGCAAGGACGTTGAAAATACTGTCGAAGCCTATAACGAGTTCGACAAAATGAATCGCGAGGTGATCGCCAATGGCGAGTGGGATGCCGCCAGCGGTAAGGTGATCGCCGGGAAAAACGGCCATGAGATTTCCTATGACCAAACGGGCTTGCGCATCAAAGACAGCTATATGTACAAGCCGGAGGGCAAAGACTACGTCCTGCCGACCACCGAGTTGTTCGATTACGACGCGATTGGCCGCCTGTCGCAGGTAACGCGCGACGGCGTGGTTACGGATCTGCGGTACTACGATGGCGCGGGCAGGGTGGTGCGCAGCGGCGTCGGAAACTATGCCGACGAGGGGCGCCTGCGCGACTTCGGTGTAGCGGTAGAATCCCGCACCTATGCCTATGACGATGCCGGTCATATCACGCGCCTGAAAACCAGAAATAATATTTACAACCAGAACAGCGACAATTACAAGGACGATATTTACTACGGCCCAGTCCGGGAACGCACCGGCGGCTACGACAAGGCAGGGAACCTGAGCATGTACAACGTGGTTCCGCAAAGCGGGAAAAACCACCTGATCGTACGCAATGCTTATCTCGGCTTCGACAGCTATAAGAGCCTGACGGTCAATGCCGTGCGGGGCGGTAATAGCGAAACCACCACCTATGAATATGACGCGTTTGGCAATGTCTTGCGTGTGAGCGATAGCGGCAATAAGGCTCTCACGCGCGACTTCATCAATGACGTCAACGGCCATATGCTGCGCAAGCAGCAGGGCAATGTGACGACACGCGCCTTCATCGTGAATGGGGAATTGCTCGGCGAAAGCAATGACGAGCTGAATCCCGATGGCCTGGCCAATATGTACGACTCGGCCAACTCGCCGGCCAATACGGCCTCGCCATCGGTCTATAACGTGCAGAAGGGCGATACCCTGTACTCGATCGCCAAAGCCGTTTGGGGCGACAGCAAGCTGTGGTATCTGATTGCGGACGCCAACAGCCGCAGTGGGCCGCAGGTGGCGGAAGGGGATCAACTGATCATTCCTCCGCGGGCGAATACGATCCACAACGATCACTCCACGTTCAAGCCATACAACTACGCGGAAAATATTGGCGACACGATGCCAACGCTGCCGCCTCCACCCAAAGGGGGAGCGTGTGGTGGCATGGGCGGCGTCATTGTCATGATTGTCGTGGTCGTGGTTGCCATAGTAACGCAACAATACTATCTGGCGAATGCGGGAACCGCAGCAGGTGCCGGTGCTGGCGCCGCAGCGGGTGCTGGAGCCACAGCAGGCGCTGGTGCCACGGCAACCGGAGCTGCGGCAGGTGCTGCTGGAGCCGGAGCGGCCGGAGCCGTTGGTGCGGGAACGGTCAGCCTAGGCACAACCATTGCCGCTGGAGCAGTCGGTGGTGCTGCCGGCTCAATTGCCGGTCAGGCCGTTGGAAATATACTCGGCATTCAACATGGTTTCAGCTGGAAGCAAGTTGCAATGGGTGCTCTGGGGGGAGCACTAAGTGCAGGCTTGGGTCAGACAGGATTAAGCAACTGGCAACGAGCTATGATCGGCAATGCCATCACTCAAGGAGTGGGCGTTGCCACGGGTCTGCAGGAGAGCTTCAATTGGCGTGGTGTCGTAGCCTCGGCAGCAGGAGGTTACTTAAGCGAAGGAATCAACGATGTTAGCCAATCTGTGGGTAACTGGTTTGGCGATATGAGCGCGTCTGCTGATATTGCGCGCATCGCCGCGGATACAACCCAAGGTATTCTTAGCGGTTCAGTTCAGAGTGTGGTGTCGAACGGGAAGCTTAATTTCAAGCGGGTAGCGGCAGATGCGTTTGGTAATGCGCTGGGCAACAGCTTGGCAGCGCTGATGATTGGTGTCAGCACAAGCCAATCCAAAACCACCATTGGTGGACGAAGCGAACATGGTATGGGGTGGCGCACGACTGGCGGCGGCTTCAATCTTGGAGGCGTCCGGACGGGTAGCGGACCCACCTTTGACGGAGATGACCCTGATGTCGGCGGAGGTCAGTCGCCAAATAGTGAAAACTCCCCGCACGGTTCGGCATCGCCAGCAGATCCATCACCTGATAGTGTGCCATTGGTTGCTTACCCAGGTGGACTTGGCCGACAAGATCAAGGACTAGATCGCCAGACGACTCCTAATTATGCTGATGGAACGATAGTGCCGATCGTTACCCGAACGACAAATCGTATGTGGGCACTGGGTCAAATGCAGTTGGAAGAAAGCCGACAAGCCGGGGTGCATGAGCCAGCCGAAATTCTTCGCCAAGCGAACGACCTGGCCTGGGCTCCTAAAGGCACCGCCTATAATGGCGAGAACGTCTGGACAACGCTTGGACTCATTGAAGCGACGAGCAAACGGAGCGACGTAAACGACGCAATGAAAGCGCAGTTGACATCCGCCTGGCGGGATGTCTACCAGCGTGGGCACACCGAGCAAGTTCTCGGCATGCCAAACAATATTCGAAATTTCCCTGCGCAGTACAAAGAGGATGCGCTGGGGGCATTTGGCGGCGCGAACATGCGAGTGCCTAGTGCACGAGTCGCTAACGTTCTCCCAACTACGGGGAGCCGGTTTGTGCCGTTCGACTGGAGGAACTCAGGTGATGGACCGAAGAACTCCGCCAATGGGCAGCAATTAAAGAACGACTACCGTGGTCTAGACGCTGGTTTGCCAGATATTAGCAGGCCTGAGCGCTTGTACGGACTCTCAATGAAGGAAGTTATTTCGAGATTTGAAACTGATGGTTATAACACTCGAAATGTTCAGACTAGAAAGAAGTCTGTATCCGAGGTCTACGCGATTGATGACCATCCAGATATTGCGAAGATTCAACGTACCGAAAATGGTTCTGCCCATGGTGGCCTATATTACAAATATACATTGCATAGCGGAGAAGAATACAAGGTAATCGACCCACTGAAATACGGCAGTCCAGGGAGCCTTAAGCCGGGCAAGCACTTCGCACCAAATGGACAGGAGCTATACTGGAACAAAGGATGGGAACCCGTTAGATGAATGAAAATCAAGGAGAAGAGGTGAGTATAAATTTGATGGCCCCCGTGGTAGCAGGTAGATCAGCTGCCGGTGTAGAACTTGGAATGCATAAAGCGGAATTTTCGGAGCTATTTGTCGATGCCAAGCATTGGAATCAAGCGACACAGATTCAAGAAGCCATTGGAGAAACGGCTTCTTGGCTTCACGTTGTTTACGACAACGTAGTTGGTGACGACCGCATTACGGAAGATTACTATTATTCTTACGGTGCTGTTCGCCTTGCTTTCGATGCTGCTGGCACTCTTGTGATGATTGTTTTGGCCGAAGGCTATCAAGGTACTTTATTCGATGAAATACGAATCGGCGATAGGCTTGATAGGGTGTTGAATCACGCTGACCTGCATTATGATGACGTTGATGAACTACATCATGCGTCTATAGCTGAAGGTGAGATCGGCTTAAGCATCTACGCCGAGGAGTCCCCGCTTTTTAACTTGCCTGATCAAAAGATATCTCGCATTTTTGTTCATGACGACTTCTTGTAATAGATGTGCGATTCACACACATCATTTCAATTAGCTGTGTGATTCATAGACATCGTTTCAACTAAAATGATGTCATGAACGACGACATTCGGAAGCGGCTACGATGGGTTCAGTTGTATGAGGAATTCGGCAACGCAGGCGTGGTATGCCTGTGTTGCGGCATCTCTCGGCCAACGCTGCGTAAGTAGTGGACCCGGTATAAAGAACATGGAGAAGCGAGCCTTCATGTGTGCGATTCACAGACATCATTTCAATTTTCGCAGCGCTAGTTCGGCGCGGTAGTTCTGTTCCTGAACACGCTCTTTTGATGAGTCGAACTTAGCGCTGACGTCTTCCCACAATGGCGTCTTATCAGCAAGTTCGGTAAGGCGCTCTACAGGCGTTTTGCCATCAAGGGAGCTATGTGGTTGATCTGATCTGAAAATTTAGGACCACACGTAGCGTTAGTTTTTCGGCAAAATCTATCCTAACCGGGGAGGTGTTTGCCATGAAGAAAAAGCGTTTTGCCGTCGAGCAGATTGTGGCTATCTTGAAGCAGGCCGAACTGGGCATGCCGGTGGCGGATTTGATCCGCCAGGTCGGCATTGCCGAGCAGACGTTCTATCGTTGGAAGCGGCAGTATGCCGGCCTCCAATCAGACCAGGTGCGCGAGCTCAAGCAACTGCAGGAAGAAAATACCAGGTTGAAGAAACTGGTGGCCGAACTCAGCCTGGACAAGGCCATCTTGCAAGATGTTGCCACAAAAAAGTGGCCCGGCCCGCGCTGAAACGGGAAGTAGTGCAGTACATCGTCAGCCACTATGGTCTGAAGATGCGGCGGGCCTGCCGGTTAATGCAACAGACGCGAAATGTGCAATATTACCTCAGCGTGAAAGACCCCCAGCTTGCGCTGCGCAGCCGCATGCACGACTTGGCACGCACGCGGGTGCGTTACGGCTACCGCCGGATTTACATTTTGCTCAAGCGGGAGGGCTGGCGTCCCGGCATCAGTCAGGTATATCGGGTATATCGCGAAGAACGCCTGCAACTGCGGGCGCATCTGCCCAAGCGCCGCAAGATGGTGGTAACGCGCGAGGCCAAGATCCAGCCAACTCGGATCAACGCGGCATGGAGCATGGACTTTGTCGCCGATCAGCTTGCCGACGGCACGCGCTTTCGCTCATTGACGATTATCGACGTGTTCAGCAAAGCGTTCCGGGATGAATGCTTGAACCTCCATTGGTTCGCGGATTTGGAGGAAGCCCAAGCGATCATTGAGGCTTGGCGGCAGGACTATAATGAGAGCCGTCCTCACTCGACTCTCAAAGGCCTGGCGCCGGCCGAATTTGCCCGTCGGAGCAGCCTTGCGGCCGCCCCGCCGAGCTCACTAGCAGCCAAAAACTAACTGTGCTTTGGTCCTGAAAATCCAAGCGGATCACAAAAAATCCCGGCAATTGCCGGGATTTTTTGCGCCAGATAGCTCTTCGAACTGCATACCGCCAGTATCAGTGAAACTTTCGCCCTGTCATAAACAATTCATTGACCAGTGTGGCAGGAGACTTGAACTCACCAACCAAGTTCAACTCAGGGTCTCGGAAGACCTTGAGTTTTCCCTTTTGACGTCCCCAACCGATAACCATCCAATTCGTAGCCGTTCCTCCCGAGTAGCGACCAAGTATGCAATGCTCCCCGCGAGGCGTCGACATATCAGCAATCGCGCTGACCGCTATTAAACTACGGGCGCCAGCGGATTCGAAATCGGAGGGATCGTTTCCCCCCACTATTTGAAAGCCGCTTTGATTTATTGATTTTGCAACAACACAAATCCGATGGTCCTTGACGCAGTTTTGCAAGAGTGAGACTTCCGTTTTCGCCTCGCTTGAAAACTTCCCCTCTAAATCCGAAAACATGTTTCTTATCTCAGGCATGGCAGTCTCGCAGCTTTTCGCGGCTTGAGCTGACGAGCTGCCGCCAGTAAATAAGGAAGCTGCAAGGATTATCTTGACTAGTTCGATTTTTCTCATCGTTTGGTGCCAAAATAGCCAGGGATATTTCGGTCCCCGTTCATGATTGCTGAAATCGATTTAATGTAATTCTGTCCCTCAAGTCTGATATGCCCTTTCCAGTCGCTACCATACAGCTTAATCGCAGAATTTACGTCAGGTTCACCCTGATTATATGCTGCAACCATCTTGTCTACATTCCCCTTATAAGCCTTGGACAGCATCGCGAGATACTGTGCTTGCCGATCAATCGCTGTCGAGGCATCAAAAGGGTTCACTGCTTCCCAGTGGCTTGTTTTATCATAAATCCAGCTCGTCAATTGTGCTCCGCCTAACGCACCTGATCCAGACACAGCATTCTGCATGCCTTTCGACTCCAGCACCAGAATGGCATTCAGCAGCGATGCATCTACGTCACGATTTTGGCTTGCACGAGTTACGTGGCCCTGCAAGAGGTCGAGATTGCGAGCGATGTGTTCAGGTTTCAGCGCTCCCATCCGCTCTCGGTAGAATCCAGCCTGCTCTTGGATGAAATCAGTCTGTGTATAGGACTTGCCCGGAATGGGGGTTCCAGAATTACGGATTTTTTTAACTTCTGCCGGATCTAGGGAACGTAACCTTACCATGCCATTAGTTAAGCCTGCGTTTAGGCGCCAATCACTTGTATTGGAGCGTTCTTTAAGGTCGACTTTTTTTCCTTTTAAGTATGGAATCATCGACAACCTTATCGCGTCCTTGACAGAGTTTTCATCGTAGACGACAGCCGGTTTAGGCATGCGTTTTCCGGTGATAACAACTACAGGCACATCATTTTCCACTTCGGGTTCCTGCCTAACGACAGGTGCGGTGCCAAATTCCGCCCGTTCAGCTTCACCAGCCAAGGTGGTTTGACGTGCGGATACCCTGTCGGCAGTTCCCCAACCTCTAGACATATCCTGCGGACCACCTTCATCCCAAATGGCCTCTTCATCCATTGGGTTATGCCTTAACAAACTTCCCATACCGATTGCCGCATAGCGGTTTGTGGTTGGACTATCACGCATAACTTCGTCAATTTTCTTGTCCATCCAAGCTAGCTTGGCTTTTTGCGCGGCGTCCGCTCGTATAGCCTCAACCATGCTGGTGCCCAGTGCATTGCCAAACGCATCCGTCGCTATCTGCGCCACAGTCGCTTTCCCGCCCCGGAAGATTGCTGCTGTGGCACCGGACGCAAAGTTCGAGATGGTCGAATTTATCAGTTTGTCGCCAAATTTCATGCCGGCGACACGCTGGCCATTCACCGTCAGCCCCAGCTTCTCATCGAGCACATTGCCCACTGCCGCGCCGGCGGCGGAAGCGGCGATCGCGCGCCAGCTGAAACCTTCCTGCAGGCCAGTGATGTTGGCAATGCCCTGGGTGGCGACATTCGATACCGCGGCTCTTGCGGCTGCCGCTTGCCACGATGTGCCTTTGAAGACCTCGCCGAGCAAGCCGCCTTCGGCCAGGGCGCCCACGCCTTGCCCTATGCCGGCGCTGAGTGCCGCCATGCCGACCGCTTTCCAGCTGAAGCTGTCCTGAATCCCCATGGCTATGCCGGCAGCTTGGCTGGCGATGGAGCCCAGTACCGCGCCGATTGCGCCGCCACCGGTCATGACGGTGACTGCGACCGCGATGACGATTTGGATCAGCTGGCCAACACCACCGCATTTCTTGCCCTTGCTCGGCGGTGGCGGCAGTGCCAGCTCCGGCGTGGTATTCCCCACCGCTTCGGCGGCGTTGTACGGATCGAAGGTGTTGTCGCCGTTGTACAGCGTGGTGGCCTTGGCCGGAATATTCAGCGTCCGACCGGCTTTCAGCACGTCGTCGATGCCGATGCCGTTGGCTTCGGCGATCTTGTACCACAGACGCTCATCGCCCCAGACCGCCTTGGCGATGCTGCGTGCCGTTTCGCCATCCTTCTGCACCACGTACATCACCGGATTGCTGGTGGTGGCGCTTTCACCGGACAGCGAATCGTGCCCGCCGCTGAAGGTCTCCAGGTTGAGGTTGCTGCTGCCGATGACTTCGCCGTTGGCGATCAGCGTGTGCGTCACCAGTGCGGCGCGGCCTGGATTCGTTTCGGTTTTCTCCAGGATGCGGCCGCTGGCGTCGTTGATGAAGGAGCGTGCTTCCTTATCGACGTTCACGCTGACCAGGTTGCCGTTCAGGTCGTAACTGCGCCAGCTGAACTTCATATCGCTATTGCCGGCGTTGCTGACGATGGTTCCCGTCAGCAGGGCGCTTTCACGCAGTTCGGCGTAGACGTTCCTGGTGGTCTGCAGCCGTTTGCCATCCTTGTCCTGCAGGTCGTAAGAATCCAGCTCGCCGGTGCCGAGGTATTTGTAGGCGATGCGCTGGCGGATCTCATTGTTCGAACCCGACAGCACCCATTGCAGTTCCAGCTGGCCGCCCTTGGTATAGGTGTTCAGCCGGACGTCGCCCTGATCCAGGGATTTGACGATGCGGCCGGCGCTGTCGTATTGGCGGTAGCCAACGACGGTGCCGCCGCTCTTCAGCACGCTCAAGCGGCCGATATTGTCGTACTCATAGGTTTCGCCGCCGTCGCCGGTCCGGTTGCCCAGCCAGTCATACGTGTAGCTATGCTCGCTGAGCGAGTTGTTGAGGAAATCGTCGGCCTGATGCGACTGCCAGCCCTCGTCCACCATATCGTACTGCGACTCCATTGCCTTGTTCCGCCCCGGGCCCGGTGGCGAGGGCGGCGCAATCGTGGTCACGCTGCTGCTGACGGACTTCTCGCGGTTCATCGCATCGTAGGTGTAGGACACCTTGATGGTGCGCGTGGTGGGCAGGGTGGGGTTGTAGACCGTCGTGACCAGCTCGCGGTTGCCCGCCGCGTCGTACTTGTAGGTGACGTTGTAGTTGGCGTTCGGGACGCGCGAATAGATATTCTCCAACCGGCCCTGGCTGTCGTACTTCAGGCTCTGATCCTGGACGAAGCGTTTTTCCGTGCCCAGCCAGAGTTTTTCGCTGACGCGGTTGCCGGCGCTGTCATAGGCGTAGCTGGTGGTCTGCTGCAGATCGGTGTCTTCGATGGTGCTGAGACGGCCGCTGAAGCTCTCATAGGTATAGCGCAGCCCCTTGTCCTGCTCCGCGCCGGCGCCAGGACGGCGCAGCATGGCGCTGGTCAATTGGCCGGAGGCGTTGTACTGATAGCGCGTTTCGACCTTGCCCAGGTCCGTATGCAGGATTGCGCGTCCGGCGCTGTCGTATTCCCAGGTCTTCTGGCCACGGCCGTTGGCTTCCACCGTCTTCTGGTTGTAGCCATCGTAGACGTAAGTCACTTCCTGTCCCGCACCGTCATTGGTGCGGATGATATTGCCGCCCAGGTCGTAGCGCGTGGTGCGGGTGATGCTCTGGTTCGGATCGCCCACGTTCACGGTACTGGAACTGCTGCTGATGATGCGGCGGCCCAGCTGGTCGTAAGCGTATTTTTCGACCAGTTCGCCCCAGGCGCCGCTGATTTCCTTGCCGTAGCCGTTCCAGTAGTAGATGTCGACGGTGCCGCTGCGGCTCTCCAGCATGCGGCCAAGGCGGTCGTAGCTGTAGCTCGTCTCGATCTTCACGTTCTCCGCGCGATATTGGCGTACCTTGTCGCGCTGGCCGAACTGGTTGACCTCGTATTCGACCTTGCCGCCATCGGCATGCTCTTCGCGTGCCAGATTGCCGTTGGCGTCGTAGTAGAACTTGTTGCTGAAGCCGCGCGCGTCGGTCACTTGCGACACGCGCCCCATGGCGTCGTAGCGTGTCGCGGTAAGCGGCGCCGCCTGGCCGTTGATGGTGTAGTGCGACTGGGTCAGGACCTGGTTGTCGCCGTTGTAGGTGTAGCTGGCTTTGCTGCCGGGATTGCGCAGGTCGGTCATGGACAGCACATTGCCCCAGCGGTCGACTTTGTACAGATTGTCCGAGGTTCCTATGCGCATGCCGGTGACTTGCACGCTGACGGAGTTGACCTGGGGCGAGGTGACGCGCGGCTCCACGCCGGTCTTCAGCGCCTTGCCAATCAGGTCGAGGGCGCTCAGCACCGAGGCCTGGTGTTTGCCGGCCTGGTCCAGCACCTGGGCCATGGCCATGGCGGTTTTGTCGAACAGCAGGGTGCGCGAGGCATAGGCCATCAGCTCGTTGCTGGTCGAGGCCATGACGTCGGCGAGAACGTTGACAACCACCTGGCCGCGCGTTTTCGTTCCCAACTGCGACGTATACAGGTCCAGCTCCGCTTTCTCGGGCGTACGGCCCAAGAGGCGCTCGAACAGCTGCGTCACGAATTGCTGGTTGCCGAGGCTGGACGGATAGAAGGTGGCGCCTTCCGGACTGTTCAGCATGTTCTCGGCCACTTGCGCGGCCGACATCGGGTCCGGATTCCGGTGCATCAGGGCATACCAGAAGCGCACGCCTTCCGCCTCCGGCGCGCGGCCAAGCGTGGCCAGGTAAAGCTGGGCGATCAGGCGTATCTGCTGGGCATCCGGCGAGGCGTTCAGATTGGCGATGTGTACGGCATCGTACTGGGTGGCTTTGTCGCGCGCCGCCTGGTTGGCCTGGGTCAGCAGATTGTTGACGGCATTCGCGCCGGTGCTTTCCGTTACCAAGGCGTTCAATACCGTATCGGTCCGGGCCGTTAGCGCCGTCGTGTCGTTGTTGAACAGGTTGATGGCGCCCTGGACAATGCCAAGCGCGGTTTCCGCCGGTGAGCGGGTGTTCATTTCCTTCAGCCAGAACGGCAGCTCTTCTGGATTGTCGAGACTGCGGCCGAAGGCAAATTTATACAGCTGCTTGATGAAGGCTTCCTTGTTCAGCGGCTGGGGATACAGGTTCCTGCTCACCGCTTCCTTGCCCGTCATCAGGCTGTTGGCCAGGCTGACCAGCGAAGCGCCATTTTTCACGCTGACCAGATTGTCGCGCAGCTCGTCCAGGGTCGGGCCGCGGTCCAGCAGGGCGATGAACAGGTGGGTGATGCCCTGGATCGCGGCCTCGTCCGACGTGGCGGCGAACGAGACGGCGGCCTTGTTCACCAGGTCGGCCGCCTTGGCCAGCCCTTGCGTCGTCCGGCGCAGCAGGTCGTTGGCGGGCACGCTGTTGCGATAGGCAGTCAGCGTGGCGCTCGGGTAGTTTTCGTACTTGGCCTTTGCGGCTAGCCATTTCTGGTTGACGTCGTCATAGCTGGTCCGCAGCTGGGCCGCCGTAATGAACTTTTGATCGGCAATGAGAACTTTGTCGTACGCCGTGAGCAGCGCGGCAAATGAGCTGGCGCGGTTGCTCGTTTCGGCGACGCTCGGTTGGGGCGGACTCGCGTTGGCGTAGCGCTGTTGCGCTTCGCTCGCCGCGTTGGCGTCCCTGCGTGCCGTCTCATCCTTCGTGGCCTTGTTCTGGATGGCGCCGCGCGCGGTGGCGGTGACCTCCGCCTCCAGCTTATCGGCGATAGGAAGGTAGTTTTCCCGCGACTCGCCGGCCTCCATCATGGCCAGAGCCAGTTGCGCGCGGCTCCAGCCCTGGTTGAGCGTCCGGTCGAGCCACCACTGGACTTCCTTGATTTCATCGGGCGGAGTTTTTCTGCCCACGACCTTGATATACAGCTGCCTGACAAAAGCCTTGTTGTCCAGCGAGCCGTAGTCGGCATCGAGCAGCCGTTGCGCCATGCCTTCGCGAGGGTTCGGCTGGTAGCCGGCATACAAGGGCATATGCGTCAGCAAGCCATCGTAGTCGATCCTGCCACGCAGTGCCGCGTACAGCACGACGATATCGCGGCGTGGCGACGGATTATTCACTACATACTGTCCCTTGCTTGCCGCCGGTGCTGCCTTGTCCGCCTCGTCCCGGCTGCTATTGGCCTGGCGCTGTGCTTGCTGCCATTGGTTATACAAGGCGGCTATCGCCGCCTCCTGATTGCGCGCATTGGTGTATTGCCGGTCGGCCTCGGTCTTCAAGGCCGATAGCATGCCTTGCACTTTTGCATCGAAAGTTTGTTTGTACTCCAGCTCCGCCGGTTTCTTGTCGGAGTAGTTGACAAACGCCGACAGCATCTCGGCGGCGATGCGGCCGCGCGCGTCGCCGCCATACAGGGCGAACTTGGCGACATGGCTATCCACCTCGTCCTGCGGTACGGAGCTGCGGTTCAGGATCCTTGCATACAGTTTGCGGACGAAGGTTTCCTTGCTGTCGCTGTTCGAGAAGTATTCCAGGCCTTCGGCGCTGGCGATAAAGCCCAGCGCGCGCGCTGTCGGATCGGTGTTTTCCCAGAACTTGATCTCGTCGAGCGTCGGCTGGCCATGGCGCGGGTTAGGGCGCGCCATCAGCGTGACGTACATGCGCAGCGTCTCCAGGCGCGCCAGCGCCTTGCCGTCGCCCACCGTATTCGCACTGTTCAAGGCACGGGTGGCTTCATCCAGCGCGCGCTGCCGTTCCGCTTCGGCGGCGGCCGGATCGGTCATGCCTTTCAGTTGCGTGTACAGGTCGTCCATCGCCTTTTTCAGCTGGGCCTGCTCGTCCTGCATGCGCGGAATGGCCGCCGCCGTGGCTTGCTCGAAGCGGCTGAAGGCGTCGGCGACTTTCTGCATGAAGCTGGCGCGGCCATTGAGCAGGCGGCGTTCTTCCGCCGTCGGCTGCGCGGTGGTGAAGCCCTGGAGATGGCTCAGTATATTGACCACCAGCGTGCCGCGGCTGACGCTGGCCGCCTGCGCGGTCCACTCGGCGATGTACTGGGCCGGCGCATTGTCGGAGGAACCCAGCACCATGGTGAGGAAACGCTTGACGAAGGCTTCATTGCCAAGGCCTGGCGCAAAATTCTGCTGGCCCAGCGTGCTGCTTAGCAGTTTTTGCGCCAGCGCGGGCAGGTCGCCGCTGCCGGCTTCGGTGAACTCGCGCGCAAAGCTGGCGACATCTTCCGGCTTGTCCATGCCGGAGCCGAGGATGGCGGCATACAGCTGGAGCAGGGGCAGGCCGCGCGCCGCCAGGGCCGAGGCCTTGACTTCCTTCAGCAGCTGGATGGCGGCGTAATTGGCTTCGGCGGCTTTGCTCAGCGCACTGTCGTGCTTGAGCATGCCGGTGGCGGCCAGGCGCGCCACTTCGGTCTTGGCGTTCAGTTCGGCTTCGCTTTGCTTGAAGGCGTATTCCAGCGCTTCCTTCATGCTGGTGGCGGTCACGCGTTTCAGCACTTCCTTCTGCGCCGCCGCCTGTTCCATGTTCAGCGACTGGGCGGTCAACAGGGAGATGGTGGTGCGGTTGTCGAGCAGGGCCTTGTAGGGATAGTCGGCGCGCCGCAGTTGCGGCGAGGCCAGCATGCCCAGTGCCACCCGCAGCGCCACTTCCTCACGCTTGATGCCGAATTCGAGTTCCTTGACGAAGGCCGCCATCTCCTTGCGCACCAGATCGCTGTCGGGAATCGTTCCCAAGCCATTGGTGTAGAGCTGCTTGACGAAGTCGCTATTGCTCTGCGTCTGCCAGTTGGGCAGGGAGCTGTGCGCGTCCTCGCTGTTCAGGAAGCCGGCGGCGATCTGTTGCCAGGCTTCGGGCGTGGTCGGATTGCGCGCCAGATAGAAGTTCAGGCCGCGCAGGTCGGCCGTGCGGCCCAGGAAAACAATGTACATGCGCGCCAGCACGCGGCGGATATCTTCCAGCGGCGTGGCGGCGGTGGCGGGACCGGCGGCGGAGGAAATCAGGCACGCGGTTTCGAGGTCGGCCTTGATCGCCAGTTGCGCGCGCTCGGCCGCTTCCTGGGTGTTGGCGGCGGCCGTCAGGTTCGCCAGCAATTCGCGGCTGGCGTCGCCGTCCGCCGTGTGGTTCAGGACGATGCCAGCGGTATGGGCCAGCGAGACCTTGTTCGTGAACAGGGTGCGGTCGGCCAGCAGGATCGCGTCGGCGCCGCGGTAGTCCGCGACGGAGGCGATCAGCTTGACGCCAAACAGGCCCTTGCTGAGGCCGCCGTTCAGCTGCTTCAGCCAGTCGGCCAGTTCGGCCGCGCTCGGTTGGCGGTTGAGCATCCTGCTGTAAGCGCGCTCCACCAGCTGCTGGTTGTATTGCTGCGGCGTCAGCCCGCTGGGCGGATACAGGGCAGGGGATTGGCCTTCCTCGCTTTCGAGCAGCAGGCGCGCCACCTCTTCCGGCGACATGCCCTGTTGCATGAAGTTGGTCCAGAAATCGATGCCCTCGCGTTCCGGCGCCCGGCCCAGCAGGGCGGCGTAGGCGCGGATCACGAACAACTGATTGTTTTCCAGCTGGGTCTGCTGCTTCACCTGCACCAGCGCTGACGCCGGATCGTTTACCGCGAGCGCCATCAACTGGCGTTCGAAGACTTTGTCGATGCCGCCGGCCAGGCGGTATTCCAGCAAGACCTTGCTGCGGTTCTTGATGGCTTTGCCGCCAGGACCCTGGTAGGCGACGACCAGCGTCAGCAGGTCGGCCAGCACCTGGCCCCGTCCGTCCGGCTGCTCCTTGGCCGCATTCGCGTAGCGGTGCGCCCAGGCGGTCATTTCCTGGGTGCGCTGCTGCAGCTCGGCGGGCGTTTGGTTGAACGCCGTGCCGTAAATCTTGCTGATGATTTCGAAAGCGCTGAGGCCGCCGAAGCGTTCTTGCGCCTCGGCCGACATCAGCATGCCTTGCAGCAGATTGGCTTTCTGGAAGCCGCGGTTGACGAAGTCCAGCCAGAAATTCAGTCCGCTCATCTCCGGCGCGCGGTCGAACAGCATCAGGTAGAGCTGGACGACTTCCTGCGCCGGATTGTAGGCCAGGTCCGCCTTCAGGCTTAAGGTGCCTTGGGTGCGTTCGTAGGCTGGCATGCCGGCCGGCTGCACCATGACCTTGTATTCGTAATCGGCCGGCGCCAGGCCGCGCACGCTGAAGACCGGATAGCCGGCCACCCATTGCACGCGGTCGCCCGTTGCCTCGATCCAGCTGCTGCTGCCGCTTGGGCGGTAGTGCACGCTGAAGCGGCTGCCGGCGTCGCCGCCATCGCCCAGCAGCACCAGGCTGTCGTTCAAGGATTCACCTGGATTCAGCGGCCGTTGCATCCAGTCCAGACCATTGCGCGCCAGCACCATCAGGCGCGAATCGTCGGCCTGGCGCCGGTCCACCACGTGGCCCAGCGCGTCGTAACGGGTATTGGTGCGCACCAGCTGGTCCAGCTGCAGCACGGCCTTGGCGTTGGCCAGGTTGGCCAGGGCATTGGCGTCGCCGCTCGCGCTTTGGATGGAGGCGGTGGCGCGGCCTTGCGTATCGTACAGGCTGACCTTGTAAATGCCGCCGTCGGCATTGCTGAGCCAGGCGCGTCCGGCACCGTCGTAGCGGGTCTTCTCGACCCTGTTTGGGCCCTGGCCGTCGCTGGTGGTGCGCTGCGTGACCTCACCGAAGCCATTCAGTTCCATCACCTGGGTGACCGGGGCGGCGGCGCCGCCTTTGATCAGATTGGTATTGCCGGGCTGGTCGATGCGGACCACCTGGCCCAGCTCATCATAGCCGGTGCGCTGGAACGCGGTTTCCACCGTGCCGTCGTGGCTGCTGACCTGGCGCCATTGATACACCAGGCGGCCGGCGCGGTCGTAAGAGTAATTGATGACTTTGCCTTCCGCGTCGAACACCTGGCGGGCGCGGCCGTTGATGTCGTAGACCGTGGACGTTACCCGGTCGCGGGCCGGATCGCGCGCCACCACCGGCAGCGCATCCGGGTTCACGCTGGCCGGGCTGCCATTGGCGTATTCGATGCGGCTGACGATATTGCCATGCACGTCCAGGCGCAGTTCGGTGAACGGCATCTTGCCGCCGGCCTTGTCCTGCGGCGCCACCTTGGCGATGCCGATGGTGCGGCCCAGCTTGTCGTAATAGGTATAGGTGTCGACCCGGTCGGCATCGGTGACTTTGCGCAGATTGCCCAGGACGTTGTAGTCGAAGCTGATGGTGACGTCGCGCCGCGCGCCGCCCGCCTGCAGCGCTTCCAGCGCGCCGATGCGGCTTTCGCTGGTCTTGTTCTTATTGTCGTCGTAGGTGTAGCGGGTGATGCGGTCGCTGGCGGCATCGCTTTCGGCCTTGCCGTAGCCGCTCTCGTCCCAGCTGCCGATCGCATTGCTGTACTCGGATTGCAATTGCAGATTGCCGGCACTGTCGTACTCGTACGTGGTCAGATAGGCCTGGCGGTTCCCGGCATCCGCGTTCAGCACCTGGACCTGGGCGGCGCGGTTGCCGCGCGCATTGTAGTAGTAGCGGGTGGTCGAGGCCTTGGTCACGGCCGCTTCGCCAGAGGCGCCATACACGGACTGCGCAACCAGCTCGCCATAGGCGTTGTATTCGGAGTCGGTGGTGCGCGCCGCCAGCACATACGGATTGCCGCCCAGGCTATTGGGGTCGTAGCTCCAGGCCAGCGGTTCGCTGGAGCGGACCACCCGGCTCAGGTTGTCATAGCGGTTGACGATGGTGCGGTTGTCCGCCTTGCGCGCGCTGAGTCCCAGCTGGCGCGCCACCTCGTCGGCGCTGCGCAAGGCTGCGTTGGCCTCGACCAGCGTGCCGGCCGGCAGCGCTTCGGCATGGCGCGTGAGCGCGGTGACGTCGCCGAAGGCATTGCGCACATACTCGGTGACGTAGCCCTTGGCGTCGATGTCATAACTGAGCTGGCCACGTGCATTGTAGACCTTGTAGCTGATATTGCCGTTGACGTCGCGGCTGGAAATCGCCCGGCCCAGCGTATCGTAGGCCACCTTGATCTGCAGCTTGTCGAGCAGCGCTTCCTTGCGCTCCGTGGGCAGGGTTCCCGTATCGGCCGCGAAGACGAAGGCCGGCGGCAGCTTGGTCAGGATTTGCCGGCCGGCCGCATCGTATTCATAGCCGGTGGTGCGCGCCAGCGCCGTGCCGCTGGCTTCGGTGCTCTCGGTCAGATTGCCCAGCGCATCGTATTTCATCTCGGTCATCAGCACGGTCCGCACCGGCTTGCGCTCGGGCGAGTCGGGATTCTGGTCCAGAATGCTGCTGGAATAATCGTCGATGGCCGGACCCATCTCAAAAATCAGGCGGCCGCCGGCATCGTATTGATAATTCCAGGTGGTGCCGGCCTTATTGGTGAATTCGGACTTCTGGCCCAGCGCCGTATAGCGGTAGTACTCGGTATTACCCAGCGCATCGGTGATACTGCTGACCTTGCCTTGCGCATCGTAGCTGAAGCCCGTGTGGCGCGCCGTGCGGCCCAGGGTTGCCGCTGTGATGCTGGCGATATTCAGCGCCGCCGGTTCGCGGTATTCGTAGACGTGTTCGGCCTGGCCCAGCGCGTCGTAGCGCCATTCCTTGATATAGCCGCCCGCATCCAGACGGAAGGCGAGGCGGTTGGCTTTGTCATATTCGTTGCGTTCGACGCGGTTGGCGGCGTTGTCTTCCTGCGCCGGATCCAGCAGCTCCTCGGCCAGTTTGTTGCGCGGCAGGGGCGCGGCGGCTTTGGCATACTGCTTGCGCTGCAGGACGTTGCCGCTGCCGTCGAAGGTCTGGCGGGTGATGGCGCCGAGCGCATCCACGGAAATGCTCAGGCGGTTCGCCGCGTCATAGCCAAAGCGGGTGATGCGGTCGGCATTGTCGGTCGTGATACCCAGCAGCCAGGTTTTATACGCGGCGGCATCGGGTTTGGCCGGCAGGCGATTGGCCGGCAAGGCTTGCGCATACTCGGTGCGGCGGATCAGGTTGCCGTTGCGGTCGAATTCCTGGTGGGCCAGCGCCCACTGCATGACGCCGTTGGCGTCCAATCCCAGCGCGGTTGCGCTGGCGACCAGGCGGTTCGCGGCATCATAGGCCTGGCGTTTCACACCATCGCTATTGTCCTGGCGCGCTACGGCAGTGGTGTAGGCGCGCAACTCCGGCTGGGTGGGCGGCGTTGCGCTGAGCAGGGGACGGCTGTAGTTGCGCAGCAGCGTCAGATTGCCGGCCTTGTCGTATTCGCTGGCGCTGATCGCCCATTCGCGCTTGCCGTCGCCCAGTTTGCGCTGGGCCACCGCGCTGGCGACCAGACGGTTGGCGGCATCGTAGACCATGCGCTGCATGCGGTCGCCTGCCGTGCGGTCCACTGCGGGCGTGCCATCGGGATTATTGGCGCTGGCTGCCTTGACCGCATCGTCGAGCAGGGTTTGCACCTGGGCCGGCGTCGAATTCCTGTCCAGTTTCGACAGGCCGATGCGCGTGGCGAAGGCATCGGATTCGACGACATTGCCGTTGCCGTCATATTTGTTCCGGACCACGGCACCGGCGCCGTCGACCGTGTATTCGATCTGCCCATCCTTGTTGTAGACATTGCGCTGCACCAGATCGCGATCCGGATCGATGATGGCGCGCTTGGCAAAGGCGATGGTGTCGCTGGTCAGGCTGCGCGGCTTGGGCAGCGCGATGGTGTCCTTCAGGTCGAGCTTGTGCGCATAGCGGCGCGACAAGATCAGGCGGCCCGCGTCATCGTATTCGTAGCGGCTGAGGGCGCCGGCGGCGTCGAGCTGGATGGAGAGGCGGTTATTGGCATCGTAGACAAAACGGGTCAGATTGCCATTGGCGTCGGTGCGGCCGATGATATTGCCGTTGCCGTCATACTCGTAGGCGGTGCGCAGATCCAGGCCTTGCGCATTGAGCGCCTTGGGATCGGCCACCTCGGCGGTGCGGCGGCCCAGCTTGTCGTACTCATAGATGGTGACGCGGCCTGCCGGATCGCTGACGCGCAGGGTTTTGCCGCGGCCGTCATACTCGAACCTGGTTTCCAGCTTCAAACCATTGTCGTCCACGGTGACCGACGTGAGCTGGCCTTTTTTATCGTAGACGTTGCGCGTGACGATGCCGCGCGGGTCGGTCACGGTCTGCACCTGGCCCAGCGCGTCGTAGGTGTACGACGTGCCCAGCTTCAGGCCGGACGGGTCGATGGTTTTGCTCAGGACGCGGTTGGCGGCATCGTAGGTGAATTCGGTGACGGTGCCGTTGGCATCCGTGCTTTGCCACAGGCGGCCGGCCTGGTCGTAGGCATTTTTCACCTCTTCCTTGAGTGCGTTGACGGTCTTCAGCAGCTTGCCGTTGCGGTCGTACTCGAAGGTGGTGGTGTTGCCATTGCCGTCGGTCAGTTCGATCTGCTGGCCGTGGCGGTTGTTGCGCACCACCTTCTTCACGCCTTCCGGCGTGGTCAGGGTGAGGCTGCGTTCCTGCGTGTTGTATTCGGTGCGCGTGGTTTGGCCGTTGGCATCGGTCTGCGTCAATACGCGGTCGAAGGCATCATAGGTGGCCGTGGTGGCGGGGCCGAGCGGCAGCTGCACCGATACCTGGCGGCCCAGCTTGTCGTAGCCGAAGCTGGTGACGTTGCCGTTGGCATCGCGGCGTTTTTCGGGACGGCCGAAGGCATCGTAGTCGGTATGCACCGCCAGATTGGCGCCGCCGGCATCGGAGACGGCATCGGTCAGCTGGCCCCGGCGGTTATAGGCCAGGGTGTCGGTGACGCTGCGGCCATCCTGGATCTGGGTGGTGCGCAAATCGAGCTGGCCAAACGCATCGTAGTGCAGGCGTGTGACGAAGCCTTCGGCGTCTGTCTGGCTGGCCAGCAGGCCGCGCTGGTCATATTCATAGCGCACGACGGTATCGCTGCTGCCGGCCAGGCCGGCGACGAGCGCGAGAATGCTGCTGTCGTTGCCGCCGCTGAGCGGCTGCAGGCGGGCGCTGTCGATACGGGTAGCGTAGGCGGTCGTGCGTTCCAGGCGGTTCTGGGCGTTGTAGCTGCGCGCCTCGACTTCACCGGCGGCGTTGATTGTGTGGCTCAGGCGGCCGTCGCGGTCGTAGTAATACAGGGTGCGGTTGCCGGCGGCATCGACCATCATCCGGCGCCGGCCCAGCGCGTCGTAGGCATATTGCGTGCCGTATTGCGTCCACACGGCTTCGATCTCGTCCAGCGTCTTCGCCAATGGCAGGCGGGCAGCGCCTTCGCCCGACAGTTCCGCGCTGAGCAGGCCGCGCGCGTCGAAGCGGCGCAACTGGCTGCGTTCGTCGCTGGTGGCCACGGCCACCGTGGTGGCGATGCGGTTGCCGTCGGCATCGTAGGCGTAGCGGGTGACGGTGCCATCGGGCCCGGTTTCCTGGCTCAGCTGGTTCAACGCATTGTAGTCATAGGTGGTGCCCTGGCTGGCGCCGCCTGGGCGCAGCTTGCCGATATCGGCCTGGTAGCCGACCGTGGTCTGGTAGCGCGTTTTGCCACTCAGTTGGCCATTGCCGTTGTAGCTCAGCTCCGTCAAATAGTTTTCGCCATCGATGCTGCCGACCAGTTGGCCCTTGCCGTCGTATAGCTTGTATTCGCGGATCGCGCTGCCGCCCGGCCGCAGATCGCCGAGCGTGCCGCCGGCACGGTAGGCGGCGTTGGTCGCCGTGGCGTAGGACACCGTTTCCACCAGCTGGCCGGCGGCATTGTAGTTGTGCTCGACCAGATAGCCGTCGGCATCGAGCGAGCCCTTGAGCTTGCCGTCCTTGTCATAGAACAGGCGCGTTGTACGGTCGGCGGGCGAGCCTGCCGGCGCCGGCAGGCTGTCGGGATTGCTGGCGCTGACCGGTGTGGCATAGCGCACGGTGGCGACGATGCGCGATTGGCCGTCGTAGCGGGTTTCAGTCAAGTAGCCGGCGGCGTCGATGGTTTTGACCAGACGGCCGGCTGCGTCATAACCGCGGTATTCGATCTCATCCTTGGCGCCGGGCGTCAGCGGCAGGTCGGCCAGCGTGAGTTCCTCTTCGGCGCGTCCCTTGCCGAGGGCGATCTGGCTGATGTCGACTGCCTTGGCGTAGCGGATCAGCTGCTGTAGTTGGCCTTCGTTGCTGTAGCGGTATTCGGTCAGGCTGCCGTCGCCATCGACTTCGGCGCGCTTGCGGCCCAGGCTGTCGTAGAAGCTATAGCTGCGGCTGCCGCCGACCGGCGAGGCCCAGCGCGGCCGGCCGCTGCGGTCGTAGCCATACTGGGTTTCGCTCAAGACATTGCCGTTGGCGTCGCGCTCTTGAATGCTGAGCGGCCTGCCGGCGGAATTGTTGATCGTGACGGTGCTGCGGCCGTTTTCCAGCGTGACCGTGGTTTGCGTGCCTATGTAGGCTTTGCCATTGATGCGGAACAGTTTGGCCGCATCGTCGTGCACGGTGCTGCTGTTGGGCAGTCCCGGCAGGCGCGTGGCGATCAGGCGGCCCGAGCCGTCATAGGCGTAGCTGGTCAGGATGTTGCGCGCGTCGACGGTTTGCAGAAGCTGGCCGGTCTGGTCGTACACATACTGGACGGTGGACTGGCTGCCGTCGCTGATGCCATTGCCGGCGGCGTCCAATTTGGCGTAGCTGGTGCTGCGCGCCAGCAGGCCGCGCGCATCGTAGCTGGTGTCGGTGCGTACGGCCTGCTTTTTCAGGTCGGCGCCCAGGCCATTGGCCCAGGCCGCCAGCTCGCTTTCCTGCAGCGGGCGGGTGATGCTGACATTGTCGAGCAGTGCAAAATACTCGCCACCGGCGGGAATGGTCGGACCGCAATAGGTCTGGGCATTGAAGCCTAGCGGTGTGCCCGGAGCAAATTCGGCGCGGCCGGTATAGCCGCTGCTACGCTCGCTGCCTTTCTCGTATACATACATGATGGCCGCACCGCTGGCCTCGGTTTCGATCTCGACGGTGTAGGTTGCACCCTGCTTGACCGGCCCCAGGATCTTGCCTGCCGCTTCCGATCCGATATACGAATCAATGGCCACGCCATATTGACTGAACGCGGCGCGGATGCGGCGGTTCGACGGCGTCCCCCAGGTACCACCGGAAATCCCCACGTTGATAACACTCTCCGGGAGCAAGGGCTTGTTCGGCAGTGTCACCTCATACTTCCAGGCCGTCCCGAGCGTACGGTTATTCATATACAGACCGGGATAGTCGGGATTCGACTGATTCAGCATGGTCAGCTTCATTGCGCTGCCGGTGTGCGTAATCGCCGCCGGTAGCACATTATTGACGCCGTTGGTATTGCCGTTGAAGTCATACAGCGTCGCGGCGGTCGTCAGGTCCAGGACGGCGGCATGGGTAATGGTGCTGGTGCGCTGGCCGCGCGCATCGTAGCGCATTTCGGTGACGCGGTTTTCCGGGCTGACGATGAAACGCAGGTGGTTCTTCTCGTCGTAGACGTAGCGCGTGGTCTGGGCGTCGCCCGCCAGCGCCGGGCCAGCGGCGTCGGGATCGGGCTGCACGTATTTCGTTTCCGTCTGCAGCTGGTTCAGGCCGCCGAAGGAACGTTCGACCACATTGCCCAGGGCATCGCGCTCGTAAATGCAGTTGCCGTTGACGTCGTAGCGGTAGACCGTCTTGTTGCCGTTGGCATCGGTATAGGCGGTGACGTTGCCGCTGGCATCGTATTCAATATCGCCGTAGTTTTTGTTGCCAGTGCTGGTGTCGACCTGCAGCATCGACTTGATCTGGCCGGCGGCGTCGAAGCTGAGATTGTGCATCAGGCCCGTGCTGTCGTTGACCTGCGCCGTCATCTTGGCCTGGTCGTAGGTATAGCTGATGCTGCGGCCGGTTTCGTCGTTGATCTTGGCCACCAGCCAGTTCGCGCCGATCTGCTGATACTTGATGACCAGCTGGGCGCCGTCGTGGTGCTTGATCGTGGCCACGCGCTTGCTGTCGCCGTCGTAGCTGTAGCGGGTCCAGACGGTCTTGCCGTCGGCGATGCTGTTATCTTCCGGCGTGAGGTCGGTGCTGACGCGGCTCAGGCGGTTGGCGCTGTCGTACTCGTAACGCACCCGGGTCTGGGCCACGGCCACACCCTGGGCGTTGGTGAAGCGGGTCTCGATTTCGCCCAGATTGTTGCCGCTGTATTTGAGCACGGTCGAACCGCCGCTGCTGTCGTCGATCTGGCTCAGCAGGCCATTGGCGTTGTAGGCATAATTCAGGCTGTTGCCGTCAAGGTCGCGCGAGCCGACCAGACGGCCGCCGTTGTTGGCGTCGTAGATTTCGGTGACGCGCGTGCTGCCCGAGGTCCAGGCCCACTGGGCCTTGGCGCTGTCGTAGCTCAGGCTGTCGTAGGCGCCGGCGCCATCGCTGCTGCGGTAGGTCTGGGTCGAACGGTCGTAGGTGAAGACGGTGATGGCGCCGTCGCCGCCGACGCGGCTGACGGTGCTCTTTTCCGCGTTCAGCGTGCCGGTGAGATTGCCGACGCTGCGCGACAGGCTGAGCCTCCAGTTGCCGCCATTGTCGTCGTTGAACTGGCCCTGGGAGTTGTAAGTGCGGATCAGCGATTGGCCAAGGCCGGCGGCGGCGAGGAATTCGTCCTGGTGCTGCAGCACCAGATTGCCGGTGGCGGCATTGACGTAGACATTATCGCCATTCCTGCCCAGCTGGGCGGCGCCGAACTGGCCGCGCTGGCCCAGCGTGGCCGCAGTGCTATTGATCAGACCCAGACCGTTACCGCCGACAATCGCTACCATAGCATTCCTTCTATTGATTAATTGGTCATGCCGCCCGGCGTGGGCAGACAGGTGCTCCATTCAAAAGAAGGTATCTAGGGATTTTTTGAAAAGTTTAGTTTTATTTGCAAATAATTTGAGTGCGTGTGGATGGCATGACCTGTTTCGAGTCATTTTGGAAATTATATTTTCTTTTTGGAAATTATTTTACAAAACAGAACACAGGGCCGCGCGAGTCTTGGAGGCAAGCCTAGGCCTAAGAAGGGGCATGAAGAGCAGATTGTGGCCAAGTTGAAGCAGGCCAAGCCGGGTATGCCGATCGCGCCGCACAGTCGTTCTACCGAAGCGTTTGGCGCTTTCCCGCAATGGAATCCAATGGCGAATGCGGCCGTATCGAATAATTCCGGGCAGTCCCACGCCGGCCGCTCCAATCTCCGCTTGAATTGTTTGTGCCTGGTAACGCCAGGTACCGCATGGTTTGGCGCAGTCTTATCGAATATTTTTATAATAATGAAATAAGGGAAATATTAAATACAAAAAATAGCGGGGACTTTGATTTATTGGGGATTTTATAAAAAAAAGGCCCGCTTAAAAAGCGGGCCGTAAGCCTTTGCATATGCATGCAATAAGCATTCCACTCCTTCGTCCTGGCATTTCACTGGGGTGGAATATGCCTGACGAACTCCTGCTTTAAACCCCGTCGTACAATATTATGTGCAGGTATCTATTTATAACTCTACCGTAAGGCAGTGCGCATAACAATGGATTTCATGTTGTAAGCAACAGATTAAATTTTTTCGCAAGCTAAAATATTTCAGTGGCGATAAGCCTGTTCTTGCATTGGCGGATTTAATCGTTTTACTTGCAAATGAATTAACGGCTGATTTTCAGGATTTGCGAGGCCAGTTGCGCGAAGCAGGGCTGTAAATCGGCGGCGGTTGCGGCCCAGCAATATTCGCCCACCGGCTGGTTGGCGTACTGGGGCAGGCTGTACTTCGTCGAATCGACCGTGTGGGCCATGTTTTTCAGCAGCACTTCTCCCGTTTCGCCATCCGGTCCGGTGGTGGCGCGTGCCGCCGCGCCCAGTCCCAGGGTGAACACATAGATGCCTTCGGCGCGGGACTTGTCGGCCATCGATTCGGCCAGATTGCGCGCCGCGCGGTTGATATTGGTCCACGACGGCGTGGATGTCACGCTGCGCATGCCGCTCGGGTTGGGCACCAGGGGGAATTCCTGGTCGGCCGCATCGTGGGCGTTGTACCAGGGCGGGATGGCGGTACTGGTCAGGTAGCTGAGGATGTTATTGCCCTGGTAGCAGTTGCCGGACAACTGCTGGTTCTGCACATCGTAGCGGAACAGGCCTGTGGGATTGCCGGTTTGGGTGTCGCCGGTGGCAATGGTGCCGGGCAGGGCGCAGTTCCCCGTATTTTTGAAGGTGAAATAGGAGGCGAAGGCGTTCGGTGCGCCGTCGGAGAAGAAGACGATCACGCGCAGCGTGGAACGGTTGGCGGCCAGGATGACGCGGTTGAGCTGATCGCGCGCCTGCCACAGGCCCTCGGAATAATTGGTGGTGGCGCCAAAGCTGTAGTTCTGGATCTTGGTGTTCATGGTGGTGCGGTCGAAGCCGCGGCTCTGGTCGGCCTTGAACGGCACGTCCACCACGCCGCCCACCGAAAAGTGGATCAGGGAGATCCGGTCGGTATCGACATTGAACATGCTGAGGAAGGATTGCGCGCTGGTCCTGACCTGGGCCGCCACGGAAGACAGGGAGCCGGTGGTGTCGACCACGAAGGCCAGGTCCAGATCCTTCCTGATCGTTTGCGCCTGGGCGTTGACTTGCAGCAGATTGAAACCCAGCACCTGCATCAGGCTGACCTTGACGCTGGCCTGGGCCGAGGTGTCGATCGTGATTGCGCCGTGGTCGAAGGTGATGGCGGGATCGTTCCATGTCAGCGTGGAGCCGAGATAGCCGTCCGCGATATTGGCATCGAAGAAGCGCCTGGCCGCCTGTTTGGCGCTGGCGATCTGGTCGGCCTGTGTCGCCCCCTGCGTGACGGCCCTGGCGGCGGCCACGCCAGCCGCATCGACGGCCGAACTCAATCGGGCGCGCAGCAGGTAGCCAACGCCGGAATCGATCGCCAGCCCGATGGCGCCGATCAATATCGGCAGCAGCAGGGCCGCCAGGATCGCTACCTGGCCGCAGCAATACTTCTTCTTCAAGGGATGCATGGCCGGTTCGCAGTCGTCAGAAGATGGTCAAAGCATACAGATTGGGGCCGACCAAGGGCGTCATTAGGCCGCCGCCAACGCCGATATTGCCCAGCAGGGATTGATAACGGTAATAGGTTTCCACCGCAAAGATCACCTCGCCATCCTTCAGCATGCCGGTCATGGCATTGGCCGTCGGCGAGGTCGCGCCGGGACTGGGCAGGCCGGCGCAACTGCCGTCGCTGGCCCAGGAGGTGCCGCCGCTCGCGCCGCAGCTCCAGACATTGCTCAGCGGCGTATACTGGCTCTGGTTCCAGCCTTGCTGCCAGCGGTACTGCTCCAGAATGATGTTGCGGATTACACCGCTTTCGGCCCGTCCCATGATCCGCGTGATGTAAATCATGCCCTGCGTATTCATCTCCAGCGGCGGCGTGGTGGCCGCCAGCGAATCCATGATCTGCGTGTAGCTGTAGCCGGAAGAGCGCGAAGCCAGGCTGCCGCCTTCCCTGCCGATGCTGACCAGGATCATATTGGCCTGGATGGCGCGGGCGATATCGAAGACCGAAAGCGCCATCAATAAAATCATCGGCAGGATAATGGCAAATTCGACGATGGCGCCGCCGTGCCGGCGCTTGCGCGTATCGCTGCGCTCAGAACGCCTCATTGCGCATGGTGGCAGCGACCGAGAACGCATATACGCCTCCAGTGAATTGCCCCTTCCAGAAAGGCGTCATCAGGGACCAGTTGCAATCGAGCCGGAATACGACGATGTCACCCGCGGCTCCGAACATGCCCGGCACATAGGCCGACGACTTGTCGTAGGCGGTTGGCGTGCCGTTATTGACGGTGATGACGATATTCTTTACCACCGGATCGAAGTAGCCCATCGATGCGTTCCTGATCTGCTGGACGATGGCGAGATAGCGCTGCTGGTTGGCCGTGTTCGGGTCGGCATTGCGCTGCCCGGTGATGGCGTACCGTGCGCCCTCGCGCACTGCGTGCTGCAGCGTGAGGTTTACGAAAAACAGCAGGCCCAGTTCGACGATGCACAGCAGGATGAAGATATACAGCGCGACGATGATCCCGAATTCCACTGCGGCAGCGCCTTGCTGCTGCGGCGGGCTTCCCGGCTTTCGTAGCTTCGTGCGCATATGGCTCCTGGCTTACCAGCTGGCTGACAAGGATGGAGTTCCGTATGGAGACGGCCCCTTACTGCGAACTTTACCGCTTTCATTCCCTCGCCGCCAGTGAAAGCGGCTCAAAATGATAACGGAGGTTGCAGCAAGCCCACTGCGCGCGGCACATGTGGGCAGCAGCCTACAGCTTGCATGATTGAAGTTCTGTGGGCTGCTGGCGTTGCGGCATGGGCTGGGATGGCGATGCAATGCCTACTGTTGGGATGCCGGCTTTTCTGGCGGCTGCATCAGCCGCTTCATCCAGTCCACGCTTGCTCCCGCACCTTCGATAACATACCAGTTCACCGCCAGCAGATAGCTCTTGCGCTGGTTGGAAACAAAGTATTCCATCCCATAAGCGTTGGCAAAGACCCTGGCCAGACTGGGGCCGTCATGCAGCATAAGGACGCGGTCCCTGTCTTCTCCGCGCTGCTCGAAGAAGACATAGGCCGCTTCCGCATCAAGGTGGCTGGAGTAAGTGAATTCGTTGGCTTCCAAAGGGATTGCAATGGAGTGGTGGCCGATCGCCAGATGGCCGGCGACCCGTTCCGGCTTGAACTTGTCCATGACTGCGCTGATGAACAGGCGCGATGGCCCGGCATCGAGCGCGGTGCAGGCCAGACCCAGCTCCCCGGCCGAGCCGAGGAATTCTTTAACGCAGGACATCGAGGTCAAACCTTAGCGCATCACCAGCGCTTTTACCGCCTCCAGCGAATCGCCGCTGGAGCGGGTGGCGCGGACCTGGTTGCGGCCGCCCTCCTTGGCCACATACATGGCGCGGTCGGCGGCCACGAACAGCGATTCGGTGCTATCGAGCTGGCTGGGGTGGATGGTCGCCACGCCGATGCTGACCGTGATATGCGGCGACGTCACCGAGCGCGGATGCGGCAGCTGCAGCGACTCGATATGCGCGCGGATCGATTCTGCCAGCAGATAGGCCGAATCCGAATCCGTCTCCGCGAACAGCAGCACGAACTCTTCGCCGCCGTAGCGCGCCGCCAGGTCGGTGGCGCGCAGGGCGTGCGAGTTGATGGCTTGCGCCACTTTCTGCAGGCAGACGTCGCCCGCCGCGTGGCCCAGGGTGTCGTTGTACAGCTTGAAGTGGTCCACATCGAGCACCACCAGCGATAGCGCGGCGCCGCTGCGCAGGGCGCGCTGCCATTCTTTTTCGAGGAAGCTGTCGAAATGGCGCCGGTTGGCGATCTTGGTCAGCGGATCGATCATGGCGGCGCGCTGCAGGGCGTCTTCCGACAGCTTGTGGTGGGTGATGTCGTGCAGCAGGCCGATGAACAGGGGCTGGCGCAGGAACATGGGCGTCAGCGTCAGGTCCATGCAGACCGAGGAACCGTTGTGGTGGCGGATGATGACTTCGCGCGTGCCGTGGCTGTAGGCCGTCTCCGGATTGGCGGCGTAGCGCGCGAAGTAGTCCAGGTACTCCTGCGCCACCAGGGGATTGAGCAGGTCCGAAATCGATTGCCCGGCCAATTCGTTGGAGGCATAGCCCAGGTACTTGTCGCAGGCCGGGTTGGTGAACTGGATGCGGCCATCGGCTTCGATGATCAGCAGGCCCTCGGCCATATTGTTGACGATGGTGCGCAGGCGCTCGGCCTGTTCCTGCTGGGATTCCTGGCTGATGCGGATCTGCAGCTGGGTGCGCACGCGGGCGCAGACCTCGGCCATGCGCAGCGGCTTGCCGATATAGTCGACGGCGCCGCAATCGAAGCCGGCCACCACATCCTCAGCCTCGGTGCGCGCGCTCATGAAGATCACGGGAATGCGCTGGGTGATAGGGCTGGCTTTCAGCTGGCGGCAGGTCTCGATGCCGTCCATGCCGGGCATGACCACGTCCAGCAGGATCAGGTCGGGATGCACGCGGCGCGCGATCTCCAGCGCGCGCTCACCGGAGTTGGCGACAAAGGTTTGATAGCCTTGCTCGACCATCATCTTGCGCAGGGCGCTCAGGCTCTCTGGAGCGTCGTCCACGATCAGAATCGCAGCGTCGCGCTGCGTGGCAATGCTCGTACCGCCTAGGTTCATGCTGGCCTGAAAAGAAGTGTTCGGTCCCGACGATCATACCGAAGGGACAATGGAAATTGTTGGAAAACATTGCCATGTTGACCGAAAAAGACGGCCAATGGCAGCCAAATCGGTAAAACCGGTATTTCTAATGGGAAATTATAGTTACTTCTAGTCAAGATGTTGCGGCTTAACGTCATTCTCGTTGTTAAGCCGCAACAGCATGCGCGGCAGCAGGACGCTGCCGCGCGGCGGGGCGGGGATTACACGCGGGCGGCCAGCAGCTTGCCCAGGATTTCGATGCCGGTGCGGATGCGGTCCGGCGCCACGGTCACGAAGGACAGGCGCAGGGTGTTGGTTTCCGGCTCGTTGGCGTAGAACGGCGCGCCCGGCACGAAAGCGACTTTCTGCTTGATCGCTTCGTCCAGCAGTTCCATGGCGTTGATGTGCTTGGGCAGGGTGACCCAGATGAACATGCCGCCTTCGGGCTTGGTCCAGGTGACGCCGGCCGGGAAGTGCTCGTCCATCGCCTTCAGCATGGCTTGGCACTGGTTGCCGTACAGTTCGCGGATGGTCGGGATGTGCTGGTCCAGGAAGCCATCCTTGATCACTTCGTGCACCACCATCTGGGTCAGCTGGGCGGTGTGCAGGTCGGCGGCCTGTTTGGCCAGTTCCAGGCGGCGCACCAGCGGCAGCGGGGCCACCACGTAGCCCAGGCGGATACCGGGGGTCAGCACTTTGGAGAAGGAACCCATATAGATCACGCCTTCCGGGTTCATCGCCACCATCTTCGGCATCGGCTCGCCCTTGTAGCTCAGGGCGCCGTAAGGATCGTCCTCGATCAGCGGCAGGCCCAGGCGGGCGCAGCTTTCCACCAGTTCCAGGCGGCGCTCGGCGGACAGGGTGCGGCCGGTCGGGTTCTGGAAGTTCGGCAGCGCGTACAGCAGGCGCGCGCCCTGGGCCACTTTGTCCAGCGAGGAGGGAATCAGGCCGTGTTCGTCGGTGTCGACCGACACGAATTCAGGACGGTAGACCGAGAACGCCTGCAGCGCGCCCAGATAGCTTGGCGTTTCCACCAGCACGCGGCTGCCTTCGTCGATCAGCACCTTGCCCAGCAGGTCCAGCGCCTGCTGCGAACCGGAGACCATCAGCACTTGTTCCGGCACGATCCTGGCGCCATTGGTCGAGAGCGAATCGGCAATCCACTGGCGCAGCGGCATATAGCCGTCGGTCGGGCCGTATTGCAGGGCGACCTTGCCGTTATTCGACAACACTTTGTCGAACGCTTGCTTCATCATGTCCACCGGGAAGGTGGCGGGGGAAGGCAGGCCGCCGGCGAAGGAAATGATTTCCGGCTGCTGCGTGACCTTCAGGATCTCGCGGATGAAGGAGCTTTGCATCTGGCTGGCGCGTTCGGAGAAGCGCCACTGGAGCGGATTGGGGTTTTCGATTTTCATACGATTCTCTCTTGAGGTGGACAGGGCGGCGCCCGGGCCGGGAACAAGCACGCTTGTGGCGGCTTTGAAAGAGCGGCGCCGGGTAGGCGTCGCCCACAATCTGTTTTACGCGATTTCGGCGATCATCTCGATCTCAACGCAGGCGCCGCGCGGGATTTGCGCTACGCCGAATGCGGAGCGGGCGTGTTTGCCCGCAGCGCCGAATACTTCGCCCAGCAGTTCCGAGCAGCCATTGGTGACCAGGTGTTGGTCGGTGTAGTCGGGGGTCGAATTCACCAGACTCATGACTTTAACGATGCGTTTCACGCGGGTCAGGTCGCCGCCGCAGGCATCCTGCAGGGTGCCGATCAGGTCGATGGCGATGGCGCGCGCGGCTTGCTGGCCTTCTTCGGTCGAGATGTTCTTGCCCAATTGGCCCACCCATGGGTTGCCATCGGCTTTTTTGGCGATGTGGCCGGAGATGAACACCAGGTTGCCGGTCTGGACGTGCATGACGTAGGCAGCCACGGGCGCGGCCGGGGCGGCCAGCGTGATATCGAGCGATTTCAGTTTTTCGTAAACAGACATTTTGTATCCGAAGAAAATGGCCGAAGGTTCGGCGGGGTTAGGGGTAATGGTGCCGGCTGCGGAGCCGCGAGAACGATATTGTACGTCTTGCAGCGTCACATGCCCACAAATCCGGCGCGGCGGTGCCGTATCAGCCCATGCCGCCCCCGTTTCAGCGCCGGATCTGGGCGCGGCGGCCGACGCCGACCACCGCGATCACGGCCAGCGCGAACAGCATATGCTCGCCCTGCAGCGGCTCGCCCAGCACCAGCGCGGCGCCCAGCAGTGAGAGGAAGGGCTGCACCAGCTGCACCTGGCCGACGCGCGCCACCCCGCCCAGCGCCATGCCGCGATACCAGAAAAAGAAACCGATAAACATCGAAAACACGGAAACATAGGCAAAACCGCCCCAGGCGCGCAGGCCGGCCTGGGTGAAGGCGGCCGGGTCTTGCCAGATCAGCCACAGCGTAATCGGCAGGGCCACCGGCAGCGACAGCACCAGTCCCCAGCTGATGACCTGCTGTCCACCCATGCTTTGCGACAGGCGGCCGCCTTCCGCATAGCCGATGGCGGCGGCCAATACGGCGGCGAACACCGCCAGGTCGGCCAGGTGCAGGCTGCCGCCGCTCTGGCGCAGCGCAAAGGCCAGTACCAGGCCGGAGCCCAGCAGGGCGGAGGCCCAGAAGGCCGGCGACGGCCGCTCATGCCCGCGCAGGGCCGAACACAGGGCCGTGGCCAGCGGCAGCACGCCCACCAGCACCGCGCCATGCGCGGCGGGCAGCGAGCGCATGGCGATGGAGGTCAGCAGCGGAAAGCCGACCACGCAGCCGGCCGCCACCAGCAGCAGCTGGGGCAGGGCGGCGCGCGGCGGCAAGGACTCGCGCTTCCACCACAGCCAGAGCGCGGCCAGCACGCCCGCCGCCACGGCGCGGCCCATGGCCACGAACACCGGGTCGAGCGCGGCCACCGCCATGCGGGTGAAGGGTAGGGTCAGGCTGAAAATGGCGACGCCGGCCAGGCCCAGCAGCATGCCCATGCTTTCGTCGGACAGGGCGCCGTGGCTACGGGTGGCAAGCGGCTTGGGTGGCAGGGCGGAGCCGCCGGCGGCGGCGCTGCAGCTGGCGTTCATCGGCTTGTTCTTCATGGCACGCTCTTGAAGGGCTGTTCGTCCAGCACGCGCTGGAACAGGGGGGCATCGATATTGGCGCCGGTCAGCGGCAGGCCCAGTTTGCGGCCTTTGACGCGCGGGTCGTTCTTCAGCAGCAGGGCCGCGGCCAGGGCCGCCGCGCCCGCGCCTTCGCTCAGATTATGGGTGCAGCGGTAGTACAGGCGCATGGCGCGCGCCACCTGCTCGTCGCTGACGGCGACGATATCGTCGGCCAGTTCGATAATCGGCGGCAGCGAGCTGGCGTCGGCCATGCGGCAGGCCAGGCCGTCGGCCAGCTCGGTGCTGACCGGCGCTTCCATCGGCTGGCGGGCGTGGAAGGAGAGCTGGTAGGCCAGCGCGTGTTCCGAGACCACGCCGATCACGCGGGTTTTCAGGCCCAATGCCTGGCGCGCGGCCAGCGCGGCGCAAATGCCCGAACCCTGGCCGATGGGGACGAATACCGTGTCCAGATCGGGCTGGGCGTGGAACAGCTCCAGCCAGCCGGTGGCCACGCCGGCCACCAGGTCGCGGTGCCAGGACGGCACCAGATGCAGGCCGTCGCGCCGCGCCAGCAGCTGGGCGTGTTCGCGCGCGGCCTGGAAATCGTCGCCATGTTCGATCAGCTGGGCGCCCAGCGAACGCATGGCGGCGTTCTTTTCCACGCTGTTCCCGCGCGGGACCACGATGTGCGCGCCCAGGCCGTGGCGGCGCGCGGCAAAGGCCAGCGACTGGCCGTGGTTGCCGCGCGTGGCGGCGATCACGCCGCGCACTTCGGGTTCGCGTTTGGCCAGCGCATCCAGGTAGACCAGGCCGCCGCGCACCTTGAAGGCGCCGGTCGGCGTGTGGTTCTCGTGCTTGATCCAGGCTTGCGTGCCGAGCGCCTCGTTCAGCAGGGGCCAGGAAAATTGCGGCGTGGGCGGCATGGCGCCATACACGATGGCGGCGGCGGCTTCGAGTTCGGTGGCGGAAGGCAGGGACATGGCGGCGCTGGAATCATATTGGTAATAGGTGTATCGTAGAATAGCTAAGCAGTACAGTACCAATACACTTATCAATATAATTTCACATACTGTACCGGTAAAATGACCAATACACCGGCGCCATCGCTGACTGCATCCTTGCACCGGCCGGGACAGATCGCCTTGCTCTCGCGCGACTCCGGCGAATCGCTGATCGACCAGATCGTGCGCACGGTGGCGGCGCGCATCGACGACCGCCTGCTGCGCGCCGGCGCGCGCATGCCCTCGATCCGCCAGTTCGCCACCGCCAACGGCGTCTCCGCCTTCACCGTGGTGGCGGCCTACGACAAGCTGGTGGCGCGCGGCTATCTGGAGTCGCGGCGCGGCGCCGGCTTCTTCATCCGCGAACGCGCGCCGCTCAACGCGCCGGGAACGGCCGATGCCGAGGCCATGAACTTCAGCGCCGGCATGCAGCCGGGCGGCGGCATGGATGTGGTCTGGCTGATCCGCAATATGTTCCGCGCCACGTCCAATCTGCAGATGCCGGGCACCGGCGTGCTGCCGCAGGATTGGCTTGACGGCCCGGCCATCGCCAACGCCCTGCGCGCGATCAGCCGGCAGAACAGCAATCTGCTGCTGAACTACGGCGTGCCGCAAGGCTTCCTGCCGCTGCGCCAGCAGTTGCAGCACAAGCTCGCCGAACTGGAAATCGCCGCCACGCCCGAGCAGTTCGTCACCACCAGCGGCGTGACGCAGGCGCTGGATATGGTGGCGCGCGAATTCACCCGGCCCGGCGACACCGTGTTCGTCGACGACCCGGCCTGGTTCCTGATGTTCGGTTCCTTCGCCGCGCTGGGTGCCAAGGTGGTGGGCATTCCGCGCCTGGCCGACGGGCCGGATATCGCGCAGCTGGCCGAGCTGGCGGCCATCCACAAGCCCAAGCTGTATGTGATCAACTCGGTGCTGCACAACCCCAGCTCCACCTCGCTGTCGGCGGCCAAGGCCTTCCAGATTCTGCGCATCGCCGAGGAGCACGGCATCACCGTGGTGGAGGACGACATCTACTGCGATATGCACCCGGGCAGCGCGGTGCAGCCGGCGACCCGGCTGGCCTCGCTGGACCAGCTGCGGCGCGTGATTTACCTGGGCGGTTTTTCCAAGACCATGGCGGCCAATCTACGCGTGGGATTCATCGCCACCTCGCCGGAGCTGGCCGAGCGCCTGGCCGACCGCAAGATGCTGCAAACCCTGACCACCAGCGACATCGGCGAGCGCGTGGTCTACAAGATCTTGTCGGAGGGGCTGTACCGCAAGCATGTGGAGCGCATCCGCAGCCGCCTGGACAGCCTGCGCGCGCGCACCGTCAAGCAGATGGAGCGGGTGGGGTTGGCGGTGGACGTGGCCGCGCCGGCCGGCATGTTCGTCTGGGCCGATGCCGGCTGCGACACCAATGTGCTGACCGAACGCGCCTTGAGCGAGAACCTGCTGCTGGCGCCCGGCAGCCTGTTCTCGCCCAATCAATTGCCGTCCAGCCGCCTGCGCCTGAACGTGGCCGCGATGCAGGACCCCGCCGTGTGGCGCTTCCTGCAACGCGAGCTGGCCCGGCTCGGGTGATTGGCAGGCTGCCGGCGGCGCCGGCGAATCTCAATCGGGCGCGCTGCTGGCCATCAGCGTCGTTGCCGCTGGCGGGCTGGCCGCCGCCAGCGTGGCTGGCGCATCCTTGCCCAGCACCAGCCGCAGCTCAACCGCCTGCAGAGCGTTGCTGGCTTCCAGGGCCGCCTTGCCTTGCAGCGTGGATTGCAGTTCGACCGCCTGGCTGGCGTAGCCCGGACCGTACTGGATGGTGGTGAGCTGTTGGCGATATGGCTTGTCGTTGCTCAGGCGTTCGATTGCCATGCCGGACAGCAGCAGCAGGTCGCGGAAGCGTTTGGCCATGCCGCTGGAGCCGTTACCGTTGGCAATCTCCATGCGCGCGCGGCGTGCGCCGGCAGCGGCGCTGGCGCCCGCCCTGGCCGTCGTTGCCGCAGGCGTTGCCGGCATTGCCGGCGTAGCTTTGACGATGGCCGGCCGCTGGGGCGGCACGGCAGTCACCGCGGGACGCAGCTTCAGCTCATACACATTCTCCTGCAACTGCACCAGCTGCATGCGGCTGTTGTTTTCCAGCCGGCTGGCATCGGGTGTCGCGTCCGCTTCGGCGGAACCGGCGCGGGCGGGCGGCATGCCGACGGCATGGGTGGTGGCCGCTTCCATGCCGGCGCTGCCTTGCGCCACAGATGCCGGCTGGACCTTGAGCGCTGCGGCCATGGCGGCGGCGCCGGGTTCCTTGTTTTCGCGCACCGCCGTTTCGGCCAGTTGCAGGTTCTCGAAAGCCTTGGGTCCGGCGCCCAGCGCCATGGCCTTGCGCAGCGTGCCGATGGCGTCGCTGTATTCGCCCAGCAGATACTGCACGTATCCCAGATTGGTGTGCGCCTGCGCTTCGGCCGGATACTCCGCCACCAGCGCCTGCAACTGTTCGCGTGCCGCTTCCAGGCGGCCCTGGCGCGCCTCGATGGCGGCGACCGCGGTGCGCGCCTCCAGCTGGCGCGGGTCCAGGGCCAGCGACTGGGCATAGGCGCCCAGCGCCAGGCTCAATTGGCCGCGCTCCTGGTGGTAGCGCCCCAGCCGGTTCCAGGTACCGATCTGGTTGCCGGCGCGCGTGCCCGAATCGATGCGCAACAGGGGTTGCATCGTCAATTCCTGGCGCGCGGGCGGCGTGCTGCAGGCGCCAATCAGGCCGCTGCCGGCGATCGCGAGGGCAATCGGTGTGAGCTTGTTCATGACGGTTTCCTTTCAGTTGCCTTCACCACCCATGCCGGGTAGCAGAACACGGTAGATTTGCAGGAACGCTGGCCCCATCAGCACCACCAGCAGCGAGGGGAAGATGAAGAAAATCAGGGGAAAGAGAAGCTTGAGCGCGATCTTGGCCGCCGCTTCCTCGGCGCGCTGGCGGCGCCGTGTGCGCAACTGGTCGGACTGCACGCGCAGCGAGTCGGCGATGCTGGTGCCGAAGCGCTCGGCCTGGATCAGCATGGCCACCAGGGCGTCCACGTCCTCCACGCCGGTGCGCAGGGCCAGGTTGCGCAGCGCTTTTTCCTTGCTCAGGCCTGCGCGCAGTTCGAGCGTGACCAGATTCAGCTCGTCGGCCAGCACTGCGCTTTTCAGGCCGATTTCGTTCGCCACCCGCAGCAAGGCCGCATCCATCGCCAAGCCGGCTTCGACGCATACCGTCATCAGGTCGAGCGCGTCGGGAAAGCTCTCGAAGATTTCCCGCTGGCGGCGCTGCACGCTGATATTCAGCACCATATTGGGCAGGTAGTAGCCCAGCGCGGCCGACAGCAGAAGCCAGAACAGCAGGCTATTGCCGGTGGCTTTCGAATGCATCAGCGCGAGCAGGAAGTAGGCGAGCAGGGGAAACAGCACGGCCAATGCCGTCTTGGCGGAAAAGAACAGGATCGGCGCCGAAGGCTTGCGCAGGCCGGCGTTCAGGAAGCGGGTGCGCAGGGCTGAATGTTCTTCCTCCTGCGGATTGGCCGACAGCTTGGCCAGCGGCGCGGTCATGCGCGCCAGGCGTGCCGCCATGCGCGGCGACTGGCCATTGGCGGGCGCGCCCGCCGCGCGGCCGCCGATGGCGTCCAGGCGCTGGCGCACAGGATCGCCGTTGAGGCGGCTCATGAGCACCATGGCCATGCCGAAGACGGCCAGGAACAGCAGGGCGAGAAAGCCGATCTGCATCATATTCATGACAAGCCCCTATCGGTTCAGACGCGAATGCGGATGATCTTGCGCATCAACAGCACGCCAAGGACCATCAGGAGGGCAGCCGTGACCAGCATCTTGCGGCCGCCCGGGTCGGTGTACAGCACTTCCAAAAATTGCGGGCTGGTGAGCTGGATCATCAAGGCCGCGCCGAAGGGCAGCAGGCCCAGTATCCAGGCCGACATGCGGCCCTCGGCCGAGAGCACGCGCACCTGGCCCATCAGCTTGATGCGGGCGCGGATGATGGCGCTGATATTGTCCAGCAGCTCGGCCAGATTGCCGCCCGTTTCGCGCTGGATCTGCACCGCGATGACGAAGTAGCGCAGGTCGGTGCTGGGCACGCGGGTGGCAAGGTTCATCAGCGCGTCCGTCATCGAGATGCCGAAGTTGACTTCATCGAAGGCGGTGCGGAATTCGCCGGCGATCGGGTCGCGCATCTCGTCGCCCACCATCTTCATGGCGGTGGGAAAGGCGTGGCCGGCGCGCACGGCGCGGCCGATCAGGTCCAGCGCATCGGGCAACTGCTGGTCGATATGCAGCAGGCGCTTGGCCTTGGCGCGCAGGATCAGCAGCAAGGGCAGGGCGGTGGCGCCGGCCAGCAGCGGCAGCAGCAGGGGCGGCGGGAAGTGCAGCCACAGGCCGAGACCGAGGGCGAAGGCGAAACTGAGCGCGGTCAGTCCCAGCAGGTCGGCCACGCTCCAGCGCAGGCCCGACTGTTCGAGCAGGCGGTCGACCTGGCCGATGCGCGGAATCTCCAGCAACAGGCGCTGCAAGGCGGGCGACTCGGCCAGCAGGCGCTGCTTGATGAGGGAATTGCTTTGCTGGCCGCTATGGGCACCGGCCGACATCATGCGCAGGCGGCGCGCCACCCGTTCCGCCTCCGGCCCCTTGCTTGAATTCCAGCTCAGGTACAAGCCTTCGATCAGCAGCACCACGGCCAGGAAGACCACGATGCCGGTGATGTAGTAAAGATAGTCCATGGTCTTACTCCATGCGCCGGGTCGGGTCGAACAAATTGTCGGCCAGTTGCAGGCCGAAGGCGCGCAGGCGTTCGCTGAAGCGCGGACGGATGCCGGTGGCGCTGAAATAGCCTTGCACCGCGCCATCCTTGTCCAGGCCGGTCTGCTTGAAGCAGAAAATCTCCTGCATGGTGATCATTTCGCCTTCCATGCCGGTGATTTCCTGGATCGACATCAGCTTGCGCTTGCCGTCGGTCAGGCGTGCCACCTGCACCACCACGCCCACGGCGGAGCTGATCTGCTGGCGCATGGCCTTGGTGGGCAGGCTGGCCGCGCCCATGCTGATCATGTTTTCCAGGCGGGTCAGCGCGTCGCGCGGGGTGTTGGCGTGGATGGTGGCCATCGAGCCCTCGTGGCCGGTGTTCATCGCTTGCAGCATGTCCAGCGCTTCGCCGCCGCGCACCTCGCCCAGGATGATGCGGTCGGGGCGCATGCGCAGCGCATTGCGCACCAGGGCGCGCTGCGAAACCTCGCCCTTGCCCTCGATATTCGGCGGCCGCGTTTCCAGCCGCACCACGTGCGGCTGCTGCAGTTGCAGTTCGGCGGCGTCCTCGATGGTGACCACGCGTTCGCTTTCGGCGATGTGGGCCGAAATGGCGTTCAGCATGGTGGTCTTGCCGCTGCCGGTGCCGCCCGAGATCACGATATTCACCTTGGCCCGGCCCAGCGCTTGCAGCACGGCGGCCATGCTTTCGGTCATGCTGCCGTAGTTGACCAGTTCGGCCATGCCCAGTGGATCGGCCGAGAAGCGCCGGATCGACATCACCGGGCCGTCGATCGCCAGCGGCGGGATGATGGCGTTGACGCGCGAACCGTCGGGCAGGCGAGCGTCGACCATGGGGCTGGATTCGTCGATGCGGCGGCCGACGCGCGAGACGATCTTGTCGATGATCTTCATCAGGTGGGCGTCGTCGGCGAAGGTGACGCTGCTCAGCTCCAGCCGGCCATGGCGCTCCACGTAGACCTGCTGCGAAGCGTTGATCAGGATGTCCGACACGCTGGGATCGGCCAGCAGCGGTTCCAGCGGGCCGAAGCCGAGCACCTCGTGCTGTATGTCGCGCGTCAGGTTGCGCCGCTCGATATCGTTGATGACCACCTGGTTCTCTTCCAGCAGGCGCTCGACCAGGATGCGCAGCTCGTCGCGGATCTGCTCCTGGCTCAGGCGCTGCATGCTTTCCAGGTCCACGCGGTCGAGCAGGGTCTGGTGGATGCGGTGCTTGAGCTGCTGGTAGGCGCGGTTGTCGATGCTGTCCGCGCGGGTGGCCGGTGCGGGGATGGTGCTGCCCAGGCGGGCGCGCAGATTGGCACTGGTGAGCATGGGATTCTCCTTGGCTTAAGCGTGGGGGGCGTGCCTTAGGCGCGCTGCAAAATACGGGACAGCCAGCCGCGCGCTTCAGCCGCCGACTCGCCGGCCAGCTCGCGCGCCATCTCCTGCAAGGCCTTGGAGACCGGGCTGTTGCGCTGCAGCTGGAGGATGGGCACGCCCTGGTTGACGGAAGCGGCGGCCGCCTCGTAGTGGTTGGGAATGGTGCGGAACATGGTGGTGCCGTAGGCCTGCTCGCAGTCGCGCAGGCGGATCTCGCCGCTGTTGGCGTAGCGGTTGACGATCAGGTGGATCTTGTCCTTGCGGTAGTCGAGCGAACGGAAGACGTTGAGCAGGCGCTTGCCGTCGCGGATATAGGGCAGGGTCGCTTGCAGGATGGGGAAGATCATGTCGGCCTGGTCGAGGGCGCGCACGCTGATGGCATCCAGGCTGCGCCCCACGTCGAGCAGGATGAAATCGTAGTGCTGGCGCGCCAGCTTGAGCAGCACGTCGATATGCTCGGGATGCACATCGTTGGCCTGGGCCGGGTCTTCGGGCGCGGCCAACACGCCGAAGTTGGGCGTCACCTGCACCATGCTGGAGGCCAGGAAGGAGGCGTCCAGGCGGTGGATCTGCTGCGAGAGCTGGGCCAGGCTGGCGACCGGTTTCTGGTCCGAGATGAACAGCGAAGCGTCGCCGAATTGCAGGTTCAGGTCGAACAGGGCGACGCGCTTGTTCTCGGCGGCGGCCAGGGCGTATCCCAGGTTGGCGGCGAGGAAGGTGGCGCCGCTGCCGCCCTTGCAGGAGACGAAGGCCAGCACCTTGCCCTGGGCGCGCTTGTGGACGTTAAGCTTGTCCTCGATGCGGCGCACCGCGCTATGCAGCTGGGCCGGATCGGCCGGCAGCGGCAGCACTTCGCGCACCCCGGCCCGCATCGCCTGCAGCAGGAATTCCGGGGTCTGCAACTGGCACAGCAGCAGAATGGCCATGCCGGGATGGCGGATGGCCAGGCTTTCCAGGCGTTCCAGCTCGCCGCTGCTCAGCACGGGCTGGGCCAGCACCAGCAGGGAAGGGGCGTGCGCCGCGTCCATGGCTTGCAGTTTGTCGAGCGGGCCGGCGACAGCGTCCACCTGGTCGGCCATGCTGCGTTCGCGCAGCACCCGCGCAATATCGAGCAGCAGCTTTTCGTTGGCGGATATGACGGTGATTTTCACTTCAGCCTCCCACTCTCTGGCTTCGTTGGGGGATCAGCGGCCGACGCCGATGATAAAGGTGTTCTGGCGCGGTTCGGCCGCCTTGAAGGACTTCTGGTACTGGTCGTAGGCCGACTTGGCGGCCTTGCCGTCGATGCCGGGCGGCCCCTCCAGGCGGCTGCCGGCCGAGGGATCGAGGATCTGCTGCGCCTGCAGCAGGCTGACGGATTCGCCGAAATGGCGGTCCAGGTTCGGCGTCGGCGTGCGGCATGCGGCCAGCGCGCAGATGAACAGACCGAAACTGGCGTTGCGCAGAAAATGCGGATGCATGGCGGTTCTCCTAGTAAAGATCGAAGCCGCCGCTGGATTTCTGGCCGGCCGGCGCGGCGGCGGCGCTGACGGGGGCGGACGGGGAGGCGGGCAGCGGCAGCGTGGCCGGCGCGCCCGGCTGGGCGGCTTGCGGCGGCGCGGCGCGCGAGGTCTTCTTGCCTTCCATCTGGCCGTTCAGGAAGAATTCGCTGCGGCTCGGCTCCACATAGCCGTCGGTCGGCAGGCTGTAATCGGGCGGCAGCGGCTTGACCATGCGCGGCGTGATGATGAACACCAGCTCCGAGCGGTCGGTCTGGAAGTCGCTGCTGCGGAACAGGGCGCCCAGTACCGGCACTTCGCCCAGCACCGGCAGGGCCTTGATATTGGTGCTGACGTTGTTCTTGATCAGGCCACCGATGGCGAAGCTCTGGCCGTCGTACAACTGCACCGTGGTGGCGGCGCGGCGCGTGGTGAACGAAGGCAGGATGGCGGTGGTGTTGATGCCGGTGGCGCTGATGCCGATGCCTTCCTTGTTCAGCTCCGACACTTCGGGCGCCACTTTCAGGTTGATGCGGCCGCCTTCCAGCACGGTGGGCGTGAACTTCACCGCCACACCGAACTCCTTCTCTTCCAGCGTGATCATGGGCAGGCCGTTGCTGCTGGTCTGGCTGACCGGGATGAAGATCTTGCCGCCCGCCAGGAAACTCGCTTCCTGGCCGCTGATGGCCATGATGGTCGGTTCGGCCAGCACCTTCACCAGGCCGTCGCGCTTTTGCGCATCGAGGCTGAGGAAGTTGCCGTTGCCGCTATGCAGCGCGCCGACCTGGCTCGGATTGTTGCTGAGCAGGTTGGACAGCAGGGAATAGGTCCAGCTGCCGTGTGACTTGGCCAGGCCCAGGCTGGAACCCAGCTGGTCGACCAGGGTTTTCGACACTTCGGCCACCTTCACTTCCAGCATCACCTGCTGCGGCGCGGCGATCGACAGCATATTGATGATCTTGGGCGAGAGGCCGGTCTGCGCGTCGGCCTGGGGCGCCTGCACCGCCATCGGCGCGGCGGCGCCGGCGCCGCTGGCGGTGGCGTTCTGGGTGCGCGCGGTGCGCTGCACATAGGCGTTGGCCAGGGCCATGATCTGGTCGGCCTTGACGGCGTCGGACACGGTGCCGGTCAGGATCAGGGTGTCGCCGGCGGCCGTCACTTTGATGTCCTTCTCGCCGCCCATCAGCTGGTTCAGGCGCGCCTGCAGGGCGGCCGTGTCGATGCTGACGTGGATGTCGACGATGGTGGCGTCGCCGTTCTTGCTCCACAAGATCAGGTTGGTGGTGCCCACCGATTTCCCCAGCATATAGATTTCGCCGGGATTGAGCAGGATCACGTCGGCGATCTGGGCATCGCCCACCGACAGGCGGGTGGCGGCGTAGGGCAGGCGCATCAGGGTGGACTTGCCTTCGGACAGTTGCACCTGGGGCGCCAGATCGACGCGGCCGGCGCTGGGCGCGGCGGCGCTGACGGGGGAGGCAGCGGCCAGCGCCAGCGGCTTGGCCTTGCCGCCTTTGGCCGGCGCGCTGGCTTCGGCGGGGGCGCCCGCCTGGGCGGAGGCGGCGGCCAGCAGGCAGACCAGCAGGGCGGCCGGCGGCGCGGAGAGTATCGGTTTCATGGGAGGGCTCCTGTAGTCGTCAGAATTGCTGGCTGCTGCGTTCCAGACCTTTGATCATTTCCACTTTTGGTCCCTGCGGCCCGGCCGCGCTCTGGCGCACCGCCGGACGTGGCGCCGGCGCTGGCGCCGCGGGACGGGGCGGGGCCGGCATGGTGAGCAGGCTGGCCTTGGTGGCGCCGGCGGTCTTGGCCGGATCGGGGTCGACCTGGTTGCGCAGCACCAGCGACAGGGTGCCCACGCTGCGCGCCAGGTCGAGTTTTTCCACCTGCTCCGGGGTCAGCTCCAGCGTGACGGCGTTGACCACCTTGGGGCGCGTCTCGTCGCGGCTCGATTCCTGCGCCACGGCCAGCACCAGGATGCGCTCCAGCACGATCTTGGAAATGCTCGCCTCATGGCTGCCTTGCGCTTTCAGGTTCTCTTCCTGGGTATTGACCAGGATGTCGACGAAGTTGCCGGGCAGGGCGAAACCGGCCACGCCCACCACATCGTTGACCCGCACCGTCATGGCGCGCTTGCCTTCGGCCACCACCGCCGACAGGCCGCCCTGGGTGCCGGGCGGCGCCAGCTTGCTTTCCAGCAGCGGCTCGCCGCGCTGCACGCTGCTGCGCGTGACGCGCCCGGCCAGCAGCTTGGGATCGTTGATGGCGCCGGGCGGCGTGGCGCCGGCCGGCCAGTCCACCATGCGGATCATGTCCGGATTGATGCGGGCGCCCAGGCTGATATCGTTCTGGGCCACGGCGACCTTGCTGATATTGCCGGCCGCCTGGGCGTTGATCCATTGGGCCGCCATGATCACCGCCAGCGAGGCCAGGGCGATGGCGACGACCATCATGACGAGCGCGCGAGTGTTTCTCATTTTCTTTCCCCTTGCTGTGATTGCCGTTCAGGCGCCGGCGGTGAAATAATTGTTCCAGGCCCAGGCCAGCTGCTCGGTATCGAGTTCCGCGCGCCGGCCTTCGTAGGCGGCCAGGTCGCACAGCTGGCGCACCAGGTCGCGCGGGTAGCAGGCCATCAGCGGACGCTGCTCCTTGTCGTGCCGCTCCAGCAGCCAGGCGAAGGCGGCCGGCCGGAAGCCGATGCCCAGGCGTTCGCACACCTGGCGGAACACGGTTTCGTACTGGGGCCGGGACAGCGGCCCGACATGGATCTTGTAGCCCAGGCGGCGCAGGAAGGAGCCGTCGGCCAGCGATTCGGGCGCCAGATTGGAGGAGAACACCACCACCACGTCGAAGGGCACCGGGAATTTGTAGCCGTTTTGCAGCGACAGATAATCGACCTGGCGGTCCAGCGGCACGATCCAGCGGTTCATCAATTCCGCCGCCGAGCAGCGCTGGCGGCCCAGGTCGTCGATGATGAAGATGCCACCGTTGGCCTTCAGGTGCGGCGGCGCCTGGTACAGCCGGGTGGCGGGATCGAAGCGCAGGTCCAGCATGTCCAGCGTCAGTTCGCCGCCGGTCAGCACCGTCGGACGCAGCGTCCTGACCCAGCGCTGGTCGCGCGTGGCGCGGCGGTCGAACAGGCGTTCCTCGTGTTCCATGTCCGGCACCGCGCGGTGCACCACCGGGTCGTACAGCGGCACCACGTCGCCGTCGATCAGCAGGGCATAGGGCACGCTGATATGGCCGCTCAGCAGGCCATTCAGGCGTTCGGCCAGGAAGGTCTTGCCGCTGCCGGCCGGGCCATGCACGAAGATGGCGCGGCCCGAATTCATGGCCGCGCCCAGCTTGTTCAGCACCTGCGGCGCGGCGACGATGCCTTCGAAGGTGTCGGCCATGTGCTCGCGGCTGACGCGCAGGTTGGCGATGCTGCTGGCGCGGACCCGCTCGGTGTAGGCTTCGAACGGCACCGGCGCCGGGCCGGCGTAACTGTCGCGGCGCTCGAATTCGGCGGCGCGCGCGCGGCCCGTATCGCTCAAGCTGTAGACCAGGTCGGCATCGGTATTGCTGGCGCCGCGCCGCTGCGCCTCGCACAGGCGTTCATTGCGCAGGAAGACGATCAGGCTGTCGAGCACGCTGAGCGGCAGCTTCAGGTGGCTGGACAGCTCGCTCAGGCGCACCTGGCCGCGCTGGTACAGCACTTTGCTGACCAGCTCCACCAGGAACAGGAAGGGTAGGCCGGTTTCCTCCACGCTGGCGGGAGCCGGCGCGCGCAACGGGTCGCTGGTGCGGATGCGGTGCTTATCGTCATACATGACAGGCTCCTGGATAGCGTCAGAAAATCAGCGGGATCACGCGGTACTTCACCTGCGTCATATAGCCGCGGTACTCGGCCGCCTGGGACAGGAAGGCTTCTTCGCGCTGGAGGCGCACCAGCAGCAGCAGGGCCGCCGCCAGGCACACCAGCAGATTGGCGAGACTGGTATTGGCCAGCACATAGCCGCAATAGGACAGCAGATAGCTGGCATAGAGCGGGTGGCGCACCACGCTGTACAGGCCGCGCGTCTTGATCTGGCGCTGCGCCGCCACCAGGCCGAAGCTGCGGTTGAGCGAGAGCAGGCCGCCGATCTGCAGCACGATGCCGGCCACCAGGATCAGCTTGGCGGCCGGCAGCAAGGCCCAGCCGGCCGGCGCGAAGAACAGCGGCGCGGCGGTGCAGCCGATGGCCAGACCCCAGTCGAGCGGCGAGTGCGAGACCTTGACCGGCTCGGAGCGCAGCAGGAAGAGCAGGGCCACCAGGGTTTCGGAGGCGAAGAACAGCAGATAGGACCAGTCGCCGCTGTGGCGGAAGCCTTGCACATGGGCCCAGGCAAACAAGGCCCAGGCGCAGGCCAGCACGGCACCCAGCAGCAGATTGGTGCGGCGCGAGGCGAGGGGAATGGCTTGGGGCATGGCGGACAACTCCTTGGTATGGGTGGTCGGGTTCATAGCAGCACGCTCCAGCCGGAAGTGCGTACCAGCACGAGGTAGAGCACGGTGCCGCTGGCAATGGCGATGGCGTAAGCCAGCTTGCCGCTCGGCGCGGCCGGCGCGGCAAGCTGCGCGCCGTCGCCGCCGATGGCGCGCAGGGCGCTGTTGAGCAGCAGCACACGGGTATTGCCCAGCACCTTGCGCAGCGAGCCTTGCCACAGCGCGGCCACGATCGACAGCATGCCGCCGGCCATCATGCTGAACAGGGCGGCGCCGACGATTTCCTCGGGGCCGAGGAAGGCGCCCACCATGGCCATCAGCTTGACGTCGCCGGCACCCATGGCGCCCAGCGCATACATGGGCAGCAGCAGCAGCAGGCCGAGGGCCAGGCCGGAGGCGGAACTGAGCAGGCCGAGCGAGCCGAAAGGTTCGGCATACAGGCCGGCGCCCGGCGTCAGCGTGGCCTGCAGGGCCAGGCCGGCCAGCGCGCCCCACAGCACCAGCTGGTTGGGGATGCGGCGGGCACGCACATCGTGCCAGACGGCGCCGGCCAGCAGGCCGCCCAGCACCAACACCGGCAGCAGGGCCGTGCTGGACAAGGCGTTCATGGCTGCCTCCCCGCCGACACCAGCGCTGCCAGGGGGCGCGCCGTGGCCACCGGGCGGCCCAGCGTTTGCAGGGCGCCGACGATGAGCCAGATCAGGACCGCGCCGGCGGCGCCGACATAGCCGTCGATCGCATAGTGCCAGCCCAGATGCACCGAGCCGATCATGATCAGCAGGGCGAAGGCGCTCAGGGCCAGGCCGGCCTGGCGGTTCAGGCGCCAGCCCAGCAGGGCCAGCAGGGTGGCGCTGGCCACATGCATGCTGGGCATGGCTGAAATGCTCAGGCCGGACACGCCCAGCTGCTGCCGGTAGTCTTGCCACAGCAGCTGCTGCACATCGAGGGCCAGCACCGGGATCTGGCGGTCGGCCGCATGCAGATAGTTGAGCAGGCCGGCGTAGGGCTCGTGGTCGCCCAGCACCAGGGCGTAGTAGCAGGGGCCGACGGAAGAGAAGCAGATCGCCAGCACATTGCCGAGCAGGATCCAGCTCAGCACAAAGCTGAGCAGGAACTGCATGCGCAGCCGCGGGCGGTGGGTGCTGAAAGCGAGCCAATACAGGGTGGCGAACATGATGAAGAACCACAGGTGGTAGCCGAGATTGACGACGGCCGTCAGCACGGGATGGCCGAGCAGGGGTTGCAGCCAGACCCAGGGCTGGACGCCCCCATGCAGCGCCGCGTCGAGCTGGGCCAGGCGCACATCCCAGGCATAGGGCTGCAGCAGGGGCACGGCAGCCTTGACCAGGGTGAAGGCGCAGGCGAACCATGGCATGGCCAGCAGTACCGGCAGGGCGTGCAGCACGCGTTCGCGGCGCAGGTAGCGGCGCAGGTTCTGCCGCAGGTGCTGCAGCAGCCGGGCCGGCCGTTCATACACCATCACATACAGGCAGTAGGCGCACAGGGCGAAGAGGGGGCCGATCAGCAGGGTGCTGAAGAAGGCTTCGACCTGCATCGCGTTGCGGTAGTGGGCCGGGTAGCGCAGATACAGGGCGAGGGCGGCACCGCAATGCAGGGCCACCAGCAGCAGCAGCCAAGCGTGGTGGCGCAGCACCGGACGCAGTTCGCGCGCCAGGTGGCGGGCGCGGGGAAAGGCGGCGCGGTTCATTGCAGGGTCAGGACCAGGCGGTCCTTGATGTAGGTGTACAGATTGAGCACCTCGTCGCCCACCGTGACCACGCTGGCAAAAACGGCGACCGTGACCAGGGTGGTGAACAGGGCGTATTCGGTGGCGGAGACGGCGGATTCGTCGTCAAGAAAGTGGCTGAGGCAGTTGTTCACGATGGTTCTCCGCGCAAGAGAGGGATGGGCGTCCGGAAACGGGGAGATTCCGGACGCCGGCGGATCAGGCGTTGGCCGTCGTCAGCTTGGTGCCGACGGCAGTAAAAGTCTTGTTCAGCTGGGTGCCGACGATGGTGACGGCGCCGATGATGACCACGGCGATCAAGGCGGCGATCAGGCCGTATTCGATGGCGGTGACACCTTGTTCGTCGCGCAGGAAGTTGTGGATGGCTTTCATGATGTTTCCTTTCGGTTGAGTAAAATGCACAGCTGATAAACTTGCACTGCGGCGGGCCGGATGCCTGCCTCAGATGCTCTTGCCCAGCGCGAGATAGACGATGAAGCAGATGACGAGGCTGAGCGAAGCGATCATCACGAATTCGTAGAAGGAATCGCCGCGTTCATCCCGCAGGAAGCGGGTGATGCGGGAGGAAGAATTCGCTTTGGTTTGCATGCTTTGCTCCGGACAAGTGGTTAGCCTTTGCCTGCTGGTGTCATCGGCCGGCGTGTATGCCGTGCTGATGAGTTCATCTTAGGTTTCAGGCGCTTGCGCCACATCAGCGAAGCCTCCTGTTTTCGGCAGGACTGCACACCTGTTTTTTGCCCGGTGGACCATGACATTTGTCACGGTCAATCTTTCTTTATATAAGGAAATAAAGCGGCCGCCATGGGCGGTGCCGGGGCGGCGGGGAGGGGCGAGGGCGGCGGCGGGGGATGTCAGGCTTCGTGCTGGTCGAGCCGGTGGCGGGTGGCAAACACGTAGAGGTCCAGGCGGTTGCTGACGCCCAGCTTGTGGTAGATGGCGGTCAGGTGGTTGCGCAGCGTGTGTTCCGAGATGAACAGTTGCTGGGCCAGCGCCTTGTTGACGGCGCCGCCGCCGGCGGCGATCATGCTGCAAATCTTTTTTTCCTTGGCGGTCAGCTGGGCGATTTTGTCCAGCTCCGGATCCTGCCGCCGCGCCGCCTGCGGATTGCGCATGGCCTCGAACACGCGGCCCATCATGGCGCGGTCCAGCCACAGTTCGCCTTCATGCACTTTTTCGATGGCTTTGATGACGGTCTCGGCCGGCTCGTCCTTGCTGACCACGCCGCGCACGCCGCTGAGCACGGCCTTGTCCAGCAAGTCGCGGTCGCGCGTGCCGCTCAGCACCAGCACCTTGGTGCGCTGGTCGGCCAGCAGCGCGGGTACGATGTCAAGCGAGCAGGCGCCGCCCAGGTCGATATCGAGCAGCACCACGTCGGGCGAGACTTCGGCCGCCAGTTCCACCGCGCTGGCGCAGTCGCGCGCGGTACCGACCACGATCATGTGCGCCGCCTCGGTATCGATCAGGCGGCCCAGCCCCCAGAGCAGGGTCTTGTGGTCGTCCACCAGCATGATACGGATGCGCCGGTCGCTGTGCGTCATGGCTGCCTCGTTCGGAGTAGTCATACGGGGATCACGATCTGTACCGCCGTATTATTGTGCTGGCCGCGCTGCACGCGCGCCACCCCGCCCAGCGCGGCGGCGCGCTCGGCGATGGAGTTCGGCATAAAGTCTAGCACCGGCGGGCCGAGGCATTCATTTTCGATGCGCACCGTGAGCTGGCCGGCTTTGCAGGCTAGTTCGATGAAACCATGGCGCGCCGTGGTGTGCTTGCAGATATTGCTCATGCCCTCGTTGACGATCTGGAACACCTCGGCTGACAGGCGGTCGCTGACGTCGAGTTCACCCAGGGTATCGACGGCGATGTGCACATCGTAGAACTGGCGCACCTGGGCGGCCTGGCGCCGCAGCGCGACCAGCAGCTCTGGTTCGCGCAACTCCGGGCTATCGTTGCGCAGGCGCTTGGCGTAGTGGCGCAGATCGTGCACCACCTGGGTGGTCATATTGAGCAGATTGTCCAGGTCCTGGTTCAGCGGATTGCTGCTGCTGGCCTTCAGGCGGATCGCGCTCAGGCCGTGGCGCAGGCCGATATAGGGCTGGATCGTTGTGTCGTGCAAGTCGCGTGCAATGCGCTCGCGTTCGCGCAGCACCGCCTCCGAGGCCATGCGGTCGAGCAGCTCGATATTCTCGATCACGGGAAAGGCCTGGGCCGCGATCTGCACCAGGAACAGGGCGTCGGAGCGGCTGAAGTCGTGGCGCTGCGACACCACGTACAGGCGGCCGGCGCCGCGCCGCAGCGGCAAGGGCACTGAGATCAGCGAGCGCGCATCGAGCAGCTCGGCGATGGTGACGCCGGCGGCATCCGGCAGCATGGCCCAGCGCTGGCGTTCCGTATCGTAGCCGCGCAGGCGCAGGCGGCGCCGCAGCCAGAGCAGGGGGCGCGTCAGCAGCACGATCTGCTGCGGACCGAAGGCCAGCAGCGGCGCGGCGGCGGCGTCGTTCAGATTGTTGGCCTGGATGGTGCGGTCGGCATTGGCCTGGCTGGCGGCGCGCAAGCTCCAATGCTCGGAATTATTGTCGCGCATGAGCAGGATGGTGCTGCTGGCGCGGTAGAACTGGCGCGTGTGTTCGAGCACCGAGCTGGTGGTGCGGTCCATGCCGAAACGCGGATTGGACAGCTGGCTGACCTTGTGCAGCAGGGCCAGGCGCGCGCGCTGGGCCATGGCCATGCCGCCCCAGTGCGCGATCATATAGCCGAGGGCGAGCAGGAAGGTGGCGCGCAGCAGCACGCGCGACAGTTCGACCTCGTTCTGCGCGAATAGCGAGGTCACGGCGAACAGGGCGCAGGAGGCCAGCGTGAAGCGCGCGCCTTCCTCGAAGCCGTAGCTGAAGGAGGCGGTCAGGATGGCGAAGAAGAAAAACAGGTAGTAGAAGCTGCTGCCGCCGCCCGTGGCATACACGATCAGGGCGAACCAGCCGACATCGAGCCAGCACACGGTCTTGCTGCGCGCCAGCACCGATTTCTGCGCCAGCACGTACAGCAGCAGGCTTTGCAGGGTGTAGGCGAGGAAGGCCAGGCGCGACAACACATCCTGCTGGCCCATGGCTTCCGGGTCGATCAGCAGGGTCAGCAGGCAGGAAGTCGACAGCAGCAAGCGCATCCGGCCCACCATGGCGGCGTCGGAGGTGTCTTTGGGCAGCCTGAGGGGCAGGGGATTTTCCAGCTTCACAATGATCTCCAACTGGGCGTGGGGATATTGCATCTGCGACAATGACTCCAGTCTAAGCATCGGCGGCTGGCCTGTCCACAGCGCAAGTTGTTTTTTGTACCTTCTTGCCTCTTGAAAAGCCCGTGCCGGCCCCCATCTGCGCCGAAATTCCGTAAAACCCCCGATTTCCACAAGACTATTGAGGTAAAAAATGGCAGACAATAAACAAACCATGGGTTTCCAGGCCGAGGTCAAGCAGCTGCTGCAGCTGATGATCCACTCCCTGTATTCGAACAAGGAAATCTTCCTGCGCGAACTGGTGTCGAACGCCTCCGACGCGGCCGACAAGCTGCGCTTCGAGGCCATCAATAACGATGCGCTGTACGGCAACGACCACGAGCTGAAAATCAAGGTCGGCTTCGACAAGGCGGCGCGCACCATCACCATCTCGGACAATGGCATCGGCATGAGCCGCGACGAAGCCATTTCCCACTTGGGCACCATCGCCAAATCCGGCACGCGCGAATTCTTCGGCAAGCTGTCCGGCGACCAGCAGGCCGACGCGGCCCTGATCGGCCAGTTCGGCGTCGGCTTCTATTCCGGCTTCATCGTGGCCGACAAGATCACCGTGGAAACCCGCCGCGCCGGCCTGGACGCCGCAGACGGCGTGCGCTGGGAGTCCAGCGGCGAAGGCGAATACAGCGTCGAGCAGATCGACAAGCCGGGCCGCGGCACCGACATCATCCTGCACCTGCGCGAAGGCGAGGACGAGCTGCTGTCGGGCTGGAAGCTGAAATCCATCATCCGCAAGTATTCCGACCATATCTCGCTGCCGATCCAGATGCAGAAGGAAGAGTGGGACGAGGAGAAAAAGGAAACCATCCTCAAGGACGAGCTGGAGACCATCAACCAGGCCAGCGCGCTGTGGGCCCGCAACAAGAACGACGTGACCCAGGAACAGTACGAAGAGTTCTACAAGCACGTGTCGCACGACTTCCAGGCGCCGCTGACACACACCCACAACCGCGTCGAGGGCCGCAGCGAATACACCCAGCTGCTGTACATCCCGGCCAAGGCGCCCTTCGACCTGTGGGACCGTAACAAGCGCGGCGGCATCAAGCTGTACGTCAAGCGCGTCTTCATCATGGACGACGCCGAGCAGCTGATGCCGACCTATCTGCGCTTCGTCAAAGGCGTGATCGATTCGGCCGACCTGCCGCTCAACGTCTCGCGCGAAATCCTGCAGGAATCGCGCGATGTGCGCGCCATCCGCGACGGCTCGACCAAGCGCGTGATCGGCATGCTGGAAGAACTGGCGAACGCCGATGAGCAGGAGAAAAAAGACAAGTACGCCACCTTCTGGACCGAATTCGGCCAGGTGCTGAAAGAGGGCGTGGGCGAGGACGCGACGAATAAGGACCGCCTGGCCAAGCTGCTGCGCTTTGCTTCCACCCAGGGCGAGAGCGATGTCCAGAACGTGGCGCTGGCCGACTACGTGGGCCGCATGAAGGAAGGCCAGGACAAGATTTACTACGTCACGGCCGACAACTACACCGCCGCCAAGAACAGCCCGCACCTGGAAATCTTCCGCAAGAAGGGCGTGGAAGTGCTGCTGATGACCGACCGCGTCGATGAATGGATGCTGTCCTTCCTGGGCGAATTCGAAGGCAAGGAGCTGGTGTCCGTGGCCAAGGGCGGCCTGGACCTGGGCAAGCTGGAAGACGAGGCCGAGAAGAAGGAGCATGAGGCAACCGAGACCCAGTACCAGGAACTGGTCGCCAAGATGAAGGAGGCGCTGGCCGAGAAAGCCAAGGACGTGCGCGTCACCTTCCGCCTGACCGACTCGCCGGCCTGCCTGGTGGCCGACGAGCATGAGCTGTCGGGCAATCTGCTGCGCATGCTGAAGGCGGCCGGCCAGAGCGCGCCGGAATCCAAGCCCATCCTGGAAATCAACCCGAACCACCCGCTGGTGACGCGCCTGAAATATGAGGATGCGGCCGGCGCCAAGTTCGCCGACTGGTCGCACATCCTGTTCGACCAGGCTTTGCTGGCCGAAGGCGGCGCGCTCAGCGATCCGGCCACCTTCGTCAAGCGACTCAACGAGATGCTGCTGGCCGGACAATAAGCCGGCTTGGCGCAGGGGAAAAAGGGGCTGCGGCCCCTTTTTTTATTTTTCGGCAACAAATGGTAAATTTTGGAGCAAGCCGGCTATCTTGCAGTATCATGCCGCCTTACTTGACCAAACTCGCCCGTTCGTCCATGGTATTCAGTTCGATAACCTTTCTATTCTATTTCTTCCCCTGTTTTCTGCTGCTGTATTACTTCTTGCCGTGGAAAAACCTGACCCTGCTGGTCGGTAGCCTGATTTTCTATGCCTGGGGCGAACCGCGTTTTGTGCCGCTGTTGCTGCTGTCCTCCCTGCTCAACTATAGTTTCGGCTACCTGATTGCGCGCGCCGCCAGCCGGCGCCAGCTGTTGCTGGGCGTGGGCATCGCGGCCAACCTGGCCTTGCTGGCCTATTACAAATACCTGGGTTTCTTCCTCGACATCGCCAATCAGCTGATGGCGCCCTGGCACGCCCCGGTCGCATTGCCGGCCATCGTGCTGCCGCTGGGGATTTCCTTCTTCACCTTCCAGGGCATTTCCTACCTGATCGACATCTACCGCCGCGATATCGCGGTGCAGACCAGTTTCCTGAACTTCGCCATGTACAAGGCCATGTTCCCGCAGCTGATCGCCGGCCCGATCGTGCGTTACAGCCAGATCGCCAGCGAAATGCAGGCGCGCGACACCAGCAGCGCCCGCGTGCTGCGCGGCTTGCAGCAATTCATGCTGGGCCTGGCGCAGAAAGTGCTGATCGCCAATGTGGTGGCGCTGCCGGCCGACCATTATTTCGCCCTGCCGGCCGGCCAGCTGTCGGTGCCGGCCGCCTGGCTCGGCATCGCCTGCTACTCGATCCAGATCCTCTACGATTTCGCCGGCTACTCGAATATGGCGATCGGCATCGGCCATATGCTGGGCTTTAGCTATCCGCCCAATTTCCAGCGTCCCTACTCGGCCCGCTCCATGACCGAATTCTGGCGCCGCTGGCACATCAGCCTGTCGAGCTGGTTCCGCGACTACCTCTACATCCCGCTGGGCGGCAACCGTCTGTCGGCCACGCGCACCTATATCAATCTGGGCCTGGTCTTCCTGCTGTGCGGCCTGTGGCATGGCGCCGCCTGGACCTTCATCCTGTGGGGCATCTGGCATGGCGGCTGGCTGATCGTCGAGCGCGCCGGCCTGGGCGCCTGGCTGGAGCGCCGTCCGCAGTTGCTGGCCCAGGCGTATACCCTGCTGATGGTGATGCTGGGCTGGGTGCTGTTCCGCGCCGACAGCGTGCCGCATGCGCTGGCCTACTGGCGCGCCATGTTCGGCCTGCAGGCGCTCGATGCGAATGCCGTCGTGCCCTGGCAGATGTATTTCGGCGCGTCCACCGCCACCGCCCTGGCGGCCGGCGTGGTCCTGGCCGTCTGGCGTCTGCGCCAGCCCTGGCGCCGTCCATCGGGCGTGCTGGGCGGCGCGGTCCTGGGCGCGCAGACGATTGCGCTGAGCCTGGCTTTCCTGCTGTGCGTCACCAGTCTGGCGGCCGGCACGTACAACCCCTTCATTTATTTCCGTTTCTAAATCATGGCCAAATCGATTTCCATATTCGCCAACTATGCGGTCAAGGCGGCGCTGGTGCTGGCCCTGGGAACGCCCGCCATCAATGGCGTGCTGCATAGCGCCGCCAATGGCGGCGAGAACCGCCAGCTGGCCAGCTGGCCGGGCTTGCCGCATAGCTGGAAGGATTTCCTTGCCGTGCCGGGCCAGCTCGATGCCTGGGTCAACGACCACTTCGGCATGCGCAACTACCTCGTCAATCTGAACAATAAAATCCGCTTCCAGGTGTACGACGAGTTTCCGACCATTCAAACCGCGCGCGGGCGCAATGGACGCATCTTCCTGGCCTCGCACGCCACCACGGCGCAGCCGTATTCGGCCTTCACGGCCGTGTGCGCGGGCAGCAGCGAGGCCAGTCCCGGCACGACCGCTTACTTCAACCAGATGTTTGCCGATTTCCGTGCCCGCGGCATGCAGCCGCATGTGATGATCGTGCCCTCGGCGCCGGCGGTGCAAAGCGCGGATGTGCCGGAATGGCTGGCGCAGCGCTGCAGCTCGACCGACACGCCGGTGCAGCGTTTCCTGCGCGACCCCGCGCTGAATCCGGACGTGCGCTCCGCCATCTACTACCCCCTGGAGGAAATCCGCAAGATCGCCGGCGATGGCGAGAGCGTTTTCCCCAAGACCTGGTTCCATTGGAATGGCGTCGGCCTGGGCGAGGTGGCAACGTTGAGCTTGCAGCATTTCTGGAAGCCCGGCCCGGGCACCCCGGTCAAGAGCCATGAGGAATGGCTGATCTCGGATATTTCCCACCTGTTCCCGGGAATTTCGATGAGCAGCCTGATCACCCTGCCGAACATGGCCGAAGCCGGGATCGACGCTTGCCACGGCCCGGACTGTTTCCCGGAATTCGAGAGCTTCAAGGAACTGATGAAAGATACCTCGCATCTGCATAATCCGGCCGCGCCGCCGCGCCGCCTGTTGCTGATCTCGGATTCCTACGGCCGCCTGATTTCCGACTGGTATGCCCGCTATTACCGCGATGTCGACCATATCGCCACCAATAATATTCCGCAGCTGAAGCCGGAGCAGCTGCAGCGCGTGAAGGACGTGGTGTTCCGCGATGTCGAGAATACGGACGTGCTGATCCTCTACCATGACGGCGGCGCGATCTACAACGCGCTGCGCTTCGGCGTGGAGCCGCTGCACCAGAGCAGCGCCAAACTGGCCGCCGCGCACTGAGCGGGCGGCCAGCCAGGCGGCTTTAGAACTGGAAGTAAATGAAGGGATTGAAGCCGCCTTCCACCACGGCCAGACAGGCCGCGAGATACAGCAGGAAGCTGTAGCTGCCCATCAGCAGCGGCCGGCGGAAGCTCATGTGGCGCAGGCGGTGGAACAGGCGGTCGCCCAGCAGGCAGATGGCGGCCGCCAGCAAGAGCAGGAAGATCACTTTGGGATTGGCCAGCATGCGGTCGTTATCGCGCCACAGCGGCCCCTGTCCCAGCATGGCGCCCAGGAACTTGCCCGTTTGCGGCAGGTCGGCGGCGCGGAACGGCACCCACAGTAAGGTCGCGCACAGGAAGACCGGCAGACTGCCGAGCTTCCAGCGTTCCAGATTCAGCCAGCCGGCGCGCTCCATCGCAATCAGCACGCCATGGCCGATCCCCCACACCAGGAAAGTATAGGCGGCGCCATGCCAGAGCGCGCACAGGCCGAACACCACGAACAGATTACGGTAGGTGCGGTAGGCGCCGGCACGGTTGCCGCCCAGCGGGATATACACATAGTCGCGGAAGAAGCGCGACAGCGTCATATGCCAGCGCTGCCAGAACTCGGTCACGCTGCCGGCGGCGTAAGGACGGTTGAAGTTGCGCGGGAAGCGGAAACCCATGATGCGCGCCATGCCGATCGCCATATCGGTGTAGCCGGAGAAATCGAAATAGATCTGGAAGGAGTAGCAGAAAGCGCCCAGCCAGGCGGCGTAGGCGCTGAGCTCCACATCGGGCTTGTGCAAGCCGTCCACCACGCTGCCCAGCGGATCGGCGATCAGCAGTTTTTTGGCCAGGCCGATGATGAACAAGACCATCCCCCAGAACACATCGCTATGCACCAGGTGGCGGCGCTTGATATGCAGCTGCTCGCTGACTTCGGCAAAGCGCACCACCGGGCCGGCGATCAGGTGGGGAAAGAGGAAGATATAGATGGCGAACTTCTGCAGGCTGCGCTCGGGGCGGATCTGGCCGCCATGCACGTCCACCAGATACGAGAGGAAGTGGAAGACGTAGAAGGAGATGCCGAGCGGTAGTACGATCCCCAGGTGCTCGACCTGGCCCAGCAGATTGAGGCCGCTGATATCGCGCGCCAGCTGGGCCAGAAACACCAGGTACTTGAAAAAGATCAGCGGCAGCAGATTGAGCAGCACGCCCAGGCCGAGCAGCAGGCGCGCGCGCCGTGGCTGGCCGGCGCGGCAGGCGCCGATCACGGCCGCCAGGCCCCAGTTTGCCAGCAGCAGGGCCAGCGCGACGACGGTCAGCGCGCCGGCGCCCAGCACATAGAAGGCGAAGCTGGCCAGCAGAATGAAGCTGTTGCGCCAGGTTTTCGGCAATAAGAAATAGATCGCGTAAAAACACGGGAAAAACAGGAATAGGAAACCGGGAGAGGAGAAGACCATCGGGACACCAACCTTGGTAGGGGTTTGTTTTTATGATTGCGCCAGAGCCGCCCAATGGCCGGCCTGGATATCGAGCACCTGTATGACCAGGTAGCGGCAGCGGCCTTGCAGCAGCGGCGGAATGGCGCGCAGCGGCAGGGCGCGGTCGAGTTTGCTGAAGCGCTGGAAGTGCACGGGCATGCCGGCGCGCACCATGCCGGCGCTGAAGCTGTTGCCGTACATGCAGGTGGGCGGCAGCAGGGCCGGGTCGCTGCTGGCGGCCGTTTCGAATTCCCAGCCGCTGGCCTTGGCGTCGCGCAAGGCGGCCGGCGGCGCTTCCCAGATCCGCTTGAGCTGCGGCTCGGGCAATGCCTCCTCGGTATTCAGGCGCGCGGCGAAGCGCGTTTCGACGCCGACAAAGGGGCGGTAGTCGAACTGCGGCGTGCCGGTCCAGCGCAGCGGATGGCCCTCGAGCGCGGCGATGCGGTTGACCGTCTCCTGGGCCGCCACGGCAGCCATCACATCGGTCCAGTGGAAGTCCTGGCGGAAGAAGATCGGGAAGTTGCGCTGCTGTTCATCCAGCTGGCGCTTGACGTCGATCATATGCAGCTGGGGCGTGGCCAGCAGGCGGCGATAGAAGGCCAGGAAATTGGAGTCGAGCGGCGGACGCGGGGCGAAGGCGGGCAGGCGCTCGCGCGTGTAATAGTGTTTCTGGATCGGGGTGAGCAGCAGCAGGGTCACGCCTTGGGCGCGCAGACTGGCTTCCAGCGCCAGCAGGCCGCGGTAGACGCTTTCGGCGGCGGCCGGGTCGCCCAGCAGGCGCTCGGTGGCGGGCGATTCGACGTCCAGCAGGCTACGGCCATACAACTCGCCATCCTTGCCGTAATAGACGCGGCCCGACGTGCGGAACAGGCGGTAATCGAGTTCGTTCTTGCTGCGGATCATCAGGTTGCGCATGCCCAGATGATCGCTGAACCAGCGGTCGAAACGGGCGTAATTGCGGTCGACCGCATGCCACGGGCCTTCCCAATGCCCAGGCGCCGGGCTGAGCGGACGCAATTCTTCCACTGGCTTGGCGGCAGCGGCATAGCCGCGTTCCAGACCGGCATAAGCCTGGCCCAGCAGCGGCAAACCGCGCAAGCCGGCCTGCAGTTTTTCCTGGAAACGAGGATAACTGTCCAGCCGGTTCAAGGCGAGGGGGAGGGTGCTGACCGCGAAGATGGCCCAGGCGAAGCTCATGCAGGCGCCACGGCGCAGGCGCGGCAGGCGCAGGCGGCGCTGCCGGACGCGTGGATTTGCTTCCCGTACGAACTCCGGAACTGGAGAGGGCAGCTGAGTCATAGAGATTGCAAAAAACCAAAATTATAGCATGGCAATTTTGCGAATCAGCTGCCCCGTCCTGGTCGGGCCGCCGCCCCTTACGGCCCGTCGAACGGCCGGTGGCCCTTAGCGCCAGCGCCGCCGTGCACCCCACAGCAGAGGCAGGCCCAGGCCCAGCATCAGGCCCATGGACGGCTCCGGCACCGGCGCCAGATTGCCGCGGATTTCGCCGCTGGTGAAGCTGTCGCTGTGGATGTTGAAGTAGGCGCGGCGCCCATCCAGTCCGGCCAGCAGGGCCGCTTCGGCGCCGGCGGTCGTGCCGCCATGGCTGGCGATGAAGGCCGGATTCCAGGTCGCGGCCAGCGCGGTGTCGAAGCTGGCGTAATAGTCGCCCGCGTGCACGCCGGACGGGAAGCCGGCGAAGGTGGGCAGCATGGTGGCGACGCCGGCGGTGCCGCTGAGCGGAGCGGCGGTACAGCAGTGGATATGGGCCGCCGTGGTATGGCCGAGCAGACCGGCGAAATCGGCGTCGATGTAGAGGCTGTGGGCGGACAGGTCGAACACCACAGTGACGTGGCCGCTGCCGGGCGAGGCATTGGGCGGCATCTCGGCGGCGCCGTTCAGGCTGGCGCTATAGGTCTTGGGCGCGGCGGCGGCGCAGGTGGCCGCCAGCAGCAGGGCCAGCGCGGCCAGCCCGTGGGGGAGAGGCATCTTCATTTCAGGCTCCTTGGTCAACAGCGAAACGCTGCTTTCCGGATCGGCCTGCCAGATCGGCGGCATCCGCGCGGCAGCTCAGGCATTCTCGCCGAGCCGCCCGGTGGCTTGCCACACGATACCTTTGGAAAAGACGGCCTTTCAGGCCTGGACCTGGCGGCAGAAGTCGAGCAGCATCCGCTCGCCTTCGGGCCAGGTGCCGTAGCCCGCGTCGCCGTTGATGTGGCCGGCTTCGCCGATCAGTACCAGCTTGCTGCCCCAGGCGGCGGCGAAGGCTTGCGCCCGCTCGGTGCTGACGTATTCGTCCTTGGTGCTGGCGACCACGATGCTGGGGAAGGGGAGCGGTGCCAGCGGCATGGGCTGGAAGCCGCTGGTGCAGTCGGGGTAGGAGGGCGCTTCGGTGTCGCTGGGCGCGACCAGGAAGGCGCCGGCGATCCGGTGCGCGCTGCCGGAGGCGGCCCAGTACGACACCAGGGTGCAGGACAGGCTGTGCGCCGCCAGCACCGGTGGCCGCCGGCAGGCGGCGATGGCGGCATCGAGTTCGCGCACCCATTCCGCGCGCTCCGGCGTTTCCCAGTCGCGGTGCGCGATGCGCCGCATCCAGGGGTAGGTTTTCTCCCAGTGGGTTTGCCAGTGCAGCGGGCCCGAATTCCATAAGCCGGGCAGGGTCAGTACCTCGAAATCCATTCCTTCTCCTCTTGGGGTTAACGTACGCTTTGCAGCAGGAAGCTGGGCTGGCCGCAGCTTTTCTGCGAACGCTTGATGTCGGCCGCGCCGCAGCTTTGCGGGACGCCGTCCTTGCGGTAGCAGACGCGCACCTCGCGCAGGAAGCGCCCGCTGCCGCTGCAGAAGGGCAGCAGGGACGCGTCCTGCAGTCCGGGATTGGCGGCGCGGAAGGCTTGCTGCAGTTCGGCGGCCGTGGTGCGCAGCGGCTGGGCCGGTTTCTGATACGGGGCGGGGATGGCCAGGCCCTGTTTCAGCTTGGCCGACAAGGCCAGGTAGGCGGCTGGCGTCAGGCCGGAACAGGTGCCGTGCTTCTTCCACTCATGCTCGATCAGGCGCGGCGAGGGGTAAAGCGGCGCGTATTCGGCTTTGAGTTTACCGGGCAGCGGCATGCGCGAGCAGCTTTCCGGATAGCCGTTGACGAATTGTGGCCACAAGCCATGCAGCACGAAGCCAAGCTGGCGGCCGGCGGCGCACTGCTCCTCGTCGTCCTTGCCGCGCGTGGCGCAGTAATCGGGCGACCAGCTCAGCGACAGGGCATAGTAGTCGAATACGCCGGGCTGCTCGCCGCGCGCCTGGGCCGCGCCGGGCAGGGCCAGGGCGCCGGCCAGCAGGAGGCCGGACAGGGACGGGAGCAGGGGCAGGCGGGAGGTTGGCATGGCGGGTCTTCCGGAAAGGATCAGAGCGCGGTGCGCAGGGCAAACAGTTCGGGGAAGAGTACCACGTCCAGCATCTTGCGCAGATAGCTCACGCCCGCCGTGCCGCCGGTGCCGGTCTTGAAGCCGATGATGCGTTCCACCGTCGTCACGTGGCGGAAACGCCAGAAGCGGAAGGCCGTTTCCAGGTCCACCAGCTTTTCGCCCAGCTCATACAAGGCCCAGTAGCGGTGCGGGTCGCGATAGACTTCCAGCCAGGCCGCCTTCACCGATTCGTTGGCGAGGGTGGGCTGGGTCCAGTCGCCGTCCAGGCGTTCGGCGTCGATGGCCAGACCGTGGCGCGCCAGCAGGCGGATCGCTTCGTCGTACAGCGAAGGGGCGCGCAGCGCGCGCTCGAGCAGGGCATGGTGTTCCGGCGCCGATTCGTGCACGGCCAGCAGGTTGGCGTTCTTGTTCCCGAGAATGAATTCGATCTCGCGGTACTGGTAGGACTGGAAGCCGGAGGAGGCGCCCAGATAAGGGCGGATGGCGCTGTATTCGGGCGGCGTCATGGTGGCCAGCACGTCCCAGGCGTGCACCAGCTGGTCCATGATGCGCGCCACGCGCGCCAGCATCTTGAAGGCGGGCGACAGGTCGTCCTGCTGGATCTGGGCGCACACCGCATGCATCTCGTGCAGCATGAGCTTCATCCACAGTTCGCTGGTCTGGTGCTGCACGATGAACAGCATCTCGTTGTGGTTGGGGGAAAGCGGATGCTGGGCGCTGAGGATCTTGTCCAGGGCCAGGTAATCGCCATAGCTCATGGACTTGCTGAAGTCCATCTGTGCGCCATGCCATTGTGCGGCGGCTTTGTTTTCGGTGCTCATATCGGGTGCTCTTCAGGTTACGGCGCCGCGTTCGGCGTTCACATCATAGGCTTGTTCGTCGAGGATCTGCTTCAGGATCTCCACCGCGTCCCACACATCGGCAAAGCTGGTGTAGAGCGGGGTGAAGCCGAAGCGCATGATGGCCGGCTCGCGGTAGTCGCCGATCACGCCGCGCTCGATCAGGGCCGCCATCACCGCGTAGCCGTGGGCGTGGGTGAAGCTGACCTGGCTGCCGCGCCGCGCATGCTCGCGCGGCGTGACCAGGCCCAGGCCGTGGCCGGCGCAGCGTTCTTCCACCAGGGCGATGAACAGGTCGGTCAGGGCCAGCGATTTGGCGCGCACCGCCTGCATCGTGGTCTGGGCGAAGACATCCAGGCCGCATTCGACCATGGCCAGCGAAACGATGGGCTGGGTGCCGCACAGGGCGCGGCCGATGCCCTCGGTGGGCGCGAAGTCGGGCGCCATGGCAAACGGCGCGGCATGGCCCCACCAGCCGGACAGCGGCTGCTGGAAGCGCGCCTGGTGCCGGCGCGGCACCCAGGCGAAGGCCGGCGCGCCGGGGCCGCCGTTCAGGTATTTATAGGTGCAGCCGACGGCGAAGTCGGCGCCGTCGCGCTCCAGCGCCACCGGCACGGCGCCGGCCGAATGGGCCAGATCCCAGACGATCAGGGCGCCGCGCTCATGGGCCAGGGCGCTGGTGGCCGCCATATCGTGCTGGTAGCCGGTACGGTAATTGACGTGGGTGAGCATGAGCACGGCGGTATCGGCGCCGATGGCCTGCGGCAGCTCGTCGACGCTATCGACCAGGCGCACGCTGTAGCCGCGCTGCAGCCAGCCGGCCAGACCCTGGGCCATATAGATATCGGTGGGGAAGTTGCTGCGCTCGGTGACGATCACGCGCCGTTCGCTGGTCTCGGGAGCGCTGGCCTGCATATGCAGGGCGGCGGCCAGCACCTTGAACAGATTGAGCGAGGTGGTGTCGGTGACGACCACTTCGCCGGCCGCGGCGCCGACCAGCGGCGCCAGGCGGTCGCCCAGGCGCTTGGGCAGCTCGAACCAGCCCGCCGTATTCCAGCTGGTGATCAGGTCCTTGCCCCATTCGCGCGCGATGACGTCGCTGGCGCGGGTCAGGGCGGCCTTGGGCCGGGCGCCCAGGGAGTTGCCATCCAGATAAATCACCCCGGCCGGCAGGTCGAAGTGTTCGCGCAGCGGGGCCAGGGCGTCCCGGGCGTCGCGGTCGAGGCAGTCTTTGCGTGTGGTCATACGGCTTCTCTCATAAGGAAATTACTTGAAGCTTGAAGTAGAGCGGCAGTGTAACAATTTTTTTGCTGACAAAGTGAGCACAGCGATGTATTTTTGTTATTATTGATGAAAGATTTAAATCGCGCAAACCCGCATGGATAGTGGCTTGCGCAGCCGCATGGACTGTTTTTCGAAAATTTTTAATTTTTTTCGTTCCAACCCTAAAGTTCCTGCCGGGCTTGCCGTTACCCGGTATAGAAGCGCGGTAAAGGGCTTGCTGTTCGACACTTTGGGCTGGGCGAAAAAATTTTAAAATTTTTTGCAGAAAACCCTAAAGTTCTCCAAAAGCCTGCCGTTACCGGTTTAGATGTCGCAAAAAAGATGCACTGCGACCTGCCGTTTTCACCCTCCGCTCGGGGAGTTTTCTTGAGCTTCAATCCGCCGCAAAGCCGCGCCAGCACTGGCGTGGCATAGTCATCGCCCTGCGTTTGTCAGACAAACGCTGACAGGGCGTGTCCGCCAGTTCCTTACTGAAAATACAGAGAGTCGCCTCTTCTGCCTTCCTGCGCCCTCCAGCAGAATGTATCTCAACGGCAATGCATAAGCATTCCAGGCAGAAAATAAACGGATCAAGGAGAGGGAAATGACTGCTAACGATATGATGGCTGAAATTCGCGACGCCAACCTGAGCTACCTGATGCTGGCCCAGCAGATGATCCGCGCCGACAAGGTCACCGCCATCTTCCGCCTCGGCATCTCGGCCGACATCGCCGACCTGATCGAAGGCATGAGCAATGCCCAGATCCTGAAACTGGCCGGTGGCAATATGATGCTGGCCCGCTTCCGCTTCGACGATGGCGCCATCCTCTCCATGCTGACCAATTACAATAAGGACCGCGCCCTGGCCCAGTCGCATGCCGCCATCCTGATGGCCGGCCAGCCCGCAGAAGAAATCGCTTAAGCCGAGGAGCCGGGATCATGTGCAAGAAGAGTGTGGTGTCGGAAGCCCAGGAAATCCAGCTGGCCATCGAACTGATCAATCTGGGCGCGCGCCTGCAGCTGCTGGAGACCGAAGTCGCGCTGTCGCGCGAGCGCCTGCTCAAGCTGTACAAGGAGTTGAAGGGCATGTCGCCGCCGAAAGGCATGCTGCCTTTCTCGACCGACTGGTTCCTGACCTGGCAGCCGAATATCCACTCCTCGCTGTTCCTGAATATCCACAGCTTCCTGGTGCAGCACGCCGGCGCCAGCGGCATCCATGCCGTGATGAAGGCTTACCAGCTGTATCTGGAACAGATGCCGCCGGAGCCGGGCCAGGAGCCGCTGCTGTCCCTGACCCGCGCCTGGACCCTGGTGCGCTTCGCCGGCAGCAAGATGCTGGAACTTAAACCCTGCGGCAAATGCCAGGGCAAATTCATCGTCAATGCGATGGACTTGAATGGCAGTTATGTTTGCGGCCTGTGCCATATGCCTTCGCGCGCCGGCAAGACCAAGAAGGCCAAGGATGCCGAAGCGCTGGCCGCCTGAGTTGCGCCTTTTTCCCTATCTATTTAGTCAAAGCCGGGGCCGCCGATGAGGCTGTCCCGGCTTTGGCGCGCTCCGGCCGTGCAAGCGCTGTTGATCCAGCTGCTGGCGCTGTTGCCGCTGGCGGCCCTGGCCATCGTGCTCGATACGGCCGGCCGCGGCCTGACGCTGCTGACGGCGGCCCTGCTGCAGGGCGGCCTGGCGCTCCTGATCACTTGGCGGCTCGGCCTGGCGCCGTGGTGGCGCCCGATCCAGCTGCTGTTTCCCGTGGCCGTGCTGGCGGCCAGCGCCCTGGGCTTGCCGCCCGTGCTCTATCTGCTGCCCTTCCTGTTCCTGCTGGCGCTGTACTGGTCCACTTTCCGCACCCAGGTGCCGTATTACCCCTCGCATGCGGCCGTCTGGCGCGCGGTGGCGGCCGAACTGCCGCCGGGCAGGGCGCTCAAGCTGGTCGATATCGGCAGCGGCCTGGGCGGCATGACCCTGCACCTGGCGCGCCAGCGTCCGGACTGCGACTGCCTGGGCATCGAACTGGCGCCGCTGCCCTGGCTGGTGGCGCGCCTGCGCGCCGCGCTGAGCGGCAGCCGCGCCCGGTTTGTGCGCGGCGATTACGAGCGTCTCGACTTCGCCCGCTTCGATATGGTGTTCGCCTATTTGTCGCCGGCCGCCATGCCGGCCTTATGGCAAAAAGCCAAAACGGAAATGCGCCAGGGCAGCTTGCTGATTAGTTATGAATTTGAAATTCCCTATTGCGAAGCCGACAAGACCATAGTTACCACAGAGGGTGGGCCACCGCTGTTTGTCTGGGTAATTTAACCGTCTTTCTCTTGCCGGGGCGGCGTTTGCACGTTATTGTAGTTCCACTGTGGAATTATTCTGTTTTTTGACGTCATAACGTCCGTTTTCCTGGGAGTTTGCACACTTGTTAGTCATAGTCGGTTATCTCATCGTGATGGGCTCCGTGTTTGGGGGCTTCGCGCTGTCGGGTGGACACCTGGCGGCTCTGTTCCAGCCTCTGGAGCTGCTGATGATCGGCGGTGCGGCGCTTGGTGCTTTCTTCGTCGGCAATAACGGCAAGGCCATCAAGGCCACCCTGGGTGCGTTGCCCAGCCTGCTCAAAGGCTCGCGCTATACCAAGGAACTGTATATGGAGCTCATGTCGCTGCTGTTCGACGTGCTCTCCAAGGTACGCAAGGAAGGCTTGATGTCGATTGAAGGCGATATCGACAAGCCGTCCGACAGCCCGCTGTTCAGTAAATATCCGATGGTGCTGGAAGACCACCATATTGTCGAGTTCATGACCGATTACCTGCGCTTGATGGTATCGGGGAATATGGACGCCTTCCAGATTGAAAACCTGATGGACAATGAAATCGACACGCATCACCAGGAAGGCCATGTGCCGGCGCACTGTATCGCCAAGCTGGGCGACGGCCTGCCGGCTTTCGGTATCGTGGCGGCGGTGATGGGCGTGGTGCACACCATGGAATCGGTGGGCATTCCGCCGTCCGAGCTGGGCATGCTGATCGCGCACGCCCTGGTCGGCACCTTCCTCGGCATCTTGCTGGCCTACGGTTTCGTCGGCCCGCTGGCCAGCCTGCTGGAGCAGAAGCTGGAAGAGTCGACCAAGATGTTCCAGTGCGTGAAAGTGACCCTGCTGGCCAGCCTGAACGGCTATGCCCCGGCGCTGGCCGTCGAATTCGGCCGCAAGGTGCTGTACTCGACCGAGCGTCCGTCCTTCTCGGAGCTGGAAGAGCACATCAAGAAATCGAAATCGAAGTAAGGCCGCAGGCGCGTATCATGCTGAATAAGACTGCACTGAGAAGGAAGGGTCATGGCTGAAGAGGGCATGCGGCCGATCATCGTCAAGCGCATCAAGAAGGGCGGCGGCGGACACCACGGCGGCGCCTGGAAGATCGCGTACGCCGACTTCGTGACGGCGATGATGGCCTTCTTCCTGCTGATGTGGCTGCTGGGCTCGACCACCAAGGGCGACCTGAACGGCATTTCCGAATACTTCAAGACCCCGCTCAAGGTCGCCATGCAGGGCGGCTCGGGCAGCGGCGACAGCTCCTCCGTGATTCCCGGCGGCGGCAAGGACCTGACCCGGCGCGAAGGCCAGGTCAAGCTGGGCGACGACCCCACGGTGAAAAAGACGTATAACCTGACGGCCGCCAAAAAGGCGCTGGAGCAGGAAGAGGCGACGCGCCTGCAGGTGCTCAAGGAAAAGCTCGAAGAGAAGATCGAGAACAATCCGAACCTGAAAAAATACCGCAACCAGCTGCTGCTCGACTTCACCAGCGAAGGCTTGCGCATCCAGATCGTCGACGAGCAGAACCGCCCCATGTTCGCCCTGGCGCGCGCCGACCTGCAGCCGTATACGCGGGAAATCCTGACCGAGATCGCGCCCGTGCTGAACGATGTGCCGAACAAGATCGGCCTGTCCGGCCACACCGACTCGACCCCGTATTACAGCGACGCCGGCTACAGCAACTGGGAGCTGTCGGCCGACCGCGCCAATGCCTCGCGCCGCGCCCTGGTGCAGGGTGGCCTGGGCGACGCCAAGATCCTGCGCGTGGTGGGCCTTGCCTCGGCCGCCCACCTCGACCGCAAAGACCCGTTCAACCCGATCAACCGGCGCATCAGCATCATCGTCATGAACAAGAAGGCGGAAGAGAGCGTGATGCGCGATGGCGGCAAGCTGGAAGTCGGCACGGACACCGACGCCACGCGCGAGGCGATCAGTGCCCCCGCGCCAGCCCCGGCCAGGAAATAAAACGAGCCTGCTGTACGAGAACGAGACTGTTATGACGAGAAAAAAAATCCTGGGCTCCCATGTGAAGCGCCTGCTGTCGGGTGTGTCCGACCACGGGCGGCGCCATTTGACCGAGGTGGAAACCGATCTGATCCAGACGAACCTGTTGCTGGAAGAAGCAATTGAAAAACTGTCGCGCAACTTCATGGCCATCCATGACGCCGTCAACGCCCAGCAAGCCACCATCGAGCTGCTGCTGCAAGGCGGCACGCCGACCGCGGAAGACAAGCAGCGCCTGCAGGACATGAACGAGCAGGTCAGCACCTATGTGAACGCGGCCATCACCAGCATGCAGTTCCAGGACATGACCAGCCAGCTGATCGACCGCACCTTGAAGCGCGTCACCGGCCTGCGCGAATTCCTCGGCACCCTGGGCGCGCATGGCGCGGAGATGCTGCCGGAAAGCGATAACGACGAGATTGTGGATTTGCTGGGCAAGGTCAGCATGGCGCTGGCGATCCAGAGCCTGGAGCTGCGCAGCGTGCTGCGCAAGGCGGTAAGCCAGAAACACCTGGAGAGCGGCGACATCGAGCTGTTCTGACAGCAGCGGCGCCGGACAACGGTAATACAGTGGGCCTGGGCCCGAACCTAAAATAGTGAGATAAGAAGATGGCTAAAACAATACTTGCAGTTGACGACTCCAGCTCGCTGCGCCAGATGGTCGCCTTCAGCCTGAAAGCCGCCGGCTACCAGGTGGTGGAGGCGGTGGACGGCCAGGACGGCCTGGAAAAAGCCAAGCAGCAGACCGTGGACCTGGTGCTGACCGACCAGAACATGCCGCGCATGGACGGCCTGCAACTGATCAAGCTGCTGCGCGAACAACCGGCCTACGCCAAAGTGCCCATCCTGATGCTGACCACCGAATCGTCCGATGAGATGAAAGCCAAGGGCCGCGCCGCCGGCGCCAATGGCTGGCTGGTCAAGCCTTTCGACCCGCAACGTCTGATCGAGGTAGTCAAGAAAGTAATCGGTTGAGGTGCGCCATGAGCTTTGTTCTTGACGGAGTCGCGCCATGACCATCGATATAAGCCAGTTCTTTCAGGTCTTCTTCGACGAGGCCGAAGAGCTGCTGGCTGAAATGGAAAGGCTGCTGCTGGCCGTCGACGTGGAGGCGCCGACCGAAGAGGATCTGAACGCCATCTTCCGTACCGCGCACTCGGTGAAGGGCGGCGCGTCCACCTTCGGCCTGAGCGATATGACGGAAGTGACGCATATCCTGGAAACCCTGCTGGACCGCATTCGCAAAGGCGAGATGGCGCTGACCGGCGAGCATGTCGACGCCTTCCTGGCGGCCAAGGATATTTTGAAGATGCAGCTGGACGGCCACCGCCTCGGTTCGGCCGTGGACCAGGATGCGGTGGGCGATGTGCGCATGATGCTGCAATCGCTGGCCCAGGACGTGCACGTGGCGGCGCTGGCCCCGGTCGCGCCCTCGTTCCAGACCGCGGCGCGCGAAAGTGCGGCGGTGGACCACAGCGGCGGCGCGCGCTACCGCCTGGAACTGCCGAAAATGGACCACCGCGAGGTGACGGCGCTGGCGGCCGAACTGGGCCTGCTGGGCCACGTCACGGTGACCCCGCTCGACCACGACCGCAACGCCATGGTGGTGACCACCCACGAGAGCCTGGACGATATCATCGCCATCTGCTCCTTCGTGCTGAATACCGAAGACATGACGGTGACCGAGCTGCCGGCCCTGACGCCGGAGCAGGAAGCGAAGGAGCGGGCGGAACGGGCGCGCGTCGAAGGCGAACTCGGTTACGGCTTCTTCGATCCGGTCGATACCGCGCCGGCCGCGCCGGCGGCCAGCCAGGGCGGCGATCCGGGCTACGGTTTCTTCCAGCCGCTCGACGAGATCCGCGCCAATGCCGGCGCCGCCGGCGAGGATGCGCAAGGCTATGGCTTCTTCCAGCCGCTGGAAACCATCCGCGCCCAGGCCGGCATCAAGGACACGCCGCCCGAAGTCAAGCCGGTCGAGGAAGCCGAGAAGAAACCGGTGAAGAAGGAAGCGGCCGACAAGCCGGCCGCGCATGGCGCCGAATCGTCCTCGATCCGTGTCTCGATCGAGAAGGTCGACCAGCTCATCAACCTGGTGGGCGAACTGGTGATCACCCAGGCGATGATCGAGCAGCGCGCCGATTCGCTCGACCCCATGGTCTACGAACGCCTGCTGAGCGGCATCAGCCAGCTCACGCGCAATACCCGCGACCTGCAGGAAGCGGTGATGTCGATCCGCATGATGCCGATGGACTTCGTGTTCTCGCGCTTCCCGCGTATGGTGCGCGACCTGGCCTCCAAGCTGGGCAAGAAGGTCGACTTCATCACCCACGGCGCCGCCACGGAGCTGGACAAGGGCCTGATCGAGCGCATCGTCGATCCGCTCACCCACCTGGTGCGCAACAGCATCGACCACGGCATCGAAATGCCGGAAGCGCGCCGCGCCGCCGGCAAGAGCGAGGCGGGGCGCCTGTTCCTCTCGGCCAGCCACCAGGGCGGCAATATCATCATCGAGGTGTCCGACGATGGCGGCGGCCTGAATCGCGAGAAGATCCTGGCCAAGGCCAAGGAGCGCGGCCTGCCGCTGTCCGACAATATGAGCGACGCCGACGTCTGGCAGCTGATCTTCGCGCCCGGCTTCTCCACCGCCGACGCCGTGACCGACGTCTCCGGCCGCGGCGTGGGCATGGACGTGGTCAAGCGCAATATCACGGCCATGGGCGGCTCGGTCGACATCCGTTCGGCCAAGGGCTTCGGCACCACCATGTCGATCTCGCTGCCGCTCACGCTGGCCATCCTGGACGGCATGTCGATCCGCGTCGGCGAGGAGGTCTACATTCTGCCGCTGGGCTTCGTGATCGAGTCGCTGCAGCCGACGCCGGACGACGTCAAGGAAATTTCCGGCAAAGGCAAGGTGATCAAGGTGCGCGGCGAATACCTGCCGCTGATCCCGCTGTACCAGATGTTCGACATCGTGCCGCGCTTTACCGATCCGTCGCAGGGCATCCTGGTGATCCTCGAAACGGAAGGGCGCAAAGCCTGCCTCTTCGTCGACGAGCTGGTGGGCCAGCAGCAGGTCGTGGTCAAGAACCTCGAATCGAACTACCGCAAGGTGGCCGGCATTTCCGGCGCCACCATCCTGGGGGACGGCGGCGTCTCCCTGATCCTGGACGTGGCGGCGCTGATCCGCTCCTCGCGCCAGCTGGCCGACGAATCCATTTTTTCGTGACGCATTGTAAGTAACCGGGAAGGAAAAACCATCATGTCAGACGCAGTTCAAACCGCAGGCGCCAAGGATATTGCCGGCCACGAGTTCCTGGCCTTCAAGCTCGGCGCCGAGGAATACGGCATCGACATTCTGAAAGTGCAGGAAATCCGCGGCTACGAGGCCGTGACCCGGATCGCCAATGCCCCCGAGTTCATCAAGGGCGTGATCAATCTGCGCGGCATCATCATCCCGGTGGTGGACATGCGCATCAAATTCAATCTGGGCGAGCCGGTGTATGACCAGTTCACGGTCGTCATCATCCTCAACATCAACGGCCGCGTGGTCGGCATGGTGGTCGACAGCGTGTCCGACGTGACCACGCTGGCGCCCGAGCAAGTCAAGCAGGCGCCCGAGATGGGCACCGCTTTCAGCACCGAATACATGATCGGCCTGGGCACCATCGATGAGCGCATGCTGATCCTGGTGGACATCGACAAGCTGATGTCCAGCCCCGAAATGGGCCTGATAGAACAACTGGCGGCTTAAGATCAAACAGCCGGCATCAACCCGCCAGAGGATGAACCGGCATAAGGACAGAAAGGCTACAAGGGAGACTGCGATGAATGTGCGCGACTATAAAATCGGGACGAGGTTGGGTTTTGGCTTTGGTGTGCTGCTGTTGATACTGGTGGTGATGGACCTGTCGGCCGGCATTCTGAATTATCGCAATAAAACCCAGCTGACCGCCGGCCTGGATCTGACCACGGCCAAGAACCAGCAGGCGCAGGCCATGAAGAGCGCGATGCTGGAAACCGGCATTGCCATGCGCAATATCGGCCTGCAATCGGATGTGAACCTGATGCAGAAGGAAGAGGGCAAGGTCAAGGACCAGCGCCAGCGCTACGACGCGGCGCGCAGCAAGCTGCAAAGCCTGGGTCTGAACGAGACCGAGAACAAGGTGCTGGCCGACATCGCCGCCCTCGACCGCGACGTCGACGCCGCCTTCAAGGAAGCGATCGGCCAGGTGCTGGCCTTCAATAGCGAAGGCGCGGCCAAGGTCATTGCCAGCCGCATCGACCCGCTCAACCAGCAAACCCTGGCTTCGCTCAACAAGCTGGTGGACCTGCAGCAGGCCGCCGCGCGCGAAATGCAGGAACGCTCGGTCACGGCCGACACCAGCCTGATGGTCTTCCTCTTCGTGCTGGGCGGCGCGGCGGTGGCCATCGGCATCGTGTTTTCGGTCTACATCACGCGCTCCATCACGGTGCCGCTGTCGGGCGCCGTCGCCGTGGCGCAGAAGGTGGCGGCCGGCGAACTGACCTCGGACGTGTATGTGGAAGGCAAGGACGAAACCAGCGAGCTGCTGCAGGCGCTGAAAGACATGAACGACAGCCTGGTGAGCACCGTCAGCCAGGTGCGCAACGGCACCGAGACCATCACCACCGCCTCGCGCGAAATCGCCTCCGGCAATGCCGACCTGTCCGGCCGCACCGAATCGCAAGCCTCCTCGCTGGAGGAAACCGCCAGCTCGATGGAAGAACTGACGTCGACCGTGAAGCAGAATGCCGACAATGCGCGCCAGGCCAACCAACTTGCGGTTTCGGCATCGTCGGTGGCGGTCAAGGGCGGCACCGTGGTGGCCCAGGTGGTCGACACCATGGGCTCGATCAAGGAAAGCTCGCGCAAGATCGTCGACATCATCGGCGTCATCGACAGCATCGCTTTCCAGACCAATATCCTGGCGCTGAACGCCGCCGTGGAAGCGGCGCGCGCCGGCGAACAGGGCCGCGGCTTCGCCGTGGTGGCCTCCGAAGTGCGCAATCTGGCGCAGCGCTCGGCCGGCGCGGCCAAGGAAATCAAGGCCCTGATCGACGATTCCGTGGTCAAGGTCGATGCGGGCGGGCGCCTGGTGGACGAAGCCGGCCAGACCATGGACCTGATCGTGACCTCGATCAAGCAGGTGGCCGACATCATGGGTGAGATCACCGCCGCCACCCAGGAGCAAAGCAACGGCATCGAGGAAGTCAACCAGGCCATCACGCAGATGGATGAGATGACCCAGCAGAATGCCGCCCTGGTGGAGCAGGCCGCGGCCGCCGCCGAGAGCATGCAGGAGCAGGCGCAGCGCCTGGCCGAAGCGGTCAGCATCTTCAAGCTGTCCGGCGACGAAGCCATGCTGAAACGCCCGGTGCTGGCGCCGCGCGCGCCGGCCATCGTCAAGGCGGCTGCGCCGTCGGTGCCGGTGGTGGTGGCGCCGCCGGCCGAAGCGCCGGCTGCAAGAACGGCCGAGAAACCGGCGGCCAAGCCGGCGCCGAAGAAAATGGCGTCCGCTCCAGCGGGCGACGACTGGGAAGAGTTTTAAGTAGTATTGCGCTGTAGGCAGGGGCGGCTGTCATCCGTCCCGCCCTGTGAGGCATTGTTATAAGTAGTTCATAAGAGGTAATACACATGCCGCAAACAAGAGACACCGTCAAAGAGTTTGACTTCAACGCCAAGGACTTCGAGCGGGTCCGAGCCATGATTTACAAACGGGCCGGCATTGCGCTGGCCGACAGCAAGCAGGAGATGGTGTATAGCCGCCTGGCGCGGCGTTTGCGCGCCACCGGCATCAATTCCTTCGTCCGCTACCTGGATGATCTGGAAGCCGGCCGTCTGGGCGCCGAGTGGGAAGCCTTCACCAACGCCCTGACCACCAATCTGACTTCGTTTTTCCGGGAAGCCCACCATTTCCCGCTGCTGGCCGAGCATATCAAGCATAAACGCGGCGAACAGCTGAATATCTGGTGCTCGGCCAGCTCCACCGGCGAGGAGCCGTATTCGATCGCCATCACCGCCTGCGAGGCCTTCAACACGCTGACGCCGCCGGTGCACATCATCGCCACCGACATCGACACCAATGTGCTGAACACCGCCGCCAACGGCGTGTATCCGATCGAGCGCATCGAAAAGATGCCGATGGAGCAGCAGCGCCGCTTCTTCTTGCGCGGCAAGGGCGACAAGGCCGGCCTGGTGCGCGTGCGCCCCGAGCTGCGCCAGCTGATCACCTTCCGTCAACTGAATCTGCTGGAGGACGACTGGGCCATCCGCGGCCCCTTCGATGCGATCTTCTGCCGCAATGTGATGATCTATTTCGACAAGGCGACCCAGCGCAAGATCCTGTCGCGCTTCGTGCCCCTGATGCGTTCCGACGCCCTGCTGTTTGCCGGCCATTCCGAGAATTTCCTGTATGTCTCGGATTCGCTCAAGCTGCGCGGCAAGACCGTCTACGAGCTGGATGCGGCACACCGCAGCGCTGGCGCCAAGGCGCCCCAACGAGCATGAGATAGACGCCATGGATAAAGAACAATTTGCCACCAATGTCTACTTCGACCGGACCTTCGACTGCGAAGCGGCCAAGATCCTGCCGGGGGAATATTATTTCACCAGCAAGGACATGCTGATCGTGACCGTGCTCGGTTCCTGCGTCTCGGCCTGCATCCGCGACCGCAACACGGGCCTGGGCGGCATGAACCACTTCATGCTGCCGGATGGCGGCTCGGACGCCAACAGCCCGATCTCGGCCTCGGCGCGCTATGGCACGTATGCGATGGAAATCCTGATTAACGACTTGCTCAAAGCCGGTGCGCGGCGCGAGAATATGGAAGCGAAGGTATTTGGCGGCGGCGCGGTGCTGAAAGGCTTCACGGCCATGAATGTGGGCGAACGCAACGCCGCTTTCGTGCAAACCTTCCTGCGCAACGAGAAGATCCGCATCGTGGCCGAGGATCTCAACGATATCTATCCGCGCAAGGTGTACTTCTTCCCGCGCACGGGCAAGGTGCTGGTGAAAAAGCTGATGCAGACCCATAACGACACGCTGGCCAAACGCGAAATCGAATACGCCAGCCGCCTCAAAGTGCAGCCGGTGGGCGGCGAGGTCGAGCTGTTCTGACAGTAGGCATAAGAAAAAACGTCACGCAAAAACAACCAAGAGAAAGCAACAGAGGTAGCCATGAAGACCAAAGTCCTGATCGTGGACGACTCGGCGCTGATCCGCAGCGTCATGACCGAGATTATCAATAGCCAGCCCGATATGGAGGTGGTGGGCGTGGCCCCCGATCCGCTGGTGGCGCGCGAGCTGATCAAGCAGACCAATCCCGACGTGCTGACCCTGGACGTCGAGATGCCGAAGATGGATGGCCTGGACTTTCTGGAAAAGCTGATGCGCCTGCGGCCGATGCCGGTGGTGATGGTGTCCTCGCTGACCGAGCGCGGTTCCGAGATCACCATGCGCGCGCTGGAGCTGGGCGCGGTCGATTTCGTGACCAAGCCGAAAATCTCGATCCAGACCGGCATGCGCGAATACACCGACCTGATCGCCGACAAGATCCGCGCCGCCTCGAAGGCGCGCATCCGCGCCCGCACCCTGGCGCAGCCCGGCGCCGAGGGCGCGGCGCCGCTGCCGCAGCTGCGCAACCCGCTGATGTCGTCGGAAAAACTGATCATCGTCGGCGCCTCCACCGGCGGCACCGAAGCGATCCGCGAATTCCTGATGCAGATGCCGTCCGATTGCCCGGGCATCCTGATCACCCAGCATATGCCGGAAGGCTTCACGCGCTCCTTCGCCAAGCGCCTCGATTCGCTGTGCAAGATTTCTGTGCTGGAATCGGCCGGCAACGAGCGGGTGCTGCCGGGCCATGCCTATATCGCGCCGGGCCACTCGCACCTGCTGCTGACGCGTTCCGGCGCCAACTATATGACCAAGCTCGACCAGAGCGAGCCGGTCAACCGCCACCGTCCCTCGGTCGACGTGCTGTTCCGTTCGGCCGCCCAGAACGCGGGCAAGAACGCGGTCGGCGTGATTTTGACCGGCATGGGCAAGGATGGCGCCGCAGGCATGTTGGAGATGAAGACGGCGGGGGCGTATAATTTTGCACAGGATGAAGCCAGCTGCGTCGTGTTCGGCATGCCGCGCGAAGCGATTGCGGTCGGCGCCACGCACGAGGTCGGTGCCCTGCAAGCGCTGCCGGGCATGGTGCTGGGCTATCTGGCGCAGCACGGTAAGCGCGCTTTGCGCGTTTGATACGCTATTCCCCGCGATTTGGGGCTGTTTGTTCGCCTTAAAGCAACGAAAATGCTATCCTACAAAGAGCTGGTGCTTCCAGACACTATTTATAACCGCGTAAAAGAATCAACGGAGTAATTCATGGCTGATCCAAAGATGAAATTTTTAGTTGTTGACGATTTTTCGACGATGCGCCGCATCGTCCGGAATCTGTTAAAAGAACTGGGTTATGCCAATGTGGACGAGGCTGAGGACGGCGTCATGGCGCTGGCCAAGCTGCGCGCCGAGCAGTTCGACTTCGTCGTGTCGGACTGGAATATGCCGAATATGGACGGCCTGACCATGCTGCAAAACATTCGTGCCGATCCCGCGCTGGCCAAGCTGCCGGTGCTGATGGTGACGGCCGAAGCGAAAAAGGAAAACATCATCGCGGCGGCCCAGGCCGGCGCCAACGGCTATGTCGTGAAACCGTTCACGGCCGCCACCCTCGATGAGAAACTCAACAAGATCTTCGAGAAACTCGGAGCTTGATGCATGAACCAGCTTTCCGCCATCGACGCCGCGCTTGCGGCGCGCGGGCCGGGTGCAACCGGGCTGGCAGCCTGTGGTCATACGGCCACGGCGCTGCCGGTGCGTGAGCGCCGGCCGGGGCAGGGAAGCTGGCGCGGCAAGGCGGCCGGCGCCAGCGCTGCCGGCCGCAACCGGCCCGGCCATGGGGCTGGCCTGAGCGAAAACGCGGCGCTACAGGATACCCATGGGGCCGGCGGCCTGCTTGCAAGCGTAGGCTGCTAAAGCCTGAACTGCCGCCTGCGGGCGGCATTTTTTATGGGGCGCGCACATCATGCACCAGACCCATTTCCTCGTCCGGGAGCCGCTGCTCGATCCGAAGCAGCGCGTGGTCGGTTATGAACTGAGCTGGCAGCATGACGCCGCCGTGCCGCCCACCCAGGCCGAACTGGAAGACCTAGTGGGCTTCGTGGCTGCCCAGGTCTGCCATCCCGACCAGGGCTGGCTGTTGCGCGACAAAACCCTTTTCCTCGCGGCCGTGCCGGCCATGCTCTCCACCGACGCCCTGCACAATCTGCCGCCGGAGCACACCGTGCTCTCGCTCAAGACCTCGGAACTGGCGAATGCCGACACCATGGCCGCCGTGCAGGCGCTGCGTGCCGGCGGCGTCGGCATCCTGCTGCGCGAAGCCGACCTGGCGCGCGTCGGCAGCCGCCTCGGCACCGTGTGTTCGTATGTGGAAGTGCGCTTTTCCGGCGCCGATGTGGGCGCGCAGGCGCGCACCTATGCCGCGCTCAAGCAATCGACGGTGAGGATGGTGGGGCGGCCGGTGACCACCTGGGCCGATTTCGACGCCTGCGCCGCCCTCGGGCTGGACGCCTTCGTCGGCAAGCTGCACCTGACGCCGCGCCCTGGCACCGATGGCAAGGGCATGAATCCGGCGCAGACCGTGATCTTGCAGCTGATGCAGATGGTGAACGCCAATGCCGATGTGGTCCAGCTGGAAAACGTGCTCAAGCGCGACGCCGCGCTGTCCTATAAACTGCTGCGCTACATTAACTCGGCCGGCTTTGGTGCCGGGCGCGAAATCCAGTCGCTGAAACAGGCCATCACCTTGCTTGGCTATCAGCCCCTGTACCGCTGGCTGACCCTGCTGCTGGCCACCGCCAGCACCAGCGGCTACTCGCCGGTCCTGCTGGAAACGGCCGTGGTGCGCGGCCGCCTGGCCGAACTGCTCGGTGTCGGCGCCGTCGGCAAGGCCGAAGCCGAAAACATCTTCGTCGCCGGCATGTTCTCCCTGCTCGACAGGCTGCTCGGCATTCCCATGAAAGAGGTGCTCGACGCCATCCAGCTCTCCGACGAAGTGACGCGCGCCTTGCTGACGCGCGGCGGCAAATACGGTCCCTATCTGGCGCTGGCCGAAGCCTGCGAGCTGAATTCAAACCTGGTGTCGAGCCTGGCGGCCAGCCTGCACATCAGTCCGGCGGACGTCAACAAAGCCCACCTCTCCGCGCTCGCCTGGACCCAAGCCTTGACCAGCGCCTGAGCCCAGCGAGTTTGCGCCAAATCAGACAATGTCCACCCTGGTGTCAGGCGCGGCCGCCGAGGCACCAGGGTGGACATCGTTTGTACTAGACCAACGGGGAGGGGACTTAGATTTCGAGGTTGTCGATGAGGCGGGTGGTGCCGAGCTTGGCAGCGGCGAGCACGACCAGCGGCGTGCCCTGGGCCAGGTCGCCGGCGGTCGGCGGCTGCAGGTCGTTGCGCTTGCGGATGGAGATGTAGTCGGGCTGCCAGCCGCGCTTGGCCAACTCGTCCATGGCCTTGTGCTCGAGCTGGAAGATGTCGAGGTGGCCGGCGCGCATTTCCTCGGCGACGAAGTTCAGGCTTTGGTACAGGGCCGGGGCTTCGGCGCGTTCGGCGGCCGACAGGTACATATTGCGCGAGGACAGGGCCAGGCCGTCGTCGGCGCGCCAGGTTTCGGCGGCGATGATATTGGTCGGCAGCGCGAACTGGCGGCACATATTGCGCACGATCATGAGCTGCTGGTAATCCTTCTTGCCGAACACGGCCACGCGCGGTTGCACGCAGGACAGCAGCTTCAGCACCACGGTCGTGACGCCGGTGAAGAAGCCGGGGCGGAATTCGCCTTCCAGGGTGTTGCCGAGGTCGTCCGGCGGGCGCACGCGGTATTCCTGCGGTTCCGGGTACATATCTTTTTCGGTCGGCGCGAACAGCACGTAGACGCCTTCCTTCTCCAGTTTTTCCACATCGGCCTGGAAGGTGCGCGGATATTTCTCGAAGTCTTCGTTCGGTCCGAACTGCAGGCGGTTGACGAAGATGGAGGCGACCACCGGGTCGCCATGCTTGCGTGCCAGACGCATCAGCGACAGGTGGCCTTCGTGCAGATTGCCCATGGTGGGGACGAAGGCGGTACGCAGTTGGCCGCTGAGCTGGTCGCGCAGTTCTTCGATGGAGGAGATGATTTTCATATTGCTTTTGTTAGGTTAGGCAGGCGAATACGCCAGGCGCACATAAATCGGCGCGAACGGTTCGGCCTGTGTAATTTCAATCAGGGTTTCCTTGGCCAGTTCGAGCAGGGCAACAAAGTTGACCACCACCACGGGCACGCCCCCCGCCACGTCGAACAGGTCGGCAAATTCGACAAAGCGGCTCGATTGCAGCCGGCGCAGAATGCCCGTCATATGTTCGCGCACGGACAGTTCCTCGCGCGTGATCTTGTGGTGCTGCTTGAGCTTGGCCCTTTTCAGCAAGTCTTTCCAGGCCGCCTGCAGATCGTCGGCATTGACCTCGGGCCAGACCGGGATCAGGCTTTGCTCGATGAAAATTTCGGCGCGCTGGAAATCGCGGTCAAGCTGGGGAATGCTGTTCAGGTCGTAGGCGGCCAGCTTGATCTGCTCGTATTCCAGCAGGCGCCGCACCAGTTCCGCGCGCGGGTCTTCCGCTTCCAGCTCGATATCGTGCTGGCGCTGCGGCAGCAGCATGCGCGACTTGATCTCGATCAGCATGGCTGCCATCAGCAGATATTCGGCCGCCAATTCCAGATTCGACAGACGGATCTGCTCGACGTATTTCAGATACTGCAGGGTGACCTGCGCCATCGGAATGTCGAGGATATTGAAGTTCTGCTTGCGGATCAGGTAGAGCAGCAGGTCGAGCGGGCCTTCAAACGCTTCCAGGAATATTTCCAGGGCGTCGGGCGGGATGTAGAGATCGTTCGGCAGGCGCAGCAGCGGCTCGCCGTAGAGGCGGGCATAAGCTGCGTCGGTGCTGGCGGCGTCGGCGGCATTGCCGCCGCCCGTTTCCACGCCGCCCGGTGCTTCGGTGTCGGCAGCGTCGCTCGCTGCCGCATCCTGCACCGCGTCTTTTGGCAACATCCCTTGCCGTCCCGGCTCTTACAGCTTGTTCTGGTACACGTAAGCTTGCTGTTTGATCGCCGATTCGCGCTGACGGGCTTGCTCGTCGAGCGGAGTCGGGGCCTTGTCCCACAGGATGGAACGGCCTTCACGCTGGCCTTCTTCGATGGCCGGGTTCTTTTCCTTCAGCGCCTTGATGAACAGCGAGTGGTCCGACTCGTACATGCTATGTTGTTTGGAGAGTTTCATATCGCAAAATAAGGTGAATACCAAAGCGTATTTTACCGCGCCGCAGCGTGCCGGAGGGAATTTCTGTCGCCCACCTGCGACGTGGGGCGAATTCCGGTATGCTCTTTGTTCATGAATGCAAGACTTAATTTTTCGACAGTATTCCTGCTGATCGTGCCACCCCTGCTTTGGGCCGGCAACGTCGTCATCGGCCGCCTGGTGAATAGCCTAGTGCCGCCGATCACCTTGAATTTCCTGCGCTGGGCGATTGCTTTCCTGATTTTGCTGCCCCTGGCCGGCCCGATATTCCGCCGCGGCAGTTCCTTATGGCTGCACTGGCGCCGTTTTGCCTTGCTCGGTTTATTGGGCGTCGGTTTATATAATGCCCTGCAATATCTGGCGCTGCAAAGCTCGACCCCGATCAATGTGACGCTGGTGGCAGCCGGCATGCCGGTCTGGATGATGTTGACCGGCTGGCTGTTTTTCGGCGTGGCGGTCGCGCGCCGCCAGATTGTCGGGGCGATATTATCGATAGGCGGGGTATTGCTGGTGCTGGCGCGAGGGGAATTGGCGCATTTGCTCGAATTAAGGCTGGTGGCGGGCGATATATTCATGATTTTCGCCACCATCGCCTGGTCGATTTACAGCTGGCTATTAACCCGTTCGCAAGAACCGGCCGATATTCGCGCCAATTGGGCCAGTTTCCTGCTCGCGCAAGTGGGATTCGGCGTAGTCTGGTCGGGCTTATTCGCGGCGGGTGAATGGGCCTATACCGACGCGGTTATCCATTGGAATACCACCTTGTTTGCCGCGCTGGCCTATGTGTCGATTGGCCCGGCGATTATCGCTTTCCGCTGCTGGGGCACCGGCGTGCAGCGCGCCGGTCCGGCGGTAGCCGCGTTCTTCAGCAATCTGACGCCGCTGTTTGCCGCCGTCCTGTCCTCGGCCGTGCTGGGCGAGACGCCGCACCTCTATCATGCCATCGCCTTCCTGCTGATCGTCGGCGGCATCTTCGTTTCCTCGCGCCGCGCTGCTTAGGCGAACCAGTTTCCGGCGCATTCGCGCCAAGTTCTGGCTTGGTAGGGACAAAAAAACGCGCCGGGCGGCGCGTTGACGGCTCAGGAGCGCAAGGTGCGCCGCATGACCAGCGGCGATGGCTCCAGCGGATTGGCGTGGGAATATTCCAATTCTTCCGCCAACTCGAATTCAAAGGCGGAATAGAAGTCGATCAATTTAGGCTGATCGCTGCGCACGGCAAGCCGCAATTCTTCTACGCCAATTGCCAGGCTATGATGAATCACCGCTTCCAATAAATGCTGGGATAAATTACTGCCGCGATATTCCGGCAATACGCCCATGCGCAGGATTTCCCAGACATCGGGTTCCGCATCCAGCGGCAGCCAGCGCACCGAGCCGATCGGCTTTTCATCGACCAGCAAAATAAAACCGCCGCCGTCGCGCAAATGCTGGGCGACGAAGACGGCGGTTTCACGGTGGCCGCTGGAAGTGACATTAACCTTGCCGGCCCACGCGGCGCGCGTGAGGTCGGCAAGTAATTGGGCATCGTCGCTACCAGCTTCGCGCACCACTATATTCATTGCAATAACCTTTTAGCCGATGCGCATGCCTGGTTCGGCACCCGGCCATGGATTCAGGATATACAGGCCGGGATTGGCCTTTTCATCCGCCGCCGAAGCAGCCAATACCATGCCTTCGGAAATGCCGAATTTCATTTTGCGCGGCGCCAGATTGGCGACCATGACCGTCAATTTACCGATCAGGTCTTCCGGTTTATAAGCCGCTTTAATGCCGGAGAAGACATTGCGGTGGCGGCCTTCGCCCACATCCAGGGTCAGGCGCAGCAGCTTGTCGGAACCTTCGACGTGTTCGCAATTGACGATCTTGGCCACGCGCAGGTCGATCTTGGCGAAATCGTCGATCTTGATTTCCGGCGCCAGCTCTTCGATGCCGGTAGCTGCTGCGGCGGCTTCGGCGGCGGCCGGCGCGGCGGCAGCCTGCTGGGCAGGCGCATCGAACAGATCTTCGATCATCTTGGCGTCGACGCGGGTCATCAGATGCTCGTAGGCGCCGATGGTGCGGCCCAGCATGGTCTTGTAGACGGCGCCGGAAGCGACTTCGGTATCGGCCCACACCATGCGCTCATCCTTGAGGAATTTGCGCACATTGGCGGCCACGCCCGGCAGCACCGGCGACAGCAGGATGGCCAGCTGGCGGAACAGGATCAGGGCCGTGGTGCAGACTTCATGCAGTTCGGCGGTTTTCTCGGCGTCTTTGGCCAGCACCCATGGCTTGTTCTCGTCCACGTACTGGTTGGCGGCGTCGGCGATTTCCATGATTTCGCGCAGTGCCTTGCCGAATTCGCGGTTCTCGAAGTTGTGCGCGATGCTGGCCTGGCGTTCCTTGCCCTCGGCCGACAGCAGGGCGCGCTTGATCCAGTCCTGGGCCGACGGCGACAGTTCGCTCGCCAGTTTGCCGTCGAATTTCTTGGCGATAAAGCCGGCGCAACGGCTGGCGATGTTGACGAATTTGCCGATCAGGTCGGAATTCACGCGCGCCACGAAGTCGTCGCCGGTGAAGTCCAGGTCTTCCACCTTGGAATTGAGCTTGAAGGCGATGTAGTAGCGCAGCCACTCCGGATTCATACCCAGGTTCAGGTAGCGCAGCGGCGAAATGCCGGTGCCGCGCGACTTGGACATTTTTTCATTGTTCACGGTCAGGTGACCGTGCACATTGACTTTCAGCTTCTCGATCACCGGATGGTCGGCGAATTTCAGCATGGCCGGCCAGAACAGCAGGTGGAAGGAGACGATATCCTTGCCGATGAAGTGGATCTGTTCGGTGGCCGGATCGTTCAGCAGGGCGTTGAAGTCCATGCCCTGTTTTTCGCAATAATTCTTCAGGCTGGCCAGATAGCCAACCGGCGCGTCCAGCCACACATAGAAGAACTTGCCCGGCGCGTCCGGAATCGGGATGCCGAAGTAGGGCGCATCGCGCGAAATATCCCAGTCGGCCAGCTTTTCGCCGGCTTCGCCCAGCCACTCACTGACCTTGTTGACCATTTCCGGCTGCAAGCGGCCTGGCGTGTTCAGCCAGTCGCGCAGGAATTCGAAGCAGCGCGGATCGGACAGCTTGAAGAAGTACTGCTCGGACGGCTTCAGGATCGGCGTGGCATTGGTGAAGACCGAGAACGGGTTCACCAGCTCGGTCGGCTGGTAAGCGGCGCCGCAGACCTCGCAGTTATCGCCGTACTGGTCCTTGGCGTGGCATTTCGGGCACTCGCCCTTGATATTGCGGTCGGCCAGGAACATGCCTTTGACCGGATCGTAGAAGCGGTCGACGGTCTTGGTCTGGATCAGGCCGGCGTCGCGCAGCTTGCGGTAGATGCCCTGGGACAGCTCGACGTTTTCCGGCGAATCGGTGGAATACCAGTTATCGAAGGCGATGTGGAAGCCGTCCAGGTACTGGGCGCGGCCGGCCGCGATCTTGGCCACGAATTCCTGGGGCGTGATGCCTTCCTTTTCGGCCGCGATCATGATCGGCGTGCCGTGGGTATCGTCGGCGCCGACGAAATGCACTTCGCGCAGGCCGTTGCCTTCGCTCTGCATTCGCTGGAAACGAACCCAGATGTCGGCCTGGATGTATTCCATCATATGGCCGATGTGGAAGGCAGCGTTTGCGTAGGGCAGGGCAGTAGTGACGAACAGCTTGCGGGTCATGGTTAGTGCGCTTGTTGGGTGAATAAAAGAAGCATTTTACCAGCGGACGGCGGCGCTGCGCAGCTTGCGCGGGCTGCACCATGTAAAAGTGTCCATTTTGCGCTAGACTGCGGCATCACCAACGGAGATTCACATGAGCATCACAGTAGAAGACGTCAAGGCAGCGCTGGCCACAGTTATCGATCCGAACACGGGCAAGGACTTCGTATCCTCCAAATGCGTACGCAAGCTGCAAGTCGAGGGCGGCACGGTCAGCCTGGAAATCGAGCTGGGCTACCCGGCGCGCAGCCAGATCGACGGCCTGCGCGCGAGCGTGCTGGCGGCCCTGGCCCCGGTCGCCGGCGCCGACAAGATCAGCCTGAATATCTACAGCAAGATCATTTCCCATGCCGTGCAGCGCGGCTTGAAGCTGCTGCCGAACGTGAAGAATATCATTGCCGTCGCCTCGGGCAAGGGCGGTGTGGGCAAATCCACCACAGCCGTCAACCTGGCCCTGGCGCTGGCCGCCGAAGGCGCGTCGGTGGGCGTGCTGGATGCCGATATCTACGGTCCTTCGCAGCCGATGATGCTGGGCGTGAGCGGCCGTCCCGGCACGCGCGACGGCAAGACCATGGAGCCGATGGAAAACCACGGCGTGCAAGTGTCCTCGATCGGCTTCCTGATCGATCCGGACGAGCCGATGGTATGGCGCGGCCCGATGGTCACGCAAGCGCTGCAGCAGCTGCTGGAGCAGACCAACTGGCGCGACCTCGATTACCTGATCGTCGACATGCCGCCCGGCACCGGCGATATCCAATTGACCTTGTCGCAGAAAGTGCCGGTGACGGGCGCCGTGATCGTCACCACGCCGCAGGACATCGCCCTGCTGGATGCGCGCAAAGGCCTGAAAATGTTCGAGAAAGTCGGCATTCCGATCCTCGGCGTGGTGGAGAATATGAGCACCCACACTTGCTCCAACTGCGGCCACACCGAGCAGATCTTCGGCGAAGGCGGCGGCAAGAAGATGTGTGCCGACTTCGACACCGAATTCCTCGGCTCCCTGCCGCTGACCATGGCCATCCGCGAGCAGACCGATTCGGGCAAGCCGACCGTGGTCGCCGATCCGGAAGGCAAGGTCGCTGCCGTGTACAAGGAAATCGCGCGCAAGGTCGCGGTGAAAGTGGCTGAAAAAGCCAAGGATATGAGCAGCAAGTTCCCCAGCATAGTAATCAAAAACGACTAAGGAGATATGTAATGCGCAAACAGCAAGTGATGGTTCGCCTGGCGGCAGCCGCAGCCCTGGCCATGGCTTCGTTCGGCGCGGCGGCGCAATCGGTATCGTTTATCGAGCCGGTTGACGGCGCCACGGTGAGCAGCCCGTTCAAGGTCAAGTTCGCCGTCAGCGGCATGGAAGTCAAGCCTGCGGGCGAGATGGCCGCCAACACCGGCCACCACCACCTGCTGATCAATGGCGAAAGCATGAAAGCCGGCGAGTCCATCCCCTTCGACGACAACCACCTGCACTTCGGCAAAGGCCAGACCGAAGCCGAAGTCAAGCTTCCGCCCGGCAAATACAAGCTCACCATGCAGTTCGCCAACGGCGCCCACCAAAGCTACGGCGCCGGCCTCAGCAAGACCATCAACGTCACCGTCAAATAAGCCGTTTGATCCGCATCAGAAAATGTCCATCCTGGCGCCTGGCGTCAGGGTGGACATTTTTTTTGGCAAATCCAAGGCGGGCTTACTTGAGGCGGGTGAAGGCGGTGGTGGTGGTGCCGATGAGGGCGCGGCCGCTGTTGCTGCTGTCGAAGCGCAGTTCGAGGTCCTGCGAACTGAGGAAGTAGGCGCCGTTGCCCGCGCTGTAGAGGGTTTCGGGGTCGCTTTGTCCAACGGCGATGGTCAGGCCTTCGCCGGAGCGGGCGATCTGGAATTCGTTGGCGCCGAGCTGGTAGTGGCCGGGTAGCTGCTGGATCGCGCTGGCATCCAGCGCGACGGCGCGGCGCTCGCGGCTGCGGTGGGTGGGCCAGTTGTATTCGGCGGCGATGGCAGCGACCAGTTGGTGGATGAGCTCGCTGCCGCGCTCGCCATTGCTCATGATGACCAGGCCGTCGCCGCGCTCGGTGTAGGCGATCAGGCGGTTGCGGTAGCCTTCGTTCGAGCCGCCATGGCTGAAGGTCTGGGCCTGGCCTTCGCCGGCCATGCGCAGGCCGAGGCTGAAGTCGTCCAGCACGGGATTGAGCATGAGGTTGGCCATGGTTTGCGAGAGCACATGGTTGGCCTGTCCGGCGGCCGAGCGGCGCAGTTCGATGGCGAAACGGGCGACGTCGCTGGGCGTGGTCCACAGGCCGGCCGCGGCCAGCTCGGGGTAGGTATGCGGGCCGCCGGCGACCGGTTTGCCCTGGCGGTCGTGCGGCAGGGCGGCGCGCGCCAGGCGGGCCGGGGACAGCGGCTGTTCGAAGCTGCTGTCGGCCATGCCGATGGGTTTCAGCACCGTGCTGTCCATCAGGGCGGCGAAGCCTTCGGGACTTTTCTGCGTCATCACGTATTGCACCACGGTGTAGCCGCCGCCGGAGTAGCGCCACACGCTGCCCGGACGGGTGCTGACGTGTACGCCGCGCGAGTTGGCCGGCGCGGCGCCGTTCAGGATCTGCACCAGCTGCGGCACCGGTTTGCCGGCGGCATAGCCGGCGAAGCCGCTGACCGTGGTGCCGCCCGTGTGCGACAGCAACTGGCGCAGGGTGACGGGGGAGTTGTCGATGTCCTTGGGCAGTTTCCAGAACGTGGTGTAGCTGTTGATGTCGCGGTCCAGTGCCAGCTTGCCGTCTTCCACCAGTTTCAGGGCGGCCATGGCCGTCACCGGCTTGCTGATGGAGGCGGCCTGGAATAGCGTGGCCGGGGTGATGGCCGGCCCGCCCGCATACGCCACGCCATAGCCTTTGGCCCACTCGATCTCGCCGCCGTGGATCACGGCGATGCTCACGCCCGGCACGCCAAGCCGCGCCATTTCCTCGCTCAGCTTGCGCTTGGCCGGCGCCATGCCCTGCACCGTGACGGCCGGCAGCAGCCCTTGTTCGATATTGGCGATATGCCGCTCCAGCAGCGGGTTGGCGGTATCTGCGGCAAAAGCGGGCAGGGCGGCGAGCAGCGCGAGGGCGGCGGGGAGGCGGACGACCATGGGTTCTCCTGAGGTGTTTTCGGCTGAGTATATGTGAAGCCGCCCGTCCTTGCTTGCCGTCATGATTACCTTATCGCCCCGGCGCCACAACGGCGGCGGCCCGCCATCCGATTAATGTATGGGCCGGCATGCTGCCCGTGCGCCGCCTGTAATAAAATACCGCCTTTACCCTATTCGCTTTCTAACGAGATGACCACTGCACCAGCCAAACCAGTCCGCACCCGTTTCGCTCCCAGCCCGACCGGCTTCCTCCACCTGGGCGGCGCCCGCACGGCGCTGTATTCCTGGGCCTATGCCCGCCACTTCGGCGGCACCTTCGTGCTGCGCATCGAGGACACCGACCTGGAACGTTCGACCCCGGAAGCGGTGCAAGCCATCCTGGACGGCATGAAATGGCTGGGCCTGGACCACGACGAAGGCCCGTTCTACCAGATGCAACGCATGGACCGCTACCGCGAGGTGGTGGCGCAGATGCTGCAGGAAGGCACGGCTTACCACTGCTACTCCTCGCCGGAAGAAGTGGAAGCGATGCGCGAGCGCATGCGCGCCGCCGGCGAAAAGCCGCGCTATGACGGCACCTGGCGCCCGGAAGCGGGCAAGACGCTGCCGCCCGTGCCGGCCGACCGCAAGCCCGTGGTGCGCTTCAAGAACCCGCTGGATGGCGAAGTGAGCTGGAACGACGTGGTGAAAGGCACCATCACCATCGCCAATAAGGAGCTGGACGATCTGGTGATCGCCCGTCCGGACGGCACGCCGACCTATAACTTCTGCGTCGCGGTCGATGACTGGGATATGGGCATCACCCACGTCCTGCGCGGCGACGACCACGTCAACAATACCCCGCGCCAGATCAATATCCTGCGCGCCATCGGCGCGCCGCTGCCGGAATACGGCCACCTGCCGATGATCCTGGGTTCGGACGGCCAGAAGCTGTCCAAGCGCCACGGCGCCGTCAGCGTGATGGAATACCCGGCGCAAGGCTATCTGCCGGAAGCCATGCTGAACTACCTGGCCCGCCTGGGCTGGAGCCATGGCGACGATGAAGTGTTCTCGATGCAGCAGTTCTGCGAATGGTTCAATCTGGAGCACCTGACCGCTTCGGCGGCCCAGTTCAACAATGAGAAGCTGGCCTGGCTGAACAACCACTGGATCAAGCAGGCCGACAATGGCCGCCTGGCCGAGCTGGCGAAGCCGAAGCTGAGCGCCGACGGCGCCCAGTTCGACGGCGCGCCGGAACTGGCCACCGTGCTGGGTCTGCTGAAAGAGCGCACCAACACCATCAACGAGCTGGCCGATGCCGCCATGCTGTTCTACCGCCAGCCGCAGCCGGACGCGGCGCTGATGACCCAGCACTTCACCGACGCCGTGAAACCGGTGCTGGCCCAGTTCGCCGAGCGCATCGCCACGGTGGAATGGAGCAAGGAAGCGATTGCGGCCATGATGAAGGAAGTGCTGGCGGCGAACGGCCTGAAAATGCCGCAGCTGGCCATGCCGCTGCGCCTGATGATCACCGGCCAGCTGCAAACGCCGGCTATCGATGCGGTGCTGCAGCTGTTCGGCCGTGAAACCGTTTCAGCCCGTTTGGCAAAATACCTCTGATATTTTCTTCAGAATTGCAATTGAGTATTGCATTTTGCGGAGGGGCTGCTACAATGCTGTCTCTTTCGCAAACGGGGGTATAGCTCAGCTGGGAGAGCGCTTGCATGGCATGCAAGAGGTCAGCGGTTCGATCCCGCTTACCTCCACCAGTTAGCGAAGGAAGAAAAGAAGTTGTACGCAGTTGCAGTAAGTTGTGTTAAAATACTGCGCCTGTTGTTCAGGGTCCCCATCGTCTAGAGGCCTAGGACATCACCCTTTCACGGTGAGTACCGGGGTTCGAATCCCCGTGGGGACGCCAAGGTAGTAAAGTAGTTGCTGTAGTAAATTGTTCGTGCCAGTGGGGGTATAGCTCAGCTGGGAGAGCGCTTGCATGGCATGCAAGAGGTCAGCGGTTCGATCCCGCTTACCTCCACCAAAAGGTGGCACGGATAATCGGTAGTTCGAGGTCCCCATCGTCTAGAGGCCTAGGACATCACCCTTTCACGGTGAGTACCGGGGTTCGAATCCCCGTGGGGACGCCAAGTAGTAAGGTATAGCTGTAGTAAATTGTTCGTGCCAGTGGGGGTATAGCTCAGCTGGGAGAGCGCTTGCATGGCATGCAAGAGGTCAGCGGTTCGATCCCGCTTACCTCCACCAAAAGGTGGCACGGATAATCGGAAGTCCATTCAGGTCCCCATCGTCTAGAGGCCTAGGACATCACCCTTTCACGGTGAGTACCGGGGTTCGAATCCCCGTGGGGACGCCAAAGAAATGAAAATGATCAAGCCGCCTAAGCGGCTTTTTTGCTTTTCTGCCTGCTGTTTTTCAACCCTCTTTGTTGTAAATCAAAGCTCCCTGCGCTTCCTGCAAACTTAACTCGATTGCAGCGGCCGGAATCTGACCTATAGTGAATTGATGACCGTATCGCCACCGGGGAGGAGACGTCATGGAACTGCATCTACATTCGCATCGCTGGATTTCACGCCAGCCGGATTGGCTGGCCGCTTCGATCGCAGGGTTTGGCGCCGGCGGCGTCATGATGCTGGTCGAGCTGTTGTGGTCCAGCCTGTCCGGCGGCAATCCTTGGGTGACCACCCGCATGGTGGCGGCCATGGCGATGGGCTGGGAAGTCTTGCAGACTTCCGGCTACGCGCTCGATGTCGTCATTGTCGCGCTTGTTGTCCATTATGTGCTGGGCGTCGTTTTCGCCATGATGCTCGCGGCCCTGATCGCTCCCTTCCAACTCGACTCCAGCACCGGCATGGTGCTGCTGGCGGGCGCGGTCTTCGGCGTGGTGCTGTATGTGCTGAATTTCTATGGCATGTCCGGCGCCTTCTCCTGGTTCGCAGAAATGCGCGGCTGGCCCACCGTGGTGACGCACATCATCTACGGCATGGCGGCGGCGTACATCTATCGCAAGCTGGAGCGTCCCGACAAGCAAGTTTGAGCGGGAGCCGACATGGCACTCGCCCTGGCTTTGGTGCTGATCGTCGTTGCTGCGCTGGTGTTCCATTATGCGAGTCCGTGGTGGCTCACGCCCATCGCATCGAACTGGCAGGCAATGGATGATGCGCTGATGCTCACGCTGGTGTTTACCGGCGTGGCGTTTGTCGTCATCCATCTTTTCGTCGCGTATGCGGTGGTGCGCTTCCGCCACCGCGAAGGACAGCGCGCTTCGGCCGAGCACGGCAACAAGAAACTCGAATGGTGGCTGATCGGCGGTACGACGCTGGGTATCATCGCGCTGCTGGCGCCGGGCTTGTCGGTGTATGCCAAGCTGATCGATCCGCCCAAGGATGCGCTGGTCTTCGAAGTCATGGGCCGGCAATGGAACTGGCATTACCGCTTGCCGGGCAAGGATGGCAAGCTGGGCCGCACCGAGGTGCGCTTCATGACGGCGGCCAATCCCTTCGGCATCAATCCGGAAGATCCCAATGGCCAGGACGATCTGCTGGTCGACGGCCAGGAAATCCATCTGCCGCTGAACAAGCCGGTCAAGGCGCTGCTGCGCGCCCAGGATGTGCTGCACGATTTTTACGTCCCCCAATTCCGCACCCGCATGAATATGGTGCCGGGCATCGTCACCACGTTCTGGTTCACGCCGACCCAGGTTGGCAAATTCGAGGTGCTGTGCGCCCAGCTGTGCGGCATGGGCCATTCGAATATGCGCAGCCAGGTGGTGGTGGAAGACGAGGCGGCGTGGCAGGCCTGGCTGACGAAGCAGCCGACCTTCGGCGGCGGCACGCCGGCCGGCGTCGGTGGTCCGGCCGAACCGGGCAAGATGGGGCGGCTGCTGGCCCAGTCCAAGGGCTGCGTTGCCTGTCATAGCGTGGACGGCACGCCAAGCGTGGGGCCGGGCTGGAAAGGCTTGTTCGGCAAGACCGAAGCCCTGGAAGGCGGCAAGACCGTGGCGGTGGACGAGGCGTACCTGAAGGAGGCGATCGCCACGCCGCAAGCCAGCCTGGTCAAGGGCTTTCCGCCCGTGATGCCGCCGTCGCAGTTGAGCGATGCCGAGCTGGCGGCGCTGATCGACTATATCAAGACAATCCGCTGAGGGGAGGGCGCGATGGCATACGGCAAGGAGCACGGCGGCCACGACGCCGCGCACGGACACGGCCCGCAAAGCTTCTGGACGCGTTATGTCTGGAGCCAGGATCATAAGGTGATCGCCATCCAGTACACGCTGACGGCCATCTTTGTCGGCCTGATCGGCCTGATCCTGTCCGACCTGATGCGTCTGCAACTGGGCTTTCCCGGCAAATTCTCCTTCATCGACCCGGCCAGCTATTACCAGTTCATCACCATGCACGGCATGATCATGGTGGTGTATCTGCTGACGGCGCTCTTTCTTGGCGGCTTCGGTAATTACCTGATTCCGCTGATGGTCGGGGCGCGCGATATGGTCTTCCCCTTCCTGAATATGCTCAGCTACTGGATGTATCTGCTGGCAGTGGTGATCCTGCTGGCCAGCTTTTTCGTGCCGGGCGGGCCGACCGGCGCCGGCTGGACCTTGTATCCGCCGCAGGCGATCCTGCCCGGTACGCCCGGGGTGGAATGGGGCATCGTCGTCATGCTGGTATCGCTGGCGGTGTTCATCGTTGCCGCCACCATGGGCGGGCTGAATTACGTGACCACCGTGCTGCAGGCGCGCACGCGCGGCATGACGCTGATGCGCATGCCGCTGACGGTATGGGGTATTTTCGTCGCCACCATTCTGGCGCTGCTGGCGTTTCCGGCGCTCTTTGTCAGCGCCGTCATGATGCTGTTCGATAAGGCGCTCGGCACCAGCTTCTTCATGCCGGCCTTGCTGTCGATGGGGCAGCAGCTCGGCTACAAGGGCGGCAGCCCCTTGCTGTTCCAGCACCTGTTCTGGTTCTTCGGCCACCCGGAAGTGTATATCGTCGCCTTGCCCGCCTTCGGCATCATTTCCGACCTGATCAGCGTGCATGCGCGCAAATGCATCTTCGGCTACCGCATGATGGTGTGGGCCATCGTGATCATCGGCGGCCTGAGTTTCGTGGTCTGGGCCCACCATATGTATGTGAGCGGCATGCATCCCTGGTTCGGCTTCTTCTTCGCCACCACCACGCTGATCATCGCCGTGCCGACCGCGCTCAAGGTGTACAACTGGACGCTGACGCTGTGGCGTGGCGATATCCATTTGACGGTGCCGATGCTGTTCGCGCTGGGCTTCATCAGCACCTTCCTGATCGGCGGATTGACCGGGCTTTTCCTCGGCAATGTCAGCGTCGATATTCCGCTGTCGAATACCTATTTCGTGGTCGCACACTTCCATATGGTGATGGGCGTTTCGCCTGTGCTGGCGGTGTTTGGCGGGCTTTACCACTGGTTCCCCAAGGTGAGCGGGCGCATGTACAACGATGCCTTGGGCAAGGCGCATTTCTGGATCACTTTCCTCGGCACGTATGCGATTTTCTTCCCCATGCATTACCTGGGCATACTCGGCATGCCGCGCCGCTACTACGCTTACGAGAACTACAATTTCATTCCCCAGTCGGCGCACCAGATGAATGCCTTCATCACCGTGGCGGCGCTGGTGGTGGGTGTGATGCAGCTGCTGTTTGTCGCCAACCTGGCCTGGTCCACTTTCCGCGGCAAGCGCGCGGACGGCAACCCGTGGCGCGCGGGCAGCCTGGAATGGCAGACGCCGCAAACGCCGCCCGTTCACGGCAATTGGGGCGAAGCGCTGCCGATGGTGTATCGCGGCGCCTACGACTACGGCCGCAGCGGCGCCAGCGACTATCTGCCGCAGAACGTGGGGCCGGACGAGGACGATCCCGGCCATTCGGGAGCGGAGCATGGCCGCACTGGCACCGTTCGTAGCGGGAAAGCCGGCATCACGGATGAGGCGCAAACCGGCAGCCCGGCGCCGAGCGGGGTGCTGAAATGAGTCCCGAAATCGGCGCGGGTGTACTGCGTGGCGATCCGGATTTCCCACTGCCGCCGGCTGGCGGCGGCGATCCCGGCAAGCTGCCGGCACGCCCTGGCGGGCAGCCTGCGCCGCGCGCTGCGCGCAAGACCGGCTTGTGGGTTTTCATGGCCGTGGTGCTGACGCTGTTCATGCTGTTCGGTGTCGCTTATGTAATGCGCATGGCGTATGAGGACTGGCGCAGCCTGCCGCCTCCGCCCTGGCAGTTGTGGCTCAGCACTGCGCTGCTGGCTGCCAGCGGCGCGGCGTGGGAGTTGGCGCGCCTGCGCGCCGTTCGCGCCGATTGGCTGCGCGCGCGCGGCGCTACGCTGGTCGCCTGCTTGCTGGCGCTGGCTTTCCTGGGCAGCCAGCTCTGGGCCTGGCAGGCGCTGGTGGCGATGAATTATCCGGTGGCGGCCAATCCCTCCAATAGTTTCTTCTATCTGATCACGGCCCTGCATGGCGTGCATTTGCTGGGTGGCCTGCTGGTGGGCGGCGGCGTGGCCGTACGGCTGGCACAGGGAGCGCGCGGCGATCGCATCGAAACCAGCATCCTGCTGTGCGCGCGCTACTGGCATTTCCTGTTCCTGCTTTGGCTGGGCGTGTTTGGCTTGCTGTTTTACGTGACGCCGGACCTGGTGCAAGCCGTCTGCACCAGCCTGGGCATACCGAGGAGTTGAATCATGTCCGAGCATACGCAAGGCGGAATGCAAAGCCTGGTGGCCGACTGGTCGGCCGACCGCGTTGCCTTCCACGTCCCCTGGGGCAAGGCGATGATGTGGATCTTCCTGCTCAGCGACACCTTCATCTTCGGCAGCTTCCTTACCGGCTATATGGCGGTGCGCATTTCCACCACAGCGGCTTGGCCCAATCCCAGCGAGGTGTTCGCGCTGACCATTGGCGGCCACACCTTGCCGCTGATCCTGATCGCCATCATGACCTTCGTGCTGATCACCAGCAGCGGCACCATGGCCATGGCCGTCAACTACGCCTACCGGCGCGACCGCAAGATGGCGGCGCGCCTGATGCTGGCGACTGCGTTGTTCGGCGCCTGCTTCGTCGGCATGCAGGCTTTCGAATGGTCCAAGCTCATTGCCGAGGGTGTGCGGCCCTGGGGCAATCCCATGGGGGCGGCGCAATTCGGCTCCTGCTTCTTCATGATCACCGGCTTCCATGGCCTGCACGTGACGGCCGGCGTGATCTATCTGAGCATCGTGGCGATGCGCGTGCTGCGTGGCCGCTACGAACAGGTGGGCTACGATATTGTCGAGATAGCGGGGCTGTACTGGCACTTCGTCGACCTGGTGTGGGTGTTCATTTTCGCGCTGTTCTATCTGTGGTGAGGGGAGGGCATCATGTCGGCCGTCAGCGGTAGCCAGCAGCATCCGATCGGTTTGTACTTCAAGGTGTGGGGCTTGCTGTTCGTGCTCAGCGCCTTTTCCTACCTGGTCGATTTCTTCCATGTGCAGGGCGTGCTGCGCTGGAGTCTGATCTTGATTTTAATGGTGGCAAAAGCCGGTTTGATCGTCGCCATTTTCATGCACATGCGCTGGGAGCGGATTGCCCTGGTCAGCGCCATCCTGCTGCCGCCCTTATGCCTGCTGGTGCTCTGCGGTTTGATGTTCGTTGAATCAGATTATGTTTTCCTCAATCGCATGCTGCATTTCACGCTGCGCCCTTGATGCAAAAGAAGTTGCGGTGATATAATTCGCGCACGCTTTTACGACGTCCCCATCGTCTAGAGGCCTAGGACATCACCCTTTCACGGTGAGTACCGGGGTTCGAATCCCCGTGGGGACGCCAGCGGCAAATAAGCCGGCCGCAGCAAAATGGTTTATACAGTTTAAGACCGATTCAAAATGAGCGGGGTTAGGCGTGGCGACGAAGACAGTGCATCTGCACGGCAAGGAACCACAACAACGCCACGGTCATTTTGAAGCGGTCTTAGTCCAGGGTCCCCATCGTCTAGAGGCCTAGGACATCACCCTTTCACGGTGAGTACCGGGGTTCGAATCCCCGTGGGGACGCCAAGAATATAAAGAAAAAGCCGCCTGCAGCGGCTTTTTTGTTTTGCGCCCCCATCCGGTGGAATCGTCAACATGACCCAAGCAACAAGTCTTGCCCTGTTCTGCAAAGTCGTCGACAACTACGGCGACATCGGCATCTGCTGGCGCTTTGCGCGCCAGCTGGCGCAGGAGCACGGCATCGCCGTCACGCTGTGGGTGGACGATCTGCACACCTTCCAGCGCATCTGTCCCGAAGTGCAAACCGGCGCCGCCCTGCAGCAGATCGGCGCCATCGCCGTGCGCCATTGGTCGACGCAGGAAGGCGAGTTCGCGCCGGCCGACATCGCCGACATCGTGATCGAATTCTTCGGCTGCGAAATCCCGCCCGGCTATATCGCCGCCATGGCCGCGTGCGAGCCGCGTCCGGTCTGGCTGAATCTGGAGGGCTTGAGCGCCGAAGAGTGGGTGGAGGGCTGCCACGCCTTGCCCTCCATGCACCCGCGCTTCTCGCTGACCAAGCATTTTTTCTTCCCGGGCTTCACCGAAAAAACCGGTGGCCTGCTGCGCGAAGCGGCGCTGGAAGAAGAGCGCCGGCAATTCCAGTCCGATCCGGCCGCCATGGCCGCCTTCCTTGGGCAGTTCGGCCTGACGCCGCAGGAAATCGCGGCGCGCAAAGTGACGCTGTTCTGCTACCCGCATGCGCCGGTGGCGCAACTGTTCAAAGCCTGGGAAGAGGGCGATGAGGAAATTGCTTGCCTGGTGCCGCAGGGCGTGGCGGCGCAAGCGGTGCATGCCTTCCTGGGTCAGGCGGCCAATCCCGGTGTCATGCGCCGCCGCGGTGCGCTGAGCGTGCGCGTACTGCCCTTCGTACCGCAGCAGGATTACGACAAGCTGCTGTGGGCCAGCGACCTGAATTTCGTGCGCGGCGAAGATTCCGTCGTGCGCGCCCAGTGGGCCGGCAAGCCCTTTATCTGGCATATCTACCCGCAGGATGAAAACCTGCACCACAAGAAATTGCGCGCCTTCCTGCAGCGTTACGCGGCTGGCAGTGCCAGTCTCGATGCCTTTTCCCTGCACTGGAACGGCGCCCGTCCGCAAGGCGGCGCCGAGGCGGCCGACTGGGCGGCCTTGTGGGCCGATCTGCGGGCCGATATCACGGCGCTGACACAGCATTCCATCGAATGGCAGCGCCACATGTATACCCTCGGTGATTTGACCACTAATTTACTGAAGTTTTCCTCCTCGCTGCGCTAAGTTCGCCTGCGAAACATGCTATAATGCGCGGTTACTGCAACCTACCTTAAGTACACTTTATCTTATGAAACCTGCAAAAGAAATTCGTGTTGGCAACATCATCATGGTTGACGCCAAGCCCTTCATCGTGCTGCGTTCGGATGTTAACGGTTCGAGCCGCACGGGCTTCACCTACAAATGGAAGATGAAGAATCTTCTGACCAATGCTCCGCTGGAAAACGTTTTCCGCGGCGACGACAAGTTCGACGTGGTGGTTCTGGACAAGAAGCCAGTGACCTACTCGTACTTCGCCGACCCGCTGTATGTCTTCATGGATCAAGAGTACAACCAGTACGAAATCGAAGAAGAAAACCTGGGCGAAGCCCTGAACTACCTGAAAGACGGCATGGAATGCGAAGCCGTGTTCTACGACGGCAAAGCCATCTCCGTGGAACTGCCGACCACCATCGCGCGCCAGATCGTTTACTCCGAACCAGCCGTTAAAGGCAACACCTCGGGCAACGTGCTGAAAGATGCGCTGATCGAAAACGCCATCGAAGCCAAGCGTTTCACCGTTCAAGTGCCACTGTTCGTGAGCCAGGACGACGTGATCGAGATCGACACCCGTACCAACGAGTACAAGCGCATCGTGCGTAACTAAGATGCGCCCAGGCCGCCTCGGCGGCCTCGCAAAAAACGCCCGTCTTCACGGGCGTTTTTTTTCGTCTGTCGTTCTTTAAGTTGGATTGGTGTCATTTTGTCGCCATTCTGGTGGCATTTTGCCTCCATTGTGCTATGCTACGTAGCAGTTTCGCTGTTTCATTTTTCGGAGGGTCTCATGCGCTAATGCCAGCCTATATATTTGCATATCATCCACTCAAGTACGTTCACCCACTTAGCAGGCCGAGAGCCTGTTGTTTGTCAACGTTCCCCTCCTTCCGGAGCGTATTTGAAGATATGACGATTCATCGAAGGCGTTGCAACGATGCCTGGCGTCTCAATCGGTGAAATTTACATTACACGGAATGCTGCAAGGGCATTCATACAGGAGTTTCTATATGTCTATCACGACAGAAGAACGCGACCGCATCACGGCGCGTTTGCCTAAGTTGCTAGTCGAAAAATTGCAAGAGGCAGCGGATTTAAGCGGCGCCACCCTGAACCAATTCCTGGTGCAGGCTGCCGTCGAAAAAGCAGACAAGATTATTGATCGAGAGCGTGCGATCCGATTTACTGCTGAGGATGCTGCCATGTTCATCCACATGCTCGACAATCCACGTCCACCGAATCAGGCGGTCACGAGGGCGTTTGAGCGCCTCAAGAAAGTAGAAGATGGCTCAAATAGTACGCGCGCTGGACAAGGCGCATGATGTAAGAAATTTTGATTGTGGTTCGGAAGCGCTCAACATCTGGCTCCGCGAAATGGCGGGCCAGCATATCAAAAAAATGCTCTCCAGGACTTATGTTCTGATTGATGAGGAAGCGCCAGAAACAATACTGGGCTTTTACACCGTGGCTATTCGTGCCATGACGCCGATCAGCGAATTACCGGCGACGATGCAGCGCCGCTTGCCGCCCAATGTGCCCGGTTTCACGCTGGGACGCCTGGCGGTATCCCGCGAGGCGCAGGGGCAGGGCTGGGGCGAATATCTGTTGGCGCATGCGATGCGGCGCATCTGTCAGGCTGCCGAATCTGTTGGCGGCGCATTCATGTTTGTCGATGCCAAGGACGCGGAAGCGGCGGCATTTTACGCAAAATACGATTTCTCCCCTACGCCGAGCGACCAGCTCAGGCTGCTTAAGCCGATCGCTGAAATTCCGGCTTAGCGAAACGCGATGTCAAAGCCCGCCGATGCGGGCTTTTGCTTTTGGCTAGGAAATGATAAAAATTTCCCTAAAGCATCGAATACTGTCAAGAAATATTTTCTTTTGCATAGCAATATTGTTAAACAAGCTGTTATGCTAATGGTTTGCATTTATTGACAATGTGTTGAAATTTTGCGGTGTTCGTTAAGCGGAGACGGTATGGATCGCAGGGATTTCGTTCGGATGGGTCTGGCTGCAGGCGGCGCAGCGACTTTAGGGCGGGCCGAAGGGGCTTTACCCACTGCTAAGGCGGCCTCCTCCATCCTCGATGCCGGCATCCTTCAGCAGCAGGAGCAGATGGCCGCCAACAAGCTCACCTCCCACTCCCTCACCTCGCAATACCTGGCCCGCATCGGTAGCATCGACAAGTCCGGCCCCCGCATCAACTCCATCATTGAAATCAACCCCGAAGCCCTGAAGATCGCGCGCGAGATGGACCGCGAACGCCTGCTGCGCAAGCTGCGCGGCCCGCTGCACGGCATCCCGGTTCTGCTCAAGGACAATATCGCCACCGCCGACCGCATGAGCACCTCGGCCGGCTCGCTGGCGCTGGCCGGCATCCGCGCCGCGCGCGACGCCCATATCGTGGCCCAGCTGCGCGCCGCCGGCGCCGTCATCATCGGCAAGACCAATCTGAGCGAGTGGGCCAATATGCGTTCCACCCATTCCGTCAGCGGCTGGAGCGCGCGCGGCGGCCTGACGCGCAATCCCTATTCGCTCGACCGCAATTGCAGCGGCTCCAGTTCCGGTTCCGGCGCGGCGGTTGCCGCCGGGCTGGCCACGCTGGCGGTCGGCACCGAAACCGATGGCTCCATCGTCTCGCCGGCCTCGATCTGCGGCGTGGTCGGCATCAAACCGACCATGGGACTCTTGAGCCGCAGCGGCATCATCCCCATCGCCCACTCGCAGGACACGGCCGGCCCCATGGCGCGCAGCGTCACCGACGCCGCCCTGATGCTGGCCGCCATGACCGGGGTGGACGCCAACGACGCCGCCACCCAGGCCAGCGCCGGCAGGGTCGGCGACTATGCCGCCGCGCTGCAGACCGGTAGCCTGCAAGGCAAACGCCTGGGCGTGGCGCGCAACTTCTTCGGCACCAACGACGATCTGGATAACGCCATCGAAAAAGCCCTGGCTGTGCTGAAAGCCCAAGGTGCCGAGCTGGTGGACGTGACCGTGCCGAACACCGACAAATACAGCGCCTCCGAATTTGAAGTGCTGCTGCACGAATTCAAATCCGACCTGGCGGCCTATCTGCAGGATTACGCGCCCAATGCGCCGGTCAAGAACATGGCCGACATCATCGCCTTCAACAAGCAGCACCATAAGCAGGAGATGCCTTACTTCGGCCAGGAGCATCTGGAAAGCGCCGAAAGCAAGGGAGGGCTGGACAGCAAGGAGTATCTGGAAGCGCTGGCCAACAACCAGCGCTACTCGCGCGACGAGGGCATCGACCAGGTGATGAAGGAGCACAAGCTGGACGCGCTGGTCGCGCCCACCGGCGGCCCGGCGTGGCTGACGGACTTCATCAACGGCGACCATTATGGTGGCAGTTTCTCTTCGCCTGCCGCCGTCGCCGGCTATCCGCACATCACCGTGCCGGCCGGCTATGTACATGGCCTGCCGGTCGGCCTGTCCTTTGTCGGCGGCGCCTACAGCGAAGCGGCACTGATCGGCATGGCTTACGCCTTCGAGCAAGCCACCCGCCACCGCCGCGCGCCGCAGTTCCCGGCCAGCGTGTCGCTGGCGGTGCGCTGAGAAGCTGAGCCGGCGGCTTGCGAGCGCTTAAACCTCGATAAAGCGCATCTTGAAGTTGCGGCCCTTGAAGCTGCCGAAGTCCGCGCCAAGGCCGCTGGCCGCGCTCAGGCGGTCGAAGGCTTCGTAGGCGACGCGGCGGTCGATCGCCACATAGGTCTGGAACTCGGTCACATTGATCTTGCCCACCTGTTCCTTGAGCAGCTTGGCATCGCCGGTCAGCGCGCCCAGCACGTCGCCGGGACGCAGCTTGTCCTTTTTGCCGCCCAGGATGCAGAGCGTCATCATCGGCGCGGCGTCGCCTTGCGCGTATTCGTCGTCGTCCAGCGCCTTCAGATCGTGCCATTCGGCCGGCGCCTGCTGGTATTCCTCGATCAGCTTGACCCACTTCTTCTCGTTCGGCGCGCACAGCGTCAGCGACAGGCCTTTTTCGCCGCCACGGCCGGTACGGCCGATACGGTGGATGTGCACTTCGGTATCCTTGGACACGTCGGCGTTGATCACTGCCGCCAGGTTGGAAATATCCAGGCCGCGTGCCGCCACGTCGGTGGCGATCAGGATGGAGCAGCTGCGGTTGGCGAACAGCACCAGGATCTCGTCGCGCTCGCGCTGTTCCAGCTCGCCGTACAGGGCCAGGGCCGAGAAGCCTTGGCCGCGCAATTCTTCGAGCAGCTCGCGGCAATGCACCTTGGTATTGCAGAAAACGATGGCTGATTCTGGCTGGTAGTGCTTGAGCAGGCGGCCGACGGCGGCGTCACGTTCGTCGAAGCCGATTTCGTAGAAGCGCTGTTCGATCTTGCTATTGTCGTGCTTCGCCTCGACCGTGATTTCCACCGGCTCGTACAGGAAGGCTTCGGTGGCTTGGCGGATATCGTCCGGATACGTGGCCGAGAACAGCAAGGTCTGGCGGCGTTTCGGACAGGCGCTGACAATGCCCGCGATCTCGTCGTAGAAGCCCATGTCCGTCATGCGGTCGGCTTCGTCCAGCACCAGGGTCTGCACGGTGGACAGGTTGATGGTCTGGCGGCTGATATGGTCGCGGATGCGGCCTGGCGTGCCCACCACCACATGCGCGCCGTGCTCCAGTGAAGCGATCTGCGGCCGCATCGGCGCGCCGCCGGTCAGCACCAGCACCTTCACATTGCCCACGCTGCGCGCCAGGCGGCGCAGTTCATTGGCCACCTGGTCGGCCAGCTCGCGCGTCGGGCATAGCACCAGCGCCTGGGTGGCGAACCACGCGGGATTGAGCTTCTGCAGCAGGCCGATGCCGAAAGCCGCCGTCTTGCCGCTGCCGGTCTTGGCCTGGGCGATCAGGTCGCGGCCTTCCAGCACGGGCGGCAGGCTTTGCGCCTGGATGTCGGTCATCTCGTGGTAGCCCAGCGTTTCCAGGTTTTTCAGGAAGGAGGGCGACAATGGCAGGCTGGCAAAGGAGGTGGTCATGGCGGATGAGGGGTAAAGGGCCGTTGCCACAGTCTAGCAAACTTGGCGGCGGGCCGGATGATGGGATTGGCGCTGATGCGCCGCGTTGGACGAAGCTGCGCCTCAGTCCTTGCGCCAGACGGGCAGGCCGGTCAGGTCCAGGTTCTCGTCGCGCTGCCAGACCGGCAGGCCGGTGGTGTCGGTCGCTTCCAGCAATTCAAGCTGTTCCTGTTTCAGCGCAGGTCTTCTGGCGCGGGCCGGAGGAGGGCGCTTGGGTTCCGGTTCCATCGGCGCGGCCGGATCGAAGCCGGGCAGGTCGAATGTCGCGATGTCTTTCTTGTCTCTCATTTCCCAAAGCGTTCTTCTAAAACGCGCCACAAAAAAACAGAAGCCCGGCTGTAACAGTCGGGCTTCGATTACTAAAGCGGCACGGAGTGTATCACAAACCCGTGCCGCCGTGGGCTTCTCAGCGGAAGGACAGCGCGCCGGTCAGGTCGCCCGGCGGCAGCGCGCCGCGTTCGGCGAAGGCTTTATTGCGCAGCGCCAGGCCTTCCAGCAGCGGCAGATCGTGCAGGCGGGTGATCAGGCGCAGGATGGACGTGGTGTCGTAGAAGCTGTGATCGACCGCGCCTTTTTTGGCATACGGCGAAATGACGATCGCCGGAATGCGCGAACCTGGGCCCCAGCGGTCGCCTTTGGGCGGCGCCACGTGATCCCACCAGCCGCCGTTCTCGTCGAAGGTCACGACAACCACCATATCCTTCCACTGCGGCGATTTCTTCAGGTGCTCCAGCACATTGACCACGTGCTGGTCGCCCGATTCGATGTCCGAATAGCCGGCGTGCAGGTTCAGATTGCCCTGCGGCTTATAGAAGGACACGGCCGGCAGCTTGCCCGCCACCACATCGGCCAGGAAGCGGTTCGAGATCGGGCTGTCGCCCAGGCCGCCGTCGCGCAGATGCGTTTCGCGTTCCTTGCTGCCGGGCGCGAAGCTCTTGAAGTAGTTGAACGGCTGGTGGTGGTACTGGAAGTTGGGCTTGGAGCCGCCACCCTTGTGATCCAGCGCGGCCTGCCATGCGCCGCCATACCAGGCCCAGCTCACGCCTTTGCGCGACAGCAGGTCGCCGATGGTGTCATAGCTTTGCGGCGGCAGCGTGCTGGCGTTGTCCGGATCGGCCAGCAGCGCGTCGCCACCGGCGGCGGGGCGGATAAAGCTTGGCTGGTACGGCGGCGCCATGGTGTTGACCGCGTAGCCGTCCGGCGTAATGGCGCCGTCGGCCACGTATTTGACGTGGCCATCCAGCGCCGAGGCGTGATTGTCCGAGGCGATGGCCAGGCGCGCGCCGGTCGGGCCGTCGCTGGTCACGGCGATCTTCTTCTTCGCCGCCGTATTCGGCGCGTTGAAGTATTCCGGCGTGCGGCCGGAGATCAGGAACTGGTGGTTCAAATACGAGCCGCCGAAAGCGGCCATGAAGAAGTTATCGCACAGCGTGTACTCGCGCGCAACCTGCCACAGGCCCAGGTTCTTGCCGGTTTCGCTGTAATAGCCCATCACCATGCCGCCGGTATTACCGTAGGCGGCAAAGCCGTCGTTCTTGCCGCCGTTGATCTGCATCTGGTTCTGGTAGAACAGATGCCACAGATCGCGGGTGATGACCGATTCCGGCAGCGGCTTGCCTTCGGCGTCGCTCAGCTTGAACGGGGCGTTCGGCAGATCCTTGACCTGGTCTTCTTTGAGCTCGTAGCGCTTGCCGGCGATATCCTGCGGCACCGGCACCATGCCGCCCCAGACCTTGGGCAGCTTGGGCAGGATCGAACCGTCGAAATCGCGCTGCTGGTATTGATGCGGCTTCAGCTCGGACATGGGCGAGGCCAGGCCGGGGAAGTCGGCGAACAGATTGTTAAAGCTGCGGTTTTCCAGATAGATGACGACCACGTTCTTGACGTGGGCCTTCAGCTTGGCATCCAGTGAGCCCTTCACTGGTTTGCTTTGCGCCGTTGCCGCGCCGGCCAGGCCGGGAACGGTGGTCGCCAGGCCGGTAGCCGCGGCAGCCTGGAAAATACGGCGGCGCGAGGGATTGGTGGGAAGATCGGCAGTGCCAACCTGCTGTTCGTGTTGTTGCTCTTTCACGCAGGGCTCCTTCTTGTTAGTGGTACTTCGCGGGGGAGTGTAACACTTGAGAAAGCCGAACGTGAAATCGGCTAATACTGATTGACGGCGTTGCAAGGGTCTTGCGACAGCGCCACGCCGCCACGGCCCGGCGCTTCGCACAGATAAGCGCTGTAAGTATGGGTACGCCGCTCGACGTCGCGCACCAGCTTCAGACCCGGCAGCAGTGGGGTTTCCCGGCGCAACAGCACGCTCCAGCTGGAGCGCGCGCCGCCGCTGAGGCGATACAGCTTGTAATGGCTGCCGTCGCCGCTACGCAGGCTGGCGACCGGCTCGTCCTCCGCCATTTCGCTGCGCGCCAGCGCCGCCTGCAAGGGATAGGACGCCATGAACACGAAGGCCAGCGCCGGCAGCCAGGTGAGCAGGGCCAGCCCCGTCATCCCCGCCTGCCAGCCGCGCGTGCGGATGCGCAGCGTCAGCCAGCACAGCGAAAACGGCAGCAGCAGGGCAAGCGCCATCGCCGCCATATAGTTCAGCGGCGCGGAGTCGAAGCGCGGCGACGCCGGCGCAAAAATCAGCGCGATGGCAGCAAGGCAGGTGCCCAGCAATGCGGCTGGCGCGAGAAAGCGCTGCGCCGGTTTCTGCAACGGTATGTTTTGATATTGCATAGTGCTGTATGCCATATGAAAAAAGCCGTTGATTCTGCTTGAGAATCAACGGCTTTCCGGTATCTGGTTGCGGGGACAGGATTTGAACCTGTGACCTTCGGGTTATGAGCCCGACGAGCTGCCAGACTGCTCCACCCCGCGTCTGAGGCAAGAATTATATACGGCTTCGATGTTCTGCGCAAGGACCGGTTTTAGTTGGCAGCCTGCAAACGCCACAGCGAAGTGACTTCGGCGGCGCGCGCGGCGTGCAGCGGGTCGCTGGCGTCGCTGGCGCGCGGATGCATGGGACGCACGTCGTGGCGGTCTGCCACCTGCAGGCCGGCGGCGGCGATCCACTCCAGCAGTTGTTCGCGTGGACGCAGGCCCAGGTGCTCGGCCAGGTCCGACAGAATCAGCCAGCCTTCGCCGCCCGGCGCCAAGTGCGCGGCCAGGCCGTCGAGGAAGCCGCGCAGCATGCGGCTGTCCGGGTCGTACACCGCATATTCGATCGATGAGCTGGGGCGGGCCGGCACCCAGGGCGGGTTGCAGACCACGAGCTGCGCCTGGCCGGGCGGGAACAGGTCGGCTTCCATCAGCTCGACCGTATCCTGCAGATCGAGACGGGCCAGGTTTTCGCGCGCGCAGCTGAGGGCGCGGCGGTCCTGGTCGGTGGCAACCACGCGGGCGATGCCGCGCCGCGCCAGCACGGCCGACAGCACGCCGGTGCCGACGCCGATGTCGAAGGCGGTGTCGGTCTTCTTCGGCAGCGGCACGTCGGCCACCAACTGCACATACTCGCCGCGCACCGGCGAGAACACGCCGTAATGCGGATGGATGCGCGCGCCCAGTGCCGGAATCTCGACGCCGCTCTTGCGCCACTCGTGCGCGCCGATCAGGCCCAGCAGCTCGCGCAGCGAGGCGACGAAAGGCTCGCTGCCGCGGCCATACGCTTCATTGCAAGCCAGCTTCACGTCCGGCGCGCGGCGCAGGGGAATGCTGTAATCGGCCTCGAAGGGAAGCAGCAGCATGGCCAGGGTGCGGGCGCGCTGCGATTGCGCCTGGCGGTGCAGGTGGAAAGCTTCGGTGAGCGAAGCGGCTGCCTTGGGCGCCTTCTTCTTGCCCTTGCCATGCTTATGGTCGGCGCGCCGCGCCAGGGCCTGCAGCAGCTGGCGTGCATTCTGGAAGTCGCCGCGCCACAGCAGGGCCGTGCCTTCGCAGGCCAGGCGGTAGGCCGTGTCGGCATTGGTGGTGTCGTCGGCGACCTGCACGCGCTTGGGCGGCGGCATGCCGCTTTCCGAGTGCCAGCGCGCCGAACGCTCCTCGCCGTTTTCGGTCCAGTGGATGAGCTGTGGCGTGCTGCTGTCGGTCTGCATATCGGTTCGCGCGTATCAATGAGAGTAAACGGCGAAACCGCCTGCACGGGACAGGCGGTTTCGTGGGAAGCGCTAATTATACGTGCTGCGGGACCGGGATCCGGCTTAGTTCAGGACTTGCGGCGATTTGACGTCCTGGCTGGCATCGCTGGCGCGCTTGCCGGAAGTGTCGGCGACGGCGGGTGCCGCCGTGCTGGCGGGAGCTTTTTCCGGCGCCGCATCCGTCACGGGCAGGGCCGGGCCGGAAACGATCGGCTCCGGCTTCACACTGCCGCGCTGCGGCGGCTTGGTCGGCGGCGAGTAGGTGTCCAGCACTTCCTTGTTCTTGACCAGGTCGAGCAGGCGCAGGGACAGGGTGCCAAGCTTGTCTTCGGGCTTGCCTTCGGCGCTGACATCGGCCTTCAGCGGTTTTTCCATCAGTTTGAACAGGTCGGCCAGGCTGCCGGGGAAATCGATGTCCGGGAACTCGATGGTCGGCAGCGGCATGGCCGGGTTCTGGTCGGCGCTGTCCTGGCGGCGCGCCGGCACGCTGCTGCTGCGGCCCGCACTGGCTTCCATCTTGGCCTCGTACTGGACTTCAATCTCGAAATCGAATTTGCGGCCATCGGCGGTGGTGATGGTGCCTTTGCCGATGAAATGCGAATTCTCGTTCAGGCTGAACGCGGCGGCGTCGCTGACGCCATCCGGGCCTTCGCTGTGCTGGATGCCGGCGGCAAAGGAGGAATTCACTTCCAGGCTCACCGAGTCGTACGAAACGGTGGCGCCTTTCAGCGCGTCGCCGAATATATCCTTGGCAAACTTGCTGAAAAAGTCCTGCGCCATATCCAGGGTCGCATTGCCGAGCTTGTCGACCCGCTTATCCAGGTCGATGCCTTTGCCGGGAACCACGGCGTTGCTGTTGGTTTCTGCTACGCCGTTTTGTGCGCGCGTGCCTTTTGCCTCGGCCTTGGGCGAGGCATTGCTGAGAGTCTGGTACTGGCGTGGGCCAATAGGAGAGAGCGAGGACATGATGGCAACCAAAAGGTGAGTAGGGTTATATCCTACAACGGCAGTTACAGCGATTTCTTTAGTGTTGGTGCGGTGTCAGTGGTGGTGCGTCCACAAACCGTTCGAGGCCAGATAGGATTGCACGGCGTCGGCCTGGCCAATGGCATGCAGCTTCACTTCGCCGCAGCTGCAGACCCCCGAGTAAGGCGTGATGTGGGAGCAGGCGGATACTTTTTGCATGGAAACTTTTACGGCCTTGGCGCATTTCGCGCATTTGAAGGTCAGGGTGCGTGGTGCTTTCAACATGATTGCTTTGGCGAGAGGACAAAAGCGGGATTTTATCAGGCGTAGACGTTGAGTACCGGTTGTTGTGCCGGGACGGCGTTGTAGGCGCGCTGCACGGCGCTTTGCCGGACCTCCTGTTGCTCGTCAGTTGCCGCGCCTGTGCGCGTAGCGCTTCGCTCTTCCGTTGGCGGATTCTGTGCTGCGCCCGCCGCCGCGCCTTGCGGCGCGCTGTCCGGATCGCTCTGCTGTGCCGTCAGCTCCTGGCTGGCCTGCTGCGCCATCTGCTGGGCGCGCGCGGCGATGGCGCGGTCCGGCCCCGAGGGATCGGCCGGGGCCAAAGCCGCGGCCTGGATGGTGCGTGCCCGCTCCAGCGTTTCCTGCGGCGTGCGGCCGGGCGAGGTGTCGATATTCACCTCGCCGCCAATGGCGTAATTGATGCCGTCCGGTCCGCGCTGATAAGTATATGTGGGACCGGAAGTGGCCAGGCCGCCGGCTGCCGACAGGTGGGCCATCTCGTGCTGGCGTACCTGCTGGTCGCGCGCTTTCAGCTTGTCGATCTGCTTCAATTGATCGGTCGTCAGCTCGGCCTTGGCGCCTTGCTTGGCCTGCGGTTCCTGCTTTTCCTGCGCGCCTTGCGCTGGCGCGGTGCGTGCCGGCGCCGCGCCGCTGGCGGCGTAGGGACTGACGCTGGCGGCGATGGCGCTGATTGCCATGGTGTGAAAGGCGGCAAATGATGGGGAAAAGCGGGGCTTACACTCGCTTACATCATAGCAAAAATAGACTGTGGTTTTTCGCGGAAAGCCGTCAACTGAACGCCATGGCTCGCGTTGTGGGAGTATCCGTCAGCTCTTCTAAGAGGCCGCGATATGGACCAAGCCAAGCAACCGAGCAAAGAAGCCGTGCGCCACTGGATGCAAACCAGGGTGGAGGAACGCCGTCCGCCGCCCGACCCGCAGCAGATCCGGCGCGAGCTTGGCTGGGAGCTGGCACGCCAGGAGCGGCGCGAAGCCGGCTCCCGCTGACGGCGCCGCCGCCACGGCGGCGGCCTGCTACTGCACCGTTACCACGCTGCGCCCGCCGGCCGCCGGCTGCACCACGATGCGGCTGGCAATCCTGTCGGTCATCTCCTGCACGTGCGAGATCACGCCGACCTTGCGGCCCATGGCCTGCAGGCCGTCCAGCGCATCCATCGCCACGCGCAGGGTGTCGGCGTCCAGGCTGCCGAAACCCTCGTCGATGAACAGCGATTCCACCCGCACCCGGTTGGAGGACAGCGAGGCCAGGCCCAAGGCCAGGGCCAGCGAAGCCAGGAAGGATTCGCCACCGGACAGCGAGTGCACCGAGCGCAGTTCGTCGCCCATATGCTGGTCGCGCACCAGCAGGCCAAGCGAGGGCTGGGATGGATTATTGATGCGTTCCAGCTGGTAGCGCGGCGCCAGATGGTTGAGGTGGGCGTTGGCATAGCCCAGCAGGACGTCCAGCGTGAATTGCTGGGCGTAGTTGCGGAATTTCTTGCCGTCGGCCGAGCCGATCAGCTCACTCATGCGCGCCCAGCGCCGTTCGCTCTCTTCCTGCTTTTCGATATCGCCCATCATGGCTTGCGCGCTGTGGCGGCGCGCATCGTCCTGGGCCAGGCCGATGCGCAGGGCCGTGGCCTGGTCGTGCGCCTGCTTGCGCTCGGCGGCCAGGGCTTCCAGCGTCTGCTGCAGGGCTTCAGCCGTCTGCTCGCCATGCCGGCCGGCGTCTTCCAGATGGCGCGCGGTCTGGGCCTGGCGCTCCTGCAGCACGGCGTGGGCGCTGGCCGCGGCCTGTTCCAGCGCCTGCAGGTTCTGGCGCTCGGCCAGGATCTGCTCGGCGGGATGCGCGAGCAGGGCGCGCAATTGTTCGACGCTGCGCACGCCGTCGTGCGCCTCGCCGTCCGGCATGTCATCCGCCTCGTCCGCGTCAAAGCCCAGCAGCTCGCGCTGCGTGTCGACGGCGGGTGCGGCGCTGCTGCCGTCGCGGCTGGCCGCCTGCGCCTGGCGGAAGTCCTGCAGCCATTGTTCCAGGCGCAGCGCGGCCATCTGCGCCGCGTCCTGCAGGGCGGCCAGGCGGCGCTGGGCCTGCACCAGCGCCTCGTCGGCGCGCACGGCGCTTTGCGCGGCCTGCTGGGCGGCTTCCTGCTGGGCCGCCTGGCTGGCCTTGGCCTTGTCGATGGCCGCCTGCAGATCGCGCTCCACGTCTTCCACGCGGCGCGCATTCCATAGCGTGGCGCGCTGGTCCTGCGCCGCCAGCAGGGCCGCTTCGGCGCCGCGGAAGTTCTCCTGCACGGCTTCGGCATCGGCCGCCGCCTTGTGCTGGGCGGTGGACAGGGCTTCCAACTCGACTTCCAGCGTGGCCATGGCGGCGGCGCGCTCTTCCAGCGCGCCATGCTGGTTTTGCCATTGGCGGCTCTCGGCCTGGCGTTTTTCGTGGAAACGGGCCGGCGCCGCTTTCCACTCGTCCTTCCAGCCTTCGTTCGGCATCTCGCTGTCGCTGAAGGCGGCGTCCAGCTCATCGAGCATGCCGCTCAGCTGCGTGGCGACCTCCATGCGCTGCATGTCCAGCGCCTTGTGCTCGGCCAGCAGCTCGGCCAGCACGGTTTGCACCTGGGCCAGGCGGCTTTGCAACTGCGTATGTTCGGCCGCGGCCTGGTCGCAGGCGCGCTGCGCCTGTTCGCGGCTGGCGGCGGCACGGTGCAGGATCTGTTCCTGCTGCGCGATATGGCGCTGGGCGGCCTGCACGGCTTCCAGCTGCTGGGTGAACCAGACGGCGCGCGCCTCGTCCGCCACTTCGTCCAGCGCGAGCGCCAGCAGCGCCGGGGCGCCGTCCGGCTCCGCTCCCTGGCCGGCGGCGCGCAGCAGGTTCTCGCGCAGGCCGGCATCGAGTCCGCACTGGGCCAGCTTCGCCGTGGCGGCCTGCCAGGCTTCGAAGCCGCGGTCCAGCACCTTGTCCAGCGAGTGCTGTTCGGCGGCGTTGGCGGCCAATTGCTCCAGACTGGATTGGATGGTATTGCGCTGCACTGCCTGCGCCGCGATATTGTGCTGCAGCTTGTCGCGGCAGCCGTGCACCTCGCCCTGCAGACCGGCGAGCATGGCTTGCAGGGCACCGTCGCTGTGGCGATAGGGATGTTCCTGCGCGCCGCAGACCGGGCAGGGCGTCTCGTCTTCCAGCGTGGCGCGCAGCTTTTCCACGTTTTCGCCGCAAGCCGCTTCGGCCAGTTTCAGCGAGCGCTCGGCCTGGGCGAACGCCGCCATCACGGCCGCGTGTTCCTGCTGCGCCTGCGCCAGCAACTGTTCGGCCGTGCTGCGCGACTGCTGCAGCCGCGCGTCGAGGGTGTTCAGTTCCCGCTTGCGCGCCTGTTTGCCGGACAGCTCCAGCCAGACTTTCTCGGCGCCCGCCAGCGCATCGCGCCGCCGTTCCAGCTGTTCGCGGTGGCGGTGCAGCATGTCCGCATCGATCTGGGCAATGGCGCTGAGCGCCTGCTGGCGCTGGGCTTCCAGCGCTTCCAGCCGGGTGGCGGCGGCCTGCAGCCTGGTTTTGGCCTCGCTTTCCTCTTCGCGGTGGCGCTTGCCGTTGTGTAGCACGGCGGCTTGGGCCTGGCCCAGGCGCTCAGCCTGGGCGTTGACCTGGCTCGATTGCACCAGCAGCACATCCCAGCGCGGCCAATCCTGCGCCAGCACGCGCCATTGCTGGTGCTGCTGCAGCCAGAGCTGGCCGGCCTGCTGCGCTTCGGCCAGGCGACGCTGCTGCTCCTGCTTGCCGCGCTGCGCCTGCGTGGCCTGGTTCAAGGCCGTTTGCGCCGTGTCATAGGCATGCTTGGCCTGGCGGTAGGAAGGCAGCATGGCTTCGATGCGCGCATCCAGCGCCTTGGCCTGGTCCAGCTGCGGCGCGGCGGCGCGCTGCGCCTGCTCGGCTTCGGCCAGCTGCAAGCCCGCTTGCTGCATGGCCTGCGCCGCCTTTTGCTGGGTCAGGCGCGCCTGTTCCGCCTCGCGCCCGCAAGCTTCGATGGCGGCCTGGGTGGCGGCGGTTTCGGCGCCGATGCGCTTGATGTCCTCGTCCAGCGGCCGCGCCGCCTGTACCGCGTCGAGCCGGGCCAGCGCCTGGCGCCGCGGCGCGGCGGCCTCCACCTCGTTGACGCGCTGCTGCCAGGCGGCCAGCGCCTGCTGCTCGCCGTCGCGCAGCTTGTCGGTCTGCTGGTGCCAGCGCAGCTGCGTTTCCAGTCCGGACTTGCGCTCGTCCAGCGCGACCAGGGCCTGGTCGGCGGCGTTGCGCTGGGTCTCGGCATTGGCCCTTTCCTCGCTGCCCATGGGCTTTTGGTCGGCCAGGCGGTCGAACAGCTTTTCCAGCGCCAGTTTTTCCAGCTTGGCGCGTTCGTGCGCGCGGATCGAGATATCGCTATACACATTGCTGCCGGTCAGGGTTTCCAGCAGCGTGCCGCGTTCGTCGTCGCCGGCCTTGAGGAAGGTGGCGAATTCGTTTTGCGCCAGCAGCACGGCGCGTGTGAACTGCTCGAAACTCAGGCCGATGCGTTTTTCGATTTCGGCTTTCACTTCGGTCTTGGTGGCGCCGATGGGCTGCAGGCCGGGCAGCAGGTGCAGGGTCATTGCGGTCGGCTGCAACAGCCCGTCGGCCCGCGTGCGCGAGCGGCGCACGCTCCAGCGCGCGCGGTAGGGCGCGCCATCGCCGCCGACGAAATCGACTTCGGCATAGCCTTCCGGCGTGCCGCGCCGCAGCAGGGTGCGCGAGTCCTGCGAGGAAATCGGGTCGCCCACATCGGGCGTCTTGCCGCTGGCTTTGAGCAGGCGCGGGGTGTCGTCGTACAGGGCCAGGCACAGGGCGTCGAGCAGGGTGCTCTTGCCGGCGCCGGTGGGGCCGCTGATGGCGAACAGGCCGGAGGAGGCGAGCGGTTCCTGCTCGAAGTCGACACTGAACTCGCCGGCCAGCGAGGCCAGGTTTTTGCCGCCAATTCGGAGAATCTTCATCTTGTTCTTATTGCGTGGTTCAGGCGCCGGGCAGCATCAGCTCGGCGAAGGCGCTCAGTTGTTCGGGCGGCGCTTCGGCGCCGAATTTCTGCTGGTACAGGCGCTTGAATATATCGTCGGGCTTGAGCTGGTCCAGCTGATCGAGCGAGAGCGCCGCCTCGTCCAGCGAGATGCTGCTCGCGGCGCTCGACGTTTCGATCTTCGCCAGCCTGGCTGGCTTGCCATCCAGCGCGGCTTCGATGCGGCTGCGCAGGCCAGGCTCAGGCCTGTCCAGGCGCACGCGCACTTCGAGGAAGGGCTGGGCTTCCACCGCGCGATCGGGCAGCTCCAGCGCCGCCAGTTCGGCCAGCACCTCGTCCAGCGGCGCGGGCGTGGACGGCACGCGCAGCAGATCGACGGCGCGCGGCACGAAGAGCGGCGTCACCTCGCGCAGCTGGCCGCCTTCCAGATCGATGCGCAGCACCTGGTGCTGGTAGCGGGTTTCGGCGAAGGAGAGCGGAATCGGGCTGCCGCAATAGCGGATATGTTCCTGCTTGCCCACGCTCTGCGCCAGGTGCAGGTGGCCCAGCGCGGCATAGGCGATGGCCGGCGCGAAAATCCCGGCCGGCAGCATTTCGGTGCCGCCGATGACGATGCGGCGCTCGGAGTCGTTCGACATCTGGCCATCGACCATATGGCAATGGCCCATGGCGACGATGGCCTGGCCCGGTTCGCACCTGGCCTGGGCCTGCTCCAGCGCCAGGCGGTACAGCTCGGCGATGCCGCCCAGATAAGGATCGCCGCCATCCGCAGCAATGCGCGGCACGTCGGAAGGACGCAGGAAGGGCAGGGCCAGGCACCAGGCCTCCACCGCGCCGCTGCGTCCCGTCAGCGGCAGCACCAGGCGCTCGACCTGGATCGCGCCCTCGGCATCGCGCGGCACGTGGCCGACCACGCGCGTGCCATGCGCCTCCAGCAGCGGGCCTGGCGCCTCCAGCCGGCCCGGCGAATCGTGGTTGCCGGCGACGACGACCAGGTTCAGATGCGGCAGGCGTTCGCGCGCCTGGCGCAGGAAGTGGTAAAGCTGGCGCTGCGAAGCTGCCGAGGGATTGGCGCTGTCGAAGATGTCGCCGGCGATCAGCAGGCCGTCGGCCTGTTCGGCCACGAGGGTATCAAGCAGCCAGTCGAGGAAGCACTGGTGCTCGTAGGCGCGCTCGAAATTATGGAGCGACTGGCCCAGATGCCAGTCGGAGGTGTGCAGCAAACGCATGGATTAAACGGTCAAAGGCGCGGGAAGCGCCAAATATAGCGCAAACGGCCATCTTTCGTCTTGATGCGGCGCGAACAATTTCACGCCGCGTCGGGCAGCAGCGCGCCGGCCCGGTAAGTATTGCGGCCGGCCTGCTTGGCATCGTACAGCAGCACGTCGGCCCGTTTCAGCAGCTCGGCCGGACTCAGATCCTCGTCGCTGTAGTAAGTCAGGCCGATGCTGGTGGACACCGACACGGTGATGCCTTCCAGCTCGAAAGGCGCCTGCATGGCGATGACGATCTTGCCGGCCAGGATGGCGGCGTCCTCGGCGCGGCTGATGCGCTCCATGATGATGGTGAATTCGTCGCCGCCCAGGCGGGCCACGGTGTCGCTGGCGCGCATGGTGTGGGTCAGGCGCGCCGAGAAGGCCTTCAGCAGGGCGTCGCCGACCGCATGGCCGTACGTGTCGTTGACCGGCTTGAAGCGGTCGATATCCATATACATCACGGCCATCATGTTGGCGTTGTCGCGGCAGTAGGCCATGCTCTCGTTGAGCCTTTGCAGGAAGCCGGCGCGGTTGGTCAGGCCGGTCAGCGCATCGACCTGGGACAGTTTCAGCAGGCGCTGCTTCTCGCGTTTCTGGGCGCTGATGTCCTGGCGCATGACGTGGAAGCCGATCACGGTGGCGCCGTCGGCATCGAACTGGGGAATGTAGACCACTTCATAGGTGCGTACCACACCCTCGTTCTCGCTCTCGCCATCCTCCTCGAAAGTCAGTGTCTCGCCGTGCAGCGCGCGCCGTATATAGGGCCGCAGGAACTCGTAGCGCTGCTCGCCCACGGTTTCCAGCACCGACAGTCCTACCACATTCAGGCCGGTGCGGCTGAATTCGCGTTCGTAAGCCAGGTTGTTGAAGCGGTAAATCTCCTCCTGGTCGACATAGGCCACCATGGCCGGCAGGGTGTCGGTGATGGTGCGCAGGCGCGCCTCGCTTTCGCGCAGCGCCATCACCGATTTGCGCACCACGGTGATATCGTCCAGGGTGCAGACAAAGCCGTCGATGCGGCTGTCGACCAGGATCGGCGCGATCTTGATCGAAGTCCAGACCAGCGTGCCGTCAGGCTGCAGGCAGCGCAGCGAATCCTGGTAGGGCGTGCGCGTGCCGGCCATGTGCTGCAGCGCCTCGCGCAGCACGTCGCGGTCGTCCGGATGCACGGCGCACATCCAGCCGTCGCCGCGCGCTTTCTCGCGCGCCAAGCCGGTGATCGCCTCGAAGGTGCGGTTGACGTAGGTGCAGTGGAAGTCGCGGTCGGTGCGGATCAGGCCCAGGGGCGAGGCATCCATCAGCGCGGCCAGCTCCGCCTGGCTCTTGCGGATTTCCAGCTCGCTCTGTTTGCGCGCCGTGATATTGCGCACCGTGACCGCCACGCCGTCCTCGATCGCCACGATCTGGTGGCGCAGCCAGCGCTGTTCCTCGCCCGGCGGCTGGGTCTCGATCTCCTCCTCCATCGGCTTGCCGGTATCGAGCACCATGCGGTACTTGTCGATGAAGCCTTCTTCCTTCCAATGCGGCAGCAGCTCGCCGATGCGCTGGCCCAGCACCTCGCCGCGCGGATGGCGCAGGATGCGGGCGGCGCGCTCGTTGACGTCGAGCAGGGTGAAATCGAGCACTTCGCCATTGCGGCTGCCGCTGCGGCAGGCCTTCATGATGAACATGGCGTCCAGGCTGGCGTCGCCGGCGGCGCGCATCATCTGCTGGGCTTCGGTGGCGGCGCGCATGCTGCTGCGCAGGCGGCGGTTCTGGCGTCCCAGCAGCACGGCGAAGCCGAGGATGGCGGCGCCGGCCAGCACCATCGACAGATAATTGAGGCGGCGCTGGCGCTCGAAATTGGCCATCTCCGTCGCCTCGCTATTGCCGACCACGGCCACCAGCGAATAGCGCGGCATCTCGCGGAAGCTGTAGATGCGCGGCACCGTATCGTAAGGGCGGTTGAATTTCAGCTCTTCCGGAATGGCCGTGGGATCGGCCGGCGCGACGAAATCGAGCTGGTCGCTGATGAACAGCGTTTCGTCCACGCGGCCGATGGACAGGCCGGTGTCGCGGCTGGTCAGCATCACCAATCCCTTGGCGCCGAGATGCAGGCGGTCGTAGTCGTCGACGAAATACGCCGGGTCGATCATCAGCAGGATGGCGCCGGCGAAGCTGCCGTCGGCATGGTTCAGGCGGCGCGCGATCTGGATCTGCCACTTTTTGGTTTTCGGCTCCACCATCGGATTGCTGGTCAGGGCGGTGTCGTCCGCGCTGCCGGCCAGGGTCTTGAAGAAGGCTTCCTGCGCCATATTCGCCGCAAAGTAGCCGTGCTGCCTGTCCACCACATTGCCCTCGGCGTCGAGCAGGGCGATCGGCAGTTCCAGGCGCGAAGGCATGAGGGAGTCGAGCAAGCCGTTCTTCTTGCTGAATTCGGCCAGGCGCAGGGCGCCGCCGGTTTCCTCGTATTTGAGCTTGAAGAGCTGGGTGGCGTGGTCGGCCTGGCGCAGGATATGGCCCGCATGCTCGGCCAGGGTGCGCGCCATCGCGTGGCTGTGCATCACGGCTTCGAAGCGGGCGATGTCCCTGGCCTGGTCTTCCTGGTAGATGGTGTCGGCCCACAGGCTGGCCAACAGCAGCAGCGTAAAGAATGGCAGCAGCGCGCTGCGATACAGTCTCCCTGCGGCGCTGCGGATTTGTTTGATTATCGTTGTCAATTGGCGCTGGCTTGCTAGTGTCCCGGATGCGGTTCCTTCGCTTGTATTCTGCACGGAAAAGTGCCGGCGCGGACCCGCAGGTATGAAAATTCTTCTTGCCGTGTATTTTACAGGCAGGGCGGGCGTCAAAAAAGTAACAATCGCAGAGGGAAACTTTATTAAAATAGCCATTCTTCCCGCGGGGCGGGCGCAGATCAGGGGTACAGGGTTTTGAGCGAGTTGATATTCAGCCTGCCGGCGGCGCGCGCGCTGCACTTGGCGGCGCAGGGATTGCTGCAGCCGCGCCGGCGCAAGGCGCAGAAAGCCGATGTCCTGGACGCGATCCGGCAGATGGGCGTGCTGCAGATCGATACCATCCATGTGGTGGCGCGCAGTCCCTACCTGGTGCTGTGGAGCCGCCTGGGCGACTATCCCCAGGCCTGGCTGGAAGAACTGCTGGCGGAAGGCGCGTTGTTCGAATACTGGGCGCATGAAGCCTGCTTCGTGCCGATCGAGGATTACCGCCTGCTGCGCCACCGCATGCTCGACCCGGCCGCCATGGGCTGGAAGTATTCGGTGAACTGGATGAAGGAAAAGCGCAAGGAGGTGGCGGCCCTGCTGCGCCATATCCGCGATCATGGACCGGTACGTTCCTCCGATTTCGAGCGCAGCGACGGCCAGTCCGGCGGCTGGTGGGAATGGAAGCCGGAGAAGCGCTCGCTGGAAGTGCTGTTCACGGCGGGCCAGCTGATGATCGCGCGCCGCCACAACTTCCAGCGCATCTACGACCTGGCCGAACGCGTGCTGCCCGGCTGGGACGATAGCCAGCTGCCGACGATGGACGAGGTGCGCCGCGAGATGGCGCTGAAAACCGTGAAGTCGCTCGGCCTGTGCCGCGCCGCCTGGATCGCCGACTACTACCGCAGCAAGCCGCCGCGCCTCGATCCGGAAGCGCTAGTGGAACAGGGCGCCTTGCTGCGCGCCCGTGTGCAGGGCTGGGACGACGCGGTCTACATCCACCCCGACCTGGCCGATCTGGCGCGCAGCGCCGCCGAGGGTAGCCTGACGCCGACGCTGAGCACCATCCTCTCGCCCTTCGACCCGATCGTGTGGGACCGGCGCCGCGCGCTGGAACTGTTCGGCTTCGATTACCGCCTGGAGTGCTACACCCCGGCCGCCAAGCGCCGCTACGGCTATTTCACGCTGCCGATCCTGCGCCGCGGCCTGCTGGTGGGCAGGGTGGATGCCAAGGCGCACCGGCGTGAAGGCGTGTTCGAACTCAAGGCGCTGACGCTGGAGCCGGGTGTCCGGCTCAGCGAGCGTTTCACGCGCGATGTGGCGGCAGCCTTGCAGCGCTGCGCCGGCTGGCACGGCTGCCCGCAGCTGCGCGTGGGCGGCGCCGAGCCGCGCGCATTCGGCGCCATGCTGCAAGCCGTGCTGGCGGCGGATGCGCTGGAGGCGGCGCCATGAGCTTACCGGACGCTCCCCAATCCGTGGTTGGCGCCGACGGCCTGCCGCTGTTCGGCCGCTACGCCGGCCAGGCCGAGCGCTTCGACTGGCCGGCGCTGGCCAAGCCGTATGCGCGCAACCGCCTGTGGCGCCGCCTGCACCACAAGAAATGGCATTACGTCTCGCTGGTGACGGAGCAACTGATGTGCGCCGTCGCCATCGTCGACGTGGGCTGGACCAGCACCTGCTTCGCCTACGCCTTCGACCGCAACGACGGCGACATCATGGCCAATTATTCCCAGGATGGCTTGCCGGGACGTTTCTCGGTGGGCGTGGCCGACAGTGCCGGCGGCGACAGCTGGTTCCGCACGCGCGACACCCGCATCGCCATCGAGCATGCGGCGGGCGGCTGTTACCGCCTGGAGCTGCGCTGTCCGCATATGGAGATCGATGCCGCATTCGGCCCGGCCGGCTCGCCTCTGCTGCTGGCGACCGGGCCGGTGAAGGGCGGCGCGGTGCACGCCACGCAAAAGTCTTCCGGCCTGCCGCTGACGGGCGAAGTGCGCACCTGGCGCGATGAATACCGGCTCGATGGCGGCATCGCCAGCTTCGATTATTCGAATGGCCTGCTGGCGCGCGAAACGGCCTGGCGCTGGGCCTCGGGCCACAATCTGGAGCTGGGTTTCAATCTGCAGGCGGGCTACTTCGGCGCCTGCGAGAACGCGCTCTGGCTGGACGGGCAAATCGTCCCGCTGGGACCCGCCCATTTCATATATGATCAGCATGACCCGCTGGCGCGCTGGCATATCTTCACCGAGGACGACCAGCTCGACCTGGTCTTCACGCCCGAAGGCGCGCGCCGCCAGGACCGCAATCTGCTGGTGGCGGCCAGCCGCTATGTGCAGCCGGTCGGCACCTTCAACGGCTGGGTGCGCGCCGCGCCGGATGCGCCGCAGCGCATCGTCAGCCAGCTCGCGGGCGTGACGGAAGACCATTTTTCGCGCTGGTAGCGCAGCGGATTTGATAACGCGGTCCTTGTCTGGCCGGGCCGCTGAAAGGTAAGGCGATGAGCATCAGGAATCTGTGCAGTCTGTTCGAACCGGGCTCGGTGGCCGTGATCGGCGCGTCCAGCCGGCCCGACCGCATCGGCTACACGGTGCTGAACAATATGGCCGAATGCGGCTTTGCCGGCGCGCTGTGGCCCGTCAATCCCAAATATGCCGAACTGCGCGGCGTGCCTTGCTACCACCGCGTCGCGGCCCTGCCGCGCGCGCCGGAGCTGGCCGTCATCTGCACGCCGCCGGAGACGGTGCCGGGCCTGGTCGCGGAACTGGGCGCGCGCGGCACGCGCGCGGCGGTGGTGCTGACGCCCGGTCTGGCGGAGGCGCGCAGCGGCGGCAAGAACCTGCGCCAGGCCATGCTGGACGCGGCCCGGCCGCACCGGTTGCGCATCCTCGGCCCCGGCGGCATCGGCCTGCTGGCGCCCCATGCGGGGCTGAATGCCAGCATGGCGCAAGTGGGTGCGCGGCCCGGCAAAATCGCTTTCGTATCGCAATCGGGCATGCTGATGGCGGCGGTGCTGGACTGGGCGCGGCAGCAGGGCATCGGCTTTTCGCGTGTGATCTCGCTGGGCGAGGGTGCCGATATCGACCTGGGCGACCTGCTCGATTTCCTGGCAGGCGACAGCGACACCACGGCCATCGTCATGCATATGGAATCGGTCAGCAATGCGCGCAAGTTCATGTCGGCGGCGCGCATGGCGGCGCGCGGCAAGCCGGTGATCGTCATGAAAGCCGGGCGCGAAGGCGACGACAAGGTGATCGATGCCGCCATCCGCCGCGCCGGCATGCTGCGCGTGTATTCCTCGGCCGATCTGTTCGACGCGGTGGAAACCGTGGCGCGTGCCAGGCCGCTGCGCGGCGAGCGTCTGGCCATCATCAGCAATGGCGGCAGCCTGGGCCAGCTGGCCGATGACGCCCTGCGCTGGCGCGGCATGCGCCAGGCCACGCTGTCGGCGCCCACCCAGCGCCGCCTGGAACAATTGAAACCGGCGCCGGTGGTGGCGCAGGGCACGCTGGTGGTCGGCGGCGAGGCCACGCCGGAGCGCTATGCCGCCGTGCTGGACGCCCTGATACAGGAACCGCAAGTCGATGCGCTGCTGCTGATTCACGCGCCCAGCACCGCCGCCGCCAGCGCTGACGTGGCGCGCGTGCTGGCGCCGATGGTGAAGGCGGCCGGCAAGAGCGTGCTGTCGTGCTGGCTGGGCGGGGCCGGCGCCACGGCCGCGCGCGAAACTTTCGCCGAGGCCGGACTGCCTTGTTACGACACGCCGGAAAAGGCCACGCGCGCCTTCATGCAGATCGCCCAATACCAGCGCAACCAGGCCTTGCTGATTGAAGTGCCGGCGCAGGCGCCGCCGGCGCCGGAACGCAGCGCCGCGCGCGCCATCGTCGACGCGGCGCTGGCGCAGGGCATCACGGCATTGAGCCGGGAAGACAGCCAGGCGGTGCTGGCAGCCTACGGCATTCCGCTGGCCGCGCCGCCGCGCCGCCGTGGCGAAGGCAGCGCCGCCGCAGTGGCCGATGCCGCTGGCGATGGCGGCGTACAGGCGGGCGGCGAATTCCGCACCGCCACGCGCAGCGATATCCAGCTGCGCGTGGCGGTGCGCATCGACCCGGTTTTCGGTCCCGCCATCAGCTTCGGCCAGGGCGGTCCGGCCGCGCTGGCGGTGGATGACCGCGCCGTCGGCCTGCCGCCGCTGAACATGGTGCTGGCGCGCGACGTGGTGGCGCGCACGCGGGTGGCGCGCCTGCTGGCCGACCATAGCGAAGCGATTTGCCGCGTGCTGATCCAGGTGGCCGAACTGGCCGTCGACATCGGCGAGCTGGCCGTGCTGGAAATCGATCCCTTGCTGGCCGGCGCCGGCGGCGTGCGGGTGCAGGATGCGCGCATCGAACTGGGTGCGCGCCGCGCCGAAGCCAGCCTGGCCATCCGCCCCTATCCGCAGGAACTGGAGCAGGACGTGGCCTGGCAGGGCGAGACCCTGCTGTTGCGTCCCATCCGTCCGGAAGACGCGCCGGCCCATCTGCGTTTCTTCTCGGCCCTGCATGCCGACGATGTGCGCATGCGCTTTTTCACCGCCATGCGCGAATTGCCGCCGGCCCAGCTGGCGCGCCTGACCCAGATCGACTACGACCGCGCCATGGCCTTCATCGCCACCCGCAGCGGCGCCGACGGCCAGCCGGAAACGCTGGGCGTGGTGCGCGCCGTGGCCGACCCGGACAACCAGCGCGCCGAATTCGCCATCGTGGTGCGTTCGGATTTGAAGGGCAAGGGTCTGGGCGTGGTGCTGTTCGAGAAGCTGGTGGCTTACTTCCGCGACCGCGGCACCCGCGAGTTGTGGGGCGAAACCCTGTCGGAGAACGCCGGCATGCAGCGCCTGATCAAGCGCTTCGGCGGCACGGTCACGCCTTCGGCGGAAACCGGCATTGTGGAATTGCTGCTCAGATTACAACAGAAATGAGAAAAAATTTGCGCTAGAATCGGCAGTTCAAACAGACGCTTGCGCTAGGTCAAAGCAATGTTGTCAGCTTTATTTACACTTCTACTTCCGTATGGTCACCCGTGTCATGTAAGGGAGTAAGACAGATGTTGACGGCTACTTACACTTTGGTTGCCTTGTCGGTTGAGCAGGCCAGTATGCGCATGGGCCTGCTGGCGCTGCAAAAACAGATGCAGTCCACGCTGACATTGCAGCGCAGCCTTTCGCTTTCGCAGCTCGAATATGCCTGCGAAAACCTGAACCGTTTATACGATGCTTGCCATTGGCGCAAGATTGAAAAGTATCTCATTCCAGCGCTGCGCCAGGCCACCGAAAAGGCCGACCGGCTGCTCGATGAACTCAGCCTGTTGAACCAGAATGCGCTGACGGCCATCCGCCAGATGCAGGCGCAGATGGACAATGCCGGCGAGGATAGCGAAGAGCGCGTGGCCGAGGTGTGCGCCGCCATCGATACCTTTTGCGAATCGCTGCTGCAAAGGCTGGACAAGGAAGAGCGCGAGCTGTTTGCCATCGCGCGCCGCGCCATTTGCGGCGATGCCTGGTTCGCCATCGCCAACCAGATGCTGGCGCACGAAGCCGCAGTGGAAGAGGCGCGCCGCGAGCGCGCCGCGCGGCCCCTGTCGCTGGGCCGGCCGGCCGCCATCATTGCCCTGGGCGTGCCGGGACTGGACGGTGTGGCCGGGCAGGAAACGGATTTACCCACGCCGGAGCTGGGTCCCCACCATCGCCAGCTTCCGGTCCGCCGTTACGCCGGCGATTGATCGCCTGAAAAACGGGAGCCGCCGCTTGCCGCGGCGGCTGATCCATGCCCGCTTGGGCACGGCGCGCGGCGCTTTGCTATGATGGTGGTTTTGATCCATCCATAGCTCATCATGTTCGAATTCCTTTTCAAACGGCCGGGCGACAAGCCTGCTGGACCGCAGGGCGCAGCCTCCGAACAGTCTGTCGCCGCCGGGAACAGTGCGGGACAGGGCAACCAGCAAGCGCAGGCGCGCCGGGCCGAACAGGCCGCGCAAGCCAAGGCGCTGGCCGGCAATGAAGCCGCCGCCGTGGAATTGATACTGCGCAGCGAATTCGCCGAGGTGCGCCTGGCTGCCGCCGAACATGTGCAAGCCCAGCCGCTGCTGGAACAGGTGCAGCAAGCCATGCGCAACACCGACCGCCGCGTGGCCAAGCTGATGCAGAGCCGCCTGGATGCCTTGCGCCATCAGCAGGCCGAGCAGCGCCAGGCCGAGGCCAGCATCGCCCAGGCGCAAAAACTCTTGCAGGATGAGAAACTTACTCCGAACCAAGTTGCCGATCTCGACCGCCAATGGCAGGTGATTGCCGCCGGCAGCGCGCTGAGTGAACGCTTCGGCGCCGAACGCCAGGCCCTGGCGGCGCGCCTCGAAGCCCAGGTCAGCCTGCAGCGCGCCGTGATCGATGCGCTGGCGGCGGTGCGCCGCCTGGCCGCGGAAGCCGGCCCGGGCGATGACGCCGGCCGCGCGGCGCAGACGGAGCAGCTGGCGCGCTTGCAAGCCGAACATGCGGCGCATCTGGCGCACGCCGAAGGCGCCTCCCTGCCGCGTCACCTGCTGAGCGATTTCGAGCAGGCGATGGGGCAGACGCAAGCGGCCTTGGCCCAGGCGCAGAAGGCAGCGCCAGCCGCTGCTGCCATCCACGGTGCGGCAGCGCCCGGCACGCCGGCCGGCAGCGACGCACGCCCAGCGGCGGCTCCGGGCGAAACGTCCGCCGCCGTGCCGCCTGCCCCCGCTGCCGAGGGCGCCGATGGCGACGCGGCCCACCCGCCGCAGGGTGCGGCGGATGGCGCCGAAGCCCGTCCGCCGCGCGAAAAGCATAAAGCCACGCCGGCCGACAAGGAAGCCAACCGCCACTTCATGGAACTGGTCGATGCGCTGGAAGCGGCCCTGCAGCAAGGCCAGCTCCATATTGCTGCCGAGCATGATAAGACCTTGAAGGAAAGCAAAACCGGCCGCCTGTCGCAAGCCCAGGCCGAGCGTCTGGCCCATGTGCGCGCCGAGCTGAAGCGGCTGGGCGACTGGGCGCGCTGGGGCGGCAATGTCTCGCGCGAAGAGCTGGTGAAGGCGGTGGAGGAATTGCCGGCCCAGGGCTTGCCGATGAGCGAGCTGGCCAAGAAGGTGGGCAGCATGCGCGACCGCTGGAAGGCGCTCGACAGCGTTTCCGGCGCCGCCCCCAAGAGCCTGTGGGAGAAATTCGACGCCGCCTGCACCGCCGCCTATGCCCCGGCCGCCGCCCACTTCAAGCACCTGGCCGACGAGCGCCACACCAACGCCGCCAAGGCCCAGGCCCTGATCGACGAGGTCAGCGCCCTGATCGCACGCGGCGTTTCGCGGCCGCTGCCGGCCGATGCCGCCGCCGGCGACGCGCCCGGCACGCTGCCGCACACCTATGACTGGCGCGCCATGGCCTCGTCCTCGCAGCGCCTGCGCCAGGCCTGGAGCCGCCTCGGCACCATCGACCGCAAGGACAAGAAGAAGCTGGACGCCGCCTTCGCCGCCGCCATGGCCGAGCTGATGGCGCCGCTGGAAGAGCAGCGCAAGATCGAAGTGGCGCGCCGCGAGCAATTGGTCGAGGAAGTCGGCAAGCTCAATCCGAGCGACCGCAACACCATCGAAACCCTGCGCCGTCTGCAGGAAAGCTGGCAGGAGCACGCCAAGGCGCTGCCGCTGGAACGCAAGGCCGAACAGGCGCTGTGGCAGCGCTTCCGCAGCGCCTGCGACGCCATCTTCGCCAAGCGCAAGGAGCACGCCCACGCCGCCGACGCCGAGCGCCGTACCCATCTGCATGTGCGCGAAGACATCTGCGCCAGCCTGGAAAACGCCACTTTCGAGGGCGAGGACAAGGCCCAGCTGAACGCCATGGTCAAAACCCTGCGCGATGCCGCCGCCGCCTGGCATGCCAGCGGCAGCGTGCCGCGCGCCGCCGAGCAGAAGATCGAACAGCGCTACAAGAGCGCCGTGGCGGCCCTGCAGTCGCGCGCCGACGCCATCCGCCGCCGCGCCAGCGCGGCCCAGACCACGGCCATGCGCGAAAAGCTGCGCCTGACCCAGGCGCTGGAAGCGGCCATCGCCGCGCCGGGCGAGATCGACGCCGCCGACTGGAGCGCGCGCTGGCAAGCCTTGCCGCCTTTGCCGGGCGATTTCGAACGCACCCTGCGCCAGCGCTTCGACGCGGGCGTGAAAGCGGGCGCCGGCAATGGCCGCGGCGCGTATGCGAGCGCGCTGGAAGCCAGCCGCGAGCGCCTGCTGGAAGAAGTGCTGCGCCTGGAAATCGGGGCCGGCATCGACAGCGGCGCGGAATTCGCGCGCGAACGCCTGAAAATGCAGGTCGAGGTGCTGCAAAGCTCCCTTAAATCCGGCCACAAGCCGGACGGCCACGCCACCCAGTTCCTGCAGCTGTGCGCCATGCCGGCCCTGGCCGACGACCGCACGGCCACCCGCATCGAGCAACTGTTTCGCCGCCTCGGGGCGGAAGCCAAATGAACCAAAGTAGCATGCTGCAAGTAAGAATCCAGACCGACGATTTCGACGTGGCCGGCGAACTGGCCGGGCTGCGCGCCGGCGACGCCCGCGTCGGCGGCATCGTCAGCTTTGTCGGCACCGTGCGCGACCTGAACGAGGGCGCCACCATCTCCAGCATGGAGCTGGAGCATTACCCGGGCATGACCGAGCAATCGATCCAGGCCATCATCGACCAGGCGCGCCAGCGCTGGCCGCTGTATGGGGCGCTGGTGATCCACCGCGTCGGCCCGCTCCGGCCCATGGACCAGATCGTGCTGGTGGCCGTCACTTCGGCGCACCGGGGCGAGGCGTTTGCCGCTTGCGAATTCATCATCGACTATCTGAAGACCGAAGCGCCGTTCTGGAAGAAGGAAGAGACGCCCGAGGGCGCGCGCTGGGTCGATGCCCGCGTCAGCGACGATCAGGCTTTGCGGAAGTGGGCGCTGCCGAATATGTGATTTTCGTCACAAACCTGGTCTTGAAAACCAGCAGCGCATCCTTATTTTGTCCTTAAGATAAATTCAGGAGCACTGCCAAATGCGCCAAGACAAACTCACCACCAAGCTTCAGGAAGCCCTGGCCGACGCCCAAAGCCTGGCCGTCGGCAACGACAATCCCTATATCGAATCGGTCCACTTGCTGACGGCCCTGCTGAACCAGGACGACGGCGCGGCGCGCTCGCTCTTGCAGCGCGCGGGCGTGAATGTGGGCGGTTTGTCGAATGCCCTGAAATCGGCGCTGGAGCGCCTGCCCAAGGTGTCCGGCACCAATGGCGACGTGCAGGTGAGCCGCGAGTTTGCCGGCGTGCTGAATCTGGCCGACAAGGAAGCGCAAAAGCGCGGCGACCAGTTCATCTCCAGCGAGATGATCCTGCTGGCGCTGACCGAGGACAAGTCCGAAGCCGGCCGTGCCGCGCGCGAAAACGGCTTGACGCGCAAGGCGCTGGAAGCGGCCATCGACACCGTGCGCGGCGGCGGCAAGGTCGACTCGCAGGAAGCCGAAGGCCAGCGCGAAGCCCTGAAAAAATACACCCTCGACCTGACCGAGCGCGCCCGCGCCGGCAAGCTCGATCCCGTGATCGGCCGCGACGATGAAATCCGCCGCGCCATCCAGGTGCTGCAACGCCGTACCAAGAACAACCCCGTGCTGATCGGCGAACCGGGCGTGGGCAAGACCGCCATCGTGGAAGGCCTGGCCCAGCGCATCGTCAACAACGAAGTGCCGGACTCCCTGCGCGGCAAGCGCGTGCTGTCGCTGGACATGGCGGCCCTGCTGGCCGGCGCCAAATACCGCGGCGAGTTCGAGGAGCGCCTGAAGTCCGTGCTGAAGGAACTGGCGCAGGACGAAGGCCAGACCATCGTCTTCATCGACGAGCTGCACACCATGGTGGGCGCGGGCAAGGCCGAAGGCGCGATGGACGCCGGCAATATGCTGAAGCCGGCGCTGGCGCGCGGCGAGCTGCATTGCCTGGGCGCGACTACGCTGGACGAATACCGCAAATACATCGAGAAGGATGCCGCGCTGGAGCGCCGCTTCCAGAAAATCCTGGTCGACGAGCCAAGCGTGGAAGCGACCATCGCCATCCTGCGCGGCCTGCAGGACAAGTACGAGCTGCACCACAAGGTCGAGATTTCGGACGCTGCCATCATCGCCGCGGCCGAACTGTCGCACCGCTACATCACCGACCGCTTCCTGCCCGACAAGGCCATCGACCTGATCGACGAAGCCGCGTCCAAGATCAAGATCGAAATCGATTCCAAGCCAGAAGTCATGGACAAGCTGGAACGCCGCCTGATCCAGCTCAAGATCGAGAAGGAAGCCGTGAAGCGCGAGAAGGATGAAGCCTCGCGCCGCCGCCTCGACCTGATCGATGAGGAAATCGCCAAGCTGCAGCGCGAGTACAACGATTACGAGGAAGTGCTGAAGGCCGAGAAATCCATGGTGCAGGGCACGACCCACATCAAGGAAGAGATCGAGCGCATCAAGCAGCAGATGGAGCAGGCCACGCGCGACAGCAACTGGCAGCGCGTGTCCGAACTGCAGTACGGCAAGCTGCCCCAGCTCGAAGCGCAGCTGAAGCAGGCCGAAACGGCCAGTCCTTCCCAGGGCGACAAGCCCAAGCTGCTGCGCACCCAGGTCGGCGCCGAGGAAATCGCCGAAGTGGTGTCGCGCGCCACCGGCATTCCCGTCTCGCGCATGATGCAGGGCGAGCGCGACAAGCTGCTGCACATCGAAGAGAAGCTGCACGAACGCGTGATCGGCCAGGACGAGGCGATCAATGCCGTGGCCGACGCCATCCGCCGCTCGCGCGCCGGCTTGTCCGACCCGAACCGTCCATATGGCTCCTTCATGTTCCTCGGCCCGACCGGCGTCGGCAAGACCGAGCTGACCAAGGCCCTGGCCGGCTTCCTGTTCGACACGGAGGATGCGCTGATCCGCATCGATATGAGCGAATTCATGGAGAAGCACTCGGTGGCCCGCCTGATCGGCGCGCCGCCCGGCTATGTCGGCTACGACGAAGGCGGCTACCTGACCGAGGCCGTGCGCCGCAAGCCGTATAGCGTGATCCTGCTCGACGAGGTGGAAAAGGCGCACAGCGACGTCTTCAACGTGCTGCTGCAAGTGCTGGACGACGGCCGCATGACGGACGGGCAGGGGCGCACGGTGGATTTCAAGAACACCGTGATCATCATGACCTCCAATCTCGGCTCGCAGAAAATCCAGTCGATGGACAATGCCGATCCGGGCGTGGTCAAGCTGTCGGTGATGGCCGAAGTGCGTTCCCACTTCCGTCCCGAGTTCATCAACCGCATCGACGAAATCGTGGTCTTCCACGGCCTCGACGACAAGAATATCGGCGCGATCGCCAAGATCCAGCTGGCCATTTTGCAGCAGCGTCTGGCGCGCATGGACATGGGCCTGGAAGTCACGCCGGAAGCCCTGCAAAAGATCGCCGAAGCCGGCTACGACCCCGTGTATGGCGCCCGTCCGCTGAAACGCGCGATCCAGCAGCAGATCGAGAACCCGCTGTCGAAGCACATCCTCGAAGGCAAGTTCGGTCCCAAAGACCAGATCCGCATCGATGAGCGCAACGGCCAGCTGACCTTCGAAAGCGCGCATTAAACCGCCCTGCGTTTGATCGGCATCAGCAAATGTCCCACCCTGGTGCCTGGCACCACGGTGGGACATTTTTTTGATCTGGCGCAAAGAATGTCCCGCCGCAGTGCCTCGGCGGCCCCGCCTGGCACCAGGGGCGGGCATTTGTTGATCTGGGTCAGACTTGGGTGGCGAAGAAGGCGCTGGGGCTGAGGCCGAAGGTTTTCTTGAACATGGCGGAGAAGGCGGATTGGCTGGCGTAGCCAAGCTGCTCGGCCACTTGCGCCAGCGGCAGGCCGCGTGCGATCAAGGGGGCGGCGTGGGCCAGACGCACTTGCTGGCGCCATTGGCCGAAACTCAGGCCGAGCTCGCGCTCGAACAGGCGGGCGAGGGTGCGCTCGGAGGCGCCGACCTGGGTCGCCCACGCTTCCAGCGTTTGCGGCGCGCCGGGATCGGCCATCAGGCTGTCGCACAGGGCTTTCAGGCGTTTGTCGCTGGGCAGGGGGACGCGGATGGGGCGGGTGGCGGAGCGGCCCAGTTCGTCCAGGATCAGTTCGGCCAGCAGGCGGTAGCGCGGCGTCGGGGGCTGGTCGCCGATCTGTTCCAGCGCGAGGATGAGTTCGCGCAGCAGGGGCGTGACCTGGAGCACGCGGCATTCGTCGCCGGCAAACGGGGCGCGCGCGGCCAGCACGCGCACGGGGCGCAGGCGGGTGCGCTCCAGCACCGTCACTTCATGCATCACCTGGGGCGCAACCCAGATGGCGCGCTGCGGCGGCACGATCCAGCTGCTGTTGTTGGCGGTGACGCGCAGCACGCCTTCCAGCGCATACGTCACCTGGCCCCACTCGTGCTTGTGGGCGCTCATGTATTCATTGGTCTGGAGATCGCGCCCGATCAGCGTGACCGGACGCCCGGCGTCGGGATCGTAGCAGCTGGGATAGCCGGCGGTGTTGTTGAGGATGGTGATGGCCATGCGGATCCAGGGTTGGCAGGAATTCGACAAATTATGTCATCTTGTCTCAAATCGGGCGATGTGATTTTGCATACACTGCAGTGGACTGTTCATCTTTGAAGGAAAGCTATGACATCCACTGTATCAACGGCCGTGCTGCGCGAGGATGCGCGCGTGATCGGCCTCGTCGGCCTGGCGCACGGCGTGTCCCATTTCTACCACCTGATCCTGGCCGGCCTGTTTCCCTGGCTGAAGCCGGCTTTCAATCTCTCGTATTCCGAGCTGGGCTTGCTGATGACGGTGTTTTTCGTCATTTCCGGCATCGGCCAGGCGCTGGCCGGCTTCGTGGTGGACCGCGTCGGCGCGCGCCGCGTGCTGTTCTTTGGCGTCGCCATGCTGGGCGTGTCGGCGCTGGCGCTGTCGGCCGCCACCAGCTATACCATGCTGATGCTGGGCGCGCTGCTGGCGGGCGTGGGCAATAGCATCTTCCACCCGGCCGATTACACCATCCTCAACCAGCGCGTGTCGAAGCAGCGCCTGGCCCACGGCTTTTCGGTGCACGGCATCAGCGGCAATATCGGCTGGGCCGCCGCGCCGCTGCTCCTGACGTCGGTGGCGGCCCTGGCCAGCTGGCGTGCGGCGCTGCTGTGGGCGGCCGTGTTGCCCTTCGGCGTGCTGGCCATCCTGTTCCTGAACCGCCATGCGCTGCGCCCCGACCCCATCGTCAAGGCCAAGGCCGATGCGCCGCCAGGGGCGGGGCTGGATTTCCTGCGCTTGCCGCAGGTGTGGATGTGCTTCGCCTTCTTCCTGCTGACGGCGATCGCCCTGGGCGGCATCCAGAGTTTCGCCTCGGCCAGCCTGGTCAAGCTGTACGGGATGTCGCTGCAGCTGGCGACCAGCGCTTATACCGCGTATATGCTGGCTTCGGCCGGCGGCATGCTGCTGGGCGGCTTTGTCGGCGCGCGCAGCAAGGACCACGACCGCAATATCGCCATCGCCTTCGCCTTGGCGGCGCTGCTGGCCGTGCTGCTGTCGCTGGCCCTGGTGCCGGCCTGGACGGCGTTTGCGATGATGGGCCTGATCGGTTTCTTCTCCGGCGTGGCCGGGCCGTCGCGCGACCTGATGATACGCGCCGCGGCGCCGAAGAACGCCACCGGCCGCGTGTATGGCGTGGTGTATTCGGGCCTGGACAGCGGCCTGGCCATCGGTCCGCTGCTGTTCGGCGCGCTGATGGACGCCAACCGGCCGTCCTGGGTTTTCCTGTGCATCGCGCTGTTCCAGGCGCTGGCGATCGCGACGGCGGTCGGCGTGGGTGGAAATACCCGTGCCATGCAGCTCAAAAATGCTTAAAATTATCAGCATTTTGATAACGCTTGCAGGATAAACCATGAGCTTCGCAACCACCGACCTGTGTGACGACAACATCCCCTTGCTGGAGGATGGCCGCCTGGCCGTGCTGCCGCCTTCCTTCCGCCATTTCGGCAAGCGCGTCCGCTTCAGCGGCCGCGTCACCACGCTCAAGGTGTTCGAGGACAACGCCCTGGTGCGCGCCATGCTGGAAACCCAGGGCAATGGCAATGTGCTGGTGGTCGATGGCGGCGGCAGCCTGCGCTGCGCCCTGGTGGGCGGCCAGCTGGCGCTGCTGGCCCAGGATAACGGCTGGGCCGGCATCATCGTCGATGGCTGCGTGCGCGACAGCGAGGAAGTCAATTCCTGTGAAATCGGCGTGCGCGCCCTGGGCACCCATCCGCGCCGCAGCGTGAAAAAGGGCGCGGGCGAGCGCAATGTGCGGGTGCAGATCTGCGGCGTGCCGGTGAATCCGGGCGACTGGATCTATGCCGATGCCGATGGTGTGCTTGTGGCGCAACAAAAACTCGCCTGATTGCCGTCCCCAAGCGCTGCCGGACAGCGCCTTGCCGAAAAATGCCCCGACAGCCGGGGCATTTTGCATATTGGGCTGGAAAATCCCGCCTGAAATTCGGGCATTTTTCACGCTGCGAAAAGGTAATTTCATAATGCGGAAAGTGCTGCTGCGCAAGCACATTATTTGCTCTCATTCTGAGAAATGTCTTTCCGTATCATGGGAAATGAAAATTAAGTCATTGAAACTTAAGGAATAAAATTTGCTCATATGTCTTATATAAGACCATTGTTGCGCTGAACAAATCGTCCTATGATGTTTCTAACGGATTTCGTTTTTTGTTTAGTCAGTCAATAGGAGAGCACCATGGCAACTCGTGAACAGCAAGTGGCAGAACTGCAAAAAGAATGGGACACCAATCCGCGCTGGAAAGGCATCAAGCGTGCCTATACCGCCGACGATGTGGTGCGTCTGCGCGGTTCCCTGCAAATCGAACACACCATCGCCAAGAAGGGTGCGGAAAAACTGTGGAACCTGGTGAACAACGAGCCTTTCGTCAACGCCCTGGGCGCGCTGACCGGCAACCAGGCCATGCAGCAAGTCAAGGCCGGCCTGAAAGCGATCTATCTGTCGGGCTGGCAGGTGGCGGGCGACGCCAACCTGGCCGGTGAAATGTATCCCGACCAGTCGCTGTATCCAGCCAACTCGGTGCCGATGGTGGTCAAGCGCATCAACAATACCTTCCAGCGCGCCGACCAGATCCAGTGGTCCGAAGGCAAGGATGACATCGACTTCTTCGCACCCATCGTGGCCGATGCGGAAGCCGGCTTCGGCGGCGTGCTGAACGCCTTCGAACTGATGAAGTCCATGATCGAAGCGGGCGCCTCGGGCGTGCACTTCGAAGACCAGCTGGCCTCGGTGAAAAAATGCGGTCACATGGGCGGCAAGGTGCTGGTGCCATCGCGCGAAGCCGTGGAAAAACTGACCGCCGCCCGGCTGGCTGCGGACGTGATGGGCACTTCGACCCTGGTCATCGCCCGTACCGACGCCGAAGCGGCCGACCTGCTGACCTCGGACGTGGACGAAAACGACCGTCCTTTCTGCACCGGCGAGCGCACCGTGGAAGGCTTCTACAAAGTGCGTCCGGGCATCGACCAGTCGATCTCGCGCGCCCTGGCTTACGCGCCGTACGCCGATCTGGTGTGGTGCGAAACCGGCAAGCCGGACCTGGCTTTCGCCAAACAGTTCGCCGAAGCCGTGCACGCCAAGTTCCCCGGCAAGATGCTGGCCTATAACTGCTCGCCTTCGTTCAACTGGAAGAAAAACCTGGACGACGCCACCATCGCCAAGTTCCAGAAAGAGCTGGGCGCCATGGGTTACAAGTTCCAGTTCATCACCCTGGCCGGCTTCCACGCCCTGAACTACGGCATGTTCAACCTGGCCCACGGCTATGCGCGCCGCCAGATGTCGGCCTTCGTGGAACTGCAGGAAGCCGAATTCGCCGCCGCCGAAAAAGGCTTCACCGCCGTCAAGCACCAGCGCGAAGTCGGTACCGGTTATTTCGACGCCGTGACCCAGACCATCCAGCAAGGCCAGAGCTCGACCACGGCCCTGCACGGTTCGACCGAGGACGAACAGTTCTTCGACACCCAGAAAGTGGCTTAAGCCCGCGGGTGGAAAACCTGGTTTTTGCGTGAAGTTCGCCTGATTCCAAGGCGCTGGCCGCAGCGGGATGCCGTCCCGCCGCGGCCTTTTTTGCATGCGCCGGACATGCAGCTTTTGGCGCGCCGGGCGTTCTCTGGGATAATGCGGGGTCATACTTACAGGAATCACCACGATGTTCAGTTACCGCCACGCCTTCCACGCCGGGAATCACGCCGATGTCTTGAAGCACTTTGTCCTGATCCAGCTCTTGAAGTACCTGAATCAGAAAGATGTCGCTTACAGCTATATCGACACCCATGCCGGCGCGGGCGTGTATGCCCTCGACAGCGCCCAGGCCACCAAGACCGCCGAATTCGAAACCGGCATCGCGCCGCTGTGGGAGCGCGACGACCTGCCGGCGCCGCTGGCCGAGTACGTGCAGGTCATCAAGGACATGAACCCGAGCGGCAAGATGCGCTACTACCCGGGCTCGCCTTACTGCGCCGACATCGTGGCCCGCGAGCAGGACCGTCTGCGCCTGTTCGAGTTGCATCCGGCCGATGCCAAGCTGCTGGACGAGAATTTCCGCAAGCTGGAACAGCACGCGGCGGCCCAGGGCAAGCGCCCCGCCACGCGCGGCAAGCGCGTGATCGTCAACCGCGCCGATGGCTTCATCGGCCTGAAGGCGCTGCTGCCGCCGCCGTCGCGCCGCGCCCTGGTGCTGTGCGACCCGCCGTATGAGGACAAGCAGGACTACCGCAAGGTGATGGACATGCTCAACGAGGCGCTCAAGCGCTTCCCGGGCGGCACGTACGCGGTCTGGTATCCGCTGCTGCAGCGCATCGAGGCGCGCAATTTCGCCGAGCGCATGAAGCATCTGCCGGCCGCCAGCTGGCTCAACGTGACGCTGTGCGTGTCCACGCCCGGCCCGGACGGCATCGCCCTGCACACCAGCGGCATGTTCATCGTCAATCCGCCGTACACGCTGGAGCCGATGCTGAAGCAGGTCATGCCCTATCTGGTGAAAGTGCTGGGACGCGACGCCGGCGCCAAATTCACGCTGGAGAGTGGCGAAGCGGCCACAGGCCGCAAAGGCGGCGCGCGTTCGGCGTGATGCTCGCTATAAAAACTGTTGTCACGGCTGAATTAAGGCGTATATTCTGATCTATATACGATGGCAAGCAGTGGGGGCTGCTCATGACAATCGCATTAGAAAAAGACGCCGTACCCATGCCGTACGCGAATCAGTTTTTTCTGGCCCGTCAACCTATCCTCAACCGCAAACAGCGCCTCGTCGCTTACGAGCTGCTGTTTCGTAATGCCGAATGCAGCGAGGCCAATGTGCAGGATGGCGTGTCCGCCACGGCCTCGGTCATCGCCCACGCTTCCGAACTGGGCATGGGCCAGGTGGTGGGCGACCAGCTGGCCTTCGTCAATGTCGACACCGTTGCTCTGATGAGCGACTTCATCCGCTTTTTGCCGACCGACAAGGTCATTCTCGAAGTGCTGGAATCGGTCGAGGCCACGCCCGAGGTGCTGGCCCGCATCCAGGAACTGAAGGCGGCCGGCTTCAAGTTCGCGCTGGACGATGTGGTGGCCGAATCGGCCAGCCTGCAGCTTTTGCAGCCGCTGATGGACGTGATCAAGATCGATATCCGCCAGACCGGCGGCAGCGCGCTCGACACGCTGGCGCGCGCGCTGCGCAATCCGCGCCAGAAGCTGCTGGCCGAGAAGGTCGAAACGGTGGAGGAATTCCAGCGCTGCATGGACCTGGGCTTCGAATATTTCCAGGGCTATTATTTTGCGCGGCCCGTGATCCTGAGCGGCAAGAAAATCGCCCCGTCCCAGCTGGCCATCATGCATTTGCTGGACTTGCTGAATACCGACGCCGACCAGCGCGAGATCGAGCGCAGCGTCAAGCACGACCCCCTGATCACCCTGAATCTGCTGCGCCTGGTGAATACGCCGGCCGTGGGCGCGCGCTTCCGCATCAATTCCGTGGGCCATGCGCTGATCGTGCTGGGGCGGCGCCAGTTGCAGCGCTGGCTGCAGATCCTGCTGTATGTGAAGACCGGGCAGGTGCCCGAATTCGATTCGCCGCTGTTGCAGATGGCGACCACGCGCGGCAAGACCATGGAACTGATGATGGAGCATCTGCGGCCGGAGCAGCGCATCGGCGCCGATATCGGCTTCACGGTCGGCATCATGTCGCTGATGGATGCGCTGTTTTCGGTGCGCATGGGCGAAATCCTGCAAAGCGTGAACGTGCTGGACGAGGTGCGCGACGCCTTGCTGCACCGCCAGGGCGACTATGGCCGGATGCTGTCGCTGATCGAGCTGATCGAATGCGCCACCGAGGGGCCGGAGCTGACCCGCATCCTGCACCAGCTGGAGCTGGCGCCCTCCGAACTCTATGCCATCCAGCTGGCCGCCTGCGACTGGGTCAGCGAATACACCCACGGCGTGCAATAGCCGGCAACTGGCGTGCCGGGTCCAGTGGCAACGCGGACCCGGCGTCCCCCTTCGTTCCCGGTGTTTACTGGGCCAGCAAGAGGAAGACCGTGGGCTTCTTATGGAAGTCCGGCGTCTTGCCGGCGGCGAGCTGGGCCTTCCACTGGGCGCTGCTTTGCGTGCGGATGCTTTCCGACGGCAGGCTGATGTCGGTGGCGACGCAGATCAGGGTGCTGCCGGCGCAGCTGGCGAGCAGGGCGTCCAGCATGGCGGCGTTGCGGTAGGGCGTTTCGATGAAGAGCTGGGTTTGCTTGTCCTGGCGCGAGCGCGCTTCCAGTTCCTTCAGGCGCTTGGCGCGCGCCGCCGCGTCGGTGGGCAGATAGCCGTTGAAGGCGAAGCTTTGGCCGTTCAGGCCGCTGGCCATGATGGACAGCAGCAGCGAGGAGGGACCGACCAGCGGCCGCACCGGAATGCCGTGCTGGTGCGCCAGGCGCACCAGGTCGGCGCCGGGATCGGCCACGGCGGGCACGCCCGCTTCCGACAGCAGGCCGGCGTCCTGGCCGGCCTGGAGCGGCGCCAGCAGGGCGGCCAGGGCTTGCGCCGGCGTGTTCACATTCAATTCCTCGATGCGGATTTCCTGCAGCGGGCGCGCCAGCGGATGCCGGGCGTTGACCAGTTTCAGGAAGGCGCGCGCCGTCTTGGCGTTCTCGGCGACGAAATAGCCGAGGCTGGCCGTCAGGGCTTGCACCTGCTCGGGGATGACGTGGGAGAGCGCTTCGGTTTCGCCCAGGGTGTTGGGGATCAGATAAAGAGTGCCGGGCATGGTGTTTATTTGGTGGTGAAGAAGGAAACGCCGGCGGCGCGCAGCATGCCGCTCAGGGCGATCAGCGGCAGGCCGGTGAGGGCGGTCGGGTCGCTGGCATCGATGCGTTCGAGGATGGCGATGCCGAGCGCCTCGTTTTTCGCGCTGCCGGCGCAATCGTAAGGCTGTTCGATGCGCAGATAGGCATCGAGCTCGGCATCGGGCAGGTCGCGGAACTGGACGACGGTCTGGATATCTGCCACCTGGGCGCTGCCGTCGCGCCCATCCCACAGGCAGAGCGCGGTATGGAAGACCACTTCGCGGCCGCGCATTTTCTGCAGCTGGGCCAGGGCGTTCGCATGGTTGCCGGGCTTGCCGATCTGCTCCTGGTCCAGCGTGGCGACCTGGTCGGAGCCGATCACCAGCGCGCCCGGGTGGCGGGCGGCGACGGCGGCGGCTTTTTCGCGTGCCAGGCGCAGGGCGGTGGCCGCGGGCGTCTCGCCGGGCCGGGGGCTTTCATCGATGTCGGGCACGTCGACCGAGAACGGTATTTGCAGCCGGGACAAGAGTTCGCGCCGGTATGCTGAGCTGGAAGCAAGAATCAGGGTGGGGGCGTTGCTTGTTGAGTTCATGGAAATATTTTTTTCTGGCTCCGGGGCGGGAATTGTTATATGCTCTGTGCGCCGTGGACGAATGGCCGACAAACGCGCGAAAAATCGCGCAAGTCTTTGACGCGGCGGCGAAAACCCTGTTATTATCGCAGGTTTTCCAAGGGAATTTTAGTACATGGACGCTTTTGTGATCGACGCCTTTGAATTTTGTCGGACCAACAGCTTGCGTGAGGGCGTGATGCCCGTGGCTGAAATGACCCGCTTGAGCAAGGAATGCGCCGATAACTCCGGTTCCATCACCTGGAAGGCGGAAGGCAGCACGAGCAAGCAGGGTTTCCCGCAGATGCGGCTCAGCGTGAGCGGCACGGTGCAATTGAATTGCCAGCGCTGCCTGACTCCGTTTGGCCATGCAATCGATTCCTCGACGCTGCTGATGTTCGGTAAAGACGATGCGCACGCCGACGAGATCGAAGAAATCATCGACGACGAGTCGATCGACGTGGTGGTAGGCACCCGTGATATGAAGCTGATGGACCTGGTGGAAGACGAGGCGCTGCTGGCCCTGCCGCAAGCGCCGAAGCACGAACAGTGTCCCGACGCCGCGCTGCTGGAGAAAGCGCGCAGCGAGAAGCCGTCCCCCTTTGCAGGCTTGCAGAGCCTGAAGAAATAAAGAACAAAGCAGTAAGTGAAGAACGTGTCAAAACGCGTGTAGTAATCGAGTATTGGCATTGTGTAGTAGAGGTAGTAAAAGCAGTTGACGATGTCGGCCTGTCCGGCCGCAGGGATACTCGATTCGCATGTTAGTAATGCCGGTCGAATGTGTTAAAATCTTAGAACTTTAGTATTAGGAGTCATCATGGCAGTTCAACAGAACAAGAAGTCCCCTTCGAAGCGCGGTATGCACCGTTCGCACGATTTCCTGGTTGCCCCTAACCTGGCAGTCGAGCCAACCACGGGCGAAACCCACCTGCGTCACCACATCAGCCCGAACGGCTTCTATCGTGGTCGCAAAGTGCTGAAAACCAAAAACGACGAGTAATCGACGTTTTTGTTCGGCCTAGCCAAAAGCGGTGCAACGCAGGTGACTGACGTGGCGCCGCTTTTTCTTTTTCCCCGGCTGCAAACAGCTTTGCAAACCGTCATTCTGAAATACGCAGGCGCTGAAACCATCTCAGGAACGCCTTTTGCCCCGCAATGACAATCAAAATATCCATCGACTGCATGGGCGGAGACCACGGCCCGTCGGTCACCATTCCCGCAGCAATCTCCTTCATTAACCGTGAACCTGACGCTGAGCTGATCCTGGTCGGCCTGGAAGACGTCATCCGCGCGGAACTGAAAAAGCATCACGCCGAATCCCAGCCACGCCTGTCCATCCTTCATGCTTCCGAGCAGGTCACGATGGATGACCCGCTTGAGGTCGCCTTGCGCCGCAAGAAGGATTCCTCGATGCGCGTGGCCATCGAACAAGTCAAGGAAGGCCGCAGCCACGCCTGCGTTTCCGCCGGCAACACCGCGGCCCTGATGGCCGTCTCGCGCTATGTGCTGAAGACCATGGCCGGCGTCGACCGCCCTGCCATCTGCAGCATCATCCCGAACCAGAAGGACGGCCCGACCTATATGCTGGACCTGGGCGCGAATGTGGACTGCGAACCGCACCACCTGCACCAGTTCGCCATCATGGGGTCGGTGCTGGTGCAGGCCATGGAAGGCATCGAGCGTCCGACCATCGGCCTGCTCAACGTCGGCACCGAAGACATCAAGGGCAACGAGGTGGTCAAGCTGACCGCCAAACTGCTGCAGGCCGACCACGAACGCGGCGCGCTGAACTTCTACGGCAATGTGGAAGGCAACGACATCTTCAAGGGCACCACCGACATCGTTGTGTGCGACGGCTTTGTCGGCAACGTCACGCTGAAGGCCATCGAAGGCCTGGCGCGCTTCCTGAAAGGCGTGCTGACCTCGGAATTCAAGCGCAACCCGCTGACCATGCTGGGTGCGCTGATCGCGCGCAGCGCGCTGCGCCGCATCAGCAATCGTATCAACCCCTCCCGCTACAACGGCGCCAGCCTGCTCGGCTTGCGCGGCCTGGTGCTGAAGAGCCATGGCGGGGCGGAAGCGGATGCCTTTGAATGGGCACTGCGGCGCGCGTACCATGCGGCGAAAAACGATGTGCAGGAACACCTGTCGACGATGATCGCCGAATTGATGCCGCGCGAACCAGAAGTGGCACAAGAACCGACCGCAACTATAACTGGATGAGACGGAATGACCTTGTACAGCAAAATCATCGGCACCGGCAGTTATCTGCCTGAAAAGCGTGTCAGCAACCAGGAGCTGGCCGAGCAGCTGGCCGCCAAGGGGATCGAGACGTCGGACGAGTGGATCGTGTCGCGCAGCGGCATCTCGGCGCGCCATTTTGCCGAGCCGGAGCAGAACGCTTCCGACCTGGCCGTGCTGGCGGCGCGGCGCGCCCTCGACATGGCCCAGCTGCAGCCCGACGATATCGACCTGATCATCGTCGCCAGCTCGACCCCGGACTTCTTCGGCAGCTTCCCCAGCACCGCCTGCATCGTGCAGCGCAAGCTGGGCATGACCAATACCAGCGCGGCGGTCGACGTGCAAGCCGTGTGCAGCGGCTTCGTCTACGCCATGTCCACGGCCGACAGCTTCATCAAGTCGGGCGCGCACAAGAATGTGCTGGTGATCGGCGCCGAAGTGTTCTCGCGCATCCTGAATTTCGAAGACCGCACCACCTGCGTCCTGTTCGGCGACGGCGCCGGCGCTGTGGTGATGAGCGCTTCGCAGGAGCCGGGCGTGCTGGCCACCAAGCTGCATGCCGATGGCCGCCATGCCGACATCCTGAGCGTCTCCGGTCATGTGAGCAACGGCGCACTGGCCGGCAGCGCCTTCCTGTACATGGATGGCCAGGCTGTCTTCAAGCTGGCTGTGACCGTGCTGGAGAAGGTGGCGCACGAAGCGCTGGAACACGCCGGCATGACGTCCGAACAGATCGACTGGCTGATTCCGCACCAGGCGAATATCCGCATCATGAACGGCACCGCGAAAAAGCTCGGCCTGCCGCTGGAGAAAATGGTGGTCACCGTCGACCAGCATGGCAATACGTCGGCCGCTTCGATACCGCTGGCGCTCGATACCGCCGTGCGCGATGGCCGCATCAAGCCGGGCGATGTGGTGATGATGGAAGGCGTGGGCGGCGGCTTTACCTGGGGCGCCGTGCTGGCGCGCATGTGAATATGCGGATTAATCACATGCTGAAGTTGGCCGAAATGTAATGGTTTACCTGGTTTTAGCGTGTAAAATTAACGCCTTTTTAGAATTAGTGTTCTAGAGGCAAACCGGAAAAGGCCCGGGGGCAGGCCTGTCGCCGTCCCCTAGAATGCCCCGGTTGCTTTTTCAAGATAACGAGACAGATAGATGAGTAAATTTGCATTTGTATTCCCCGGCCAGGGTTCGCAAGCCGTCGCCATGATGGAAGGCTTTGCCGGCAATCCGGTGGTGGCGCAGACCATCGCGGAAGCATCGGATGCCCTGCAGTTCGACCTCGGCAAGCTGATGGCCGAAGGTCCGAAAGAAGAGCTGGACCTGACCACCAATACCCAGCCCGTGATGCTGACGGCCGCCGTCGCCGTCTACCGCGCCTGGATCGCCGCCGGCGGCGCCGTGCCCAGCGTGGTCGCGGGCCACAGCCTGGGCGAATACTCGGCCCTGGTGGCCGCGGGCGTGATCGCTTTCAAGGACGCCGTGCCGCTGGTGCGCTTCCGCGCCCAGGCCATGCAGGAAGCCGTGCCGGTGGGGCAGGGCGCCATGGCTGTCGTGCTCGGCCTGGGCGACGACGAGGTGCGCGCCGCCTGCGCCGAAGCCGCCGCGGCCGATGCCGCGCAAGTGGTGGAGCCAGTCAACTTCAACGCCCCCGCGCAAGTGGTGATCGCCGGCCATACTGGCGCCGTCGAGCGCGCCTGCGAGATCGCCAAGGCCAAGGGCGCCAAGCGCGCCATGAAGCTGCCGGTATCGGCGCCTTTCCATTCTTCGCTGCTGAAGCCGGCTTCCGACCGCCTGCGCGAATACATGGCCGATATCCATTTCAACGCACCGCAGATCGCGCTGATCAATAACGTCGACGTGGCCGTGCTCAACGATCCAGCCAGCATCAAGGATGCCTTGGTGCGCCAGGCCGCCAGCCCGGTGCGCTGGGTGGAAAGCATGCAGAAGGTGGCGGCCGACGGCATCGTCAATGTGGTCGAATGCGGTCCGGGCAAGGTGCTGATGGGCTTGACCAAGCGCATCGACGCCGCACTGGCGGGCGACGCCATCACCGACCAGGCGTCGCTGGAACGCCTGTTGGCCGCACTCAAATAATCAATCGAGGAGACCGAATGAATCTGTCCAATCAAATCGCGCTGGTAACGGGCGCATCGCGCGGCATCGGCAAGGCCATCGCGCAAGAGCTGGCCAAGCAGGGCGCGCGCGTGATCGGCACCGCCACCACCGAAGCCGGCGCGCAAGCCATCTCCGCCTACCTGGCCGAGATCGGCGCGCAGGCGGGCCAGGGCATGGTGCTGAATGTGACCGACCCGGAGCGCTGCGCCGCCGTCATCGATGAAATCGGCAAGAACTGGGGCGCCGTCGGCATCCTGGTCAACAATGCCGGCATCACCCAGGACCAGCTGGCCATGCGCATGAAGGATGAAGAGTGGGACAGCGTGATCGCCACCAACCTGAGCGCCGTGGGCCGCCTGTCGCGCGCCGTGCTGCGCGGGATGATGAAAGCCAAAACCGGGCGTATTATTAACATCACTTCGGTGGTGGCCTCGTCCGGCAACCCGGGCCAGATGAATTACGCGGCGGCCAAGGCCGGCGTGGAAGGCATGGGCCGCGCGCTGGCGCGCGAGATCGGCAGCCGCAATATCACCGTCAACAGCATCGCCCCCGGCTTTATCGATACCGATATGACCAAGGTGCTGGGCGAAGAGCAGCACGCCGCCCTGCTGACCCAGATCCCATTGGGCCGTCTGGGCAAGCCGGAAGACATCGCCGCCGCCGTGGCCTTCCTGGCCTCGCCGCAAGCCGCCTACATCACGGGCGCCACCCTGCACGTGAACGGCGGCATGTATATGAATTGATGGGGTTTGGGCGGTGTTTTCGCCGCACGTTCCCGTCTTTTAGCAGTAATTTCGGTGGAAATAGTATCGCAAGCCGAAATTAGTTTTTCGGCGCGCAAACCTGATAAAATGCGCGCTTTCCGTAACACACATAATGGAGCCATAACATGTCGGATATCGAACAACGCGTTAAGAAAATCGTCGCTGAGCAACTGGGCGTCGCTGAAGCAGACATCAAAAACGAATCGTCCTTCGTTGACGATCTGGGCGCCGATTCCCTCGACACCGTTGAGCTGGTAATGGCACTGGAAGACGAGTTCGAAATGGAAATCCCTGACGAACAGGCCGAGAAAATCACCACCGTGCAGCAAGCTATCGACTACGCTACCGCGCACGTGAAGGCCTAAGCAACACCCCGATCGACTCCAGGAGAATCGCTTGAGTTCCAAAAACCGTCGTGTAGTGGTTACCGGCCTCGGCTGCGTATCCCCGGTCGGCAATACTATTGCCGACGCGTGGAGCGCAATCACCGAGGGGAAGTCCGGGATCGCTAACATCACCAAGTTTGATGCATCGCCTTTCTCGACTCACTTCGCAGGTGAAGTCAAAGGCTTCAATGTCGAGGATTACATCCCCGCCAAGGAAGCCCGCCACATGGATACCTTTATCCACTACGGCATGGCGGCTGGCATCCAGGCGATCCAGGATTCCGGTCTGGTCGTCACCGAAGAGAACGCCGATCGCATCGGCGTGATCATCGGTTCCGGCATCGGCGGCCTGCCGATGATCGAAGAAACCAAGGAAGATTACGACAAGCGCGGTCCGCGCCGTATCTCGCCTTTCTTCGTGCCGGCCTCGATTATTAATATGATTTCCGGCGACCTGTCGATCAAGTACGGCATGCGCGGCCCGAATCTCGCCATCGTGACGGCCTGCACCACCGGCCTGCACTGCATCGGCGCGGCGGCCCGCCTGATCGAATACGGCGACGCCGACATCATGGTTGCCGGCGGCGCGGAATCGACCGTGTCGCCACTGGGTCTGGGCGGTTTCGCCTCGGCCCGTGCCCTGTCCGCGCGCAACGACGACCCGGCCACCGCCTCCCGCCCATGGGACAAGGACCGCGACGGCTTCGTGCTGGGCGAAGGCGCCGGCGTCATGGTGCTGGAAGAATACGAGCATGCGAAAGCGCGCGGCGCCACGATTTACGCGGAGCTGCACGGTTTCGGCATGAGCGCCGACGCTTACCACATGACGTCGCCACTGGAAGACGGCAGCGGCGGCAGCAAATCGGCGCTCAACGCGCTGAAAAACGCCGGCGTCAATCCGGACCAGGTGCACTATGTCAACGCGCACGGCACGTCGACCCCGCTGGGCGATGCGGCCGAAGTGGTGGGCATCAAGCGCACCTTCGGCGCACACGCCAAGAACCTCGTGATCAGCTCCACCAAATCGATGACCGGCCACTTGCTGGGCGGCGCCGGTGGCCTGGAAGCGGTGTTCACGGTGCTGGCCATCCACCACCAGGTGGCGCCGCCGACCATCAACCTGTTCAACCAGGACCCCGCCTGCGATCTGGACTTCTGCGCCAATGTGGCGCGCGAAATGAAGATCGACTATGCGCTGAAGAACTCCTTCGGCTTCGGCGGCACCAACGGCAGCCTGCTGTTCGGTAAAGTTTGAACTAAAGCGTGAACCAAAGCGCCTCGCCCCGGTCGAACCGGAGTGAGCGCTGAAACGGCGCCAGCGTCCTGCTGGCGCCGCTTAAGCCCGGCAGTCTGGCCGGCGCTCTCTGTATCCCAACCCACTGCTTTTTTTGCGGAATTGCCATGTCGATTGCCACCACGGCCATCGTGCGGCCGTCGCCCGTCTTGCGCTGGCTGCAGGCGGCCATGTGCGCCGCGGCGCTGGCGGCCGGCCTGTTGCTGGGGCGCCCCATCCTGCTTTGCCTCGCCTGCGCGGGGCTGAGCTGGCAAGCGCGCGAAGTCAAGGTATGGCGCATTGATATTTCCGCTGTCGGGCAGTTGCGGCTGACGGTATACCAGGGGATAGACGGCGCGCCGGGGGCGCCGCTGCGGTTAATGCCGGGCACGCTGCTCTGGCCCGGTTTGATGCTGCTGCGGCTGGAGGAGGGGGCGGGGCGGCGGCGCTGCCTGGCGCTGCTGCCGGACAGCGTGGCGCCGGCCGAATGGCGCGCGCTGGCCCTGGCCTTGCGCGCCATGGCGGCCTGAGGACGCTGAAAAAAAGAAACAGGATCTGCGAACCAATTCGCGGCGCCTTGGCTCTATAGCATAGGAGCGCCAAGGCTTGCCGGCCATCGAGGACGAGGGCGTGACGACGGAACGGGAGTGCGACCAGTTGCTGGTCGAGCGGGTTCAGGCCGGCGACAGGCAGGCGTTCGATATGCTTGTCGCGCGCCATCAGCGCCGCCTGATGCGCCTGATCTCGCGCATCTTGCGCGACCAGAACGAGGCCGAGGATGTGGTGCAGGAATCCTTCATCAAGGCGTATCGCGGCTTGCGCCATTTTCGCGGCGATTCCGCGTTTTATACCTGGCTGTACCGGATCGGCATCAACACGGCGAAGAACTTCCTGCTGAGCCAGGGGCGCCGCGCGCCGCTGGCGGGCGAGGCGGCGCTGCTGTCGGCCGAGAATGGCGAGGGCGAGCATTTGCGCGACATCAATACGCCCGAATCCATGCTCGCCAGCAAGCAGATCGCGGCCACCGTGAACGAGGCCATGGATGCCTTGCCGCTGGAATTGCGCACCGCCATCGTGCTGCGCGAGATCGAGGGACTGAGTTATGAGGAAATCTCGGACATCATGGCCTGCCCCATCGGCACCGTGCGCAGCCGCATCTTCCGCGCGCGCGAGGCGATCGCGGCGCGCCTGCGGCCTTTGCTCGACAAGCCAGTTGACAGGCGCTGGTGAGGGAATGAGACTGTAAGGACGGGTCCGCTTGCGGGCAGGAAGACGGTGGCCAGGCCATGAAGAAATCGACGCAATTGCTGGAACATATCTCGGCGCTGATGGACGGCGAGCTGGCCGATGCCGACCGCGAGTTGGCGCTGGCGGCCTTGACGGCGGACGAGGGTCGTGCCGCCTGGCATGCCTATCACCTGATCGGTGACCAGTTGCGCGCCGGCGCCGCCTTGGACGAGGGCGCCGGCGCTGCCCTGGCCGCCCGCCTGCGGCTGGCTGTGGCCGCTGAGGTCGCCCGCGAGGAGGGCGCCGGTCCCGCCCTGGCCGCCAGCGCCGCGGAGCTGCCCGCCGCGGCTGGCCGGGCGCCGGCCGCCGGTCCGGCTGGTGCCGCGGCGCCGTCCATCGAAGACGATGGCGCGGCGCCGGCCGCCACCCTGCCTTAAGCCGGCCTGAAGCGCGCCGCGCTCCCTCTTGAAATTCTTACTTCCTGCAACATCTTGTGCATGCGGCAACGCAGGTTTTCGCTTACCATGTGTTGGCTTTGCCAACGTTGCCAAGCCCTACGATCCAATACAAAACACGAACACTCCCATGAAAAAAACCACCTTCTCTACTGGTAGTAAAACGCTGTCGGCGCTGGTCCTGGGCGCCGGTGTATTGTTTGCCCCCGCCGTGACGGGATTGGCGCCGGCCATGGCCGCGCCGGCGGTGGCCGGCCTGCCCGATTTCACCGAGCTGGTCGACAAGGTCGGCCCGGCCGTGGTGAATATCCGCACCACCGAGCGCCTGCGCATGCGCCAGGGCGCGCCGGGCGAAGAGGAAATGCAGGACTTCCTGCGCCGCTTCTTCGGCGGCGCAGCGCCCACCCCGCGCGGCGGCCAGGCCCCGCGCCGCGGCCGCTCGGCGCCGCAGGAAGAGGAAGTGCAGCGCGGCGTCGGCTCCGGCTTCATCATTTCCCAGGACGGCTATGTGCTGACCAATGCCCACGTGGTCGATGGCGCCGACGAGGTGTACGTGACCATGACCGACAAGCGCGAGTTCAAGGCCAAGGTGCTGGGCGCCGATGCCAGCACCGACGTCGCCGTGCTGAAGATCGAAGGCGCCAAGCTGCCCAGCCTGACCATCGGCGACTCCAACAAGATCCGCGTCGGCGAATGGGTGATCGCCATCGGCTCGCCCTTCAACCTGGAAAACACCGTAACCTCGGGCATCATCTCGGCCAAGGCGCGCGACACCGGCGAATACCTACCCCTGATCCAGAGCGATGTGGCGGTCAATCCCGGCAACTCGGGCGGCCCGCTGATCAATATGCGCGGCGAGGTGATCGGTATTAACTCGCAAATTGCTACCTTGTCGGGCGGCTATAACGGCATTTCCTTTGCCGTGCCGATCGACGAGGCCATGCGCGTGGCCGACCAGCTCAAGAAAACCGGCAAGGTGACGCGCGGCCGCATCGGCGTGCAGATCAGCGAACTGAGCAAGGAAGTGGCCGAATCGCTGGGCTTGAAGAGCGGCACGCGCGGCGCCGAAGTGGCCCAGGTGATGCCGGGCGGCCCGGCCGACAAGGCCGGCCTGAAGGCGGGCGACATCATTCTGAAGTTCAACGGCGCCGACATCGCCCGTTCCTCCGACCTGCCGCGCCTGGTGGGCGGCTCGGCCATCGGCAGCAAGGCCATCATCACGGTCTGGCGCAAGGGCGCCGCCGTCGATCTGCCGGTGGTGGTGGAAGAGCAGCAGGGCGAGAAAACGGCCAAGGGCGGCGAGCGCAGCAAGGCGCCGGCCGACAGCCCGGCGAATGCCCTGGGCTTCAAGGTCAGCGACTTGACGGCTGCGCAGAAGCGCGAGCTGGGCGTGGGCGGCGGCGTGGTGGTCGATGGCGCCGAAGGCGTGGCGGCCCGCGCCGGCCTGCGCGAAGGCGATATCCTGCTGCAGCTGAACAATGCGGAAATCGTCGATGCCAAGCAGTTCAACGCCGCCGTCGCCAAGCTCGACCCGAAAAAGGCCAGCGTGGTGCTGGTGCGCCGCGGCGATACGGCGCAATTCGTGTCGCTGCGTCCGAGCGCCAAGTAAGCACGGGAGGGTAGGGCGCCGGCCGGCGCCCTCGCGCAGGGCATGGCCGCCTGCTATCATGGCGGCCATGCACTTTACCCTCTACTCCCGCAGCTATTGCCATCTGTGCCAGGACATGCTGGACGCCTTGAATGCCCTGCAAACCCCGCAATACCCATTCACCGTCGAGGTGATCGACGTCGATGCCGACGAGGCCCTGGTGGCCCGTTTCGACGAGCTGGTGCCGGTGCTGTTCGCCGGCCTCGACCAACCCGAAATCTGCCATTATTTCCTCGACGAAGCAAAAGTGCGCGCCATTCTGGCCGCCTGACGCGGCGTTGTGGCGGTCTGGCGGCCGCGCCGCGGCGCAAATTATTGGCTAAAAAGCATTTTTGTCGCTGCGCTGCGTCAGAAATCCGGATTTCCCCTCTGAAATCCGGTAAAATGAATGGCTTAGACTCAGATTCGGTTTCCAAAAGGCGTTCGGCAGGGCATCCTCGCCCGGCCTGGAGCGCTTTTTTTGTATAGCTGTCGTCCCAATACGTTTTGAAATTAATGAACAACATACGCAATTTTTCCATCATCGCCCACATTGACCATGGCAAGTCCACGCTGGCAGACCGCATCATCCAGCTGTGCGGCGGCCTTTCGGACCGCGAGATGGAAGCTCAGGTGCTCGATTCCATGGATCTGGAGCGCGAGCGCGGCATTACCATCAAGGCCCAGACGGCAGCGCTGAAGTACAAGGCGCGCGACGGCCAGATCTACAACCTGAACCTGATCGACACCCCAGGCCACGTCGACTTCTCCTATGAGGTGAGCCGCTCGCTGTCGGCCTGCGAAGGCGCGCTGCTGGTGGTCGACGCCTCGCAGGGCGTGGAAGCGCAGACCGTGGCCAACTGCTACACCGCGCTCGACCTGGGCGTGGAAGTGGTGCCGGTGCTGAACAAGATCGACTTGCCGAACGCCGACCCGCCCACCGCCATCGCCGAAATCGAAGACGTGATCGGCATCGAGGCGGGCGACGCCGTGCAATGCTCGGCCAAGACCGGCCTGGGCGTGGAAGACGTGCTGGAATCGATCATCGCCAAGGTGCAGCCGCCCAAGGGCGATCCGGAAGCGCCGCTGCAGGCCCTGATCATCGACTCCTGGTACGACGCCTACGTCGGCGTGGTGATGCTGGTGCGCGTGGTGAACGGCACCATGCGTCCGAAGGAAAAGATCCGCCTGATGGCGACCGACTCGACCCAGCTGGTGGAAGATCTGGGCGTCTTCTCGCCGCGTTCCGTCTCGCTGCCGCAGCTGAGCGCCGGCCAGGTGGGCTTCGTCATCGCCGGCATCAAGGAATTGAAGGTGGCCCGCGTGGGCGACACCATCACCTCCGTCGCCAAGCCGGCCGCCGCGCCGCTGCCGGGCTTCAAGGAAGTGCAGCCGCAGGTGTTCGCCGGCCTGTTCCCGGTCGAAGCCAACCAGTACGACGCCCTGCGCGACTCGCTGGAAAAGCTCAAGCTGAACGACGCCGCCCTGATGTTCGAGCCGGAAGTGTCGCAGGCGCTGGGCTTCGGCTTCCGCTGCGGCTTCCTCGGCCTGCTGCACATGGAAATCGTGCAGGAGCGCCTGGAGCGCGAATTCGATATGGACCTGATCACCACCGCGCCGACCGTGGTGTACGAGGTCGAGCAGCGCGACGGCACGGTGATGAACGTGGACAATCCTTCGCGCATGCCCGATCCCTCGCGCATCACCGAAGTGCGCGAGCCGATCGTCAACGTCAACCTGTACATGCCGCAGGAGTATGTGGGTTCGGTCATCACCCTGTGCATCGCCAAGCGCGGCATCCAGATGGACATGAGCTACCACGGCCGCCAGGTCAAGCTGGTGTACGAGATGCCGATGGCCGAGATCGTGCTGGATTTCTTCGACAAGCTGAAGTCGACCTCGCGCGGCTACGCCTCGATGGACTACGAGTTCAAGGAATACCGCGCGGCCGACGTGGTGAAGGTCGATATGCTGATCAACAGCGAGAAGGTCGACGCGCTGGCCATCATCGTGCACCGCGCCAACGCGCCTTACCGCGGCCGCGCCGTGGCGGCCAAGATGCGCGAACTGATCCCGCGCCAGATGTTCGACGTGGCGATCCAGGCCGCGATCGGTTCCAACATCATCTCGCGCGAAAACGTCAAGGCGATGCGCAAGAACGTGCTGGCCAAGTGCTACGGCGGCGACATCAGCCGTAAGAAGAAGCTGCTGGAGAAGCAGAAGGCCGGTAAGAAGCGTATGAAGCAGGTCGGCTCGGTGGAGATTCCGCAAGAAGCCTTCCTGGCAATCCTACAAGTGGAAGATAAATGAACCTGCAAACCATCCTGGGCAATTTCGCTTTAATCCTGTTCGTGCTGATGGTGGTCACGGGCGTGATCTGGTTCCTCGATGTGTTCTACCTGGCCAAGCAGCGCCGCGCCGCGGCCGACCGTGCCCTGGCCGAGTACGATGCGCACCAGGCGCGCCAGACGTCCAACGGCATCGTGGGCGATGGCAGCCCGGCCAAGCGCGCCAAGATCGAAGCCGATCTGCTGCGCCAGCCGACCTGGGTCGAGTATTCGGGCAGCTTCTTCCCCGTGATTGCCCTGGTGTTTTGCCTGCGCTCCTTCCTGTACGAGCCATTCAAGATTCCCTCCTCGTCGATGGTGCCGACCCTGCTGGTGGGCGACCTGATCCTGGTGAACAAGTTCACCTATGGCATCCGCTTGCCGATCCTGAACCAGAAAGTGGTGCAGCTCAACGATCCCCAGCGCGGCGACGTGATGGTGTTCAAATATCCCAAGGATATGAGCCAGGATTACATCAAACGGGTGGTCGGCGTGCCCGGTGATAAGATTACGTATGAGAACAAGCGTTTGACCGTCAACGGCAAGCCGATCGAGTACACCGCGCTCGACGACTACCTGGACGATGAAAACAATGAAAGACTTGTCTATAAGAAACAATTCAAGGAAAACCTGAGTGGGGTGGACCACCGCATCCTGAACGACGAGCGCGCCGCCAACATCAATCTGGGCGATGTGCGCGAATTCCCGCACAGCGATGCCTGCACCTACCGCTATGAAGGCTTTACTTGCGTGGTTCCTGAAGGCAATTATTTCATGATGGGCGATAACCGCGACAATAGCGCCGACAGCCGGTACTGGGGCTTTGTGCCGGACCGGAATATCGTCGGCAAGGCGTTCTTTGTCTGGATGAATCTGGGCAATCCCAAGCGCATAGGCGGCATCCACTAAACGGGAGGCGAGATGGCGGCGACAGGGCTCAACAAGCAGCGTGGCATCACTCTGATTGGCCTGATCCTGGTCCTGGCCATCCTCGGCTTCCTCGGCATCCTGGGCATGAAGATCGTGCCGACCTACGCGGAGTACCGCGCCGTGTCGGCCGCCATCGTCAAGGCCAAGGGCGCCGGTTCGACCGTCAAGGAAATCCAGAATTCCTTCGACAAGAGCGCCGAAGTGAATTACATCAGTTCGATCAGCGGGCGCGACCTGATCATCAGCCGCGAAGACGGCGAAATGCAGGTCAGCTTCGCTTACGAGAAAAAGATCCCCCTGTTCGGGCCGGCCAGCATCCTGCTGGAATACGAGGGCAGCACCGCCAAGGGCGGGGCGCCCCAGAACGGCAAGCCCGGGCAATAAGCCGACCAATACGACAAAGCACCAGAGCCAATGAATTATCAGTTATTGCAAACCCGTTTAGGCCACACGTTCCAGGATGCTGCGCTGTTACAGCAGGCACTGACGCACCGTAGCCATAGCAGTTTGCATAACGAACGGCTGGAATTCCTGGGCGATTCCATCCTCAACTGCGTGGTGGCCTCGATTCTTTACGAGCGCTACACCAGCATCGACGAGGGCGACCTGTCGCGCCTGCGCGCCAACCTGGTCAAGCAGCAATCGCTGTACGAGATCGCGCAGAAGCTGGAGCTGTCGCAATTCCTGCGCCTGGGCGAGGGCGAACTGAAATCGGGCGGCTTCCGCCGTCCCTCGATCCTGGCCGACACGCTGGAAGCGCTGCTGGGCGCCATCTTCCTGGATGCCGGTTTCGACAGCGCGGCGCGCGTGATCCGCGCCTTCTATATCCCCATCCTCGACACGGTCGATCCCCAGACCCTGGGCAAGGATGCCAAGACCCTGCTGCAGGAATTCCTGCAAGGTAAAAAAATCTCCCTGCCGCTGTACAACGTGGTCGCCACCCATGGCGCCGCGCACAGCCAGGAATTTGAAATCGAATGCCTGGTGCCCAAATTGGGCGTCCAGGTCTATGGCCGCGGCGGCAGCCGGCGCGCCGGCGAACAAGCCGCCGCCAAGCTGGCGCTGGAAGCGGCCGAACAGGCTTTGCAGAAAGCGCCGGCCGCGGCCCGCAAGTCCAAGCCGCGCGCGGCCCAGCTCAAGCTGGCCGGCATCGCCACCGTGCAGAGCGAGACCCCGGCCGACAAGCCGGCCCGCGCTGCTGCCGAAGGCAAGCACGCCAAACAGTAAAACACAGGTAATCCCATGACTAGCGCACCAACTCCAGCCGGCTTCCGCTGCGGCTATATCGCCATTGTCGGCCGTCCCAATGTGGGCAAATCGACGCTGATGAACACCCTGATCGGGGCCAAGGTGAGCATCACCTCGCGCAAGGCGCAGACCACGCGCCACCGCATCACCGGCATCCAGACCCTGGCCGACGCCCAGTTCATCTACGTCGACACGCCCGGATTCCAGACGCGCCACGCGAACGCGCTCAACAAGACGCTCAACAAGACCGTCACTAACACGCTCGATTCCTCGGACGTGATCCTGTACCTGGTGGAGGCGGGCACCTTCGGTCCGGCCGACCAGCAAGTGATCGACCTGCTGCCGAAGAATGTGCCGGTGATCCTGGTCATTAATAAATCCGACCGCTGCAAGGACAAGGCGGTGCTGCTGCCGTTCGCCCAGCAGGTGGCGTCCAAGTTCGACTTCGCGGCCGTGGTGCCGGTGTCGGCCAAGCTGCGCTTCCAGCTCGACGGCCTGCAAAACGAGATCAAGCGCTTCCTGCCCGAGAACGATCCGATCTTCGGCGAAGACGACATTACCGACCGCAGCGAGAAATTCCTCGCCTCGGAAATCGTGCGTGAAAAGCTGTTCCGCTTCGTTGGCGACGAACTGCCTTACACCAGCACCGTGCTGATCGAGAAATTCGAGCAGGAAGGCAATCTGCGCCGCGTCTTCGCCGCCATCCTGGTCGAACGCGACGGCCACAAGTCCATGATCATCGGTAACAAGGGTGCGCGCCTGAAGGAAGTCTCGACCCAGGCCCGCCTCGACATGGAAAAACTGTTCGGCGGTCCCGTCTACCTGGAAATCTGGGTCAAGGTCAAATCCGGCTGGGCCGACAACGAAGCCGGCCTGCGCGCCTACGGCTACGAATAAGGCATGACCCGCAGCGCCACCGCCGAGCCCGCCGGATTGGCCGTTCCATCCACCCAGGTGCCTGACACCAAAGTGGAGGGGAAGGCCGAGCCGGCGGGCTCGGCTGTTGTTGCGGACAGCACGCCGCCGCGCCGCCGCGCGCCGCCGCGCGAGCGCACTTTCGGCACCAAGGTGGCGGGGCAGCCGGCCTTTGTGCTGCATAGCTATCCCTACAAGGAAACCAGCCTGATCGTCGACCTGCTGACGCGCGACTTCGGCCGCGTGGCGCTGATCGCCAAGGGCGCCAAGCGGCCGCATTCGCAGTTGCGCGGCGTGCTGCAGACCTTCCAGCCGCTGTCGGCCAGCTGGAGCGGCAAGAACGAGCTGCGCACCTTGACCGACGCCGAATGGGTGGGCGGCATGCTGCCGCTGGAGCGCACCGCGCTGCTGTGCGGCTTCTATCTCAACGAGCTGCTGGTCAAGCTGCTGGCGCGCGACGATGCCCATCCCGCCCTGTTCGACCATTACGTCGCCACGCTCAACCAATTGGCCCACAACGAGCCGCCCCCCATCGTCTTGCGAAAATTCGAAAGAGCCCTACTTAGGGAGACGGGCGTGGGCGCCGACCTGACGCGCTGCACCGCCACGCGCGAGCGCGTGCAATCCGATGTACAGTATGTGGTGGACCCGGAACGCGGCCCGCGTCCCGAGCGCGCCGCCGACACGGCGCCGCGCGTGGCGGGCAAGACCCTGCTCGACATGGAAAACGAGGATTACGCCGACGTGCAAACCCAGGCCCAGAGCAAGCAGCTGATGCGCTTTCTGCTGGCCCACTATTTAGGCGGCGCGCCCCTGAACACGCGCCAGATTCTGATCGACCTGATGCAGTTATAAAAACACGACTATGAGCTTTCTGAACCCCGTTGGACCCGTTATCGACCTGGGCGTGAACATCGACCACGTCGCCACCCTGCGCAATGCGCGCGGCACCGTCTATCCCGATCCGATCCGCGCCGCGCTGCTGGCCGAGCAGGCCGGCGCCGACTGCATCACCCTGCATCTGCGCGAAGACCGCCGCCACATCAAGGATGCCGACGTGCTGGCGCTGGCGCCGCAACTGGCCACGCGCATGAACTTGGAAGCGGCCGTGACGCAGGAGATGATCGATTTCGCCTGCCGCGTGAAGCCGGCCGACGTCTGCCTGGTGCCGGAAAAACGCACCGAAGTGACCACCGAAGGCGGCCTCGATGTGGTCCGCTACCAGAAGGAAGTGGCAGCGGCCGTCAAGCAGCTGCAAGCCGAGGGCATCCGCGTCAGCCTCTTCATCGATGCCGACGAGGCGCAGATCGCCGCCGCCGCCGCCGTCGGCGCGCCGGTGATCGAGCTGCATACCGGCGCCTATGCCGACGCCGAAGGCGCGGCCCAGGTGGCCGAGCTGGAACGCGTCAAGGCTGGCGTGCGCTGGGGCGTGCAGCATGGCTTGAAGGTGAACGCCGGCCACGGCCTTCATTACACCAATGTGCAGGCGATTGCCGCCATTCCCGATATCGCCGAGCTGAATATCGGCCACGCCATCGTCGCCCATTCCATCTTCGCCGGCTGGGAAAACGCCGTGCGCGAAATGAAGGCCATCATGGTCGCGACCCGCCTGGGCGCAAAATGATTTACGGCGTCGGCACCGATATCTGCAAGATCGCCCGCATCGAGGAGGCGCTGGCGCGCCACGGCGAGCGTTTTGCGGCCAAGGTATTGGGGCCGGACGAGCTGGCAATCTACCGCGAGCGCGGCGCCCAGCATCCCAAGCGCGCGCTGCGCTACCTGGCGACGCGCTTCGCCGCCAAGGAGGCCTTTGCCAAAGCCATCGGCACCGGCGTGCGGCCGCCCATGCTGCTGCCGGCGGCGCAGATGCTGAACGAGGAAAACGGCAAGCCCACCATCGTCTGCGGCGGTGCGCTGGCCGATTTCATGCGCGAGAAGGGTTTGCGCGCCCAGCTCAGCATCAGTGATGAAGACGACTATGCGGTCGCCTTCGTGATCGTGGAACAGACAGTATGAGCGAAGAGATGAACGATCCGCGCGAGCAGGTGCTGGCGACGGTCGCCAAACTGCCCAATCTGCCCGGCGTCTACCGCTATTTCGATGCGGAAGACAAGGTGCTGTACGTGGGCAAGGCGCGCGATCTGAAAAAGCGCGTCTCCAGCTACTTCCAGAAGAATCTTTCCAGCCCGCGCATCGCCATGATGGTGGAGCGCATCGCGCGCCTGGAAACCACGGTCACGCACAGCGAGGCCGAGGCGCTGATCCTGGAAAACAATCTGATCAAGACGCTGCAGCCGCGCTTCAACATCCTGTTCCGCGACGATAAGTCCTATCCCTATCTGAAGCTGAGCGGCGACGCGATTCCGCGCATGGTCTATTACCGCGGCGCGGTGGACAAGAAGAACCAGTACTTCGGTCCTTTCCCCAGCGCCTGGGCGGTGAAGGAATCGATGCAGATCCTGCAGAAGGTCTTCCTGCTGCGCACTTGCGAGGACAGCGTGTACATGAACCGCACGCGTCCCTGCCTGCTGCACCAGATCGGCCGCTGCAGCGCGCCCTGCGTGGGCGCCATCAGCGCCGAGGATTACCGCGTCGACGTGAACAACGCCGCGCGCTTCCTGCGCGGCCGCCAGACCGAGGTGATGGAAGAGCTGGAGCAGAAGATGCACGCCTATGCCGGCGAACTCAAATTCGAGCAGGCGGCGGCGGTGCGCAACCAGATCCAGTCGCTGGCGAAGGTGCTGCACCAGCAAAGCATGGAGACCACGGGCGACGCCGACGTGGATATCCTGGCCGTGGTGGTGCAGGGCGGGCGCGCCTGCGTCAACCTGGCCATGGTGCGCGGCGGCCGCCACCTGGGCGACCGCGCCTATTTCCCATCGCATCTGATCGACGCCGAAGTGATGGCCGAGCAGTCGATCGAAGTGGAGGTGCTGGCTGCCTTCCTGGTCCAGCACTACACGGAAAAATACACCCCCGGCACCCTGATCCTGAACATCGAATTCGACCAGCCGGAATTGCTGCTGGCGCTGCAGGAACAGTGCGGCCACCGCATCCACCTGATCTTCCAGCCGCAAGGCCAGCGCCGCCAATGGCTGGAGCTGGCGCAGAAGGGCGCCGAGATTTCGCTGGCGCGCCTGCTGTCCGAACAAGGTTCGCAGCAGTCGCGCACGCGCGCCCTGGTGGAAGCGCTGGGCGTCGAATGCGAGGATATCGAAACCCTGCGCGTGGAATGCTTCGACATCAGCCACACGCAAGGCGAGGCGACCCAGGCTTCCTGCGTGGTCTTCCACCACCACCAGATGCAGAACGGCGAATACCGCCGCTACAACATCAACGACATCACGCCCGGCGACGATTACGCCGCGATGCGCCAGGTGCTGATGCGCCGCTACGAGAAAGTGGCGGGCGGCGACGGCGTGATGCCGGACGTGGTGCTGATCGACGGCGGCAAGGGCCAGATCGAGATGGCGCGCCAGGTCTTCGAGGAACTGGGCCTGGACCTGAGCCTGATCGTGGGCGTGGCGAAAGGCGAGGGCAGGCGGGTTGGCCTGGAAACCCTGATGTTCGTCGACGGCCGTCCGGCGCAGGAGCTGGGCAAGGAATCGGCCGCCCTGATGCTGGTGGCCATGATCCGCGACGAAGCCCACCGCTTCGCCATCACCGGCATGCGCGCCAAGCGCGCCAAGGCGCGCCAGACCTCGCGCCTGGAGGAAATCGAGGGAATTGGCGTGAAAAGGCGGCAAAAACTGCTGGCCCGCTTCGGCGGCCTGCGCGGCGTGGTCAATGCCAGCGTTGAAGACCTGATGTCGGTTGACGGCATTTCCAGCACTTTGGCCGAAGAAATCTACAAACAGCTGCATTAAGAAGCTGTGTCGGCTGGTATTAGCAGCGGCGCCGTTATAAACTAGCGGCGCGTTAACACATAATTCTTACAAGCCGCTGCCTTATGCCCTTCAATATTCCGATCCTGCTGACCTGGTTGCGCGTGGCGCTGATTCCCCTGGTCGTAGGCGTGTTCTACCTTCCCGATGGCTGGCTTCAGCCGCATGACCGCAATCTGGCCGCGACCCTGATCTTTATCGTCGCCGCCATCACCGACTGGTTCGACGGTTTTCTGGCGCGGCGCTGGAACCAGACCTCGGCCTTCGGCGCCTTCCTCGACCCCGTGGCCGACAAGCTGATGGTGGCCGGCGCCTTGCTGGTGCTGGTGCATCTGGACGGTGGGCGCTGCCACCCGCTGTTCGCCTTCATCATCATCGGCCGCGAAATCGCCATCTCCGCGCTGCGCGAATGGATGGCCCAGATCGGCGCCTCGAAATCGGTGGCGGTCAGCTCGATCGGCAAGATCAAGACGGCGGCCCAGATGACGGCCATTCCGGCCCTGCTGTACAACGATGTGCTGCTGGGCGCCATCGATACCCGCTACTGGGGCGAGAAGCTGCTGTGGCTGGCGAGCGTGCTGACCGTGTGGTCGATGCTGTATTACCTGCGCAAGGCATGGCCGTTGATCAAGGAAAAAGCGGGAAACTTGAATTAATTTGAAATGTTGCCCTTGACCAGTTCTGTAGATCGTCTATAATGCTGGCCTGTTGTTGATGACGACGCGCTGTAAAAAGCAAATGCGGGAGTAGCTCAGTTGGTAGAGCGCAACCTTGCCAAGGTTGAGGTCGAGAGTTCGAGACTCTTCTCCCGCTCCAAAAAACGTCGTAATCGGTAAAATTGCTGGAATAGTAGTAACGTTTCTGCGATAATGCGTTTCCCTGAAATGCGGGAGTAGCTCAGTTGGTAGAGCGCAACCTTGCCAAGGTTGAGGTCGAGAGTTCGAGACTCTTCTCCCGCTCCAGTTCAGAGGCGCAGCAGTAAAGTAGTTGGCAGTACCACTCCAAGCGGGAGTAGCTCAGTTGGTAGAGCGCAACCTTGCCAAGGTTGAGGTCGAGAGTTCGAGACTCTTCTCCCGCTCCAAGTGCAGATAGTAAGACTCCAATGCGGGAGTAGCTCAGTTGGTAGAGCGCAACCTTGCCAAGGTTGAGGTCGAGAGTTCGAGACTCTTCTCCCGCTCCAGAATTCAGAGAATGGGCGCAACGCTGTGCGCTGTTCTTCCAGCCTTATGGCGGGGTAGCAAAATGGTTATGCAGCGGCCTGCAAAGCCGTCTACGCCGGTTCGATTCCGGCCCTCGCCTCCAAACAAATCAAGCACTTAGCTTGCAAGAAGCCGGGAACTTCCCGGCTTTTTTGCGTTCAAAACCGCTCAATATCGCTGACTGCTACCCCGTTTGGGTATCCTCTTGGCTTGCTATGCCGCGTTTTTGACGTGTCGCGTAGCGGCTTCTACGCAGCGTTGGAGCGTCAGCCATCGCAGCGTGCGCAGGACGATGAGCGATTGAAGGTCGCGATCAAGGCCGCTCACATACAGACGCGCGAGACCTACGGTCCCTTGCGCCTGCAGCCGGAACTGGTTTCGCAAGGGTTCAATGCTGGACGTGACCGGATCGTACGCCTGTGGCGGGAGCTGGGCCTGCGCTGCAAGCAAAAACGGAAGTTCAAAGCCACGACGAATTCGAATCACGCGTTCCCAGTGGCGCCGAACCTGCTGGAGCAGCGCTTTACGCCAGTACGGCCAAACGAAGCCTGGGTCAGTGACATCACCTACGTCCCGACGGAACAAGGATGGCTCTACCTGGCGGGCATTAAGGACGTCTTCACCTGTGAAATGGTGGGCTACGCGACGGGCGCCCGAATGACGCAGGAATTGACGGCGCAGGCGCTGTGGCGGGCGGTGCGCAGCAAACGGCCTGCGCAAGGCTTGATTCTGCACTCGGATCGCGGCAGTCAATACTGTGCCGACGACTACCGCGCCCTCGTCGCGCAGTTCGGCATGAGGGCATCCATGTCGCGCAAGGGGAACTGTTACGATAACGCCCCCATGGAGAGCTTCTGGGGCAGCTTGAAGAACGAGATGATTCATCATCAGAAGTACGCTACACGGGCTAACGCGGAATCAGCAATCAAGGAGTACATCGAGATTTTCTACAACCGCCAACGGCGTCACTCGCGCCTTGGCTACGTCTCCCCAGCATCGTTTGCACAGAGCTTTAGAAAACAGGCGCTGGCTGCTTGAAACGGACGTGTCCATTATTGACAGTACACCTCAGTCGTCGGCTCCCCACCGGCATTCCCACATATGGAACCTGTAGCCAAGTGGCGTCACTCATCAGAACATTTTTCAATCAATCCGACATGGTTTTGACTGATTTCCCGTCACGCTCGCTAAAGGTAAAAATATGTTTCCAAGTCCCGTACGCAGTTCTGTCCCACTCTCTCATGTTACGGCTTCCTCCGTGCAAGGCGAATCGACCGCTTCGTCTCATGTAGCTCCAAATGAAGACAGCTCCAAACGCGACAGATCGTCATCGCTTTCTCCGCCGTCGTCCCCGAGGGTGGGCGCGATGCAGCAACAGTTATTAAATACGCTGACGAAAAAACAAAAAATGGATGGCCCCAATCATCCGGAAGATCTTTCGAAAGAAAAATGGGACGAGATGAAAGGAGAAATCAATCCCGAGTTAAGGCAAAAGGTAGATGACATGTTTGAGGACAGCTATAGCACAATTCAGATGCACACGTCATCAAAAGATGGAAAACAAACCTTCCTCTTGAAGGATGGCTCAGAGCGGTACAATATCGAAAACAACGCCACTTGGCATGTTCCGGATAACTATGACTACAAAGTCAGCAAAACATGGGGAACGGGAAAGGATGGCCAAAAATTCGAATCAATCGATAAATTCAACTCCGGTAGATCCACATCCTCGCTCGACGCAGAGAGGCTCGCTAGCGCAACTGAGGGAATAGAAAATGGCAACCTGCTGGATCCAATCAAAGTCAAGAAAAATTCCGACGGAACGTTTGGTATTCAGGATGGGAATCACAGATTGCAAGCTGCCAAAAACCTTGGTTTAGAAAAAATTCCCTACCAGGAGGTGTAGTAATGAGGAGTCGTCTTCGCAGTTGGAAATGCGGCTAACCCAGCCCAGAAGTATGGGAGGCTCCAATCTGAGAGAATGGAGCCATGTGATCCAGTTGGATTTGAATACACACCAGTAACGGGGCAGTAGACTAAGTAAGGAAGTGGTAGGCGATGCTGTGCTGGCGCCGGGTTTGGTCGTAAGGTAGCGAACGCGGTAGCAAGTCTCTAAGCCTTTGATTCTAAAAGGGGGCGACGGCCTGCAAAGCCGTCTACGCCGGTTCGATTCCGGCCCTCGCCTCCAAACAAGTAAGCATGCTTTCAAAAACGCCGGGAACTTCCCGGCGTTTTGCGTTACAGATTGCCAGATGTGCGGGTTATTCGCGATACTTGAGTTAAGCCTGTCCGAAGATGATGGTGGAGTAGGGGAGAATTCCATGATTTCAGAACGGCGGCTTGCCTATGCCAGCCTTATTCCGGGGATATTATTGTCCGCCGCGTTATCGCGCAAGGACGAATACTTTGCCGCCAATTTCTTCTTTTTCCTTCTGCCCCAGCTGGCTGTGATTGCCGGTGTTTGCCTGATCAGGCCGCGGCCGGGGATTGTGGCAGGCTGTGCGCTCGTACTTTTCGCATATCTCGGAATATACGCGGCGTGGTTGTTCAGCCGCCCGCATCCTGAATCTATGGCGTGGCTGGGTTATGTATTTTCCGTGCCCGGCGCATTGGTGGGTGCCATCTCCTACGGCTTGTGGTCGGTTCGCAGGCAAGCCCCCTCCATCTCCCGCACCGTCGCCTATTCTGCCGCCGCCGTATTGGCCGGGTTGGCAGTTTTTCAAGGAGCGCTTTGCAGCACCCTGATGTATTGCCGCTTATGAGGCGCCGGCTCAGACTCTGATTTTCCCCTGTTTTACTCCGTCCTGGCCCGGTTTCGTCGCAAAGCGGTCGCCGGGCCGGGGGCACTCCTGCATAGTTCAGCCATCGACACGCAACTATAAGGAGTAAATGCTATGCTGCAGCAAACCCTGAGCCACACCCCGTTCTATGTCTGGGCTATCCTGAGTTTCCTGCTGTATCGCGGTGTGGCGGCCAGCAAGGACCGCGTACTGAGCTACCGCAGCGCCTTCATCATCCCTTGCGTAATGCTGGTACTGAGTTGGCAGAGCGTGGCACGTGGCTTTGGCCTGGAGTCGCCGTCCGGTGTGGCCTGGTGCGGCGGCGTGTTGATCGGAGCAGCCCTGGCCTGGGTGCGCTGCGCTCAGGTGATTGTAGACCGGGCGGCGGGAACGGTAATGCAGCGTGGCAGCTGGATGCCGCTGACCCTGATGATGGCCATCTTCTGCAGCAAATACGCGGTGGCGGTGGCCTTGGCCATGCAGCCGGCCCTGAGCGGCAATCTGCGCTTCGCACTGCCGGTCTGCCTGGGTTTCGGCTTGTTCAGCGGCGTGTTCCTGGGCCGTCTGCTGCGCACCGTCGTCGCCTGGAATGCAGGCCGCAGCGCTGCCATCGCATAAAAGTACGCGGGCTTGGTTTGTTTCGGATTTGCCAGGCCTTTGCTTGACAGTGTAATATGATTGCTTGGGTGCGCTTATTCCAGATCTGGGATGGCGTTAAACGGGAAACCGGTGACTCCGCCAAAAGCGGCCATTCCGGTGCAGCCCCCGCTGCTGTAAGCCTGACGAATCCTCCAACATGCCACTGCAGTTCAGCGGGAAGGCGGGGAAACGGATGACGGCGAGCCAGAATACCGGCCCTGATTTGTCAGCACCATTCCCCGGGGTGACGGGAGCAGCTGTCGACCGACTTCTGCATCCGCATCTCCAGCCCGCGTCGACCGTCCATTCCATCTCCCCCTTTGGTGTGCCGCTTAATTCTGCGACGGGAGATTCTGGATGCACATCATGGAAGGTTTTTTGCCGCCGGCGCATGCGCTGGGCTGGGCTGCCGCTTCCTTACCCTTTATGGCTTGGGGCCTGCACAGCGTGGGTCAGAGCCTGCGCGCGCATCCCGAGCGGCGCATGCTGCTGGGCGTGGCCGCCGCCTTTGCCTTCCTCCTGTCCGCCTTGAAGCTGCCGTCGGTGACGGGCAGCTGTTCGCATCCCACCGGCGTCGGCCTGGGCGCGCTGCTGTTCGGTCCCGCCGCCATGGTGCCGGTGGGCTTTGTCGTGCTGCTGTTCCAGGCGCTGCTGCTTGCCCACGGCGGTTTGACCACCCTCGGCGCCAATGTGTTTTCGATGGCGATTGTCGGTCCCTTCGTGTCATACGGCGTGTTCCGCGCACTGGCCGCGTTCGGCCTGTCGCGTTCCGTGGCCGTGTTCCTGGCGGCCTGCCTGGGCGATCTGGCGACCTATGTGACCACCTCTTTGCAGCTGGCCTGGGCTTTCCCCGATCCGGTTGGCGGCATCCAGGTTTCCTTCGCCAAGTTTGCCGGCATCTTTGCGCTGACCCAGGTGCCGATCGCCATCAGCGAGGGTCTGCTGACGGTGCTGGTGGTGAATGCCATGGCGCGCTTTAACGAACATGAGCTGCGCGCCTTGCCGGTGATGGCGCTGCGCAAAGGGGAGGGCGCATGAAGGCGCGTACCTGGATGATCTGGGCCGCCATCGTGCTGCTGACCGTACTTCCCCTGTGGCTGGTCAGCGCGCCGCCGGCGGAGCCGGGCGCAGAGGCGCCCTCCGTTTTCGGCGGCGCCGACGAGCGCGCGCAGCAGGCTATCGGCAGTATCGCGCCGGATTACAAGCCCTGGTTCTCTCCCGTGGTTGAACCGGCCAGCGGCGAGATCGCTTCGCTGCTGTTCGCCCTGCAGGCGGCACTCGGCGCCGGCGTGATCGGGTTCTGGCTCGGCATGTCGGTGACGCGCGAACGCGCGCGCCGCGCCGCGGCGCAGAACCAGCCACCGGCCGCCCAGCATCAGGATCGCCGTGCTGATTGAGACGGCGGCCTACGCCAGCCGCTGGCGTGGTGTAGCGCCGGCGGCCAAGGCGCTGTTTGCATTGGCCGGCATTCTTGCGGCCTGGCTGGCGCAAAGCCCCGCCGTGCTGGCCACTCTGGCCGCCTTGCTGGCGCTGGCCGCGCTGCTGGGCGCGCGCGTGCCGCCGCGTACCTATCTGGCGCTGGCCCTGCCGCCGCTGGGCTTCCTTCTGCTGTCCTGCCTGACCATGCTGGTCGGCCCCGGCCCGGATGGCGCCTGGCATTGGAGCAGTGCCTTGCTGGGCATGGTCGAGCGTACCGCCTTGCGTTCGCTGGCCATGCTGGCGGCCTTGCTTGGCCTGGTGCTGACCACGCCCTTGCCGGATCTTTTGACCTTGCTGCGCCGCCTGCGCGTGCCGGAACTGCTGCTCGATCTGATGGTGCTGAGCTACCGCATGCTGTTCGTGCTGCGCCAAGCCTGGGACGAAGGCGTCACGGCGCAGAGCGCGCGTCTCGGCTATCGCGGCTGGCGCCATGCGTGGCGTTCGCTGGGACTGCTGGCGGGCCAGATGGCGGTGCAGGTATGGCAGCGCGCGGCGGCCCTGCAAATGGCGGCCGACGCGCGCGGTTATCAAGGCACGCTGCGCTTCCTGCCGGCCGTGTATCCACAGGCGCGCCGGCACACCGCATGGGCTATGCTGGCTGGCGGACTGTTGCTGATCATGGCGGCGGGGGACCGCTGGTGAGCGCTGTACTGGAATTACTGGCCGTCGATCATGTGTACCCGGACGGCAGCGCCGGCCTGCGCGACTGCAGCCTGACGCTGGGCCGCGGCCGCCGCCACGCGCTGCTGGGTGCCAACGGCGCGGGCAAGACCACGGTGCTGCAGCACCTGAACGGCTTGCTGCGGCCGACTGCTGGTCAGCTGCGCCTGGATGGCCAGGCTTTCGACTATGGCCGCGCCGGGCTGGTGGAGCTGCGCCGCCGCGTCGGCCTGGTGTTCCAGAATCCCGAGCGCCAATTATTCTCGGCCCAGGTGGAGGAGGACGTGTCCTTTGGACCGCTGAATCTCGGCCTGGACGACGCCACCGTGCGCGAACGCGTGGCCGCCGCCCTCGATGCCGTCGGCCTGCGCGGCCATGCGCGGCGCGCGGTGCACCACCTGAGCTTTGGCCAGAAGAAGCGCGTCTGCATCGCCGGCGTGCTGGCGATGGAGCCGGAGGTGCTGCTGCTCGACGAACCGATGGCCGGACTGGATGCGCCGATGCAGGCCGAATTGGCCGCGCTGCTGGACCGCCTGGCGGCGCGCGGCGTCACGGTGCTGCTGTCCACGCACGATGTCGATTTCGCCTTCCGTTGGGCCGATGATATCCATGTGATGGCGGCGGGCCGCTGCATCGCTTCCGGCCCGGCAGCGCAATTGGCGACCCAGACCGAGGCGCTGCGCGCGGCAGGGCAGCATCCGCCGCTGGCGTTGACCCTGCATGCCGAGCTGGTGAAGCGCGGCGTGCTGCCGCCAGGACCGGCGCCGCGCAGCACTGACTTATTGCTGGAAGCGCTGCGCGCGCTGCCAGTGCTTGAATACCCAGGAGAGATAAACGTATGACATCCAACCCAGGCGCCACGCCGCTCGGCAAGGTCTGGTTCGTGGGCGCAGGCCCAGGCGACCCGGAACTGATCACCGTCAAGGGCCAGAAGCTGCTGTCGCAAGCGGGCGCGGTGCTGTTCGCCGGCTCGCTGGTGGACCGTGCCGCCACGCTGTACGCGCCGGCCGGCTGCGAAATCCGCGATTCCAAGGATATGACGCTGGAAGAAATGACCGAGTGGCTGATCGAACAGGCAAGTAAGCACGCCATCGTGGTGCGCCTGCAGACCGGCGATCCCGGCCTGTATGGCGCGCTGATCGAAATGGCGCGCCCGCTGGTGGCCGCCGGTATCGAATGGGCCGTGGTGCCGGGCGTGTCCTCGGCCATGGCCTCGATGGCGGCGGCGGGCGAGTCGATGACGCTGCCCGAAGTCACCCAAAGCGTGATCTTCACCCGCGTCGAAGGCCGCACGCCGATGCCCGAGGGCGAGGATCTGGCCAGCCTGGCGGCGCACCGCACCACGCTGTGCATCTTCCTCTCGATCACGCTGATGTACAAGGTGGAAGCCGCGCTGCGCTCAGCAGGCTGGCCGGAAGACGCGCCCATGCTGGTGGTGCATAAAGCCAGCTGGCCGGGCGAGGAACGCATCCTGCGCGGCACCCTGGCCGACATCAAGCAGCGCTGCCGCGAGGCCGGCGTCGCCAGCCAGGCCATGATCGTCGCCAGCCCCACGCTGGGCGCGCTGCACTGGGAAACCCTGGCGCGCTCCAAACTCTACGACCCCACATTCACCCACCGTTTCAGAAAGGCCAGCGCATGAACCAAGCTATCATGATGCCAGCAAAAGACACCATCCTGATCGTCGGCCACGGCTCGCGCGAGGATTCCGGCAACCAGGAAATCCGCGAGTTCACGGCGCAATGGCGGGCGCGCCATCCCGAATGGCGCATCGAATTGTGCTTCATCGAGTTCGCGCCGCCCGAGCTGAACGCATCGCTGCTGGGCGCTGCGCGCACTTCGCGCCGCGTGCTGGTGGTGCCGCTGATCCTGAACGCGGCCGGCCACGTCAAGATGGAAATCCCGGAGGCCATCGAGCAGGCGCGCGCAGCCTGTCCTCAGGCCGAAATCCTGCTGGCGCCGCACCTGACGGCCTGCGATCCTATTCTGGCGATCCTGAAGCGCCGCCTGCGCAAGGCCATGGGCGCGCTCGACATGCCCGATCCGACCACCACCGGCGTGGTGGTGCTGGGGCGCGGTTCCTCCGACCGCGGCGCCAACGGCGAAATGGCCAAGATGGCGCGCTGGCTGCTGGAGGAGGGCGATCACGAGCTGGTCGACCTGGCCTTCACCGGCATTACCTGGCCGCGCCTGGAAAAAGTGGTGCAGCGCCATGTGCTGCTGGGCATGCGCCAGATCGTGGTGCTGCCGTACTACCTTTACACCGGCACGCTGATGCAGCGCATCCACCGCCAGGTCGAGCATCTGCGCGGCCAGTATCCGCAGATCCGCTTCGCCTGCTCCGAGCACTTCGGCTTCGAACCGGAGATTTTCGCGCTGATGGACCAGCGCGTGGAAGACCTGCGTGCCGGCGTGCCGGACAGCCGCCTGCCATGCGACGGCTGCAGCTACCGCGAAATCGCCCATGATCTGGGCCATGGCCACTCGCACGCCCACACCCATGACCATGCGCACGATCACGATCACGCGCACGGCCACGAACATGAGCATGGACACGATCACGCGCATGAACATGGCCACGGTCACGATCACGATCATGACCATAGCCACGCGCATGCACACGCGCACCACGATGGCCACGATCATGCCCATCCGCACGATCATAGCCATACCCATGCCAAAGCGGAGGATCAGCCAGCATGAGCACCGTCAACACCGTCACTGAACAGCTGACCCGCGCCGGCCAGGTCATCGAGCATGACAGCTTTGCCATCATCGACGCGGAAACCGGCACGCATTCTTATACCGAGGATCAGTGGCCCATCGTACGCCGCATGATCCACGCCAATGCCGATTTCGACTTCAACGGACTGACCGATTTTCACGCCAATGCCGTGGAAGAAGGTATCCGGGCCATGCTGGCCGGCGGCACGCCGGTGGTGGCGGACGTGGAGATGATCTGCTCCGGCCTGTCGCAGCCGCGCCTGGCGCACTTTGGCATGAAGACCCACCAGTTCATCAGCGATGCCGACGTGATCGAAACCGCCAAGGCCGAGGACACCACGCGCGCCGTGCAAGCCATGCGCAAGGCCCATCGCCTTGGCCTGCTGGATGGCGCCATTGTCGGCATCGGCAACGCGCCCACCGCACTGATCGAGCTGGTGCGCCTGATCCGCGAAGAGGGCGTGCGCCCGGCCCTGGTGGTCGGCATGCCGGTCGGTTTCGTCTCGGCCGCCGAATCGAAAGATCTGATGGCTGAAGTGAACGAAGTGCCCTGGATCGTGATCCGCGGCCGCAAGGGCGGTTCGACGCTGGTGGTGGCGGCGCTGCACGCGCTGCTGGCGCTGGCCGAAGCGCGCCAGAAGACGCTGCAGGCGGAGCATCCATGAAAGAGAAGGCCGAACGCGGTACTCGTACCGGGTTCAGTACCGGCGCCTGTTCCGCTGCCGCCGCCCGTGCGGCGGTGCTGGGCCTGGCCACCGGCCGCGTGCCGGAGGAAATCGAAAGCCTGCTGGCGAATGGCAGCCGGGTGAACTTCGCCGTCCATGACGGGCGCTGCGATGCGCAAAGCGCGCACGCCATGGTGGTGAAGTTTGCCGGCGACGATCCGGATTGCACCGACGGCGCCCATCTCACGGTGGACCTGCGCCTGCTGCCCGGCCAGGCGGGTGTCGTGACCTATGTCGCCGGCGACGGCGTCGGCACGGTGACGATGCCGGGTCTGGGCCTGGAAGTCGGCGGCCCGGCCATCAACCCCGTCCCGCGCCGCAATATCGCCGACAACCTGCTCGAAGCCGCGCCTGAACTGCTGGCCGAGCATGGCATCGAAGTCACCATCAGCGTGCCGGACGGCCAGGTGATGGCAAAGAAGACCACCAATGCGCGTCTGGGCATCCTGGGCGGCATCAGCATCCTTGGCACCACCGGCATCGTCAAGCCGTATTCGACGGCGGCCTGGCGCGCCAGCGTGGTGCAGGGTGTCCAGGTGGCTGCCACCGCTGGCCACAATATGGTGTCGCTGACCACCGGCGGACGCACCGAGACTTTCTCCATGACGACGCTGCGCGAGGAACGTCCGGAACTGCCCGCAGCCTGCTTCGTGCAGATGGGCGACTTCCTGCGCTACGCCCTTGATGAAGTGGTGGCCCAGGGTATTGGCCTGGTGGTCATGGCGGTCATGGTGGGCAAGCTGACCAAGATCGCCCAGGGCGAAACCATCACCCACGCCAACCGCAGCGAAGTCGATACCGACCTGGTGGCAAGGATCGCGCGCCAGATCGGCGCGGCCGAGGAGGACTGCGTGGCCATCGCCGCCGCCGAAACCGCGCGCTTCGGCGCCGAGCTGATGGTCGAGCGCGGACTGGGCGACGCCTTCCATCATGCCCTGGCCCAAGCCGCGATCGACACCCTGACCGCGCCCGACCGCTATGGCCGCAACTTCCAGCTGCGCGTGCTGGTGTGCGACTTCACCGGCCAGAAGGTGGCCGATGTGTGGTCGGCGCCAGCCTTGCCGCAAGAGCGTCCCGCCAGCGCCGGACGCACCGGCATCGACCATATTGTCGATGTCGATCCCGAACCAGAACCCGAGTGAATCCATGGACACCTGCGTGAAAGACCCCAATCCCTGCCGCGTGATCGGCGTGCTCGATGATGGCGTCGCCAGTCTGAGCCCGACCGCGCTGGCCTATCTGCGCAGCGCCGACGTGGTGATCGGCGGCGCGCGCACGCTGGCCCTGCTGGGCGGCGAGTTCAAGTCCGGCGCCGTACGCCACGACCTGACCGGCAAGCTGAAGGAAGTGCCCGAGTGGGTGCGCGCCGCGCGCGCCGACCATCTGGCCTGCGTAGTGCTGGCCACCGGCGATCCGCTGTGCCACGGCATCGCGCCATATCTGGCGCAGCACCTGTGCGTGCAGGTGCTCGACATCCTGCCCAACCTCTCCACGCTGCAACTGGCTTGCGCGCGCATCGGCTTGCCCTGGCAGGATGCGCGCATCGTTTCGGTGCATGCGCGCGATGCGGGTGAGTGGATGCGCGGCAGCGCGCCCAGCCACGGCCTGTATGCGCTGGCCCAGGCGGCGCGCCAGCATCCGCGCCTGCTGGTACTGACCAGTCCTGACAATAGCCCCGACCGCATCGCGCGCCTGCTGCTGGCCGAAGGCCTGGGCGACGATTTCCATATGGCGGTGGCGGAAAACCTGCTGCAGCCGGAGGAGCGCGTACTGGCCGAACTCAGTCCGCAGGAAGCGGCGGAAATGCGCTTTGCCGAGCTGAATGTGGTGCTGCTGTGGCGTGTGACACCGGCCCCGCGCCCGGTGCGTTTCGGCCTGGCCGACAGCGAATTCGTGCAACGCCAGCCGGAAAAAGGTTTGATCACCAAGCAGGAAGTGCGTGCCGTCAGCCTGGCGCGCCTGCAGCTGCGCGCCGACAGCGTGGTCTGGGATATCGGCGCCGGTTCCGGCTCGGTGGGCCTGGAAGCGGCGCGCCTGTGCCAACAGGGCCACGTCTACGCCATCGAGAAGAACGAGGCCGACCATGCTATCGCGGGCCAGAACCATGTGGCCTTCGGCGTCAGCAACTACAGTCTGTTCCACGGCAAGGCGCCGGAGGGATTGGATGCCTGGCCCGATCCGGACGCTGTCTTCGTCGGCGGTTCGGGCGGCGAGCTGTCCACCCTGATCGAAGGCGTGATGCGCCGCCTGCGCCCCCAAGGCGCGCTGGTGATGAATTTCGTCACGCTGGAAAACCTGGCCACCGCCACCGCCGCCCTGCAGGCGCTGGAAGGCGAGGGCGTTAGCTGGGACGTGCTGCAACTGCAGGCCGCGCGCAGCAAACCTATCCTGCACATGCACCGCATGGCGGCCGAGAATCCGGTGTGGATCGTCTGCGCGCGACGCGATGCGGCCGCCGTCAAAACGGAGGCGGCCGATGCGTGACGCTACCGTACGCGGCACCCTGTGGGGCATCTCGCTCGGCCCGGGCGATCCCGGCCTGATCACGCGCGCCTCCTGGGAAGCCTTGCAGCGCCGCGACGCCGTCTGGGTCTACCCGGCGCGCAGCGGCAAGACGCCCAGCTATGCCTTCGACATCGTGCAGCGCGCCGGCTTGCAACCGCCCGAAGAGCACGCGCTGCTGCTGTTCCCGATGACGCACGACGGCGAAAAGTTGGGGCGCGCCTGGCTCAAGGCTGCCGAAACCATCTTGCCCTGGCTGCGCGCCGGGCGCGACGTGCTGTTCCTGGTCGAAGGCGATGCCAGCACCTACGCCACCTTCGGCCACCTGGCGCGCACCGTGCGCAGCCTGGATGAACAAGTTCCGGTGCAGACCATCGCCGGCGTGAACTCCTTCACGGCCGCTTGCGCCCAGGTGCCGGTTCCCTTCGCCGAGCAGGACGACACCGTCGCCATCGTGCCTGCCGCTTATGGCGTGAGCGCCGTCGACCGCCTGCTGCCCGACTTCGACACCCTGGTGCTGATGAAGGTCAAACCCATACTCGACGAATTGATCGACTGGCTGGAGCAGCGCGACTTGCTGGCCGGCTCCCATTTCATCGAGCGCGTCGGCGCGCCGGACGAGCGGCGTTTCAGCGCCACCGAAATCCTGACGCTACGCGGCACCAAGGTCAGCTACCTGTCGCTGCTGATCGTCAAGCACCCGCACCGCATTCGTGGCGAACGCATCAAGGGCTGCCTCAAGAAGAGCGGCCCGCAACCCTTATTAACGGAGACCGAATGAGCAGCGCCCCCATCCTCAACACAGCCAGCCCGCGCCTCTGCCTGGTGGCCATCACCAAGCATGGCGCCGGCCTGGCCGCGCGCCTGGCCGCCGACCTGCCGCAAGCCGACATCTGCACCTCGGCCAAATTCGCCGCGAACTTCGCTGGCCTGGCCAACACCGTGCGCGCCTACGAAGGTGCCTTGCGCGACGAAATCGGTCTGCTGTTCGAAGGCTACGACCAGATCGTGTTCTTCGTCTCGCTGGGCGCGGTGGTGCGCCTGATCGCGCCACATCTGCGCAGCAAGGACGAAGACCCGGGCGTGATCGTGGTCGATGACGCCGGCCAGTACGTGATCCCGGTGCTGTCGGGCCACGTCGGCGGCGCCAACGAATGGAGCGAGCGCGTGGCCGATCTGATGGGCGCCGCGCCGGTGCTGACCACCGCCTCCGACGTCGGCCGCACCATCCCGGTCGATATCCTGGGCCGCCACCTGGGCTGGCGCGTGGAAGCGCCGAAGATCAATATCACGCGGGTGTCGGCCCACGTGGTGAACGGCGAGCCGATCGCCTTCGTGCAGGAAGCGGGCAGCCCGGACTGGTGGACCCGTCCCACGCCGCTGCCCGACAACATCCACCGCTTCAGCCGCTTCGAGGAAGTGGACTTGGAACGCTTTGCCGCCCTGTTGTGGGTGACGCACGCCGACGTGCCGGCCGAGCGCTGGGATGCTTTGCATGAGCGCCTGGTGGTCTACCGCCCGCCGCAGGAAGCGGCATGACGGCCTTCACCGTCGGCCTGGGCTGCGACCGTGGCGTGCTGCTGGAAACCGTGCGCGAAGCGGTGCAGGCGGCATTGGCCGCAGCGGGCGCCACGCGCGAGCAGGTGGCGGCCGCCGCCACCATCACGCTGAAAAAGGACGAAGCCGCGTTGCTGGCGCTGGCCGAGGAATACGGCTGGCCGCTGCATTTCTATGAAGCGGAGCAGTTGGCCGTCGTGCCGGTGCCGCATCCCTCCGAAACGGTGCGGCGCTACACCGGCACGCCGTCCGTGAGCGAAGCGGCCGCGCTGCTGGCCGCCGGACCCGATACGCCCATGAGCGCACTGCTCGTCGAAAAACATAAACTCCGGGGCGCCGATGGCCGCAATGCCACCGTCTCGATCGCAAGGAAGAATCCATGAACGAAGAACTCGAAGTGTCCGCCGCTGCTGCGGGCAAGATCATGCTGGTGGGGATCGGCCCTGGCAGCGTCGACCATATGACCCAGCGCGCCCGCGCCGCCATCGCCGAAGCCGACGTGGTGATCGGTTACGTCACCTACATCAAGCTGGTGGCCGACCTGATCGAAGGCAAGGAGATCATCCGCAAATCGATGACCGAAGAACTGGACCGCGCCGTCAGCGCGCTGGAAGCGGCACGCGCCGGCAAGAAAGTGGCGCTGATCTCCTCCGGCGACGCGGGCGTTTACGGCATGGCCGGCCCCACCTACGAGGTGCTGTTCCAGGCCGGCTGGACGCCGGACGATCCGGTGGCGGTTGAAATCATCCCCGGCGCCTCGGCCCTGAACAGCTGCGCCGCGCTGGTGGGCGCGCCGTTGACCCACGACTTCTGCGCCATCTCGCTGTCGGACCTGCTCACGCCCTGGCCCACCATCGCGCGCCGTCTCGACGCGGTGGCCATGGCGGACTTCGTGGTCGCCCTGTACAACCCCAAGAGCGGCCGCCGCACGCGCCAGATCCTGGAGGCGCAGCGCCTGTTCCTGCGCCACCGCCGTCCCGACACGCCGGTCGCCATCGTGAAGAGCGCCTACCGCCGCCGCGAGAACATCGTCTTCACCACGCTCGACAGCATGGCCGAAGCCGATATCGGCATGCTGAGCACCGTTTTGATCGGCAACAGCAACACCTTCGTGCGCCACGGCCTGATGGTCACGCCGCGCGGCTACGCCAACAAATACGATATGGAGGAGGGCGGCGCCACCCGTGACGGCGAACGCGCCGGCCGTTCCCTGAGTACCGGCCTGCTTGGCTGGCTGGAGACCCTGCAGGCCGAACACGCGGCGGGCGACAGCATCGAAACCCTGGCTGAACGCCACCGCCTGCCGGCCGACTATATCCGCGACACCCTGGCCGAGCCGGTTGAGATTGAAATGGCCGCCGCCGAGGAGGGCGAAGCGTGAGCGCCGCCGACGAAAGCGCAGGCGGCGCCACCGCCACCGCGGTGGTCAAGCCCAAGATCGGCGACTACCGCCGCCACCTGCTGATCTGTACCGGCCCGCGCTGCAGCGCCGACGGCGAATCGCAAGTGCTGTTCGACAGCCTGGGCGACAAGTTCAAGGCCGCCGGCCTGAACGCGGGCGACCTGCGCGTCAAGCGCAGCCGCGTGGGCTGCTTCGCCGCCTGCAAGGGCGGCCCCATCGTTTGCGTCCAGCCGGACGGCACCTGGTACTACAACGTCACGCCGGAAAACATGGACCGCATCATCGACGAGCACCTGTGCAACGGCCGCCGCGTCGACGATCTCGTGTTCCACCAGGCTGGGGAATAGTCTCCCCCCATCCTCAATCGGCCAGCGACACGTGCAGCTGTATGGCATGCTGCTCACTGGCCGGCAATTCCTCATATAGCTCGAACACGCCGGCCGTGCCCAAGCTTGCGCGCTGGGCGGCGAACCATGACAGCACGCGCGGCCGCAGCCGCGCCAAGCCCTCCAGATAGCTGCAGCAGATCGAGAAGACAGCGAAGCGCGACGGTGCAACCTCCAGTTCCAGCCAGCCCTCGGGCGCAGCACCCGCACCCGTCGACGCCTCGATAGCGCAGCCATAGCGTATCCGCTGCGGCGGCGTGATGTCCGGGTCATCGTAGATGATGCCGTAGTAGGGAGGCTTGACGCGCTGCGCCAGCCCCGCCAGTTCCCCTTTGAATCTATCCCAGTGCTCAGGCACGCAGGCGTAGGGCCCGGTGTAGCGCTTGAACCAGAGCCGCCGCGGCGCGCGCCAATGCACGATGCGCTGGGCGATGGCTGCGTCGACCGGGCCGGCGAGGCAGTCGGCATATTGCGCCCTGGCGCTCAGGCGCATGCGCTGCGGCGACATGCCCCAGCGCCGCGTGAAGGCGCGGGTGAACGATTGCTGGCCACAGTAACCCATGCTGATGGCGACATCGAGCAGGGGCTGGTTGCTCAGGCGGACATAGGCGGCCGCCACGTCCAGCCTTTGCGCCGCGATGAACTCCTGCGGGCTGCTGCCCGTCTCCTTCTTGAACCGCCGCTGCAACTGGAAGCGGCTCATTCCACAGGCCCGTGCCAGTCCCTGGATGGAAAGTTCGGCGGCCTGGTCGAGGCAGGACTGCATGTAGAAGATGCGGTCGATCTTGCCGACCAATTGCATGACAAAAGGACTCAATTCGGTTTCCAGCGCCGCCGGGCGGCGGGGAAGCGGACCCGCTGCATAACGGTAGGCAAAAAAACATGCAATTTTAGCATCGTGCGCAATGCGTGGCGGAGCGCTGTCGGCCGCACAAACGGTAAAAGACGGGCAGTGTTATTTCGCTAACATCCGTTTCCCACTATCTCAACAACTTAGAAAGCTAGACATGGCAAACCATAGCGCCACAGCAAGCGCATTCAATATCGGCCAAGGCTATTCGTGCACGCTGGGACCGCTGCAAACGGCTGTCCACACGCAGGTGCTCGACACGGCCGGCGGCAATAGCGAGATCGCGGTGTCCCTGTGCTCGGAGGAGGATTCGCTCAAGCAAAGCCTGGAGATCAATATCGGCCGCAAGATCGCGGTGGAGGGGATCGGCGGTTACTCGGAAAAATTCAGCCTGTTTCAAAAGCTGCGCTTCAGCGAGCATAGTCTCTGCATCGTGGTCAAGGCCAGCGTGGTGTCGAAGAGCCACTTCAGCAAGGCGGCGCAGCTGCACGACGACATCCCGGTGCCCGCGACGGCGGGCGAGCTCGATCTGTTCTGCAAGATGTATGGCGATGCCTATGTCTCCGAACTCATACGCGGCGCGCAATACTTCGCCGTGTACGCCTACCGCTGCAAGAGCCGCGAGGAAAAGCTGGAATTGAAGGCGAGGATCGAAGCCTCCGGCATCATCGAGAACGTCACCGTGTCGGGCAAGGCCGGCAGCAACTTCTCGCATTCCGTTACGCAGATCAGCCAGAACGTCGAACTGCACCAGGCCGTCATCGGATCGAGCTTCACCATGTCGGGCGAGCAGGACGTCATCCGCACCGCCTATGCATTCTTCGAGGCGGCCAACAACCTGCCCACCGGCACCGTCGGCTTCAAAGCCACCGGCTACGAGCACGTCTTCTCCCATCCGGGAATCGAAGCCGCCTTGACCGCGCTGGCGCACAACCGCCAGCTGTTCAACGGCACCGGCGCCCAGGAAGGCTTGCTGGCCAAGGAGGCGCGCCTGATCGGCATCAAGGAGCGCCTGGCCAGCCTGGAGCAAACCATGCGGCGCTACGGCTGCACGCTGGACAGCGCAACGCAGGAACGCCAGCGCCAGATCCAGGCCGACCTGGATGTCTGCAACGACTTGCGCAACCATTTCAACCAGTCGCCCAGCACCCCGCTGGAAAATCCCCACCTGCCTGCCGCCGTCTACGGCTGGCCGTCGATCCAGTATGAGACCCGGCAAAGCAAGCGTCTCGGCGGCAGCGGCGGCCAGCCTTATCACGATGTGACGACCGGCGATTTTCTCGACCGTGGCCTGCGCGTCAGCCATATCCGTCTGCGCGGCGATGCCTATGTGGACTTGATCGAGATCACCTACAAGGACGCCAACGGGCAAATCACGAAATTCACCCACGGCCAGGAGCACGGCAACCAGGTCGAGAACATCTCGCTCGGCGACGCCGACTACATCACGGAGATTGCCGTGCCGGCGGGTGAGGGCAATATCTACATCGACTATATCCGCGTCAAGACCAGTAACTTCCCCCAGGGCGTCGGGGTGGGCGGCAACGACCGCAACCTGGCGCCGATCTTCTCCTACGATGACCGCAACCAGCACATCTTCGTCGGCCTGGCTGGCCGCTGCGAGCGCTGGAACGACGCGCTCAGCGCGCTCTTCCTGCAGATCAAAGGGGTGAACTGGATGTAAGGAAAAGGCGGCCCGGTGGCGGGCCGCCGTTTTGACAGAGGAAAAAATGGACTTTCCAAGTGAATACAGACTGAACGGCAAAAGCTACGATATGGCGGACCTGGCATTCCTGAGCAAGGGCAGGAATTGCTATCAATTCGCCTATGAGCTGAATTTCAGCGCCCATGGCAAAGCGTTTTGGTTCGACGCCGGTTTTGATAACGCCAGCGGCTACATCAAGCACAATTTCATGCAAGACTACTATAACGGCAAGGTATTCGAATGCAACGACCCGGCGGCCTTTCAGCCACTCGATATCGCCATCATCGCCTATTCGAATCCCAACGCGCAGGACCAGCCGCTGGTGCAGTCCCACCATATGATCTGCCTGCGCAATCAGGGTTTCGACTCCGTCCATTTTGCCGGAACCAATAATGCAGGAACCTTGAAGGACGATCTGGTGCTGAACGCCTGCACCCTGCCTGAATCGTGCGTGCAGCTCTTCTCCATCCCGCTCGGCAGGACGTCGACGGTCGTGCCGGGCATCGATAGCTACCTCAAGGCGGGAACCAAGAAGTTCTACGTTTTTCGCCTGCCGGGAGAAAATGCGTTTGCATTTGCCAAGAACTATAACTGGATCAAGCCGAAGAGATGAACTGCCTGCTCAGCCAAGCTTGATGGACAGTTCGACATCCTCCGCGAATGGCGTGGAGAGGTAGCCGCTGGCGGGCGCGCGCACGCGCGCCAGATACTCGGGGCTGTCGTCGGCGTTGTCGGCGACGATGAGGGCGCCGGGCCGCAGGCGGCTTTCCAGCAGGTCCAGGATGTCGGGATAGAGCGCCTTGGCGCCGTCCAGCAGCAGCAGGTCGATCTTTTCCGGCAGATCGCGGCCCAGGGTTTGCAGCGCGTCGCCGGCGCGGATTTCCACCAGGTCGTCCAGCCCGCCCGCCTGCAGATTCGCGCGCGCCCGCGCCACCTTGGATGGTTCGAATTCGCTGGTGATCAGCAGGCCGCCGCCGTTGTCGCGCAAGGCGGCGGCCATATGCAGGGTGGAGATGCCGAAGGAGGTGCCGAATTCCACGATCACGTGGGCGCGCATGCTGCGCGCCAGTATATACAGCAGGCTGCCGGTGGCGCGCGAGACGGGCAGCGCGGCATCTTTCAGCCTGCCGTACAAGTTGGCGTAGTCGGTTTTGCTCTGCATCAGCTGCTTGAGCTGTGCCTCGGACAGTTCGGCCACGGCCGGAATGGCCATGATATTCAGGGCGTCGGCTTCCTCGAACAGGCGGTTCAGCAGCGTGGCGAGGGGAGCGGAGGTCAGGGTCGTCATAAGGGTATTTCCTTTTGTTTTGGGAGAGGTAATAATATGAAGAATCCTTCATATTTTCTATTCGCTTTCCGGAACCCCGCCATGACCGACCACGAAAACGCCCCGATCTCCTCGCGCAGAAAGCCGAAACAGGCCCGTTCCACGGAGCTGGTTTCAGCGATTCTGGAGGCGGCTATTCAGGTTTTGGCGAAGGAGGGCGTGCGGCGCTTCACCACCACGCGGGTGGCGGAACGTGCTGGCGTCAGCATCGGATCGGTGTACCAGTACTTCCCGAACAAGGCTTCCATCCTGTTCCGCCTGCAGAGCGATGAGTGGCGCGAGACCGGCGCCATGCTGTGGGATATTCTGGGCGACACCAGCCAGCCGCCGCTGGAAAGGCTGCGCCGCATGGTGCATGCTTTCATCCAGTCCGAATGCGACGAGGCGGCCGTGCGGCGCGCGCTGGACGATGCCGCACCGCTGTACCGCGACGCGCCCGAGGCCAAGGCGGCAAAGGCCGAGGGGGAGGAGAATATCTCCCTGTTCATGCGCGAGCTGCTGCCGTCCGTGGACGAGGCGGCGCGCGCCATTGCCACGGATATCATCACCACCACGATGAGCACAGTCGGCAAGCAATTCTCGGAAACGCCGCGCACGGCGGAAGAAATTGAAACCTATGCCGAGGCGATGAACGCCATGTTCCGCGCCTACCTCAAAAGCCTGGAGCCGGCGTGAAGTATGGTAGAGTTATGGGCCTGAACAAATCGCCGCTAGCCGGCGATTTTTCATTTCCGGCCTACTGCAATATTGTCGATAATCCCATGAGTCACGAAGTCAAAACCATCAAGGAAATCTGTGCCCTGACGCTGCGCGTCTGGCGCGAGGCTGCGGTTCTCTTTATGAGCATCGAAGTCTGGCTGCTGATGCTGGTGGCGGTGTCCTTGGTGGCGGGTCTCTTCCTCGCCTTCATGGGAGAAGCCAGCAGCCTGCTGGCCTTCGGCTTCTCCTTCGGCTACCTGCTTGCCCGTCCGGTGCTGCATGCAAAGGGCATCCTCAAGTGGCCTTTCCTGTAAGCCCCTGGACGGGGCTTAGTGCGCCATCAGGACCGGCACCGTCATCGACGCGAGCACGGTGCGCGTGGCGCCGCCCAGCAGCATTTCGCGCAGGCGGGTGTGGCCATACGCGCCCATCACGATCAGGTCGGCCGAGATATTCGCAGCCAGCGAGAGCAGGGCATTGCCCACATCGGAAGTGGCCGGACGCTGTTCGACCGTGACCTCCACATTCACGCCATGGCGCGCCAGATAGAGCGCGATGTCGGCGCCAGGTTCTTCGCCATGGGCGCGGCTGCCGATCTGCGGATTGAAGACGGCGATGGTGACTTTGGCGGCGCGGCGCAGCAGGGGAATGGCCCCAGTGACGGCGCGCGCCGCTTCCACGCTGCCGTTCCAGGCCACCAGCACGCGGTTGCCGCTGGTGGCGAATTGGCCGATATAAGGCACCACCAGCACGGGACGGCCGCTGTTCAGCACCACATATTCGGGCAGGTCGTGCAGCAGGGCGCCGGGGCCGGGACCATCCGGATCGGCCTGGCCCAGCACCACCAGGTCGGCGTAGCGCGCCTGCAGGCATAGGCCGCTGTATTCGTCGTCGCTGAGCAGCCGTTGTTCGCTCGACTTTAATTCCACCCTGGCCACCAGCCGCTCGAATTCGGCCAGCGCCTCGTTCGCGCGCCGTTCGGCGGTGGCCGCCACGTCGCCAATCACGATGCCGGTCATGTCGAAGGGGCTGCCGGAATACATATAGCGCGGAATGCCGGTCAAGGCGGTGCCGACCAAGTGCGCTTTTTCCTGCTGCTCCAGTCTGGCCGCGAGTTCGATGCGCGCGGACGAGCCTTTCGATTTGTCTGCATGAACCACGATGGTTTGATACGGCATACCGACCTCCTTGAGCGAATGGATGGGAGCGTTGCTGATACATCCAGCCTAGAACTCATCGTTTGACGCGTCTACAAGAGTTTGCGGATTACTCCCGCAGTTTTGGGGATTTTTGATCCAGGTCAAATTCCTCCGGTTCTTGACAGTATTGTGACAAATGTCGCATACTCGCCATCATCGTCACAATTCAGGAAATTCCCATGGCCGTGCCCTCGACCACCGAACTTTGCGTGCTGAAAGCACTGTGGAAGCGCCATCCCCTCAGCGCGCGCGAAATCCATATGGAAGTCGAGCGTGAACTCGGCTGGTCCTTCTCCTCGACCCGCAAGACCCTGGAGCGCATGCTGGAAAAGGAAATGGTGGGCCAGGAAGTGCGCCATGGCGTGCAGGTCTACGCGGCGCGGCTGGAAAAAGTCGGCACCCTGGCGGCGTTCGCGCGCGACTTCGGCCGCCGCGTGATGGAGATGGACACGCCGCTGCCCGTCAATATGTTCACCGGCAGTAAGCTGGTGGATGCGCAGGAATTGGCGCAGCTGGAACAAATGCTGAACGCCTGGCCGGACGATGAGGAGCCGCAGCAGTGAGTTCCTTCGACCTTGTGCTGCTGCGCTTCCTGCTGGCCAGTCTGGGCTGCCTGCTGGCGGGCCTGAGCGTGTGGGGATTGAGCGCGCTGCTGCGCCGCTATCTGCCCGCGCTGGCGGCCCAGCGCTCGATCTGGCTGCTGGGACAATTGACCGTGATCGGCACCTTCGTGCTGATCCTGCTGCCGCATAGCGAGCGGGTACGCCTGTTGCTGCCGATCGAAGGCGCGACCGAGACGGTATCGCATTATTTGGTGCCCGCCGCGCCGGCAGCCGCGCCGTCGCAGCCCGTGGCGCCGCTGGTCCAGGCGCAGCGCGAAGAGCACCCCTGGCTGAACCTGGCCGCTTATGCCTGGCTGGCCGCCTACCTGCTTGGTCTGGCCTATACCGTGGGCCGCCTGCTGCATGGCCAGCGCATGCTAAACCGGCTGGCCGGCAGCGGCCATGGCTTGCCGCAAGACGAGGCGCATGCGGGCTTCGGCAGCGAGCTGGCGCGCGCCAGCCGCGCCCAGGTCATCGAAGTGGATGCGCCGATTTCGCCCATGCTGCTTGGTCCTTTGCGTCCGCGCCTGCTGCTGCCGCGCCACCTGCGAGAATTCGACGCCATGCAGCAGCAAATGATCGTCGAGCATGAGCTGACGCATTTGCGCCGCCGCGACCTGCAGTGGATGACGCTGGGCCTGGTGCTGCAAACCCTGTTGTGGTTCAACCCCTTCATGCGCCTGCTGCGCGCCAGCCTGGGTTGGGCCCAGGAACTGGGCTGCGACCGCGATGTGCTGCGCGGACGTCCTGCGGCACAGCGCAAGGTGTATGCTGCCGCGCTGCTGGCACAGCTCAAGCTGCAGGTGCGTCCGCCGGAAATGGCGCTGGCTTTCGGCAGCATCGACGCGTCCACGCTGGCCTCGCGCCTGGCCCTGATCCGCCAGCCGGGCAGCGCGCTGCGCGGCCGCTGGGCGCGCTGGGCTGGCGTGGCCGCGCTGGCGGGGCTGGCGGCGGGCAACTTCGCCCTGCAATCCGCGCTGGCCGGCAATGTCGCCCCCGACCTGGAAGCGCTTGCCGCCATCCGCTGCACGCAGCTGATGGATGCGGCCAGCGGCCGCGTGCTGCAGCGCGAAGGCCAGTGCGAGGCGCGCGTGACACCCGCTTCCACCTTCAATATCGCCGTCAGCCTGATGGGCTATGACAGTGGCTTCCTGCGCGACGAACACACGCCCGTGCTGCCGTTCAAGGAAGGCTATCCGGCCTGGATTCCCGAATGGCGCCAGGATCTCGACCCCAGCGGCTGGATCAAGTATTCGTCCGTCTGGTATGCGCAGCAGGTTACGCGGCAGCTGGGCGCGGCGCGCTTCCAGCGCTATATCGCGGACTTCGGCTACGGCAATCGCGACGTTGCCGGCGATGCGGGCGCGGACAATGGCCTGGGCTACGCCTGGATCAATTCCTCGCTCAAGATTTCAGGCGACGAGCAGGTCGCCTTCCTGGGCCGCATGGCCCGGCGCGAACTGCCGCTGCAGCCGCAGGCGTATGAGATGAGCGCCCGCCTGTTCAAGCTGGCCAGCTTTGCCAACGGCTGGGAAGTGTACGGCAAGACCGGTACCGGTTACCCGGTCAAGGCCGACGGCAAGGAGGACAAGACGCGCGCCTACGGCTGGTTCGTGGGCTGGGCGGCCAAGGGCGGCCGCACGATCGTATTCGCCTATCTGGTTCAGGACCAGAAGGAGGAGGAAGGAGCAGCCGGACCGCGCCTGCGCGCCGCCGTGCTGAATCAATTGCCAGCGCAGCTGGAAACGCTTTAACCATGCTTTGAACGCATCAGAAAGGACCTTATCTTGAAACTCCGCCCGTCCCGCATCCGCCGCAAGACCCTCGCCATCATGGCCGCCTGCCTGCTGCCCGCCAGCAGCTGGGCCGACGACCGGGCCGCGCAGATCCGCGCCATCGTCGACAGCGCCATCCGCCCCGTGATGGCGGAATTCGATGTACCCGGCATGGCCGTCGCCGTGACCATCGGTGGCGAGCCGGTCTTCGTCAACTATGGCGTGGCTTCGCGCGAGCAGAACACGCCAGTCACGGAGAACACCCTGTTCGAGCTGGGTTCCATCAGCAAGACCTTTACCGCCACTCTGGCTTCCTACGCCCAGGCGCAGGGCAAGCTGTCCTTCGACGACCATCCCGGTAAATATATCCCCGCGCTGAAAGGCAGCGCGGTCGACAAGGCCAGCCTGCTGCATCTGGCCACCTACACCGCCGGTGGTTTCCCCTTGCAGTTCCCCGAGAAGTTCGATAGCAAGGGCCAGGAGCTGGCCTACTTCAAGCAGTGGAAGCCGGACGCCGCGCCAGGCGTGCAGCGCCGCTACTCCAACCCCAGCATCGGCCTGTTCGGCCACGCCGCCGCCGCCGCGCTGAAGACCGATTTCGACAACGCCCTGGAAAAGCAGCTCCTGCCCAAACTGGGACTGAACTCGACCTATGTCCATGTGCCGGAGGCGGCCAAGGCCAACTATGCCTGGGGCTATAACAAGGACAACAAGCCGGTGCGCGTGAGCGGCGGCGCCTTCGATTGGGAAGCCTACGGCGTGAAATCGACGGCGGCCGACATGATCCGCTACCTGCAGCTCAATATCGATCCAAGCCAGCTGGATGCGGTGGCGCGGCGCGCGGTGGACGGCACCCACGTCGGTTACTTTGAGGTGGGTGTCATGGTGCAGGGCCTGGGATGGGAGCAGCATCCCTATCCGGTGAGCCTGGAGCGCCTGCAGGACGGTAACTCCCGCGCCATGACCTGGGAGGCCAATCCGGTCACACGGATTGCGTCGCCGGTTGCCGCGCCAGCGATGACCCTGTTCAACAAGACCGGTTCCACCGGCGGCTTTGGCGCCTATGCGCTGTTCGTGCCGGGCAAAAAAATCGGCATCGTGATGCTGGCGAATAAGGCGTATCCGAATCCAGCCCGTCTCAAGGCCGCGCACGCGATTCTGGAGCAGCTGGCGCCGATGGCCAAGTAAAGCTGCATCTCAGGGTGATGCGGCGCTGTGGATGAACAGCTCGACGCCGACCGCCTGCTCCAGCTGGTCACCCGCTGGCTGACGGCGGCCGGCGTCAGATGCAGTTCCTCGGCGGCCTGTTTGATGCCCAGGTGGCGCGCGGCTTGGGCGAAGCAGAGCAGGGCGTAAGGCGGCAGTTTCACGCGATAAGTTAGAAATCCTTAAGCCGGAAAGTATTTATCGTTTGTGCGGTACAGGGTGGCATGCTGAAATCACGTTAACAGAAATACAGGCCGACAGCGCTGGATGCAGCGACGTCGGCATTGATAACGAAAGAGCGCCCGTGAAACCGAATGATTATGCCCGTCTGTTCCTGCTTGCCGCCATCTGGGGCGGCAGCTTCCTGTTCATGCGCGTCGTCGCGCCCGTGCTTGGCGCGCTGCCCACCGCCTTCTTCCGCGTGCTATTGAGTTCACTCGGCCTGGTCGTGATCCTGGCGGCCTTGCGCCAAAGCTGGGACTTCAAGAACAAATTCGGCGCCGCGCTGGCGCTGGGCGTCATCAACTCCGGCGTGCCTTTCCTGATGTACGGCTTGGCCGCCAGCCTGCTGCCGGCCGGCTATTCCGCCATCTTCAACGCCACCACGCCGCTGATGGGCGTCGTGATCGGAGCGCTCTTCTTTGGAGAGGCTATCAGCGCCAGAAAAGGGCTGGGCGTGGCGGCCGGCCTGGCAGGTGTGGCCTTGCTGACGGCGGTGGGGCCGATCGCCTTCAGCACCTCGATCTTGCTGGGCGCCTTGGCCTGCCTGGTGGCGACGGCCTGCTATGGCATGGCGGGTTTCCTGACCAAGCGCTGGATTACCGAGCGTGGCGGACTCGATCCGAAGCTGGTGGCCTTCGGCAGCCAACTGGGCGCCTGCCTGATTCTGATGCCTCTCTTCGGCGTCTCGGCCGCCTTCGCGCCGCCAGTCAGCTGGGGCGGCAACACGGTCTGGCTGGCGCTGGCGGCATTGGGCCTGATCTGCACCGCCTGGGCCTATATCATCTACTTCCGCCTCATCGCCGACATTGGTCCTTTGCGCTCGCTGACGGTGACTTTCCTGATTCCGCCTTTCGGCGTGCTGTGGGGAGTGCTGTTCCTGGGCGAGCAGATCTCGTGGGCGCATCTGGGCGGCGGCAGCCTGATTGCGCTGGCCTTGTGGCTGGTGCTGGGGCAGGGTGCCCAACAGGCCGCCGCGCCAGGGCGAACTGCGGCGCGTTGAGATGGTGCTCTGGCCTGCCTATTCTGGCTGCAAGCCTTGCAGCAGGCTGCCGGTTGCCGCCAGGCGCTGCTGCATCAAGTCCAGCAAGGCACGGATTTTTGCACTGACATAGTGGCGGCTGGTGTAGGCTGCCAGCAAGTCCAGCGGCGCGGGACGCAGCTCCAGTGGCACGCGTAGCAGGCGGCCATCCGCCAGTGCCGCCTGGCAGGCCGTTTCGGCCAGAATCGCGAAGCCCAGTCCTTGCAGCGCTGCGGCGCCTGCCATTTCTCCGCTGTTGACCCGGTAGCGGCTTTTGACGGCGAGCTTGCATAAGCCGCCGTGGCCATCTTCAAACTGCCATGGCTGTCCTTTCAATGCGCTGAGTGTGGTGATGCAGGGCAGATCCTTGAGCTGGCGCGTGCTGGTCGGAAGGCCATATTGCGCGACCAGCTGCGGCGCGGCCACGACCACGCTGGGCAGGCGTGCCAAAGGACGCAGGATCAAACTGCTGTCGTCGAGTTGTCCACGGTGGATGACAATGGCCAGATCGATATCGCCGCGCAAGGCATCCACGCCGCTCAAGCTGGTATCGCAGCTGATGTCGATATGCGGATGCAGACTGGCAAACTCCGCCACCACAGTGCCCAGCAGGCGCGGACCGACCTCGCTTGGCAGGCAGAGTTTGAGCGGGCCGCGCAACTCGCTTTGCTGCCGGCTCAATTCAGCGGCAGTCAATTCCAGCGTATCGAGCATGGGACTGGCGCGCTGGTGCAGCAGCCGGCCTGCTTCGGTCATGCGCAATTGGCGCGTGCTGCGTTCCAGCAGGCGCGCGCCGAGACTGGCTTCGAGCTGCGCCACATGGCGGCTGATATTCGAGGCCGGCAATTCCAGCTTGCGCGCCGCGCCGGCAAAACTGCCCTGATCGACCACGGTCACAAAGACCCGCACCGTATTCAAATCGAGTTTCGCGCGCATTGTTATCCCATTTGAGGTAATAAAGAATGCCAGTTTTACATATTAATGCCATTTGAGGTCGTAATTTATGATCCAGTCCTGCACTTTTTCAAGGAGAGGTAAATGGATATTGCAATACTGGGTGCCGGCGTAGCCGGTGCGAGCGCAGCGCTGACGTTGTCGCAGCAAGGCCACCGGGTACGCGTGTATGAGCGCAGGCCTGCCCCGGCGACCATGGGCGCTGGCGTGGTGCTATGGCCGAACGCCAGCTTTGTGCTGGCCGAACTGGGGCTGCTGCCGCGGGTCGCGGCGCTGGGCGGCCGCTTGAACCGCATGTATCGCAGCGACCAGGCGGGCATGTCACTGGGGCATGTCGATATCGAACCATTGGCGCAGTTGATGGGCTATCCGGCATATGCGATTCTGCGCCATGATTTGCAGGCGCTCTTGCTGGAGCAGTTGAGCGCGCACGGCATCGAGGTGGCATATGGCTGCGATACGGTGCAGATTGAAGACGGCGCCAATGGCCGGGCTACGGTGCGCTTTGCCAATGGCCTGAATATTTGCCCCGATCTGGTGATCGGCGCCGATGGCCGTAAGAATTCGGTGGCGCGGCTGTATGTAGCTGGCAATAACGCTCCCGTGTATCAGGGCTTTGTGAACTGGATTGGTGTGGCCGAATCCAGCTCGCCCCTGGTCGATGAAATCGCCGTCTTCGACTATTGGGGGCAGGGCGAGCGATTTGGCTGCGTGACCGTGAACCGGAACAAGGTGTATTGGGCCGGAGCGCAGGTGCAAGCCGTGGCAGGGGAGGATGGCCCCGTTGCGTGCGAGCTTGTCGAGCAGATTTTTCGGGCCTGGCCGTCGCAGGTTGGCAGGATTATCCGCAGCACGCCGGCAAATGGCATCCGCAAGATCCATGTGTATGACCATGACCCGCTGCCGGTCTGGCACCGCAATAACGTGCTGCTGATCGGCGATGCCGCCCATGCCCCTTTGCCGACCTCGGGCCAGGGCGCTTGCCAGGCGCTGGAAGATGCCTGGCACCTGGCAGCATATCTGCCTTCCACGCAGGACGATCTGGCATCGGCGCTGGCAGCTTTCACCCAGGCGCGCAGCGCCAAGACGGCAGGCATTACCAACCAGGGCCGCGTTTTTGCGCGCGCCTTGTTCGATACCGATGCCGAGGTTTGCCGCGTCCGCAACGAAAGGGCGTCCGAGGCATTGGGCGACCTGGGGGCGTTGGCCTCAGCCTGGGGAGCGGGTTTGCCGCTGACGGCATTGGACGGGCAGGGTAGAGGTTAGCGCAAATGGCGAGTATCTCCCGCAAGAAAGCTGGGGCGATACTCGCCTACGCTCAAGCGGCGATCTCCGTCAGGAAGCCGGCGGCCAGGTAGCGTGGAATCTTGTCGAATTCGCTGAGCACGCGGGCGCGGAATTCGGCCTGCTTATGCCAGGCTGCGGCTGGAACGCCAAAATAGTTAACCGGGTAGATGGACAATTCCAGGCCAGGCCAATGCCGCTGCAAAGTCATCAGGTAGCGGCGCGTCGAGCATATCTTGCCGATGACAAGCGCGCTTCGGATCGCGCCGACGTCCATGACTTCCGCCACCCTGGCCCGCCCGAATATAACGTTTTCGCCGGTGTTCGTTGCGCTGGATTCCAGCATGAGGGCTGATTCGGGCAAGCCAAGCTTGAGCAGCTCTTCCCCTATCATCGCCGCCTTGGACTGCGGCCAGTCTCCCGCGCAACCGCCGGACACCAGCAGCCGGGGGAACATTCCGGCCTGCCAGAGCGTATAGGCGGCCTCGCAAAATTCGCGGACGCCATGCCGGGTGCCGAACAGGAAACCGAGATCCGAAGGGCGCGCCGGCAGCGACGGCATGATGTAGTCGGCGATGCGCTGCATCTCCTCGCCCGTCATGGCCTCTGGGTTCCGGTGTTGGGGACGCGCACAAGCATTGGGCTGTCCAGAAGGGCGGCTGTTTCGGCATCCGGTTGGCCGTCGATTTTTGACGGGCGATACCGGGTCTGGAAGGCGATCAGCACATTGCGGGTCGCCTGGTTCAATTCAGCGTCCTGCGGGGCGACGTAGCCAAGCTGCGCCAATTTGCGCTGGAACCAGGCAAGGTCGGGCAGTTCGGCCTCGTATTGAATGCGTCGGCTTGCCACGACGGCTTCGTCCGGCCACGGCACCAGGCCTTCCGCCGCAAGGCGCTTCCAAGGGAACAGCGCGCCGGGATCTTGCTTGCGCTGCGGTGCAATGTCGCTGTGGCCGAGCACATGTTCGGGGGCGATGTGATGCCGCGCCATGATGTCCTTCACCAGCGGGATCAATGTGTCGATCTGCTTTTCCGGGAAGGGCGCCCAAGTGCGGCCATTGGGTCCGTCAACCCAGCCTGCGTTGACGATCTCGATGCCGATCGAGGTGAGATTCAGTTGGCGGTCATTCTTCCAGCCCGAATCCGATCCGGCGTGATAGGCGGCCCGGCTTTCGTCCACGATGCCATGGATGACCGGTTGCTCCGCGTCGGTCAGCAGATAATGGATGCTGGCCTGGCCCTGGGAGTGACCGGTGAAGATATGAATCGAGCGAGGCGTATCAGTGACCGTATAGTGCAGCACCAGATATTTCACCCGGCTGCTCTGATCCGGGCTTGACAGCGAACGGTCGACGCGGGGAATGCTGGCGCAGGCAGTCAGCAAGCAGATGGGAAGTAAAAAAACCAATCGGCGGAATGCTGGCATTTTCATTGGAATCTGGCGAAAGAGTGTTGGCACTGAAACGCTCGTGCATGGGTTCAGAGTATATGCCAGCAACTGCGACCCAGGGCGGGCGCGCTGCTCAAAGTAGATAATGTAGACCTTAGCCGCTGACGGCGATATCGCCGTGGCTATAAAATAGCGGCCGACACAGACTCAGAGGCTCGCACTTGGTTCAAGCACAGCAAGGTTTTCTTTTGACCCGCCACTGGCGCGATACGTCCGCCGGCACGGAGGTCGAATTCTGGCTGGCCACAGACCAGGGGCCGCGCCACGTCCGCTTGCCGCCGCAAACCTCGGTGGCCTTCATTCCAGCCGAGCAGCAGGAGGCGGCGCAGGCGCTGCTGCGCGGCGAGCGCGGATGCGAGCTGCGGCCGCTGGCGCTGAGCGACTTTCAGCACCGGCCGGTGCTGGGCCTGTACTGCGCCAAATACCGCCATCTGCTGAAACTGGAGAAGCGCCTGCGCCAGGCGGGCATCGATGTCTACGAGGCCGATGTCCGGCCGCCGGAGCGCTATCTGATGGAGCGCTTCATCACGGCCCCTATCAGCTTTGAAGGCGAGGCCGGGGACGATGGCACCATCGTTTTGCAGGCTCCCCTCAAGCCATCGCCCGATTACCGCCCTGCCTTGCGCCTGGTGTCGCTCGATATCGAGACTTCGCCCCACGGCGAACTGTATTCGATTGCGCTGGAAGGCTGCGGCCAGCGCCAGGTGTATATGCTGGGCCAACGCGCCGAGAATGCGGAGGAGGTGGACTTCGATCTCGAATACTGCAGCAGCCACGCGCAGATGCTGGAGCGCTTGAACGCCTGGATGGCGCAGCACGATCCGGACGCCATCATCGGCTGGAACCTGGTGCAGTTCGATTTGCGCGTGCTGCTGCGCCACGCCGAACAGGTGAAGGTGCCGCTGCTGCTGGGCCGCGACGGCGGCGAGATGGAATGGCGCGAGCATGCGCACCACGAGCATTTCTTCGCTGCTGCCGCGGGCCGCCTGATCATCGACGGCATCGAGGCGCTGCGTTCGGCCACCTGGAATTTCCCGTCCTTCAGCCTTGAATCTGTGGCGCAGACACTGCTGGGTGAGGGCAAGTCCATCGACAATCCCTATCAGCGCATGGCGGAGATCGAGCGCCGCTTCCACGAGGACAAGCCAGCCCTGGCCCGCTACAACCTGAAAGACTGCGAGCTGGTGACGCGCATCTTCGCCAAGACCGAGCTGCTGTCCTTCCTGCTGGAGCGCGCCAGCATGACCGGGCTGGCGGCCGACCGCAGCGGTGGTTCGGTGGCCGCGTTCGAGCATCTGTACATGCCGATGATGCACCGCCTGGGCCATGTGGCGCCGAATTTGGGCGATGTGGTGGGCGAGAACAGTCCGGGCGGTTTTGTCATGGATTCGCGTTCCGGCCTGTACGACTCGGTGCTGGTGCTCGACTATAAAAGCCTGTACCCGTCCATCATCCGCACCTTCCTGATCGATCCGGTCGGGCTGGTGGAAGGCATGCGCGATCCCGATTCCGCCGCGACGGTGCCGGGTTTTCGCGGCGCCCGCTTCTCGCGCGGGAAGCACTGCCTGCCGGCCATCGTGCGCCAGATCTGGCAGGGGCGCGACGCCGCCAAGCGCGAAAAGAACGCGCCGCTGTCGCAGGCGCTGAAAATCATCATGAACGCCTTCTATGGCGTGCTGGGGTCGAGCGGCTGCCGCTTCTTCGATCCACGCCTCGCCTCGTCGATCACCATGCGCGGCCACGAGATCATGCACCGCACGCGCGAGCTGATCGAGGCGCAGGGCTACCAGGTGATTTACGGCGACACCGACTCCACCTTCGTCTGGCTCAAGTCGGCGCGCGAAGAAGCCGAGGCGGAACAGATCGGCCGCCAGCTGGTGCTCCATGTGAACGGCTGGTGGGGCAAGCATCTGCGCGAGGAGTTCGGCCTGGAGAACGCGCTGGAGCTGGAATACGAGGCGCATTACCGGCGCTTCCTGATGCCGACCATTCGCGGCTCGGAAGAGGGCAGCAAGAAGCGCTATGCGGGCCTGATCTCGCGCGCTGATGGCAGCGACGAAATCGTCTACAAAGGATTGGAAACCGTGCGCACCGACTGGACGCCGCTGGCCCAGCAATTCCAGCGCGATCTGTACGAGCGCATCTTCAAGGGCCAGCCATACCGCGACTATGTGCGCGATTACGTGGAGCGCACCGTGTCCGGCGAGTTCGACGAGATGCTGGTCTACCGCAAGCGCCTGCGCCGGCCACTGGAGGAGTACCAGCGCAATGTGCCGCCCCATGTGCGCGCCGCCCGCATCGCCGACGAGTTCAACCAGCGCCAGGGCCGGCCGCTGCAATACCAGAACGGCGGCTGGATACGCTATGTGATCACCACCGCAGGACCGGAGCCGCTGGAAACCCAACGTTCGCCCATCGATTACGAACATTATCTGAGCCGCCAGCTGCAGCCGGTGGCCGACGCCATCCTGCCTTTCCTGCGCGACGATTTCAGCGCCCTGGTCAGCCGCCAGCGCACCTTGTTTTAGCGCGGCTGGAAGCGCATATCGAGCGTTCGGCGCAGGTCTGGCTTCGCCGCCCAGGCCATCATGCAAGGTCTGCGGGCAGGAACTGTTCCTCCATTTTCGGCGGCTCCGCGCGGTAGCGGCTGGGGGCCTCGCCCAGAACCTTCTTGAATACCGCGGCGAATGCACTCGGGCTGCTGTAGCCAAGCTCGATGGCTACGCGGGTGACAGGTTCGCCGTTTCCCAATCTGACCACGGCCGCCAGCAGGCATGCCTGCTGGCGCCATTCCAGATAGCTGATGCCGGTATGCTGCCGGAACTGGCGGGTGAAGGTGCGCCGGCTCATGCCCGCATGCTGCGCCATATCGTCCACGCTCGCCTCCAGCGACGGGGCGGCCATGAAGGCGCGGCAGGCCCACGCAAGGCGCGGTTCGGCGGGCAGCGGTGCATTCAGCGACAGCATCGGCATGCCGGCGATTTCATGCAGTAGAAGGCCCATCAGGCAGGCATCGCGGCCGTGGGCGGCATAACGGGCCGGCACATCCACGGCTTTTTCCAGCAACTGCCTCAGGAAGGACGATACGCCATAGACCTGGCAATGCGCGGCCAGGCCCAGGCGCTGCGCCGCCTGCGGGCGGATATAGGCATTGAGCATGGTGACGGGGCCGCGCATCTGCATGGCGTGCGCCAGCCGCGCCGGAACCCAGATCGCGCGCTGAGGCGGAACGGCCCAATTGCCATCGCCCGTTTCCACCGTGATGACGCCGCGCTCGGCATAGGCAAATTGGCCCCGGTCATGACTGTGCAAGGGGAAAACATCGCCGTCGGCGTAATGGCGTTCGGTGACGACCACATCGCGCGGCGTATTCGCATAAAGATCCGGAACCTGTTTCTGCATGGCCCAATTCTAATGGTAAATGACCTTGGATTGAAGGCGGGCCATATGCGGCCGTGGCATATTCCTGCGCTCAAGCGCTTGTTCCACCACGATTACAGAAAGCTCACCGACCATGCAGAGAAAACATCTGATCCTGGCCGTCCTCGTGACGGCTGTTTGGGGATTGAACTTCCCCATCACCAAGCTGGGACTGGCGCACATCGATCCACTATTACTGACGGCCATCCGCTTTACCCTGGCCGCCTTGCCCTGGATCTTCTTCGTAAGGCGGCCGCGCGTGGCGCTCAAATGGCTGGCACTATATGGCCTGATCTTTGGGGTGGCCATGTGGGCCTTGATCAATATCGGCATCACCCTGGGTGTCCCGCCGGGCAGCGCCGCCTTGCTGATACAGTTCAGTGCTTTCTTTACCCTTGGCTGGGGTGTCCTGCTGTTCCGCGAAAGCCTGACCCTGCCGCAATTGGCCGGCATGGCCTTGGCCCTGCTTGGCCTGTTCGGCATCCTGCTCGGCAGCCCCGGCAAGGCGAGTACGCTGGGATTGGCGCTGGTACTGGTCAGCGCGCTGGCCTGGAGCGTGGGCAACGTTGTCATCAAGTTGTCCAAGGTCCAGGAAATCTTCGCCTTTGTGGTCTGGGCCAGCCTGTTTCCACCGCTGCCCTTGTTCTTGCTGGCCTGGCTGCTGCATGGCGAAGCGCCATTTACGGGCCTGGCAGCGCAATTGAATGCGGTATCGCTTTTTTCGCTGGCCTTCCAGGTGTATGGCGCGACGCACTTTTGCTATTGGGGATGGAACCTGCTCCTGCGCGAATACCCCGCCTCCAAGGTAGCGCCCTTATCGCTGCTGATACCGGTGTTCGGCATGGCCAGTTCCTTTGTCATTGTCCATCAGGCTCCAGGCGTATTGGTCTGCCTTTCCATGGCCTTGATTCTCGCCGCGCTGGCGGTGGGCTTGTGCAAGGGGCGGCCCGTATTCACCAGAACGGAGGCCTGAAAAGCAAAAGCCCACGCCGAAGCGTGGGCTTTCGAGGCGGCGCGGAACTCAGGCCTTCATCAAGCCTTGTTCAGCAGCGAGCGTTGGCGCGCGTAGCCGAAGTAGACCACCAGGCCGATCGCCAGCCAGATGCCGAAGGCGATCCAGGTGGTCAGGCTCAGGTAGGCCATCAGCACGAAGCAGAAGGCCACGGCCAGCAGCGGGATCACCGGCACGGCCGGGCAGCGGAAGCCGCGCTTCAGGTCGGGACGTTTCTTGCGCAGTACGATCACGGCGATCGAGACCAGGCTGAAAGCGGCCAGGGTGCCGATATTAATCAGCTCACTGAGCACGTTCAGCGGCACCACGGCGGCGATCAGGCCGAAGATGATGCCGACCACCCAGGTGGCGAAGTAGGGCGTGCTGTGCGTCGGATGGATGGAGGACAGCTTGCGCGGCAGCAGGCCGTCGCGCGACATGGCGAAGATGATGCGGGTCTGGCCGTAAGCCATCACCAGGATCACGGTGGTCATGCCCAGGATCGCGCCCAGGTCGACAAAGCCGGCCACCCAGTTTTCGCCCGCGTACTTCAGGGCCAGCGAGACCGGATGGTCGATGCCGAGGAATTTCTGGTAAGGCACGATGCCGGTCATGATGGCCGACACGATCACATACAGCACGGTGCAGGCGCCCAGCGAGCCGATAATGCCGATCGGCAGATCGCGTTCCGGACGCTTCACTTCCTCAGCTGCCGAGGTCACGGCGTCGAAGCCGATGAAGGCGAAGAAGACCACGGCCGCGGCGCTCAGCACGCCGGTATAGCCGAAAGGCATGAAGGGCTGCCAGTTGGCCGGCTGCACATGGCGCGCGCCGACCACGATGAACAGCAGCACGACGCCGATCTTGATCGCCACCATGACGTTGTTCATGCGCGCCGATTCGCGGATGCCCCAGGACAGCATGGCCGTCAGCACCATCATGATGAGGAAGGCGGGCAGGTTGAACAGGGTATGCACGCCGGGCACGGAGCCTGGCGCGGCCGTCAGCTCGGGCGGCAGGTGCAGGCCGAAGCCGGCGATCAGGGACTGGAAGTAGCCCGACCAGCCGACCGAAACGGCCGAAGTGGCGAGACCGTATTCGAGCATCAGGTCCCAGCCGATCATCCAGGCCACCAGTTCGCCCATGGTGGCGTAGCTATAGGTGTAAATCGAACCGGCCACCGGCACGCTGGAAGCGAATTCCGCGTAGCACAGGGCGGCAAAGCCGCAGGCGAGGGCAGCGACGACGAAGGAAATGGTCAGGGCGGGGCCGGCCGTCAGGGCGCCGGTGCCGGTCAGTACGAAAATCCCCGTACCGACAATGGCGCCGATGCCCATCAAAATCAGGTCCATGGGACCGAGCACTTTTTTCAAACCGCCAGGGTGGCGGCTTGCCGCGACCATATCGTCTAGGTTCTTCGTTCTGAAAATACTCACTGGTTTCTCTCCGTTCTATTCAGGCGTGAAGTTTGGTTTTTATTGTTCCTCGGCAATAACACGGGGCCGGGCAGCCGGAAGGCTGCCGAATACTAGCATACGGGATGGGGGATGCAGACCACTTCTGTACGGCGGCAGGTGCTTTTGCAGAGGCAATATTGCTAATTTTCCACACCTGCATATTTCTTAAAAACATGTCATTTACAGAACACGGTTTATCCCTTAGGAAACACCTTTTCAGTTCTGTAAGACCATGGAAATATCTTGTAACAATCTTGTTTATTTTCTACTGAAAAACAATACCAATTTGAGTCCACTTAAGCTAGTATTGAGGCCAGTTTAAGACCAGAAGGCAACAGACCTGCGCCGTTCAATAAAATCCTTGAGGTGGACGAGATGTTTGAAAAAAGAAGGCCGCTCCTGTATTTCTCCCTGTTTTTCATCCTGTACGAGCTGACGATCTATCTGTCCAACGATATGATCATGCCGGCCATGCTGCAGGTGGTGAAGGACTACCAGGGCGCGCCGCGCCATATCGCGCTCTCGCTCAGCCTGTACATCCTGGGCGGCGCCAGCCTGCAGCTTTTCCTGGGGCCGATCGCCGACCGCGTCGGCAAGCGCAAGGTCATGCTGGCCGGGAATGCCTTGTTTGCCCTGGCCACGCTGGCCATTCCATTCACGCATACCATCGGCGAATTCCTGGCCGCGCGCTTCTTCCAGGGCATGGGCACCTGCTTCATCTTCATCGGCTATGCCATGATCCACGAGCTGTTCGAGGACAAGGAAGCGGTCAAGCTGACCGCCATCCTGTCCAATACCGGCATCTTCGCGCCCCTGATCGGCCCCGTGGTGGGCAGCGGCATCATCAGCGTCCTGCACTGGAAATACATCTTCCTGATTTCGCTGGCGCTGGCTGTCGTCACCTGGCTGGGCCTTTACCGCACCATGCCGCCAGGGCAGATCGAAGCCCCGCGCTTCGACTTTGCCGCCGTGCGGCGCAGCTATCTGAACATCTTCCGCAACCGCCAGTTCATGTTCGGCATCTTCATCGCCGGCATCGCCATCACGCCGCTGACGGCCTGGATCGGCCTGTCGCCGGCGATTGTGCTGGGCCATATGCATGAATCCTATGGCACCTATATCGCCTACCAGTGCGTGATCTTCTCCGGCTTCATCCTGAGCACGGTGATGATCCAGAAGCTGGACAAGAACTTCTCGATGAACCGCCTGATTCGCCAGGGCGGGGCGCTGGCGCTGTTCGGCTTTCTCGGCGCGGGACTGGCGCGCGAGAACGGCCTGCTGTTCATCGCCTGCATGTTCGTCTTCTCGGCCGGCTTCGGCCTGTTCAACGGCGCCTTGATCCGCATCTCGCTGACGGCCACCGGCGAGTCCATGAGCCTGACCTCGTCGGCCATGAGCCTGCTGTACTGCATCTATATCTCGGCCGGGCTGGAGGTCTACAACCTGGTGTGCGAGAAATTCAATTACTCGTTGTCCTCCTATGCGCTGTTCAATGTGCCGCTGGGACTGGCCATCTATATCGGTTTGCTGTTGTTTGTAAGGAGGCATGAGGCCCGGCAGCCTGCGCCGGCTTATGCCAGTTGATGTGCAGTAGGCAGTGGAAGAATTGATTGAGGCGAGAAGCGAATGACAAATTTCGATCTTGAGTATGAAATTCTGATCAAAAACCTGAAGTCGGAGTTCTTGAGCTGCAAGCGCTGGGAGCTGTACTGCGCGACCAATAATATCGATATGGCGAGCGACGTCGCCTGGCTTAGGACGCAACAGGATAACTACCGCGAGCATTTGCAGGATCTGCGGCGCTTCGTGCGCTCCAATTTCCGCCTGTTCGATGCGCGCAGTATTTCCTCGCTGGCCGGTATTCCGACCCAGCTGATGGACGATGACGAGCGCTTGATGCACCGTATCTGGATGGGCGGCCCGCTGCCCTCGATCGCCGTCAGCGCCATCGAGCAGTGGCAGGGCGCCATCGACGAGGTGGAGGCGGCCAACGCCTTCCGTTACCAGGTGGTGCTGTGGGTGTGGGATGCCGGGCAGCTGCGCGCCGATCCCCTGTTCGCGGCCGAGCCGGAAGAAGCGCCCTATGCGCTGGGCACGTACGCCATCGGCGCGCGGCGCTATCCGGTGCGCAGCCTGCGCGCCCTGGCCGCCAGCCACAGCGGCGAGCACCTGGCCTACCTGGAAGAGCTGCACGAAAAGCGCTACTACGTGAACCTGGCCGATTTCTTCCGCCTGCTGATCCTGCGCGAATACGGCGGCATTTACCTGGACGTGGACACCATCCCGTACAAGTCGGCCACCATCTTCCTGACCAAGCCGGAAGTGCCGGACTATCTGGACTTCCGCATCGAACCGGCGTCGGGCGAAATCCGCCAGTACGCCGTCAGCTGGCTGAACCTGTTCAAGGACGAAAACGGCATGCTGGTGGCGAAGAAGGGCAATGCCTCGGTGCGCAAGATGGTGCGCGAGATGACGGCCAATTTCAGCATCATCAGCGGCAATATCCCGGACAAGGCTTCGGTGCGTTCCAAGGACTACGCCTCGGCCCTGCACGACGCCACCTATGGCGTATGGCAGAAGGAGATCGGCCACGCCTTCCTCAGCTATGGCGAGATGGAGACGCACCATTCGGTGCTCTACGACGAGCATCAGGAAACCACCATCTGCGGTCTGCTCGGCATGCGCCTGGTGCTCGATGCGATCACTTGCGCCCCCATGCCGCTCAGTCCCGAAGAGCAGGCCGGCTACGATAGCAGCATGCACGCCCTGCAGCAGCGCGACTGGATACTGGACGATATTCTGGAGCTGGAGCAGCTTGGCCAGGTGACGTATATCGAGGAAGTGCCGCGCATGGCTTACGCGCCGCAGCTGCGCGCCCAGCCCGAAAGCTGCCATTATTATTCCTTCCTCTCGCACGACCGCAAGCTGGACAAGGTCAACATCCTGTTTTCCGCCTACCTGATGGCGAAGAATGGCGCGGCGATACGGCGCGGCGACTTCTGGCGCGCCACGCGCGGCCAGTCGCGCCTGGGCGAGGAGGCGGTGCCCACTACCCAGCTGGCCGGCCTGCTGGCCTGCGGCGAATCCTCGGCGCGCATTGCCACACCCCTGCTCAAGGCCAGCAACTGTGCCAACTTCGTGCCGGGCAGCGTGGTGGCGGAAAAGCACAAGAACCGCATGGCGGCCCTGCTGTTTTCCACCAGCTACCTGGAATACTGCTCCTTCAATAACAAGCTGAACCTGCCCCTGGTCGAGCTGCAAAGGCGGCAGAATATCGACCAGTACATCGAGCATGTCTACGGCATGTTCGACTATGAGCAGAACTTCACCGGCTTTTTCACCGGCGGCACCATCGCCGAATTCAACCAGGTGAAGGCCGTGTCCTACTACCGCGATGAAATGAAGCCGATGGACGACGCCTACGATGAGTTCATCAGCCGCAATTCCGACGAGTCGGATTACTTCGTCGCCAGCCTGGCGCTGGAAAGCGAGTACCGCGGCAAAGGCCTGTTCAACACCATGTTCGCCGAGATCGAGCGCCTGGCGCGCGAGAAGGGCAGCCAGCGCATCATCCTCACCGTCTGGGAGCAGAGCGAGGCGCTGCGCATTTATCTGAAGAAGGGCTTCAAGGTGTGCGGCCGCTTTGAGTATGCCTACAACCTGTTCTTCGACCGTCTGAATTTCCTTGAATACGATGTCCGCAACTGATACGGAGGAGCGTATGAAAAGCATAGAAGAGATCAATAAAAACAGCATCGGCGAGCGCAATCTGTCCACCATCGGCCAGCAGGCGTTCCGCCTCAACGAACGCGCCAACGGCGAGCCGCTGCGTGTGCTGAGCGAGGCCGACTGGCGCTTCTGGCGCGAGAACGGCTATATCGTCATCAAAAAAGCGGTCGATGCCGAGCAGGCCGACCGCTTGCAGAAGCTGATGTGGGAGTTCGAGGAGCTGGATCCGGCCGACCCGTCGACCTGGTATCCGCCGCTCAAATCCCAGCTGCGCAAGACGGAGCTGAGCTTTAACGCCGGCATGATCGAACTGTATAATCACCAGTATCTATGGGATGCGCGCCAGACCCCGCGCGTGCACCAGGCCTTTGCCGATGTGTGGGGGACCGAGAAGCTGTGGGTTTCCATCGACCGCATGAATTTCAACCTGCCGCCAGAACCGGGCTTCGTCTTCAAGAGCTTCATGCACTGGGATTACGACCCCGATACCGACCCGCAGAACGTGCAGGGCGTGCTGGCCGTGAACGACCAGCTGGACGAGGAGGTGGGCGGCTTTGTCTGCGTGCCGGAGCTCTACCGCAACTACGCCGAATGGCGGCGCGAGCAGCCGGACAATTGGGACTGGTACCGGCCCGACGTCAGCCAATTCCAGTTCGTGAACGTGTATCTGGAAAAGGGCGATCTGCTGATCTTCAACAGCAAGCTATGCCACGGCATCCGCCAGAACAAGTCCAAGGACAAGGTGCGGCTGGCGCAATACATCTCCATGATGCCGGCGCAGGAAGGCAACCAGGCCTTGCGCGACTGGCGCATCCGCTCCTGGAGCGAGCGCCTGGCGCCGGAAGGCTACAGCCTGCACGGCGATCCGCGCAACTGGGAACAGACCAAGTACCGGCGCGCGGTGCTGACCGCGCTGGGCGAAAAACTGCTGGGACTCAGTCCCTGGCAAGAGTAAGACCAAATTCAGTAAACATAGTGGGACAAATCGGAGGAAAGAAAGAATGGAGCAGGGATTGCGGGAAAAAGTGGGCCAGCTGTTCATGGTGGGCTTCGATGCGCTGGAAGCCAATGACAGCATCAAGCGGCTGATTCGGGAAAAGAAAGTGGGCGGGGTTATCCTGTTCCGCCGCAATGTGCACACGCCGGAGCAGCTCTCCGCCCTGTGCCGCGAACTGCAGGATATCAACGCCGAAGTGAGCGACGAACCGCTGCTGATCGCCCTCGACCAGGAAGGCGGCATGGTGATGCGCATCGAGCAGGGCGTGACGCCGATCCCGGCCGCCATGGCCTTCCAGGAAGCCGGCTCGGTCCAGGCCTGCGAACAGCTGACCCATGTCAGCGCCGACGAAATGCGCCAGATCGGCATCAATATGCTGCTGGCCCCCGTGCTGGACGTGAACAACAACCGCCTGAACCCCGTGATCGGCGTGCGTTCCTACGGCGAAGAGCCGGCCACCGTGATCGAATACGGCCTGGCCGCCGTGCGCGGCGTGAAGTCGGCAGGCATTGCCGCCACCGCCAAGCACTTCCCCGGCCACGGCGACACCGCCATCGACTCGCACTACGCCATGGCCCTGGTGCCGCACGATAAGGAGCGCCTGCGCGCCGTCGAGCTGGCGCCGTTCCGCGAAGCGATCGCCCAAGGCGTCGACGCCATCATGACCGCCCACGTGGTCTTCCCCGCGTTCGAAGCCGACACCTCGGTGCCGGCCACGCTGTCGAAAGCCGTGCTGACCGATCTGCTGCGCGATGAAATGGGCTATCAAGGCACGGTGATTTCCGACTGCCTGGAAATGGCGGCGATCTCGGAAGGCGTGGGCATCCCGCAAGGCGCCATCTCGACCCTGCTGGCCGGCACCGACATCGTGCTGATCTCGCACCGCGAAGCGCAGCAGCATGCCGCCATCGACGCCGTGCTGGAAGCGGTGGAGCAGGGCCGCATTCCGCTGGCCCGCATCGACGAAGCCGCGCGCCGCGTGCATGAGCTGAAAAAAGTGAAGGCTGTGCAGCAATGGCGCGAACGTCCTGTCAAGCCGCAAGGCCTGATGCAGCCCGAAGCCCTGGCACTGGCCAGCAAGGTGCAGGCCGACGCCCTGCGCGTGCAAGGCGACTTCCGTCCGCTCGACCCGGCGCAGCCGGTCGTGCTGCTGACCATTGAAGTGCGCTCGCGCAGCGAGATCGACGAAGTGGCCCTGGCGCGCAACAAGGAACCGCGCAGCTCCATGCTGCCGGCCCTGCAGGAAGCCGGTCTGAACGTGCGCGAATACGCGCTCTCGGCCGAAGCGAAGGAAGAAGAAGTGGCCGAAGCCATCGCCTTCGCCAAAGGCGCGGCGCAGATCGTGGTCCAGACCTACAACGCAATGCTGGTCGATGGTCAGCAAAAGCTGCTGGCCGCGCTGCCGCACGACAAGCTCTGGCTCGTTGCCGGCCGCATGCCTTACGACCTCGACCTGGCTCCCGGCGCCGCCGGCCGCCTGGCCGCCTACGGCTGCCGTCCCGCCGCCCTGGTCCCCGTCGTCGCGAAGCTGGCTGGTCGCAGCTGAGTTCGTCTCACAGCCCAGTCCGTGCTCGCCTTGGTGCCAGGCACCATGGTGGACACGGGCTGAGCTGTGGGCTTGCACCAATTGGATCTGGCTCAGACCCCAAATCGGACACAGGATCGGCTGCTATCGATGTTCGCGGGCAGGCTGTTTATCGGACAAATAAGGCGATCAGGATCACGATCGGCAGGGGAATGCCAAGCAGTAAAAGTAGAATGGAACGCATGATGGTCTCTCCGGTCAGGTGGCGGGGCGCGTGACGACGCGGTCGTTATCGCGGCTCCTGCCGCCGAGTGTCGCGCACAGGCTGGCGACAAAGGCGCCGGCCAGCAGGGCGACAAACATCCACAGCGCCGAATGGGCGGCGGTCTTGCGCGCGGCGTCGGCCGCCTGCATCGCCTTGGCCTTGGCATTGGCCGTGCTGCTGGCGGCGCGGCTGTAGATCTCGTCGACGCGGCGTTCGGCGTCAGGCTGCGTCAGCGCGGAGCGGCGGGCGATGGTCTGCGCCAGATAGGTGCGGTCGCTGGGGGCCAAGCCGCCGCTGGCCAGCGCGGCGCTGAAGATGCGGGTGATTTCGGCGCGCTCGGCATCGCTGGACGGCGTGCCGTTCGCGGAGCGCAGCGTGATGTCGCTGTAATAGTCGATCGCGTTGAATGCCTGGCCGGTGCCGGGCTTCGGCTTTTCAGCCGCCACGGCAGTGCTGGCGACATTGCCGATGACCGCGCCGCTGTCGATGGCGCCACTGAGCGCAGCGCGCATGCTGCCGGCTAGCAGGCCGGCGGTCAGCAAGGTGGCGACCGCCCAGGCCAGCAGGCCGTGCGCCGTATCGCGGAAGTGCACCTCATCGCCGTGTATCCCGGCCCATTTGACGCGCAGGCGGCCAGCCACGTAGCCGCCGATGGCCGATGCCGCCAGCTGCATGAAGATCACCCAGCCGATGGTGCTGCCGGCGATGGGCGCCTCGTTATAGGAATACGGCGAGATGGACGACAGACCCAGGCCCAGCCCCAGAAAAAGCAGGATGAAGGACAGGGCCGCCGCCGCCGCGCCACCGCCGAAAATGGCGCCCCAGGAGACGCCGGACGCGCTGCTCTCGGCGCCAACCGAGGTGAATGTTTCTGATTGCATGAGTCTCTCCTATTGTGTCGAACCTTGGTTGCAGGTGGGAAGGATCATGCACCTGTCGGGGGATGGGGTATGTACGGGAACGTACAAAACGGGGCGCAAGCGCGGCCGCCGCCGAAGCTTGCCGGCAAGCAGGCGTGGCGCGATGAGAACAACTATTGTAATCAGAAGCACAACAAAGAAACGATTGGTGTATGCTTGCCTAATTGATAATTCGATGCCGCATCCATTCCCCGTCCACCATGGTTCCATCGTTTCTCGCTCCGCTTCATTTCCATGCGCGCGCCATGCTGCGTGCGTATCCGCTGTTGGCAAGCGCCTTGACGATGGCCGGCTTGGCTGTCTTGACGGCCGCTGCCGCGTTCTCGGTCTACCGGCATGAGGCGGAACAAGCCGCCATGCAGTTGCAGGTATGGCGCGGCATGCCCGAGCCGCAGGCGCGCCTGGTGTCGGTGCAGCAGGGCGTAGGCGCTCCGCTGCCATTGCCCGACTTCGACAGCGCGGAGCTGGTGCGCAAGCTGCAGGGCATCGCCATGCAGTCCGAGTTGCCTGTCGATGAGGTGGCCTATGCGCTGGAGAAGCATGAGCGGCGTCCCTATCTGCGCTACAAGGTCACGCTGTCGGTCAGCGCCGGCTATCCGGCGGTGCGTAATTTCGTCAAGGAGATCAGCAGCGGCCTGCCCAACGTCGCTCTGGACAGTGTGCGCTGCCGGCGGGTTGACGCGCCAGCCAGCCCGCTGGCCTGCGATCTGGCCTTTTCGGCCTTCTATCGGAGGGCGCTGCATGGATAAACGGGCCCGCATCCGCTGGTTCGTGCTGCTGAGCGCTTTGGCGGGCACCTTGGCCGTCGTATATTGGCCGGTGGAAGGCGCGGTGCAAGCCGCCTCCGTCCCGTCAACGGCGCGGCATGCGCCGCCGCGGACGGCAAGCAGTCCCGCCGCCGGGACGGAGCCGGCCGGCGCGGACCGGCTCTGGGAACCTGGCGCCAATGATCCCTTTGCCTCGCGCGGCTGGCAAGCCGCCTTGCCGGCCGTCGCCGCCGCCGCCGCTCCGGCACCGGTCGCGCCCATGGCCGCAGCGCCGCCGGCGGGGCCACCCGCCTTGCCTTTCCAGTTTGTCGGCCAATTCAAGGATGGCGACCAGCAATTGGTCTATCTGGGCCGTGGCGAGCAAATGCTGGTCGCAAAAAATGGAGAAGTGCTGGAACAAACCTACAAGGTTGTGAGCGTAGGACAAACCCAGATCGAGTTTGAACACCTGCCGACGGGGACAAGGCAAATCATGCCGTTGCCCGCGCCGGACCATTGAGCCAGGTATCGTCTTGAATATTCATCTTCTTTTTCCCCGTGCCGCCATCCTGCCGGCCGTGCTGCTGGTGGCGTGCGCCGCGCAGACGCACCACCGCGACGGCATGCAGGCCATGGAGCAACGCAACTACCCTGCGGCGCTGGAGGCGTTGTCCAAGGCGAGTGCGCTCAAGCCGGACGATGTCGAGTATCGCAAGGACTGGTTGCGCGGACGCGAGGTCGTGACGGACCGCATGCTGACCGCGGCGGCAACGGCGCAGGCCGAGGGCCGCTTCGGCGAGGCGGAGCAGCAATACCGCGCCATCCAGAAATTCGACCGGGAGAATGCGCGGGCGCGCGCCGGACTGGAGCAAATCCGCAAGGCCCAGCAGGCGGCGCAGGATGCGCGCGAGGCGCGCGAAGCCCTGGACAGCGGCGACAGCGCGCGCGCAGCCTTGCTGGCGGGACGGGCCTTGCAGGGCGCTCCCGGTTTGCCGGCGGCGCGCGACGTGCAGCGTGCACTCTCGGCCGCGCAGGCGCGCGAAGCGCTGCAGATTCCCACTCTCGGCGCCATGTACCGTAAGCCCATCAACCTCGAATTCCGCGATGCCAGCCTGAAATTCGTCTTCGACGCCCTGTCGCGCACCACCGGCATCAACTTCATCTTCGACCGCGAGGTCAAGCCGGAACAGCGCGTGACGGTGTCGCTGAAACAGACCGCGCTCGATGATGCGATCGACGTCATCCTCTCCACCAGCCAGCTGGAGAAAAAAATCCTCAACAGCACCGGGGTGCTGATCTATCCGAGTACGCCGGCCAAGCTGCGCGAATACCAGGATCTGATGGTCAAGGCCTTCTACCTGGCGAATGTGGAGGCCAAGCAGGCCGCGAATATGCTGAAGACGGTCCTCAAGCTGAAGGACGTGTATGTGGACGATAAGTACAATCTGCTGATCCTGCGCGAGAGCGCGGAGACCATCGTGCTGGCGGAAAAACTGATCAACTTGCAGGATCTGGAGGAGCCCGAGGTGATGCTGGAAGTGGAGGTGCTGGAGATTAACCGTTCGCGCCTGCTCAACCTCGGCGTGCAGTGGCCGGGCCAGCTGACCGTCGCACCCTTGCAGGTCAATCCCGCCACCGGCGGCAGCGGCACCTCCGGCACCACGGGCAGCACGCCGGCCACCATGAAGATCAGCGATTTGAAGTCGCTCAATTCGAGCGTGCTTGGCATCACCGTGCCGACAGCCGTCATGAATTTGCAGAAGACCGATGGCGATGCCAATCTGCTGGCCAACCCCCGCATCCGCGTGCGCGACCGGGAAAAGGCCAAGATCCTGATCGGCGACAAGGTGCCCGTCGTGACCACCACCAGCAGCGCCAATTTCGTTTCGGAGAATATCCAGTATCTGGATGTGGGATTGAAACTGGAAGTTGAACCCGATATCCATCTGCGCGATGAGGTGGGATTGAAGCTGGCGCTGGAGGTCAGCTCCCTGGTGTCCTCCGTCAAGACCAATAGCGGTTCGCTGGCTTACCAGATCGGCACCCGCAATTTCAACAGCGCCCTGCGCATGAAGGACGGCGAAACGCAGATCCTGGCGGGCCTGATTAACGACCAGGACCGCTCCTCGGCCAACAAGCTGCCCCTGGTGGGCGACTTGCCGGTGCTGGGGCGCCTGTTCGGCAGCCAGAGCGACACGCGCAACAAGACCGAGATCGTGCTCTCCATCACCCCCCATCTGATCCGCAATATCCAGCGCAACGAGCCGGCGGCCGAAGCCTTCTGGTCCGGCACCGAGGCCACGCTGCGCCACCGTCCCCTGCAACTGCGCAATGCCGATATGCCCTCCATTGTGCAGACGGCGGGCGGCAACGCGGCGCCGGCGCCGCTCGCCGCGGCTTCGGACGGACCCGCCTCGGCGCCCAGTGCGCCGAACGCGCCGACGCTGCAATGGGAAGGGGCAAGCCAGGTGCGGGTCGGCACCGTGGCGAGCCTGTCGCTGAAGCTGGATTCGCCCGAGGCGCTGCGCGCGGTCTCGCTGCAACTGGCGTATAACCCGGCCGAGGTGGAGATTGTCGGCGTCGACGATGGCGAATACTTCGGCAAGGATGGCAAGGCCACCTTCAGCAAGGCGGTCGATGCGGGCAGCGGGCGCATCTCGGTCAGCGCGAGCGGCAGCGGCAGCGGCGTCAAGGGAGGCGGGCGCTTGCTGACACTGAGCTACCGGCCATTGACCGCCGCCCCCAGTGCCGATATCAGCGTGATCAGCGCTACGCCGGTCGGCACCCAGCTCGCCATCGGCCGTCCGGGACTGCCGCAGGTGCACCGCCTGGGAATCGCGCCATGAGTTCCCGCCAGCGCGGTTTCAGCCTGATTGAGTTGCTGGCGTCGGCGGCCATCCTGGGAATACTGGCATCGGTTGCCGTGCCCGTGATCGAAACCACGGTGCGGCGGCAAAAGGAGCGCGAATTGCGCACCGCCTTGCGCGATATCCGCGCTGCCATCGATGCCTACAAGGCAGCTTCGGCCGGCGGCCATATTCCTGTGCTACAGGGCCATTCCGGCTATCCGTCAGCGCTGGCGGATCTGATGAACGGCGTGGTGGATGCAACGGACCCGGACAAGCGCAAGATGTATTTCCTGCGCAGGATACCGCGCGATCCTTTCCATGCCGACCAGACGGTGGCGCCGATGGCCATGTGGGGACTGCGCAGCTACTCCTCCACGGCGCAGGCGCCCTTACCCGGGGACGATGTATTCGATGTGTATTCGCGCTCCGGCCTGACTGGATTGAACAAGGTGCCTTATGCGGAATGGTAGGAGACTAAGCGGCTTCACCATGATCGAGCTGCTGGTGGCCCTGGCCATTGTCGGCCTGATTGTCAGCCTGGCGGCGCCGCGCTATTTCAGTAACCTGGACCGCGCCCGCGAGGATGTGCTGCGCGAAGACCTGTATGTGCTGCGCGACGCCATCGACAAGTACTACTCCGACCGTAACCGCTATCCGAATGAGCTGGCCGATCTGGTCAATGGACGCTACCTGCGCAAGATTCCGGTCGATCCCTTTACGCAAAGCGCCAAGAGCTGGGTGGTGGTGGCGCCGGAAGATCCCACGCTGGGAGCGGTGGCCAATGTGCGCAGCGGCGCGGCCAATACTGCCCGCGACGGCAGCTCGTTGCAGGAGTGGTAGCCCGATGCGCCGCCAGCAGGGATTCAGTTATCTGATCGTGATGTTCCTGGTCGCCATGCTGACCTTGGCCTCGGTGCGCGCCTTGCAGGTAACGCTGGTCAATGAACAAAGGGAGCGCGAGGCCGAGCTGCTGCTGGTCGGCATGGCCTACCGTAATGCGATCCGCAGTTATTACCAGAATGCGACCGGATCGGCCAGGCAGTTGCCGAAGGATGGGAAGGTGCTGCTGGACGATGGCCGGGGCCAGCGCACGGAACACCATTTGCGCAAGCGCTTCCGCGACCCGATGACTGCGGAGGCGTGGGAAGAAATATATGAGAATGATTTTTTGATCGGCGTGGTGTCGCGCTCGTCCAGGAAGCCAATCAAGAAAAGCGGCTTCCCGCCGGAACTGGCCGACTTCTCCAAGGCCAGGACTTACCGCGACTGGAAGTTCATCTACAGGCCGGAGTGAATGCAGCTATGGACATGGCGCGGCGCCTCGCAGGGAAAAACGGTTTCACTTTGCTGGAACTGCTGATCGTGATCGTGATTCTCGGGCTGCTTGCCAGTTATGCGGGACCGAAGTTCCTGGGGCAGATCGGCAAATCGCGGACACAGATAGCCCGCGCCCAGATCGACCTGCTGCAAAAGGCGCTGGAGCAGTACCGCATCGATACCGGCCATTATCCGCCGCAGGCAATGGGCCTGGCGGCCTTGAATGCGCAGCCGCAGAACGAACCAAACTGGAATGGCGCCTATCTGAAAAAGCGCATTCCGCCCGATCCCTGGGGTTTCGGCTACCACTACCGGATGCCGGGCACCGAAAGCCGCGAATATGAAGTCGTATCGTTTGGCCGTAACGGCGAGGAAGGCGGGGAGGGCGAGGATGGCGATGTACATAGCTGGGACTGAGAGGGCGTATGCGATTTGAGATCAAGGTGGTGAACGCCGCGCTGCAAGTCGAGACGGTGGTGATGGATGCGGCCAGCGAAACCGAGGTCCGGCGCCTGGTGGCCAGTTCTGGCGCGCGCGTGCTGGAGCTGCACGGCTTGCGGCCGGGCCTGAAGCGGCAGGCCAGATTCAATCTGGCGATATTCAATCAGCAGCTATGCTCCCTGCTGGAGGCGGGCCAGACCCTGGTCGATGCCATCGATATCCTGGGCCGCAACGACCAGCGCGGCCAGCACCGCGCCGTGTACGACAGCCTGCTGCAAGGCCTGAAACAGGGCCGGCAGCTGTCGGACGCGATGGCGGCGCTACCTTCGGTCTTCCCCCAGCTGTATATGACCATGGTGCGCGCCAGTGAAACCACCGGCACCGTGCGCATGGCGATTACCCGCTTCATGCACTACCAGCGGCAGATCGACGGCATGCGCGCCAAGCTGGCGGCGGCAGCCACCTATCCCGCCATCCTGTTGGGCGTGGGATCGCTGGTGATCGCTTTCCTGATGCTCTATATCCTGCCCAGTTTCAGTGCCGTATATGAGGATGCCGCCGCGATGGGACGGGGCGGACATGGCTTCGTCCAATGGTGGGGCGCTTTCGTGCGCAATAACACGCTGCTGGCCTGGTCCGCCCTGTTTGGCGCAATAGGCCTGGCGGCGTTGCCGGTGCTGCATCCCGGCCTGCGCGCGGCCGCGTTCCGCCAGTTGCTGGCCACGCCCTGGATCGGGGAGCGCATGTGGGTTCTGCAACTGGCGCGCCTGTACCGAACCCTGGGCATGCTGCTGCGCAGTGGCGTCAGCGTGCTCGCCGCCATGCGCATGACGCAGGCTTCGCTGCCTGCCGTGATGCAGGAACATCTGGCGCGGGCGGTGCAAGCCGTGAGCGAGGGCCGGCCGATGTCGGCCGTCATGCGCGATTGCCGTCTGAGTACGGAGGTGGCGCAGCGCCTGCTGCTGGCGGGCGAATCGTCCGGCAATCTGGACGAGATGATGGAGCGCATCGCCGACTTCTACGACCAGGAAACCGCCGTCTGGGTCGACACGGCGGGACGCCTGCTGGAGCCGGCGCTCATGCTGGGCATTGGACTGGTGGTGGGCGCCATCGTGCTGATGCTGTATAGCCCGATCTTCGACCTTGCCAACATCGTTTAACGCCATGGAACCAATGACGATCACTCTGGCCGAACTGGCCCGCATCGGCCGCCGATCCGGCACCGCCTGGCTCAAGGAACTGAGCGCCGCACTGGACCTGCCGCGTCCCGCGGCCCTGCTGGCGGCGGCCAGCCTGCTTGCTTACGAGGTATTGGCGGAGGAGTTGCTCGGCGCATTGACGCCGGATTTCGACAGCGTCAGCTTCGCCGATATGTCCGAGCGCCTGGTCCTGATCTGCGGCGATGGCGGCGGGCGGCGGCTGGCTGTGCTGGGCCAGCCCTTTGACGACAATCTGGGCCTCTGGCTGGCAAGGCTGCAACCGGCCCAGGTTTTCCTGGCCGACCCCGAAGCCTTGCGCGCCAAGCTCGATAGCCACGAATCGAGTTTCAGTGCCGTGGCCGATGCGGTTGGCGAGGAGGCGGAAGGCGAGATGGTGCGCGACGCCAGCGGCGACCTGACCTTGTCCTCGATCCAGGGCGAGGCCAGCCCCGCCGTCAAGCTGATCAACTCCACCGTCTTCGACGCCCTGCGGCTGGAGGCCAGCGACATCCATCTGGAATCCCAGCCGCAGGGTGCCGTCATCAAGTTCCGCATCGACGGCGTCCTGAACCGCATTGCCAGCGTCAATAATCCGGCCTTGGCGGAACAGGCGATTGCCCGCATCAAGGTGCTGGCCGAACTCGATATCGGCGAAAAGCGCATACCGCAGGATGGGCGCTTCCGGGTGGCCTCGAAAGGACGCGATATCGATATCCGCGTTTCCATCATGCCCAGCATCCATGGCGAGGATGCGGTGCTGCGGGTACTCGACAAGAAAGCCCTGATCGACAGCGTGCAGCGCCTGACCCTCGATTCGCTCGGCTTCGATGCGGCCACCATCCAGCTGCTGCGCCGCCTGGCGGCCGAACCTTACGGCATGATGCTGGTGACCGGTCCCACCGGCAGCGGCAAGACCACCACCCTGTATGCGGCGCTGACCGAAATCAACCAGGGCGAGGATAAATTCATCACCATCGAAGACCCGGTGGAATACCAGCTGCCCGGCGTCCTGCAAATTCCCGTCAACGAAAAAAAGGGACTGAGCTTCGCTGTCGGCCTGCGCTCCATCCTGCGCCACGATCCGGACAAGATCCTGGTCGGCGAAATCCGTGATCCGGAAACGGCGCAGATCGCGGTGCAGTCGGCGCTGACCGGGCATATGGTGTTTACCTCGGTGCACGCCAACAACACCTTCGACGTGATCGGGCGCTTCATGCACATGGGGGTGGACCCCTACAACTTTGTCTCATCCCTGACTGGCGTGGTGGCGCAGCGCCTGCTGCGCCAGAACTGCATGCACTGCAATGCACCGGTGCAGCCGGATGCGCAGCTACTGGAGGAATCGGGCATCGGCGATCCTGAAAACTACCGTTTCCACGCCGGCCGTGGCTGCACCCACTGCCGCAATACCGGCTACAAGGGACGGCGCGCGATCGCCGAGGTGCTGCGCCTGACCGATGAAATCCGCGAGATGATTATCGCGCGCGCCTCGATCCGCGCCTTGAAGGAACAGGCGCGCCGCGAGGGCACGCGCTTTTTGCGCGACGTGGCGCTGGAACTGGTACGCGGCGGCCAAACCACTTTGCAGGAGGTGAACCGTGTTACGTTTGTGGCCTGAACGCATCAGGGTGGGCTGGTTCCCGGGCCGCTGCCTGCTGGCGGGCGGCGAGGGCGCGGCGCTGGAGCTGGCCGGCGCCATGACGCCCAGCGCCTTGCTGGCGGGCCTCGCTGGCCTGCCCCGGCGGCGTCCCGGCGCCATCCTCGACATCCTGCTGTCGGACAGCGCCGCGGAGCTGGTGCACCTGCCCTGGCAGGCCAGCGTGCAGCGGCCCGACGCGCTGCGGCTATATGCGCTGGCGGCGTTTGCGCGCCAGGGCATGGCCGTCGGCGAGGCGCATGCCATCCAGACTGCCTACCGCCACTACGGCATGGACGGCATTGCCTATGCCGTCGGCCGCGGGTGGTTGGAGGAACTGGCGCAGGGTTTGCAGGCGCAGGGCCTGGTGCTGGGTTCCGTGGTGCCGCTTTCCATTGAAGCCTACTGGCGCGGCAAGCGCCCCGCTACGGGGCGGACCCTGATGCTCTTGCAGGAGGACGGCCGTATCAGCCTGCATGCTTATCAAGGCCGGCAACTGCTCATGCTCGATGCGGAGGCCGTGGCGGGACAGCCGGAACAGGCATGCCGGCGCCTGCTGCGCCGCGCCGCCATGGTGGACGCCGCGGTGCAGCAGTTCTATTACCGGCCCGCGGGAACGCTGCCGGACCTGGGCCAGACCATCGCCGCCGGCTTTGCCGGCGCGGAGGTTCAGCGCCTGCCGTGGGATGGGGGGAGCGGACGATGAGGAAGCCGGACCAGTACCTGCTGCCGCCATCGCCGGTCAAGCCGGCCGCCGCCGTCGCCTTGGCCGCGCTGCTGATCGGCGCCGCCTGGCTGGGGGAGGCCGCCTATGGCCAGCGGCAGGATGCGCTGGAGCTGCAACGCAAGGTGGCGCGCGCGGCGCGGCTGAAGGAGAGGCCGCCGGCCCGGCCTCCCGATCCGGCCCAGGCGGAAACCGGCAAGCACTGGCGCGCCTTGCAGGCGGAACGCGATTTTGCCTGGTATCCCGTGTTCGCCGCGGTCGAGAATGCGGTCGGCGACGATATCGAGTTGATGGAATTCGAGCCGGACAAGCAGGATTTGCAGATCGTGCTGCGCGGCTTTGCCCGCGATGGCGAGGCCTTGCAGGAATTCATCCGGGAATTGGGCCGCCAGCCGGCACTGCGGGAGGTCTACCTTTCACATCAAAAGAATGCGCTGCGTGCCGGCGTCAAGGTGCTGAATTTCGAGATGAAGGCCGACATCCGCCTGCCGCAGCGGCCCGGCGCCAGCTGAGGTTTGCAATGCGATAGCTTGCTGGATGCTAGTGTTGTTGTTTTTGCACGTTCTTTCTTTAATTCATTCATTATTTTTGCAAAGTGATTTTTGGTGAATATTGGGTAAGATTGTTTACATCACAATAGCCATGGATTTAAGAAAGCCTAGTACAGGGCGGCGCACATCCGGCCGGCCTCAGCAACTGCGTTAGCAGCATCGGTACCAAGGACGGGCTTGTAGCCCGTCTGGCCACACCGTGCCATCCGGCACATCGGGACTTCCTTGCTTCAAACAAAGCCAGCTTTGCCGGCAGGGGAGGGTTTTGCCTATTGAGACAGAATAAAAATTCCCATGATTATCGCGCGCGCCTTTCACCTTCTTTTTGCCTTACTGATTGTTCTCTTCGCCGGGGCAGCCCAAGCGGTCAGCCAGGAATGCCTGAACCAGACTCCGGCCAGCGGCACCTATACCGCCAGCCGTTCCGGCGGCACCGTGTGGGGGACCAATCAATTCGGCTACACCACCGATTCGAATATCTCGATGGCTTTGCTGCACTCCGGCCTGGTGGCCGAAGGCGCAAGCGCGAACATCACCATCACCCCGCTCGATACCAAGAGCAATTTCCCCGGCAGTACCGCCAATGGCGTGACGTCATCGAGCTATAGCTCCTCATGGTGCGCCATGCAGCTGGCGCTGGCGGCGCCGCCGCCGAGAACCGGCACGAATGGCGCGGAATTCGTTTCGCAGACCGTGCCTTCGACCATGGTCGCGGGCCAGCGTTACAGCGTGACCGTGGTGATGAAGAACTCCGGCACGTCGACCTGGACGACGCAGCGCAAGCACTTGCTGGGCGCGCAGAACCCGCAGGACAATCAGATATGGTCCCTTGGCCGCGCCCCGTTGCCGGCGTCGGTCGCACCAGGCCAGACTGCCAGCTTCACTTTCGACGTCGCCGCGCCGGCCACGCCGGGCAGCTACAACTTCCAGTGGCGCATGGTGGAGGAATACTGGGAGTGGTTTGGCGCGACCACGCCGAATGTGGCCGTGACCGTGACGGCGCCGAACGATCAATGCACCTCCCAGTTGCCGGCCAAGGGCACTTATACCGCCAGCCGTTCCGGCGGCACCGTGTGGGGAACCAAGGAATTCGGCTACACCACCGATTCGAATATATCGATGGCTTTGCTGCATTCGGGCCTGCTGGCCGAAGGCGCCAGCGGGGTCGTGACCTTCTCCTCGCTGGGCTCCAAGAGCAATTTCCCCGGCAGTACCGCGAATGGGGTTACGTCGTCCAGCTATAGCTCCTCCTGGTGTGCGATGAGCATCGCCGTGGCGCCGGTAGAGCGCGGCGTCAACCAGGCCGAATTCGTCAGCCAGTCGGTGCCCACCTCGATGCTGATCGGCCAGAGTTATACCGTGTCGATAACGATGAAAAATACCGGCACCTCGACCTGGACGGCCGCGCGCAAGCATTTGCTCGGTTCGCAGAATCCGCAGGACAACCGGATCTGGCGTTCGCCGGAACGCGTGGAGCTGCCATCGTCCATCGCGCCTGGGCAAACGGCCACCTTCAATTTCGAGGTGACGGCGCCGAAGACAGCGGGGACGTACAACTTCCAATGGCGCATGCTGGAAGATCTCGTCGAATGGTTTGGCGCCACTACGCCGAACCTGAGCATCAATGTGGCGACCAGTGCCAGCGGCAATGGCGCGACCTTCGTCTCGCAAAGCGTGCCGCTCTCGATGCGGGCCGGCCAGCCATACAACGTCGCGGTAACGTTGCTCAATACCGGCACGAGTACCTGGAGCGAAGCACAGGCCTATCGCCTGGGCGCGCAAAACCCGCAGGATACGCAGATCTGGAATGTGGTTGGCCGTGCCTATTTGAGCGGCTCCGTGGCCCCGGGCGAGCGCGGCACGTTCACCATCCCCATCACCGCGCCGCGAAAACCGGGCAGCTACAACTTCCAGTGGCGCATGCTGCGCGAGTTCTACGAGTGGTTTGGCGATAAAACACCCAACCTCGCCATCGCGGTCGCGGACGGTCCCGGCCCCACGGCAGCGCTGACGGCTTCACCCACCAATGTTCGCGTCAGCGGCAGCAATTCCGCCACCATCACGGTGAATGGCAGCGGCAGCGGTTCGGTCGTGACGCTGCTGGAACTGTTCGTCGATAGCGGCAAGGGCTACGGCGCGGCCGTGCGCTCGACCTCCGGGTCCGCCGGCTCCCTGAGCTTGAACACCTCCATCAGCCTGCCGGCGGGCGTGCACCATCTGAAGTTGCGCAGCACCGACAGCTCGGGCGTGCCGACCGACTCGCTGCCGCTGACGGTGAACGTGACCAACAGCGCCTTGCTGGGTGCGATCAGCGGCATCCGCGTCAATGCGGCCAATCGGCCGGAACTGTTCGGCTGGACCTGCCAGGCGGGCGTGGCGGCGGGCCTGAATTATCAGGTGCTGCTTGATGATCCGATGCCGAAGGCGGGCGTGCAGCCGCTCACTTCCGGCGTGGCCAATGTGGCTAGCGAGGCCGATAACGCCGCCATCCAGGCGCAATGCGGCACGCCTGGCGCGGGCCATCACTTTGTGGTTGATCTGGGCAGCTATGTGAACCAGTATGCGGACCGTCCGCTGTATGTGTATGTGCTCAACGCCGCTGGCGACCTGAGTGCGTCCCTGCCGTGCCCGGACAATAGCTGCACCATGCCAGGCAGCATGCGCATCGGTATGAGCGCGCCCAATGAGGGCGACCGCTACCCCGCGCCAGCCACCGTCTTCATGCGTGCCGTCATCAGTGCCGGCGACGGCAGTTATGACGAAGTGGCCTTCAACTTCAACGGCGAATGGATCGCCGGAGCGCCCGATTCGGCGGCCGGCGCCTACTACGCGAACAAGGCCGATGTACCGGCGGGAAGCTATACGGTTTACGCCAAGGTCAGGGACGGTAATACCACCCTATATACGACCAAGCGGCAGATATCCGTGGGCGCCTCGGGCGTCTCGCTGGCGCTGAACAGCCCAAGCAATGGCGGCAGCGCTACCGCTGGCAGTCCGCTGTCGCTGCGCGCCACCGCATCGGGCACCACGTCCAGCGTCAGGAGCGTGAAGTTCTATGCCAGCGGCGCATTGATCGCCAACGGCACGGCCAGCGGCGACATCTGGAACGCCAGCTGGACGCCGCTGCAGGCGAACAGCTATCAAATCGTGGCGCAAGCCTTCGATGGCAGCGGCGTCAAGCTGGCGGAATCGGCGCCGGCGACGGTCAGCGTGAGCAATGGCGGCTCCAGTTCGGCCCAGCCTTTGCCGGTGGCGGTGGACGTGCCCCATCTGGGGGCGCCGGACGCCGGCACCTTGCCAGGCAGCCTGCAAGTCGGCAATGACGGCAGCGCGCAATATACGGTGGCGCTGCCGGTGCCGCCGGGCACCGCCGGCATGGCGCCGGCCTTGTCGCTGACCTATTCCAGCACGGCCGGCAATGGCCTGGTGGGGCTGGGATGGACCTTGCAAGGCTTGTCGCAGATTCACCGCTGCGCCAAATTCATTGCGCGGGACGGGATCGCGGGCCGCGTCAGCTTCGGCCCGTCCGACCGTCTGTGCCTGGACGGCCAGCGCCTGCTGCGCGCCGATGGCGGCAACCCGGGCAGCGATCTGAATGCGCAGGATAGCGCCTACTGGGCGGCCGGCGCGGTCTATCGCACCGAGCAGGAAAGCTTTGTGCGCGTGACGCGCCTGGGCAATGGCGGCTTCAAGGCCGAGCACAAGGATGGCCGCCTCAGCTATTACGGCATCGATGCCGGCAGCGCCATCGCCGCGCAGGGCCGCAGCGATGGCCAGGTCTTGCTGTGGGCGCTGGCCAGGACCGAGGACCGTCTGGGCAGCTATATCAGCCTGGATTACAACCAGGATGCGGGCACCGGCGAGTTTTCGCCGCGCCAGATCCGCTATGGCGGCAATAGCGCCGCCGGCCTTGCGCCCGATCTGGCGGTGCGCTTCAGCTACGAAGCACGGGGCGATGTGCAGCTCTTGTACACGGCGGGTTCCCGTACCGATCTGCGCTCGCGCCTGAGCCATGTGCAGACCTTCATCGGCACCGCCGCCGACGGCAGCGGCGGCACGCTGGTGCGCGACCACCAGATCCATTATGTGGAGAGCGGCGGCAGTGGCCGCAGCCTGGTGGACTGGATGCAGGCCAGCGCGATCCATCCCGTGACCGGGGTGCTGGAATATCTGCCCAAGACGCTGTTCGAATCCGGCGCCGCCGCTGTTCCCTCCTTTGCGCCGGTGCCCGGCATCGTTCCCTTTGCCTTGCCGGCGATTGGGCGGGTGGACGCCGACCAGTTGCAGGGCGACTTCGATGGCAGCGGCCGGACCAGCTTCATTGCCGTCAAAGGCCAGGGTTGCGGCCAGCCGGGCGAACCGAATTGCGTGGCTTTCCCCAATTCGTACGACGGCCGCCTGACTGGCGAGCTGCGCATCCGCCAATCCGACGGCCGTATTTATGACCGCAAGCTGAATATCGCGGCCATGAATATCACCACCAATCCGGTCAACGGCATCTCCAGCATCATGGTCGGCGATCTGAATGGCGATGGCCGCGACGATCTGATCGTGCAAAATGCCGCGCGCTCGCAATGGGGCGTATGTCTGAACCAGCCGCTGGCGGACGGCAGCATTGACTTCAACTGCATGCAGGGCCACAGTGGCGAACCGACCCTGGCCGATCTGCGCAATGACCGGCGCACCCACCTGATCTCGAAATTCGATGCGTCGGGGCAGGCGAGCGACTGCTTCTTCGAGGGCACGGGCATACGCTGCCAGCCGCTGGTGCTGAAGGAATTGCCGTCGCTGCCCGATGGGAGCGGCCGTCTGCTGACCCTGGATTTCTTCAAGCCCAAGGGCATCAATCTGAGCCGCGAAGGCATGTCCGACCTGTATTCCACCTGGGAGACCACGGTGCCGGCGGCCAATCCGTCGAACCCTTATACGCAGCAATGCGATGGCGGCCGTTGCTGGCCGGTGGACGTGATGACCGGCGCGACTGCCTGCTTCAACGGCCAGAGCGAGTTCGCCTGCCAGTCCCTGTTCCTGTCGCGCAGTGTGGGTCACGACAGCGCCTGGGTCGATTCCGGCATCGGAATTGGCGACGTGAATGGCGATGGACTGACCGACTTCATTTATGGGCGTGGCGGCGCCACGCCTGGCACCTATCTTTGCCTCAGCAAGGAAAATGGGACGGACTGTCGCCTGGACACCTCGCTGGAGGGCTATCTGGACCCGGCCTGGCCCGACAAGAGCAACCTGGTACATGCCAAGATCGGCGACTTCCTCGGCGACGGTACGACCCGCCTGCTGGTCAGCCTGTATCCGAGCACCCGCTGGCCCAACGATCCGGCGGTGAAAGACCCGAAAGCCATGCTGTGCCGCTACACCGGCAACGGCTTCACCTGCCAACGTTTTGTCTACAGCGAAGCGGCCGACCGCAAGAACCAGGCGGTCTTCCTGAACAACAGCGGCGTTCCCATGTTCCTGGTGAAGAGCGGCACCAAGGTCGATGGCAAGGATGTGATGTCGGCCGTGACCTTGGCCGTGGCGCCAAGCCAGGACCGGCTGATACGCGTCACCAATGGCCTGGGCCAGGTGGAAGAAGTGGACTATGCGCGCGGCGATGATGCTGCGGTCTATTCCCGTACCGCCCAGGTGGACGGCCGCGCCATCGTGCCGGTCTATCCCCAGATGGGAGCGGTGACCGGGACCATGGTCAAGCAACTGCGCAGCGCGAACGGCCAGGGCGGCTGGCTGCGCAACAACTACCGCTACGAAGGCGCCATGCAGGACGCCTGGGGCCGCGGCTCGCTCGGCTTTACCAAGGTGGTGGATAGCGATGCCCAGAGCCAGATGTCCACCACTTCGGTGATGCACCAATTCTTCCCCTTCATCGGCCGCGCCGAGCGGACCCAGGTCGTCTCCAGCGCCGGGGTGATGGTGAGCGATATCCGTAACAGCTACGCCCAGACGCCCATGAGCTTCACCAGCGGGACCAATGGCGTCTTTGTCTATCCCGACGCGAGCACCGTGATCCGCAAGGATCTGGATGGCAGCGAAATCAGCACCGTCGGCACCAACAGCTATTACACAGACGGCTGGGGCAACCTGACGCGGCAAACCGTGCTCTCCAGTGTGGCTGGCCGCAGCTATGGCACGACCACGGTCAATACCTATAAAAACGACAGCAATGCCTGGCTGCTTGGCCTGCTGGAGACCAGCAATGTCACGAAAAGCAATCCGGCTGGCGCCAGCGTGACGCACGCCCTGCTGCTCGAATATGACGTCAACGGCTTGCTGAAGAAGGAGACGATCGAACCGGGCACGCCCTTGCAGGTCGTGCTGACGCTGGACCGCAGCGGCAATGCCTTCGGCCTGGTGAACAAGCGTCTGCAATCCTGGCAAGACCCGCAAACCGGCGCCAGCACGCGGACCTTGCTGAGTGTCGGCTATGACCCGCGGGGCCGCTTTGCCCTCAGCAGCGCCAACGCCCTGGGGCATGCCGAGACGCGCAGCTTCTTCCCTGGCACGGGCGTGCAAAGCAGTTTGAAGGACGCCAACCAGTTGCTGACCCGCTGGACGGCCGATGGCTTTGGCCGCGTCACCAGCGAGCTGCGTCCGGACGGTAATGAAAGCCGCTATTACTACAAGGCCTGCCAGGGCGCTTGCCCGCGTGCGGCGGTTACCGCGTCCATCGTCGAAAACTACCATGGCGCGGACCGCATCTCGGTTCCCACCGTGTTCTATAGCGACAGCGCCGGCCATTCGGTGCGCAAACTGAGCTGGGGCTTCGACGGCCGCCAGATCATTCTGGAGCGCCGCTTCGACGAGCGTGGACGCCTGTATGAGGTGGATTATCCGCGCTATGCCAACGACCCGGCTTACCTGGCCAGCCGCCAGCTCTACGACGATCTGGACCGCGAAAAGGAACAGACCACCCTGGATGAAATCGGCCGCGAGCTGAAGTCCAGCACGCAATACCAGGGACAGGTACGGACCTTCGTCAACGCCAAGAACCAGCGCAGCGTGGAAACGCGCGATGCGCTTGGCCGGCTGGAAAAAGTGGAGGATGCCGGGCGCGGCATCACCAGCTACACCTATGACGGCTTTGGCAATGTGCTGACGACCACCGATCCCAATCTGAATGTGATTACGGTCGAATACGACCGCCTTGGCCGCAAGACCGATCTGCGCGACCCGGACCTGGGCTGGATCCATTACGACGTGGACCCGGTGGGCCGGGTCTGGAAGCAGACCTCGCCGGTGCAGCGCGCCAAAGGCCAGTTCATACGCTTCGAATTCGACGCCATCGACCGCACCACGGGCCGCTACGAGCCGGATCTGGAAAGCCATTGGAGCTATGACAGCGGCGATAAAGCCATCGGCAGGCTGTCCGAAGCCTATACGCTCAGGAACGGCAACAAGGATTACCGCCGCCTGCATGCCTATGACGCCTTGGGCCGGAGCGGCACCGTCACGACGGTGCTGGGCGACGGCAATTATGTGGCGAGCACCGAGTACGATGCCTGGAGCCGGGTGATCCGCCGCAACTACCAGCGCGGCAGCGCTGCGGTGAAGAGCTACGACCTGCGCTACAACAACAAGGACTATCTGGCCCGCGTCGAGCGCGCCGGGCTGGCCTTGTGGCAGGTGGATGAACAGGATGCGGCGCAACGCATTCTCACCGAGCGGCTGGGCAATGGCCTGGTGCAGAGCCATAGCTTCGATCCGCGCACGGCGCGGCTGCGCGATGGCATGCTGAAAACCGCCACCCAGCAGGTGCGCGCGCAGGACAGCTATCAGTACGACGTGCTGGGTAATGTCAAGCAGCGCACCCAGTACTGGGATGCGGACGGCTTCATCGAAGACTTCGACTACGATGAGTTGAACCGCTTGAAATCGAGCCAGGTGGCGGGACGCGCGCAGCAAGTGTTCGGCTATGACAATGCGGGCGGCAATCTGAGCAGCAAGACGGGGCTGGGCAACTACCAGTATCCGCAGCAGGGAAGCGGCTCGATCCGTCCACACGCCGTGCAAAGCATCAGCGGTGTGCCGGGCACGTTCAGCTACGACATCAATGGCAATCTGCTGAGCGGCGCCGGCAAGCAATATACCTGGTTCAGCTTTAACAAGCCGAACACCGTCAGCAAGGGCGGCGTGACCAGCACCTTCGTCTATGGGCCGGAGCAGCAACGCACGCGGCAAGACCGCAGCGATGGGCTGGTGATTACTTACGGCGGCGCGCAGGAAAGCGAAAACCGCTCCGGCAGCGTGACCGTGAAGACGTACTGGCCGAATGGCGTGGGTCTGGAGCTCGACCGTCCGGATGGCTCCACGGAGCTGGTGTGGACGCATGAGGACCGATTGGGCAGCATCATCGCCTTGTCCAACAGCGATGGCGTGCTGAAAGAGAAGCTGGCCTACGATGCCTGGGGCAAGCGCCGCCAGCTCGATGGCAGCGCTACGCCGGACAATCTCGATGGGCAGGTCGATGAACGCGGCTTTACCGGTCACGAAATGCTGGACCAGCAGGATCTGGTGCACATGAACGGCCGCGTGTACGACCCCTTCACCGCGCGCTTCGCCAGTGCCGACCCGCATCTGCAAGATCCGCAGGATGGGCAGAACTATAACCGCTACAGCTATGTACTGAATAATCCGACCAATCTGGTGGATCCGAGCGGCTACGACGCGACCGTTTTTGTCTACGGCATGCGCATGCCGAGCAATTTGAGCGTTATCGGTGCCATGCAACAAGGCATGCAGTATTCGATTGGCGCGATGATGGACACGGTGCGCATGGCGCCGCAGACCATGCAGACGGTGTACGTGACGACCAAGCGTATGGCCAAGACCTATGGCCCAGTGGTGGCACGCCACGTCGGCAAGCATGCGCTGCGTGGGGCGGCAGCAAGCTGGGTGCCGGTTGCCGGCGAAGTGATCGTCATTGGCCTGGGTGTGTATGGTATTTATGACGCCTACGGAGAAATTCGCGCCATTCACGCCAACAGTAAGAAAAATCCCCTGGCATCCGATGGGAAGGGCGAAGAAGGCAAGGAAGCCGAAGAGGAAAAAGACGCTGCGGATAGTGGTGCCACAGGCGGAGAAAATACGGCAGAAGAATCAAAAGCCGATGATAAGGCCAAAGATGTCACCAAACGTCCTAGCCGAGTTCGCAAAGGAACAGAAAGATCGAATTGGGACAACGCCGAAAATGGCACTAACGGCGGGAAAAAATGTCCGACCTGCGACAAAGAGGTAAACTCTCCGCCGAACTCGAAGAATAAGGACTGGGACAATGACCATGATCCTAAATGGAGCGAGCGCGATTTGAAGGGGATGGATCGCAAAGGCGTTCTTAACGAGTACAACCGGAATACGCGCTTGCGCTGCGTCAACTGCAATAGAAGCGATAACTAAAATGCCAAGATCGGTAACTGAACATCTCGAACATTATCTCGGCGAGATTTGCTATGGCTGGTCTGACGACAGGAGCGTTCATGCGTTTCAAGTCGTCAGTTTCAAAGACCAGCCAGTAGAGGGTATTGTGACTTACTCGACGCTTGGTTTGAGCGAGATGGAGCTGGCTTTACCGCGAGGGAGCCAGATTCGACAGGAATTGGTTTTGTCCGCCCATGAGTCTATTCCTGCGGAGGAAATTGTTCATCTTCTGCTTACCTGCGCCGAGCGTCTCGGGAAGCGTGGCAAGGCCGTGCTCAGAGGCGAGGTAATTGACCTATCCCGTCCACTGGTTCGGGGCGCTACAACAAGGGCAGTTTATGCGACCAACCCCACGCCTTTTGACGACGGCTTCGCTGAGTTCTCTCATGTAAATCCGCCGGTCATTTTTGTGCTGCTGGTGCCAGTCACCGCTGCTGAGGCGAAGCTTATCGGTGAGGAGGGGTGGAGCCGTTTTGAGGACTGGCTGGAAGTCCAGGATCCGGATATCTGGGACTTGTCGCGTACTGTGGAGGTATGCAGGCCTTGAGCGTGGCTCCAGCCTAGTGCCTGTCCGATTGGGGGGGAGCCCAATCGGACGGGAACTGGGCTGGAGAGGTTTCAGGATTGGCGGCGGCGCAGGAAGGCCAGCAGGCCGAGGCCGGCCAGCAGCAGGGCGGGCGTGGCGGGTTCGGGCACGGCGCTGACGTTGCCCAGCGCGACATCGGTGATGCCGGCCAGGTAGCCATCGCCCTGGCTGCGCAGCTCGAAGCCGGTGAAGTATTCGCCGGCGGTGGCGCGGAAGCCGAGGAAGCCGAAACGGTTGCTGCCATCCGGCAGGACCAGGCCTTTGAAGTGGTAGCTGGCCAGATTGGTCGTGATACTCAGGTCCACGGTGCCGGCGTTGACGGCGGCGTCGAAGCCAAACAGGGTGTAGGACTGGGCGATGCTGCCGCTGATCGGCGACCAGTATTCGTTGCTCATCACGGGACGCAGGCTGCCGATGCCGAAGGCGGCGCCGCTGCCGACGACCAGGTTTTCATCCGATACATAGCTCACATCGCCGCGCGTGAAGCCGTGGCCGGGATAGTTGTAGCTGCCGGCGAAGTCGTCGAAGTTGCTGCTTTGGCTGATTTTGCCGAGGTTATGGAAGCCGCCGCGCTGTTCGATGCGCAGCACGTCCGCCTGGGCGCTGGCGGCGCACAGCAGCAGGGCGAGGACGGTGGTTTTGAAGAAGTGTTTCGTCATTTCGAATATTCCATTCAGGTGATGGTGAAGGCGACCGGGCCGCCCAGGACGCTGTAGCCGTCGTTGTAGAGCAGCCATGCGGTGTAGCTGCCGGGAGCCAGCGTGCTGGTGTCGAAGCGCGCGCCGCCGCTGGTCTGCGTGACGTATTGCCACAGCAGGGAGCCGGTGGCGCCAGGTGCGCTGCCCGCGCGGTACAAGCCGATCCAGTTCTTGACACTGGCGCGCGATGCCGGAATGGCGAAATCGAATACGGCCTGCGTGCCGCGCGCCACCGATGGCGTGGTGGTGACGAAATGGGTGACGCCGAAATTGACCGCATCGCCCAGCGCCGTGTAGCCGCCGCGCTGGAAGTACCAGGCTGTGTACTCGCCCACCGCTAGCGTGGCGGTGTTGAAATTCAGGCTGCCGCTGGCGCCTGGCGCATAGGCCGAGAGCAGGGCGGGTTTGGCGGCGCTTGGCGTGACGCCAGCGGCGTAGATGCCGATCCAGTTCTGCGCATCGGCCTTGCCGCCAGGGGCGGCGTAGTTCATCGTCAGCGTGGCGCCGCGCTGCACGATCTGCGCGCTGGCGCTGAGCGCAATGCGGCGGCTGTTGGTGCCGATCACGGGATCGGTGCGCGAAGCCATGCCGGTTTCGACGTGGCCCGCCACGCGGCGCAGGAACTGCGCGTCGGCATCGCTGGTGATGCTGTAGTCGTACCAGCCAAAGCTGCTGGAAAGGACGCAGCTGAGGCGTAATTGCTGGCCCGCTGCCACCGTGTAGCTGGCGGCGGCCGCGCCGTAGGCATTATCGCCCAGGGTGAAGCTGCAAGCCTTACCGCCTTCCAGATTGGAAAGCGTGATCTCGATATTGCCCTTGGCGCTGTCGTAGTTGACCAGCACCTCCGGCTTGGCGCTGCCGGCTGCGAGGAAGCCGCCCGCCAGTTCGCGCAGATAGCCGTTCGGTCCCGTTACTGCCAGGTGGTAGGCGTTGCCGCTCCAGTTCCACACCTCCTTCTCGATCTTCTTGCCCGCTTCCACTGTGTAATGCCAAGGACCATCCGTGCGCAGCCGCGAATACACGGCGAAGGCGGCGCCGGCCTGGCCCTGGTTGATGAAGGACAGTTCCACCTGGCGGCTGCCGGCGACCCGCGCCGGCGAGTGCAGCGCATAGGGCAGGGCGCAGGCGTACTTGGTGCGCGTGACGGTGCGGCACGGTTCCTGCAGGGGCAGGCTTTGCACGGCGGGCGGCATGGGGTAGGGCTTGCCCGACACCAGCTGGTACTCGGTGTTTTTCGGCACGCTGGCCGGCCAGCTGCTGTTCGGCGTGCGGAAGTCGAAGGCCGAGGTCATATCGCCGCAGACGGCGCGGCGCCATGGCGAGATATGTTCGGCGGTGACGGCGGCGCGGTTCTTCTTCAAGCCCACGCTCAGCCACTCTTCCAGGAAGCGCAGCTTGGAGGTATGATCGAACAGCTGCGAGCAGACGCGGCCGCCCTTGCTCCACGGCGAAATCACCAGCATCGGCACGCGCGGACCAAGGCCGACCGGCACGCCGTTATAGTTTTCGTATGCGCCGATATCGGCCAGGGTGGTGCGGCCCATATTCGTATTCAGCGGCGCGACGGGCGGCGGCATATGGTCGAAGAAGCCATCGTTCTCGTCGTAGGTGAGCAGGAACACCGTCTTGGACCACACCTCGGGATTGGCCACCAGGGCCGCCAGCAGGCGTGCCGTCAGGTTCTCGCCCGCATTGGGAGAGTTGGGCGAGTGTTCGGTGAAGTCGTTCGGCGCGCAGATCCACGATACCTGCGGCAGGCGGTTATTGCGCACATCCTCGGCGAATTCGTTGACCAGCCACTGGCCCTTGGTGCCGCGCGAGTTGGCCTCGTTGGAACCAGCGGCCAGGGCGCGGCCCTTGCGGTAGAGCGGGCTGTCCGGCGACAGGCGGCTGCCGTCCGGGTTGACGCGGAAGTTCTTGAAGTAGGCCAGGTAGTTGTCGCCGTAGTTGTCCCATTCCTGGTAGACCTTCCAGCTGACGTTGTTCGCTTCCAGCACTTCGGCATAGGTGCGCCAGTTCGGCGCGCCGGCGGTGACGGCGGAGGAAATATCGTCGCGCGCCGGATCGTTGTTGTAGTAGCCGGCGCTGCTGATGTTATACAGCTTGCCCATGGCGCCCAGCCAGTTGCGGTTGGTGCCGCTCAGCGAATACATGCGGTTTGGATCGGTGGCGCCGAAGATCGAGCAGTGATAGGCGTCGCAGATGGTGAAGGCGTCGGCCAGCGCGTAATAGAAGGGAATGTCGCCGCGGTCGAAGTAGCCCATGCACTGCGGAGTTTTCTTCGGCACCCAGGCATCCCAGTTCTGCCAGGCCTGCTGCGAGCCTTTCCACGAATGGTCGGTGCCGAGCGAGAGGGCGCTGGTGTTCTTGGCGTCGAAGTGGAAGGGCAGCACCGGGCTGCCGCCGGCGTCGGGCTGGAACCAGACCGGTTTCCCGCTGGGCAGGGTGATGGCGCGTGGGTCGTCGTAGCCGCGCACGCCGGGCAGGCAGCCGAAGTAGTGGTCGAAAGAGCGGTTTTCCTGCATGAAGATGACCACATGCTCGACGTCGGCCAGGGTGCCGGTGACGTTGTTGGCGGGGACGGCGAGCGCTTCGCGGATCAGATCGGGAAACAGGGTGCTGGCGGCGCTGGCCGAGGCCAGGCTGAGGAACTTGCGGCGGCTGGTGGACATCACTCTTCCTAAGATTGCGTGGGCGGGGGCATCCTTCCGTGCTGAACATAGCGATTTGCTAGCCAGCCCGGAAAGTTGTCGCAATCATATCGGCCGATTGTGACCGGGATATTTCATCGTCAATCGTGCGCCCGCTCTGCGGCGATCGAGAATATTTATTTGAAAGTGACAATGTGTGAGGAAGGTGCGGCCTGGTTTCTCGTAAGATCGCCTGCATTCCATGTTGAGGAAATACCAATGAAAATGCGCTCGCTGGCACTCTGCAAACCAATCGAAACCCTGGCTGCTGCTCCGCTCAAACTCCTTTTGCCCGCCCTGGTGGCGGGCCTGTTTTCTGCCCCGGCTTATGCCGATTTGCCGGCCCCCGTGCGCACGACCCACCCGCGCCTGTTGGCGCATAAAGCCGATATCGAACGCCTGGGACCGTTTTATACACCGTCCCTGCCCGAGGCGGGGGGCGTCATCAGCTTCGATTACACGCCCAGGGAGCCAGGAGCGAACGAGCCGCCGTACCAGCCGCTTTTCGGTTGGCAGGATCTGCCGAATGCCTTGTTCATCCGTCATTTGAAGACGGTGCCGGGACAGTATGTGATATTGCAGTTTGCCCTGAACTCCAGCAGCAAAATCTATTTGGCCGGTACTGAAATCAAAGTCCCTCTTGGTAAGACATCCCGCATTCGGGCTGGCTGGAATCAGCAGGAAAAAACGATCTTTTACCAGGTGGGCGAGGAGCCGGCGCAAAGCCTGGATTGGAAGATTAGAGATCAGAAATGGTCGCCAGCCAGTCAGGATTATTCTTTCTCCATGCTGAATGGCGAGACGATCCAGAACTATCGTCTGCAAGATTTGCAAGGCAAAGTATTGGGTGGCTGGGATGTATTCGATAGCGCGGAGCAAACCGCCTGGCTCGATCTCCGCAACTCCGTCGGAGGCGTTGTGCGGCGCATGGACGATTGTAGCAAGGAGCCGAAGCCGGCCGACTTACCCGATTTCTGCAAGGTGACGACGCTGGGACGCGGAGACATCACCGAAACTGCTAAAAACCTCGTGCTGGCCTATAGGCTGTCGAACGATGACACTTATCTTAAGGCGGCCAAGGCTTATGCCAAATTGTTGATATCGGTGCGAAATACATCGTCCGATGCAGGTGGGCGCTATATCGGTGGCGAATGGTCGATGGCGGCCAGGGTGGCTGCCATGGGCTATCTGTACGACTGGCTGTTCGACGAGATGAATGAGCCAATAATAAGTGGAGGCAAGACCTACCGGGAGGAACTGGCCGGCGAGATCATTGAAACCATCAGGACCATTAAACCACCGCGCAACGGAGAAAATTTCAAAGAACCGGACTTGAGAATCTCGATCTGCGGCGAGATCCGCAACAACGATCCGAGCATTACGCCCTTTAACTGCGACACGAGCGTGTCGTTCGAACGCACGCCCAATAATTACAACACCATTGCCTACAGCTATTTGGGTGGCCACAACGCCAGCGCCATCATGGGAACCATGACTGGTCTGCTGGCCATCGAAAACGAACATCGGGATCTGGTGAAACCCTTGCTTGGCTTGCTGTATGAGCATTTCAGGCGCGGATTGTTTGCGGCGCGCGAGTATGTGTCCGTCGATGGCGGCCACCATATGGGCTATGCCTATGCCGCCGCAAATGCCGAGATTGGAGAGCGTATCGCCTTATGGCGCAAGGCGCTGGAGGAACCGGTGTCGGGGCCGGTGTTTGCCGCCGACTGGCAGTCCAAGCTGATTTATCCCTACCTCTACGCCATGCGCCACGATAACAGCTTCCCGGCCAGCGGCGATAACTATGGCTTCACGGCCCCGGAGCTGAGTACAACGGCGCTGCACGCGGCAAACGTGGGACAGGACCCCTTCGCGATGGCGTTCTATCAGAAATATGCGCGCGGCACGGCCAAGACCAACTTCAATGCGCGGCGCATGGTGTGGGACAAACTGCTCTATCCTCAGAATATCGAAGCGGCGAATATCGCTACCTTGCCGCTGGCGCGCCACTTCCGCAATGCCGGGCAGGTGCTGATGCGTGATCGATGGGAGAACGATAAGGCGACGGTGCTGGAGTTCAAGTCGACTTCCTTCTCCAGCGAGAACCACCAGCATCTGGACCAGAACAGCTTTGCCCTGAGCTACAAAGCCCCGCTGCTGCTCGATAGCGGCGCTTACGACAGCTATGGCAATTCCCACTGGAGTAACTACTACACGCGCACGATTGCGCACAACAGCATCGTTGTATTCGAACCGGGCGAAACCTTCAAACGTGGGGATAAGGAATACAGCAATGATGGTGGCCAGTGGTATGCCGGCAAGGAAAACTACCCCACCTTGGCCGAAATCGCTCCACCCAACGGCAAGAATTATCTGGATGGCGTTACCGAATTTGAAAATGGCGACGACTATGCTTATGTGAGCGGCAACGCCAGCAAGGCCTACAACAAGATCAAGATGGATCAGAGCACAGGCTTCATTCGCAGCCTTGTTTATCTGCGTCCGGCACAGGGCGAAAGCAAACCGACCATTCTTGTTTTCGACCGGATCCGCACCGAAGGCCAGGTAGCGACTTCCCTGCTGCATTTTGCAACGCGGCCGGAGGGGGCGGGCGTGACTGAGCAGGCCGACGGTGGCGGGCGCTATAAGCTCACTTTCCCGCAAGCCGGGGCACGCTCCCTGACGGCGGTGAACGGCGCCGGTAAAGTGAGGGTGCAGATGCTGCTTCCTGAAAGCCCTCTTGTTTATCGTGTGGGCGGACAAGGCGGCACATGTGAACAGGTGGTGGATGACAAAGTGCCAAAAGACCCAAGCGATTGCCGCTATCTCGTTCGACAGAGGCAGGCGGACGGTTTCAAGTGGGTGAACTATGCTTATGGCGATCTTGGTAAAGCGCCCGCCCATCCCCAGGACTATGGAGTCTGGCGCCTGGAGACCAGTGCCGCCACGGCCAGCAAGGGCGTGCCGCAGTACTTCCTGAGCGTCTTGCAGGTTGGGGACGCGAGCAGCGAGTTTAACGCGGCCGGAATCCGCTTGGCAGCGCAGGATGCCGAAGCCGTGCAGCTTGGCTACCGGGTCGTACTGTTCAACCGTGGAAGCGAACCGGCATCCCGCTACAGCTGGTCGGCCGGCGATAAGGATTTATCGGTGTTGGCCACGGGTCTGAAGAAGAATGCCGACTACCGCCTGACGGTGGCGCCGGAAGCTAATCTCTATCGTTATACGCTGGAGGAAGCCGCAGGCGCCAACCTGCGAAGCTCCGGTGACGGCGTGCTGCGCATTCGCCATCCGTAAGCAAAGGTCCGCGCACGGGAGAATTTGAGATGGTTTCCCCTAAGCATTTCTTGTATGATTTGCAGCTATTGCATACACCGTAATAGTGGTGAGCGCACAAAGGAAATGGGGAAGTCTTATGGTTAGCATTAAACAAAAAGGCGTGGCCTGGCTGCTGGTAGTGGTGGCTTTGGCCGCTGCGGCGGCCGGCGGCACATGGTGGTACAAGAAGCAACGCGCACCGCGCGGCGTGGCGGCGGGCAGCGCGGTGCTGCCGAATCCGAATCTGCCTTTTGCCGTGAACAGTTGCGTGGCGCGCCTATATGAGGACAAGCCGGCGCTGGCCCTGACCTTCAGCGATGCCGTGAAGGGCGACCAGCAGCTGGAGCAGGTGATCGAGGTGTCGGATATGGGCGACTCGAAAGCGCCGCCCGTTCCAGCCGCGCCGGCCGCCGATGGCGCCAAGCCGGCCAAGCCTGCGGGCACGCTGCTGAAAGGCGCCTGGGTGATGTCGGACAATCCCCATGTCCTGCTTTTCCCTTATGTGAAGCCTGGCCACCGCTATAGCATCAAGGTGAATACGGCGCTGGCGGCGGAGGGCGGCCGCAAGCTGGCCCAGGCCCACCAGTGCGAGGTGTTGAGCGACCAGATGTCGCCATCCTTCTTCTTCGCCAGCAAAGGCACGGTGCTGCCGGCCGGCCTGAACGGCGGCCTGCCCATCGTCACCGTGAATATTCCCGAAGTGGATGTGGAGTTCCTGCGTGTCTCGCCGCAGAAGATGCCGAAGTTTATGGAAATGGTGCTGGGCATCCGTTCGCACAACAATGCGCAGAACAATGAGGAGGGCGAATACGAAGGTTATTACGACCGCACTTCCTTCAAAGGCCAGGTCGGTGGCTGGCAGCTGAACGCCCTGCAAGGCATTGCCGACAGCGTGTACAGCAACCGCTTCACCACCAGCGACGAGAAGAACAGCCGCAAGGTGACCTTCCTGCCGGTGGAAAAAGTCGCCGAGCTGAAAGAGCCCGGCGTGTATGTCGCGGTGATGCGCCGCCCCGGTTTCTTCGATGGCGAATATCAAGTTACCTATTTCTACACCAGCGATATCGGCCTGCATGTGCGCCGCCAGGTGAAACAGACCGACGTCTTCACCACTTCGCTGAAGAGCGGCAAGTCGCAAAGCGGCGTGGAACTGGAAGTGCTGGGCGAGGGTGGCAAGGTGCTCCTGCGTGGCAAGACCGATGGCGACGGCCATGGCGTGCTGCCAGGCCTGCCTGATACGGCCCGCCTGCTGCTGGCGCGGCGCGACAAGGAAATGTCGGTCGTGGCCTTGCGCGAACCGGGCCTGGACCTGGCTGAATTCGATATCGGCGGCCATCTGTCGCGCGATGTGAAGCTGTTTGCCTATTCGGGCCGCGACGTGTACCGCCCCGGCGAGAAATTCACCGTGTCGCTGCTGGCGCGCACGGCCGACGGCACGGCGCTGCCGCCGGCGCCGGTCAAGGTCGAGCTGAAAAAGCCGGATGGCGATGTGGTCAGCGCCTCGCTGTGGCAGCCGAGCGCGAAGACGCCGGGCTATATGCAGCAGCGCATCGACCTGCCGGTCGATGCCGCCACCGGTAAATGGAGCCTGGAATTCCGCGCCGATCCGACGGCTAAGCGGGCCGACGCCATTTATTCGTTCCAGGTCGAGGAATTCCTGCCCGAGCGCATGAAGCTGACCCTGAACAGCGATGCCGCGCCGATGGCGGCGGATGCCACCAGCTTCAAGGTGGCGGTGCAGGGCGATTATCTGTACGGTGCGCCCGCTTCGGGTAACCGCCTGCTGGGCAGCGTGGCGCAGGAACGCGCGCGCAATCCGCTGCCGAAGGAGTGGCCGGGCTTTATCTTCGGCGATTTCGCCGACGACAAGGAGAAGAGCCGCGCCGAATTGCCGGAAACCGAACTGGATGAAAACGGCAAGACCAGCTTGCAGGTGCCGGTCAAGGCCGAGGCCAGGTCGGCGATGCGGGTGCGTGCTTCCCTTAGCCTGCTGGAATCGGGCGGCCGTCCCGTGGTGCGCTCGGTGGAGCGCCTGTGGTGGCCGGCGCCGGCCATGATCGCCGTGCGTCCCGCCTTCGATAGCGATGTGGCGCGTGAAGGCAGCATGGCGGAGTTTGAACTGATCCGCGTGAATGCGGCGGGCAAATTCGACCCGATCAAGGAGGCGCCATTCCGCCTGGTGCGTGAAGACCGTCAATACTACTGGCGCTATGACGCCGACCGTGGCTGGCATTCGGGTTATACCGAGGCCGAGGAAGCCGTGCATGCGGGCGTACTGGCGCTGAAGGAAAGGGCCAAGCTGGCCGTGCCGGTGCAGTGGGGCACTTATCGCCTGGAAGTGACCGACCCGTCCACCAAGCTGGTGACGCGCTACCGCTTCTACGCTGGCTGGAATGCGCAGGATGCGGAGACCATCGGCAACCGTCCCGATCGCGTGAAGCTGCAGCTCGAAGGCGCGCCCGCCAAAGCCGGCGGCGACGTCAAACTGAAGATCGTGCCGCCGCATGACGGCGAGGCGCTGGTGATGGTGGAGGCGGACAAGGTCTTGTGGAGCACCCGTGTTTCGGTGAGCACCCAGGGCACCAGCCTGACCATCCCTATCGACAAGAGCTGGAACCGCTCGGATATGTATATCTCGACGGTGGTGTTCCGCCCCGGCAGCCAGGGCGACCGCGTGACGCCGGCGCGTGCCGTGGGCATGACCTGGTTGCCGATGGCGCGCGAATCGCGCAAGCTGAAAGTGAACCTGACCGCGCCGACCCAGGTGGTGCCGGACAAGCGCATGGTGGCGAAAGTGAAGGTGGATGGCGCGGCCGGCAAAACGGCCATGGTCACGCTGTCGGCGGTGGATGTGGGCATCCTGAACATCACCAGCTTCAAGTCGCCCGACCCGTTCGACTTCTTCTTCGGCAAACACCGCTTCGGCGCGGAGCTGAGCGATATCTACGGCAAGCTGATTGAGCGCATGGACGGCGCCCCGGGCAAGATCAAATGGGGCGGCGATGCGGGCAAGCGCGATACGCGCAGCATGCCGAAGAAGGTCAAGCTGGTGGACCTGTTCTCCGGCCCGGTGCAGCTGAACGCCAAGGGCGAGGCCGAGATTCCGCTCGATATCCCGGACTTCAACGGCACGCTGCGCCTGATGGCGGTGGCGTCGACCGCCGATTCCTACGGCAGCGCCGACCGTGAGGTGGTGGTGTCCGCGCCTATCGTGGCCGAGATTTCCCTGCCGCGCTTCATCGGTCCCGGCGACAAATCGACGGTGGCGCTGGACGTCAGCAATATGATGACCGGCGAGCAGGATATCGATATCCGCCTGAGCAGTGACCGTCTGCTGCGCATCGGCGACGGCGAGCAGAAACTGCGCCTGGCGCCGCGCCAGCGCAAGGTGCTGCGCTTCAGCGTGGAGCCGAACGAGCCATATGGCTTGGCGCGCCTGGTGCTGGACGTGAAGACGGGCGGCGCCAAGCCGGTCGAAATTCACCGCGAATTCGCCCTGCAGATCCAGCCGCCGGTAGCGCGCGAGCAGGATTCGGTGCGCGTGCGGCTGGAGCCGGGCGCCACGCATAAGATCGATCCGGCCGCGGTGGAGCGTTTCTTCCGCGGTTCGGCGGCGCTCAATGTGACGGTGTCCAACCGTCCGCCGCTGAATGTGCGCAGCATCGTCAAGGGCTTGCTGGATTATCCATACGGCTGCCTGGAACAGACCACCAGCGCCGCTTATCCGCATATCTATATCGACGAGGAGAGCGCCAAGGCCGTGGGCCTGGAGCCGCGCACCCGCGAGCAGCGCGCCAAGTTCATCGAAGGCGCGATCGGCCGCATCGCCGGCATGCAGGGTTCCGCGGGCGGCTTCCGCCTGTGGGGCGGCGATAATGGCCAGTATGAAAACTGGCTGACGCCTTATGTCGCCAGCTTCCTGATGGATGCGCGCGAAGGCGGTTTCAATGTGCCGGAAGAGATGGGTAAACGCGCGCAGCAATGGATGGTGGAGCGCCTGAACGGCGCCTCCAGCCAGTTCTCGCCATTCCCGGCCAGCGTCAAGCCGGATGCGCAGGGCCGCTTCGAGTGGCGCGACTATGAGCTGGTGCGCAACAGCCACCAGCGCTTCGCCGAACTGGCCCATATCGGCTATATGCTGGCGCGTGAACAAAAAGCCTCGCTGGCCTCGCTGCGCCTGCTGCACGACCAGTACCGCGAGCGCGCCCGTTCGCCGCTGCCGCTGGTGCACCTGGGGATCGCCTTGTCCCTGATGGGCGATACCAAGCGCGCCGACGCCGCGATTGCGGAAGCGATGGTCAAGCCTTACGGCATCCGTCCCGACTCGGATTGGGAGTGGATGGGCGACTACGGCAGCGCGGTGCGCGATAACGCCATGGCATATGCGCTGCTGCTGCGCCATAAGATCAGCCATCCGCAGCGCGAGACCCTGCTGAACAATCTGGGTGAGCGTCTGGCAAGGGGGCATATGTACTACTCGACCCAGGAGCGTATCGCCCTGTTCCTGGCGGCGCGCGCCGCTGGCGGCAGCACTGGCGAGCCATGGCAGGCGGTGCTGCATACGCCGGACGGCAATACCGCCCTGTCTTCGCGCAATGGCGAAACGCGCAGCCTCGATCCGGCGCAAGCGGCCAAAGGCATCACGCTGGAGAACAAGGGCAGCAACGCGGTGTGGGTGGAGGTGGAGGCCAGCGGCTTCCCGCTGAAACTGACTGCGAACAGCGACAAGATGTCGGTGGAGCGCCGCTGGTTCACCACCCAAGGCACGCCATGGAAGGGCGGCGCGCTGAAGGTGGGCGATATGCTGCTGGTGCGCGTCACGGCGCGTTCCAAGCAGACCATCGAGGATGCGCTGATCGTCGACCATATTCCGGCTGGTCTGGAGGTGGAAAACCTGAACCTGTCGCAGGGTCCGCAGGCGGGCGAGTTCAATATCGAGGGCGTGAACCTGGCCTCGGCCATGTCCGACCCGCGCATCAAGCATAAGGAATACCGCGACGACCGCTTCGTGGCGGCGGCGCGCCTGGACGGCAATCCGCTTAACCTGTTCTATATGCTGCGCGTGGTGACGCCGGGCCGCTTCAGCGTACCGGGTACGTTTGCGGAGGATATGTACCGTCCAAGCATCCGGACCTATGGTCCCGCGGGCGAGCCAGTAACGGTGGTCGATCCGAAGGCGCCGGCAAAGTAAGGTAGTGTTATGTTGTCGTTTGCTGTTGCAAGAGCGTGGGCGCGCAGGCATCCTGTGCGCGCCGCGCTGGCGGCTTCGCTGTCGCTGATCCTGCTGCTGGATCTGCTGTTCCCGCCGCCGCTGCCGCAGGATGCCCCCGGCATGCTGGTGGTGGCGCGCGACGGTTCGCCGCTGCGCGGCTGGCCCGACGCGGATGGCGTCTGGCGCATTCCGGTCAAGCCGGAGCAGGTCTCGCCGCTGTATCTGGACGCCTTGCTGACCTATGAGGACCGCTGGTTCTACTGGCACCCCGGCTTCAATCCGGCGGCCATGCTGCGCGCGGGATGGCAGTGGATGACGCAAGGCCGTATCGTTTCCGGCGGCTCCACGCTCAGCATGCAGGTGGCGCGCGCGCTGGAGCCGGTGCCGCGCAGCATGGCGGGCAAGCTGCGCCAGTTGCTGCGCGCCATGCAGATCGAAATGCGCCTCTCCAAGCGCGAAATCCTGACCCTATACTTGAACCACGCGCCCATGGGCGGCATCGTGGAAGGCGTGGAAATGGCCAGCCGCAGCTATCTGGGCAAGAGTTCCAGCCAGCTGTCGGCGGCCGAAGCGGCGCTGCTGGTGGTGCTGCCGCAAGCGCCGTCGCGCCTGCGTCCCGACCGCCACCCGGCCCGCGCCCAGCAGGCGCGCGACAAGGTCTTGCAGCGCATGGTGGACCTGGGCCACTGGACGCGCGCCGAAGCCGACGATGCCATGATCGAGAAAGTCGGTGCCAATCCGCCGCGCCTGGCGTGGCTGGCGCCGCTGGCGGCCGAGCGCCTGCACCAGGCGGCGCGGCGCGAGGCGCGCGCGGGCAAGAGCGGCAGCGCGGCCACGGTGGTGCATTCCACGCTGGACCGCGATATGCAGACCACGCTGGAGCGCATGCTGGCCGACCGCGTGGCCCAGTTGCCGCGTTTCGTCTCGATGGCGGCGCTGGTGATGGACAGCCGCAGCATGGAAATCCTGGCCTATGCCGGCTCGGCCGATTTCGCCGATGCGCGCCGTTTCAGCCATGTGGACATGGTGCGTGGCATCCGCTCGCCAGGCTCCACGCTGAAACCCTTCCTGTATGCGATGGCGCTGGACGACGGCATCGTCCATTCCGAAAGCCTGCTGGCCGACACCCCGCAATCTTTCGGCGGTTACGATCCGGGCAACTTCCAGGCCAGTTTCTCCGGCCCGGTCAGCGTGGCCGAGGCTTTGCAGCGGTCATTGAACGTGCCCGCCGTCGACCTGCTGGACCGCGTGGGGCCGGTGCGTTTCGCGGCCCGCCTGTCCAGTGCCGGCCTGCGCCTGCGGCTGCCGCGCGACGCCGAGCCGAATCTGAGCGTGATCCTGGGCGGGGCAGGCACCAGCCTGGAAGAACTGGTCGGCGCCTACCGCTCGCTCGCCATGGGTGGCATGGCGGGTACGCCGCGCATCACCGCCAACGCGCCGGTGCGCGAGGCGCGCATGATGAGCGCGGGCAGCGCCTACATCATCCGCAATATTCTGGAAACCGGCGGCCACCCCGACCAGCCTTTTGTCGAAGGCGATGAAGGCGGCGTGCGTCTGGCGTGGAAGACCGGCACCAGCTATGGCTTCCGCGATGCCTGGGCGGTTGGCGTCAGCGGCCGCTATACGCTGGGCGTGTGGGTGGGGCGGCCGGACGGCACGCCCAATCCCGGCTTCTTCGGTGCGAACGTGGCCGCACCCCTGCTGCATCAGATCGCTTCGGCCTTGCCGCGCAGCGAGGAACTGGGCCGCGCGCGGCCGAAAGAAGTCTCGGTGGCGCAAATCTGCTGGCCTTTGGGAACCTCGGCCAGCGTCACCGCGCCGGAGCACTGCCACGCCAAGCGCAGCGCCTGGGTTCTGAACGACACGATTCCGCCAACTTTGCCCGACCGCCTGCGCGCGCGCGGCCTGCTGGAAACCGTATGGATCGATCCGCAGAGCGGCTTGCGCAGCATGCCGTCCTGCACCCCGGACGCCAAGCCACGCGAAGTGGCGCGCTGGCCCGCGCTGCTGGAAGCATGGCTGCCTGCCGCGCAGCGCGAACAATTGGGACTGGCCGGCTGGTCGCCCGACTGTCCGCAGCAGAATAGCGCGGCCAGCATCCGTCTCGCGGGCTTGCGCAACGGCAGCCGACTGCGCGCCGCACCCGGCCAGCAGCAGGTGGTGCTGACGCTGGATGCGGTGGGCGGCGTCGGCCGCCACTACTGGTTGCTGGATGGCCAGACCGTGGCCGGCGCCACCGGCCCGGCCAAGCGGCAAAGCTTCACGCTGAATACGGCCGGGCAGCACAGTGTCGCCGTCATCGATTCGGCAGGCCATTACGACAGCCTGCAGTTCCGCGTCGACGGCCTGTGAGCCGGGGGCGCGCCGTGCCGCCCATGGCCCTTGCCGCTGCACCGTGCCGCGCCGGCGCCATGTAGGCATTCCAGCGGATGGCGGCGGAGCAGGGTGGCGCGGGCAGATAGATGCGGTGTTTTCGCGCCATGGCTAGTGGCCCTTCCTACGGCGCGCGCTGGCCAGTAGTACGGCCAGGACCAGCAGCGCCAGTGTCCACGCGGGCAGGGCGGCCAGCCGTGTGCCCGGCGTTCCCGGCTCCGCCAGCGCCATCGAGGCGCGGAAGCGCGGCACGCTGTCGAAGTCGCGGAAGCCATAGCCGCCCAGGCAGGACTTGGCGCAGGGCTGGCGTTCGTCGCCCAGCGCCGCTTCCTGGATGGCACGCTGGAAGAAGTCGCGCAATTGACCCTGGTGCAGCGCCACCTCCTGCAAGAAACGCTGCTGGCGCGCCTTGTCCTTGCCCGCCAGCGTCGCCAGCGACTGGTAGGCCAGCGTCACGGGGCTGAAGATTTGCAGGCTGTCGAACCAGGTGTCCTGCTTCTGCCGTGCCGCCGCATGCTGCCGTTCCACGCCGCGCATGGCCGCTTCTAGTTCCTGGGCGCGCTGGATGCGGCTCACGCTCGACGATACCTTGTCCAGCGCAGTGCGGTTGGGTTTCCATTCCGGATGGCTGTCGTAGAAGCGCGCCAGGCTGGCCAGCTTGTTGGCGTTGACTTCGTCGTTGGCGTCGCGCATGGCCTGCACGTACAGCTCGCGCGCCGGGACGGGCGCCAGCAGTCGCACGCCTACGGTCTGTGCGCCGGGCAGCAGCACGGCCAGCAGTACCCAGCAGCCGAAGGCGGCGAACGATGCCGTCATGCGGCTCTGGCAGACGGCGCATACGGCCGCCGCCACCGCGCCCCAGAAGGCGGAATACAGCAGCACGATGCCGCCCCATGCGGCCAGCGCGGCGAAGCCGCCGGCACTGATGGGCAACACGCCGGACAGCAGCGCGGCCATGCCGCACGCTGCTACCAGCGCAATGCTGGCCAGCAGTACGCGCGCCATGACCTGTGCCAGCAGCAGCCTTCCCAATTGCACGCCCTGCAGCAGCAAGGCGCGTATGCGCTTGCTTTCCCGATCCTGGGTCAGCACCGAGACGCTCAGCGAGAGCAGGAAGAGCGGCCACAGATAGACCACGAAGAACAGCAGATCGAAACGGCCCGCTGCCAGCCGTCCCGGATGTTCGATCTCGCTGGCGGTGCGGACCGATTCCATCGATTCGGCACGCACGCGGACATAGGCGGGCAGCAGGTCGGCCTGTCCGATCGCCAGCGCCGCGCCGGGCAGGGCGGGCTTGGCGGCAAAGCCGACATGTTCGCGGAAGGCATAGCCGCGCACGTCGATGGGCGTGCGATACCACTGCAATTGCGCGAACTCCGGCTTGTCCGGATTGTCGAAATAGCTGTTGGCCAGCGCACTGGCTTTCACGCGTGCCGTGCTTTCCTGGCTGGCGGCATCGGCCACCGCCTGGCGCTGGGTGGATTCGAAGCGCGCGCCTTCAAACAGGCCAAGCAAGGCCAGAAGCAAGGCTGCCAGCAGCAGGAGCAGCGTGCCGCGTTCGCGCAACTGGCTGCGCAGATCGTAGCGGATCAGGGTAATTAATTGATTCATTTCAGACTCCCGCTGCGCAGATGGCGCAGAGCGATGGCGCACAGGACCAGGCTTGCAAGAAAGACCGCCAGCAGCGGCAGGATCTGCTGGCCGAACAGCGCGGCCATATCCAGCCGGTCAAAGTGGAAGCGGAAAGGCGGTACGCTATTCCACAGCGCTTCATCGCCGTCATAGCGTTTGCCATCCACTTCGGGATGAAACGCAATCGCCTCGTTCAGCACCTTCTGGATGGTGCGCCGCTGTGCCTCGGCCGCATTGACGAACTGGATGTGGTGGCCGGTGTCGCTGGCCGCGGCGGCAGTGGAAAGGCCCGCCACGGCCACCGTGGGGGACAGCCATCCGGCCAGCGCGGCCGCGTCGCTTTGCTTTTGCATGGCGGTATATAGCTGGCCATAGTGTGCATCGAAGATCTTGTCGCCATGCTCCTCGCCGCGCTGCAGGCTGATGCCAGCCCAGTTCAGCGGCAGATCCTTGACATCGCGGACGCCGTGTTCGCGCAACAGCGCCTGTTTGTGGCGTTCCGCCTCCTGCGGATCGTCGGGCATGCCCAAGGTATTATCCATCTCTTCACGGAACTGCTGCATCGACGGCAGCGGGGCCGCGTGCTGCGAGAATTCAACCGCAAGACGTGGCAGCACCAGCGCCGTGGCGGCCCAGATCGCGATCAATGCGGCAAGGCTGGTACGCAGGCTGGCCGCCCGCGCCGACACGGCGGCGATCAGCGCCGCCCAGGTGGCGAGATACAGCAGATAGCCGCCGCCGAAGACGGTCAGGCGCAAAGTACCGTCCTGGAAGGGACTGGGCGCGTCCGATAACCACTTCATCAGCATCACGGCGGCGCAAGCCGGCAAAGCCATGCTGAGCGCCAGGCAGAGCAGCGCCGCGCCGCGCGCCACGGCCAGCGCGCTTAATGGCGCGGCGTTCACGCGCAGCGCCGCCAGCGTGCCGCGTTCGCGCTCGCGCTCGCCGGCGAACATGCCGAAACCGAGGAAGATCATGGCCATCGGCGCCAGCACCTGCAGCACAAAGGCCGGCGTCAGGCGGAACTGGCGCGTGCTGCCCGCTTCGTCGGCGGCAGGGCGGTAGACCAGCTCATTCTGCTTGTGCGCCTCCAGGTACACGCTGGAGCCGACATAGTTTTCCACGCCCGGCTCCAGAGCCGCCAGCAAAGGCAGGGGCTTGAACACGTACACGCCGTAGTGGGCCGCCGAGTGCGGGTACTTCTTGCCTTGCTGCGACCAGCGCGCTTGCTCGGCCTGCGTGGCGCTGGCGCGCGCGTCGAGCGTGGCCTGCAGCTCGATGGATGTCAGCAGTGCCGCGCATACGGCCAAAGCCAGGCCCAGTCCCAGCAGCAGCCACACGCGCCAATCGCGCCGCCGCTCGCGCCAGTCGGCCTGCCATGCGCCGTGGCAGGCGCGCCACCAGCGGCTGCGTTCAGACGCCGGCCAGGGTGCTGAGGTAATTGCGTTCAAGTTCGCCTGCATTCAATTCTCCTAAAGTCCATTCGCCCACCAGATGTCCCGCCACCAGCATGCCGCAGCGATGCGCCAGTTCCTGGGCGCGGAACAGATCGTGGGTCGCCATCAGCACCGCCGCACCGTCCCGCGCCAGTTCGCGTATCGATTCGCCGAAAGTCACGCTGGCCTCGGGATCGAGGCCGGAGGTCGGCTCGTCCAGCACCAGCACCTGCGCGCCCTTGGCCAGCGCCATCACGATGCCGACCTTCTGCCGCATGCCCTTGGAATAGCCGCCCGCCTGCCTGCGCCACGCATGTTCCGGCAGTCCGGCCCTCTTCAGTAGCGCTTCGATCTCCCCAGCGCGCGGCTTGCGGCCCAGCAGGCGCATGAAGAATTCCACGTTTTCGATGCCGCTCAGCTTTTCGTACAGCGCCACGTTTTCGGCGATGTAGGCGGCGTGGCGCACCGCCGCTTCAGCTGGCGGCAAAGGCGATCCGGCCAGTTGAATGCGCCCGCCGTCCGGCTTGACGAAGCCCAGCAGGCAGCCGATGGTGGTGGACTTGCCGGCACCGTTCGGTCCCAGCAGCGCGTAGATTTCGCCGGGTTGCACGCGCAGATTCAGCGCATGCAGCACGGTGCGTCCTTCATACTGCTTATGCAGTTGTTCGATATGGATCATCTTTCGTCCTTAAAAGGCGTAGCGCACTTCGGCAAACAGCGTGCGTCCGGGGAACGGGTGGGATTGCCAGGCCAGGTAGTTGTTCAGGTTATCGACGCCGATGGCGATCTCGGTGCGCGCGGCGGGCTTGAGCAGCAGGCGCAGGTCGAGCTGCTTTTGCCGCGACAGGCCGCCGTAGACATCGGGATTGATGTCGCTATTGTTGATTTCACTGAACTGCCGGCCCGAATAGCGCCAGGTCGCGGCCAGGCTCCAGCTCTCCTGCGGTGCGTACAGCAGGGTGGTGGTGGAGCGCACATGCGGGATACGCGCCCAGCGTTTGCCCACCGAAGGCTGGTAGTTGGCGTTTTCCAGGATGATGGCCTTGCTGTAGGAAATATTCGCATCCAGGCTCAGGCCGCGCAGGCCCAGGTCATCCACCACGCCCGCCAATTCCAGGCCGCGCGTGCGCACCTGGCCCACGTTCTGCGTGCTCGTCACCACCGGGAAAACCGAGAGATTCAGCTGCGACCAGATGGTATTGCGCACATCGTCCTGGAATACGGCGGCGCGCAGCTTGCCGGCATCGAAGCGCTGCTCGGCCGAGAATTCCAGCGCGGTGGAGCGCTCCGGCTTCAGATTGGGATCGGCCACGGTGAGCGAGGAGCCTGCCAGCGAACCCTGGAACAATTCGGACACGGTGGCAAAGCGCGTGCCGCGTCCAGCCGAGAGTTGCAGATCCAGACCCGGCGCGGCGTCCCAGCCCAGCGACAGCTTGGGCGAGAAGGCGTGTTCGCTGCGCTCGCGGTAGTTCTCCGTAGGGCCGGGGCGGAAGCGCTGCACGCCATCGAAGGATTTCCAGGTCTCGGCGCGCAAGCCCGCCGTGGCCCGCCACTGCGGCGCAAAGCGCCATACGTCCTGGCCGTAGATCGCCAGCAGGCGGGTTTTTCCGCCCACGAACTGACTTTCCTCGCCGTTCGCCGAACGCCAGTCGGCCAGGGTGCGCGTAGTCTGTTTTAGCACATAGTCGCTGGCATGCAGGCCGACGGTGAGGGCGTGCAGGCCGCCGGTCCAGTCGCCGGGCGTCGGCGTGTAGCTGCTGCGCAGTTCCAGCGTGCGGAAACCGGAGCCGTTGCGCAGCACGGCGCTGCCCGCGCCGCCGCTCGCGGCTTGCGGATCGGGCAGTGCGGCATTGCGTTGCGTATCGTGCTCGATGGCGTAGCGGCTGACGCTGAGCGCCGTATTCCAGCCTGCGCGGTAGCGCGTCTTCAAGGCCAGGCCGCCCTGCATATGGCGCTCCTCGCGGATATACGGCGCGAAAACGTTCGGCGCAATCTGGAATACATTGCTGTCCTGGCTGACGCGTCCCGACCATACCGTATTGCCGGCCGCGTCGCGCAGGAAGCTCTGGTTGCGCGTTGCCGTGTCGTTGCTCCACCAGGCCAGGAAACCGTCCGCGCTCAATTCCGGCGTGAAGTCGTAACCCATGGTCAGTTTCAGCGTGTTCTGGCGCGTATGGTCGATGGCGCCGGCATTCGGGCCGAAGATGGCGCGCCGCTGGCCGGTTGGCGCGGTGTCGTAGACGATGCCGCTGACCGGTGTGACGCGGGCGCTGCCCTGCGGCGGCGTAAACGTGCCGCTGTCGCTGGCCGTGATGCCGTAGTACTGCATCGGTTGGCTGGTGGAGTCCTGATGGTTCGCCATCAGCTTGTACCACAGGCCGGAGGCGAGGCGGTCGCCCAGCAGCAGCGAAGCCTGGTAGTTGCGGTAGCGGTCTTTCAGGCCGTAGTTGCCGTATTCCTGCACCTGTCCCGCCACCCGCGCCGCGCCGGTGAATTTTTCCGGACGGCTGGTGCCGATGGCGATGGTGGTGCCGATGGAGTTGCCGGGATACAGGGCGGAGAAGGGGCCGTACAGCGCTTCCACGCTGCTGATTTCCTCCGGCGCCAGCATATTCCAGCGCGGCGCATCGAAGCGGCCGATCAGGTTCGACAGCAGATAGCCGTCCATATACACCAGCGCGCGCGGCGCCTGCGAAGTGGCGAAGCTGCGCCCGCCGATCAGGGCATTGCGGTCGCCGCTATAGCGCTTGCGCAGGGTCATGCCGGGCAGGTTGCGCAGCGCATCCTCGGGATTGAAGATGTTCTGCTGCTGGCGCAATTCTTCCTGCGTGCGCGCGGCGCTGCCCAGGGGCGTGTAGCCCGCCGCGCGTTCGCCGCTGATGGTGACGGTACTCATGGCTGGCGCCTCGTCCGCGCCGGCATGCGCCGGGGACAGCCAGCCGCTGGCGCAGACGAGCGCAATCGCGCCCGCCATCGGCCTTAAAGTCGATTTCATTGATGCTCCGCTTGATTGGGGAATTTGTTAATGCAACTGAGTTGCTATAATAAAGCGGCAAAATTGTTAACGCAACATAGTTGCATTAAAAAATAAAAAGCCCGCGCGGCGGCTAGGCGCGGCGCGGGCTAATGCGGAAGAGGGGAATTATTTGCCGCCGGAGCAGCGCGGGCAGGTGCCCTTGATGAGGAAATCGACTTCCTGGCTGATAAAGCCGGCCGGCAGCTTGACCTTGCGCGGCAGATTGATATCGGTGAAGCAGGTCACGCTTTCGCAGCTGGTGCATTGGAAGTGGGCGTGTTCGTGCCCATGCTGGGCGGCGCCCGCGTTAAAGCGCCAGACCTGGTCGGCGCCGGCGATGCGGTGGATCATGCCATGTTCGGTCAGCCATTCCAGCACGCGGTAGAGGGTGACGGAATCCAGCACATCGCCCGGCAGGCGCTCCTGGATTTCATGGTGGGTCAGCGGTTCGTCCTGCTGCAGCAGGAAGGCCAGCACGCGTGAACGCGGCTTGGTCAGGCGCGCGCCGGTCTCCCGGATCAGGGATTCAGCACGGTGTTCGGTGGATTTCGTTATATTCATGATACTGGCATAAGCTAGGCCTAATGCTAGCACGAAAGCTTATGCCCTGTATCGGCGGCGGGGATACGGCGGACAGAGCGCCGTATCCCGCCAGCCTGACCGGGGAGTCAGGCCTTGACGGCGGCGGCCGCGCCGCGCTGCTTGCTCCAGTAGCCGACGCCCAGCACGGCCAGCCATACCGGAATCAGGTACACCGACAGGCGCAGGCCCGGCGTCATGAACATCACCACCAGGATCGCGGCCAGGAAGATCAGGCACAGATAATTGGTCAGCGGGTAGCCCAGGCTGCGGAAAGCCGTGGTCTTGCCCTCGGCCGCCTTCTGCGCGCGGAAGCGCAGGTGGATCCAGCTGATCATGGCCCAGTTGATGATCAGGGCCGAGACCACGAGGCCCATCAGCATCCCCAGCGCCTTTTCCGGCGCCAGGTAGTTGACCATGACGCAGATCGCGGTGGCCACGGCCGACACGCCCAGCGCCGTCAGCGGCACGCCGCGGCGGTTCACCTTGAGCAGGGAGCGCGGCGCATTGCCCTGGATGGCCAGGCCGTACAGCATGCGGCTGTTGCAGTACACGCAGCTGTTATATACCGACAGCGCGGCCGTCAGCACCACGATATTCAGCACCGTCGCCACCGCCTCGCTGTTCAGCGCATGGAAGATCAGCACGAAGGGGCTGCCGCCGGTGACGACTTTTTGCCAAGGGTAGAGCGAGAGCAGCACGCCCAGCGCGCCGATGTAAAAGATTAGGATGCGATAGATGGCCTGGTTGGTGGCGCTTGGGATGGTCTTGGACGGATTGTCCGCCTCGGCTGCCGTGATGCCCACCAGTTCCAGGCCGCCGAAGGAGAACATGATGACGGCCATGGCCATCACCAGGCCGCCCACGCCGTTCGGGAAGAAGCCGCCGTGCTGCCACAGATTGGCGACCGCCGCTTCCGGCCCAGCCTTGCCCGAAGCGAGCAGATAGCCGCCGAAGACGATCATGCCGACGATGGCCACCACTTTGATGATGGCGAACCAGAATTCCATCTCGCCGAAGGCCTTTACATTGAGCAGGCTGATGGAATTGATGATGACGAAGAAGCCCAGCGCCGAGACCCAGGTCGGTATCGCCGGCCACCAGTATTGTATATAGATGCCCACGGCCGACAGCTCGGCCATGCTGACCAGCACATACAGCACCCAGTAGTTCCAGCCCGAGAGGAAGCCGGCCAGATGGCCGCAATATTTGTCGGCGAAGTAGCTGAAGGAGCCGGCCACCGGCTCGTCGACCACCATCTCGCCCAGCTGGCGCATGATCAGGAAGGCGATGAAGCCGGCCGCCGCATAGCCGAGCAGCACCGATGGTCCGGCCATCTGGATGGTCTGGGCGATGCCCAGAAACAGTCCGGTGCCGATGGCGCCGCCGAGCGCGATCAGCTGGATGTGGCGGCTTTTGAGTCCCCGTTTTAGCTCGTTCTTTTCATCTGCAATCATGTCTCCGGTCCCTGGACTCTGATAAAGGCAACGATTCTAAAGCAAATGAGATTTTTTGCAATTTCAACGCATTCGACAGGATTTCATTTTGAGAATGTGTGGTCTTACTTCCTTTTATTTTGATTGTCTCAAAAAATCTGCGCGTTTTTGCTGCGCTTGTATCGGCCGGTACGGGACGGCGTGCCGGCCGCCGGCACTGGCGCGTCAGGCGCCTTCGCGATAGCCGCAGCTGTCGATATAGCCGTTGATGTCGGCCGCGAATTGGTTCAGCTCCCGGTTGTAATCGGGGTTGGCGCGCAGATCCTTGAAGAAGTAGTAGAAAGGAATCTGGTCCAGCAGATTGTTGAGGGCATAGTATTTATAGATATTCGCCACGCTGTTCAGGATGAAGGCCTTGCCGTTGGCGTCGAAGATGCAGATATTCGGATCGATATTGTTGACCGCATCTTCCATCGGCAGCGAATTGTTGGTGGCCGGCTTCGGCATCTCCTTGCCGCCCGGTCCCAGCAGATAGCTGAAGAAGGACGTCTGGGCGCCATGCCGGATCAGGGCGTATTCGGAGCTGCACAGGCGGGCGTTTGGCACGCCGGCGATGGAGGCCGCCACCAGTTCCTTGCGCCGCGCGTTTTCCTCCGTCTTCAGGATGGCGGTGTTGAAGGCATCGATGGCACTGGCCTCGTCCGGCGTGCCGGCCAGGATGCGGGTGTAGGCGCCGTCGGAAAACTTCAGCAGATCGTGCATATCGTAGTCGCCGGTGTAGAAGACGGCCTTGCTGGCGGCGGTGCGCGCGGCCGCCAGGTCCACTTTCTTGAAGCTGTTCTTGCCGTCGATCGACCACAGGCCGCCCAGGCTGCCGTCGGGATTCGGATAGCCCACCAGGCCTTTCAGGCTGAGGTAGTCGCTATCGGCCAGATTCGCATAGCTTTTGCTGCCATCGGGTTTCTGCTTGATCGACTTGTCCAGAATCTTGTGGCCTTTGCAGGGATTGTTCTGCGCCAGGCGGGTTAGCGTGTGCTCGCCCGCCGTGCGGAAGGAAATCGAGTAGTGCGAACGGCTGCATACCTCGCGGATGGCCGCAGCATCGCGGGCGCGCACGAAGAAGGCTGCTGCAATTGCTGCATTATCGCTTTCCGCGATGGCGCCTCTGGGCGCGCCATAGCGTTCGGCCATCATCGCCTTGACCCGGGTTTTCATCTGTTGGATGGACATGGTGCACTCCTTTGCTGTGCCTACTCTGCTCAGTTTTCGGCGACCCTGTGCTGTTTCTTTCAGCACTTCGATGCTCGCACGCCGCCACCCGTCAAATATGGCCATATCTGACCTAGTTCTTAAGGCGTAGTCGGGTTACTTCCAGAGCAAAAGCTTGATCCAGATCATTTGTTTTTCGAAGGGTGGCGACCACAATACCGCCGTCGATGGGGTGGTCCGCATTGCAGCTGCACCATCCCTTGAATCGGCATTTCCAGAAACAAGGGAGAAGAAAAATGAGCAGCAGGGATGATAAGCAAAACGCCGAAGAGGGCATCCTGACCGGACGCCGTGGTTTCCTCGGTAAGAGCGCGGCCTTGGGTTTGGCCGGTGTTTCCATGGGGCTGGTGGCGTGCAAGGATAACGGCGCCAACGCAGCGAAACCGGCCGCCGGCGCGGCGCCCGCGGCCAAAGGCGGCGGCGCGCACAGCATTGAAGTTCCGCCGGGCCAGCTGGACGAGTACTATTCCTTCATCAGTGCCGGCCACGCCGGCGAAGCGCGCATTATCGGCATGCCTTCGGGCCGTACGCTGAAGCGCATTCCGGTGTTTAACACCGACTGCATGGTCGGCTGGGGCATCACCAACGAATCCAAAGCCATTCTGGGCACCAAGGCCGACGGTTCGCTGAAATACACCACCGGCGACACCCACCACGTCCACGGCAGCTACAAGGACGGCACCTATGACGGCCGCTGGCTGTTCATCAACGACAAACTGCATGGCCGTCTGGCGCGTATCCGCATGGACATCATGGAGTGCGACAAGATCACCGAGATTCCGAATATTCAGGGCTTCCACGGCCTGTTCCCGGACAAGCGCGACCCGGTCGATGAAAAGATCAACTACACCACCCGCGTATTCTGCGGCGCCGAATTCCATATCCCGTTCGGTAACGACGGCAAGGACGTCAACGATCCCACCAAATGGGGCACCCTGTTCACCTGCGTGAACGCGGAAACCATGGAAGTGAAGTGGCAGTGCCGCGTGGACGGCAATATGGACCTGGTGGCCACCACCTACGACGGCAAGTTCGCCGCTTCCAACCAGTACAACACCGAAAACGGCTACGACCTGGCCGGCATGATGTCGGCCGAGCGCGACGCCTGCGCCTTCTTCCACATCGAGCGTATCGAGAAAGCCGTCAAGGAAGGCAAGTTCACCACCATCGGCACCTCCAAAGTGCCTGTGGTCGATGGCCGCGCCGCTTCCAATCCGGATCCGAAAACCGCGCTGGTGTGCTACGTGCCAGTGGCGAAGAACCCGCACGGCGTGAACGCCAGCCCGGACGGCAAATACTTCGTCTGCTCCGGCAAGCTGTCGCCAACCACCACCGTGATCCAGCTGGACCTGGTCGCCAAGTGGTTCAATGGTGAGCTGAAAGAGCCGCGCGATGCCGTGGTGGCCGAGCCTGAAGTGGGCCTGGGCCCGCTGCACACCGCCTTCGACGGCCGAGGCAACGCCTACACCTCGCTGTTCCTGGACAGCCAGTGCGTGAAATGGAATGTGGATGCCGCCATCGCCCAGTACAAGGGCGACAAAGCGGTCAAGGTCGTGCTGGAAAAAATGGACGTGCATTACCAGCCAGGCCACCTGTATTCCTCCATGGGTGAAACCAAGGAAGCCGACGGCAAGCTGCTCAACTCGGGCAACAAGTTCTCGAAAGACCGCTTCCTGCCGGTTGGCCCGCTGCACGTGGAAACCGAGCAGCTGATCGACATCAGCGGCGAGAAACTGCGCCTGCTGGCCGACCACACCGCTTATTCCGAGCCGCACGACGGCATCATCGTGCGCCGCGATATCGTGAAAACCGTCCAGGTGCAGAGCATGGACGACTTCCCGAACGCGGTGAAACCGGAAACCGCCGGCATCACCCGCCAGGGCAATAAGGTGCATGTGCGCCTGATGTCCCAGGCGCCGTCCTACAGCATGCCTGAGATCAAGGTGAAGAAGGGCGACGAAGTCACGATTACCCTGACCAACCATGACAAGGTGGAAGACCTGACCCACGGTTGCGCCATCCCGACCTACAACATCAACTTCATCGTCAACCCGCAGGCAACCAAGTCGGTTACCTTCAAGGCCGATCACGCTGGTGTGTTCTGGATGTATTGCACCCACTTCTGCCACGCTTTGCACCTTGAAATGCGCAGCCGCTTCGTCGTTGAAGCTTAAGTAAGCCAGCCGCGCGCTCCGGCGCGCGGCTGTTTTGTATCGCCATCCTATGAAACCGATCAAACCAAGCCGCACGGCATGGCAGCAGACGCTAGCCTTGCTGTCGCTGGTGCTCGCCCTTATCATCCTGCTGCTGCCGCAGCCGGGCCGCGCCGCCACCTACGAAGCCGAACTTCCCGAACAACTGATGCATGGCCCCGATCTGTGCGGCTTTGCTCCCTGCCGCGACGTGATGCCGCAGGCCACCCGATTCTCGCATCGCAAAGGCTCGCCCACCTATGTGGAAGCCTTTGGCCCAGGCAAGGACGGCAAGGAAGAAATCGTCGGCTATGTCTTCCTCTCCACCGACGTGGTGGACATTCCCGCTTACTCCGGCAAACCGGTCGTCACCCTGATCGGCATGGACAAGAAGGGCATCATCAGCGGCGTACGCGTGCTGAAACACTCCGAGCCGATTCTGCTGGCCGGCATTCCCGAGTCCGTGCTGCTGGACTTCGTCAAGCAGTACGTGGGCAAGAGCGGCGACGCCAAGCTGGAAATCGGCCATGGCGGCTCCGCCGCCGGCGCCGGTCTGGACGCCATCAGCGGCGCCACCGTCACCGCCATCGCCGAGAACCAGGTCATTTCGCGCAGCGCCTACGAGATCGGCCGCCAGGTCGGCATCTTCACCGTGGAAGCGCGGCCGCCGGCCCGCTTCACGGGCGTCGACGAGCGCCTGAACTGGGAGCAGCTGGCTGCCGAAGGCAGCATCCAGCATATGGTGGTGAAAGCCTCCGAAGTGGGCGGCGACAATAGCGCCGGTCCCTACATCGACCTGTATTTCGGCTACCTGAATACGCCGACCATCGGCAAGAGCATCCTCGGCGAGCAGGGTTACCGCCGTCTGATGGAAGACCTGAAGCCGACCGATCACGCGTTGTTCATCATCGCCAAGGGCCAGGCCTCGTTCAAGGGCTCGGGCTTTGTGCGCGGCGGCATCTACGACCGCATCCAGGTGCGCCAGGACGCGCTGAGCTTCACCTTCCGCGACACCGACTATCTTAATCTCTACCGCCTGGTGCCCGGCGATACGCCGGAATTCAAGGAATCGGCCATCTTTATCGTGCGCTCGGAGCAGTTCAATCCGGCCTGGCCCTGGCAGCTGGCTCTGCTGGCCAACAAGCAGGATAACAAGACCGGCCAGCGCAGCTTCGTCCACTTCGACCAGGAATACTGGCTGCCCGCACGCTACCTGGAAGGCGGCCATCCCAAGGTCGTGAAACCGGAAGCGCTGTGGAAGGGCATCTGGTCCAGCCGCATTCCCGAGATCGTGCTGTTCGTGGCCCTGCTGGCCGCAACGGTGGCGCTGTATTCGCAACGCGACCGCCTGGTGCGTATGTCGAACCGCAAGAGCAAACCGTGGATCAGCCGTCCGCGCACCTTCCTGTGGATCGCCAGCGTCGGCTTCTTTGGCTTCTATCTGAAGGCCCAGCCCAGCATCACCCAGGTCATGACCTGGTTCCACTCCCTGCTGAATCAGTGGAAGTGGGAACTGTTCCTGTCCGATCCCTTCATCTTCATCTTCTGGTGGTTCATTATCGCCAGCGTGCTGTTGTGGGGCCGCGGCCTGTTCTGCGGCTGGCTGTGTCCTTTCGGCTCCCTGCAGCACCTGACGTTCAAGCTGGGAGAGATCATCGGCCTGAAACGCTACCAGCGCCTGCTGCCGAAAGCCCTGCACGACAAGCTGCGCTGGGTCAAATACGGCGTGTTCGCGGTACTGGTGGGCGTGTCGCTGTACTCGATGGAGCTGGCCGAGCACCTGGCCGAGATCGAGCCGTTCAAGACCACCTTCCTGGTCGGCGTGTGGAACCGCACCTGGCCGTTCTGGGTCTTCATCGGTGCGATCATGGGCCTGTCCCTGATCAGCGAGCGGCCCTACTGCAAGTACATCTGCCCGCTGGGCGCCGGCCTTGCCATTCCCGGCCGCTTCCGCCTGTTCGGCCTGAAACGCAAGGCCGAATGCGAAACCTGCCATGCCTGCGCCTCCGGCTGCGGCTCGCACGCCATCGACGCCAAAGGCAAGATCGACCAGATGGAATGCCTGCTCTGCCTCGATTGCATGGTGATGTATTACGACGACCACGCCTGCCCGCCGCTGGTCAAGGAACGCAAGCGCCGCAGCAACGCCGGCGAAGCGCTGACCCGCATCGGCGCCGATGGCTACTTCATCTCGCTGGACAGCCTGCGCGGCACCCTGAAATCCGCCAAGGCGGACAAGGAGTCCGCATGAAAGAACCTGGCTTAATACGCGCCGGGAAGGGCGCCGCCGCGGCGGCGCTGTCGATCGCCGTCCTGCTGGCCGGCATCGGCAGCGCGGCGGCGGCCACCCTGGTGGTCAAACCCGGCATGTCCATCGCGGAGGCGGTGCAGCGCGCCCATTCGGGCGATACGGTGGTGGTGGAACGCGGCATGTACCGCGAGAATCTGTTGCTGGACAAACCCATCACCCTGCAAGGCAAGGACAAGCCCACCATCAGCGGCGGCGGCAAGGGCGACGTGATCCGCATCACCGCCAGCGGCGTCACGCTGCAAGGGCTGATCGTGCGCGACAGCGGCATCGACCAGGGCAAGCAGAACTCCGGTGTCTACGTGGTGCCGGGCGCGCACCGCTTTACCATCGCCGACTGCGACATCATCTACACCCTGTTCGGCATCTGGCTGGAGCAGTCCGACGATTCCAAGGTGCTGCGCAACCTGATCGTCGGCCGGCGCGACCTGATGTCCGTCCATCGCGGCAACGGCATCCAGGTGTACAACACGCGCCGCTCCGAGATCATCGACAACCAGGTCAGCTACACGCGCGACGGCATTTATGTGGATGTCTCCTCGCATGCCGTGTTCCGGGGTAACCGCATTCACCACGTGCGCTACGGCACCCACTATATGAACACTCACCATAGCCTGTGGGAGAACAACGAGTCCTACCTGAACCGGGGCGGCCTGGCCCTGATGGAAGTGCGTGACCTGATCGTGCGCAACAACAAGGCCTGGGGTAATGAGGATCACGGCATCATGCTGCGCACTATCCAGGACTCGGTGGTGGAAAACAATGTGGTGGCCGCCAACGACCGCGGCTTCTTCATCTACGACGCCGAATTCAACGTCCTGCGCAATAACCTGGTGATGCGCAACCGCACCGGCGTCCACCTGTCGGCCGGTTCGTCGAACAATGAGGTGGGTGGCAACGACTTTATCGGCAACGAGGAACAAGTCAAATTCGTCGCATCGCGCGACGTGGAATGGGGCCGCAAATCGGGCAATTACTGGAGCAACTACAGCGGCTGGGACCAGGACGGCGACAAGGTCGGCGACATTCCCTATGAAGCCAACGACCTGGTGGACCGCCTGAACTGGCAGTACCCGCTGATGAAGCTCCTGCTTTCCAGCCCATCGCTGCAGACCCTGCGTTTCGTGGCGCGCCAGTTCCCCGTGCTGCGCGCGCCCAGCGTGATCGACCGTCATCCGCGCACGCGCCCCCTGAACCCGAATTGGAAAAAATGGAATGACTTATCCCCCCATTGAACTGAAGAGCGTGAGCAAGCAGTTCGGCGCCCTGCAGGCGCTGAAGGAAGTCTCGCTCAACGTGAACAAGGGCGAAATGGTTGGCCTGATCGGCCATAACGGCGCCGGCAAAAGCACGCTGTTCAAGCTGATGCTGGGACTGATCCCGGCCAGCTCCGGCAGCATCCGCGTGCATGGCGCCGACACGTCCGGCCCCGGCTTCCGCCAGGCGCGCCGCCGCATCGGCTACCTGCCCGAGAGCTTCGTCACCTACGACAATTTGAGCGGTCTGGAAGTGCTGCAACTGTTCGCCGACCTGAAAAAGGTGCCGCGTTCGGCCTGTGCCGGCACGCTGGAACTGGTCGGCTTGCAGCACGCCGCCGGCCGCCGCGTGGGCACCTACTCGAAAGGCATGCGCCAGCGCCTCGGCTTTGCGCAAGCCTTGCTGGGCGAGCCGGACCTGCTTTTCCTCGACGAACCGACCAACGGCCTCGATCCGGAAGGCATCGCCGATTTCTACGCCACGCTACGCAAGGTGAAAGCGCGCGGCGCGACCATCGTCATCACCTCGCACATCCTGGCCGAGATCCAGCAGCGCGTGGACCGTCTGTTCATCATGAAGTCGGGCCAGCTGGCCGCGCAAGGCACGCTGGACGAGCTGCGCGCCGGCATGTCGCTGCCGCTGCTGATGGAGGCGGCCATGGCCGATCAGGAGGCAGTGAGCGCAGGCCTGCAGGCGCTGCATGGCGTGCCTGGCGTGAAAGCCAGCGCCGACGGCGGCAAGCTGACGGTCAGCTGCGAGCGCGAACGCAAGATGGCGGTGCTGTCGGCCTTGTCGGCCAAAGCGCTCGACATCGTGATTCACGAACCGACGCTGGAAGAATTGTTCCTTGGTTATGGAGGCGCCCATGTCCGCGCGCATTGAATGGACCCAAGTCCGCGTGATCGCGGCCAAAGAATGGCGCGACCGCATCCGCAACCGCTGGGTGCTGGCGGTGGCCGTACTGTTTGCCATGTTCGCGCTGGCGATCGCCTTGTTCGGCACGGCCCAGCAGGGCGAAGTCGGCTTCCACGGCATCGAATCGACCGTGGCCAGCCTGGTCAGCCTGGTGATCTATCTGGTACCGCTGATCGCCCTGATCCTCGGCTATGACGCCATCGTCGGTGAGAAGGAGAGGGGAGCGCTGGAGCTGCTGCTGTCCATGCCGATCACGCGGCTGGAAATCCTGCTCGGCAAATACCTCGGCCTGGCGGCGGCGCTGGCCAGTTCCACCGTGCTCGGTTTCGGCGCGGGCCTGCTGCCGCTGGCGGCGCAGCTCAGCCCCAATGACGCTTACCACTACGCCGGCTTTGTGCTGAGCGCCATCCTGATGGGCATGGCCTTCCTCAGCATCTCGATGCTGGTATCGGTGCTCTCCAGCGATCGCGTGCGCGCCAGCGGCGCGGCGGTCGGCCTGTGGTTCTTCTTTGTGCTGATCTTCGATCTGGTGCTGATGGGCGCCCTGGTATTGAGCCAGGGCAGTCTGGGCAACGCGGTCTTCGCTGGGATTCTGATGCTGAATCCGGCCGACATCTTCCGCCTGCTGAACATCTTCAGCTCCGAACAGGTTCAGAACATGTATGGCCTGTCCACCGTGATGCCGGAGGGCCTTACCAATCCTGCGGTACTGATGGCCATCATGCTGGCCTGGATCGTACTGCCCTTTATCTTTGCAATCAGGAGATTCCGATGAAATTAAGTATTCCAACCGTGCTGGCGGCCCTGCTGCTCACCGCATGCAGCCAGAGCGCGACCGACATCTCCGCCAAAGAGCCGGACGCCGGCGCCAGCTGCTCGCTGGACGGCATGGTGCTGAAAGACTTTCCCGGCTCGAAAGCCCAGGTGCGCTATGCCGACGGCAAGACCGACTATTACTGCGACGTGATGGAGCTGTTCGGCACCGTCTTCGCACCGGAGCAGAAGCGCGTCGTGGGCGCGCTCTACGTGCAGGACATGGGCAAGGCCAATTGGGACCAGCCCAGCGGCAATTGGATCGATGCGCGCAAAGCCATCTACGTCCTGGGCAGCAAGAAGCACGGTTCCATGGGCCCGACCATCGTGCCTTTCGCCAACGCCAATGAAGCGCAAGCCTTCGCTGCCAAGGAAGGCGGCTCGGTGCTGAACTTCAGCGACGTCAAGCCGGACATGGTGAAGATGGGCGGCGGCGCCGCCCACGATTCAGGCATGGGCGGGGGGCACTAAGCCTGGCAAGAAATTCGGCGGCAGTTCTGAAAACTGCCGTCTTTCCGCTGTTCGCAGCATTTTTCCGTTTCTCAGACCTAGAAAGAGACTATTATGAAAATCACCGTATCCGCACTGTTCCTGGCCATCGCATCGTTCGCCAGCGTATCCGCCGGCGCTGCCGACGCCGCATTGGGCGAAAAAATCTTCAAAGCCACCTGCCAGTCCTGCCACGGCGCAGGCGTGCTGGGCGCGCCGAAAGCCGGCGACAAAGCCGCATGGCAGCCGCGCGTCGCCAAAGGCAAAAAAGCCGTGTACGACAACGCCATCAAGGGCTTCAAAATGATGCCGCCAAAAGGCGGCAACGCCGGCCTGAAAGATGACGAAGTCAAAGCCGCCGTCGATTACATGATGCCGAAGTAAGCCGTTTTTACCGCCCGCGTGGAGCTCTGTCATGGGTGGCTCCGCGCGGCGCGGTTTTTTAAAGGGAACCTGCCATGCGCAAGGCCATCGTACTACTCGCCGCCATGGCCGCAGCCACGCTGCTGCTTCTGGGCGGATGCAGCCGCCAGGACAAAATCGTCAAGACCCAGGGCCATGTATTCGGCACCACGGTTGAAATCAGCGTCTACGGCGAATCCGAAGCGCGCGCCAATGAACTGGGCGCCAAGGTACTCAAGGAATTCGACCGCCTGCACCACAAATACCATGCCTGGCAGCCCAGCATGCTGACGTCGCTGAACGACGCCATCGCGCGCGGCGAGCCATTCCAGGCCGATGAAGAGATGGTCAGCCTGCTGCAATCGGCAGCCGAACTGTCGGCCCGCTCCGATTACCTGTTCAACCCCACCATCGGCCACCTGATACGGCTGTGGGGTTTTCAGAAAAACGACATCACCGCGCAAGGCCCGTCACCCGCCGAGATCAAACGCTGGGTCGATGCCGATCCGCGCCTGTCCGACCTGCGCTACCAGGGTACGGTGGTGTCGAGCGTGAATCCCGCCGTGATGATCGATCTGGGCGGCTATGCCAAAGGCTATGCGCTGGACCGCGCGGCTGCCATCCTGCGCGACGCCAAAGTGAAGGCGGCACTGGTCAATGTGGGCGGCAATGTGATCGCCATCGGCCAGCCGGGCGCGCGCCCATGGCAGGTCGGCATCCGCGACCCGCGCGGCGAGGGCGCCATCGCCACCGTCTCGCTGCACGACAATGAAGCTGTCGGCACCAGCGGCGACTACGAGCGTTACTTCATGAAGGATGGCAAACGCCATCCCCACATCGTCGACCCGCGCACCGGCCAGACCATCGACCTGGTGGCTTCCGTGACCATCGTGATTTCCGGGGGGCGCGACGTCGGCCTGCGTTCGGACGGTAACTCCAAACCGCTCTTCATCACCGGCGCCGAAGGCTGGGAAGCCATGGCCAAGCGCCTTGGCCTGAACGAGGTGATGATGGTCGACGCGCAGCGCAACATCCTCATGACACCCGCCATGCGGTCAAGGATGGATACCGGCTCACGGCCTTGATGATTGCCAATTGAAAGTATCTTGGCAAGATTAATATATTTCCACATGGAAACATAAAATACTAAAAGTCAAGTGAAATAAGTAATTAAATCGTTGCCGTTCGGCAACGATTTTTCTTGTGGCTTCAAAAACCTTCTCCTTATAATTGTTTTCACAAATAGCACGACCGTGCGACTACTGAGGGAGAAACGATGAAGTCTACTTTGATAGCAAGCAGTCTGGCCCTGGCCTTCCTGGCAAGCGCCCCTGCGCAAGCCTGGCAGCAGGAAACCCACCGCCGAATCGTGCTCGACGCGGTGGAATACATGAAGAACAACCCGTCCAGCACCAACTACAACAAGCTGCTGGCCGGCGTGACGCGCGCCGGCTATACCATCGACCAGTTCGCGCAGGTGATGGGGCAGGGCGCCTACGATGTGGACGATTTCGCCGACACCTATCTGTGCGGCGCCAGCACCGGCAATTGCCAGCAGGCGCCGGTATGGGGCGCGGGCGCCAGCATCGTCAAGTACACCTCGTACTGGCACTTCCAGAACCATGGCGCGGGCGCCGACGTGCACGGCAATCCTTTCGGCGGCTATAACTACGCCAAGCTGCCTTTGCCCGGCGACGTGGACAAGATGGCTGCCGCCTGGCTGTACGGCGACTATCTGGACGATGGCGCGGGCGGCCTGAAAGGCTGGTTCGGCGACAGCAGCAAATACAATAGCTACGGCATCACCGAAGCCCACTACCGCCACGGCGGCAGCTCGACGCCGGAACAGTATGCGGACTTCGAAACCGCGCCGTTCCAGCCGATCGACAATCTGGGCCAGTACTGGTGGCAGCAATTCCTGGCGCAGCCGACCGCGCAAAGCCTGGGCTTCGTACTGCATACCACCGACCTGCTGCAGCCCCACCACACCTGGACCAGCTCCGCCCACGACCATGGCGGTTGGGAGCAATGGGTGCAGGACTACTATGACAAGGAGAAGCTGAACGATCCGGCGCTGGTGACGGCAGCCCTGGCCGACTTCACGCCGGTAGCGCCCAGCGCGACCGACATCCGCCCGCTGCTGACCCAGGGCGGCAGCTACTCGTATGCGAACGGCGGCATCGTGCTCTCGTCCAAGGACCACGGCGACCGCCGCAATGTGGGCAAGCAGATGATCCCGCATTCCATCGCCATGGTGGTGCATGTGCTGAACCGCGCCGCCGAACGCCTGGGGAATTAAGCGTATGAAAAAGCTGTCCTTCAATCCGCGTCCGCTGTTGCTGCATGGTGTACTGGCCGTGCTGGCGGGCAGCGGCGCCTTCCTGCCAGCCTTGCAGCCGGCGGCGCAAGCCGTCACGGAATTCAAGCTGAACGATCCGGTTCTGGCCGCGCGCATCGACGGCGCGCCGGTGCAGGCGTTCAGCGTGGAGGCCATGTGGCAGCTGGCGCGCTTGAAGGACAGCCAGGCCAGCCGCACGGAGGCGCTGGAAAACATCGTCGCCAACCGTCTGCTGGCCGCATCGGCGCGCAAGACCTATGGCGAAGCCGCATTGCACGCCAACCAGCGCGTGGCCTTTTCGCGCGAAGTGACGCTGGACGAGCAACTGCTCTCCACCCTGCGCGCCGTGTATGGCAAGGAGCTGGATCAGGCCGTGCTGCGTCAGCCCGGCGGCAAGCTCGATGCGCTGATTACGGGCCAGAGCGAGCCGGATGGCGCGGTTCTGGATGCCGTCTTCGGCAAGTCCGATGCGCTGCGGCTGGAGCATGTTCTGAACTCCGCGCAGCTGGAACGCGCGAAGAAGGTAGCGCTGCTGCACTACCAGCTACCGCAAGGCGCGGCAGGCAGCATCAGCTTGTACGACGTCTATCAGCGCCAGAACGTGCAGGGCAGGGTGGCGCTGTTCACCCGCCAGCCTGGCTTTGCATTGCAGCAGGCCAGGCAGCACTTGGCTTCGATCTTCGTCCAGCACTGGGCGCGCCAGAAGTTCGGCGAGGCCGCGCTGGCTGATCTGCGCCAGGTACTGGCCGAACAGCAGGAGGTAGTGGCCTTGCAGCAGATGCACGGCATCGGCGCCGACACCGACTCGGCCAGCCCGGTAGTCGATCAACTGGCGAAGCAAGTCAAACCGGCGCAAATCGCAGCCTACTACCGCAAGCACCGCGAAGAATTCGAACGTATCGAAAAAGTCAAAGCGCGCCATATCCGCCTGCCCGACGAAGCGGCGGCACAGGCGGTCGCCAAGGCCTTGGCTTCCGGCGGCGACTTTGCCGCCCTGGCCAAGCGCCATTCCAGTGCGGCGGATGCCGCCAGCGGCGGTGATCTGGGCTGGATACGCCATGAAGCCAAACTCGATTGGCTGGCGCAGATGGCGTTCGCCCAGCCCGAGGGCCAGGTCTCCAAACCGATCCGCATGCCGGCTGGTCCGCACGACAAGGCGTCGTGGGAAATCGTGCTGGTCGAAAAGCGTGTCAACGGCTATCAGGCTCCCGAGTCCGAATCGGTGCGCTACGTCGCCAGCCAGGCGATCGCTCGCGATGCGGCGGTGGAGCAGTTGACGGCGCTGCGCATCCGCCTGCTGCGTGAAGCGCGCATCGACATCAACCGCAGCCTGCTTGATAAACCGGCCAGCCTGCTGGAGAACAAATCATGAAAGCCCCATACGCCATCGCCGTTCTTGCCGCCGCCAGTCTCGCCACGTGGATGCTGTGGCCGGAATCCGAGCGCGCGGCGAGTGTAGCCGCCAGCGCTGTGTCCCAAACCTTGGCGGCGCAGCAGCCGGCCGGCGGCAGCGAGGCGCAAGGCAATCAATGGTTCAGTGCTGTGCCGCAAGGCGAGAAGAAGGAATTGAAGCGCGTACCACTGGCGCCCGTCGACAGCAGCGGTTCCGCGTGGCTAAGTATGGCGCAGGCGCGTGAGCATGGCGATGCGCGCACCCCACCCATCGTGCGCGACGCCGAAGCGCAGACAGTGCCCGACGCCAACCAGCTGGCCGATCACAAGGCCTATCAAAAATTCGAAGGAAGCCAGCACGCCCGCCTGCTGGCCTCTTATGCCAGCGCCGCCGAAGCCGAGCTGCCGCGCCTGCGCGCCGACGTCGAACGCGCCCGTGCCGCTGGCATTCCCGAACAGGAAATCGCCAAGGTGGCGGAAAAGATCCGCCTGATCGAGCAGACGCGCAAGGAAATCCTGAAGGGGAATCAGCAGGTTCGGGCCGGGGCAGGCCGGCAATAGGGCAGGGAGGCTGCACCGTTGTCACCAGTGCCGGTTTGCATCCATTCGCTTATGCAGGAGCTGTTTGAAGTTATCCACGTCAAAGGGCTTCGCTTCACGACGCGAGGTTTTCCCAAAGGAGAAAGTGGCGATTTGAGCAGCACCCGGAAGCCTCTGCCAAGGCGTGGTTATCCAGCCCAGGGAAGCGGGCTTGAAGCTCCTTGACCAGTCCATGTTTCCCGGCTATTTCGCTCGACACGACAACACCTTTGCCGCTTGCGCCGTGTATCCAAAAGAACATGTCGTCTACGGCGGGACCAGCGTCTGTTGTTTCAACTTCTATTTTCGATACATCCGACCAGGCTACTTCTTCGACTTTCTTCGCGCGCAGCGCAGGGCCAAATGTACGCCGGATGCCGGAAGACGAGATCTCCAATCTATTTCGATATGGTTTCCAGCCGAATTGTTCCAGCAGCATGAAAAAAGCACAAAATCCAAAAAAAATGGACGGCCACCAAGGTATTGCTCCTTTCATGGCTCCGGACGCGCCTACCGCACTAAAGGCTATCGCACCTAGTAGATGCAGCAGCTTGAATGTGCCTATTTTTCGAAACATGATGTGATGTTTTTGCGCACGGTACTTGCAGGGGCTTCTATCAAGCGGCTGCGAATTCCCGCAGCGACGGCAGAATCTCGTGCAGGCTGGCGACTTCGTATGTGGGCAGCGCTTCCGATTCGTTGGCCAGGCGGCTGGGATTGAACCAGCAGCTTTCGATGCCAAACCGGTTGGCGCCGAGGATGTCGGCATCCAGACGGTCGCCGACGATGATGGTTTTATCTTTCACGAAGGAACGCGCCATCTTCGTCGCGTATTCAAAGAAGCGGACGTCGGGTTTGGCGTAGCCGGAGGATTCGGACGTCGCTACGAAGGAAATGTGCTTGCTTAGCCCGGAGCTGGCGATGCGGCGGCTCTGGATCGATTCCACGCCGTTCGTGATAACGCCTACTTCACCAAATGCGGCCAGCGTCTCGCAGACATGCTGGGCGCCGTCGATCAGAACGACCGTATCCGGCAGGGACTCCAGATACAGGCGGCTTGCCGCTTCGGAATCAAGCTCGATGCCCTTGGTCTCGAAAGTCTTGCGGAAGCGCTCCACCTTGAGAAAGTCCTTGCTGACTGCCCCGGCTTCGAAACTTTTCCAGAGTGCCGTGTTAATCGCCTGGTACTGCTGGAACAGCCCATCCACGCCATCGCGCAGGCCCAGCTCCTGCATGGTGCGCACGAAAGAGAGCTTTTCGGATGCCTTGAAATCGAGCAGGGTGTCGTCTAAGTCAAAAAGGAACAGTCTATGCTTCATGGTGTTTCGCGTGAGGTGAGTCAACTTCGTATCGTAGCATGTATGGACGGCTCACCGCAGGCTGGCTCCGCGCCTGGGCGGATCGGCCTGCGCTGGCTGTCAGGCGGAATGCCACCGTGGCGGCACGCCGAGCGCCTGTTCCAGCAAGACAGGAAGCTCGCTCCAATTGCGCGGCTGCAGCAGCCGTAAGCGGAAGTCGCGCGCGGCTGCCAGGGCCAAGTGCGCCCCCGGCAGCTGGCGGTAGGCGACTTCCCAGCAGGCCTCGTCATGTTGGCAACGATAATGCCCGGAACCGGCCGTCGTCAGGCGCATGCCCGTAAAAGGCATCCCCAGGCCCTGGCCTGTGCACTTGGCGACAGCTTCTTTCATGCTCCAGGCGGCGTAGAAGCGCTGCTCCAGTGGTGCTTCCGGCAGCACGCAATCTTCGGAATGGTTGACGAGGCCCGCCAGCGCCCGGATATCGATGCTTCGCACCTGCTCCACGTCGATACCTACCTCGAAGCCGCGGCAGACCGCCATTGCGACCCAGTTCCCGCTGTGGGAGAGATTGAACTGCAGCGTGCCGGGTTCCAGCCAGGGCTTACCCGCGGCGCCAATGCCGAAGCGCAGCGCTGCAGGTTCGCAGTCCAGCATTGCTCCCAGTACCAGCCGTTTCAGGCCGTGCGCGAGCAAATGGCGCTGGCGGTCGGCCGCCTGCAGATAGCTCCAGTAGCGCCCCATTTCCTGCGCATCCAGGCTATGCAGGGGGACGGCCGACGCCATCTCCGTTCGCGCCAGTACCACCAGCACCTCGGGTGCGGCGCCGGCGTAATCCCAGGCGGTGAGACTGGCGCTGCGGTTGCCGCTTTCCGTATCCGGTCCGTTCAATTGCATGCTTCCACCTCTGGCACGAAGCGGCGCAAGCTGGCCTGCAAGCCTTCGCGTAGCCAGCCAAGCAGTTCGGCGCGCCGCTGGCGCAGGAAGAAATGCCCGCCGTCGACCATGCGCCAATCGAAGCCGCCGCCCGCATGCCGCTTCCACAGGCGGGCTTCTTCCACTGTCACCAGATGGTCGTCGCTGGCAGCCACCATCGTCACCGGACTGCCGATCCTGGCATCGCTTGGCGCCGCATAGCCTTCGGCCAGGGCGCTGTCGCTGCGCAGGATGGGCATGATGGTGCGCATCATCTCGGCGTCGGCCATGATTTCCGGTGGCGTGCCGCCCAGATGGCGCACCTCGCCGGCGAAATCGGCATCGTTGTAATGCGAGACACGGCGCCGCAGCGGCAGGCTGGGGGCGGGACAGGCCATCAGGAACAGCAGTACCGGCCTGCGGTCCAGGGCTTCGAAATGGCGCGCCAGCTCGAAGGCGATCTTGCAGCCAAGGCTGCACGCCGCCAGGGCCCAGGGGCGGTAGGTAAAGCGATCGATGGCGGCGGCGATCTGTGCCACCATCTGCTCCATATCCTCTATCGCGGCTTCCGCCAGCCGGCTTTCGCGGCCGGGCAGCTGCAATGGGCAGATGCGCCATGGCGCTGTGCTGTCCGCCGCCAGCGTCCATTGGCGATAAATGGAGGCGCCGCCGCCGGCATAGGGCAGGGCGAAAACATTGAAACCGGCCTGCAGGTCCGGGGCGGTAAGCGGGAACCAATGCGAATTGACGGCGCTGGATGGTGATGTGGCGTCCGGTTTACGCTCCAGCGCATCCAGGCGTGTGGAACGCCTGGCCAGCGCGGTTGCCAGTTCCGCATCGATCTTCCCGGCGGCTCCGGTGTGGCGGCGCAGATGGAAAATGCGGTAATCGGCGCGGCCGTCGGCCAGTGCATGGTGCAGGCCGGAATCCGGATTGGCCAGATAGCGTTCCAGTTCACCGCGCAGTTCGGGTTTGTCCAACTGCTGCAGGGCGCCGTCGATGCGGCGCCACAAGCCTGCCGGACTGGCGTTGCGCGCGGCGCAGACCTGGGCGCTGACCGAACGCTCGCATTCGATGGTGAAACCGGTCTGCTCCAGTGCGCGCCGGATCAGCGGCACGCTGTGCGCATCCATCACATCGGCGTAGCAGAAACGTCCGCCCGGTTTCAGCACGCGGAAGGCGTGGCCCAGGAAGGCTGGCAGGTCGGGATAGGCGCCGGACGATTCCAGATTGAACAGCACATCGAAGCTGTGGTCCGGATAGGGCAGACGGCAGGCGTCGGCCACCTGGAAACGCAGGCGCGCGTCGCGGTGGCGTTGGCGGCAATAGGCGATATTGGCGGTGCTCAGGTCGGCCCCGGTGAGCTGGGCTGCAGCATGCAGGCGCGCCAGCAACGCGACGGCACCGCCGCGGCCGCAGCCCACGTCCAGCAGGCGCTTGCCATCCAGCGGCGTATCGCCCAGCACTTCCAGAATCAGGCGTGCCTGGGCCAGTCCCAGTTCGCCGGGCGGCAGGTCGCGCTGTGCCCAATCGGGCATGCCAGGCAGCGGTGCGTAGCCCCAGTTCAGGTAGAGCGCATGCTCGGCCAAGCCGGCATGCTCCAGCACCTGGGCCAGTCCGGCATAGGCCTGGCGGTTGCGCGCCAGCAGCGGCGCGGCGCTATGGGCGGTATTCATGGCGTGGTTTCCTCTGCATAGGCCAGTGGATCGGGATGCGGCGGTAACGGTTCCGCGCAGGCGACGGTTTGCGGAGTGCCGGCCGCGCGCATGATGCCCAGCCAGGCCTCGCCATGCGCCTTCCACCACGCCGGCCGGTGTTGCGGTGCATCGGCGTCCATCAGCTCATCGAGCGCGGCATGCACGGCATGCGGGAAGTCGCTGCGGCTGGCCTGGTTCAGGCTGGGACCATGCTCCGTGCCGAAGGTCAGCGCCGTGGGCTGGCGGTTGAAACGGCTGGCGCTGTGGCTGGCCGCATCCAGCAGGTAGGAGGCGGCGGCATCGTCGCGTCCATAGCCGGGTGCGTAGATAGGATGGCTCCAGATCACCGGCCCATAGCTATTGGCCAGCAGGACATTGCCTTCGGGGCCGCCAATGGCGATGCGGTGCATGACCAGGCTGTGGTGGTCGGGATCGGCCGGATCCAGATAGTGCTGCAGATGCAGCGCGAACGGAACCCCGCAGATCAGGCCTTGCAGCGAACGGAAAGGCCAGGGCTGGCCTGCTTCGGCGGCGATGCCGTCCAGGGCCAGCGGCGGCGTGCAGACGAAGCGGTCTTCCGCGCCTAGGGCGCGGCACACGATGTCCAGGCTGGAATACAGCAATTGCAGGCTGGTGGTGATTTCCACGAAAGCAGGCCGGCGCAGCGCCGCGCTGCGGCTGGCGTAGCCGATGAAACGCTGCCCGGCCGGCAGATGCGGGTAAAAAGTGTTGACGTGATAGCGCCGCCCGTGGCGGGCCGCCAGCTCCTGCATGCGCGCGATATCGGTGGGATGCACGGGATGCTCCTGCAGCACGTGCAGGCCGCGCTCCAGCAGCGCGCGCGCCAGCGCCGAACCGTCGCCGCCCACGATGGCGCTGCGCACCACGACGCAGGCCACGTCGATATTGGCGGGCAGCTGTTCCGGGCTGGCGTACAGCGGCACATCGAGCCGGCTGGCTAGCGCGCGAGAGCGTTCGCTGCCGCGCGCCAGGATGCCCGCCAGGCGATAGCGCGGCAGATGCGCCGCGCGGCCCAGGTCCCCGCTGCGCGACAGGGCCGCCAGATAATGTTCGCCGAAACGGGTGCCGCAAACCACCACGTTCAGAATCTTATCCATGCTGTTTTTCTCCCGCGCCGCGCAGCAGTTGTTCGGGCGTGCTGTTCCAGCTATCCGGATGGCCGGACAGCGTTTCCAGCAGCTGCCGCAGGCGGCGCATGAGCGCCCCCCCAGCTCGTCGGGCAAACGCCCGGTATCGAGGTCGACGTTGTAGAGCAGGGCGCTTTCTTCCTCCAGCACCTGGAAATGCAGGGCGGTGGCGGGTTGTGTCGCCAGCTCGTAGGACGGCATGCCCAGTAAAGGATCGGAGGTTTCGGGGATGGCATAAGTGCTGCGCACGCCCAGCAAACTGGTCATGGCAACCGGCGGCATGGCTGGCCGCTGGGCGCCACCGCTCCGGTAAGCTTGCAGAATGGCGGCGCCGTCCAGCAGGTCGGCTTCCAGGCGGCGTGCAATGGCTGCGCCGCAGGCCTGGGCCAGTTGCAGGAAGCTGGTGCCGCCGGCCGCGTCCAGATCGCAGCCGATCACGGCGCAGTTGCCGGCGTCCAGCATCACATTGCCGATTTGCGCGTGCAGCGGCAGGCGGTCGGGATAGTCCAGCCGCAAGCTGAATGCCGGGCTGCGCGACCAGGGCGCCAACGCACAGGCATATACCGCCAACAGCAGCGCGCTTCCGCTGACACCATTGGAAAGAGCCCGTTCCTTCAGATCCAGCCAGGCAGCGCGCGGCAGCGCGTCGCGCCAGGCGGCGATATGCGGGTCGCGGCCGGGCGGCAGATGCGGCAACGATGGCGCATCCGGCAGCGCCGCCAGGGCATCGCGGCAGGCGGCCAGCTGGCGCGCGTAGACCGTCGTGCCGGCCAGGGCCTGTTCGCAGGCATGGTAGTCGGCGGCGGAGAAGTGCAGCTGCGGCAGGCGGCGCTGCGCGTCGAGCGTCCACAGATGCAGTTCGCGCAACATGATGCGGAAGCTTTCGATGTCGTTCAGGCTGGTGTCGATGCGCAGATGGATGCGCAGGCAATCGTCGCTGATGCGGCTGGCGCGCCATTCGAAATGCGGCCACTGCGCCAGATCGAAGATGGCGTTTTCCATCTCTTCGCGCGCAGCGGCCAGCGCAGTTTCGCGCCCGGAGGACGGCAGGCCGCGCAAGTCGCGCAGCGGGATGCCGTAGCGTGGCGCTTCCGGCAGCACGCGCAGCGCGCCGTCGGCGCTGATGGTGCTGCGCAGCGAGGCGTGGCGCTGCACCACCTGGCTCCAGGCGCGTTCGAAGGCTGGCAGGTCGAAGCTGGCGGGCTTATCGAATTCCGCATAGAGCTGCTGCGGCAGGCCATGCTGGCGCAGGCGGTGGCGCAGGCCGCGCAGGCCGTGCAAGGCCGGGGCGGTTTCCGCTGGGCGGGACAGCACGTCGCCATTCGGCGCCAGCCAGCCGCCGCTGCGTTGCTGCAGTTCCTGCAAGGCGCCGCGCAGGCCGGACATACCGGTTTGCGGTGCTGCGGCGGGCAGCGTGGGATGCAGGGCTGCCAGCAGCAGGCCGGCGAGACGGTCCACGCTGCCGGCCTGGAAGGCGGCTTCCGCCGACAGACGCACGCCGAGTTCCTGCTGGACGGTTTCGCCCAGCTCCAGGAAGAGCAGGGAATCCAGTCCGAGTTGCAGCAGCTGGGCGTCGGGGGCAATGGCGGCGGCATCCGTTTGCAGCAGTGCCGCCAGGCGTTCGCGCAGATAGCGGTCCACGATGCCGGCTGCGCGTGCCGGGTCGCGCACGGCGGCCAGCATATCGGCCTCTCCAGCGCCAGGAAGCGCAGCGGCGGCTGGCATTGACGGTTCTGCCGCCGCCAGGGCCGGCGTCTGCTGGAGCAGCGCGGCCGCCAGCGCATCCGGCGTGTCGGCGCGCAGCAGGGTTTCGGCGCCGACTTCGATGCCGTAGTCATGGCGGATCTGCTCGGCCAGGTCCAGCATCAGCAGCGAATCCAGTCCCAGTTCGATCAGTTTCGCGTCTCCCGCCACCCGTTCCAGCGGGCAGCCCAGCAGGTCGGCGATGCGCTGGCGCAGCTGTTCCGCCAGCGGCCGCGCGGCCGGCGTCTGGCTGGCATTGGAAAGCGCTGCGGGCAGGCAGGGCGCGAAACGCCGCTGCTGGGCCGCGCTGGCGCGCCGGGCAAAGCGCGGCCAGTCGGCATGGAAGGGCAGATAGACCGGCGCATTGCCGTTCATGGCGCAGGCCAGCAGCGTCAACCCTTGCGCATTGCTCATGCCCAGCATCCCGCGTTCGGCCAGACGCACGCCTAGCGCTGCGCGCGTGTCCGATTCGATCTCGCGCCAGAAGCCCCAGGCCATGGCCAGTGTATTCAAGCCTTGCCGGTTGCGATGCTGCGCCAGTCCTTCCAGCATGCCGTTCGCCAGCGCATAAGCGCCTTGGCCAGCAGGTCCGAAGGCGGTGGCGGCGGACGAGAAATATACGGTCAGGGCAGGCTGCAACTGCTCCTCCATCTCATGCAGACAAAGCGCGGGCAGCAGTTTAGTCGCCAGCGTCGCTTCCCAGTCTTCCGTATTGATGGCTGCCAGTGTGGCGTCGCGCACCACGGCCGCCAAGTGGAAGACGATGCCAAGCGGACCGCCTTCGGCCAGCCTTGCCAGCGCGGCGCGGAAGGTGGGCGGGTCGCAGGCATCGGCGCCATTATCGATATGGATGGCGACACCCTTGGCGCGCAGGCTGTCGATAATGCGATTTTCCCGCTCCGATGGTGCGCGGCGCGTCAGCCAGACCAGGTCGCGCGCGCCTTGGGCTGCCAGCCACTGCGCCAGCTCAAGGCCCAGCTGGCACAAACCTCCAACCAGCACATGGCGCCCCGTCGGCAAGGCGGCGGGCAGCGCCAGTCGGCAAGGTTGCAGGACTTGTTCCAGCAGGCGCATGCCGCGTGCGGCATAGACCGGAGCCCAGGCTTCGCTGTCGGCCAGCAGCGGCAGAAGCAGGTGGACCTGGTCGGACGGAGCAAAGCCGCCGCCGTCGAACTGGCAGGCGCGCAGCATAGGCATTTCATGGCAGGCCACGGCCAGCAAGGCACCCAGCCCGCTGCTTTGCCATGCTGCGGCTTGATCGCCGCTTTCGATGGCGAAAGCCTGGGGCGTCAACAGCATCAGCGGAATCGCTGCCGGCAGCCTGCCCATCGCCGCCAGCAGTGCAGTCAGCGCGGCGGCGCCGGAAGCCTCAAATAGCGGAACATCGTCTGCCAGTCCATGTTGCGCAGCGGCGATATGGATGATGACATCGATTCTGCCCGCCGCCAGCAAGGCTTGCTCCAGGGCTGGCGCGCTCGCGCCGCTGTCTGCGGCAGCATAGGTGCAGGCGGCCCCCGCCTGCTCGAATGCCTGGCGCCAGATATCGGCGCCTGCGGCATCGCCCACGCAGAACACGCGCAGCTGCGCGGATGCCGCGGCGCCAGTGTTGGCAGGTCTGGCGGTTTGCCACTCCCAGCGATAAAGCTGCGCATCGCCGGTGGCGCGCCACGGCGCAGGCAGGGGCGGGGCGGGATGGGCGCCTTGAACATCAAGGAAAATGGCGCCGTTGGCGTCACTTGCACGCCAGCCGTTTTCGGTGATGTGCAATTGCAGCGGTGTCTGCGCAGCCGGATCGGGCCAGTACAGTGTATCCAGCTGGACCTGTCCTGCGCCGGCGCCGAAACGGGCTTGCAGGACCGCGTCGAGCAGCGGCACAGGGCTGGTGGGGAGGGACTGGCAGGGCAGGGCCGCGCCGCTGGGCATCCGACTGGCCTGGGCGCGTGGCCAAGCCACACGGGCGCTCAGGAGGCATTGCGCCAGGCCGTTGCTGTCGCGGGCCTCGACGCGCAACTGGTCGCCAGCGAGGCTGAATTGCAGCGGCAGGGGATCGGGCGCACCGCTCAGGTCCAGATGCCAGCGTAGTTGCTCCAGCCGCAGCGCTTGCGCCGACGGCAACTGCTCCAGCAAGGCGGCGAGGATGGTGCCCTGGCTGGGACGGGCAACGTTTAGCATACGCATACCGTCGCTGACGCCGCCGACGACGGCACTGTCGTATGGCGCTGCGTCCGGACCTGGAGCGGCGGCGGTGATTTGCGTCGGCAGTGCCGCGCACACGGCTGCGCCCGGCCAGCGCGCCAGCAGGATTTGCTCACCCAGCGCATGGGCGGGCAATTGCTCGGCGGGGGCGGCTTCCATCTGCGCGTAGCCGGCGTCCGCCAGCGCTTCCTGCCAGCGGCGGCGGCTGGCGAACAGTTCGCCGTCGCGCCGCGCACTGTCCAGCAGCGCCGGCACCAGCGGACCAAAGACGAAATCGAAGAGTTTTTTTGGCGCGGTGATCTCGCGCATCAACAGGACGCCGCCCGCCGCCAGTGCGCTGCCCAGGTTGGACAGCATGGCGCGCAGGTCGGGCGCGTTGTGCAGGACGTTGGCGGCGACGATCAGATCGTAGCCGCCGGCGGCCAGTCCCTGCTGCGCCAGCGGCTTGTTCATGTCCAGCGCCTGGTAGCGCATGAAGGGATAGGCGGCGAATTTTTTCTGCGCCCGCTTCAGGAACAGGGGGCCGAGGTCGGTGAAGGTATACAGCTCGCAGCGGCCGGCCGGCAATTGCGCCAGCACGTCGCGCGTGGTGCCGCCGGTACCGCCGCCGATTTCCAGAATGCGCAGCGGATGCGTGCTGGCGGCGGCCAGCGCCGCCACCGCACTGGCGGCGATGCGGTTCAGATAAACCGAATACGGCTGCTCCTGGTACATATGCTCGACATCGTCGGTCGCCGCACCGGGGAAGACCACGCTTACCGGATCGACCTGCTCGGCCAGCATGTCGGCCAGGCGTGGTCCGCTGCGCTCCACCAGGTCCGCCAGCTGGCTGTAGCCGATTTCGCGCATCAGGGCCAGCCAGGGGGCACTGTCGGGCAGGGCCGCGTAGGAGCGGCGCCGGTACCGCTGCCGGCTGTCGTCGCCGTCCACCTGCAGCCAGCCGCCGGCGGCATGATCGCGCAGCAGGCGCGTGAACAGTTCGCGGAAGCGGGCCGGAGCGCCGCTGCGGCGCAGGCAGGTATCCACGTCGAGCCATTCCGCCTCGTCGCGGAACAGGCCCAGTTGCGCGAAAGCCGTGCCGACATAGGCCGCATGCAGGGCGTCCACGCCCGCCGTTTCCTGGTCCAGCGCGGATAGATCCAGCTCGCGGCCCAGCTCTTCGGCGCGGCGGTGCGCGGCGGCGGCCATGCCATGCCAGGCATCCAGCGCCGTATCGCCGGCGTTTGCGCCGGCTCCAGCTGGCAGGTCCGCTGCGCCATGCGCCGCATGCGATGCGGCATGCCTGGCGCGCGACGGGATATCGTACCAGCAGCGCTCCCCCTCGAAAGGGCAGGTCGGCAGCAGTGCGCGCGCCACCGGCTTCACGGCGCAACACGCATGGCCGTCCCAACCGGGTTGCGCCTGCGGCAGCTGGGCGCGTACGAAAGCCTGCAACGTGGCCGCAGCGTCGTCCTGTGCCAGCGCGCTGGCGCTCCAGCACTGGATCGGTCCGGCCGCAGTGGCCGGGGCGGCCGCTGCCCCGCCATCGAGGAAGGCGTACAGCTGGGCGATCAACTGGTCCGCATCTTCGGCCAGCAGCGCCAGACGATAGTCGTACAGGCTGCGGTACCAGACGCTGGTGGCGCAGTAATCGCGCAGCGATTCGCCGGCATCGAATTCGCACAGGCGCCAGGCGTGGCGCTGGGCCAGGATGCGCAGGGCCGCTTCGCTGCGCGCGCTGAGTAGCAGGAGCAGAGGCTGGCGCGTCTGCTCGCCGCCTGGGCGCGGCGGCGCCTGTTCCAGCACCGCGTGGCAATTGGTGCCGCCGATGGCGAAGGAGCTGACCGCCGCGCGCCGCGTGCCCGGCTGCGGCCAGGGCAGCAGCATTTGCGGCACGAAGAAGGGGCTGTTGGCGAAGTCGATGGCGGGGTTGGCCTCCTCGTAGTGCAGGCTGGGCGGCACCTGGCCATAGTGCAAGGCCAGCGCCGCCTTCAGGAAGCTGGCCACGCCGGCAGCTGTGTCCAGGTGGCCCAGGTTCGACTTGACGGAACCCAGCGCGCAGTACTGGCTCTGCGCCGTATGGCGGCGCCAGGCGCGTGTCAGCGCCTCGACCTCGATCGGATCGCCCAGCGGCGTGGCCGTGCCGTGCGCCTCCACCAGACCGATGCTGGCCGGATCGACTTCCGCCAGGGCCAGGGCTTCGCCGATCACGCGCGCCTGGCCTTCCGGCGATGGTGCGGTATAGCCGGCTTTGGCGGCGCCGTCGTTGTTGACGGCCGAACCGCGCACCACCGCCAGGATCGGATCGCCGTCTTCCAGCGCCCGTTCCAGGGACTTGAGCAGCACCACCGCCACGCCATTGCCGATGGCTGTGCCGTTGGCGCCCGCGTCGAAGGGCCGGCAATGGCCGTCGGGCGAGAAGATCATGCCTTCGCGGTAGACATAGCCGGTCTGCTGCGGAAAGCCGATGCCGGCGCCGCCGGCCAGCACCATCTCGCACTCGCCGCTGGCGATCTGTTCGCAAGCCAGGTGGATCGCCACCAGTGAGCTGGAACAGGCGGTCTGCACGGTCAGGCTCGGGCCGGTCAGTCCCAGCTTGTAGGAGACGCGCGTGGCCAGATAATCCTTGTCGTTGCCGATCAGGCGCGCGAAGGTCGAAGGCGAGGCGATTTCCTCCAACTTGTCGAAGGCGGCGGCCGGATAGCTGCTCATCTTGCACGAGCCGATCACGCCGATCTTCGGCTGCGGCGCCAGATCCGCCAGCGCCGCCTGGCCGTAGCCGGCCATCTCCAGCGCCTCCCAGGCGCACATCAGGAACAGGCGCTGCTGCGGATCGATGGATTCGGCCTCGTGGCGCGAATAGCCGAAAAAGCCCCAGTCGAAGCGGTCGGCATCGGCCAGCACGGCGGCCGCCGGCACATAGCCCGGCTTTTGCAGCAGGGCCGGATCGACGCCGGCCGCGGCCAATTGGGCGGCGTCGAAGAACTCGATCAGTTCCTCGCCGTCGGCCAGCCTGCGCCAATATTCGAACAGATCGCCGGCGCGCGGCATGCGGCAGCCGGCGCTGATGATGGCGACCGGCATGGTGTCGCCATACAGTTCTTGCAAATCGGTGGTATTGGTCATTTTTCCTTGTCCGTTTCAGGTATGCCGTTTCAGGAGCCAGATTGCTGGCTGCGTTTCATGCGGCGCTCATTGTTCTGGCGCTGGCGGCGGCGGGTCTGGCTGGCGTTCAGCGCGCTGCTGTCGTCCGCCTCCGCTGGCCGCTGCAGACTGCGTAAATGGGCGGCAAGGGCGGCGATGCTGGTGTGCTGGAAGACGTCGGTCACGCCCAGCGCCAGACCGGTATCGGCCTGCAATTGCTGGCGCAGTCGGATCAGGTCGAGCGAACTGGCGCCCAGCTCGAAGAAGTTCTGCTGCAGGGCCGGTGTTTCCTGGCCCAGCAGCGCGCCAAGGCGGCTGCGCACCGCATGCAGCAGGCTGTCTTCGATGACGGGTGCCGCGTCGCCGGCCACCGTGCCGGTCGCGCTGGCCGCTCGGGTGCCGCGCTGGCGCGCCGGCCAGCGGTTCGGCGGCATGGCGCCGGATGGCGGCTGCGTCCAGCTGTCCGCCTGCGCGGCCAGGCGCTGCAGGAGCGCGTGGTAGGCGGCGAACATCTGGTCCAGCAGCCCGGGCGGGAATAGCGCATCCACCGAGTCCCAGTTGAAGACCAGGGCGCCGTCGCGCTCGACCACCTGCTGGTCGATCCAGACCTGCGGGGTCTGGCTGATGCCATAGACGAAGCGGCCCAGCCAGTCCATGCCGCCATCGCCGTCGCCTGCCACGCCCAGACCGCTGGTAAACACCACCGGCATCGCCACCTGCTGCAGGCGGCGGTTGCGGCGCGCCGCCTCGCGCAGCACGCGTACCGCCGATACCTGCATATGTTCCAGGTCGGCCCAGATCTGCCTTTGCATGGATAGCGCCAGGTTGGAAAAACCGCCGTCCGCACCGTTGAATTCGAGCAGCACCAGCGAGGTGAAGTCGCCCACCAGCGCATCGATTTCCTCATGCACCGGCGGCCGGTTGAACAGGGTCAGGTTCAGGGTGAAGCGCGGCACCGCGCTCCAGTTGGCCAGCACCGCGCCATAGGCAGCCAGCAGCACCGCGTTGAGCGTGACGCCATGGGCGGCTGCCTGCTGCTGCAGGGCTGCCAGCTGTTCGCGTTCGAGCACCGCCTCGCGCCGCGAGAAATGCGGCGGCGACACTTCTTCGCGGCTGTAGTCGGCCAGCGGCAGGGCCGGCGCCGGCGGCAGCGTCGCCAGTTTGCCGTGCCAGTAGGCCAGCGAGCGCTGGTAGGACGGCAGCAGCTCGATCTGCTGGCTCAGCATGACGTAGTCGCGGAAGCTGGCCGTCAGCGGCTTCAGTTCTGTCTGCGGCTGGCGCGCCAGCAGCGACCATTCGGCCAGCAGGGTGCGCATCGAGCGGCCATCGCACACCAGATTGTCCAGGCTGACGAAGAGGCGCAGCGTGTCCTCGCTCATGCGCGCGGCGCGCACCGTGAACAGCGGCCAGCTGGTGGTATCGAAGACTTCGTGCGACAGCTCCATGCGCACCAGTTCCAGGCACTCGGCCACGGCGGCATCGCCGGCGCCACGCAAGTCATGGCAGACGATGCTGTAAGGCGGCACCTCGGGCAGCACGCGCTGCATGCCGTCGGCATCGATCACGGCGCGCAGCATATCGTGGCGTCCGATCACGCGCCGCCATGCCTGCTCCAGCGCCGCATGCGACAGCTGGTCGACCTCGATTTCGGCATACAGGTGGGTGGAGACGCCACCGAGCTCGAAGCTTTCATCGCGCCCGATCCAGTAAGCCTGCTGCACATCGGTCATGGGGAAGGGGGTATGGCGCTGTTCCGGCGCGGGCAGCAGCGGCGGCAGCTTGTCCTCGTACGGCGCGGCGCGCGCCACCCGTTCGGCGAAATCGCCCAGGCGCGGCGCGTCGAACAGGTCGGACAGCGAGACGTGGGCATTCAGGCCATGCCGCACGCGCTCGATCAGGCGCACGGCGATCAGGCTGTCGCCACCAAGGTCGAAGAAGCTGTCGTCCGCGTGCAGATCCCCGATGCCGAGCAGCTCCTGCCAGATCTGCAGCAGGTCCTGCGCCACCGGTGGCGCCGCCGTGCCGCTCTGACGCCGCGCGCGCCGTTCGCCGCCCTGTTCGGGGCGCGGCAGCTGCTGGCGCATCACCTTGCCGGTCGGCGAGAGCGGCATGGCGTCCAGCGCCATGATGGTTTGCGGCACCATGTAGGCGGACAGCAGCGCGGCCAGATGCTCGACCAGGCGGCGCGGCGCGAAGCGCAGCGTGCGGTCGGCCTGGCGCGCGGCCAGCAGATGCATGCCGGCCTGCTCGCCCGGGCCGAAGGCGGCAGCCGCCGCGAAACCGGCGGCCTGCAATTCCTCCTGCCAGGCCGCGCTGCCGAGCAGGGCGTCGCCGCTGGCCTGGCGCCGGTCCGCCAGGCGGCTGTAGCCGCCTTCCAGCAGCGCCACGGTGGCCAGCTGGAAGTCGCTGTTGCGGGTGATTTCGGGCGCCAGCAGCAGGCCGCCCGGCGCCAGCAATGCGCGCAGGCGCTGCAGCAGAGCCGGCACGGAGGCGCTGCGGTGCAGGGCATTGGAGGCCAGCACCAGATCGTAATCGCCTTCGGCCAGGCCTTGCTGCGGCGCTGGACGCTCATGCTCGAAGACGCGGCAGCGCAGCTCGTGCAGCTTTTCTTTCGGCTGCGCGGCGAAAGCCTGTTCCGCCTGCTCGATCAGGGTGCGGGCGGGATCGCATAGCGTGTAGTCGAGCGCGCAGTCCGGCAGCAGTTGCAGCAGCTCGCGCGCGGCGGCGCCGCTGCGGCCACCCACCTCCAGGATGCGCGGCGCGCGTCCCAACTGCTGGGCGTGGCGCCGGATGGCGGCCGCCAGCGCCCTGGTGCACAGTGTGGACAGGGGATTCAGGCGCGTCATCTGTTCCGGCGCCAGCGTATCGTCGGCCCCATAGAACAGTTCCAGGGCCGAAGCCTGGCCGCGCAGCACGGCCAGGCGCTGGCCGGCGCCGGCGCGCAGCCTTTGCAGCACGCCGCGCGGCAAGCCGAATTTCAGCGCGGCGGGACTCAGTTCCTCCCAGGCGGCGTTGCTGTCGTAGCCGGGCAGGGACGGCAGCACGGCCAGCCAGCGCCGCGCCAGCGCTGCCAGTTCGGCGCCGGGCGCCAATTGCTGCAGCACCGTTTCGCGTCCGGCCCCATCCTGCGCCTGCGCCAGGCCGGCGCCGATGCCGGCTTCCTGCAGGGTGTCGCGCATCATGCATTGGCCCATATGGTCCATCAGGCGCCAGAATTCCTCCAGCGCGCCGGACGCGGCGTCCTGCCGTTGGATCAGCGTCTGCACGCTGTCGCCGATGGCGTTCCAGTGTCTGGCATGCTGGGCGGCGTCGCCTTCCAGCACGTCGAACAGGCTGTCGTCGCCGGCCTGCGGGATAACCCAGGCGGCCAGGCGGCGCTGGCCCTGGGCCGGACCGATGGCGTCGGCCACCGCTTCGCGTACGCCCGGGTGGGCCAGCAAGGCGCTTTCGATCTCGCCCAGCTCGATGCGGTTGCCGGCGATCTTCACCTGGAAGTCGCGCCGGCCCAGGAATTCCAGCGTGGCGTCGGACCAGTAGCGCGCCAGATCGCCGGTGCGGTACAGCCTTTCGCCATGCACCGGATGGGTGATGAAGCTGGCGCCGGTTTTTTCGGCGTCGTTCTCATAACCCAGGGCCAGGCCGATGCCGCCGATGTACAGGTCGCCCGTCACATGGTCGGGGCAGTCGCGCAGCTGGCCGTCCAGCACGCGGTAATGCTGGTTCGCCAGCGGATAGCCGTAAGGGATGGAGCGCCAGTGCGGCGGCAGGCTGTCCGGCACCGCAAACCAGTTGGACCAGATCGAGGCCTCGGTGGCGCCGCCCATGGCGATCAGGCGCGCCTTGGGCGCGGCCTTGCGCAGGCGCGCCGGCAGTGGCAGCGGAATCCAGTCGCCGCTGAGGAAGACGTGGCACAGGCCGTCCAGCGCGGCGCCGCTGGCTTCCGCCTCTTCCAGCAACAGCTCCAGCAGCGCGGGCACCGTGTTCCACACAGTGACGCCATGGCGCCGCACCAGCGACAGCCAGTGGCCCGGATCGCGCGTGCCCGCCGCCAGCGGCAGCACCAGGGCCGCGCCGGTGGCGAAGATGCCGAACATATCGTAGACCGACAGGTCGAAATACAGCGAGGACAGGCCCAGTACGCGGTCCTGCGCACCGACGCTGAAGCGGCGGTTGATGTCCAGCACCGTATTGGCCGCGCCGCGGTGGTCGATGGTCACGCCTTTCGGCGTGCCGGTGGAACCGGAGGTGTAGATCACATAAGCATGGTCGGCCAGGCTGCGTGCGCCCGGCTGCGGCGCGCGATCGGGCCAGGCGGCAGCTGCTTCCTGGGCGGCGTCCAGCACCTGCACGGCGCGGCCGGCGCACATCTCCTGCACGATGGGCAGGCAATCGGGCTGGCTCAGGATCAGGCGGATCCGGCTGCCCTCCAGGATGGCGTGCAGGCGCGCGGCCGGCACGTCGGCATCGACCGGCACGTACACCGCGCCCGCGGCCAGAATGCCGAGGCAGGCCGCGACCTGCTCCGGCCCCTTGCGCATGACGACGGCAATCCGCTCGCCGCCGCGCACCTGCTGCGCCAGCAAAGCATTCGCCAGGCGGCGCGACCAGGCGGCCAGCTGGCCATAGCTCCATTGCTGTTCCTGGGCGATCAGGGCGCAGGCGCCCGGTGTGCGTTCGGCCTGGTCGAAGAACAGCTGGTCAAGGCAGCGTTCCGGCAAGGGGCCGGCGCTGGCGTTGACCTGGCGCCGCACTTCCTGCTGGGACGGCGGCAGCAGCGCCGGCACCGGCTGCTGCCAGGCCTGGGGTTGTTGCGCAAGGCGCAGCAGCAGCGCGTGATAGGCCTCGAACATGGCGTCCAGCACGCCGGGCTGGAACAGCGTGTCGACCGCGTCCCAGTTGTAAATCAGGGCGCCATCCAGTTCGCAAGCCTGGTGGTCGAGCCACACTTGCGGCGTCTGGCTGATGCCATAGCCCACCACGCCCAGCGGGCTGTCGGGGGCCGCGCCCTTGGTCGGATCGTTCATGCCCAGCTGGCTGGTGAACACCACCGGCATGGCGATGGCGTCCTGCCGTTCGCGTCCCCGGTTCCATTCGCGCATCACGTCGACGGCGCTGAAAGCGCGGTGCTGCAGGTGCTCCAGCACGGCGCCATTGACGGCGGCGGCACGCTGGCCGAAAGGCAGGGCGTCGGCGCAGTCCAGCGGCAGCAGGGTGACGGCGGTGAAGTCGCCCAGCAGGCGCGGCACATCGGCATGCCAGGGCAGGCGGTCGAAGATGGTCAGGTTGAGCGTGAAGCGCGGCTCGCCGCTCCAGGCGGCCAGCACTTCGGCGAAGACTGCGATCAGCAGCGAAGCCGGCGTGCAGCCGGCCTGCATGGCTTGGTCGCGCAGGCTTTGCCACTGCGCCGCGTCCAGTCGCTGCTGGCGGCGCGAGAAGGCCGGGCTGTTCTGGCGCAGCGCTTCGGCGCGCAGCGGCAGCTGCGGCGCCGGCGGCAGCGTGGGGATGCGCTGCAGCCAGAATTCGCGCGCCGCTGCGCGTTCGGCGCGGCGCTGTGCGCTGTGCTCATATTTTGCAAGCACATAGTCGCGGAAGGAGATGGCGAAGGGCTGCAGGCCGGCGGCCTGCTGATCGCCGCCGGCCTGGTACAGGTCGGCCAGCTCCTGCCAGATGATCTGGCCGCTGGTGGCGTCGTTGATCAGCATATCGATGCCGATGTGCAGGCGTACCGCGCCTCCCTGCAGGCGGCTGGCGCGCACGTCGAACAGCGGCCATTGGGACGCATCCATGACCTGGTGCGACATGGCGCTGCGCCATTCGGCGCAATGGCGTTCCACCTCTTGCGGCGCGGCCGTTTCCAGCTGCGCCACGCGCAGCCGGTAGGACGGCACCTCGGGCAGCACGCGCTGGCGGCCGTCCTCGCCGATCACCAGGCGCAGGGCGCCATGGCGCTGCACCAGCACATTCCAGCAGCGTTCCAGCAGCTCCAGGTCCAGGCCCTGGGCGGCGTCGGCTTCCAGATAGGCGTGGCAGGCCACGCCACCCAGGCCATAATGGCTCTGGCGGCCGATCCAGTAGGCGTGCTGCAGCTCGGTGAGCGGGAAGGGCAGGTGGGCGCCGGCCGGATCGGCGGTGATGTGCTCGGCGACGGCCGGCGCGCTTGGCGTGGTTTGCTGCGCAAGCTGTTCCAGCAGATAGTCGGCCAGCCTTTGCGGGGTATTGCACTGGAAGATGGTCTTCAGTTCGCACTTCACGCCCAGGCCCGTTTCGCAGCGCCGTGCGAAATCCATCACCAGGATCGAGTCCATGCCCAGTTTCAGCAGCTCGATGCCGGGCGTCAGCTGGGCTGGCGGCACGCGCAGCGTGCGCGCCAGTTCGGCCACGACGAAATTGCGCACCGTGGCGGCGCGCGCGTCGCCGTCCAGGCCTTGCAGGGCGCTGGTATCGGCCCTTGCGCCCGCGTCGCTGGCCTGGCTTGCGGCCAGACAGCGTTCGAAGGTATTGGCCGGGTTGTACAAGCCGTAGAGCGGCACGAACTGGCGCCAGTCCACTTCCGCCGCCACGCAGCAGCGCAGCGCCGGCGCGGCGCTTTCGCCCAGCAGCAGGTCGAGGGTGGCCAGGTAGCGTGCCGGCGCCAGGCGGCGGATGCCGGCCGCGCGCAGCAATTGCAGCAGCTCCTCGTCCACCTCGGACATGCCGGCGCCGCCGCCCCACGGCCCCCAGGCCGCCGCCAGGCCGGGCAGGCCCTGGGCGCGGCGCAGGCGGATCAGCGCATCCTGGAAGGCATTCGCCGCGCCGTACGGAATTTGCAGGCGCGAACCCCAGATGCCGGAAATCGAGGTGAAACAGACAAACCAGTTCAGCGCGCGGTTGCGGGTATGCTCATGCAGCAGCCAGGCGCCATCGACCTTGGAGCGGCTGACGGCATCGTAGTCCTCGGCCGTGATGCCGGCCAGGTCGTTGAAGCGGCTGCTGCCGGCGCAATGGAAAACGCCCAGCAGACGGTGGCCGCTGTCCTGTTCCAGCGCGGCGATGCGCTGGAAGGCCTGCTCCATGCTGGTGCGGTCGGCCACGTCCGCATCGATATGGTCGATGCGGATGCCCTGGTCGCGCAGCAGCGCCAGGCGCGCCTGCCAGCCGGCCGGCGCCGTGCGCCGTGCCAGCAGCACCAGATGGCGCGCACCGCGCGCCGCCAGCCAATCGCTGGCGTGGCGGCCCAGCGCCCCGTAGGCGCCGGCCACCAGATACATGCCTTCGCTGCTGGCGCGCGCGGTAAATGCCTGCGGCTCCGACACGGCGGCCAGGCGCGGGCGGTGCCATTGCTGCTGGTGCAGCGCCACGCCTTCCTCGGCGCCGAACAGGGGCAGCAGTGCGGCCAGGGCCGATGCCAGCGGCGTCAGGCCGGCGTCGCTGTCGGCCATCAGCCAGCGCGGGCCGGGGTATTCCAGCGCCAGGGCGCGTGCCGCCCCCCACAGCGCGGCCTGCACCGGATCTCCGCCGCCGCTTTGCATGCCGTGCGCGCCGGCCGTCGGTAGCAGGATGCGCGGCGTTTTGCGGCAGCTTTGCAGCACCTTGACGAACTCCGTCAGCGGCCAGCCGGCGGCGCTGCCGGCTGCTGGCCGCGCTCCTTCCAGCTGCTCGATGCGGGCGCGCCAGCCGTCCAGGTAAACGACGACGTCCCCGTCTTCCAGGGTGGCAGCCAGCGCCGGCCATTCCACGGCACTGGCGCGCTGCACGCTCCAGCCCTGGGCCTGCAGCGCGGCGCCGAAGTGCTCGGCCTCCACCGCCGCTCCACCCAGCAGCCAGCAGCGGCCTGCCGTGGCGGCATCAGGCAGCGCGAAGGCTTCCCACTCGACGGCGTACAGGTCGACCGGCCGCGCGGCCGCGCGTTCCGGTTGCGGCTGCAGTTGCAGCGGATGGCGCGCGGCGTCTTCGTCGTACTCCAGCCAGTAGCTGTGGCGTTCGAAGGGATAGCGCGGCAGGGAGCGCGGCGGCGGCAGCGTGCCGGCGTACATATGCTGCCAGTCGAAGTCCTGGCCGGCCTGGTACAGCGCCGCCGCCGCATCGGCCACGGCTTGCAGATCGTCGCCGCCACGGCGCAGGCTGGCCACGCAGGCCACCGCCTGCGGCCATTGCTGCGCCAGCTGGTTGCGCTGGGCCACGGCACTGAGCACCGCGTGCGCGCCGATTTCCAGCAGCACGTCGCAGCGGCCGGCGGCCAGCTGCAGCGCGTCGGCAAAGCGTACCGGCTGGCGCGCGTGGCGGCGCCAGTAAGCGGCGTCCGGCGCCTGCTGCAGGACTTCGCCGCTGAGCGTGGAGCACAGCGGCAGCGCGGGCGTTTGCGCCGCCAGGCCATGGCAGGCTTCTTCCCAGGCATCCAGCATGGGATCGAGCAGGGGCGAGTGGAAGGCGTGCGACACCGTCAGCGGGCGCGCATGGCAGTCCTGCGCTTCCAGCGTGGCGCGCAAGGCCTCGATGGCGGCGGCGGAGCCGGACAGCACCACGTCTTGCGGCCCGTTCAGCGCGGCCAGCGCGGCCTGGCTGGCCAGCGCCGGCGGCAGCGCCGCCAAGGCCGCTTCGGCCTGTTGCGGCGTGGCGCGCGCGGCCAGCATGGCGCCGCCGGCCGGCAAGGCCTGCATCAACGCGCCGCGCCGCACGATCAGGCGCGCCGCCTGTTCCAGCGTCAGCGCGCCCGCCACCACCATGGCGGCGAATTCGCCGATGGAGTGGCCCAGCACCACGGCCGGGCGCAGGCCCCAGGCCTGCCACATCGCGGCCAGGGCGTAGCCGACGGCGAACAGCGCCGGCTGGGCGATGGCGGTCTGCTGCAGGCGTGGCGCCTGCGCTTCGTCATGCATCAGGGCGATGATGGATGCGCCCAGATGCGGCGCAAGGGCGGCGTCGGCCGCATCCAGCGCGGCGCGGAAGCCGGGCTGGCAGGCGTACAGGCCGCGCGCCATGCCGCTGTACTGCGAGCCCTGGCCGGTGAACACGAAGCCGATGCGCGGCGCACCCGATGTTTCCACGGCTTCCTGCGCTCCTGCGGCCAGGCGCTGCAAGGCCTCGCCCAGTTCGGCGCGGCTGGCGGCGCTGATGGCCGCGCGCAGCGGATGGTGGTCGCGCTGGCGTGCCATGCCGCGCGCCAGCGCCGCCAGGTCGGCCTGGCTATCCAGCGACTGGCGATAGGCGGCGGCCAGCATGCGTAGCGATTCGGCGGAGCGGGCCGACAGCAGGTACAGGGGCAGGGTCGTCCCCGGCGCGGCCTTCGCTGCGGGCAGGGCGGGCGGCGCCTGCTCCAGCAGCACGTGGGCGATGGTGCCGGCAAAGCCGTAGGAGGTGACGCCGGCGCGGCGCAGCGCCTGGCGCGCCGGCCAGTCGACGCAGGCGGTGGGCACGCGGGCCGGGATGGCGTCCAGGTCGATCAGGGGATTGACTTCGCGCAGGCCGACGGCGGGCGGCAGGCGGCCATGCTCCAGCGCCAGAATGGTCTTGGCCAGGCCGGCCGCGCCGGCCGCCGATTCCAGGTGGCCGATATTGGTCTTGACGGAACCGAGCCACAGCGGATCTTCCGCCGCGCGGCCGCGGAACACGTCGGCCACCGACTGGTATTCGATCGGATCGCCGAGGCGGGTGCCGGTGCCGTGCAGTTCCACATAGTCGATATCGGCCGGCCGCAGGCCGGCGCGCCGCAGCGACAGTTCGAGCAGGCGCTGCTGGGCCGCGCCGTTGGGCGCGGACAGGCTGCTGCCCGCGCCGTCCTGGCGCACCAGCGAGTCGCGGATCACGGCGCGCACCGGATCGCCGTCGGCCAGCGCTTCGTTCAGGCGTTTCAGTACCAGCACCACGCAGCCTTCGCCGCGCACATAGCCGTCGGCGCGCGCATCGAGGGTCTTGCAGCGGCCGTCGGCGGCCAGCATGCCGGCCTTGTGCAGCACCAGGTCGACCTCGGGCAGCAGCTGCAGCTTGACCCCGGCCGCCAGCGCCAGGCCCGACTCGCGCGCGCGCAGGCTTTGCACCGCCAGATGCAGGGCGCTGTGCGAGGCCGAACAGGCGGTGTCGATCGCCATTGACGGGCCTTCCCAGCCGAAGCTGAAGGACAGGCGGCCGCAGGCGGCGGCGAAGGAGGTGCCGGTGCCCCAGTAGGCATCGAAGTGGGCCGGCGTGCCGCTGATAAAGGGGATGTGGCCGTAGTCGCCGGTGCCGATGCCGACGAAGACGCCGGTATCGCTGCCGCGCAGGCGCGACGGCGCCAGGCCGGCGTCCTCCAGCGCGTGCCAGCCCACTTCCAGCAGCAGGCGCTGTTGCGGATCGGTGTTCATGGCCTCGCGCGGCGACATGCCGAAGAAGGCCGCGTCGAAGCGGTCGACATGATTCAGATAGGCGCCGAAGCCGGGAATATCGTCGCGCGTACGGAAACGCTCCGACGGGGCGGGACGGATGGCGCAGCCGCCGCTTTCCAGCATGGACCAGAAAGCGGCGTCGCTGTCGGCATCCTGGCCGTTCGCGCCGGGCAGGCGGTAGGCCATGCCGATAATGGCGATGGCTTCCGGGCTGTGCGGGCCAGGCTGGCCGGCGGTTCCGTCTGTTGCTGCCGTGCCGTGCGCCGTTGCTGCGCCATATGCCGCTGCCGAACCGCTCACTGCTGCGGCGCCATTCGCCGCGAGCGCGGCGCCCTCCCGCGCAGCGCTGCCGGCAGCCATGGCCGGCGTAGCGGCGGCCGCAGGCAGCACGCCCGCCGCCGCCATGCCGTCCAGCAGCCAGGCCGACAGCTGCAGCAGCGTGGGCTGGTCGAACAGCAGTTTGTCCGGTACCGGCAAGGCGCAGGCCTTGGCCGCCGCCGCCCCCAGGCGTGCCGCCGACATCGAATCCATGCCGTAGCCAAACAGGCTGGCTTCGGGACGGATGGCGCGCGCGGCCACCGTGCCGAGGATGGCGGCCGTCTGTTGCGCCAGCCAGCCGCACAGATGCTCGCCGCGCTGCGCCGCGCCTAGCGGACGCAGGGCCGCGAGCAGGGCGCCGTCTGGTGCTGCGCCATGCGCGTCGCCGCCGGCCGGCGTTGCGGTATTCGCGCCAGCCATCGCGCTGTCCCGCCCCGCATCCTGCCCCGCCGGCGTGGACTGCGCGGCTGGCGCCGGCACCGCATCGGGTCCATCCAGGCGCTGTTCATGCAGCACGGCCAGCTCGCCTGCCAGCCAGGCGGCGCGCACGGCGCTGCGGCGCACCTTGCCGCTGGTGGTGCGCGGCAGCGTGCCTTTGCGGATCAGCACCACGGCATGCGCCGCCAACTGGTGTTCCTCGGCCACGGCCACGCGTACCGCGTCGGCGATGGCGGTGTAGTCGTTGCTGGATTGTTTCGCCACTTCCTGCACCACCACCAGCAGCTCCGTGCTCTCGTCTTCGGCCGGCAGCGAGAAGGCGGCGCCGCTCTCGGGCACGCAGGCCGCATGCGCCCGTCCGCCACTGTTCTCGATATCGTTCGGATAGTGGCATTCGCCGCGGAACAGCAGCATATCCTTCAGGCGGCCGGTGACGAACAGGTGGCCCTCGTGCACAAAGCCCATATCGCCGGTGCGCAGATACGCCGCCTCGCTGCCCGCGGCGCGCGCCAGGAACAGCGCGCGGTTCAGCTCTTCCTTATTCCAGTAGCCGTCCGCCACGCAGCGGCCGCTGATCCAGATTTCGCCGACAGTGTCGGCGGACAGGGGTACGTGCTTGTCCGCATCGACAATACGCACCTCCTGCCCGTCGAACTCGTTGCCGTTGCTGGTGTAGCGCCGCATGCCCGGCGGCGGCAGCGCGCCGCTGGCCGGCTGCGCCACGGCGCGTCCGCGCTCCAGCAGCGTTTTATCGACGTCGATGTAGTAAGGCTCGCGATCGGCCACATGGGCCGACACCAGCAAGGTGGCCTCGGCCAGGCCGTAGGCCGGTTTGATGGCCGTGCGGCGCAGGCCGCGCGCGCCGAACACGGCGTGGAAGCGCTCGATCTGCTCCGGCAGCACCGGCTCGGCCGCCGGCATCAGGCAGCCGACGCGTTCCAGGGCGATCTGCGCCAGGCGCTGCGGCGCCGCCGCCGCTTCCTCGGCGCACAGGCGCAGGGCGAAGCTGGGGCAGGGCAGGGCCGTGGCCTGTTCGGCGCTGGCCACTTCCAGCCAGCGCAGCGGGTCGGCGGCAAAGGCCATCGGCGCCATATACACGGCGCGGCTGCCATAGGCCAGCGGCAGCAGGATGCCCATGATCAGGCCCAGGTCGTGGAACAGGGGCAGCCAGCTGGCGACCACGGTGGCGCTGCGCGCGCGGCGGTCCACGGCCGTCAGCCGGCCCAGGAATTCGAGGTTGCGCAACAGCGCGCCATGGCGGTTGACCACGCCCTTGGGCTGGCCGGTGGAGCCGGAGGTGTATTGCAGGAAGGCGAGCGTGGCACCGTCCAGGGCGGGGCGCTGCCAGGCGCCGGCATCGGCCTGCAGCCGGTCCAGCTGCAGCAGTTCCAGCCGGTGTTCGGTGGCGAAGGCTTGCAGCGCGTCGCCGCTGGCGGCGGCGATGGCGGCGCTGCTGAGCACCAGGGCCGGGCGGCAGTCGGCGGCAATGCCGCCCAGCTTGGGCAGCACGCGCCGCACGCGCGCCGCGCCGGGCAGGTTGACCGGCACGCCGGTCACGCCGGCGTAGAAGCAGGCCAGCAGCGCGACCACGTAATCGATCCCGGACGGGAACAGGATCAGGGCGCTGTCGCCGGGGCGGCTGCAACGCTGCAAGGCGGCCGCCGCCTGGCGCACGCGCTGCGACAGGGCGCCATAGCTCAGGCGCAGTTCGGCCTGGCCTTCGCCCTGGTGCGCGACGAAGCACAGCGCTTCGGCCTCGGGCTGGGTGCGGGCATGGTATTCGATCCAGTCTACCAGTGTCGGGTGCTGGCTTAGGGATATGGCAGGGAAGGCGGTCATGGGTGTCCTCGGTATCGATAAGCAAGCGCGAAAGGCCGGGAATTGCATTTCGCATAAGCTTATGAATATCGTGCAAATGAGAATGCTTATCAATCAAAAGTACCGAATGCGATATTTTTGGCCCCGATCGCGGTAGTGCGTCCGCCGTTTGCCCCGGATACTGCAGTCACTGAAAAAGGAGGGATGCAAAGATGAAGTTGAGTTTGATGCGGAAAATGCTGCTGGCCAGCGGCGCCCTGGGGGCCGCCGGCCTGGCAGCCGGCGCGGCGGCACAGCAGCCGGATGGCGGGACATTGGCGCCGGTGGTGGTGACGGCGAATAAGCTGGAGGGCGGCGCGCTGGCCGGCGGCGCCAGCGCCGTGGCGACGGCGGCCCGGCTGGAAAGCGCCCATGTGGCGCGCACCGACGAACTGGATAAGGTCTTCCCGGAGCTGGGCGTGATGCCGCGCAGTACCCGCGTGTATTCCCTGTTCAGCATGCGCGGCGTGCCGTCCATCGATTTCTACAATCCGGCCGTCACCGTGTACGTCGACGGCGTGCCGCAGGATCTGGCCTACTTCACCCAGCCGCTGGCCGGCATCGAGCAGGTCGAGCTACTGAAAGGGCCGCAAGGCACGCTGTACGGCCGCTCTGCGCAGGGCGGCGTGATCAATATCGTCACGGCGAAGCCGGGCAACAAGCCGCTGGCGCGCCTGAACGTGGACGGCAACCGCCTGATGCGGCGCGCCGACGTGCAACTGGGCGGGGCGCTGCTGCCGAACACCCTGTATGGCGACATCACCGCCTATGCCGACGAGCGGCCGGGCCAGCTGCGCATGGCCAACGGCCGCGACAAGCTGGGCGGCGGCAAGGAGAGCATGGGCCGCGCGCGCCTGCGCTGGACCCCGGCCGACAGCGGCCTGGACGCCATGCTGACCGTGAGCCGCGACAGCTACCATGCGCACGACGAATACTTCCAGGCCTTCCCGCTGCGCGACCGCAAAGCCATCGCCGGCACGCCCTTCGACCTGACCGACCCCGATATCCGCCGCACCGTCAACCAGGCAGCGCTGGCCCTGGACTACTATTTCGACGAGTGGAAGCTGACCTCCAGCACCTCCTACCAGGACCGCAAATTCGAGCGCGTGCTGAGCACCGGCAATGCCGATCCGGAGTCGCAGAAAAGCTATTACCAGGAGCTGCGCCTGGCGACCATCGGCAGCGGCCAGCGCGCCGTGGACGGCGTGTTCGGCCTGTATTACGAGAAGCAGGACTTCGAACGCCGCCGCGGCGTGGCCGTGCCGAACGTGCCGTCCTTCCTCTTCCCCGGCCCCAGCCTGGGCGAGAGCAGCAACAAGTCGATGGCCCTGTTCGGCGAGGCGGTGTGGCATATCAATCCCGCGCTGGACTTGAGCGCCGGCCTGCGCTACAGCGTGGACAAGGCGCGCATCGATTTCCGCCGCAGCGGCGCGGCCGCCCTGGTCTTCGCCGGCGACAAGCGCTTCACCCACGTCAGTCCGAAACTGGCGCTGGGCTACCGCCTGGCGCCCGAATGGCGCGCCTATGCCCTGTTCAGCGAAGGCTACAAGGCGGGCGGCTTCAACCGCGTGGCCGAGAACCAGGGCGGCAGCCTGCCCTACGAGGACGAGACCCTGCGCAACTTCGAACTGGGCATCAAGGGTGATTTGCTGAACCGCCGCCTGCAGCTGGACGGCGCCGTCTTCCACAGCAGCACGCGCGACCTGCAGGCCCAGGTGCAATCGAGCCTGTTCCAGATGCTCAGCAATGTCGGCGATGCGCGCGCCCGCGGCGTGGAACTCAACGCCGCCTTTGCCGCCACGCCGGACCTGACCCTGCGCGCCGGCGCCGCCTGGACCCACAGCACCATCCGCAATTTCCACGCCCCGGCCGGCAATGTGGATTTGAACGGCAAGCGCGTGCCGTATGTGGCGCCGCTCAGCGTGCGCGCCTCCGGCGAGTGGCGCTTCCGCCCCTTCCAGGACGGCAGCCTGCTGCGCTGGAACGTCAGCGCCCAGGTGTCCGGCGACCAGTGGTTCGACGCCGCCAATACGCTGCGCCAGCCCGGCTATGCGCAGTTCGATACCGCCCTGAGCTGGGATATCGACAAGCGCTACAGTCTGACCGCTTATGTCGATAACCTGGGCGACAAGGTGGTGCCGACCTATGCCTTCGCCTTCGGCCCGCTGGGCAACTTCGCCCAGTATTCGCGCGGCCGCATGGCGGGCCTGCGCTTGAAGGTCCAGCTATGACGGCGCGGCCGGCGGTGCTGGCCGGCGGCGGCCTGCTGGCGGCCTTGGGTGGCCTGTATGCGACCCAGGGCCTGCTCAGCGGCTTGATCCACGAGGGCTTGCCGGTGGTGCTGCGCGCGCGCGGCATCGGTCTCGACAAGATCGGCCTGCTGTCGCTGCTGTTCCTGCCGAGCGCCCTGAAGTTCCTGTGGGCGCCGCGCATCGACCGCCTCAGCGCCGGCGGGCCGCAGCGCCGCCTGCTGTGGGCCGGCCGCTTCCAGCTGCTGATGCTGGGCGGCGTGCTGGCCCTGTTGCTGCTGCCGCTGGAAACGGCGCTGCTGGCCGTCATCGGCCTGCTGCTGGCGCTGATGCTGGTCTGCGTCACCCAGGACATCGTCACCGACGGCATGGCGGTGCAGACCCTGGCCGGGCCGCAGCGCGGCCTTGGCAACAGCATGCAGATCGGCGGCAGTTATCTGGGCTATGTGCTGGGCGGCGGCATGCTGGTGACGGTGGTCGGCCACAGCGGCTGGCAGGAAGGCTTGATCTATCTGGCCGTGCTGCTGGCCCTGTGCAGCGCGCCGGCGCTGTGGCTGCGCCGGCGCGGCGTGGCGGCCCAGCCCGAGGCCATCGGCGCCGAATCGCCGGCCGCGCCACCCAGCCTGCGCGCGGCCTGGCGCCGCATGCCGCTGCGCTGGGGCATGGCGACCGTGGTCGCGGCCCAGGCCTCGCTGCGCTGGTTCAGCGCCATCATGCTGACCTATCTGGTGGACCGCGGCTTTGCCGTGGTCGAAGTGGGCCTGCTGTCCGGCGGCGGCGTGGCGGCGGCCGGGATCAGCGGCGCGTTCCTGGCGGGCGTGCTGCTGAAGCGCCTCGCGCGCCGCCATGTGCTGCGGCTGAGCCTTGGCCTGCACCTGGCGCTGCAGCTGGCCTATCTGCTGATCGAAAGCCGTGGCTGGCATGCCAAGCCGCTGCTGGCCGGCGTCTTCCTGCTGTTCTGCGTCGCCATGGCCTTCGGCTTCGTGGCGCTGTACACCATCATGATGGACCTGGCTTCGTCGGCCCAGGCGGGCACCGATTTCTCCCTGCTGCAATGCACCGACGCCTGGTGCGCCCTGGTGTTCGGCATGGCGGCGGGCGCGGTCACGGCCGCGCTGGGCTATGGCGCCACCTTCGCCATCACCAGCGTACTGGCGCTGCTTGGCCTGCTGCTGGCGCCGCGCCTGCACGCGCGCGCCATGCCGGAAGAGGAGGGCGCGGCCGACGCGCCGCAACAACTTGCGAGGAGCCTGCCATGAATCTGATCTCCCCGGCCGTACAGGAAAGCGGCGCGCTGGTGCGCCTGGTGTATGCCCGTCTGGATGAGCTGGTGCGGGCGCTGGACGCCGCGCCGCGTTTCGAATTCATGAACCGGGGTTATGCCTTGGCCGCGAATATGGAGGGGGAGAGCGAAAGCGCGCTGCAGGAGCGCCTGCTGTGGCAGGTGCTCGGCGATACGCCGCTGGACGGCCGCCAGGTGCTGGATGCCGGCTGCGGCCGCGGCGGGGCGCTGGCGGCGATCGCGCGCGCCCGCAGTCCGGGCGCCTTGACCGGCATCGACCTGTCGCCGGAACAGGTGCAGGCCTGCCGCCAGAGTTTCGGCCGCCTGAAGGCGCGCTGGCAGGTGGCCGACGCCTGCCAGCTGCCGCAGCCCGCCGCCAGCCAGGATCTGGTGCTGGCGGTGGAGCTGGTGCAGGAGCTGGCCGCGCCCGCGCTGTTCCTGCACCAGGCGGCGCGCGTACTGCGGCCGGGCGGACATCTGGTGCTGTCCGGGATGTACAGTCCGCAAACCTGGGAAGAGCTGATCGCGGCGGCGGCGGCCACCGGCCTGGAACTGGCGGCGCGCCAGGACCTGAGCCACGGCGTGCAGGCCGCCGCCGCCTGGCGCCAGCGCCGCCACCAGGAGCAGGGCGCCAGCAGCGAAGAGAATTTCCTGCGCAGCGTGCTGCGCGACGACCTGGCGGCGCAGCAGGCGGCGCTCAAGTCGGGTGCGCTGTGCTACCAGGCGCTGCGTTTCGCGCGCGGCGCCGCCGCTTTGCCAGCGCAGGCGCCGGCATGGCAACCGGCGCCGCCGGTCTGCCATCTGCAGGCCGATACCGCCGGCGCCACCGACTGGAAGGTGGAAGCGGCCGATGCCGTCTTCCCCTTCGGCGCGCCGCAAGCCGGCGGCCCCATGCCGGTGTTTGCCTTTCCCTTTGCCGGCGGCGGCGCTTCGGCCTTCCGCGGCTGGCGCGAAAGCCTGGCCGGGCAATTGCAGTTCTGCCCGGTCCAGCTGCCCGGCCGCGAAGGTTTCCATGCCGCGGCGCCGCTGGACAGCATGGAGCATTGGGTGGCCTGGAGCCGCGCCCAGATCGAACCGCAGCTGCGCGCCCGTCCCGGCCAGCCGTATGCGTTGTTCGGCCACTGCCTGGGCGGCTTGCTGGCCTATGAGCTGGCGCTGGCGCTGAACGCGGCCGGCCATGCGCCGGCCATGCTGTGGCTGTCGGCCACCAATCCGCCCCATTTGCCGCTGTCGGCTGTGTTGCTGAATCTGCTCCAGGTCGCGCCTTTCGACAGCGCCGACCTGGCCGTGGTGCTGCGCGTGCTGGGCGGCACGCCGCCCAGTGTGCTGGCGGCGCCGGACATGCTGCGCGCCCTGCAGCGCACCATGCAGGCCGATTTCGCCGTCGGCGCGCGCTACCAGCGCTTCGACCGGCGCGGCTTGCCGTGCCCGATCCATACCCTGGCCGGCAGCCAGGACAAGCTGGTGCCGCCGGCTCAGATGCGCGGCTGGCAAGCCTACACCGCCACGCCCTTGCACTGCGAAGTGCTGGCGGGCGAACATTTCTTCCTGCGCGGTGCGCGCCAGGAAGTGCAGGCCGCGCTGCGCGCCCAGGCGCGCGCGCTGGCCGTTTGAGGAGAGTCGATGGCGTCCAGCCGTATTTTGATTGCAGGCGCCGGCATCGGCGGCCTGTGCGCCGCCTGGTGGCTGGCGCGCCAGGGCGCGCAAGTGCAACTGGTGGAAAAGGCCGCGTCGCTGCGCGCCGAGGGTTATATGATCGGCGTGTCCGGCCTCGGCCACGCGGTGCTCGATGAAATGGGACTGCTGCCGCGCTTGCGCCAGGCCGCCATCCCGTTCGAGCGCAGTCTGTATCTGGATGCGGCCGGGCGCCGCATCATGTCGCTTGACCATGGCCGCCTGATGGCGCGCCTGGGCCATCTGATCGTGCTGCGCAGCGACCTGGCCACGCTGCTGCACGAGAGCATGGACGGCAACGTCGAGCTGCGCCTGAATACCGGCATCGCCGCGCTGGCGCAGGATGCGGGCGGGGCCGACGTCCGCTTCAGCGACGGCAGCAGCGGGCGCTACGATTTCGTGGTCGGCGCCGACGGCTTCCGCTCCGCCACGCGCCGCCTGCTGTTCGGTCCCGACCAGGATTGCTGCCGCCATCTGGGCCTGTGGGCTGGCGCCTACTGGCTGCCGGACGATGGCCTGCTGGACGAGGACATGCTGAGCTATGCCGAGCCGCGCCGCATGAGCATGTATTACCGCATCGGCGACGGCCGCGTCGCCGCCCTGCATATCTGGAAGTCGTTCGAGGATGCGCCGGTGCCGCCCGGGCTGCGCCCGGCGCTGCTGCAGACGGCCTTCGCCGGCAGCCATGCGCGCGTGAGCGCCGGCCTGGCGCAGCTGGCGCCGCAGGACGATATCTATCTGGACGCGCTGATGCAGGTGGTGCTGCCGTCCTGGAGCCGCGGCCGCGTGGCGCTGCTGGGCGACGCGGCCCACTGCCTGAGCCTGGCCAACGGGCAGGGCGCCAGCATGGCGCTGGCCGGCGGGCGCTGCCTGGCGCGCGAACTGGCGGCCGACGCCAGCCCGGCCGCGCTGCTGCGCTACCAGCAGCGCCTGCAGCCGGCCATCCATACCCTGCGCCAGCGCGGACGGCGCGCAGCGCGCCTGTACGTGCCGGACAGCGCCTGGGCTTGCCGCCTGCGCAACCTGCTGATGCAGGCCATGCCGCAGTCCCTGCTGGTCAGGTATTTCATGAAAAGTGCACAAGAGGAGGCCAGCGTGGCCGGAAATATTGAAACCAGCGGGGTGGCGGCATGAGCGCCGCGCCGCAGCAGGCGGCCGGCCATGCAGCGCCGGAGGAGGCGGCCGCGCGCAGCGGAGACCGCGAGAGTGGCGCGGCGGCACAGCGGCCGGCCGCCGCCGAAGCGCCCGCCGTTAGCCAGGCCGCTGGCGCCGTACCCGGCACGGCGCCAGCCGGCGCGCCGCCGCGCAAGCGCGGCCTGGGGGCCTTGCTGGCGCTGGCCGGACAGCGCAAGGGCAGCCTGATCGCGGCGGCGGCGCTGAGCGCCGTCAGCAGCGTGCTGTCGCTGGCGCCGCTGATCGTGATTTATCTGGTGCTGCTACGCCTGAACGGCCGGCCGCAGGGGAGTGCGGCGGCGGCCGGGCTGTGGCCGGTGCTGGCCTGGGGCGCCGCCGCCATGGTGGTGCGCTGGCTGCTGCAGGCCGGCGGCGGCGTGCTCGCGCATCTGGCGGCCTTCAATATCCTGTTCGACCTGCGCCTGGCCGTGGCCGACAAGCTGCGCCGCGTGCCCATGGGCTGGATCACCGCGCGCAGCGCGGAAAGCACCAACAAGGTCTTGCGCGACGATGTGGACCGGCTGGAACTGTTCATCGCCCACCACCTGAACGACAGCGCCGCCGCCGTGGCCCTGCCCGTGGTCAGCGCCATCGCCCTGTTCTGGCTGGACTGGCGCATGGCCCTGGTGACGCTGGCCACCGTGCCGCTGGCCGTGCTGGTGCAGCTCTTGCTGTGGCGGCGCGTGCCGGCCATCATGGCCGAATACAATGCCTGCAATACGCGCCTGGCGAGCGAAATCGTGCAGTATGTGCAGGGCATCGCCGTGATCCAGACCTACCACCGCGGCGCCGCCAGCGCCAACCGCCTGCAGGGCGCGGTGCGCGCTTACCTGGACGTGGTGCTGCTGATGGTACGCCAGACCGTGCCCGCCTGGTCGGCCTTCACTGTGGTGATCGGCGCCAATACCCTGTTCATCCTGCCCTGCGGCGGCTACTGGTATCTGCAGGGCAGCCTGGGGCTGGAAGTGTTCGTGCTCTGCCTGCTGCTCGGCCTCGGCATCACGCGGCCCTTGTTCCAGCTGGCGTTCTTCGGCAGTCTGATGCGCCTGATCCAGGATGGCTATGGCCGCGTCCAGGATCTGATGGAAGCGCCCGAGCTGGCACCGCCGCGGCACCCGCGCCAGCCGGCCGGCAGCGGCGTGGAGTTCGAGCGCGTCAGTTTCGCCTATGGCGCGGCGGGCGTGCTGCACGACGTCAGCTTCCAGGTGGCGCCGGGCAGCCTGACCGCCATCGTCGGCCCCAGCGGCGCCGGCAAGTCCACCCTGGCCCAGCTGCTGGCCCGTTTCTGGGACGTGGACCAGGGCGCGGTGCGCATCGGCGGCGCCGATCTGCGCGAGCTGGCCGAAGGCGAGCTGCCGCGCCAGGTGGCGTATGTGATGCAGGACGTGTTCCTGTTCCGCGACACGGTGCTGGAGAATATCCGCCTGGGCCGGCCGGAGATCAGCGAAGCCCAGGCGATCGCCGCGGCCCAGGCGGCCCAGGCGCACGACTTCATCTGCCGCCTGCCCCAGGGCTACCAGACCGTGCTGGGCGAACGCGGCGCCCGCCTGTCCGGCGGCGAGAAGCAGCGCCTGTCGATCGCGCGCGCCCTGGTGCAGGATGCGCCCATCGTGGTGCTGGACGAGGCCACGGCCTTTGCCGATCCGTTGCATGAAGCCCAGATTCTGGCAGCGCTGGGCCAGCTGACGCAAAACCGCACGGTGCTGGTGATCGCGCACCGCCTGTCCACCATCGTCGGCGCCGACCAGATCGTGGTGCTGCAGCAGGGCCGGGTGGCGGGCCTGGGCCGGCATGAGGAATTATTGCGCGACTGCGCGCTGTACCGCCATCTCTGGCAATTGCAGCGCGACAGTGCCGCCTGGCAGCTGGGCGCGGCCCACGAGGCGGCGCCGGCCGCCGCGCGCCCAGCCCCGGCGGCGGACGAAGACCAGGAAGGAGTTATGCCATGCAAATGATTTTCGGCCTGCTGCGCATCGCGCACAGCGCCTATGTGCGGCGCGTCTGGCGCGCCATCGCCTGGCGCGTGGGCGAAGCCCTGTTCGCCACCGTGCCTTATCTGGTGCTGTTCGTGGCGCTGAACGCCATGTTCGGCGCCACGCTCGACCTGACGCTGCTGGCGCAGTTGAGCGCGCTGCTGCTGGCCAGCCTGCTGCTGCAGCTGCTGTGCAGCGTGGCCTCGAACCTCGACGGTTTCGGCGGCGGCACCGCCCTCATCTGCGATCTGCGCCTGCAGCTGGCGCGCCATCTGCAATCGCTGCCGCTGGGCTTTTTCGGGCGCCGCGCGAGCGGCGACCTGAGCGCGGTGATGACCGAGAACGTGCTGCATGTGGAAGAGGCGTTTACCCACCTGACCGGCGAGCTGTGCGGCCGTCTGGCCGTGGCCGCGCTGACCGGCGCGCTGCTGCTATACCTCGATTGGCGCCTCGGCCTGCTCGCCTTGGCCAGCGTGGCGGCCGGCCTGCTGCTGTTTGGCGCGCTGAAGCGGCTGGCGGCGCGGCTGGCACGCGCCAAGCTGGCGCAGAAAGCCGACAGCAACAGCCGCCTGCTGGAATTCATCCAGGGTATCAAGGTGGTGCGCGCTTTCGGCCTCTCGGCCGGTGCCTATGGCAAGGTGCTGGACGCGCTGCGCCGGCTGCGCGCCTTGTCGATCCGGGTCGAGGTGGTGGCGGGTATCTGCGCCATCGGCTTTTCCGTGCTATTGGAACTGGGCTTCGTGCTGCTCGTGGCGCGCGCCTTCCAGCTGCAGATGGCGGGCGGCCTGGCCCATGCCACGCTGGTGATGTTCCTGGTGCTGAGCCACCGCTTTTACGCCATGATGAACGAATCGGCCGTGCTGATGGCGCAGCTGGCGTTCTACGGCAAGAGCTTCGAGCGCATCGCCGCGCTGCTGGACCAGCCCGGCCTGCCGGAAGCGGCGGCCGGCGCGCTGCCGCAGCGGTATGAGGTCGAGTTCCGCCAGGTCGGCTACAGCGCGGAAGCGGGCGTGCAGACGCTGGCCGATATCTCCTTCGTGGCGCGGCCGGGCACGGTCACGGCCCTGGTCGGCCCCAGCGGCGCCGGCAAGACCACCATCATGCATCTGCTGGCGCGCTTCCAGGATGTGGCGCGCGGCCAGATCCTGATCGGCGGCATCGACGTGCGCGCCATGCCGCGCGCCGGGCTGCTCGACCAGCTGGCCATCGTGCTGCAGGAGAGCTATCTGTTCCACGATACGGTGGCCAACAATCTGCGCATCGCGCGGCCGCAGGCGACGTCGGCGGAACTGGAGGCGGCGGCGCGCGCCGCCTGCTGCCACGATTTCATCGCCGCGCTGCCGCAGGGCTATGAAACGGTGCTCGGCGAGGGCGGCGGCAGCCTCTCGGGCGGCGAGCGGCAGCGCCTGTCGATCGCGCGCGCCATTCTGAAGGATGCCCCCATCGTGCTGTTGGACGAGGCCACGGCCTCGATCGACGCCGGCAACGAGCTGGCGATCCGCGCGGCGCTGGCGGCCCTGGTGCGCGGCAAGACCGTGCTGGTGGCGGCGCACCGCCTGCACACGGTGGCCGACGCCGACCAGATTCTGGTGCTCGAACGCGGCCGCCTGGTGGAAAGCGGGCGCCACGCCGAACTGCTGGCGCGCGCCGGCCTGTACGCGCGCTTCTGGGCGCAGCAGCAAAGCAGCCAGCACTGGCGCTTCCGCGCCGCGGCCTGACAGCAGGGGCGCGCGCCGGCGCGCGCCCCTGGCCGCCTACTGCGTCTGCGACTGGATGAATTCGCGCGGCGTCATGCCGAAATGGCGGCGGAACAGCTTGGTGAAATGGCTGGGATTGGCATAGCCGGTCTGCATCACCACTTCCGTGATGCTCAGATTGGTCCGGCTCAGCAGATTGGCGGCCGCCTGCATGCGCTTCTCCTGCAGATAGGCGTGCACCGAGGTGCCGAACAGGGCCTTGAACCCTTCCTTGAGCTTGCGCTCGTTCAGATTGGCCGTATGCGCCAGCTCGGCCAGCGACCAGTTGTGGTCGAGCCGCGCCAGCAGGCATTCGCGCGCATGGTCCAGCTTCTTGTGGTCGCGCCGCTGCACGGCCGGGGCTTCGGCCAGCGCCGGCTCGTCCAGCAAGGCCGCCACCAGCAGCGACAGCAGTTCCAGCGCCTTGCTGTGCAAGAAGAGCTGCTGCACCCCGGCCGGAGCGCGCTGGCGGAAGATCTGCTCGGCGATGGCGCGCATGGCCGAGGAGGCCGGGGTCTGGTACAGGAAGCTGTCCGGCCCGGCCGGGCGCAGGCTGGCCTGGGCCGCCAGCTGGCGCAGCATGGATTGCACCGGCATGCCCTGGATCTGCTGCAGCGTTTGCTCGGTGTAGTGGATTTCCACCGCGCGCAAATGCTGGCGGCCCGGCAGATGGGTTTCCGACATGCTGCTGTCCGGTGAACAGAACAGCAAAGCCTGGTCGGGTGCATAGCGCACGCGCGCGCGGTTCTGCAGCACGGATTCGCCGCTGCCTTCGAGGAAAACGCAGACCGCCAGGCAGGGCGGCGATTCCGACTGCACCACGCAAGACTGCTCCGGGGTGTAATCGATATAGGAAATCTTCACGCCGGAGCCGGTGCTGAGCTCGTGGCGCGTCTGTTCAAACTGCATCGCGGTAGTGGGCGGGCTGGTCATGGGGGCGGATGGAAAGCGATTGCCATATTAGCAGCATAACGGAATTGTAAATGAGAATCAATATCATTTAAGGGGGCTGCCGGCAACTTTAGCGCTTCGCTATCGGCGCCGAAAAGGGGATCGGAATATATTCGGCGGCCGTGATTATTGGCGAGAATCGGGCGCTGCCGGTGCGCTACGCTACCTGTGGTCCCCGGCTCAAGCTTTACAGTTTGAGCATGCGGGCGGCAAGTTCTGCCGCCGTCCGCCGGCCGCTGCCGATGGCGCGAACGCCTCGTTCGAAGGTGCGTGCCGGCATGCTACTCGACACCCACTCGGGAACCTTCATCAGCGGTCTTGGATCGAACACCGGCAGGACAAGAAAGCTCACACAGTTGGCACTCATTGAGGAGGCAACATGAAAGCGAAACAGTCCAAGGGGGTGGCAGGCAAGGGCGACGATTGCGGCTGCGGCGCCAGCGAAGGCGCGGCGGCGGCTAACGGCAGCGCGGATTATGCCATGCCGCATGACGAAGCATTGGCCGCGGCCGGCCCGGGCGACGGCGGCATGCCCGGCCTGCAGCGCGTGGTGCGCAGCGCGGCGGGCGGCATGCCGAGCGCGCGCGGCATGGAGGGCGAGGAAGAGGGCGACGATAGCGGCATGCCCGGCGGGAACGGCATGGGCGGCGATGGCTTTGGCAGCGGGGGCGCCGGCGGAGGAGGCGGCGGAGCCGGTGGGCGCGACAATGACGCGCCTGCCGTGCGCCGGTGTGGCACCATGGACGTGCACCGCCGCCTGCTGTCGACCGTGCCCGAATATGCGCGGGCGCGCGACGAGATCGAAATCCAGACCGAACAGTTCGAACGCAATGGCGCCGTTTCGGCGCGCAGCGGCATCACCCGCATTCCGGTGGTGGTGCACGTGGTGTGGAATACCGCCGCGCAGAATATCAGCGACGCCCAGATCGCCAGCCAGATCGAGGTGCTGAACCGCGACTTCCGCCGCACCAATCCCGATGTGGCGCTGACGCCGGCGCCGTTTCTGCCCCTGGCCGCCGATTCGCGCATCGAATTCGCGCTAGCCACCACCGACCCGGGCGGCGCGCCCACCAGCGGCATCGAGCGGCGCCAGACCACGGTGGCCAACTTCACCGACGACGACGCGGTCAAGGCGAACGCGAGCGGCGGCCTGAACGCCTGGCCCTCGGCGCGCTATCTGAATATCTGGGTCTGCCCGCTGGCCGGCGGCCTGCTCGGCTATGCCCAGTTCCCCGGCGGCCCGGCCGCCACCGACGGCGTGGTGATCCGCCAGTCGGCCTTCGGCACCACCGGCACGGCGGCCGCCCCTTTCAATCTGGGGCGCACGGCCACCCATGAAATCGGCCATTGGCTCAACCTCAACCATATCTGGGGCGACGACGGCACCGGCTGCGCCGGCACCGACAATGTGGCGGACACGCCGAACCAGGGCGGCGCCAATACCGGCGCGCCGACCTTCCCGCGCGTCTCCTGCAGCAACGGGCCGAATGGCGACCTGTTCATGAACTATATGGATTATGTGGACGACCGCGCCATGTTCATGTTCACCGCCGGCCAGGTGGCGCGCATGCAAGCCTGCCTGGACGGCGTGCGCAGCAGCATCGGCACCGAGGGTGTGGGCGCCATCCGGCGCAGCTCCTCGCCGGTGGTGGCCTGGGGCCCGAACCGGCTCGACACCTTCGTGCTCGGCACCAACCGCGCGCTCTACCATAAATGGTGGAACGGCTCGGCCTGGGGGCCGTCGGTCACCGGTTATGAAAACCAGGGCGGCATCTGCACCAGCGTGCCGCAGGCCGTGTCCTGGGGCGCCAACCGGCTCGACGTCTTCGTCACCGGCACGGACAGCGCGCTCTACCACAAATGGTGGAACGGCTCGGCCTGGGGCCCGTCGCTGACCGGCTATGAAAACATGGGCGGCATCTGCGTCGGAGATCCGCGCATCGTGTCCTGGGACACCAACCGGCTCGACGTCTTCGTGCTCGGTACCAACCGCGCGCTCTACCATAAATGGTGGAACGGCTCGTCCTGGGGGCCGTCGCTGACCGGCTATGAAAACATGGGCGGCATCTGCGTCGGCCAGCCGGAAGTGGTGTCCTGGGGCCCGAACCGGCTCGACATCTTCGTCATCGGCACCGACCGCGCGCTCTACCATAAATGGTGGGACGGCTCGGCCTGGGGCCCGTCGCTGACCGGCTATGAGCGCCTGGGCGGGGTGTGCACCTCGGCCCCGCACGCCGTGGCCTGGGGCCCGAACCGGCTCGACATCTTCGTCACCGGCACCGATGGCGCGCTCTACCATAAATGGTGGAATGGCTCGTCCTGGGGACCGTCGCAAAACGGCTTCGAACGGCTGGGCGGGGTGTGCGTCGGCGAACCGGAAGTGGTGGCCTGGGGTCCGAACCGGCTCGACATCTTCGTGCAGGGCACGGACAGCGCGCTGTACCACAAATGGTGGGATGGCACGAATTGGGGACCGTCGGCCACCGGTTACGAGTTCATGGGCGGCATCCTCACCTCGCAACCGCGCGTGGCGTCGTGGGGCCCGAACCGGCTCGACGTCTTCGTCACCGGCACGGACAGCGCGCTGTACCACAAGGCGTGGAACGGCAGCGCCTGGCTGCCCTCGGTCACCGGCTACGAGAACCTGGGCGGCGTGATCTCGGCCTTCCGCGAAGCGCCGCAGGCCCAGCCGCAAGGGACCCTGCTGCCGGCCCAGGAGGTGACGCCCGACCTGCAGACGCTGATCGTACCGGCCGGCGCCTCCTTGCAGCGTGAGCTGCGCCAACCTTTGGGGAGCATGAACCCGTGATCAACCTGACTGGCAGCTGGACCCATTCCTTTGAGGAAGATGAAGGCAGTGTCCAGGTCTTCCGCCCGACGCAAGCGTTCGACTTTCCGCCGGCCCGGCGCGGCCGCGAAACGGTGGACTTCGGCATGGGCGGCGGACCGGTGGTGCGCGGCATGCCGGGGGCGGACGACCGCCAGCAGCATAGCCATGTCAACCTGACGGCCCTGGGCATGAACCGCTTCCGGCTGGAAGGGCCGGGCATGCCGGGCCAGGTGTTCGAGCTGGTGGAGGCGCGGCCCGATGTCTTGAAGCTGCGCCAGGGCTGAGCCAGCCTTGTCGCCAGGCGGTGGCAAGCAAGCCCGCGAGCGATCGCGGGCTTTTTTCTTGCGCCGGTCTGTTCACCGCAGCATGGCGTGCCTGCGCCGCAAGAAACATTGAGTGACGCACAAGAGGAAAGTGCAACAATTGGAGAGATTTTTGCTGTTGAGTGAGCGCAGCGGGGTGAATTCTGGTATTATTTCTTTTAAATAACTAAAATTGTTATTAAGAAATATTTTTGAGGTTCCCATGGAAGCCGATAAACCCGCCACCGACAGCATGTTCTTTGCCTGCGCCATGATCTTCCTGGTCGCCGCCGTGATGGCCGGCGGCTGGGGTACCCACCTGGTCTGGGGCGGGCTGTGCGCCGTCTACACCATGGGCGGGGTGATCGCGCGCCGCTGTGCCCGGCGACAGGAGGCGCAGGCCCAGGTGCAAGCCGAGGCTGCGGTCGCCGCCGCTGTCGCATCGGCGGCCGCAATGAGCGCGCCGGTTGCGCCGGTTGCGGCGCCATCGTTCAGCATGCTGCAAGCCGTCCCAGCCGGTGCCATGCATCCCATGGCGGCCAACACCGCGCGCCGCGCGCCGGCCGTCGCCGGCTGAAGCACGCGGCCGGGCGGCCGATGTTACCATTGTGTAAGTCAACAAGGAGTCTTACACAATGTCCAGCCGCCCCTTTGCCGCCCCCCTGCAATTCACCGATCCCGCCGCCGCCCTGGCCCAGGTCCAGGCGCTGTACGATGGCAGCATCCGCCATCTGCGCGAATCGCTGCAGCGCTTTGTCGAAGGCGACACCCCGGCCGAACATGTGCGCGCCTGCTACCCCTATGTGCGCATCCAGACCGAAACCGTGGCGCGCGCCGATTCGCGCCTGTCCTACGGCTTCGTGGCCGGCCCCGGCGTCTTCGAAACCACGCTGACCCGGCCCGACCTGTTCGCGCGCTACTACCTCGAACAATTCCGCCTGCTGCTGAAAAACCATGGCCAGCACAAGCCGGTCCAGCTCGAAGTGGGTTTGAGCGCCCAGCCGATTCCCATCCATTTCTCGTTTGCCGAGCACGACCACATTGAAGGCAGCATGGACGCTGAACGGCGCCTGCTGATGCGCGACGTTTTCGACCTGCCCGACCTGGCGGCCATGGACGACGGCATCCCCAACGGCACCTTCGAACCGGCGCCGGGCGAAGCCCAGCCCCTGGCCCTGTTCACCGCGCCGCGCGTCGACTACTCGCTGCAGCGCCTGCGCCATTACACCGGCACCTCGCCCGAGCACTTCCAGAACTTCGTCCTGTTCACCAACTACCAGTTCTATATCGATGAATTCGTGCGTCTCGGCCACGACATCATGCGCCAGCCGGCCGACGGCCAGCAAGCCAATGGCTATATCGCCTTTGTCGAACCGGGCAATATCGTCACGCGCCGTGTCGGCCAGGCCATGCAGCCGGGCGACGCCCTCGGCAGCCAGCCGCCGCGCCTGCCGCAGATGCCGGGCTACCACCTGATCCGCGCCGACGGCAGCGGCATCAGCATGGTCAATATCGGCGTCGGCCCCGCCAATGCCAAGACCATCACCGACCACATCGCCGTGCTGCGCCCGCACGCCTGGCTCATGCTGGGCCACTGCGCCGGTCTGCGCAATACCCAGCAGCTGGGCGACTACGTCTTGGCCCACGGCTATGTGCGTGAAGACCATGTGCTCGACGAAGACCTGCCGCTGTGGGTGCCGATCCCGCCGCTGGCCGAAGTGCAAGTGGCGATCGAACAAGCCGTCGCCGAAGTCACCCAGCTGCAGGGGCATGATCTCAAACGCGTGATGCGCACCGGCACCGTCGCCAGCACCGACAACCGCAACTGGGAACTGCTGCCGCAGCGCACGCCCGAACGCCGCTTCAGCCAAAGCCGCGCCGTCGCCCTCGACATGGAAAGCGCCACCATTGCCGCCAACGGCTTCCGCTTCCGCGTCCCGTATGGCACGCTGCTTTGCGTCAGCGACAAGCCCATGCACGGCGAAATCAAGCTGCCCGGCATGGCCAACCAGTTCTACCGCGAACGCGTCGACCAGCACCTGCGCATCGGCGTGCGCGCGCTGGAGCTACTGCGCGCCCTCGGCACCGACAAGCTCCACAGCCGCAAACTGCGCAGCTTCGCCGAAGTCGCCTTCCAATAAGCCCCGTACCACAGCCCGGCCCGTGTCCGATTTTGGGGCCAGACCCCAAAATCGGACACGGACTCAGCTGCAGGTTCAGGTGCGAGCTTGATCTGTGTCTGTGTCTCTCATCGGTGTGAGGCATACAGTGAAGGCATGAGCCGGCATGCACGCATTGAATTTCCTGGGGCGCTATACCATGTGACAGCGCGCGGGGTTCGCCGCAGCCATATTTTTGTGGATGAGCGCGATTATCTGAAGTGGCAGGCGCTATTGGCGGAAACCGTGGAGCGGTTCAATCTGGTTGTCCATGCTTTTTGCCAGATGCCGAACCACTATCACTTGCTGGTGGAAACACCGGATGGAAATTTGGCGGCGGCCATACATTTCCTGAACGGGGTATATGCCCAGCACTTCAATCGCCGTCAGGACTTGGTGGGCCATATGGTTCAGGGGCGCTATCACGCTGTGTTACTCCAGAAACAGGCGCACCTCTTGGAACTTGCGAGATATATTTCATTGAATCCGGTGCGGGCTTGCCTGGTTGACCATCCGCGCAACTGGAGGTGGAGCAGCCACCGTGCAATGCTTGACTCCGGCACAAGGCCGTCTTGGCTGAACACCGAATGGTTGCTCGGCCAGTTTGCAGGGAAAGAGCAAGGCAGCGCCGCCAGACTATATGAAGAGTTTGTCGTCGCTGGCATCAAACGGCGCGACTTGCCGCCTGGGTTGAATAAGATCGAAAGCCGGCGGACTAAATGCAACGCCCTGACTTTATCGGAATACGCCAGCCGCCACTCTCATCGGGATCAGGCTCTGATTGCCGCCTACCAATCCGGCGCTTACCGGATGAATGAGTTAAGCCAATATTTTGGAATATGCGAGAAGACCGTCAGCCGCCTACTGAGCGGATCGTTCAAGCGGACGGACAGTTGAGCCCGTGTCCGATTTTGGGGTCTGGCCCCAAAATCGGACACGGGCTGGACCGTTACTTAGTGGGCGGTGACGACGCTGCGCCAGTATTGGCTGGCGGTGTCGGCGGTGCTGCCGTCGAGCTCGTGCAACAGCTGGTAGGCTTGCATGGCGGGCCAGGATTCGGGCAGGAATTCGGCCGGCAGCAGCGGGTCGCAGAGGCGCGCCTTGCAGTAGGAATGCACGGCCAGCATGCGGATCAGGAAGGCGGTTTCGGGATTGGGCTTTTCGCCCTGCGCCAGCAGCTCGTGCAGGCCGTCGAACTGGCTCAGGAAGCGTTCGTAATTCATGCGCGGCGTGGCCAGGTTCCACGCGTCCTGGGCCAGGCGGCGCAGCGGCGGCAGTTCGGCCATCTGGGTGCCGTTCAGGCGGATCACCGGCACCTGGCTGTCCAGCGGCTGGCTGCCGGCGTCGATGGCCGGCGTATCGCAGTCGGCCACGGGACGCGCCAGCACGTTCGGCGCCAGCACACCATAGCCTTGCCGCACCAGGGCGCTGCGCAGCTGCGCGGCGGGCACGGCGCCGTCGTCGGCCGGGGCGTTGATGACCAGGGTCCATTCGCCTTTCCATGGCCATTGCGGCGAGGCAGCCGTGCAGCGCCATGGCGCGGCGGCCTGCTCGCCGATGCTGGAAGCGATGGCGTAGGCGGCGTGGCGGCCCTGGCGGCGTGGCGTCAGCCAGCCTTGCTGCACCAAGCGCGAGACGCTGGTGCGGGTCAGGCGTTCGCTGAAGCGGAATGGCTTCATGAGCGCGATCAGGTCGCGCAGCCAGATGGTTTGTCCCTGCGCCAGCTGCTGGTCGCCAAAGGCGAGCCGCAGCAGGGCAGTGGAACTGGGCGCGCTGCGCGCCATATATCGTTCAATCCAGTCGTTCAGCATGTTGATGTCCCCGCAGGCAATGGGCGAAGGCGCCGGTAAAGGCGTATCGCGGTAAATAAATTAAACAGCAGGCCCAGCGCCGATGCGGCCAGCGCAATGGCGGCAATGCGCGCCAGTGCGTCTGGCCACCATGCGGCGCCGAGCAAAAGAAGAAGGGCCAGCGCGTGCAGCCAGAATTGCGCCGTGGCGCGGCCCTGTGGAATGACCTGGTTCACGCCAGGCACGGTGACGCCGTGTACGCGCACTTCCTGCAGGTGGTACCAGACCAGGAAGGGCACGATTTTGTACAGCATGCCGTTCACCGTGGAGTAGGCGAAACCGACGATGAACAGCAGGCCGATGGCCAGTGGCTTGGCCAGCGGGTCCTGCGGCAGCAGCCACAAAACGCCGCAACCGATCAGGCTGACCATGGCGGCGCGCCAGAACAGCGTGGTGGGATCGGCCTTGGGCCGCTTGCGCCGCGCCAGCAGATACAGGGTCACCCCGGCAAAGCAAAGATAGGCCGCCAGCACCGGCCAGGCCGGCGCTGCATGCGGCCGTCCGGCCTCGTCGCGCAGGAAGCCGGTGCTGACGGACCAGACCAGCAGCAGCAGGAAGAGGGCGGTGCCCAGCATGCGCGTCAGCGGCTTGGGATATAGCTCCGTCACCTGGAACATGGGAATGACCTGGTAAGCGACGCCGATCACGATCAGCCCCACCCAGCCCAGCAAGCCCCACATCGCATGCAGGTCGGTCAGCTGCAGCACGCGCAGCGGCAGATGGCCGGGCCAGGCGAAGGCGCAAGCGAGCAAGGCGCCCAGCACCACGGTGATGCCGAGCGCGCCGAGCGAGAGGCGGATGGCCGCCACCGTGGCCGCGGCGCCGCTGCTGTGCTGCTGCCACAGCGCCACGGTGCAGATGCCGAGGAAGGACAGCAGGGCCGCCAGCAGGAGCAGCATGGCGGGCGGGAACAGCAGCGGCCACTGGCCGAGGAAGGCCGTGGCCAGCAGCAGCGTGCCGCCGCACAGCAGGCCATGCACCACGCGCGCCAGCTGGCCCGCGTTGGGCAGGGAGATGCCCGCCACCACCGGCAGCATCTGGATCAGGGCGCCGACGATGGCCGCACTCAGGCTGCCCAGGGTCAGCAAATGCGTCAAGGCCAGCGTCGACGGTCCCCAGCGCGTCGCCAGCGCCGCGTCGCCCTGCCATAGCAGGAGCAGGGCGGCCAGCGTGGCGAACAGCGGTACGCTCAGGAAGAAGCGCATCGGCGCCATCAGCGGCGGATTGTGGTCGAAAGATAAAGCGCGCTGCATGAATCGTCAGAATACCGGTGGACGCGGGGCCGCTTGCGCGCCCGCCTTGTCGGCCTGCTCCCAGATCAGCACATCGAACAAGAAGTCCTCGCGCGGCTCGGTGCGGTGCTCATAGCCGTAGTTTTCGAGAATGCGGTACAGCGGATGCGGCTCGCGGTCGATCAGCACGCGCAGTTTCTGCTGCTGGCCCAGACGGCTCAGCGCATCGAGCACGCGCACCATCGGTTCGGGCGCCTCCAGGCCCGTCACGTCGAGCGGCTGCTCGCTCCAGCCGCCATCGGCCTGGCCGGCGTCCTCGGTCTGATGTTCGCCGAAGGCCAGTGCTTCCATCGCCGCCAGGATGCAGGCCTGCTCCTCGCCCAGCACGCGCTCGGCCATCGGATACAGGATGCTTTCCTCTTTCAGATTGTGCTGGCGCAGCAGCATGCGCAGGGTGTCGGCGTCGTCGAAGAAGGCGTCGGTATTGCGCTGGGCGATGGAATCGCTCATGCGGCCGACGATCTGGCGCAGCTGCGCATGCTCGCTGCGCATCACCGAAGTGGGGCCGTAATTGCTGCCGATCGCCGCTTCCAGCGCGGGGAACATGATCTGCTCTTCCATCTGCATATGCTGTTCCAGCACTTTGGCGAAAGCGGCGAAGTCCAGTTCCGCCGCCGCCCAGTTGCCGCTGCCCGCATGCGCCTCGGCCAACAGATACTGTTCGTCGCAATCCTGATGGTCCTGGCCGAGAAAACTGCCTATCGTGTCCATTTGAAAAAATCCTTCCTGTGTAAGCAGGCTGCATTGTCACATTTGCTCAAGATCAAAATCTTTGACACAGATCAAAGATTTATTGAGTTGTGGCGCGTTACAGTTCGGCCTCATCAAAAGGAAAGACGGCTCCTATATATAAAGAGCTAAGCCCACACTATGAATCAAACCGCAAACCCGATCCCCATGGATGCCGCCCTGCCGCCCCAGATCGAGCTGGTCTGCCCGGCCGGCAGCCTGCCGGCCCTGAAGGCGGCCATCGACAATGGCGCCGACACGGTCTACCTCGGCTTCCGTGATGCCACCAACGCGCGCAACTTCGCCGGCCTGAATTTCGACGACGCGGCCATTGCCCAGGGCATTGAATATGCCCACCGCAGGGGCCGCAAGGTGCTGGTGGCGCTGAATACCTACCCGCAGCCGGGCGCCACGGACCTGTGGCGCCGCGCCATCGCACGCGCCGCCGATGTCGGCGTCGACGCCGTCATCCTCTGCGATCCGGGCCTGATGCGCTACGCCACCGATAACTTCCCCGACTTGCGCCTGCACCTGTCGGTGCAAGGTTCGGCCACCAACTACGAAGCGATCAACTTCTATCACAAGCATTTCAATATCGCCCGCGCCGTGCTGCCGCGCGTACTGTCGCTGGCCCAGGTCGAACTGGTCCGGCGCAATACCTCGGTCGATATCGAAGTGTTTGCCTTCGGTAGCCTGTGCGTGATGGTGGAAGGCCGCTGCGCGCTGTCCTCCTACGTGACGGGCGAATCGCCCAACACCCATGGCGTCTGCTCCCCGGCCAAGGCCGTGCGCTGGCAGCAAACGCCGAAAGGCCTGGAATCGCGCCTGAACGGCGTGCTGATCGACCGCTACAGCGAAGACGAAAACGCCAGCTACCCCACGCTATGCAAGGGCCGCTTCGACGTCGGCGACGAGAACTACTACGCCATCGAAGAGCCGACCAGCCTGAATACCCTGGAACTGCTGCCCAAACTGATCGACATGGGCATCAGCGCGGTGAAGATCGAAGGCCGCCAGCGCAGCCCGGCCTACGCGGCCCAGGTCACGCGCGTGTGGCGCGAAGCGATCGACCACTGCATGCGCAATCCGGCGCGCTTCTCGGTGCGCCCGGACTGGATGTCGGAATTGAACAAGGTAGCGGAAGGCCAGCAGCACACGCTGGGCGCCTATCACCGCTCATGGAAATAAGGTTGGAGAAAGCATGTTGAAACTATCCCTCGGGCCCATTCTGTACTACTGGCCGCGCGATACGGTCATGAAGTTTTATGAAGACGTGGCGAAAAGCCCGGTCGATATCGTGTATCTGGGCGAAACCGTGTGCTCGCGCCGCCATGAGCTGCGCCAGGGCGACTGGCTGGCCCTGGCCGAGCTGCTGGCCAGCGCCGGCAAGCAGGCCGTGCTCTCGACCCAGGCCTTGCTGGAATCGACGGCCGACGTGACCACTTTGCGCCGCGTGGCCGAGAATGGCCGCTTCATGGTCGAAGCCAACGATATGGGTGCGGTGCACTGCCTGTCGGGCAATACGCCCTTTGTCGCCGGCCCGCACCTGAACGTGTACAACCCGGACACCCTGGGCCTGCTGCACGACCTGGGCGCCAGCCGCTGGGTCATGCCGCTGGAAATGGGCAAGCTCGGTCTGGACCTGATGCTCAAATCGCGTCCGGCCGGCCTGGAGACCGAAGTTTTCGCCTACGGCCGTATGCCGCTCGCTTTCTCGGCGCGCTGCTTCACCGCGCGCAACCGCAATCTGCCCAAGGATAACTGCCAGTTCAGCTGCATCGACCATCCGGACGGCCTGCTGATGCAGACCCGCGAAAGCGAATCCTTCCTGGTGCTGAACGGCATCCAGACCCAGTCGGCCCTGGTCTACAACCTGGCTGCGGAACTGGGCGGCATGGAAGCCATGGGCGTGGACGTGGTGCGCATCAGCCCACAGTCCCTGCATACCGAACAGGTGATCGCCGCCTTCGACGCGGTGCGCCGCGATCCGACGCAAGCCTGCGAAGCGGCCGAATCGCTGCGCGAATGGATGCCCGCCGATCCTTGTGACGGCTACTGGCACGGCAAACCCGGTCTGGAACAAAGCACGGAGAAAGCAGCATGAAAGCACCAGTAAACTTCCGCCTGCCCGCGCCGGTCGCGGCCCTGCTGGGCCGCCTGCCGCCGTATCCCGGTTCGCTGCTCTTCGTCGGCGCCCTGAACCTGGTGCTGCTGCGCCATCTGCCCGAGGACGTGCGCCAGCAGCTCGAAGGCCGCCGCCTGCGCATTGGCGTCCGCGATGCCGGCGTCGCCTTCGACTTCATGTGGCAGGGTTCTCGCTTCCAGGCCTGCCAGCCGGGCGGCGTGATCGACCTGCTGATCGCCGCCAGCGTGCATGACTTCCTGGTGCTGGCGCAGCGCCGCGAAGACCCGGACACCCTGTTCTTCAGCCGCCGCCTGCAAATGGAAGGCAATACGGAGCTGGGCCTGCTGGTGAAAAACACCCTGGACGCCATCGACGCCCCGCTGTTCGATCCAGCCCGCCTGCATCCTTCGCGCCTGTTCGAGCGCCGCCAGTAAACGCCATTTACGCATGGCAGGCGCCGAGCGGCAGGCTTAGGTATGGCGATCCCTGCGGATCGCCATTTTTGTTCGTACCATCCAATATGGAAAAGAAAGAGTGAAATGAATCTCTCCACCGCATTGCTGCACGCCCTGAAAGACCATGGCGCGCGCGCCGTCTTCGGCCTGCCCGGCGACTTTGTGCTGCCCTTCTTCAAGCAGCTGGAAGACTCCGCCATCCTGCCGCTGTACACGCTGAGTCATGAGCCGGGCGTAGGCTTTGCGGCCGATGCCTCGGCGCGCTTCTCGCATGGACTGGGCGTGGCGGCTGTGACTTACGGCGCGGGCGCGCTGAATATGGTCAATGCGGTGGCGGCATCCTATGCCGAGAAAGTGCCGATGGTGGTGATCTCCGGCGCGCCCGGCGCCAATGAGCGTCGCAACGGTTTCTTGCTGCATCATCAGACCCGTTCCCTCGATTCGCAGATGGCCATGTTCCGCGAGATCACCTGCGACCAGGTGGTGCTGGACGATCCGGCCCGTGCCCCGGAGCAGATCGCCCGCGTGCTGGGCAACTGCCTGGCGCAATCGCGTCCCGTTTACATCGAACTGCCGCGCGATCTGGTGGCCGTGCCTTGCGGCCCCGTGCCGCGCCTACCCGCACCGAGCTGGGATCCGGAAGCGCTGCAAGCCTGCGTCACCGAGCTGTTGGCCCGTCTGGCGACGGCCGAGCGGCCGATGCTGCTGGCCGGGATCGAAATCCGCCGCTTCGGCATCGAAGAGAAGGTCGCCAAGCTGGCGCGCCTGCTGCATCTGCCGGTCGCCACCTCCATCATGGGACGCGGCCTGCTGGCCAATGCCGAAGCGCCGCTGCTGGGCACCTATCTTGGCGTGGCGGGCGATCCGCAGATCACGCATGCGGTGGAAGGCTCGGACGCCTTGCTGATGCTGGGCGTGATCGTCTCCGATACCAATTTCGGCGTCTCCGAAAAGACCATCGATATGCGCAAAGCCATCCTGGCGCTGGATGGCCAGGTTGAGATGGGCCACCATATTTACCCGAATATTCCGCTGGAAGCCCTGGTCGACGGCCTGCTGGAACGCGGCCACAGCATCGCCTGCACGCCACCGCCATGCCGCCGCGCCGAATATCCCTACGGCCTGGTGGCGGACAGCTCACCGCTGGCGCCAATGGACATTGCGCGCGCCGTGAACGATCTGATGAAGCAGCGCGGCAGCTTCCCCATCGTTTCCGACATCGGCGACTGCTTCTTTACCGCCCTCGATATCGAACACACCGACCTGCTGGCGCCCGGCTACTACGCCACCATGGGCTACGGCGTGCCGGCCGGTCTGGGCCTGCAGGCCGACAGCGGCCAGCGGCCCATCATCCTGGTCGGCGACGGCGCCTTCCAGATGACGGGCTGGGAACTGGGCAATTGCCAGCGCTATGGCTGGGACCCCATCGTCATCGTCTTCAACAACTGCAGCTGGGAGATGCTGCGCACCTTCCAGCCCGAATCGAGCTTCAATAACCTGAGCGACTGGCACTTCGCCGACATGGCCAAGCCCATGGGCGGCGAGGGCTACCGCGTCAGCACCCGCGCCGAGCTGCTGTCCGCCCTCGACCACGCCGTCGAAATGCGCGGCCGCTTCCAGCTGATCGAAGCCATGATCCCGCGCGGCGTGCTATCCGACACCCTGAACCGCTTTGTGGCGGGTGTGCGCCGCTTGCAATCGGGCGGTGGGGCCGGTTGCTGAAACGTGGTCTGAATTGAAGGGAAAGGCGGGGACGTGCAGTCCCCCAGCCTGGCATTGACCTAAGACCGGTCGATCCCCCGGCCGTAATCTGGCGCTGACCGTGGAGCGGTCCTTCTGAACTATTTGCGGGCCAACTCGGGTTCGTACAATGCAGCGATGCCGGCGACCAGTTGGTCCGGCCGCGCGCCCTGGAGATTGGTCAGGACCACAACGGTGAGCTGTTTGTCCGGCACCGACACGCGCCACGTCGCCGCGCCGCCGCCGTAGGCCACGGTCGCATGCTGCCCCATGTGCGAGACCCTGAATCCGAGACCGTAGGCATTGTCGCTGCCATCCTTGAGTTTGTACGGCGTTGTCATCTGCGCGTAGCTCTCGGGCTTGAGCAAGCTGCCATTGGCCAGTGCCCGCTCCCAATTGACCAGGTCGCGGATGGTCGCGTTCATCAAGCCGGCCGGCGCCAGCACCTCCGGTATGAACTTGGCGCCATAGTGAAGGATAGAGTCCTTGCGCAGCACAGGCATGCCGTCTTTCGCCATCAACTTGGAGTGGTCCTTGGTGATATCGAGCGCGGTATATAAGCTGCTGCGGCCCGGGATGATGCTCCACGCGTCGCCAAAGCTAGCCTGGTCCAGGTGGGCTGGTGCGAACACGCGCTTGCGCATGAACTGTTCGTAGTCCATGCCGGATAATTTCTCGATCACGGCGCCAACGATGACGTAGCCGGTCTGGTTATAGGCAGGTTTGGTGCCGGCAGGCATCAGCGGCGCCGCAGCCAGTTTCGCAAACAGTTCATCGCGCTCGCCGGCGACCGAAGTGCCATTGATGTCGTCGGTGATCGCATCGGGCAAGCCGGAAGTGTGCGTCAGACAGTGGCGTACCGTGACATGCGACCAATGGACGGGCAATTCGGGCAGGACCTGGCGTACCGGGGTGTCGAGCGTGAGTTTCCCATCCTGGACCAGCAACATGACGGCCGCGCTGGTGAATACCTTGGTCATCGACGCAAGCGGATAGGACGTATCGAGCGTGGCTGGCACGCCCAGCTCCAGGCTGGCCAAGCCGTAAGCGCTTTCCTTGACGACCTGCCCGCCGCGCAGCACGGCCAGCGACAGGCCGGGAATATGCCGCCTCGCCATTTCGGCGCGCACGTAGTCATCGACATTGTCCGCATGTGCCACCGGCATGGCGGCCACCAAGGTGGCAAGGCCCAGGAATGCAGTGAACTTCGACATCGTCTTCTCCAGTGGTTGGTGTGCCGTCACTTTATGGAGGTGACATCTATCCGTCAATTGCTGCAGGACGGGACGTCGCAAGGGACGTCCGAACTGCACTATGCCGCGACAGGGTGATCATGCATCGCTCAGCACGACAGGATTGCCGAAAACGCTCTCGCCGTTGCTGACGCAGACTGGAATCGCACCCTTCGGCTCGAAACGGCCCGCCAAGATGGCTTTCGACAGCGGATTTTCGATGTACTGCTGGATCGCGCGCTTGAGCGGACGAGCGCCGTACACCGGGTCGTGGCTCGCTTCCGCGATCTTGTGCAGGGCTGCGTCCAAAATCTCGAGTGAATCGACGACGCTTCAGTAGATACTACTGATCCAGATTCCGCTGACCGGCAGCTACGGGGCGGATGTTGCCGTCGACACCCTCCGAACATCAGCGGGAACTGACCGGAATGCTTCAACTCCTTTGCCGCCAAGTTCCCGATGGAAGAGGGACGGGATGTCATGTCGCCCTCATGTCATATTGGTAATTTCCTATATGTGGCAGATTGGAGTCCAGAGAACTATCCATCAACCGGATGCTAAATACGACGAAGGCGTGACTAGAATAGCCGCGAAGCCTGAGTAGGCATCGCGGGCTTATTGCATGGTTCCCTCTATGCGGCGCCGCGCCACTGGAAGCGCTCGAACAGCGGCGCAATGCGGCGTAGCAGATCGGTGCCAGGATAGCCGGGCAGGGCGCTGGCGTTCAGTGCCGCGTCGCCGCAGCCTTCCTGGCGAAACTCCTGCAGCACGAAATTACGCACGCCCATGCTGGCTAGATCGAAAGCCAGTTCGTAAATCTGTTCGGGCAGCAGCAGTTGGGGATGGACGGTGGTGCGGCATTCGTAATCGACGCCGCTGGCGATGATGCGGCGCGCGCAGTCCCAGGCGGCCGAGCCGCTGCCCGGTACGCCCGTGATGCCTGGATACAGGCGTTCATTGGCCTTGATGTCGAAGCCCACCCAATCGAGCATCGGCAGGATCTGCGCCAGCCGCTGCGGATAGATGCAGGCGGTGTGCAGGCCGACCGCGTAGCCGAGGCCTTTGACTTCGGCGATCGCCGCCTCCAGCGCCGGGTCGATGGTCGGCTCGCCGCCGCTGAACACCACGCCGTCCAGCAAGCCCTTGCGCCGCTCCAGCAATTCCAATACTTCCTGCCAGGCGATCGCCGACTGCTCGGGACGGCGCTGCAGCTCGGGATTGTGGCAATAGCCGCAGCGCCAGGGGCAGCCGTGCACAAAGACCGCCATCGCCAGCTTGCCGGGGAAGTCGGTCGCGGTGAACGGCGTGACGCCGCCCACCTTTAGCGCATTGGCCGAGCGTTCAGCTGAGGCAGGCGGCTGCACGGGATTCACGGAAGTATTTGCGCTCATGGAACTCGCCCTTCTTACCCGTGTTGAACGAAGAGACCGGACGATGGTAGCCCATCACGCGGGTCCAGATTTCGCAGGGCTGTCGCTCGGCGTCGCTCAGGGTGACAGCGGCGTTGGCAAGATGGGTGGCCTGGCTCAGATCGGTCATGATTTCTCCTTCGGTGGTTTCAAGGTTAGGCAGCTTCACGCTGCTTGCGGGCGAGCAGTTCTGCATCGCATTTCGGACAATACTGGTGCTTGCCGCTCAAGTAGCCGTGTTTCGGGCAGATCGAGAAGGTCGGCGTCACCGTGATATAGGGCAGGCCAAAGCGTTCCAGCGAGCGGCGCACCAGGGAGCTGCAAGCCTGGGAAGTGGACAGCGCCTCGGTCATATACAGGTGCAGCACGGTGCCGCCGGTGTATTTGCGCTGCAGCTCGTCCTGCTGTTCCAGCGCCTCGAACGGATCGTCGGTGAAGCCGACCGGCAGCTGCGAGGAGTTGGTGTAGTAAGGCATATCCACCGTGCCGGCCTGCAGGATGTCCGGGAAGCGCTTGCGGTCTTCGCGGGCAAAGCGGTAGGTCGTGCCTTCGGCCGGCGTGGCTTCCAGGTTGTACATATGGCCGGTTTCGTCCTGGTATTCCAGCATGCGGGCGCGCACGTGGTCGAGCAGGCGGATGGCCAGGGCGCGGCCTTCCGCCGTGGTGATGTCGTCCTGGTCGCCGCTGAAGTTGCGGATCATCTCGTTGATGCCGTTCACACCCAGCGTCGAGAAGTGGTTGCGCAGCGTGCCCAGATAGCGCTTGGTATAGGGGAAGAGGCCATTGTCCATATGGCGCTGGATCACCTTGCGCTTGATTTCCAGGCTGACTTTGCCCAGTTCCATCAGGCGGTCGAGCGCTGCCAGCAGGCCCGCTTCATCGCCCTTGTGCAGATAGCCGAGGCGCGCGCAGTTGACCGTGACCACGCCCAGGGAGCCGGTCTGCTCGGCCGAGCCAAACAGGCCGTTGCCGCGTTTCAGCAGCTCGCGCAGGTCCAGCTGCAGGCGGCAGCACATGGAGCGGATCATGTTCGGCTTGAGTTCCGAATTGATGAAGTTCTGGAAGTAGGGCAGGCCGTAGCGCGCCGTCATCTCGAACAGCAGTTCGGCGTTCGGACTGGTCCAGTCGAAGTCCGGCGTGATGTTATAGGTCGGGATGGGGAAGGTGAAGGCGCGGCCCTTGGCGTCGCCGGCCATCATCACTTCGATGTAGGCGCGGTTGATCATGTCCATCTCGGTCTGCAGGTCGCCATAGCTGAACGGCATTTCCTGGCCGGCGATGACGGGGATTTGTTCGCGCAGGTCTTCCGGGCAGACCCAGTCGAAGGTCAGGTTGGTGAACGGCGTCTGGGTGCCCCAGCGCGACGGCACGTTCAGGTTGTAGATCAGCTCCTGCATATACTGGCGCACCGCGGTGTAGTCCAGATTGTCCTTGCGGATGTAAGGCGCCATATAGGTGTCGAAAGAGCTGAAGGCTTGCGCGCCGGCCCATTCGTTCTGCAGCGTGCCGAGGAAGTTGACGATCTGGCCGACGGCGCTCGACATATGCTTGGCGGGGCCGGCTTCGACCTTGCCTGGCACGCCATTCAGGCCTTCGTTGAGCAGGGTGCGCAGCGACCAGCCGGCGCAATAGCCGGCCAGCATATCGAGGTCGTGGATGTGGATGTCGGCTTCGCGGTGGGCCTGGCCCACTTCCGGCGGATAGACGTGATTCAGCCAGTAGTTGGCGATCACCTTGCCCGATACGTTCAGAATCAGGCCGCCCAGGGAGTAGCCCTGGTTGGCGTTGGCGTTGACGCGCCAGTCTTGCTGGTTGAGGTATTCGTTGATCGAGGATTCCACGTCCACCAGGGATTTGCGGTCCTGGCGCAGCTTGCTGTGCTGCTCGCGGTAGACGACGTAAGCGCGCAGGGTCTTGCGGTGGCCGGCGTCATACAAGACGCTTTCGACGATGTCCTGCACCTGCTCCACGCTCATGCGCGAAGGCGTCAGGGTCGCGGCGCGCAGCAGCACTTGCTGGCACAGGATTTCCGCTTCGTCGGCATTGAACTCGCCGCTGGCCTGGCCGGCACTGCGCAGGGCGGCGGTGATCTTGGCAGCGTCGAACGCTTCGCTGCGGCCGTCGCGCTTGATGATATTGCTCGTAATCTGTACCACGTCGGTAGCCATAATCTCTCCGTAAAACACTAGATTTAGTGTATGAGTAGAGATTAATGGCTAAATATGGCGTGGTCAAAGCTAAACTGTTGCGGGATTGAAAATCCTTGATTCAAGTCAATTTCAGCGCCTTGCGCGTCGCGCGCAGCAGTTCCGGGTCGGGCGAGACGTCCAGCGCGGTGCTGTAAGCGACCACCAGGCCTTGCGGATCGAGCAGGGAGATGCGGTTGCTATGGTTGATATCGCCGCCGCCCAGCACGCGGAACTTCACGTTCAAAGCTGCCGCCACAGCGCGCGTCGTGATCTCGTCCTTGGCCACGGCCAGGCGGTAGATGGCCGGGTCCAGCTTGTGCGTGCGGCTCAGGTTCGCCAGCGTGGGCGGCGCGTCGCGCATGGAATCGAGGCTGACCATCAGCACGCCCAGTTTGCCGGACGGCGCCTTCAAGCTTGCAATCGTCTGGCGCAGATTTTCGATGATGATGGGGCAGGCCGTATTGCAGTCGCCGTAGAACATGGTGGCCAGCAGATGGCGGCCCGCCATATCGGCCAAGCGGAAACGCTTGCCATCCTGGTCGGTTAGCTGGGCGTCCAGCCGGTACAGGGAATCGCCCGGCAGCGAGTTGGCGAAACCGGGCAGGGAAAAAGCGCCGGCCAGCGAGGGCAGGCCAAGACCGCCGCCCAAAGCCAGGGCGGCGCTGGCGGCGTGCAGGAAATCGCGTCTATGCATGGTATCTACTCCTTGTTTGCTTTGCTTCTTTTTTGCTTCAAGCTTTACTGTGCGTCGGCGGTCTGGGGCTGGGACTCGACGTCGCGCGCGCAGCGGAAGCCCATATTCGCGCCGTGCTGCTTGCTCTCCATCGCGGCCAGCAGGGCCAGGCGCATCAGGATGGCGTAATTGCGGCGATCGGCAAGGGAGACGGCGGCGCCGCCGCAGAACTCCATGGTCTTCTGCTCGCCCTTGGCGCGGCTGTCGGCATTGACGAACAGGCCGCTGAAATCGTCCACCCATTCCCAGATCAGGCCATGCAGATTGTGGATGCCGTACAGATTGGCTTCGTCCATGCCGATTGCGCCGGGGCGTACATTGCCCGGCCTTTCGTACCAGCTCAAAATCTTCAGCAGCCATTCATCGTCCTCGCGCGCATCGGCGCGGGTGGCGCTGGCGGCGGCGGCGAATTCCCACTCATACCAGCGCGGCAGGCGGCCACCTTCGGCCTCGCAGAAAGCGCGCGCGGCATACCAGCTGACCTGGGTGACGGGGGAATTAGCTTGCAGGGGATTGCTGTCCATATCGCCCTGCCATGCGGCGAGATAGCCGGGAGCGGCGAACAGACCGGGGATCTGGCCGCGCTGCCATTCGGGATGGCTGGCCAGGAAATTACGGAATTCTTCCACGCTGACGGGAGTGGTCCGCAGCAGGAAGGGGGCGACGGTAGCCGGGGCATCCACGCCATCGGCCGGCAGCACGCTGCGCAGCGAACCGCCGGGCACTTTGCGGTAGCTGGCGGCGGGCGTGGCGCTCAGGGCGCCATCGTCCGCCGCCGCGGCCACCGCGCCGGCTGGTGCAAGCAACTGCACCAGCAGCACGGCGGCGCTGCCCAGCCCGCGCAGAAGGGAACCGCGCGGGGTGGCCATTATTGCACCTTGGCTTTGCGTTGGCTGCGCACCTGGTCGGCGGTTGCCACTTCTTTGCCGCGGTTCATGCCAACGCTGATGTAGTTGATGACCGAAGCCACGTCTTCATCGTTCAGGTCTTGCGGCGGCATCACGCCGTTATAGCGCTTGCCGTTGACTACCAGCTCGCCGCTGCGGCCCTGGCTGATGATGGCGGCCAGTTCGTCCGGACGCTGTTGCACGAAGTCCGAATTCGCCAGCGGCGGGAAGACGCCATCCACGCCCTTGCCGTCGGCCTGGTGGCAGGCGGCGCAGTTAGCTTCGTACACAGCCTTGCCACGCGCGTGCTGCTGCGGTTTGGCGGCGGCCGATGCGGGAGCCGCTGCCGCAGGCTTGGCCGCTTGCGGGGCTGGTTTGGCTGCCGGCTCGGTCTTGTTCACGGTGCTCTCGGTCAGTGGGCGTTTCACGCTTGGACCGAAGACTTCAGGACGATCGGGGCCGGTCACTTTCAGCAGGCCGATGGCGCCTTTGTGGAAGGCGCGGCTCAGCGAGTGGTCGACCAGAGTCAGGTTGCCAGGCACCTTGGTTTTGAACTCGGCGATGGTTGCGCCGCCGGCAGGCACCATGGTGGTCTGCACGTTTTCCTGGAAGTTCTTGCCGCCTTCCAGATATACCTTGTCGAAGATGGCGCCGATGATGTGGAAGCTCGACGTGATGTTCGGGCCGCCCACGCCGAAGAACATGCGGATCTTCTCGTCGGTATTGGCGGTCAGCGAGTTCTCGCCGGTCAGCGCGCCGTCGGCGCCGTTGAACAGCACATAGGTTGGCTTCTCGTCGATCGACTTCTGCATGTCGAAGGCTTGCAGGCCGGGCGCGCGGTAATTGCCGGCGGTGTAGAAGTCGCCCTGCATCACGTAGTACTCTTTGTCGACCGGCGCCATGCCTTCTTTCGGCTCGACCAGGATCATGCCGTACATGCCGTTGGCGATGTGCATGGCCACTGGCGCGGTAGCGCAGTGGTAGACGTACAGGCCTGGGTTCAGGGCTTTGAAGGTGAAGATGGCTTCATTGCCGGGAGCGATCAGGGTGCGCTCGGCGCCGCCGCCTGGGCCGGTCACGGCGTGCAGGTCGATATTGTGCGGCAGCTTGTTTTCGGCCAGGTTCTTCAGGTGCAGTTCCACCGTGTCGCCTTCGCGCACGCGGATCATTTTGCCCGGAACGGTGCCGCCGAAGGTCCAGAAGGTGTACTTGGTGCCGGGAGCGATTTCTTTTTCAAACTCTTCCACGGTCATGTGCACCACGACGCGGGCTGGCGTTTTGCGGGTGATGCGTGGCGGGACTTTAGGCGGCGCTACCAGTTCATGTTGAACGATTGGCAGCTCAGGTGCTGCCTGGACAGCGATGGGCGCCATCGCGAAGGCGCCAGCCAGGCATGCGAACATTGCAGGAGCGATACCGTATTTCTTCTTCATTTTCTTCTCACCTTCTAGTTTGGTTATGTCGACATCCAAAAGCACCTGATGTCGTTACCATCCTACGAGCGGGTGAGAAGCCCAGCCATGATCTAAGTTAGGGATTCTTAGGGATTCAAAGGAAGGGAAATGGCGTCTTCTTGACGGCAACTGCGGCGATATAGGCAAAAGTGACTAGGGCCGCAAACAGCGCCGCCACTCGGGCGGACTTGGTTTTGCCGCGTTTTATGGCCACCGTTCCGAGGCCGATATAGACCAACAGAGCTAGTACTTTTGCGGTTAGCCATCCTTGCACGAAAGGGTACTGGGCGCTCATGAAAACCATGGTCAGGGCGCTGAGTAAAAGCAGGCTGTCGATGATATGCGGCGCCACCTTGACCCAGCGTTGCTGGAGCTTGGGCGAGTCGGCCAGCATCCAGCAGCCGCGCAAAAGAAAAAGGCTGCCGCTTAAGGCAGCGCAGCCCATGTGGATGTGTTTGAGGGTGTAGTAGTCCATCCCCGCAGCTTACCATCAAGCCCGCGAGGATGCGACGCTGACGCGCTTAAGAAGCGCTTAGAAGAGGCTTAAAGACGGCTCAGGAAGCGATCAGGAAGTCGATGATGATTTCGCCCGGATTGCGCGAGACGTAGGAGATGCGCACATGCTCGCCGAAATGCTGGTCGATCTGGTGCAGCAGCGGGATCGGATCGTGGTCGTTACAGAAGCGCATTACCTCGCCCGGATTGAGCGCGTCGAGCGCGCCGAAGATCGCAGCGTGGCGGAAGCGCTTGGCGATGCCGCGCGCGTCGAACGCGTAAATGCCGGCGGCGGTGGGCTGGGAACAATCGTGCATGAAAAACTCCTCGATGAAAAAAATGGGAACCCATGCGCGAACATGAGTCCCCCTTGCTTAAATCAGATTAGACCTTGCTGCCGACGGCGGCGCCGCTGGCGGCTTCCTTGCGCTTGCCGAGCAGGCGCAGCGCGAACAGGGTCAGGAAGCCGGTGCCGCAGGTGAACACGATGTCGCCCGGTACGCGCAGCCACACCAGCGTTTCCATCACGACCGAGTGGATCACTTCAGGCGAGCGGGCGAACCACATGCCTTCGGTGATGCTGGCCGCGGCCTGGTAAATACCGGCTGGCAGGATGGACATGAACACCATCATGGCCAGGCCGATGTTGAGCAGCCAGAAGGTCGGTGCCAGCAGGCGGTCGGACCAGGCCAGGCGGTCGGTCAGGCCACGCAGGCAGAACAGCATCAGGCCGATACCCAGCATGCCGTACACGCCGAACAGGGCGGCGTGGCCGTGGGCTGCCGTCAGGTTCAGGCCTTGCACGTAGTACAGGGCGATCGGGGTGTTGATGGCGAAGCCCAGCAGGCCGGCGCCGACCAGATTCCAGAAGCCCACTGCGATGAAGCACAGGATGGCCCAGCGATAGCTCTGCACCCACGGTGCCGACTTGGAGCGGCGGTAGTTGTTCCATGCCTCGATGCCGAGCATCGACAGCGGGACCACTTCCAGTGCCGAGAACATGCCGCCCAGGGCGATCACATAGGTTGGCGTGCCGGTGAAGTACAGGTGGTGCAGGGTGCCCAGGATGCCGCCGGTCAGGAACACGATGGTTTCCAGCACGATGGCGCTGTTGGCGGTTGCGGCGCGGATCAGGCCCAGACGGGTGAACAGCAGGGCGATGACGGCGGTGGCGAACACTTCGAAGAAGCCTTCAACCCACAGGTGGACCAGCCACCAGCGCCAGTACTCGATGATCGCGTAGTGGGTATGACGGCCCCAGGTCAGCGAGGTGGCGTAGAAGCCGCCGATGCAGACTGCAGCCAGGAAGACCATGACGATCAGACCGCGGCCTTCGGAAGGCTTGGTCAGGGCTGGCCACAGGGCGCGGCCCAGCAGGGTAGCCCAGAACAGCAGGCCGACGAAGAGCAGGATCTGCCATACGCGGCCCATGCTGGTGAATTCCAGGCCTTGGTTGCCGATCCAGAAGGCGAACTCGTTGCCTTTGTGGCCCAGGGTGCCGAGCCAGCCGGTGATGGTGGAGCCGGCCACGATGAACAGCAGCGCGTAGAACAGCAGGTTCACGCCCAGCTTCTGGAACTTCGGCTCATGGCCGGAGATGGCGGGAGCGATATACAGGCCGGTAGCCAGCCATGCGGTGGCGATCCACAGCACGGCGAACTGGGTGTGGATGGTGCGGCTGACGGTGAAGGGCAGGATTTCAGCCAGAGGGAAGCCGAAGAAGCTTTGGCCTTCCACCGCATAGTGGGCGGTGACGACGCCCATGCCAACCTGGGCCAGGATCAGTGCGATCACCACGAAGAAGTATTTTTTCGTGGCCAGCATCGATGGCGTGGCTTTCAGGTTGAAGAAAGGATCGGCCTTGGGCGCTTCAGGATCGGCTTCCTCGCCGGCTTTGGCGTGGACGAAGATCATGCCGGCGATGGCGGCGATCATCAGGATCACGGAGGCGATGGACCAGATGCCGGTGCCGGCGGTAGGACGGTTGTCCACCAGCGGCTCGTGCGGCCAGTTGCTGGTGTAGCTGATGCCGCTGCCGTCGGGGCGATTGGCGGCAGCCGACCACGAGGACCAGAAGATGAAGGCCGGCAGGGCTTTCAGGTCGTCAGGATCGGTCAGCGAATTGGCGTTCATCGCGTACTGGATGCGCAGCAGGTTGAGGTCTTCGTCGTTGCCGAACAGACCCATGTAGTGGCGCGCCACTTCCTGCACAGCCTGGGCGCGCTCCTCGGACAGCGAGATGGCGCCGGTGGCGGCGTCATAGCCGTTCTGGCGCATCTCGGTCTTCAGGCGTGCATCCAGGCCGGCTTTCTGCTCTACGCTCAACTGCTCGTAGGGAGCGCCGTGCTGCTTGCGGGCCCAGATATCGCGCAGGGCGACGGCTTCGCGGTGCAGCCAGTCGGCCGACCAATCGGGAGCAACATAGCTGCCGTGTCCCCACACGGAGCCGAGCTGCTGGCCGCCGGCCGCCAGCCAGGCTTCCTGGCCGCGTTGCACTTGGCCTTCGGAGAACAGCACGTCCCCTTTCAGGCTGATGACTTGCTTAGGTATTGGTGGAGCGGCAAGGTAAATCTCCTTGCCGACCCAGACCAGGACGGCGAAAGACAGGGCGCAGATAACTGCTAACCAAGTCCAGAGTTTGCGCGTAGCGTGCATGGCATGGTTTCCTCATTGTTATGGTTGAAGGGAAGGTGGTATGCGAGCAGTTTAGGCATCTTAGTAAAAGAAGTATACAGAATCTATGTTTTTCTTAAGATAGGTCATCAACAAATGTTCCGCGCTTGGGAATAATCGATACCGAGCAAGCAAGCTATATGGAATAAGGCTATGAGACTGACCGCATATACCGATTACGCCATGCGTACCCTGATTTACCTGGGCATCCATCGCGGCCGCCTGGTGACGATCCAGGACATCGCCGTGCTGCACGGCATATCGAAAAACCATCTGACCAAGGTGGTGCACCAGCTGGGCCGCTGCGGCATGGTGGAAACGGTGCGGGGGCGCAATGGCGGCATCCGCCTGCGCGGCGAACCGAATGGCATCAATATCGGCCAGGTGGTGCGCACCACCGAGAGCGATTTCGAGATGGCCGCCTGTTTCGGCAGCAGCGCCAACGCCTGCGCCAACGCGCCCTGGTGTGGCCTGAAAGGCGTGCTGTCGGCGGCCACCGGAGCTTACCTGTCGGTGCTTGACAGAGTGACATTGGCCGATCTGATTAGGGCGGCCTAGTCATTTAGTACTAGCACCCTAAGCAGCATGAATTGGAAAAACCTCCCTTAGACGAATGGCGCAGAGGCTTGCGAAAAATTACTCTGTCGTCATCCGATAGTGCAGGGAGAAACGACGTGAGCAAAGAAAAAGACAACAGAGCGGTATCCGTGCTGGTGGCCAGCACGTTTGCCTTCACCATCTGCTTCGCAATCTGGATGATGTTCGCCGTCCTGGGCATCCCCATCAAGAAGCAGCTCAATCTGAACGAAACCCAATTCGGCCTGCTGGCCGCCATTCCCGTCCTGAGCGGCTCGCTGGTGCGCGTCCCGCTGGGCATCTGGTGCGACAAGCACGGCGGCCGCATCGTGTTCTTCCTGCTGATGCTGGCAACCGTGGTGCCGATCTGGATGATCAGCATCGCCACCGAGTTCTGGCACTTCCTCGTGCTTGGCTTGTTCGTCGGCCTGGCCGGCGGTTCCTTCTCGGTCGGCACGCCCTATGTGGCGCGCTGGTTCCCGCCCAAGCGCAAAGGCCTGGCCATGGGTATTTTCGGCGCCGGCAACTCCGGCTCGGCCCTGACCAAGTTCGTGGCGCCCGCCATCATCGGCGCCTACGGCTGGCAGATGCTGCCGACCGTGTACGCGGTGGCGATGGCGCTGACGGCCCTGATCTTCTGGCAGTTCAGCTATACCGATCCATCGCACCAGGTGAAAGGCGGCGACGCTTCGCTGGGCGCGCAGCTGAAAATGCTGAAAGACCCGCGCGTATGGCGCTACTGCCAGTACTACTCCGTGGTGTTCGGCGGCTATGTGGCGCTGGCGCTGTGGATGACCAAATACTACGTCAGCGAATACGGCTTCAATCTGCAACTGGCGGCCCTGCTGGCGGCCTGCTTCTCGCTGCCGGGCGGCGTGCTGCGCGCCCTGGGCGGCTGGATCTCGGACCGTTACGGCGCCTACAAAGTGACCTGGTGGGTGATGTGGGTGTGCTGGGTGTGCTTCTTCCTGCTGTCCTATCCGCCCACCAGCATGGTCATCAAAACCGTCAACGGCGACATGAACATGTATATCTCGGTATCGCCGCTGGTGTTCACCGGCCTGCTGTTCATCGTCGGCACCGCCATGGCCATCGGCAAGGCATCCGTCTTCAAATTCATTGCGGACGATTTCAGCGGCAATATCGGCGCTGTCTCGGGCGTGGTGGGCCTGGCCGGCGGTCTGGGTGGCTTCGTACTGCCGATCATGTTCGGCGCCCTGGTCGATCTGACCGGCGTGCGTTCCAGCGCCTTCATGCTGTTGTACGGCACCGTCTGCGTATCCCTGGTGTGGATGCACTACTCATTCAAACCGGCGGCATCTGCTCCTGTTGCCCTGCCGGCCGCTGCTTAAATCCTGGAGACTAAATCATGAGCAAATATGTGATCACCACATGGGAGCCGGAACTGACCGGCTTCTGGCAAAACAAGGGCCGCAGTACCGCGAATCGCAACCTCTGGCTGTCGATCCCTGCGCTTGCCCTGGCTTTCGCGGTCTGGATGGTATGGAGCGTGGTGGTGGTTAATCTGCCGAACATCGGCTTCAAGTACAGCACCAACCAGCTGTTCTGGCTGACGGCGCTGCCTGGCCTGTCCGGCGCGACGCTGCGCATTTTCTACTCCTTCATGGTGCCGATCTTCGGCGGCCGCAAATGGACCACGATTTCCACCGCCTCGCTGCTGATTCCAGCCGCCGGCATCGGCTTCGCGGTGCAGGACGTGAGCACCGGCTACCCGACCATGCTGATTCTGGCCCTGTTGTGCGGTCTGGGCGGCGGCAACTTCGCCTCCTCGATGGCGAACATCAGCTTCTTCTATCCGAAAGCGCAGAAAGGCTATGCGCTCGGCATGAACGCGGGCCTGGGCAATCTGGGCGTGTCGGTGGTGCAGTTCGTGGTGCCGCTGGTGATCACCGCCGGCGTCTTCGGCGCCCTGGGCGGCGAACCGCAAATGCTGGTGAAAGCCGGCGAGAGCAAACCGATCTGGCTGCAGAACGCCGGCTTCATCTGGGTTCCCTTCATCCTGACCAGCGCCGTGCTGGCCTGGTTCGGCATGAACGACCTGGCCTCGGCCAAGGCTTCCTTCGCCGAGCAGGCCGTGATCTTCAAGCGCAAGCATAACTGGCTGATGTGCTGGCTCTACACCGGCACCTTCGGTTCCTTCATCGGCTACTCGGCTGCCTTCCCGCTGCTGATCAAGACCCAGTTCCCCGATGTGAACCCGCTGCAGTTTGCCTTCCTCGGCCCGCTGGTCGGCGCCCTGGCGCGCGTGGTGGGCGGCATCATCTCCGACAAGCTCGGTGGCGCCCGCGTCACCGTCTGGACCTTCGCCGGCATGATCGGCGCCGTGCTGGGCGTGATCACCTTCCTGCCGAACGCCGACGCCGGCGTGGCGGGCAGCTTCACCGGTTTCTTCTGGATGTTCATGCTGCTGTTCGCCGGCACCGGCGTCGGCAATGCCTCGACCTTCCGCATGATTCCCGTGATCTTCCTGACCGAGCGCCAGCGCGCCGCCGCCGGCAAGAGCAAGGCCGAGCAGGAACAGGCCGTGGTGGAGGCGAACAAGGAAGGCGCGGCCGTACTGGGCTTCACTTCCGCCGTGGCGGCCTATGGCGCCTTCTTCATTCCGAAGAGCTACGGTACTTCGATCGCGCTGACCGGCAGTGCCGAAGCGGCGCTGTGGGGCTTCATCGCCTTCTATGCAAGCTGCATAGCAATCACCTGGTGGTGCTATGCGCGGAAAGGTGCGGCAATGCCATGCTGAACGATCCTTCCCCCAGTAGGCGCAGCGTCATTCCGCTGGTGCCACAGGTAGAATTCGACGCCGCCCTGGTGCGGCGCATGAGCAAGAACGGTCCGCGCTATACCTCGTATCCGACGGCGGACCGCTTTATTCCGAACTTCGGTCCGGCCGACTACCGCGCCGCGGTAGCGCGCAGCCGGGGCGGCATGGAACACGGCCTGTCGCTGTATGTGCACATCCCGTTCTGCGCCTCGCTGTGCTACTACTGCGGCTGCAACAAGATCATCACGCAGGACCGCACGAAGTCGGTGCAGTACCTGCAGTACCTGGAGAAGGAAGCCGATCTGCAGGCGGCCTTGTTCGCGGGCCGCAACCGTGTCGAGCAGCTGCATTTCGGCGGCGGCACGCCTACCTTCCTCGACGATGAGCAGATGTCGAACCTGCTGGCCGGCCTGCGCGCACGCTTCCGCTTCGCGCCGGATGAGAAGGGCGAATACTCGATCGAAGTCGATCCGCGCACCGTCTCGGCGCTGCGCATCCACACGCTGCGCCGCCAGGGCTTCAACCGCATCAGCCTGGGCATCCAGGACTTCGATCCGAACGTGCAGCGCGCCGTCAACCGCGTGCAGTCGGAACGCCAGATCCTGCATGTGATGCGCGCCGCCCGTTCGGCCGGTTTCCGCTCCATCAGCGTCGACCTGATCTACGGCTTGCCGCTGCAGACGGTGCAGACCATGAGCGCCACGCTGGACAAGGTGATCGCCGCCAACCCCGACCGCATCGCCGTCTACAACTACGCCCACCTGCCGCATCTGTTCAAGTCGCAGCGCCTGATCGAAAGCTCGCAGCTGCCGACGCCGGAAGCCAAGCTGGAAATGCTCGGCCTGTGCATCAAGAAGCTGAACGAAGCCGGCTACGTCTACATCGGCATGGACCATTTCGCCAAGCCGGAAGACGATCTGGCCCTGGCCCAGCGCGAAGGCCGCCTGCACCGCAACTTCCAGGGCTATTCGACCCACGCCAACGCCGATATGGTGGCGCTGGGCGTGTCGTCCATCAGCGCCGTGGGCGGCTGCTACAGCCAGAACGAGAAAACCCTGGCCGCCTACTACAACCGTCTCGATCGCGGCGAACTGCCGATCGCGCGCGGCATCTCCCTGAACCAGGAAGACCTGCTGCGGCGCGACATCATCGGCCGCCTGATGTGCGACTTTGAACTCGATTTCGACACCGTGGCGCTGCCCGAAGGCCTGTCCTTCGAACAGTGCTTCGCCTCCGAGCTGGAACAGCTGCGGCAATTGGAGGAGCAAGGCCTGCTCAGTGTGAGCGAACGCAGCATGAAGGTGAAGATGCGGGGACGCCTGCTGATCCGGAATATCTGCATGGTGTTCGACCAGTATCTGTCGGCCGTGCGGATGGAAGGCCCGGCGCCGTTGCGTTACTCGACAACGATTTAAGGATTTGCTATGGATAAGACCAAGATCAAGGTACAGGCATTCTTAGCCCGCGTACCCCTGTTTAACTCGATGCGTCCCGAAGAACTGGACCGCATCGCGCTGGGAACCACCGAGTGCCATGTGGCGCGCGGCGAGACCATCTTCCAGCGTGGCGATCCCTGCGTCGGCTTCCACGCCGTGGTGTATGGCCAGGTTAAGCTGTCCTTCGTGTCGGTCAACGGCGCCGAGAAAGTGATCGAACTGGTCGGCCCCGGCCACAGCTTCGGCGAGGCGCTGATGTTCATGGGCAGTCCCTATATCGTGTCGGCCCAGGCCATGGCCGATTCGCTGCTCCTGCATGTGGCCAAGCCCACCATCTTCCGCGAAATCCAGAACGACCCCGGCTTCGCCTGCAAGATGCTGGCGGGCCTGAGCCAGCGCATGCACGCCCTGATGTGCGACCTGGAATCGTATTCCCTGCGTTCCGGCACCCAGCGCGTCAGCGCCTACCTGCTCAAAGAGCAGCCGGGCAGCACCGAGATCACGCTGCCGGTCGCCAAGGCTGTCCTGGCCTCGCGCCTGAACCTGACGCCTGAGCACTTCTCGCGCATCATGTCGGAGCTGAGTGGCCAGCAGCTGATTTCCTTCAAAGGACGGCGCGTCACCATCCTCGATCCGGACAAACTGCGTCTCTGCGCGGGCTGAGGTGGGCATGCTGAATAATCTGAAGCATCTGACGATACGGATGCGGCTTGCGTTCGTCATCACCTTTCTTTCCGTACTGCTGGTGGCGGGCGGCATCGTCGGTCTGGTCAGCCTGGCGGCGGCCAATAATGCGCTGCGCGCCAATTACGAAGACCGCATGCTGCCCATGGCGAAGCTGGACCAGATCGTAAGGCTGGTGCTGAGCAACCAGCTCTCCATCGCCCAGTCGGTGGATGCCGAGCCTGCGCAGGTTGAAAGCGAAATGCGCCAGGTCGAGCAGCGCATGCGCGAGATCGGCGATCTGACCGCGACCTATATGGCCAGCGGCCTGACCGAGGAAGAGGGCAAGCTGGCGCGCGAATTCGTCGCCGCGCGCGGCCTGTTCGTGGCGCAAGGCCTGAAACCGGCCATCGCCGCCTTGCGCGCCCAGGACCACGCCCTGGCCCGCAGCCTGGCACATGGCCCGATCCGCGACTATTTCGCCCCCATGCGCAAGCATGTGGATGCCCTGATGCAGTTGCAACTGAACGAGGCGAAGAAGGAATTCGAGAACACCCAGACCATTTACCAGCGCGTGCGTGCCAGTTGTCTGGTCGCCATCGCCTTTGGCCTGCTGCTGTCGGGCGTGATCGGCATCCTGCTGCAGCGGGCCATCGTGCGGCCGCTGGACAAGGCGGTGCGCGTGGCGCGTGCCGTGGCCGAAGGTGATCTGACCCAGCATATCGAAGTTCACGCCAAGGATGAAACCGGCCAGCTGATTTCTTCGCTGAAGGATATGAACGGCAGCCTGGCGCGCATCGTCGGCGACGTGCGCGACGGCACCGATGCCATCGCCAGCGCCGCGCGCGGCATCGCCCAGGAAAACGCCGACCTGGCCCTGCGCACCGAACAGCAGGCCGCCGCGCTGGAGCAGACCGCCGCCTCGATGGCCCAGCTCACCGTGACCGTGCGCCAGAACGGCAGCAGCGCTCAGCAGGCCGACCAGCTGGCGCAGTCGGCATCGGCCGTGGCGCAGAAGGGCGGCGCCGTGGTCGAACAGGTGGTGCAGACCATGGGCTCGATCAACCAGTCCGCCGCCCGCATTGCCGACATCATCGGCGTGATCGACAACATCGCCTTCCAGACCAATCTCCTGGCGCTCAATGCCGCCGTGGAAGCGGCGCGTGCCGGAGAACAGGGCAGGGGCTTTGCCGTGGTGGCCAGCGAAGTACAGCAGCTGGCGCAGCAGTCGGCCAAGGCGGCTGGCCAGATCCGCGAACTGATCACCGAATCGCGCCAGCAGGCCATCGCCGGCGCGCAGCTTGCCGACCAAGCCGGCGGCACCATGTCCGACATCCTGAGCAGCGTGGAGCAGGTGACGGAGATCATGCGCGGCATCAGCGACGCCAGCCGCGACCAGACCGCCGGCATCGAGCAGGTCAACAACGCCATCAGCAGCATGGACCAGGGCACGCGTGAAAACACGGCGCGGGTGGAAGAAGTGGCAGCTGCCGCGCAGGCATTGCAGGAACAGGCCGACCGCCTGCGCGGCGTGGTGGCGGTATTCCGCTTGAACACCGGCGGCACGGTGGCTCCCGCGCCACGCAAGGCCGGCCAGCCGCTCAGCCGCAGCAAGCGTGCGGCGGCCATGGCGCAAGCCGGCGCCACCATCCAGGCCTTTGGCGACGCCAGCGCGCTGCTGTCGCGCAAATCCGCCACCCAGCGCGCCGCGCCGGCGGCAGACATGGAGTAGCTATGGAAGATATCGAAAAATTCGTGCGTGGTTTCAGCCGCTTCCAGGAACAGTATTTCAGCGACCCGCAAACCATTTACGACACTCTGCGCGACGGCCAGCATCCCACCACGCTGCTGATCGGCTGCTGCGATTCACGCGTCGACCCCATGCTGCTGACCGGCAGCGATCCGGGCGATATGTTCGTGGTGCGCAATATCGCCAATCTGGTGCCGCCTTGCACGCCGGCGGCGCCGCCCGGCGTCAGCTCGGCCATCGAATTCGCCGTCTGCAATCTGCAGGTGGCGCGCGTGATCGTGCTGGGCCACGCCCGCTGCGGCGGGATCCGCGCCCTGATGTCGCCCGGCGCGCCGGTGGCCGAAACCGATTTCGTCGGCCAGTGGATGCGCATCGCCGAACCGGTGGCGCGCCGCGTCAAGCACGAGCTGGCGCATCGCAGCCTGGAACACCAGCACACCGCCTGCGAACAGGCCAGCATCCTGCAGTCGCTGGAAAACCTGCTGACCTATCCCTGGGTCAAGCGCCGTGTCGAACAAGGCTCGCTGAAACTGCACGGCTGGTACTTCGATATGCAGAGCGGCGCGTTGATGGCTTATTCCGCGCGCCAGGAGCGCTTCCTGCCGCTGGTCTGTCCGATCGAGCGCAAGGTCGGCCCGCCGGCCCGCAGTCCGGAACATGGCGGACCGGCTGTTGCGGAGCAGGGCGCCGGCAGCGCCGGCCAGGCGGGCGGCTGCGGCGCCGGCGCTTCCTGCACCTGCACCGGCTGAGGTGGTGGCCGTCCATGAAAACCACGCTGCGTACTTATGCCATGCAGCTGGCCGCCATCGGCGCGGTCCTGCTGCTGGCTTTCTGGCAGACGCCAGCCGGGGATAGCCAGGCGGCGGCCGTCTCCGCGCCGTCCGATATGCGCTGCACCCCGCATGGCCAGATCCATTACCGGGGCGCGGCCCCCAGCTTCCACTGCGACCTGGCCGAAATGTTCGCCCTCGCATCGGCCCAGGAACAGCGCGGCCATATCAGCACCATGTTCGTACGCGATAGCGGGGCGGCCGGCGAGCATTGGATTCCGGCTGCGCAGGCACAATACATCGGCCGCCAGCCGCGCCAGCCCTTGCTGGCCTTCGCAGACAAGCGGCACGCGCTGGACTACGCCAGCCGCAATGGCATCCAGACCATGCCCTACAGCCTGGCCCTGCTGGGCATCCGCGACTGACGCTGCCGCCGGAGCTGGCTGCGGCACGCGGCGCATCTCATTAAACTCCCTCCACCAGACAAAACTGTATACTCTGTGCCATCGCTTTCACGATGAAATGGAGATGCTTTGCCGCGTGTGTTCCTGGCCTTTTTTCTTTGCTGCCTCTCCCTTGCCGTCCATGCGGCACCCACGGCTGATAAGGAATCCTACGAGCGGCGCCGCTGGACGCTGGCGGACGGCGCGCCGCAGCAGGTGACTACCCTGGCCCAGACGACGGATGGCATGCTGTGGTTTGCCTCGCCGAACGGGATCTATACTTTCGACGGCATCCGCTTCCGGCGTGCGACCGCCATTTATGGCCAGCGCATTCCCTCGGTCAATATCTCAGCCATGAGGGAGGTGCCTGGCGGCTTGGCCCTGGCCTATCAGTTCGGCGGCGTGAGTATTTTCACCCGTTCGGGCGCCACGCACTATGTGGCCGGCAAGGATTACCCGTCCGGTTCGACGCAAAGTCTCACCGTCGACAAGCAAGGCGTTCTGCATGCGCTGACCAGTTCCGGCTTGGTGCGTCTACGCCAGGGACGCTGGGAACCATTCGGCCAGGATAAGTCTTTGCCAGGCTTGATCTCGCATATCAAATTCGACAGCGACGGTACTTTATGGGCCAACATCAATCAGGGCTACTACGCCATGCCGCGCGGTGCGGACAGTTTTCGCCATGTCCTCGATCTGAATCCGGTGAAAACGGCTTCCGTGGGCGGACGCGTGATTGCGCTGCTGCCAGGCACCGGCTTCATGGAACTGTCCGCATCCCAGGCGCCCCGGCTGATCCGGGTCGATGAACCCGAGCGCTACAAACACTTTCTGTTCAAGGGGCCGCATGGCAGCCTGTGGACCGCGCGCGACAATGGCTTTGCGCGCATGGCATATAGGCCGGACGGCGTGCTGCATGCGGTTGAGGTTTTTGCCAACGACAGCCGATCGGATGGCATTCCGCTGGGCGCTTATCTGGACCGGGAAGCTAATCTGTGGGTCACCACGATGGATGGGGTGGAGCGCTACCGGCGCCACCGCCTCCATCTGGCCGATACTCCCAGTGAGGGCTATTACTGGCTGGCGCAGCGCGGGATGGGCGATGAACTATGGCTGGGCGGCGAGAATGCGCCACTCGCCAGGATGGGGAGCGATGGCGTCATGCTGCCAATGGAGGCAAACAAGCCTGCCGTCCTTTATCGCCAGGCCGACGATCATGTCTGGGTTGCCAGCAAGCCCTGGCTCTGGGAGTACCATGGCAAGGAAGTGCGCCGCTGGGAGATGCCGCCAGAACTGGCCGGACGGCGCGATATCCAGAGCATGACCGCCGACCGCCATGGCCAGCTGCTGGTATCCATCATCCGCAGTGGACTATGGCGCTTCAGCGAGGGGCATTGGACGCGGGACGAAAGGCTGAGCGGTATCGCCGATGCGACGCCCATCGGCATGCTGACCACGACCAGCGGCCGGACCTGGCTAGGCTTTAGCGGGAACCGCCTCGGCGAGTTGATGGACTCCGGCGTCAAGCTGCTAGCCTCTGATGCCGGTCTCAAAATCGGCAATATACTGAGCCTGTTCGAGCACCGGGGCCGGCTGCTGGCCGGCGGCGATTTCGGCGTGGCCTGGATCGATGGCGGCAGAGCGCATGCTTTGCAACCCAAGCGTAAGGAGAGCTTCCGCCGCACAACCGGCATGGTCAGTGACGCGATGGGCGATCTATGGCTGCACGGCGACGATGGCCTGTTCCGCGTGATGGCCGGGGAGCTGGAGCGCTTCTGGCGCGCTCCGCGCCAGGCCGTCGAATGGGAATTGTTCAATTTCGAAGATGGTTTGCATGGACTGGCCGCAGCGATCCGTCCACTGCCATCGCTGGCGGTGGCGAACGGCGGGCGCATTTACTACGCCACCTTTTCCCAGGTGGGCTGGATCGATCCGGCAGCGATCAGCCGCAATCCGCGTCCGCCCAGCGTCATCATCGAGCAGCTGCGGGCCGGCCAGAATGCCTATGAACCGGCGAACGGCATGCAGCTGCCCGAGCGCACCACCGCCGTCGATATCGGCTTCACGGCGACCGCCTTATCCATTCCCGAACGGGTGCGCCTGCGCTACCGGCTGGATGGCGTGGATGCCGACTGGCGCGAAGTCGAGCGCGACCGCAGCGCCCATTACACCAACCTGGCCCCCGGCCAGTATCGCTTCCGCGTCATCGCCGCCAACGAGGACGGGGTATGGAATATGACAGGGGCCGAGCTGCGTTTCGAGATCAAGCCCGCTGTATGGCAAACCGCCTGGTTCCGCGTGCTGGCGGCCCTGATCGCGCTGGCCGTGATGGTCTGGCTGTACCGCTGGCGTGTGGCTGTGCTGCGCCGCCGTGCCGGGGAACAGGCTGCGGCGCGGCTGGACGCGACGCTGAATGAACGCGAACGCATCGCGCGCTCCCTGCATGACAATCTGCTGCAGGGCGTACAGGCGCTGCTGCTGCGCTTCCAGCTGGTGCAGGTGCGGCTGAAGGACGAACCGGAAACGCAAAAACTGCTGGACCGGGCTTTGAGCGACGCCGAATGGCTGGTCGAGAACACGCGCGACGAGGTGGTGGCGCTGCGCCGCGAACCGCAAAGCAGCACCTTGCTCACAGAGTTGTATGAGGCTGTCGTCAAGGTGGCGCCCGAGGCGGGCAAGCTGCTGCATCTCTCGACGGCGGGCGAGCCGCGCCCCTTGCGCTGCGAGGCGGCGGAGGAAATGTTTTATGTCTTGCGCGAGGCTGTCCTGAACAGCGTCCAGCATGCGCGCGCCAGCCGCATCGCCGTGCAGCTGCGCTTTACGATGGACGCGGTGGAATGCCAGGTGCGCGACGACGGCATCGGCATCGCGCCCGAGATCGCGCAAGCTGGCCTGGCCGGCCACTGGGGCATTATCGGTATGCGCGAACGGATTGCCCGCGTCGGCGGCGAGATCAGCATCGCCCCGCGCATCGAGGGCGGCGTGGCGGTGCGCTTCACGCTGCCCGCCAGGGTGGCGTATCAAAATACCAAATGAAAAAGGATGGCGGCCGCCCCGCAAGGCCGCCATCGAGCTAGTCACAAATAGCTAGTCGCCCTAGTACTTCTCGAGCCGCTGCATCAACTTCTTGCGGATTCCCACAGCTTGACCTCCTGCGTAGACTGGCCTCATTGATGGTGGACCGCATTTAGGAGGCAGCATGAGTCACTTTCTGGACCGTTTGAATTTTTTCGCCAAGCCGAAGGAGAGCTTCTCCAACGGCCATGGCGTGGTGGTGGAAGAGGATCGCACTTGGGAAAACGCCTATCGTCAGCGCTGGCAGCATGACAAGATTGTCCGTTCCACCCATGGCGTGAACTGTACCGGCTCCTGCAGCTGGAAAGTCTATGTGAAGAATGGCCTGATTACCTGGGAAACCCAGCAGACCGACTATCCCCGTACCCGTCCCGACCTGCCCAACCACGAGCCGCGCGGCTGCCCGCGCGGCGCCAGCTATTCCTGGTATGTGTATTCCGCCCAGCGCGTGAAATACCCGATGATCCGCGGCCGCCTGATGGAAATGTGGCGCGAGGCGCGCAAGACCATGGACCCGATCGCGGCCTGGGACTATGTGAGCCAGGACCCGGTGCGCTCCAAAGCGTATAAATCCATCCGTGGCCTGGGCGGCTTCGTGCGCGCCAACTGGGACGAGGCGACCGAGATGATCGCCGCCGCCAATGCGCTGACGATCAAGAAATACGGCCCCGACCGCGTGGTCGGCTTCTCGCCGATTCCCGCCATGTCCATGGTCAGCTACGCTTCCGGCACGCGTTATCTGAGCCTGATCGGCGGCGTGGCCCTGAGTTTCTACGACTGGTACTGCGACCTGCCGCCAGCCAGCCCGCAGGTCTGGGGCGAGCAGACCGACGTGCCGGAATCGGCCGACTGGTACAACTCGACCTTCCTGATGGTCTGGGGCTCGAACGTGCCGATGACCCGTACCCCGGACGCCCACTTCTACACCGAAGTGCGCTACAAGGGCACGAAAACCGTGGCCGTGTCCTCGGACTTCGGCGAGATGGCCAAATTCAGCGATATCTGGATGGCGCCGAAGCAGGGCACCGACGCCGCGCTGGCGATGGCCATGGGCCACGTCATCCTGAAGGAATTCCACAGTGAAGGCCAGTCCGCCTACTTCCGCGACTACGCCAAGCAGTACACCGACTTCCCGATGCTGGTGCGCCTGGTCGAGCAGAACGGCATCCTGGCGCCAGAGTACTTCCTGCGCGCCTCCCACCTGGCGAACAATCTGGACGAGGAAAACAATCCGGACTGGAAAACCCTGGTTCTCGATAGCGCCACCGGCGAGATCGTGGCGCCGGCCGGCACCATCGGCTTCCGCTGGGGCGAAAAAGGCAAGTGGAATCTGGAGCAGAAAACCGGCCGCAGCGGCCAGGCCATCGACCCGCGCCTGTCCCTGATCGACTGCGCCGACGAGATCGCGTCGGTCGGTTTCGCCTATTTCGGCGGCCGCGATGCCAGCGACGTCCTGCAACGCAATGTGCCGGTCAAACGCCTGACCATGGCCGACGGCAGCAGCGTGCTGGTGGCCACCGTGTTCGACCTGTCCATGGCTAACTACGGCGTGGACCGTGGCCTGGGCGGTGGCAATGTCGCCACCAGCTATGCCGACGACATCCCTTACACCCCGGCATGGCAGGAAAAACATACCGGCGTGAAAGCGGCCGACGTCATCACCGTGGCGCGCCAGTTCGCCGAGAACGCCGACAAGACCCATGGCAAGAGCATGGTGATCGTGGGCGCTGGCCTGAACCACTGGTATCACATGGACATGGCTTACCGCGGCATCATCAATATGCTGATGATGTGCGGCTGCGTGGGCCAATCGGGCGGCGGCTGGTCGCACTATGTGGGCCAGGAGAAGCTGCGTCCGCAAACCGGCTGGACCCCGCTGGCCTTCGCGCTGGACTGGAACCGTCCAATGCGCCAGATGAACGGCACCTCCTTCTTCTACAACCACACCGGCCAGTGGCGCCACGAGAAGCTGGATATGTCGGAGATCCAGTCGCCGACCGCCGAGGGCAATCTGGGGGATATGACCATCCTGGATTACAACGCCAAGGCCGAGCGCCTGGGCTGGCTGCCATCCGCGCCGCAGCTGCAAACCAATCCGCTGGAAGTCACGCGTGCCGCCGAAGCCGAGGGCAAGGATCCTGCCGCCTATGTGGTGGAGAACCTCAAGTCCGGCAAGCTCAAATTCAGCTGCGACGATCCCGACCATCCGGACAACTTCCCGCGCAATATGTTCGTCTGGCGCTCGAATATCCTGGGCAGCTCGGGCAAGGGCCACGAATACTTCCTGAAATACCTGCTCGGCACCCAGAACGGCGTGATGAGCGACGAGGACGACTGCCTGAAACCGCGCGACGTCACCGTGCGTCCGGCCGGCGAAGGCAAGCTCGATCTGCTGGTGGTGCTGGACTTCCGCATGTCCACCACCTGCCTGTACGGCGATATCGTGCTGCCGACGGCCACCTGGTATGAGAAGGACGATCTGAACACCTCGGATATGCACCCCTTCATCCACCCGCTGTCGGAAGCCGTGCAGCCGCTGTGGCAAGCCAAGACCGACTGGGAAATCTACAAGGGTATCGCCAAGAAATTCTCCGAGATCGGCGGCGAGTACCTGGGCACGCAGAAAGACATCGTGCTGTCGCCGCTGATGCATGACTCGCCGGACGAACTGGCCCAGCCTTTCGACCCGAAAGACTGGCGCACCGGCGAATGCGATCCGATTCCCGGCAAAACCATGCCGACCATGAAGGTTGTCGAGCGTAATTACAAGGACGTGTACAAGAAGTTCACCTCCATTGGCCCGCTGCTGGAAACCATCGGCAACGGCGGCAAGGGCATCAGCTGGAAAACCGGCCATGAAGTCGAGGTCCTGCGCGGCATCAACCGCACGGTGCAGGAAGAGGGCGTCTCCAAAGGCCAGCCGCGCCTCGACACCGCGATCGACGCGGCCGAGATGGTACTGTCGCTGGCGCCGGAAACCAATGGCCACGTGGCCGTGAAAGCCTGGGCGGCGCTGTCCGAAGCGACCGGCCGCGATCACACCCACCTGGCGATCCCGCGCGAACACGATTCGATCCGCTTCCGCGATATCCAGGCGCAGCCGCGCAAGATCATCTCCTCGCCGACCTGGTCGGGACTGGAGTCGGAAGAAGTCAGCTACAACGCCTGCTACACCAACGTGCATGAACTGATCCCATGGCGCACGCTGACGGGCCGCCAGCAGTTCTACCAGGATCACCGCTGGATGCGCGACTTCGGCGAAGGCCTGTGCGTGTACAAGCCGGCTGTCGATACCAAGACCACGGAAGCCCTGCTGGGCGCCCGTCCGAACGGCAACCAGGAGATCGCGCTGAACTTTATCACGCCGCACCAGAAGTGGGGTATCCACTCCACCTACTCGGACAACCTGCGCATGCTGACGCTGTCGCGCGGCGGTCCCCACGTGTGGCTGTCGGAGATCGATGCGCAGAAGGCCGGCATTATCGACAACGACTGGATCGAGGTGTTCAACGTGAACGGCACCCTGACGGCGCGCGCCATCGTCAGCCAGCGCGTGCCGGAAGGCCTGACCATCATGTACCACGCCCAGGAAAAAATCGTCAACGTGCCGGGCGCGGAAACCACCGGCAAGCGCGGCGGTATCCACAACTCGGTGACGCGCGCCATGCCGAAGCCGACCCATATGATCGGTGGCTACGCCCAGCTGGCCTATGGCTTCAACTACTACGGCACGGTGGGCGCCAACCGCGATGAGTTTGTCCTGGTACGCAAAATGAATAAGGTCGACTGGATGGAAGGTCCGCTCGACGAGGCCAAGAATGGGAGCAAAGCATGAAAATTCGAGCACAAATCGGCATGGTCCTGAACCTGGACAAATGTATCGGCTGCCATACCTGCTCAGTCACCTGCAAGAACGTGTGGACCAGCCGTGACGGCGTGGAGTACGCATGGTTCAACAACGTGGAAACCAAGCCTGGCATCGGCTATCCGAAACACTGGGAGAACCAGGACAAATGGCAGGGCGGCTGGAAACGCAATAGCGACGGCAAGATCGAGCCTCGCCAGGGCAGCCGCCTGAAGATTCTGGCCAATATTTTCGCCAATCCGAATCTGCCGGCCATCGACGAGTACTACGAGCCGTTCACCTACGACTACGAGCGCCTGCAGAACGCGCCGCTGTCGGAAACGCCGCCGACCGCGCGTCCGATCTCGGTCCTGACCGGCAAGAAGATGGAAAAGATCGAATGGGGTCCGAACTGGGAGGATGACCTGGGCGGCGAGTTCGCCAACCGCAGCAAGGACAAGCTGTTCGACAATATGCAGAAGGAGATGTACAGCACCTTCGAGAACACCTTCATGATGTACCTGCCGCGCCTGTGCGAGCACTGCCTGAACCCGACCTGCGTGGCCTCCTGCCCGTCCGGCTCCGTGTACAAGCGCGAAGACGACGGCATCGTGCTGATCGACCAGGATAAATGCCGCGGCTGGCGCATGTGCATCTCCGGCTGTCCCTACAAAAAGATCTATTACAACTGGTCTTCGGGCAAGGCCGAGAAGTGCACCTTCTGCTTCCCGCGCATCGAAGCGGGCCAGCCCACCGTGTGTTCGGAAACCTGCGTGGGCCGCATCCGCTACCTGGGCGTGATGCTGTACGACGCCGACAAGATCGAAGCGGCGGCCTCGGTGGCCGACGAGCGCGATCTGTACCAGTCGCAGCTCGACCTCTTCCTCGATCCAAACGATCCGGAAGTGATCGCCGAAGCGCGCCGCCAGGGCATTCCCGAGCAGTGGCTGGAAGCGGCCAAGAAGTCGCCGGTCTACAAGATGGCGATGGAATGGAAAGTGGCCTTCCCGCTGCATCCGGAATACCGCACCCTGCCGATGGTCTGGTACATCCCGCCGCTGTCGCCGATCCAGTCGGCCGCCGAATCGGGCAAGATGGGCATGAACGGCATCCTGCCGGACACCAAGTCGCTGCGCATTCCGGTGCAGTACCTGGCCAACCTGCTGACCGCGGGCGACCAGCCGCCGGTGATCCGCGCCCTCGACCGCATGCTGGCGATGCGCGCCTATATGCGCAGCAAGAGCGTGGAAGGCAAGCCTGATCTGGCGGTGCTGGAACAGGTCGGCCTGAGCGCGGCCACGGTGGAAGACATGTACCACATCATGGCCATCGCCAACTACGAGGACCGTTTCGTCATCCCCAGCAGCCATAAGGAGATGGTGGAGGACAGCTTCAACGAAAAAGGTTCCTGCGGCTTCAGCTTCGGCAACGGCTGTTCGGATGGCGTCAGCGATACCACCCTGTTCGGCAAGAAGAAGCACGGTTCGACCATCTTCATGTCGATGCCGAAGTCCCGCAAGAAAGCGCAGGAGGTGTCATGAAACAGTTCAAGGTTTTGTCGGCCCTGCTGCTCTACCCTGAGCCGGAGCTGATCGAGCATCTGCCGCTGCTGGAAGAGATGGCGGCCGAACAGGAAGGCTGGCAGGAGGCGCTGGCACCGCTGTTTGCCTACCTGCGCGGCCATGGCCTGATCGAGGTGCAGCAGAACTATGTGGGTACCTTCGACCGCACGCCGTCGCACTCGCTGCATCTGTTCGAACATATCCACGGCGAGTCGCGCGACCGTGGTCAGGCCATGGTCGACCTGATGGGCGAGTACCGCAAGCATGGCCTGGAAATGCAGGGTAACGACTTGCCCGACTATGTGCCGCTGTTCCTCGAATTCCTCTCGCAGCAGGAAGAGGACGAGTCGCGGCGCCTGCTGTCGGACGCGGTGCATGTGCTGGCCCACCTGGGCCGCAAGCTGCGCGCCAACGACAGCCCTTACGCCGCCGTGTTCACGCTGCTGGAGCGTTACAGCCCGGTGGCCGCCGAGGAGCTGAGCGAGCCGCCGGTGCGGGATATGGACGAGGCGCTGGAAACCTTCGGCCCCGGCGTGGACGGCGTCGAGCCGCTGCTGCGCAAGGCGGCGGGCGGCGTCCAGCCGGTCAATTTCTATCCAAAAGGGGCGCATGGCGCCTCCCGGGCCGCATAGCTAGAGAGGAGATCAACATGGACTATCTACATCAATTCATCTTCGGAATTTATCCGTATATCGCGCTGGCGATCTTCCTGTTGGGGAGCCTGATCCGCTTCGACCGTGAGCAATACAGCTGGAAGTCCGAATCGAGCCAGGTGCTGCACCGCGGCAGCCTGCGCATGGGTAGCACCCTGTTCCACATCGGGATCATCGGCCTGTTCTTCGGCCACGCGGCCGGCCTGCTGACCCCTGTCTGGGTGTGGGATGCGCTGGGCGTGCCGCACGGTGCCAAGCAGGTCTTCGCCATGGCCGCCGGCGGCGTGATGGGCAGCATGTGCCTGATCGGCATCCTGCTGCTCTTGAGCCGCCGCCTGGGCAACGACCGCCTGCGCGCCGTCACCACCGTGAAGGACAAGATCGTGCTGCTGTGGATCTTCGCCACGCTGCTGCTTGGCCTGTCCACCATCTTCGTCTCGGCCTCGCACCTGGACGGCCATATGATGGTGCAGCTCATGAGCTGGGCCCAGCACGTGCTGACCTTCCGCGGCGACGCCGCCAGCTTCGTGGCCGATGCGCCGGTGCTGTTCAAGCTGCACCTGTTCATGGGCATGTCGCTGTTCGTGATCTTCCCCTTCACCCGTCTGGTGCATGTGTGGAGCGGTTTCGGCGCCGTGGTCTATCTGCGCCGCGCATATCAACTGGTGCGTCCGCGCTAAGGAGTAAAAGATGGGAATTGCTGTCAACGGAATCGATATCAGCGACCGCGAGATCGAGCTGGAACTGCCGCATCACCAGGGCGCGGCCAACCCGCTGAAAAGCAGCGTGCATGAACTGGTGCTGCGCAGCGTGCTGTTGCAGGAAGCGCAGCGTCTTGGACTGCCGGGCGAGGATGAGGACGACCGCATCGAAGCCCTGTTCGACCAGGAAGTGAAAGTGCCGGAAGCCGATGAGGAAGCCTGCCTGCGCTACTACGAGGCGCAGCGCCAGCGCTTCATGCGCGGCGAGCTGGTGGAAGCGCGCCACATCATGTTCCAGGTGGCGCCGAACGCGCCGCTGGAACTGCTGCGCGACACCGCCGGGGCCATCCTGGAGGAACTGCAGGAGCGCCCTGAACGCTTTGCCGAGCTGGCGACCCAGTATTCCAACTGCCCGTCCGGCGCCATCGGCGGCAGCCTGGGCCAGCTGGGACGCGGCCAGACCGTGCCGGAATTCGACAGCCTGCTGTTCCGCCTCGCCCCCGGCGAGTTGCATGGACGGCTGCTGGAAACCCGCTTCGGCCTGCACATCGTCCAGGTGATGCGCCGCATCGACGGCTATCTGCTGCCGTATGAAACCGTGCGCGCCCAGATCGCCGACGAGCTGTCGCGCCAGTCCTGGCAGCGCGCGCTGCACCAGTACCTGCAGATTTTGGTCGGCAAGGCGCAGATCGAAGGGATCACGCTGGAAGGCGTCGCCAGCCCGCTGGTCCAGTAGCAAGGGCAGGGCAGGGCAGGGAAGTGAAAATACAGGGCCGGCTAGTTCTTTTGGATTAGCCGGCCTAGTTCATCCTGGGCGATGGCAAGAGCCGGATGGACCGATACAATTCTCCTGAGAGATATGAGGAACCCGAGATGTTAAGCGACCGGTTTGGACGGTCCATCGAATATCTGCGCGTGTCCGTGACCGACCGCTGCGATTTGCGTTGTACCTACTGCATGCCAACGGGATTCAAGGGATTTGAAGACCCGCCCGATTGGCTCACCTTTGACGAAATGGAAAGGGTGATCGGCATCTTCGCCCGCCTTGGCACCTCGCGCGTGCGGTTGACGGGCGGCGAACCGTTGATGCGGCGCCGCCTACCGGAACTGGCGGCGCGGCTGGCGGCGTTGCCGGGACTGCATGATTTATCGCTGTCCACCAACGGCACCCAGCTGGCGCGGCATGCAGCCGATTTGCGCGCGGCCGGTGTCGCGCGGCTGAACGTCAGCCTCGATTCGCTGGACCGCGACTGCGTGGCCAGGATCACGGGGCGCGACTGCCTGCCCGATGTGCTGGAAGGCTTGAAGGTGGCCAAGGCTGCCGGTTTCGCCCCCATCAAGATCAATATGGTGGCCATGCGCGGCGTGAACGACGCTGAAATCGACGATCTGGTCGCCTTCTGCATCGAGAACGAATTCGTGCTGCGCCTGATCGAAGCCATGCCGATGGGAGAAACCGGGCGCAATGCGGCATATATGGGGTTGGCGCCGGTGCAGGAAAGGCTACGCAAGCAGTTTGGCCTGGTGCCGCAGGCAGCCGAATTGGGCGGCGGTCCCGCACGCTATCTGGCGACCAAGGATGGACGTGCCAGTGTCGGCTTCATCACCCCGATGTCGCAGCACTTCTGCGCCAGCTGCAACCGAATCCGCATGTCGGTCGATGGCACGCTCTACCTCTGTCTTGGACAGGAAGAAAAATTTGAACTGCGCCCCCTGCTGCGAGGAGGCGCCAGCGACGCCGATCTGGAACAAGCGATCCGCCAGGCCATCGAACTGAAGCCGCAGCAACACGACTTCACCCGCCAGCCCGAGAAGATTATCCGCTTCATGTCCCAGACCGGCGGCTAGCGCTTGCGCAGGGACGTGTATACTGGGCTGTAGAGGAGAGTTGGGATGGGGAATAGTCCGGTGTTGCCTGCTTGGCAAAAGTTGTCGACGAAGCTGGTAGGAGCCTTGCTGCTGTTTCTGGCGGCGGCGCTGACCGTTATCGGGTCGACGCTGTTTTTGTCCTGGCAGCTCGAGGGAAGCGCGGCGGCAATCAACGATACGGGCAGCCTGCGCATGAACAGCTATCGGCTCAGCGCCTTGCTGGGCCGCCTGGAAACCGGCGATGAACTGGGCTTGGTGCGCAATGCGGCGACGCAGCAGATCAGCCGCATCGACGGCACGCTGGCCTTGCTGCGCCAGGGCGATCCCCAGCGCCCGCTGTTCCTGCCGCCGAATACGAAAATCCGCAACAGCTTCTCGACCATCACCCGTCATTGGCAGGATGGCTTACGCCCCATGGCACGCACCATCCTGGCGCAGGAGGCTGCCGATCCGGTGGCGATCCGCACCTTCCAGAAGGAGGCCGACCAGTTTGTGGCCCAGGTGAATACGCTGGTCAAGCTGATCGAGCAGGATAGCGAGCTGCGTACCTTCTGGCTGCGCGCCTCGCAGCTTGCCTTGCTGGGCCTCGCGCTGGTGACGACGATCAGTATCATCTTCCTGCTTTTCAGCCTGATTATTGAGCCGGTCACGCGACTTTACGAAGGCATGAGCCGCATGCGCGAAGCGCAGTTCGAGGTGCGCCTGGACGTGGACAGCGACGATGAATTCGGCCAGCTGGCGCAAGGCTTCAACCAGATGGGCGACCGTCTGCAGGACCTGTATGGCAATCTGGAGGCGCTGGTCAAGGTCAAGACCCAGGCGCTGGAAGAGCAGAACCGCGAACTGGCGCTGCTGTACGATTGCTCGGCCTTCCTGCAACGCCCGCAGCCGGCGGAGGAGCTGTGCGAGGGCTTCCTGCACCGCATCAGCGAGTATTTCAAGGCCGATGGCGGCTCAGTGCGTATCATCGATGCGCAGCGCGGCAATGTGCACATGCTGGTGCATCATGGCGTCTCGGACGAGCTGGTGGAATCGGAGCATTGCCTGAAGGTGGGCGATTGCCTGTGCGGCGAGGCGGTGGAGATGCGCATCGCCGTGGTCCACGATATGCGCCGCATCGACCAGGCGCATGAGAAGCAGTGCTACCGCGAGGGCTTTGTCACCGTTTCGGTGTTCCATATCTTCGCCCATGGCCAGCATGTGGGCTTCTTCAATCTGCACTTCCGCCAGGCCAAGGTCTTCAGCCCGCACGAGAAGGAACTGCTGGAGACGCTGGGCCAGCAGCTTGGCATCGCCATCGAGAATATGCGCCTGGCGACGCGCGAGCGCGAGATGGCGATTTCGGAGGAACGCAACCTGGTGGCGCAAGGTCTGCACGACAGCATCGCCCAGGGCCTGAACTTCCTGAATCTGCAGGTGCAGATGCTGGAGCAGTCGCTCAAGCAGGGCGAGATCGGCGATGTGGCCGAAATCGTGCCGCAGCTGCGCGCCGGGGTGCAGGAAAGCTATGAGGATGTGCGCGAGCTGCTGCATAACTTCCGCAGCAAGCTGGCCGAGGGCAGCCTGACCGGTTCCCTGGAAACCACCATCGACAAGTTCCGCCGCCAGACTGGCATCGAGGTCGAGCTGATCTCGGACGGCGAGGGCGCACCTTTCCCGCGCGAGCAGCAATTGCAGCTGCTCTTTATCGTGCAGGAAGCCTTGTCGAACGTGCGCAAACATGCGCTGGCAACCAGGGTGGAAATCGGTCTGCAGGACCATAAGGACTTTTCGCTCTCGATCCACGATAATGGGCGCGGCTTCGACGCCGCGACCTTGTCGGCGAAGAGCGAGGAACACGTGGGCATCCACATCATGCGCGAACGCGCGGCACGCATCGGCGCCGAGCTGGATGTGCGCTCCGGTGTGGGCTTGGGCACCACGGTGCAATTGACTTTAGCGCGCGCCCAGCGCCGCGCGGCTTAATTTAAAACAGGAGACAGTATATGGAGCAGGCGGACAAACCCATTAGCGTATTGCTGGTGGACGACCATACCTTGTTCCGCAGCGGCATCAAGTCCCTGCTCACGCGGAACGCCGAGTTCCAGGTGGTAGGCGAGGCGGCCGACGGTGTGGAAGGCATTAAACGCGCGCAGCAACTGCAGCCGGACGTGATCCTGCTGGATCTGAACATGCCGGGCATGTCGGGCGTCGAGACCCTGCAGCTGATCCTGCAGGACTGCCCGGACAGCGCGGTGGTGATGCTCACTGTGTCGGAAGATGCGCAGGATCTGTCGGTGGCACTGAAGGCCGGCGCCAGCGGCTATCTGCTGAAAAACATCGACACTGATTACCTGATCCGCGCCATCCGCCGCGCCGCCGCCGGCGAAACCGTGGTGGCCGAGGCGATGACGGGCAAGCTGGTGGCGCAATTGCAGGGCGGCGCGCCGGCCGCCTCGGAACTGGACAAGCTGACGCCGCGCGAGAAGCAGATCATTGCCTGCCTGGCCCAGGGTGAGAGCAACAAGTCCATCGCGCGCACGCTCGACCTGGCCGAAAGCACGGTCAAGATCCACGTCCAGAACGTGCTGAAAAAGCTCAATCTGAGCAGCCGCGTGCAAGCGGCCGTCTACGCCGTCGAACACCGCCTGCAAGCCGACCGCTAAGCACCGCCTACAGCCGAGTCCGTGTCCGATTTTGGGGTCTGGCCCCAAAATCGGACACGGGCTGAAGTGTAAGGACGAAAAAACGGCGGCACAGGGCCGCCGAAAGGTACGACAAATGGAACTGTTGGCCGGCGCTTAGCCGCCGCAGCAACCGCCGCAGCAGGAGCCGCTGGAGGCTCCTTCGGGCTGGGCCGGGTAGCCGGCGCGGCTCAATTGGTCGGCCAGGATTTGCGGCGAGACGACGGCGCCGTCGTATTTGATTTCAGCCTGGCCGCGCGTGGTGGTGATGTTGATGGCGGAGACGCCGGCCATCGCTTGCAGGGTGGCGGCGACTGCCTGGGCTTTTTCGGCGTCGCTCATGCCGACGATGTTCAGTACAGTGGTTTGCATTCTTGCTGCTCCTGTTGATCGGATAAGTGGAGGCTGGAAGGATTCGATTCGCATGCCTTCAGCGCATGGATGCAAGCGTAAGCCAGGGCGGCGCGCGCGTCGAGGGCTGGCAGGCTTCTACAGCCGGTATATTTGATTTCCTTAATTTGTATCATCCTTTTGTCCGGCGCTTCTTCACAAGCCAAGGGACGGCGCCCACAATCTTGACTGTTGCGGCGCAATGCCGATGCTCGTCTGGAGTGCCTTATGAGTCTGATGCAAGTAGAAGAACCCGAACCCGTTCCGCGCAGCGGCGGGCTGTTTGGACATCCGGTCTGGAATTTGGGCTTCCGTCCTTTCTACCTGGCGTCGGCCCTGCTGGCGGCGCTGGCGGTGCCGCTTTGGCTGGCGCGCTATTACGGCTGGCTGCCGGTGCTGGCCAAGGTGGATCTGGCCTGGCATATGCACGAGATGATTTTCGGGATGGCGATTGCCGTCGTGGTGGGCTTCCTGTTCACGGCGGGGCGCAACTGGACCGGCTTGTGGACGCCGGTGCGCGGCCATCTGGCGGCGCTGGTGGCATTGTGGCTGGCCGGACGCATTGCGCTGCTGACGGTGGGCGGCGCGGTAGGCGCGCTGGTCGACCTGCTGTTCCTGCCTTGCGCCATCTGGCCGCTGTGGCAGGTGATGCGCCGTTCGAAAAATAGCCGCAACTATATGTTCGTGCTGCTGCTGTCGCTGCTGACGCTGGCCAATGCGCTGTACCACGCGGTCTGGCTGGGCTGGTTGTCCTTGCCGCTGATGGCGCCCGCGCACGGTGCGATCCTGATGATTGTGCTGATCGAGTCGCTGATCGGCACGCGCGTGATCCCCATGTTCACCCGCAACGGCGCGCCAGGCACGGTGCCGAAAGTGGTGCCGATGCTGGACAAGGTATCGGTTGGCCTGCTGGTCGCATCGGCCCTGGCCTGGGTGGCCGCGTTGCCTGGCTGGCTGGTGGCGCCGCTGTGTGTGGCGGCCGGCGTGGTGCTGCTGTATCGCCTGGCCGGCTGGCAGCCGCAGCGTACGGTGCGCGTGCCGCTGCTGTGGGTGCTGCACCTGTCCTATGGCTGGATCGGCGTCGGCTTCATCCTGCTGGCATTGGCCGCGCTGGGCCTGGTGAGCGCCAGCGCCGCCTTCCACGCGCTGACCGTGGGTTCGATGGCGGGCCTGATCATCGGCATGATGACACGCACCTCGCTGGGCCACACCGGCCGGCCGCTGCTGGCGGGACGTACCGAGTTCTGGATGTATGTGGCGATCCAGGTGGGCGCGGTGGCGCGCGTGCTGGCTTCCTTGCTGACGCAGCCGGAGCTGCGCGAAGGCTTGATGGTGCTGGCGACGGTGGGATGGACGCTGGCCTTCTGGCTCTTCCTGGCGAAATATGCGCGTTATCTGGGCCAGCCCCGCATCGACGGCAAGGAGGGTTAAAGCTGTCTGGTGGACATGCGTATAATTCTCGTTTCCACCCATTTGGCAGAATAAGCAATGCAAGGCATGAGCGCCGCGAAGGATGCGGCAGGGGCAGCAACCGGCGGCCCGGAAACGGCAATCGCGCCGGCACCGCGGCGGACGGCGCATCCCGTCCGCAAGCCAGGACCGCTGGCACGCGCCAAGGATCTGCTGCGCACCGTCCACCTTTGGCTGGGCCTCGTCTTCGGTTCGGTTTTCGTGGTGCTGGGATTGACCGGCACCGCCATCGCCTGGCTGCACGAAATCGACCATACCCTGAACGCCGATCTAATGCAGGTCGCGCCGCCGCCCGGCATGCACGCCGGCGCGCCGCTGCCGGCCACGCTGGCCATGGTACAGGCGGTGCATGAGCGCCTGCTGAACGATCCCGCATATGGCAAGGCCACGCAGATCATCTTCCCCGGCGAGGCGGGCGAGGTGGCGGTGGCCTGGTATAAGCTGCGCCCTGAAGGTGCTTACAGCCTGCAGCAGTTCCGGCAGGTGATGGTCGATCCCTTCACCTTGCGCGTCACGGGCGAGCGCGTATGGGGCGAGCTGGGTTTTGCGCGCCAGCTCCTGATGCCGACACTATTCCATCTGCACCGCTATCTGGTGGCGGGCGAAACGGGCAAGACGCTGATTGCCGCTTCCGGCGTGGTGATGCTGATGGTGGCGCTGAGCGGCTTGTTTGTGTGGTGGCCGAAAGCCACGCGTTCGGCGTGGCGCATGGCGCTCACGGTGCGCCATGGCGGCTCCTGGCCGCGCTTCAATTTCAGCCTGCATCGCGCGGCGGGCTTCTTTACCGTGCCGGTGCTGCTGGTGCTGGGTTTCTCCGGTACGCATTTCAATCAGCCTGCATGGATCGCGCCTGTCATCAATGCGATAGCGCCCTTGCCGCCGGCAGGCAAGGCCGTCAACCACAGCGACAAGTCACTGCCGCTAATTGCGCCCGCCGATGCTGTGCGTGCGGCACAGACAGCGATTCCGCAGGGACGGGTATCGCGCTTAAGCCTGCCTGCCAAGGCCGATGCGCCTTACGAGGTGCGGCTGCGCCAGCCCGGCGAGCTGCGCGAAGGCGATGGCGCCACCCGCGTCAGCATCGATTCGCGCAGCGGTCGCGTACTGAAGGTGGTCGATCCTCTGCGCCCGCAAGGCGGCGAGGCGGTGGTGAACTGGCTGTTCCCGCTGCATAGCGGCGAGGCGTTCGGCACGGCGGGACGCAGTTTTATCAGCGCGTTTGGACTGATGCCGTTGGTCTTCTTTGTGACTGGCCTGGTCATCTGGAGCAAGCGCCGCCGCGCCAAGCACAAGGGCCGGCACTAGGCGAAGCCTGGGCTTAGCACGCTGCTGGATGCTTCGTGGCCCAGCGTTTGCTCGATGATGCCGCCCACCATATCGGCCGTGGCAGCGGACAGCGTCCAACCCAGATGTCCATGGCCAGTGTTGTAGAAGACGCAGGGCGCATTGCCCCGTCCCACGCGCGGCATCAGATTGGGCATCATGGGCCGCAGGCCGGCCCAAGGCACCACGCTGCGCGTATCCACGTCCGGGAAGGATTGCCGCACCCAGTCGATCAGCGGCTGGATGCGGTCGGCGCGGATATCCCGGTTAAAGCCATTGAATTCGGCGCTGCCTGCCACGCGCAGGCGATCCGCACCGAAGCGGCTGGCCACCAGTTTGGTGGCCTCGTCCAGCAGGCTGACGTTCGGCGCGGCGCGCCGGCTGCGCTCATCCTGCAGATTTACCGTGATCGAATAGCCTTTGACGGGGTACACATTGACGCGGTCGCCCAGGGCGGCGGCGAAGGCGCGGCTTGCCGTGCCGGCGCAAATCAATACGCCATCGAAAACAGCGGTGCTGGTTTCGCCATCGCAAACGGCGGTGACGCGGGCGCGGCCGCCTTCCACGGCGACCGAGCGCACATCCTGGCTGCAGCGGATTTCCGCACCCAGGCGCCCGGCGGCTTGCGCCAGGCCGGTGGTGAATTTGTGGATGTCGCCGCTGGAATCGCTCTCGGTATAGAACCCGCCGTAATAGCTGCCCGCCAGCGCCGGTTCGATGGCGCGCATTTCCTCGGGCGTGACGGGCTTGCGTTGCAAGCCGCCCTGTGCCAGCAAGCGAGTGACTTCGGTGGCGCGCTCGAAACCGGCCTTGTCGCGGTAAATGTGCAGGATGCCTTCGCGTTTCAGGTCGAAGCTGATATTTTCCTCTTGCGCCCAGTTGAACAGGTGCTCGCGCGCGGCGATCGCCATTTGGACCGTGGCGATGGTGTTGTCGCGGTAGTGCGGGATGGCGGCGATGAATTCGGCGAACCAGGACAGCTTGTGCCAGCTGGGTTTGGGATTGACCAGCAGCGGCGCATCGCTTTTGAGCATCCAGCGCATGCCTTTGGCGATGGTGGACCAGTGATTCCACACTTCGGAATGGGAGGCTGAAAGCTGGCCGCCGTTGGCGTAGGAGGTTTCCATCGCCGGGTAGCGCTGGCGTTCGAACAGCGTGACCTGGAAGCCGCGTTTGGCGAGGGCATAAGCGCTGGTGACGCCGGTAATGCCGCCGCCGATGACTGCAATGGTCTTCATAAACGATATAGCTTCAGGCGTCTGGAGGCGTGGAGGGCGCGAAGCGGAGAGCTTCCAGGCGCTGGCTCCATCGGCGCCGGCCCTTGCGGGGCCGGACATTCCCGATACTGCAATGGCTTGCGGCCACCGCGGCAAACGGCACGGCCGCTTGCACGCGGAGCAGGATAGCGTAGTTTGTCAAAATGGAAAAGATATTTCGCCGCCGCCGTTGTGCGCCTGCTCAGGCCAGCTGCCACAGACGGTGCGCCTCCTCGGCAATGATGCCGGGGAACTCCTCCTGGAAGAACAGCTTGCCCTCGGGGATGCGGCGGATGCCCTGCGAGCGGGGAAAGATGCGGTCCAGGTATTCGGCATCGGCCAGCGGGAAGATAGTGTCGCTGGCGCCCCAGACCATGCGCACCGGGATGCGGCTGCGTCTGAGCACCGATTCGATGCCCGCTAGCGGGTTCGGATCGAGCGCGACGTGGAAGGCGTGATACTGCGCGCGCCGCAGCGGGGAGCTGACCAGCGGCTCGACATAGTAGGCGATGGTTTTCTTGGTAAAGCGGCTGGGATCGTGGAAGACGGCAGCGCCGAAGGTGGCGCGGGCGAGGGCAGGATCGCTCAGCCATTTTGCGGTGTCGTCGGCCAGGGTGCCGGCACGGGCCATCTCGATCACCGGCAGCACGCCTTTGGGAGGGCTGTTCGGTTCCGTGTCGCAGTTGCTGAGCAGCAGCGAGCGCACGCGCTCCGGATGACGGGCGGCCAGCAACTGGGCCACCGCGCCGCCGCTATCGCTGGCGATGACATCGGCCTTTTCCACCTTGAGCTGGTCCAGCATGGCGACCAGCATGGCGCATTGCGCGCCGGCCGTCAGCGGCTGCTGCGCCGGAACTTCCGAATAGCCGAGGCCCATGAAGTCCGGCACGATGCAGCGCCGCTCGGAAGCCAGCTGCGCGATGGCGCTGCGCCATTGGAAGCCGTTCAGCGGCGCGCCATGCAGGAAGAGGGCGGCCGGGCCGGCGCCGCGCTCCACGTAAGCGATGTGGCCGAAGGACAGTTCGGCGAAGCGGCGCGCGGCAAGGAAGGCGGCGCTGTCGGCAGCGTCGCCAGCGGTGGCTGGCGCGGCGACAGCGTATCGGCCGATGGTACTGGCAGCGAGGGCTGTACCGCTCAATTGCAGGAAATGTCTGCGCTTCATGCTGGGTCTCCGTGGTTGGTCGTGGAGGGCATGCTAGCGCCGCCATGCCCGCCGCGCGCGCATAATCGGCCGACCGAGAGCATACCGCGAGCATAAACAGATGATTCTCTTGATCCGGCCTTATGATATTGTCCGATGCTGCAGCACTGAACAGGAGTCAAGCATGGAAATGAAACGCATCAACGCAGGCAAACTGCGCGCCATCGGCTACGAGCCGCGCGAACGGCAGCTGCGGGTGGAATTCGACGATGACAGCGCCATCGACTACTCGGGCGTGGGCGCCGAAGTCTGGCGGCGCTTGTCCACCTCGGCATCGGCATGGAGCTACTACCGCGATAACATCGAGGAAGAATTCAGCGGCCGCCGTGGCGTTGCAAAGACGGAGAAAAAGTCCATGGCCGCGCTGGAAGACCTGTTCCGCGCGCCGGACGAGGACAAGGGCGGTTGAATGAGCGAACCGCTTCACCCGAAAAAAATCGCGGCCTTGCTGGCGGCTCCGGGGCCGGTGCGATTCGATCACCTGATCACGCAGGCCGCCGATAGCGAGACCTTGTGGGGGCTGAAAAACGCGGAGGGCTGGGTTTCCCTTGTCAACAATGTGCAAGCCGGTGGCTTCGTCATCTGGCCGCATCCTGATTTCGCCCAGGCGTGCGCCACGGGCGACTGGGCCGGCTGCGAGCCGGCGGCCATCGATATCTATCGCTTCGTTGAAGACTGGCTGCCGGATATGGCCAGCAAAGGCCTGTCGATCGCGGTCTTTCCGACCCCGGCCATGCGGGGCGTGTGGATCGCGCCCGGTGAGCTGAAGTCCTGCCTCGAAGAAGAGCTTGCACAATACGAGTAGCGCTCAACTCACCTGAAAGGGCATTTCATGAGCCAGCGGCCTGCATGCTACCCCAAACCGCCAGCGGCCCTGCTGTCGGGCGCCATGCCGGGCGACCTGCCGCTGCTCGACGTGCTCACGTCGCCGGTACCGCAAGGGCGTTTCGATTCGCCGCTGGATGGACGGCATGTGCTTTGTCTGCATCTTGGCCAGCCGGTGCCGGTGTCGTATCGCGCCGGACGCCATGAGCGGCAGGGCGTACGCCTGCATGGCCAGTTCTGCGTGGTGCCGGCCGGCACCAGCACGCGCTGGACCTTGACCCAGCCGGCCGTCTCGCTGCTGCTGCGCCTCCGGCCCGAGCTGCTGCGGGATACCGCCGAAGCCATGGGCCTGCGCGGGCCGGGCGATCCGCTGGCGCCGACGATTCATATCCGCGATCCGCAGATCGAGCGCATCGGCTGGATGATGCAGGCCGAGGAAGCCGATGCCCATCCCGGCGGCCGCATCTTTGCCGACAGCTTAGGCGTGGCGCTCGCCAGCCGTTTGCTGGCCTTGCAGTCGCGCCGCCCCGTGGCGCAAGTGGAGGCGGGACGCGCGCTGCCCGCCTGGCGGCTGCGCCAGGTGATCGAATACATCGAGGCGCATCTCGATCAGGATCTGACGCTGGCCGAGCTGGCGGCGGTGGCCGGTTTCAGCGTCTCGCATTTCAAATCGCTGTTCCGCCAAGCGGCGGGCATGCCGGTGCACCGCTTCGTGCTGGAACGGCGCGTGGAGCGCGCGCGCCTGCGCTTGGTCGAGGGCAAAATGAGCATGACCGAAATCGCCCTGGAAGCAGGCTTCAGCCATGGAAGCCATATGGCGCGCTCCCTGCGCCGCATTCTGGGCCTGAGTCCCGCCCAGATCAGGAATTGACCGCAAGCGCCTTCCCTAAAACCTAGAGTCCGGTTTCAATATGGGCAATGTTATGATTTGCTCATGGATACCCTCAACCCGAACTGGTTCTTGCGGGCGCGCCTCAAGACGCGGCAGTTGCTGCTTTTGATCGCGCTCGACGAGCAACGCAATATCCACCGCGCCGCCGAGGCGCTCCACATGACGCAGCCGGCCGCCTCCAAGCAGCTGAAGGATCTGGAGGAAATGCTCGACGTGCGCCTGTTCGAGCGCCTGCCGCGGGGCATGGAACCGACCATCTACGGCGAAACCATGATCCGCCACGCGCGCATGGCCCTGACCAGCCTCTCGCTGGCGCATGACGACGTGCTGGCGCTGAAGTCCGGCCTGGGCGGCCAGGTTGAGGTAGGATCCATTATGACTCCCGGCATCACCTTGCTGCCGCAAGCCATCGCGCGCGTGAAACAACACGCGCCGCTGCTGCGCATCGGGGTGCGCCTGGAACCCAGCCATGTGCTGCTGGAGCAGTTGGAACAGGGCACATTGGATTTCATGATCGGCCGCATCGTGGAACGCGATAACGGCTCCGGCCTGATCTACGAGGAACTGACCGAGGAACCCTCGTGCGTGGTCGCGCGCGCCAGCCATCCGCTGCATGCCGCGCAGGACTTGCAATTGAAAGACCTGGCTGGCCAGCCCTGGATCCTGCCGCCGCAAGGCAGCGTCCTGCGCAACCGCTGCGATATGATGTTCCGCCGCGCCGGCCTGGAACCGCCGGCCAATGTGGTCGACACCACGGCACTGCTGCTGGTCGCTGCGCTACTGCAGCAGACCGACGCCGTGCATGTGATGCCGGCCGCCGTGGCGCAGCATTATGTGGCGACGGGCGTATTGGGCATTCTGCCGATTGCGCTGCCATGGAAGATGGACGCTTTCGGCATCATCCGCCACCACGACCATTTGCTGTCGCCTGGCGCCAACCTGCTGCTGCAGGCGGTGCGCGCGGCGGCCAAGGAAATCTACAGTCCATGACCATCGTCTATTCGAGCCTGAACCACGCGCTGCGCGTGCCTCTCGCAGCGGAAATCCATTCGCGTCCCTTTCTCAAGCTGGACGCGCCCGAGCTGGTTTCCCACTTTGCCGTGTATGCCGATCCCGACCAGCAGACCGGCAACGCCGGCGCCCAGCATGCGTTGCTGGCCGGCCTGTGCGCGCATTTCGGCGTGGCCGCGCCGGGCGCGGACGCCAGCTATTTTTTTCATGACTTCGGCCGCTTCCGGCTGAAATGGGAGCTGCATACCGAGTTTGCCACCTATACCTTCGCCGAGCACGTGGAGCATTCGCCGCCGCTGGCGCAGTCCTTCGAAAGCATGCCGATCCGCCATCTGCCGCAGCAATGGCTGCTTGGCCTGTACGGCAAACTGATGGTGGCGGCGCACGTGGCGCTGGACCGCAGCGCCGCCTCGTCCGAGGTCTTTGCCAAGGCCTTGCAATCCGTATTTGAAAGCGCGGGACTGGCCGGCAGCCAGTTGCAGCACGGCGGCGAGCTGTGGACCGATTTCGTGATCCAGTCCGATGGCTTCAGCCGCTTCGTCATCCGCGAAGGCGCGATGCGCCAGCAGCAGGCCGGCCGTCTGGTGCAGCGCGTGCTGGAAATCGAGACTTACCGCATGATGGCCATGCTTGGCCTGCCGTATGCGCGCCAGGCCACGCCGGCCTTGAACGCCATCGAAGGCCAGCTGGTGACGCTGGCCGCCGCCATGGTGCAGTCGGACGGCGCGGCCGGCGACGGCATGGCCACCGACGGCGCGGTGGAGCAGGCCTTGCTGGAGCAGATCACCCATCTGGCGGCGCGCATCGAGAAGCTGTCGCTGGAGAATAGCTACCGTTTCGCCGCCTCCAAGGCTTACTTCCGGCTGGTGAATGCACGCATCGAGGAATTGCGCGAAAGCCGCATGGAAGGCATCCCCATGGTGCAGGAATTCATGGACCGGCGTTTGCGTCCGGCCATGGATACCTGCCAGGCCGTGGCGCGGCGGCAGGAAGCGCTGGCGCGGCGCATCGCCAACAGCAACGATCTGCTGCGCACGCGGGTCGGCATCGTGCAGGAAGCGCAGAACCGGCAGATCCTGCAATCGTTGAATGCACGCGCCCTGCAGCAATTGCGGCTGCAGCAGGCGGTGGAAGGCCTGTCGGTCGCCGCGATTTCGTATTATGTGATCGGCCTGGCCGGCTACTCTGCCAAGGGCGCGAAAGCCATGGGCTGGGTCGGAAGCCCCGAGCTGGTGATGGGCATTCTCGTCCCCTTCGTCGCCGCCGCCGTCTGGCTCTCCCTGCGCAATATGCACAAACGCCTGCGCAAGTCATAATGGCTGTAGGTATTTTTAATGGATTGGTGATATGAGAAAAACGGGATGGTTGCCGGCCTTGCTGGCGGCGTTGGCGCTGAGCGGCTGCGTGGTGGCGGGCGGGCCGCCGCCTTCGGGGCCGGTGCGGAGCAAGGTGCATGTGCCGCCGGATATCCAGGCGGTGCGTGGCGAGCGCGCCATCGGCAGCCTGCGCCTCATCGGCGAGCAGCGTATCGCGCATCGCCAGCAGTTCGCTGGGACGACGGTGGGCGGCTTGTCTGGCGCCGATTACGATGCGCGCAGCGGCGATTGGGTGCTGGTCAGCGATGACCGTTCGTCGATCAATCCGGCGCGCTTTTACCGGGCCAGGCTGCATTTCGACGCCAGCACTTTTGCGCCGGTGACGGTTACCGAGATGGCTTATCTCCTGCAGGCCGATGGCACGACGTATCCGAATGCGAGCGTGGCCGGTGGCGATGTACCGGATCTGGAAAGCATCCGCGTCGACCCGCTTGACGGCAGCATCTGGTATGCCAGCGAGGGCGAGCGGCGGCGCGGCCTCGATCCGTATCTGCGCCATGCCACGCGCGATGGCAAGCTCCTGGGCAGCCTGCCTTTGCCTGAAATGTTCAAAGTCTATCCCGGCCGCGAATACGGGGTGCGCGAGAACGCGGCTTTCGAGGGCTTCTCGTTTGCGCCGGACGGCAAGTCGCTCTGGCTGGTGCTGGAGGGGCCGCTGTATCAGGACGGTGCCCTGCCCACGCCGCAGAAAGGCGCCTTGACGCGTCTGAGCCGCTTTGACCGCAATGGCGCGCTGCTGGCGCAATATGCCTATCCGATCGAGCCGATTGCGCAGGCGCCCGCGCCGGGCAAGGAAGCCGATAACGGTGTGTCCGAAATTCTGGCCGTCAGCGATAGCCGCCTGCTGGTGCTGGAGCGCGCAGGGGTGGAGCAGGCCGATGGCAGTTATTTGAATTTCGTGCGCCTGTACGAGACGGATACGGCGATGGCCAGCGATGTGCGCGATGTGCCGTCCTTGCTGAATGCGCCCGAGGGCAGCGTGCGGCCGGCCAGCAAGCGCCTGGTGCTGGATCTGAACTCCCTGGGCCTGCCGCGCATCGATAACCTGGAAGCCTTGGGCTGGGGACCGCGCCTGGCCAATGGCCACGAGACCCTGCTGCTGGTTTCGGATGATAACTTCCGCCGCACCCAGGTCATGCAATTCCTGCTGTTCGAGGTGCTGCCGCCCTGAGCGCGGAATTCCATTTAGTGGAATGGTGAATTCTATCTGGCGCATATTCTCTCGCGTCAGGAAACAATGCACACTGCTGTTTATCGCAACCGTGTCCATGAAAGGGATTCGCCATGAAGCTGTATTACCACCCGCTGTCCGGCCATTCTCATCGCGCCCACCTGTTCCTGTCCCTGCTCAAGCTGGATTTTGAGCTGGTGCTGGTGGATTTGCTCAAATCCGAGCACAAGGCGCCGGACTTCCTCGCCAAGAATCCCTTCGGCCAGTTGCCGCTGCTGGAGGACGAGGGCGAATACATCGCCGATTCCAACGCCATCCTGGTGTACCTGGCCAAGCGCTACGGCGACGCCAACTGGCTGCCCGAGACGCCGCAAGGCGCGGCGGTGGTGCAGCGCTGGCTCTCGGTGGCCGCCGGCGAAATCGCCTTCGGCCCGGCAACGGCACGCATCATCAATCTGTTCAAGCGTCCGCAAGACCCGGCCGACAGCATTGCGCGCGCCCATCGCATCCTGGCCTTGATCGAGTCCAGCCTGGCCGGCCGCGCGTGGATCACCGCCGCCACACCGACCATCGCCGATGTGGCGCTGTACAGTTATATCGCCCGCGCTCCCGAGGGCAATGTCGATCTGGCGGCTTATCCGCAGGTGCGTGCCTGGCTGGCCCGGATTGAAGCGCTGCCCGGCTTCGCGCCTTTCGCCAAATCGCCAGTCGGCCTGGCTGCCTGGCTGCCTGAGGAGTGCACCATGGATGACAGGGCAGGCATTCCGCAGGGCGGCGCACCCGAAGCCTCGCCCTGGCATGCGGGCGAGCAGGCGATCCAGCGCAGCATCGGCGCGGCCGAGCGCATGGATGAGGTGGGGCGCAAGGTTATCCGGCGTTTCATGCCGGAGCAGCACCGCCAGTTCTTTCCGCAACTGCCCTTCGTCGTGGTGGGGGCGGTGGATGGCGCTGGCGATGTCTGGGCCACGCTGCGCGCCGGGGAGCCGGGCTTCCTGCAATCGCCCGATCCCGAGCATTTGAGCGTGCAGTTGGGCCGAGCGCCCGGCGATCCGGCCGACGCAGGCATGGAGGAGGGCGCGGCCATCGGCCTGCTCGGGATCGAGCTGCATACGCGCCGCCGCAACCGTCTGAATGGCCGCGTGCGGCACCGGTCGGCGCAGGGCTTCGTGCTCGATGTGGACGAATCCTTCGGCAACTGCCCGCAATACATCCATGTGCGCGACTTCAGCTTTACGCGCGCTGCCGATGCGCCAGCGCCGGAAGCGGCGCGCCTGCTGCCCGGCCTGCGCCTGCCTGGCGCCGGTATCCCGGCCGATAGCGCCGCCGCCGTGCTGGCCGCGCGCCGCCTGATCGAGGGCGCCGGCACCTTCTTCGTCGCCAGCTATGCCGACCAGGGTGCGCGCCGTGTCGATGTGTCGCACCGCGGCGGGGCGCCGGGCTTTGTGCATCTGGCCGAAGACGGCACGCTGAGCGTGCCCGATTATACGGGCAACCGTTTCTTCAGTACCCTGGGCAATATGCTGCTGAATGGGCGCGCCGGCCTGGTCTTCCCCGACTTTGCCAGCGGCGGCTTGCTGCAGATGAGCGGCGAGGTGGAAATCGAATTGGACCCGCAAATCGCCTCAGCGGCTTTCGCCGGCGCGGAGCGCCTGTGGCGTTTCCGCCCGCGCCGCATCGTTTGGCGCGCGCAGGCGCTGCCGCTGCGCTGGGAATTGCGCAGCCTGACGCTGTAACTCAGGCGGCGGCCGCCGCTTCCAGCGCGCCGAAGGCGTCGAGCAGGGTGCGCGCGCGGAAGGGTTTGACGATGATGCGGTCGATTTTCTGCTGGCGCAAGGTTCCGAGCAGTTCAGCCGTGCAGCGTTCGGTCATCACGGCGATCGGCATGCTGGGGCGGCTCGCGCTGTCGCCCTCGCGCACCTGGGCCACCAGGCTCAGGTCGTAGGCGGCATCGGAATCGATGGCGATCACGGCGCCATCGTATCTTTCTTCCTTGAGCAGCTGGCGTGCCTGCTGCATGCTGGCCGCTTCGCGGATTTCAGCCATGCCCAGACTGCGCGCAGTCAGCGCCACCGTCCGGCGCAGCATGGTTTCCGGCTCCACCAGCAACATGCGGGGCGTGGTGCTTTTATCCGGCATGGAGTGCCTCCGACTTGATAAGTTCCTGCACGGCCAGGCTGCGCAGGGTGGACAGAATGGCCAGCTCGATGCCGTCCAGCGTGCGCGGCCGGGTATCGATGATGCACAGGGTGCCCAGCGCATAGCCAGAGGGCAGGATCAGCGGCGCACCGGCGTAGAAGCGGATATGCGGCGGGCCGCTCACCAGCGGATTGTCATGGAAGCGCGCATCCTCCAGCGCATTCGGTACCACCATGATGTCGCCGCGCATGATGGCATGGCCGCAGAAGGAGATATCGCGTCCCGTTTCGCAAGTCGCGCCCAGACCGATGGCGGCTTTGAACCACTGGCGCTCGGTGTCCACCAGCGAGATCAGGGCGATGGGAACGTCGAACTCCTCGGCCGCGAAGGCAACGATCTTGTCGAAGCGCTCCTCGGGCGGCGTGTCGAGAATCAGCAAGGCGAGCAAGGCGCTAAGCCGCTCGGCTTCATTGTCGGGCAGGGGCGCAGCTATCATCGTCGCAGGGCGCACGGCGCAAAGTGGCTGATCGGCCTACTGTAACAGAGTTCCATGCCGCACCGCGCCATGCATCGAGCAAGTGTTGCACGTATCGGAAATCGCTGTATCGGCCGCGCTTTCTTGTTTATCCTCCATTGTTTCCTGACCGGTGAGGAGAGGGCGATGAAGCGCATTGTATTATTCATGGCGTTGATGGTGGGGGTGATCCCCCTGGGCTATACCCAATGCTGCGGCTTCGGCATGAGCTATAACAATGTGGTGGTGTGGCCGGTGCCGGACCTGCGCGTGCCGGTGCCGTCCGCCACGGAGGCGAAGAAGGCGCCCGAGCCGGCGGTGTCGCGCGCCAAACCGGCGGTCGAGGCCAATGCGCGTAAATTATCGCTGCACTTCCCGCCGGACAAGCGCAAGGAGATGGAGCGGATCTATGTGCAAAGCATGGACATCTACCTCAAGATCGAAAAGAAAATGGGCTGGACTCCGCGCGATCTGGCCGGCGGCCTCGCCGCTTTTGTGGTGGGGAATTACATGGTGCTGAAAGACACTGAGGTTTCCGATGAAGCCTTCGCCGCCGTGGCGCGCCAGTTCCGCGCCCAGGCTGGTTTGCGCGAACTAGGCAAGAGTCAGGATCAGGAAAAGTTGCGCGATGTCTTCGAACAGAGCGCCATGCTCGGCACCTTCATGGCGCTGGCGCACAAGTCGCACCAGCAGCAGCCGCAAGCGCCCGATGTGTATGAGAACATGCGCAATTCGGCCCAGGAGAGCCTGAAACTGGTGCTGCGTACCGATCCCGCCGCCTTACGCATCGATGCCAGCGGCATCCGCCAGTAGTTGGCGCGGGCCGCTGAAGGCTATTTACAATTTTTTTTCGTGCCGCCATTGGATTTCTGGCAAGATTCCACCTGGGTTAATCTAAGCTGGAGAAGGCTATGGCCGTGAGGAGCGCAGGCGGGGTAGGGCGATGGGTGAAACGCGGCGTGCTGTTGTTGCTGGCGCTGCTGGTGCTGGCCTTGCTGGCTGCCTGGTTCTTCCTGCGCGGCAGCCTGGCCCAGCTCGACGGGCGGCGCACCGTGCCGGGATTGACGGCCACCGTCACCATTGCGCGCGACGCCCAGGGCGTCCCCACCATCTCGGGCAGCGACCGGCTCGATGTGGCTTACGCCACCGGCTTTGTGCATGGCCAGGACCGTTTCTTCCAGATGGACTTGCTGCGCCGCGTGGCGGCCGGCGAGCTGGCCGAATTGTTCGGCCCCAAGGCGCTGGTGGTGGACCGGCCCAATCGCCTGCACCGCTTCCGCGCCCGCGCCGAGCAGACCGTCGCCGCCATGGCGCCAGCCGACCGTGCCCTGCTGGAACGCTATGCGGCCGGCGCCAATGAGGGCTTGAACGCGCTCGGTACCCGTCCTTTCGAATATGGCCTGATCGGCCTGAATCCGCGCGCCTGGACGCCGGCCGACTCCCTGCTCGTGATCTGGGCCATGTACTTCGACCTGCAAGGCCGGCTGGAAGCGCGCGAACTGGCGCGCGGCTGGCTGCGCGAAAACAGCTCGGCCGAGCAACTGGCCTTCCTGCTGCCCGAGGCCACGGCCTGGGACACGCCGCTCGATGGCGTGGCGCCGCCGCCGCCCGCGCCACTGCCCGAGCGCGCGCCCGGCTGGTGGGGCAAGCCGGCCGCCAAGAACGGCGACGAGGTGGCCGCCATCGATTTCGTCGATTCCGTGGGCAGCAATAACTGGGCGCTGGCAGGCAGCCGCAATGGCGGCGGCGGCGCCATCGTGGCCGACGATATGCACCTTGGCATCAAGTTGCCGAACACCTGGTACCGCGCGGTGCTGGCGATTCCCGATGCGGCGGGCGGCACGCGGCGCCTGGTGGGCGTGACCTTGCCGGGCGCGCCGCTGATCGTGGTCGGCAGCAATGGCCGCGTGGCCTGGGGCTTTACCAACAGCTATGGCGATTATCTGGACCTGATCGCGGCCGAGGAAGACGCGGCGAAGCCGGGACAGGTCAGGCTGGCCGGCGGCGGCTGGGAAAAATTGACGGTGCACCAGGAAAGCATCCTCGTCAAAGGCGCCGCGCCGGAGCCATTGGCGGTGCGCGAAAGCTCGGCCGGGCCGCTGCGCCAGGCGGGCGGCCGGACTTATGCCGTGCATTGGACGGCGCATGCGCCGGGCGCCGTCAATGTGAATATGCGCAAGCTGGAGGCGGCCAATAACCTGGACGAGGCGCTGGCCATCGCCGCCACCATGGGCATCCCGGCCCAGAATTTCGTCGGCGGCGACGACAAGGGCAATATCGGCTGGACCATTGCCGGCCTGCTGCCGCGCCGTGCTGCGCCCGGCCTGGCATCGACCTTCCCGCTGGCGGCGGACACGGTGGGCGTGGGCTGGTCCGGCTGGCTGGCGCCGCAGAATTATCCGGTGGTGCGCAACCCGGCCAGCGGCCAGCTGCACACGGCCAACAGCCGCCAACTGCTCGGTCCGGGCGCGGAGCTGCTGGGCGACGGCGGTCTCGATCTGGGGGCGCGCTCGCAGCAGGTGGGCGCCAGCCTGACAGCGCTCGGCGCCCAGGCCGACGAACGCGCCGTGTATGGCGTGATGCTGGACGATCGCGCCCTGTTCATGGCCGGCTGGCGCGAGCGCGCGCTGGCGGCGCTGGCCACGCCGGGCGCCAGCAGCGATCCGAAGCGCGCCGAACTGGCCCGCTTGCTGAAAACCGGCTGGAACGGCCGCGCCAGCGTCGACTCCACGGCCTACCGCATCACGCGCGGTTTCATGTGGTCGCTGTACGAGCTGCTGTACGGCGCCGCCAATGCCGATCTGCACAAGCTTGACGAGGAGGCGCGCATCTCCACCGCCACCGCGCGCTGGCCGGCCGTGCTGGCGCGCCTGCTGGACGAGCAGCCGGCCGGCTGGCTGCCTGCGCAATACGCCAGCTGGACGGCGCTGCAATTGGCGGCCCTGGACCGCACGGCGGCCGAGCTGGCGCCGGACGGCAAGCCCTTGTCCGCCGCGACCTGGGGCGCGCGCAACACGGCCGGCATCGCCCACCCGATCGCCGGCGCCGTGCCGGCGCTGCGCCAGTGGCTCAGCGTGCCGCCCGACCAGTTGCCCGGCGACAGCAATATGCCGCGCGTGGCGGGGCGCAGCTTTGGCCAGTCCGAACGGCTGACCGTGTCGCCGGGGCGGGAGGAGCAGGGCATCTTCAATATGCCGGGCGGCCAGAGCGGCCACCCGTTGTCGCCCTTCTTCCTGGCCGGGCATGAGGATTGGGTGGCAGGCAAGCCGACGCCGCTGCTGCCCGGTCCGGCGCAATATCTGTTGACCCTGACCAAATAGCCTTGCCGCCGGCTTTGGGTGCATAATGCAGGCTGGTCGTCTGCATCTTGAACTCAATCCCGGCGAGGCAAGCATGGTCAACGATTTTGCCGCAGCATCCAGGGCCACCATGGCCTTCCTGCGCGAGCGGCTCGGTTTTCAGCTCTGGATGGTGACGCGCACCGAAGGCAATGACTGGATTGTGCTGCACACCCTGGACCAGGGCTATGGCGTCAACCCCGGCAAAGTGTTTTGCTGGTCCGACTCCTTCTGCTCGCGCATGGCGCAAGGCTTGGGGCCGAATATCGCGCCCCAGGCCAGTGCCGTGCCGGCCTACGCCAATGCCCCGATTGGGCAGCAGGTGCCGATCGGCGCCTATGTCGGCGTCCCCCTGCGGCGCGCCGACGGCAGCCTGTTCGGCACCCTGTGCGCCATCGACCCCGAACCCCAGCCCGAACGCATCCGCGAAGAGCAGCCCATGCTGCTCCTGCTGGCCGAGCTGCTGAGCGGCCTGCTCGAATCCGAGTTGAGCACCGCCGACGCCGTGCGCCGCGCCGAACGCGCCGAACTCGATGCCACGCGCGACGGCATGACCGACCTCTACAACCGGCGCGGCTGGGACATGCTGCTGGCGCGCGAGGAAGAGCGCTGCCGGCGCTATGGCCATCCGGCCTGCGTCGTCTCGCTCGACCTGGACGACCTCAAATTCATCAACGACACCCAGGGCCACGCCGCCGGCGACCTGCTGCTGCGGCGCGCCGGCCAGGCCATGAGCGAAGTCACGCGCGCCTCCGACGTGGTGGCCCGGCTGGGCGGCGACGAATTCGCCATCCTGATGGTCGAATGCGACTACTTCGACTCCCAAGCCATGCTGCAGCGCCTGCAGGAAACCCTGGCCGGGCATGGCGTGCGCGCCTCGCTCGGCATGGCCATGCGCAAGTCCGGCTACGACCTGCAGGAAGCCTTCGAAATGGCCGACGCCGAAATGTACCGCTCCAAGCGCAACCGCAAAGTCCTTAACTAGCGCGCATCGCCGCTGGCGTGGTATCCGGGCGCGGGGTGGCGCCGGCTGCCAGGCCGAAGGGCAGGTGCAGCCAGGGCAGGCGGCGCACCAGCTCGAAGACGGCGAAGCTGGCGCTCAGCGTGAGAATGACCAGGACCAGGCCTTCCAGCATGGGCGGCAGGCTGGCTATCTGCAGATTGTGGGCGAGCACGACGATCAGCGTCTGGTGCAGGATGTAGACCGGGAAGACGGTTTGGTTCAGGTAGCGCCGGCTTGGACTGTCGAAGTTCAGATGGCGGTGGGCAAAGCCGCAAACGGCGACCAGGGCGCACCATTGCAGCAGGGCGTAGACGCAGCGCTGGGTGTCCTGCCATTGTTGCTGGGATTCGGGCAGCGAATAGTAGGCCATCAGCCCGGCCCAGCAGCACAGCGCCGCGGCCAGCGCGGGCAGGCGCAGCTTGTCCATGGCTTGCCAGAAGCGCGGCTGGGCGGCCAGCAGGGCGCCCAGCAGGAACAGGGGCAGATAGGTGGCATGGTTGTGCCAGTCCCAGACCAGGTTGTTCTTGTGCGGGAAGGGCGTCAGCAGCAGGATGCGGCCCAGTGCCAGGAAGGCGGCCGGCAGCAGGATCAGGCGCCAGCCTTGCAGCAGGCGCGCCAATGCGGCGCCGGCGCGCGTGGCCCAGCTTGCGGGCAGGGCGGCCAGCAGCAGGGTATATACCCACAGATAGGGCAGGAACCACAGGTGGTTCCAGGTCGGCAGGGTCAGGCAGTCGTTGCCGCGGCAGAAGCCGTGATAGGCGTGCACATACAGGTCCATGAAGTCGCCATAGCCGCCGCCGTAGCCGAGTTTTTCGACCACTTCCAGATAGGCTTGCGGCGGCACGATGACGAACATGCCGAAAAGCAGCGGCACCAGCAGGCGCAGGCTGCGCTGGCGCACAAAGGCGACCCGCCCCAGCTTGCGCAGCAGGCAGGCGGCGGCTGCGCCGGAGATCAGGAACAGCAATCCCATACGCCAGGGCGAGGACAGCATCATCAGCGGCTCGATGGTGTCGCTGGCATGCGGACTCTTCACATGCCAGTCCCAGGTGACGTAGTACATGCCGACGTGGTACAGCACCAGCAGGAAGAAGGCCAGGATGCGCAGCCAGTCGAGGAAGTACAGGCGGTTCGTTTTCATTCTCAATTCCCGGAAGATTCGAAGTAGCGCCAGCATAAAAAGGGAGGCGCCGGCCGGCCAGTCTTAAGTGGCGAGCCGGGGGATGGGCGGGGCGAACCGCCAGCGGCTAGGCGAGGTGGGCGAGCAGGGCGGCGCGGTAGGCGCGGCTCAGGGGCGCGCGGGCGCCGCTGCGCAGCAGGATGTCGCCGTCGCCCTTGTCGTTGGCGGCGATGCCGCTGATGCTGGCCAGGCGCACGGCGGCGCGGCGGTGGCTGCGCTGGAAGGCGCCGCCCAGCTGTTCGAGCAGGGCGGACAGGGTCTGGCGCAGCAGCGGGTGGCTGTCGGCCGTGTGCAGGATGACGTAGTTGTCGGCCGTTTCCAGCCATTCGATTTCGTCGACGCGCACGATGCGGGTCAAGCCCCGCTCGCTGACCAGCAGCTGCTGCACGCGCTCGGGCAGCAGGGCGGCGGGCGCCGGGCTGGCTGGCGGCGTGCTGGCGGCTGCGTCGGCCGGCGCGGCCTGGCGTAAGGCCAGGCGTTCGCGCAGGCGCTGCAGGGCGCGTTGCAGGCGGGCCTGGTCGTAGGGCTTGAGCAGGTAGTCGATGGCGTTGGCGTCGAAGGCGCGCACCGCGTATTCATCGTAGGCGGTGACGAAGACCAGCAGCGGCGCGGGCTGTGGCAGCGAGGCCGCCACTTCCAGGCCGTTCACTTCCGGCATCTGAATATCGAGCAGGATGGCGTCGGGTGCGAAGGCGGCGATTTTCTCCAGCGCTTCGATGCCGTCGCGCGCTTCTTCCAGCGCCGTGATGCCGCTCTCCAGCGCGAGCAGGCGGCGCAGCTTCTCGCGCGCCGGGCGTTCGTCGTCGACGATCAGCAGGCGCATGGCAGCCTGATCTCGGCGCGCACGCCGTGGGGGGCGAGCTGGCGCAGTTCCAGCGTGGCCGCCTCGCCATACAGCGCCTGCAAACGGGCACGCAGATTGCGCAGGCCCAGGCCGCCGGCGTGGGCCGCCGGCGCGGCGCTGGAACTGTCATCGCCGTGCATGGGAGGGGGCGTGGCGCCAGCCAGCGCCAGTTGGCCCGCGTCGTCTTCGATCGCCAGGTACAGCATGCCGCCGGCGCGCCGCGTCGCCACGCTGATGCGGGTCAGGCCGCGCCGGCGTTCGACGGTGTGCTTGAAGACGTTTTCCAGCAGCGGCTGCAAACTCATGACGGGAACCAGGCAGGCTTCGGCTTGCGCATCGAGCCGCCAATCGATCTGCACGCGGTCGGCGAAGCGTTCGCCCATCAGCGCCGCATAGCCGCGCAGCAGGCGCAGCTCGGTGGCCAGCGGCGCCTGGGCGCTGCCGCTGGCGTCGAGCGTGGCGCGCAGCATATCGGCCAGCTGGGTGAGCGTGGCGTCGGCGCGCTGCACATCCTCATGCATCAGCGAGGAGACGGTATTCAGGGCATTGAACAGGAAATGCGGCTGCATCTGCTGCGTCAGGCTTTGCAATTGGGCTTCGCGCAGCAAGGCATTGCTTTGCTCTGCGCGCAGGCGCGCTTGCAGCATGTTTTGAAAGGACAGCACGCCAAACAGGATCACGACGAAGATGGCAAAAAATACCGTGATCTTCACGTTCTCGTACAGGAAGGTCGGTGCCCATGGCGCATGCGAGTAGGTCCGTCCGGCCAGCGCATAGACGGCATGGCGGATGCCGAAAGCCAGCGGCACAAAGACGGCCCAGGTCACAGGCAGCCAGATTGCCTGGCGCGCGAACCAGCGCCAGGGCGTGACCAGCAGATGGTCGTGGCGCCGCGTGAAATGCCGTTGCAGGAAAAGCAGGGTGGTCGAAGCCAGTGCGGACGAGCCTTCCCACAACACCGGCTGCCACAGCGGCCCGTCATTGCCGTTGCGCTGGAAATCCTGGATGGCCGTTACCGTCAGCAAAAGCCAGAACAGCAGCCATGCTATGCCCAACAGGATTTGTGTGCGCTGGTTCATTGGCTGTGTTTATCGGTAGCGCGCTTCGGCCAGATCCAGCTCACGCACCAGTTTGCGCGAAAGCTCGTCGGACAGGCGGTCATGCCGCGCCAGGTTGAAGATGGCGCGCCGCTCGGCCTGCAAGGCCGCCAGGCGCAGCGCGCGTTCGGCCTGGTCGCGCTTGCGGAATTTGACCGCGTCGTCGCCCAGCGAGGTGCCGACATTCAGGCGGTGCTGGTAGAGGGCGATCACGCGCGCCGCCGCCTGTGGATAGACTTCCGGATCGGCGCTGAGCGGCATCAGTTCCACCTGGGCCGCTTCGATGGCGACGATGGCTGCCGCCGCCGCTTCGCGCCGCGCCAGGTCTTCCTGCTGCTGTTCGGCCGGTTCGCGCGGGAACTGCATGCCGGCCAGCAGGCGCGGCAAGCCGATGCTGGCCGCCAGCAGGGAGATCAGGATCACCGCGCTGGCCAGGAAGATGGTCAGGTCGCGCGCCGGGAAGGGCGAGCCGTCGGGCAGCGTCAGGGGCAGGGTCATCACGCCGGCCAGCGTGATGGCGCCGCGCACGCCGGCCAGCGAGGTGGCCAGCAGCAGGCGCCAATGCGGGCGCTGCGCATGCTCGCCACGCTTGCCCTTCTTGTACAGGGTGATGCGCAGCGTGGCCCAGACCCAGATGAAGCGCAGGGCCAGCAGGCCAAGGCTGACGCTGAAGGCATACAGCACCAGCCACCAGGGATTCACATGGCCGCTCTGCTCCAGCGAGGCGCGTGCGCCGTGCAGGATGTCGGGCAACTGCTCGCCCAGCAGCACGAACATCACGCCGTTCAGCGAGAACTGCACCGTGTCCCACACCGCCGAGCGCTGGATGCGGGTCGCTGCCAGGGTATGGCCGCTCAGCTCCACGTAGCTCATGGCGATGCCGGCCGCCACCGCCGCCAGGATGCCGGAAGCGTGGTAGTGCTCGGCCACCATATAGGCGCCGAAAGGAATCAGCAGATTGACCAGAATGGGCGAGCCGTTCGGTTCGCCGAAATGGCGGGTCAGCCAGCGCTGCACCCAGGTCACGATGACGGTCGCGCCCAGGCCGATGGCGACCCCGGCGCCGGCCAGCCAGAGGAAGGTGATCGAGGCCTGGGCCACGGAAAACGCCCCGGTCAGTGCCGCCGCCACGGCAAAGCGGAAGCACACCAGGCCACTGGCGTCGTTGAGCAGGGACTCGCCTTCCAGGATATGCATCAGGCGTTTGGGAATCGGCGCGCGCGACGCGATCGAAGACACGGCCACCGGATCGGTGGGCGAGACGATGGCCGCCAGCGCGAACGCCACCGCCAGCGGCATGGCTGGAATCAGCAGATGGATCAGATAGCCCGCACCCAGCACGGTGAACACCACCAGGCCCAGGGCCAGCTCCAGGATCACCACCTTATCGCGCAGCAGCCCGCTTTTCGGGATGCGCCAGCCGTCCAGGAAGAGCAGGGGCGGCAGGAAGAGCAGGAAAAAGATTTCGGGGTCAAGCGTGACGCCATGGCCGGTAAACGCGGCAATCAGCGCGCCCAGCGCAATCTGCACCAGCGGCAAGGGCAGCGACACCGGCAGCAGGCGCACCAGGTAGGCGCTGGCAATCACGGCCAGCAGCATGGCCAAAACGATTTCGATCGACTCCATTGAACCCTTTATACATATTCCCGCGCAGCGCGGCGGCGAGCCACATTATATAGTCGACATCCTTGCCCCTGGTTAACCCGGCCGTGGTGAAAATGGGGCTGGCATTTTGCCAGCCGTTCTGTCATAATCATGCCTCGTTTGCGGGAATAGCTCAGTTGGTAGAGCGCAACCTTGCCAAGGTTGAGGTCGAGAGTTCGAGACTCTTTTCCCGCTCCAGAATTCAGAAAAAGGAAGCTTCGGCTTCCTTTTTTGCATTCCGGCGGCAGGAAACAGGCAATGTTATACTGAAAACATGCTTCTTTCCCGCACCAATCCCGAACTGCACACGCCCCGCCTCCTGCTGCGTAAATTCGCCGCCAGCGATTTCGACGCCTTCCACGCTTATCATTGCCTGCCCGAGGTCTACCGTTTTCTGTACAACGATCCGCCCGAGGGCGAGGCGATGCGCGCATGCTTTGAGGCCGTGCTAACGGCGCCTTTCGCGGCCGCTGGCGACAAGCTGACGCTGGCGGTGTGCCGCCGCGAGGACGGCGCCGTGGTCGGCGAGGTGCTGCTCAAGCTGGGCAGCACAGCTGCCTTGCAAGGCGAACTGGGCTATTTGTTTAATCCAGCCTTCCATGGGCAGGGGCTGGCGCTGGAGGCGGCGTGCGCCATGCTTGATTTCGGTTTTGCTGAACTGGGCTTTCACCGTATTTGTGCCCGCCTCGATACTTTGAATACGGCGTCGGCCCGCATGGCCGAAAAACTCGGCATGCAGCGCGAAGCGCATCTGCGCCAGAGTAACCGGCATAAAGGCATATGGGGTGATGAATTCATCTATGCGCTACTGCGCAGCGAATGGGATGCCAAATAAAAGCTGCTGCCGGTTTTGCTGTTGATTTGGCCACATGGGTTGATTTTTCTGCACGCCAACTGTTGTATCTGCCCCCGCAATCCGATTTCACGCTTGCTCTGACTGGCTGTATCTGCAGGCATGCCGTTATACTGCACTTACAGTTTCGCGCAAGGCGGAACTAGCTATCGAAATTGGAGATGAACAATGAATTCAGTTCAACAAGAAGTTGACGAACGCAGTAACCTGACTAACTCCAACAAATTCGAGCTGCTGTTATTCCGCCTCGGCGCGGATGAGAACGGCGACCATTCCGAACTCTACGGAATCAATGTCTTCAAGATCCGCGAGATCGTGGCCATGCCGCAGGTCACCGCGGTGGCCGGCTCGCCCGACCACACCCTGGGCGTGGTCAATCTGCGCGGCCAGATCATCACGGTGCTGGATTTGCCGGCCATCGTGGGTGTGAAGCCGAAGACGGGCCTGAATATCATGCTGGTGACGGAATTCGCGCGCACCACGCAGGCCTTTGCCGTGGAGTCGGTGGATGAAATCGTGCGCCTGGATTGGAGCCAGGTGCTGAGCGCGGAAAACAGCAACGCCGGCGGCATGGTCACCAGTATTGCCCGCCTCGACGGTGATGTGAACGCCACCCGCCTGGCCCAGGTGCTGGACGTGGAAACCATCCTGCGCAAGATGGTGCCGACCGAGGGCAAGGATGTCGATCCCGACACCATCGGTCCGAAGCTGGGCCTGAAGCCGGGCACCTTCATCCTGGCGGCCGACGACTCCGTGGTGGCGCGCAATCTGATCGAGCGCGGCCTGGAAGCGATGGGCGCGCCGTTCGTGATGACCAAGACCGGCAAGGAAGCCTGGGAAAAGCTGCAGCACATCGCCGACGGCTGCAAGGCCGAGGGTATCGCGGTCGACGAGCGCGTGGCCCTGGTGCTGACCGATCTGGAAATGCCGGAGATGGATGGCTTTACGCTGACCCGCATGGTCAAGCAGGATCCGCGCTTCAGCAAGATTCCGGTGGTGATCCACTCCTCGCTGTCCGGCAAGACCAACGAGGACCATGTGAAAGGCGTGGGCGCCGATGCCTATGTCGCCAAGTTTGTCGCCGAGGATCTGGCCGAAACCATCCGCAAGGTGCTGCACAAATAAACCCGGCCAGGCCCGCGGTAACGGAAGTGGGCTATGATCGTCTCTCCTATTGCGTTTTTTATACCGGAGGAGATGACCGTGGCTGCAAAGAAAATTCTGTTACTGACGGGTGATTTTGCCGAGGATTATGAAACCATGGTGCCGTTCCAGGCACTGCAGGCTGTCGGGCATACCGTGCATGCGGTATGTCCCGGCAAACAAGCCGGCGACAAGGTCAAGACCGCCATTCACGATTTCGAAGGCGACCAGACCTATACCGAAAAGCCCGGCCACCAATTCTCCCTGAACGCCAGCTTCGACGAGGCCGACGCCGCGCGCTACGACGCGCTGGTGATTGCCGGCGGCCGCGCGCCGGAATATCTGCGCCTGAATCCCCAGGTCATCCGCCTGATCCAGGGCTTCGTGCAGGCCAACAAGCCGGTGGCCGCCATCTGCCACGCCGCCCAGCTGCTGGCCGCGGCCGACGTGATCCGCGGACGCAAGATCAGCGCCTATCCCGCCTGCGCCCCGGAAGTGAAGCTGGCCGGCGCCGACTATGCCGACATTCCCATCGACGGCGCCATCACCGACGGCATCTTCGTCACCGCCCCCGCCTGGCCTGCCCATCCGCAGTGGATCGCGCAATTGCTGCAAAAGCTGGGTACGGAAATCAAGCTGTGATTGGCTGATATTGGATCGCCGCCCGCGCAAGGGCGGTGGTCATTGATTACTATGGGAAGGCGTCAATGAAGGAATTCCGCTTCAATATCTTTGGCAACCTCATCGCCATCAGCGGCGCGCCAGGCGCCTGGCGCAGCTTCTATTTCGGTGCGGAGGGCAAGCGCCGGCCGGCCGATTTCATCGTACCGCACGATATAGCGGAACACGAGCTGTGCGAATACCTGGCCGACCTGTTCCACGAAGACGCCACCCCGCGCAACCATTCGGCCAAGCAGCTATTCTGAGCAGCGGGACTTAAGCTTGGTCGTTCGCTTTCGAGGCGAATACATAACCGAGCAAGCCGGTAAGCGTTGGCAGCAATAGATTTATTAATATCATTTGCGCCATGCTTTTCCAGAACTCGCGCGTCTGATTAACTGATTCGGCATATGCTTTTTGCAGTTCTTGCTGCGCCCTGAGCAGATCCAATGCCTCGGCCGGGGTTCCGGCGTTGGGGCGCATATTCTCCAGCCTGGCAAGCAGGGGTTTGCGCAGCGCTTCGTCAATTTTGCCGTCTGCAATCATGGCGCTGGCATCGGAAAGGAGTTTGTCCACCTCGGCTGCCCGCTCCGGGTGCTCGGTTCTGAATTTTTTCAGATTTTCAATCAGTTGCCCTGCTGCCTGTTTTGCTGGCTCTGGCTCTGCACCCTGAAGAGACTTCACAGCAGTGAGGGCAGCTTCGAGCGATGGCGACTTGATGATGCCAGGTTGAATGGCTTCAGTATGTTCCAGCGTTCGGGCATAGGCTGAGGACGTGATACCGATCACGCGCCACTCTTGGACCGTAATGGCAAACAGCAAGATTGCCAGGACTGCGGCCAGAATCAGCAAAACCCATTGCGTAAGCTTGACTCCCGCAGCTGATAAGGGAGCCAGTTTGCCGTCGGGCACAGTAGGTGGATTAACTGGTTGAGCGGTCGCCAGATCAAGGGGCATGTGAGCTCGCTGAAAGAACCAGCCTCATTCAGAGTTAATTCAACAAGATTACTCCACGGACGCTGTCTTGGCTGTTGCGTTTTCGGCCTGCCGAGCGGCCGTTTTTCTTTCGACCTGCTGCAAAGAGGCCATGACCAGCCGATGCACGTCCTGTCCAGCCTGGTTCGAACTCAGCACGACCCGTCCCGCCGCAATTTCACCGACTATCCAGCTGAAGACCGAAATGCCGTCGCGGGCAATTTCGGTAGGCTTGGAGCCAGTCTGCTTGACCAGATTGCCGATGAAGTCGTCGTCAATATTCAGCCTGATTTCCATAATTGCTCCCAAAAAGCGCCGGACTTACACCGTAAATTATCATCTGAACATGGTGAGATCAAGCTTCGCTCAGGATTGCAGATTGCGGGCGTGGAAGCGCAGGTGGTCTTCCATGAAGGTGGCGATGAAGTAGTAGCCGTGGTCGTAGCCGGCGTGGCGGCGCAGGGTGAGCGGCTGCCGGGCTTGGGCGCAAGCGGCTTCGAAGGCTTCCGGATACAGCTGTTCGGCGAGGAATTTATCGTCCAGGCCCTGGTCGATCAGGATGCCCTGGGGGTAGGGCGTCTGCAGGCAGGACATCAGGGCGCTGGCGTCGTGCTGCTGCCAGGTGTTTTCGTCGCTGCCCAGGTAGCCGCTGAAGGCTTTGCGGCCCCAGGGACAGCGCGTAGGCGCAGCAATCGGGGCGAAGGCGGAGACGGAGCGGAACACGCCGGGACGCTTCAGGGCCAAGGTCAGGGCGCCATGGCCACCCATTGAGTGGCCGAAGATGCCGATGCGGGCCGGGTCGAGCGGCAATTCGGCGGCGAGCAGCTCGCGCAGCTCGTGGATATAGCTTTCCATGCGGTAGTGCTTGGACCAGGGTTCCTGCGTGGCGTCGAGATAGAAGCCGGCGCCGACGCCGAAGTCCCAGGATTCGCTGTCGCCGGGCAAGTTGGCGCCGCGCGGGCTGGTGTCGGGCGCGATCAGGATCAGGCCCAGCTCGGCCGCCAGGCGCTGGGCGCCGCCCTTGATCATGAAGGTTTCCTCCGTGCAGGTCAGACCGGCCAGGTAGAAGAGGGCAGGCAGGCGCGCGTCCATGGCTTGTGCCGGAATGAAGGCGGAAAAGCGCATCGGCAAGCCAATCGTGCGCGCATTGTGCTGGTAAAAACGCTGAACGCCGCCGAAACAAGCGTGTTCGCTGATAAGCTGGAGCATGGGTGTCCCTTCGTTCTGAAGCCGCCATTGTACCTGTCGCCAGGACGCGGCGGGCGCCGCCGCCGCAGGGGCGCAAACTCTACAGTGCGCCAGCGTCCGGGACATTGCAATACAGTCATTATTGAATTGTGTGCAGCTTGCATCATTGGGGATAATCAATTACATTTGCGCCAATGTAAGTCGCCGATCCTGCCCGGCGCGAAGCAATCAACAATAGGAGGAAACCATGCCAGACTTCCTGGTAACGCTGGACTTGCAGGCCATCTCGGCCGAATTAGCCTGGCCCGTCGCAATCGCCCTGGCCTGGCTGGCCGGAGAACTCATCCACCGCTGGACCACCTTGCCGCGCATCAGCGTGTATGGCCTGGTGGGCTTTTTAGCCGCCCAGGCTTTCCCCGAGCTGTTCGCCACCGAGGGCGGCAGCCCGGTTACTTTCCTGGCCAATGTGGCCTTCGGCCTGATCCTGTTTGAATTGGGCTACCGCGTGAATCTGCGCTGGCTGCGCGTCAATCCCTGGATCGCGGTCAGCGGCCTGATGGAGTCGGCGCTGACCTTTGCCGTCGTGTACCAGCTGGCCCATATGAGCGGCGTGCCGCCGCTGACGGCGTTGCTGCTGGCTTCGCTCGGCATGTCGACCTCGCCGGCCGGCGTGCTGCGCGTCATCAACGAGCAGAAAAGCTCGGGCCAGGTCACGGAGCGCCTGCTGCACCTGGTGGCGATCAATAGCGTGCTGGCCGTGTTCGTGTTCAAGGTGATCGTCGGCGTCTGGGTTTTCGATACCTCGGGCAGCCTGCCGCAGGCGATCTCGCACAGCCTGATCGAGCTGGTGGCATCGGCCGCGCTGGGCGCCATTTTCGGCTTCGTCGTGCCGGCCGTGCTGCGCAAGCTTGGCACGCTGGCGCTGGATGGCACGGTGGCCTTCGCGCTGGGTGTCATCATGCTGGTGGCGCTGACGCATGCGGCACAATTGTCGCCGGTGCTGGCCACGCTGACCTTCGGCCTGATGGCGCGCCACCGCCGCGTGACCTTCGCCCGCACCGAACGCAATTTCGGCGCCATCGGCGAGCTGCTGACGGTGCTGCTGTTCGTGTTCGCCGTGTCCACGCTGGAGTGGGAGCGCGTGATGGCGGGCGCCACGCTGGCCCTGGCCTTGCTGACGGCGCGCTTCCTGGCCAAGGCGGCGGTGGTGGCGGCCTTCTCCCATGTGGGCGGCACCTCCTGGCGCAAGGGCGCGCTGACCGGCATCGCGCTGTCGCCGATGTCGGTGTTCGTGGTGCTGGTGCTGGAGCAGACCAAGAGCATGGGCATCGTGCTGGTCGACGAACTGGCGGCGCTGGCGGGCATGACCCTGTTCATGGAGGTGATCGGCCCCATCATCACGCAGCGCGCCCTGATCTGGGCCAATGAAACCACGCGCAAGGAGGAACACTGAGATGGCGCTCGAAGCATTCAAAGCATCCGAACCCCTGACCATGGGGGTGGAGCTGGAGCTGCAATTGGTCAGTTTTTCCGACTTCGACCTGACCGCTTCCAGCCCCGACTTGCTGCATCTCCTGAGCCGCAAGCCTTTCCCCGGCAATGTGACGCCGGAGATCACCGAGAGCATGATCGAGATTAACTCGGACGTGCATACCCGCCACGCCGAACTGCTGGCGCAGCTGCAGCTGATCCGCGATACCCTCGTGACGGCGGGCGAAACACTGAACATCGGCATCTGCGGCGGCGGTACCCACCCGTTCCAGAAATGGTCGGAGCGGCGCATCTTCGCCAAGCCGCGTTTCAAGGAAGTGTCGGCCCTGTATGGCTATCTGGCCAAGCAGTTCACCATCTTCGGCCAGCACGTGCACATCGGCTGCGCTTCGGGCGACGATGCGCTCTACCTGCTGCATGCGCTGAGCCGCTACGTGCCGCACTTCATCGCGCTGTCGGCCTCCTCGCCCTTCGTGCAGGGCGGCGACACGCTGTTCAATTCGGCGCGACTGAATTCGGTGTTCGCCTTCCCCATGAGCGGCCGCGCGCCTTTCGTCCTGAGCTGGGACGAGTTCGAGCACAGCTTCTTCTCCAAGATGGAGCACACCGGCGTTATCAAGAGCATGAAGGACTTTTACTGGGACATCCGTCCCAAGCCGGAATTCGGCACCATCGAGCTGCGCGTATGCGATACGCCGCTGACGGTGGAGCGGGCGGCGGCGCTGGCCTGCTATCTGCAGGCGCTGTGCGCCTACCTGCTGGAGCGCAAGGAAGCGCCGCCGGCGGAAGACGATTACCTGGTGTATAACTACAACCGCTTCCAGGCTTGCCGCTTCGGCCTCGATGGCACCATCGTGCATCCGAAAACGTATGAGAGCCTGTCGCTGCGCGAGGATATCCTGACCACCTTGCGCCGCATGGACCCGTATGCCGAGAAGCTGGGCGGCCTGCCCGCGCTGAACCATCTGATGCAGGTCACGCATATGGGCAGCGATGCCCAGTACCTGCGCGACCAGTTCAGCGCCAGCGGCAGCGTGGAGGGCGTGGTTGACGCGGCGGTGGCGCGCTTCCGGGGCTAGCCGCCGCCACAAAACGTCCATGGCGTCATTGCAGCGCCGCGCCGTGCAGGCGCACTGTCATCGTCGCCGCGCCTAGCCACGGCGATTTTGAAACGGGGCCGGTCAGAAGCGCGTCTCGCGCGCCACGCGCAGGAAGTTGTCGAGGATGGCGGTGCAGTCCAGCAGTTCCTGCCCGCCGGCGCGGTGGAATTCGGGGTGCCATTGCAGGCCCATGACGAAGGGCGCCTTGCGGTAGCGGATCGCTTCGATCATCCCGTCGGGATGGGACAGCGCTTCCACCGCCATATCGCGCCCCAGCGTCTTCACGGCCTGGTGGTGGATGGAGTTCACCAGCCCGCGCTCCTGTCCGCGGAACATCTTCGCCAGCGAAGAGCCTTCGGGGAAGGTGATCTCATGGCGGTGGCGGTCGTAATCGTCGTGCACGTGGGCCAGCGCGGCCGGCACGTCGGTGGCGATATCCTGATACAGGCTGCCGCCAAATGCCACGTTCAATAATTGGCAGCCGCGGCAGATGCCCAGCACCGGCTTGCCCGCTTCCACGAATTCATGCAGCAGTTCCAGCTCGTACATATCGCGTGCGCGGTCGCCGCCCCATTCGGGCCGGGTCGGCGTTTCGGCATAGCTTTGCGGCGAGACGTCGGCGCCGCCCTGCAGCACCAGACCATCGAGGTGGCGCGCATAGTCGCGCAGGCGGATATTGCTGGGGTGGAGCAGGCCGTCGGTATTCACGGTCGGAATCATGAACACCAGCACATCGCGCGACATGACCCACTGCGCAATCGACTCTTCCAGGTATTGCAGGTTCTTGCTGCGCAGGCCTTTGGCCCCGGCCTCGGGATGGAAGATGCGCGCCGAGATGCCGATGCGCAGCGGGCGCTGCATGATATGGCGGGTGGCGGCGGCCGCGATGCGGCGGTAGCGCGCCATGATGACGCGGCCCCACAGCGTGAACACGGTTTCGCCGGGATCGAGATAGCGCGGGGCGTCGTCCTTGCGGCGCTGGCGCTGCTGGCCGTCGCCGCGCCGTTCGTTGGCACGGCGTTCGTGTTTTCTGCTGTCGCTATCGTCTGTACTCATCCACTTTCCTGCATGGTGAAGGGCAGGGGCTGCAGCCCGAAGCCTTCATCCAGCACTTCGATACTGCCCAGCAGCCCTTGCAAGCCGCTGTTCAAGCTGGCCAGATGCCCGGGTTCGAGCTTGGCCAGTGCCTCCGGCAGCAGGCCGCGCGCCGGTTTCGGCGCCGCCTCCAGCAAGGCGTGGCCCTGTTCGGATAAGGAGAGTTTTACCACACGCTGGTCTTGCTGGTCGCGCGTTTTGACGATATGCCCTTTGCGCACCAGGCTTTCCAGCAGATTGCTGGTGGTGGCTTGCTGGATCGCCAGGCGGGCCGTGATCTGGCCCACGCGCAGGTCGGGCGTTTCGGCCAGCTCCTGCATGATCCACAGCTGGGCGCCATTGACGCCGCATTGCTTTTCTATCCACAGCGAATGCCGCTGTGCCGCACGAATAATGATGCGCAGTTTTTGCAGCACCTCCAGATCCGGGCTGGCTGCCTCGGTTGCCGTTGCGCTGCGCTTGCTCTTACCACCCATCTGCATGTCTCCAATCTGATAGGTTCATCAACGCGGCAGGGCAAGGTTTGGTTTACCTGCTGAGCATTATTGGCTGCGCAAGATGGCGATCACCTCTTCTTCGCTGATCTGGGGGAAGTAGTCATAGTGGCGGCTGACGGCGAGAAAATGCATGGGCGCGGCCAGGCACACCACCTCGTCCGCCAGCGGCGCAATCAGTTCGACGGCGTCGGGCGCGGCCACCGGCACGGCGGCGATCAGGCGCGCGGGCTGGCGCGCGCGCAGGGCGCGCAGGGCGGCGGCCATGGTGGAGCCGGTGGCCAGGCCATCGTCGACCACGATGACGAGGCGGCCGGCCGGATCGACCGGGCGGCGCGAGGCGCCATAACTGGCCCGGCGACGCTGCATCAGGTCCAGCTGTTCGCGGGTTTGCAGCTCGACCCACTCCATGCTGGTGCGGGTGCGGTGGAAGTAGGGCGCCAGTTCGCGGTTGCCATGCTCATCCACGGCGCCCACGGCCAGTTCGGGATCGATGGCGGATGGAATTTTGCGCACCAGCACCACGTCCAGTTCGCCGTCCAGCGCATCGGCGATGGTCTTGCCCATGGGGACGGCGCCGCGCGGAATGGCCAGCACCAGCGGGCGCCGGCTGCGCAGGGACGACAGGCGCCCGGCCAGCAGGCTGGCGGCGTGTTCCCGGTCGGAAAAAGGGAGTTCGAAAGTCATGGTTGCCTCGCTAGGCTGGCATATCTTCCAGCATAGCGCGGCGGGCTGGCGGCGTTAAGCCTTGATGTCGATCAGTGTGCCGATGCGGTCGTCGGCGGCCTGCACCACCTTGGCGGACAGGTCGAAACCGGCTTTGTAGACGAGGGAATTGCTCATGTCCCTGGCCATGTTTTCGCTGGACAAGCCTTCTTGCTGCGCCAGGCCGCGCGCCGCGGTGGACAGGGTCACGCCAGTGCCGACCGGGTTGGCTTCCTGGAAGTTGGCCTGCTGCGGCTGGAAGTTCTGAGTGTTCGCATTGGCAACATTGTGCGCCGTGACATCCAGGGCTTTCTGGTTGGCTTGGAGGCCGGACAGGCCGGCGCTGAGTGCGGAAATAGCCATGACGTGATTTCCTTAAGGCAAGAGCGAACAGTCTACACGGATTCTCCGGTTGCCGCACGTCAATGCCTAAAAAATGGGCATGTCCTGCAACAGCTTGCGCTGGGCAAGTGTTGCCACAGCGCGCCAAAACCGGAGTTCCGGCAAGAAAAGCTGCCGTAATTAAAGTTCTGCCATTGCCTATAAAAAAGGCAGATTGCACAATCAGATTATTGCCGCACACCAAGCCCGCCTGGAGACCACCATCAATCCCCTGCGTCATTTCCGCCGCCAGCCTGCCACGCGCCGCCCCGCCTTGCCGCTAAGGCCTGTGCGCCGTCTGGCTGGCCTGCTGCTGGCATTGGCCTGCGGCTTGCCGGCGCACGGTGCATGGGCTGCGGCCGGCCTGGCGCCAGGCTTGGCGCCGCTCGATGCACGCCTGAACGAGCAGATTCTCATGCTGCCGGCCGGGGCCGGCGGACGCGAGCGCCTGGAAACCACGCTGTTCAAGCCGGATGGGTCCGGTCCGTTCCCCCTGCTCGTCATCAACCACGGCAAGGCGCCCGGCAATCCGCGCCTGCAGCGGCGCGACCGCTTCGTGTATATGGCCGCCGCCTTCGTGCGGCGCGGCTATGCGGTACTGGTCCCCATGCGCACCGGTTTTGCCAATTCCAGCGGCCGCTACAGCGATTTCGGCTGCAATATGACGGCCAACGGCTACGCCCAGGCCGCCGACATCGCCGACGTGCTGGAGTACGCCAGCCAGCAGTCCTGGATCGACGCCCGCCGCATCGTGGTCGCCGGCCAATCCTATGGCGGCCTGGCCAGCATGGCCCTGGCGACCCAGGATATTCCCGGCGTGCGCGGCGTGCTCAATTTCGCCGGCGGCTTGCGCACCATCGGCGGCAGCTGCGACTGGCAGCAGGCGCTGGTGCAAGCCTTCGCCGATTACGGCCGGCGCAGCCGCCTGCCCAGCCTGTGGCTATATGGCGCCAACGATTCCTTCTTCGCGCCGCCCCTGGTCAGCCGCCTGCACCAGGCTTACACGCGCGGTGGCGGCAAGGCCCAGCTGCTGTCCTATGGCGCCTTCAAGAACGACGCCCACCGCATGCTGGCCAGCCGCGACGGCGAGAAAATCTGGCTGCCCCATGCCGAGCGCTTCCTGCAATCGATCGGCATGCCGTTCCGCGAAGTGTACGCGCTGGCCGACACGCCGCCTGCGCCGGCCAGCCATTACGCCGCGTTGGAGGATGTGGCCGCCTTGCCCTATGTGCCGGAGCGCGGGCGCGAGCAATACCGCGCCTTCCTCAAGCGCATGACGCCGCGCGCTTTCGCCATTTCCGCCAGCGGCGCCTGGGGCTGGGCGGAAGAGGGCGAGGAGCCGGAAGCGCGCGCGCTGGCGGCCTGCCAGTCGTCCAGCGAGCAGCCCTGCCGCCTGTATTCGGTCGACGAGAGAGTGGTGTGGCCGGATGCGAGCGCCGGCCGCACGGATTGAGGCTAAAGCCAGACGCGGATGCTCAGATAGGCGGCGGCCGAGAACAGGGCACTGCCGCACAAGGCCGGCCGCACGCCCGCGCTCATGCGCTGCGCCATCACCGCGCTGCCATGGTGCAGCTCGGCGTAGGCCAGCGCCGCCAGCACATTCTGCAGAGCCACATAGAGATTGAGCGCCAGAGCCAGGCCCAGGCAGAGCGTGGTGCTGAAAGTTTCGCGCGAAAACTGCGCCAGCTGCGGAATATTCTCCATGCTTAGCATCAGCAGCAAGCCCTGGGCGATGCCGAACATCATGCCCCAGCTGGTGCGGCGCATGAAGCGCGGATTGTAATAGTCGGCATGCCACTGCGGGATCAGGGCCAGGGCGTGCATGACCAGCACGGCGATCGTCAGCGCCTGCAAAATCCAGTAGACCGAATCGAACGTCCTCAGTTCTTCCATGGCGATTCCTCGCGGGGGAAAAGTCAAAATAGCATAATCCGGGGACGGCCGCCCGCATGATACGGCGCATCAAATTCAGCGCCAGCGCGCAACAGTGGACCGGGATCAGGCGAACAGGCGGAAGCCGGCGGTGTAGTGTTGCAGGATGCCGGCCGTGGCCTGGGTGCGCACGGACAACTGGTGGAAAGCCGTGCCGGGCAGGCGGCCGGTCTCGCCCCAGGCTTGCCATGCGCAAGCGCGCTGGCTGTCTTCCAGCCCCGGCACCCAGATTTCGACGTCGATCCGGCTTTCCTCATGGCTTTTCAGATGGCGCTGCATCAGCAGCCAGCGGTAGGCCTCCAGGCTGGCAACGTCCTGGTGCAGCTTGGCCTGTTCGCAAAATTTGCGCCAGTCCTGCCAGGTTTTCGGCTGCTGCCTGGTGCTTGGTGGAGCCGGCCTGGACTTGAAAAAGGCGTCCTGGGCGTAGGCGGCGGAATATTTGAAATCGATCAGCAGCAGGCGTCCGTCCTCGCCCTCGACCACCAGGTCGGGACGGCGGGCGGTGCCGTTCCAGGCGAACAGCTCATGCCGCGCACGCGTCCAGCGCTGGCGCTGGACCGCTGTGGCGTGGTGCAGCAGCTCATGGTCGCAACTCAGGATGCGCGCGGCGCCAAAATGGGCCAGTGCGTAGTGCAGGCATGCCGCTTCCCAGACGCGGTAGAAGCCTTGCAGGCCGAAGATGTCGCCGCCGCCGGCGTTGGCGGAGCAATGCAGCACCTGGTCCAGCGTGTCGGCCAGCTCGCGCGCCTCGGCATGTACGGGCGGCGTGCTGCCGGTCGCGGCGTCGAAGGCGTCCTGCAACTGGGACAGGGTGGTTTCGTGGCCGGCGCCGAACAGGGAGGCGTCCCTGGGCAGATGCTGGCTGTCGGCAAAGCGCGCGGCCAGGGTTTCCCATTCTTCCAGCAGGCTGGGCGCGATTTCCTGGTCGGCGGCGGCGGGGAAGAGATGGTGCAGCGCGTCCAGGGCGATCCAGCAGGCCAGGCCGACCAGGTCGGTGCTGGTGCGCTGCAGGCGCGCCGGCTGCACCAGCATGGTATCGAAGTAGGGCGTGTGGTCCGGCAGGTAGACGGCGCGTTCCAGATTGCGGCTGATGTGGCGCGCATCGAAGCTGGGTGCGAGGCCGGGCGCGCGCACCAGGGCCAGCAGGCTGGGATCGCTCATGCGCCGGATCAGCGCGATATGGCTGGCGAGCTTGCTGTAATCGAGATCCTGTTCCCGGCTGGGCTGGATGGCCTGTCCCTGCGCCGCCCTCAGATAGCCGTCGCGCTTGCTGGTGTTCTCCTTGGGATACTCGCGCGCGAAGCGGGCCAGCACGCGCGATAGATGGCCCAGGCAGTGCTCCTTGCTGTCGCCGGGTTGCGGACGATAGCCATAGGGCAGGCGCAGGCTGGCGCTGCCGTCCGCATTGCGCACCAGGCCGACATAGGATTCGCTGGTGCAGTCCAGCGTAGCCGCTTCCAGCTCAAACTGCCAGCCGCTGTGCTTCACGCCTGGCTTCACGCGCTGGCCGTCTCGGCCGGTTTCAGCAGGCCGGCCAGCAGCATGGCCGCGTGCACCGGCGTGGCGAATTCGCCGAAGGTGCGCGGGTCTTCGCCGGCCATGCCGCCCAGCCGCAGCAAGGCAAACAGGGGGCTGCGGTCGCGCGCGAACACATTATCCCAGAGGAAGAACATGAGCTTGTTGCGGATGGTTTCCAGCGTGATGCCGGGACGCGGGCTTTTCAGGAAGCTGTCGATATGTTCGATCAGCGTGTCCGCCAGCAGCTCCGGCTGATACGGATTGACATCGTCCGGCCAGCCGATGCCGAAGGCCTCGAAATCGGTTCGGGCGCTCATGGTCTGCAGATTCCCGTAGCCGTAATTCTCCGCGTTGGGGAACAGCTTGACCCAGTCGCTATGGCTTGCCTTGCCGACCAGGGGCACCAGTTGCGTCTTGAGCGTCTGCAGGGGCTGCTCCAGCTTTTCCTCGGCGCTGACCGGCACTTTGACGAACCACAGGCCAATCTGCTTGTCGTCGATATTGCGGCCGCGGAAGCTGCCGGCAATATAGTCGTTGAGCCGCGTCAGCAGCTCGATCCAGTCCGCGCCGCAGCCCTCGACCGGCAGGGTGCGCTGGCGTTCGTGCCAAGCGCCGCCCGGCTGGCCGCTCCATGGCATGAAGGCGAAGTCCCAGCGGCGCTTGAAGGCGCTGTCCATGTAGTACACCGATTCGTCGCTGGTGTTCATGGTGCCGATCAGGGACAGATTGGGCGGCAGATAGAGTTTTTGCGCGGGGCAGGCGCTGGCCGGGGCGCCCAGGCGTTTCAGCTCGTTCTGCAGGGCGCCGTGAAATAGCTGGCACAGCTCCACCCCGTACTCAGAACGGCCGCTATCGTTGCGGTCGAGCAGCTGGAAGATATCGCCGAAGATCTGGGCGCAGTTGCCGCGATTGATTTCATCGATCACCAGCAGGACATTCTGGCTTGGGTCGGCATAGGCCAGGGCCAGCGCCTTGAGCAGCGGGCCGGTGTGGATGTTGTACTCGATGGAAGAGCGTTCCACCTCTTCCTGGATGGTGGTGGCGGGGATCGGACCGGCGGCGCTGAGCAGGTATTTCTGCTGATACTTGCTGGTCTGCGGCAGCAGCTTGGCGAGAAAGTCGCCATAGCCATATTCCGGATGGAAGGTGGTTTCGATCAGGTGCGGGCCGGGCACGGTGATGCTCAGTTCCTCTTCGGCGATTTTCCTGACGCGGAAGCTCTTGCCGCAGCCAGGCGGGCCGAACAGAATTTTTTGCAGACAAGTCACAGCAGCCATAGTTCCTTTCGCAATCACTCAGGTGAGGAAAGATTGTACTATGGAAATAATGTTGCCTGTAAAGCCATTGCGCGAGGCGCGCTGCGCGCTCAGCGCAGCCAGGCAATGACTTCCTGCGCCACCAGCGCCGGCTGCTCGCGCTGCGGGAAATGGCCGACGCCATCGAGCAGCACGCGGCGGTAGGGGGCGGAAAACAGGTGTTCGCGCTGCTCGGAGGTGGCGGGGCCGTTGGCGCCATCGAGGGCGCCGTGCAGGGTCAAGGTCGGCACGGCGATGATGGAATTGTGCCGCAGCTCCGTTTCCAGCGCCGAATAATAGGGATCGGACTCCGCCCAGCCCCAGCGGTGGCGGTAGGAATGCACGGTGACGCTGGCCCAGTCGGGATTGTCGAAGGCGTGGGCCGTGGTGCGGAAATCGGCCTCATTGAATTGCCAGCCCGGCGACCAGGTTTGCCATAGCAGATGGGCCAGCTCGCGCCTTTCCTTGCGCACGGCGCCGGCGCCGCGCTCGGTCGCCATATACCAGTGATACCAGTAATTGCGCGCCTGGGCCAGGCTCAGCGTCTGGTGCGGGTCGTTGCTGCCCCAGCCGACCGAAATGCCGACGCAGCGTTCGACCTTTTCCGGCGCCAGCAGGGCGGCGTTGTAGGCGGCGCGCGCGCCCCAGTCGTGGCCGACCACGCGGAAGCGGCTGATATCCAGGGCCAGCGCCATATCGAATACATCCTGGGCCAGCGCGCTGAGCTGGCCGCTGCGCGGGGTCGCGCTGTCGCGGAAGCGGGTATCGCCGCTGCCGCGCAGGCTGGGCACCAGCACGCGGTAGCCCTGGTCGGCCAAGGCCGGCGCCAGCGCATTCCAGGTATGCACATCGTCGGGCCAGCCGTGCAGCAGAAAGACCGGGGCGCCTTGCGGCGGGCCGTATTCTCTGTAGGCAATATGCAAACGCTCGGTCGTCAGGAATTGCATGCGTCCTCCCAGCTCAGGCATAGGGTCCGATTATCGGGCGCGGCCGTTCTGCAAACAAGCGAAATCTTCGCTACACTGCGCCCCACAAGGATGGAAACCCTATGACTACTTCAAGCTCCGCGCCAGCCGAGGCGCTGCACATCGTTTGCCCCCATTGCGACGCGGTCAACCGGGTTCCCGCCGCCCGCCTGCGCGAGGAGCCGGTCTGCGGCAAATGCCAGAAGCCGCTGTTCGCCGGGCAGCCGGTGGACTTGTCGAGCGCGCGCTTCCTCAAGCATATCGAGCGCAGCGATTTGCCGGTACTGGTCGATTTCTGGGCGCCCTGGTGCGGTCCCTGCCGCCAGATGGCGCCGTTCTACGCGCAGGCGGCGCAGCGCCTGGAACCGGCCTTGCGCGTGGTGAAGGTGAATACCGAGGAGGCCCAGGATCTGGCGGCGCGCTACGCCATCCGCAGCATTCCGACCCTGGCCCTGTTCAGGGGCGGACGCGAAGTGGCGCGCCAGCCGGGCGCGATGGACCTCAACAATATCCTGGCTTGGGTGCAGCAGCACGCGCGCTGACCGGCTTCACTCCATCTGCTGCAGCACTTCGCGCAGGCGGCCGATGGCGATATCGATATCGAGCAGGTCGATGGCGCCATAGCCCATAAAGAGGCCAGGCAGGGGCGGCGCCTCGGCATAGAACTGCGCCAGCGAATACAGGCCGACGTCGGCGCGGTGCGCGACACGCACCAGCAGCTCCATATCCAACGGCCGCACGCAGAGGGCGGCCAGATGGTAGCCCGCCGTGGCCGGCACCAGCTTGAACCAGGGTGCCAGTTCGCTGGCAAACAGCGTCTGCAGGCGCGCGCGCCGCGCGGCATATACCGCATGGCAGCGCCGGATATGGCGCGCCAGGCTGCCATCCGCGATGAACTTGGCCAGCGCATGCTGGCTCAGGGTCGGCGTGTGCCAGTCGCTCAAGCGCTTGACCAGCAGCAGGGCGGACTGGATGGCGGGCGGCAGCACGATATAACCGAGCCGCAGTTCCGGTCCCAGCACCTTGGAGAAGGTGCCGACGAAGGCCACGATGCCGTGCCGGTCCATGCTTTGCAGCGAGTCGGTGGCGCGGCCCTGGTAGCGGAAGCTGCTGTCGTAATCGTCCTCGATGACGATGGCGCCGATGTCGCGGGCGCGCGCCAGCAAGGCTGCGCGGCGCGCCATGCTCATCGGCATGCCCAGCGGGAACTGGTGGGCCGGGGTCACATAGATCAGACGGGCATCGGCCGGAATCAGGTCGACGCGCATGCCTTCCTCGTCCACCGGCACGCTGCGCACCTCGGCGCCATGGCTGCTGAAAATCAGGCGCGCCGGCGGATAGCCGGGATCCTCCACCGCCACCACGCTGCCTGGCGCCAGCAGGGTGCGTCCCAGCAGGTCGAGCGCTTGCTGGGCGCCATTCGTGACCACCACTTCCCCGGCGCCGCACAGCACGCCCCGGCTGAAGGAGGCATGATGGGCAATCGCCTGGCGCAAGGCGGGGATGCCTTCGGGCGGACTGTAGCGGCCACGTGCCAGCGCTTCCTGGCGCAGGCCATGCAGCACGCAGCGCCGCCAGTCTTCGGCCGGGAAGTGCGTGGGCGTCGAGCGGCCGCCCACAAATTCATAGCGCGAGCTGGCGATCTTCATTTTGCGCAGCGGCTTGCCCAGCTCTTCCCAGTGGCGCAGCATGTCGGCGCTGGCCAGGTCCTGGATGGTTTGCGGACGGGGCAGGGCGGCGGGCGGCGCCTGCACATAGCTGCCCGCGCCGACTTTGCCGACCAGCAGCTGGTCCAGGCTTAGGCGGGCATAGGCTTGCGAGACCGTCTTGCGCGACAGGCCCAACTGCCCGGCCAGCAGGCGGGTCGGCGGCAGTTGGGCGCCGTCGGCCAGACGGCCGCTGCGGATCGCCTCGCTGAGCTGGCGGTAAAGCTGGCCCGCCAGATCGCGGCTTCCTTCCATCACGATATGTAATTCCATGGCCAAAGCCTGCCTGTTCCGGCCGGCTTTGGCAAGCATTGGCCTCCAAAATCCGGCATTGGACTGCCTATTTTTCAGAAAATTGGCTCCTTTGTGCGCTCTGCCTCCCCCTAGAATGGAGTCCATGCAGTGCCCACTTTTAAGGAGAAGAAAATGGAACCACGTCTGGACTACCACAAAGCCAATCCCGAAGCCTACAAGGCCTTGCTGAACTTCGAGATCGCCGTCAACAAGCTGGGCCTGGAAGAATCGCTGCTGGAGCTGATCCGTCTGCGCGCCTCCCAGATCAATGGCTGCGCCTACTGCGTCGACCTGCATGCCGCCGATGCGCGCAAGGCCGGCGAGACCGAGCGCCGCCTGTATTCCCTGTTGGTGTGGCGCGAAGCCCCGTTCTACACGCCGCGCGAACGCGCCGCCCTGGCCTGGACCGAGGCGTTGACTGACCTCAGCCACACCCACGCGCCGGATGCCGACTACAAGGCGTTGCTGGCCGAGTTCAGCCCGGCGGAATCGGTGGCCGTCACCATGGCCATCAACGCCATCAATAGCTGGAACCGCATCGGCGTGGGCTACCGCAAGGTGGCGGCGGCCGACTAAGCCTGTCCGGCATTGCTGCCGCGGCGCTGGCCTGCGCCACGCCGGATCGAGCATAAATAAACAAAAAAATTTACTTAATGCCGCGTTAGCGGTATATTTGTAAAACGATTTGTTTATTTATCTCGGTCATGAAAAACATCCTCCTGATTACGGCGGCCTGCCTGCTGGCATTGCTGTCCACCACGGGTACCTCCCTCCCATATCCCATTCTGCCGCCGCTGTTTGCGACCGACTCCGGCAACGGCCTGACCCAGTTTCTCGGCCTGCCGCCCAAGCTGCTGTTCGGCCTGGCCTTGATGATCAACCCGCTCGGTTTGCTGATCGGTTCGGCTGTGCTTGGCTCCCTGTCCGACCGCTATGGCCGCCGCTCGGTGCTACTGCTGACCACGGTGGGCGCCGCCATCGGCCATGCCGCGACGGCGGGCGCCATGGTGCTGGAATCCTATCCCCTGTTCATCGTGGCGCGCTTTATCACGGGACTGTTGGAAGGCAATGGCGCGGTTGCCCGCGCCCTGCTGGCGGAAAAGCTGGAAGGCCCGCTGCGCGCCCGCGCCCTGTCCTGGCTGAACGGCGCCTTCCACCTGGGTTGGCTGTTCGGCCCGCTGCTGGCCGGCCTGACCCTGGGCTTCGGCATCACCGTGCCGTTCTGGATCGCCGTCGCCGCGCTGCTGCTGGGCGCGCTGCTGGTGACGCTTGCGCTGGAACGCGAAACAGCCAGTACGGCCACCACCTCCTGGTGGCAGGAAGCGCGCCGCAACCACGCCTTCAACCTGCTGCGCAATCCTGAGCTGCGTACCCTGTTCATCATCCAGCTGGCGCTGACCTGCGGCGTCACCGCCTTCTACGAGTTCTACCCGCTGTGGCTGGTGGAAAACGCCAACTACGATGCGCGCAGCATCGCTTTCTTCAATGTCGGCCTGTGCGGTCTGATGACGCTGACTGCCGTTTTTGCGGGCAATCCCAGCCGCCATGAACCGCTGAAGCGCGCTGTCTGGTATGCCGCTGGCATTGGCGTGGTCGTGGCGATGGTCGCTTTTGGCAATATTTGGCTCGGAATGGCCGCAATTATGCTGTTCGGCGTGCCCAACGCGTTTTACAATGCGGTAGTGCAGGCCTGGTCGGCCGAACGCTTCAGCGCCCATGGACAGGGCGCCGTGATGGGGCTGCTGGCGACCACGTTCTGTCTGGCGAACATCCTGATGGCGCTGGCTGGTTCCGTGCTCACCTTGCTCAATACGCGCCTGATCCTCGGTTTGGGCGCCGCGCTGGCGCTGTGGGCGGCCTGGCGCATCCAGGGCTGGCGTACGCAACTGGCTGCGGCGCCGGCCGTGCTGTAATAACTTATAAGAATGAATACTGCTGACCACATCCTTTTTCTGCTCAAGACGCGCGGCCCGCAGACCGCGCAGCAGCTGGCCGAAACACTCGATCTGACCTCGATGGGCGCGCGCCGCCAGCTCGAAACGGCACAGGAAAAAGGGCTGGTGACGTTCGAGGACGTTGCCGAGAAAGTGGGCCGTCCCTCACGCCGCTGGCTGCTCACCGCCGCCGGCCACGCGCGCTACCCCGACCGCCACGCCGACCTGACCCTGCAGCTGATTACCCAGGTGCGCAGCCTGTTCGGCGAGGAAGGGCTGGACAAGCTGATCGCGGCGCGCGAGCAAGCCAGCGAAGAGCTTTACCGCAATCATATCGATAGCGCCGGCGGCCTGCCCGAGCGCGTTGCCGCCCTGGCGACGGTGCGCGAGGCCGAAGGCTATATGGCTGAATCGGAAGCGCAGCCGGACGGCAGCGTGGTGCTGGTCGAGAACCACTGCCCGATCTGTGCGGCGGCCAAGGAATGCCAGAAATTCTGCCGCTCCGAGCTGGATGTCTTCCAGCGCGTGCTGGGGCCGGACTGCAAGGTCGAGCGCTACGAACATGTGCTGAACGGCGCGCGCCGCTGCGCTTACAAGATCCGGCCGGTGTAGGATGGCAGAAGCCAAGGCCAAGCTGACCCTCGTCCTGCTGCCCGGCATGGATGGCACGGCAACCCTGTTCGAACCCTTGATCGCGGCGCTGGGCGGCAGTTTCCATATCCGCTGCGTTGCCTATCCCTGCGACCAGGCGCTCGGTTACCTGGAGCTGGCGGAAGTCGCCCGGCAAGCCTTGCCGGCGGAAGGGAAATTCATTGTGCTCGGCGAATCGTTTTCGGGACCAATCGCCATTTCCCTCGCTGCCTCGCAGTCTGCCGGATTGCTGGGCGTCATACTCTGCAGCACCTTTGCGCGCAATCCCCATCCACTGTTCAAGCCGCTGCGCCGGCTGGCGGACATCCTGCCCGTCAAATTGCTGCCCAACGCTGTTCTGAGCTATTTCCTGATGGGCCGGTTCGCCAATCCCCAATGGCGTGCCGCATTGGATGGCGCGCTGGCCCAGGTCTCGGCGGCGGCTTTCCGCGCCCGGCTGAAGGCGGTTCTGGCGGTTGACGTCAGCGCCCAATTGCGCCGGCTGCAAACGCCTTTGCTTTACCTGCAGGCCAGGCATGATCGCGTGGTGCCGGCCGCTGCTGCACGGCATATCGCGTCCACCTATCCCGCAACGCAGATATTGGCCCTCGACGGCCCCCATTTTCTTTTGCAGATAGCGCCACAGGCTGCCGCTGCGGCAATCCAGGCCTATGCCTTGAAACTGGCCGAGGCATCTGAAACCCCGCTTACGCGCTCTCGTCAAAATTTGGAAGCCTGATAAGCTGGACCGCACCGCTATCAAGCCTTAGCGCGATTTCATGGGCGCTTAGTTGCGTGATTTCCTCTATCCAGAAGACGTCGGGAGGTTCCCGATGAAATTCCCGGTATTGTTTGCTTGGCTTGCCATACGCGTATTCATCGAATGGTTCCGCAAGCCGATAGATAATCAGACCGCATCCCCCGATGGCACACCATTTTTCATCCGCGTCGATCAGCGCTGCCTGGGGATCACCATAAAAATCGCCGACTACGACTTTCCTCCCATCGGACAGGCATAGGTGTGCAAGCTCATATTCATGTTGGATGGAGTAGTTATTACTTGTTGCCAGAGTATGGTGTGCCACAATCAATTCCCTTGATTTGCTGGCTTGCTATAGCATATCCCCGATAGCGTGATGAACTCGGCTTCTATTTCGCAAAGTACCACCTTATCCAGCCAATATTGAATGGGGCTGATGCCATCCCATGCGAGCTTGCCCAAAGATTCCTGCAAAAGATAGTGTCCCACGACCAGTTCCGACAGCGCGGGATTCTTCAGCAATTCAGCCAGGCTAGGATAGCCTGCTCTGGCCAGATCATCTTGCGGCTCCCCATGCTGTTCGTTATCCTCTTTCGATTCCGCTACCCATGCCAAATACGCCGGCTCCAGATATTCGATTAAATAGGCTGTATTTATCTTGAACGAAAAAATATGTGCGATCATTGTCGCGCGGCTTGAACTCAGGCTCATCTCCGGTACAGCAAAACTGGCGGGTGGATGAGGGGTATTATCAATGAGCAGGTGGGTAATTGGCTGCATAAATATGTATATCGTTGAACCAAGGTTCTGCATCTGATGCGCATCCTTGGCCGTCCAAATTTTGTTTGATATTACTATGGGTTTGCTATGGCCTCCGATTTAAAGGAGCAGATAAGGGCTGTCGAGGAACGTTTGCGGCTCGCCATGTTGGTATCAGACCAGGTTGTGCTGGATGAGCTGATTTCTCCCGAGCTGCTTTTCACGAACCATTTTGGACAGTTGTGTGGGAAGGAAGACGATCTCGCTCTGCATCGATCTGGAGTACTGAAAATCAGCCAGTTGCACGCTTCGGAGCAGCACATTCAAGTCGATGCGCTACTGGCTATCGTATCGGTGAGGATGGCGGTCGCAGGCAGCTATGACGGCTACGCGTTTAGCGAGGATTTACGCTATACCCGCGTCTGGCGTAATTCCGCGGACGGCAAATGGGCGATTGTGGCGGGCCACAGCAGCCGGATTACCGGTTCCGCCGTTTGAAATGCTGTAGATGATATTGAGCTGATCCAAACGAGAGTTGAGCGCCTATCGTGCGCTGGCGTACAGATGCTGCTGGTGCGCCCGTCTACGCTGCAAGTTCTTGCGGGAGGCGGATATGGGAAACAGCGATATGAACGATGAGCAGCGGCGTCAATTCATTGCCGAAGTGTGGCGTCGCTTTGAAGCCGTGCAGGACTGGGCGGTTGCGAACTGGCCTGATGCGGCGCATCCGTTGAGCTCATCCGACTTTGTGGAAAGCCGCAAGGAGATTCTGAGCCTTGGCCTGCCGCCGGGCCAGCGCCTGCATCTGGTGCCGCAGCAGAACGTTCCGGAACCCGGGCAGGGCGGCCCGCAATATGAGGATGTGACGCCAGCGCCCTGGCCTTGACACCTTGGCGCTGGCTTGCGCCGCGTTAAGCGGCTTTTTTCTCCGGCAGCGCCAGCACCCAGGCCAGCAGGCTTACAAGCAGCAGGACGGCCACGCCCACCGCCAATTTCAGCGCGCTGTCGAAGAGCAGCGGCGCCAGCAGGCCGGAGACGGCGGCGAACAAGGTCATCTGGATGAAGGACTGCATCGAGGCCGCCAGGCCGCTGTTTTGCGGGAACATATTCATCGCCATCAGCGACATCGGCGGCATGGAAATGGCCAGCGCCAGCGAGTAGAAGAACAGCGGCAGCACGGCCCACGGCACTTCGGCGGTGAAGAAGTAGTTATAGGCCACGTTCACCAGCGCCGACGCCACCATGCCCGCATAGCTGATCCACACCAAGGCCGGTTGCGAGAAGCGGTGCGCCAGCTTGCCGGCCATGCCGGAACCGATCACCATGCCGCTGATCAGCGGAATGAAGAGCCAGGCGAAGGCCGTCTCCGGCAGATGCAGGATGGTCATGATGAAGTAGGCCGCCGAGCCGATATACAGGGCGAAGCCGCCGAAGGCCAGGCCCAGGGCCACGGCCAGCATCAGGAATTTGCGGTTGCGCAGCACCTTCCAGTAATTGCCGGCGATGGTGCCAAGGTGCAGGGGGTGGCGGTCCTTCACGGCCAGGCTCTCGGGCAGCCAGCGGTAGACGGCGATGAACATCACCACGCCAAAGGCGGCCAGGAACCAGAAGATCGAACGCCAGCCGAAGCTGACTTGCAGCCAGCCGCCCAGGATCGGCGCAATCGCAGGCGCGAGGCCGAAGAACATCATGATATTCGACAGCATCTTCTGCGCTTCGGCGCCGGTGAAGCGGTCCTGCACGATGGCGCGGCCGATCACCGAACCGGCGCCCGAGGCCAGGCCTTGCAGCACGCGGCAAGCCAGCAGGAAGCCGAGCGAGCCGGCAATCGCGCCGCCGACCGAGGCCACGATATACAGCACCAGCGAGACCAGGATCACCGGCCGCCGCCCGAAACTGTCGGACAGGGTGCCGTAGAACAGCATCATGAAAGCGAAGGTGAACAGGAAGAGGCTGAGCGTCTGCTGGATCGCAATCGGACTGGCGTCGAAAGTTTGCGCGATGGCGGGGAAAGAAGGCAAATAGGTATCGATGGCGAGTGGACCGACCATGGTCAAGCCCGCCAACAGGAGCGTCAGCAATATATTCATGGATAAGCTAGGATTGGTTAGGGACGTATTTTACGCCAGCTGGCAGTGGCTTGCTTGCGGATAGGGATTTGCATATGCGAATTGTGCATATCGATTGCTGAAATTCTTCCTTCGTTTTGCACTGCGGCTTCCATTAAGCTGAACAATTGCGTTTATATTTTAGCCATGACCATCGATACTTTTGACGGTACCGGCGTCAAGCCGGTCCAATGGAATCTCGATTCCATCGTCCACCAGCTGCGTGTATCGCGCGAAGCCACGCACAATATCCGCCACCAGGGCAGGGTGCGCGAGCTGCCGTCGCGCGAGGCGCTGCAAACCATTGTCAACGGTTTGTCGGCCGTGCTGTTTCCCACCCATTACGGGCGGCCGAACCTGACCGACGAGAGCATCGACTACTTTGTCGGCGACACGCTGAACACCACGCTGAACCGCCTGACGGAGCAGGTGCGGCGCGGGCTGCTGTTCTCGGCCGATACCGAAACGCTCGATGAAGCGGAGCTGACGCACAAGGCGCAGGAGATCACGCGCGAGTTCGCGGCCGGCCTGCCGGAGATCCGCGCCTTGCTGGTGTCGGACGTGCAGGCCGCGTATGCGGGCGACCCGGCAGCCACTTCGATCGCCGAGATCATGCTGTGCTATCCCGGCACCATCGCCATCCTGCATTACCGCTTGGCGCATCGCTTGCAGCGCCTTGGTTCGCCATTTATTGCGCGCATGATCTGCGACATCAGCCACTCGCTGACCGGTATCGACATCCATCCGGGCGCGCAGATCGGCGCCAGCTTCTTCATCGATCACGGCACCGGCGTGGTGATCGGCGAAACGGCCATCCTCGGCCAGCGCGTGCGCCTCTACCAGCACGTGACCCTGGGCGCCAAACGTTTCCCGGCCGACGACTCGGGTGCGCTGATCAAGGGCACGCCGCGCCACCCGATCGTGGAAGACGATGTCGTCATCTACGCCGGCGCCACGATCCTGGGCCGCATCACCATCGGCGCCGGCTCGACCATCGGCGGTAATGTGTGGCTGACGCAGAGCGTGCCGGCCAACAGCAATGTGTCGCAGGCACAGATGCGCAACGACTGCTAGATCAACGCGAAGCGGCGGGCCGCAAATGAAAAAAGGGACGGCTTCGCAGCCGTCCCTTTTTTTCAATCAGCTTGCGCCGGCTTATTTCTTCACTGCCGCAGCTTCCATGGCCTGCTGATAGTCGGTCTTGGAGTAGTTTTTGAAGTATTTGTTGGTGATGTCGAGGAATTCGCGCGAACGGTAGGCGGCGGCGATGTCCTTGGCGAACTGCTTGTCCTTGTCGGCCGTGCGCACGGCGACCAGGTTAATGTAGCTCGGCGAAATCTTCTCGGTGATCAGCGCTTCGGCCAGGCTGATGCCCGAGGCTTCGGCGTAATTGCCGTTGATGAAGGAGTAGTCGGTGTCCTGCAGCGAGCGTGGCAGCTGGGCAGCTTCCAGCGCGATCAGCTTGACCTTCTTGATATTCGTGGCGACATCGCGTTCGGAAGCGCGCAGCGGATCGACGCCGGCGCGCAGCTTGATCCAGCCCAGCTGGTCCAGCAGCACCAGGGCGCGCGCCTGGTTGGTCGGGTCATTCGGCATGGCGACGGTCGAACCTTCCTTCACCTCGTTCAGCGATTTGTGCTTGCGGCTGTAGATCGCGATGGCGGCGGTCGGGATGGTGATCAGCGGCGACAGGGCCAGCTTGTGTTCGGTGGCGAACTTGTTCAGGTAGACGATGTGCTGGAACACATTGGCGTCCAGCGAGCCTTCGGCCAGGGCGAAATTCGGCTGCACATAGTCGTTGAACTCCACGATCTTGACCTTGTAACCCTGTTTTTCCAGGATCGGCTTGATGCCGATCTTGAGCTGGTCGGCGTACTTGCCGGCGCTGGTGCCGATCACCAGCTCCTTCGGATCTTTGGCGGCGGCGTTGCCGGCGGCGAAGGCCAGCGCAAGGGCGCCGAGAATGAGGTTGCGGCGGGTGCTGAAAAGTCGGGACATGGTTTTCCTTAACGTTTGTCGAGATGTTTGGCGAGGCGGTTGCCGCCGAATTGGATGACTTGAACGATGGCGATCAGGATGGCGACGGTAATGACCATCACGTCGGTCTCGAAGCGGTAATAGCCGTAGCGGATGGCGAGGTCGCCGATGCCGCCGCCGCCCACCACGCCGGCCACGGCGGAGTAGGAGAGGAAGCTGATCGACAGCACCGTGAGCGCCAGCACCAGGCCGGAGCGGGCCTCCACCAGCAGTACATGGAAGACAATTTGAAGCTCGCTGGCGCCCATGGCGTGCGCCGCTTCGATCACGCCGCGCGGCACTTCGCGCAGGTTCTGTTCCACCAGGCGGGCAAAGTAGGGGATGGCGGCGAAGGACAGCGGCACGGCGGCGGCCAGCGGGCCGATCGAGGTGCCGGCCAGGATGCGCGTCAGCGGCGTCAGGGCCACCAGCAGGATGATGAAGGGGAAGGAGCGCACCGTGTTCACCAGCCAGCCCAGAATCGTGGCGGCGGGACGGTTTTGCAGCGACTGGCCTTCGGATACCAGGAACAGCAGGATGCCGAGTGGCCCGCCGATCAGCACGGCGGCGGACAGGCCGATGCCCAGCATGGTCATGGTCTCGCCCAGGGCGGTCCAGAGTTCAGGCAGCAGGGGGAGCAGTTTTTCAAACATGGGCGGCCTCCTTGGCGGCGGAGGTGGAAGGGGCGCCGGCGGCGCGGGCATACTGCAGCAGCTCGCGACCCAGCGCCGTCTTGCGCGGCGTATCGTCGCCATCATGCAGTTCAAATTCTTCGGCCACGGCGCCATCCTCGATCACCGCCACGCGGTTGCAGATTTCGCCCAGCACGTCCAGCTCGTGGCTGACGATGACGATGGTCACGCCCAGGCGCTGGTTGACATCCTTCAGTGTTTGCAGCAGGGCGCGCGTGGTTTCCGCATCCAGCGCGGAAGTCGGTTCGTCGCACAGCAGCACGGCCGGCTTGCTGGCCAGGGCGCGGGCAATCGCCACGCGCTGTTTCTGGCCGCCGGAAAGCTGGGCCGGATAGGTGTCGGCCTTGTCGCCCAACTCCACCAGGTCGAGACAGGCGCGCACGCGCTCTTCGATCTGCGCCTTGTCATGGCCGCCGTGAATGCGCAGCGGGAAGGCAACGTTGTCGAAAACGCTAGCGTTCTGCAGCAGATTGAATTGCTGGAAGATCATGCCGATGTTCTGGCGCGCGTCGCGCAGGGCTTTTTTGCCGAGGGCCGTCAGCTCCTGGCCGTCGATGGTGACGCTGCCGCTGTCGGGACGCTCCAGCAGGTTGAAAAGGCGCAGCAGGGTCGATTTGCCCGCGCCGCTCTTGCCGATCAGGCCAAAGATATCGCCTTCATTGACTTCCAGCGTGACGTTGCGCACGGCGTCGAAACGGCCGCCCTTGGGCAGGGCGAAAGACTTGCTGGCGGCGTCGATACGGATCAGCGCCTTGCCGCGCGGGGTGGCTCCTTGTGGCCGGAGCTTGCTGGGAATAGTCATCGGTGAATCGTGTGTATCCATAGTGAGGGTAAAAGTATCGCTGCTAACAGCTCAGCAGTCCACGACAAATTACTTCTTTGCTTATTCCGATTGGATATGGAGAAGTTTTCGCATATGGAATTGCAAAACAATTCGTTTTGCTTTTGTGCCGGCCGCCGTAGTCTGAATTGACCGACAACTTTGTGGAAACGAGAAGGGGACACGAGATGAGCATACTCCTGCTGGCCGGCAGTCCGGCCATTCCATCGAATTCCAGCCGCCTGCTGCTGCACATTGGCGACATGCTGGCGGCGCGCGGCCATCGCCACTCGCGGCTGCATATCCGCGATCTGCCGCCGCGTGCCCTGCTGCACGGCGACAGCGAAGAGGCGACCATCCGCCGCGCGCTGGCGGCGGTAGCGGCGGCCGATGCGCTGGTGATCGCCACGCCCGTGTACAAGGCCGCCTACAGCGGTGCGTTGAAAGCCTTCCTCGATTTGCTGCCGCAGAATGGTCTTGCCAATAAATACATCCTGCCCATCGCCACGGCAGGCAGCCAGTCGCACCTGCTGGCACTGGACTATGCGCTGCGGCCGGTGCTGCAGGCGCTGGAAGCGAAGAACGTGCTGACCAGCGTGTTCTGCACCACGCATCAATTGCAATGGAACGACGATAGCGGGCTGAATCTGGCGCCGACCATCGCGGCGCGGGTGCAGTCGGGCGTTGAGGAGTTGTCCGGCCTGCTGCGCCAGACGCGCTCCGGTGGCGCCAGCGTGCATGCGGTCGGTCCGCATGCCTTGCCGGCGCGCTCGTTGCGCGACCACCCCTATAACGCGGGCAGCCAGGCGGCATAAGGAAAAATATATGAAGGTACATAACAAGAGAGTGTTGCGCCGCCGTACGCTGGGCCTGCTGCTGGCCGGAATCGTGGCCGGCAGCATGCCCGCCGGTGTGCGAGCGCAGGGTAGGCCGGTGCTGCGTATCGGCTTGCAGAAATACGGCACGCTGACCTTGCTGAAAGGGCGCGGCACGCTGGAGCGCCGTCTTGCCGCGCGCGGCATCGATGTCAAGTGGACCGAGTTCCCGGCCGGGCCGGTGCTGCTGGAAGGCCTGAATGTGGGCAGCATCGACTTCGGCACGGTGGGCGAAGCGCCGCCCATCTTCGCCCAGGCGGCGGGCGCGGACCTGGTCTACGTCGGCAATGAGCCGCCGTCGCCCACCAGCGAAGCCATCGTGGTGCCGAAGAACTCCACCTTGCGCGGCGTGGCCGATTTGAAGGGCAAGAAGGTGGCGCTGAACAAGGGATCGAATGTGCATTACCTGCTGCTCAAGGCGCTGGAGAAGGCAGGCCTGGCTTACCGCGATATCGAGCCCGTATTCCTGCCGCCGGCCGATGCGCGCGCCGCCTTTGAGCGCGGCAGCGTCGACGCCTGGGCCATTTGGGATCCCTTCCTGGCGGCGGCCGAGAAGCAGCTGGGCGCGCGCGTGCTGGCCGATGGCCGGGGCATCGTCTCCAACCACCAGTTCTACCTGGCTTCGCGCAGCTATGCGCAGAAGAATCCCGAGATCGTCGGCATCGTCATCGACGAGCTGGCGGCGGTGGACGAGTGGGGCAAGCGCAATCAGAAGGAGGTGGCGGCGATCCTGGCGCAGCAGACCGGTCTCGATACCTCGGTGGTGGAGCTGGCGGCGGCGCGTTATGCCTACGGCGTCAAGCCGGTTTCGCATGAGGTGATCCGCGAGCAGCAGAAAGTGGCCGACGCCTTCGCCGCGCTGAAGCTGATACCGAAACCGATCGCAGTCAAGGAAGCGCTGCTGGCGCAGCAGCTTTGAGGAGGATGGATGATGTCTTTGAACGTGTTCTGGTTCATCCCCACGCATGGCGACAGCCGCTACCTGGGCACCAGCAAGGGCGCGCGCGCGGTCGATGCCGATTATTTGAAACAGGTGGCGGTGGCCGCCGATTCGCTGGGCTATGACGGCGTGCTGCTGCCGACCGGCCGTTCCTGTGAAGACCCGTGGATCGTCGCGTCCTCGCTGATCAATGTGACCAAGAAGCTGAAGTTCCTGGTGGCGGTGCGGCCGGGCCTGTCCACGCCGGGGCTGGCGGTGCGCATGGCCTCGACCTTCGACCGGCTGTCGAACGGACGCTTGCTGATCAATGTGGTGACGGGCGGCGATCCGCAGGAGCTGGAAGCCGACGGCCTGTTCGCCGACCACGCGGAGCGCTATGAGATCTCCGATGAATTTATCCGCATCTGGCGCGGCGCGCTGGCGGGCGAGGGCGGGGAAGAAGGCTTCCATTTCGATGGCAAGCATCTGCAGGTGAAAGGCGCCAAAACGCTGTACCCGCCGGTGCAGAAGCCGTATCCGCCGCTGTACTTCGGCGGCTCGTCGGAAGCGGCGCACGCGCTGGCGGCCGAGCAGGTGGACGTCTACCTGACCTGGGGCGAGCCGCCGGCCGCCGTGGCCGAGAAGATCGCCGACATCCGCGCCCGCGCCGCGCGCCATGGCCGCAGCGTGCGCTTCGGCATCCGCCTGCATGTGATCGTGCGCGAAACCAATGAAGAAGCCTGGCGCGCCGCCGATGAGCTGATCAGCCATCTGGACGACGAGGTGATCGCCAAGGCGCAGTCGGTGTTTGCGCGCATGGACTCGGAAGGCCAGCGCCGCATGGTGGCCCTGCACGGCGGACGGCGCGACAAGCTGGAGGTCTCGCCCAATCTGTGGGCCGGCGTGGGCCTGGTGCGCGGCGGCGCCGGTACGGCGCTGGTCGGCGAGCCGGAGACGGTGGCCGAGCGCATCCGCGAATATGCGGCGCTGGGCATCGAGACCTTTATCTTCTCCGGCTATCCGCACCTGGAAGAATCCTATCGCGTTGCCGAGCTGCTGTTCCCGCTGCTGGGCAAGGGACGGCATGCGGGCGAGCAGTCGCTGAGCGGGCCTTTCGGCGAGGTGATGGCGACCGAGCTGCTGCCGAGGAAGGCCGCGTAATGGGGGCGCGTATTGCAAACGGCGCCGGCGCGGCTGCCGCTCCCCATCAGGAAAGACAGGACAGCCAGCACGCGGGCCGCCGCAGCATCCAGCAGAGCCGCCTGTCCTCCGGCTGGCGCGCGGCGCTGGCGCCCTGGCTGTTGCCGGCGGCGCTGCTGATCGCCTGGGAGCTGGCGTCGCGCATCGGCTGGTTGTCCAGCCGGGTGCTGCCCGAACCCTGGGCGGTGGCGCAGGCCTTCTATACGCTGGCGGCCAGCGGCGAGCTGTGGCAGCACCTGGGCAAAAGCCTGTGGCGCGCGGCGGCCGGCTTTGCCATCGGCGCCGGCAGCGGCCTGGCGCTTGGCCTGTTGACGGGCAGCTTCCGCAGTGCCGCCACCTTGCTCGACACGACGCTGCAAATGATCCGGAACATACCTGCACTGGCCCTGATCCCGCTGGTGATCCTGTGGTTCGGCATCGACGAAAGCGCCAAGTTGTTCCTGCTGGCGGTGGGCGTGTTCTTCCCGGTCTACCTGAATACCTATCACGGCATCCGCAACGCCGACCAGAGCCTGATCGAGATGGCGCGCAGCTATGGCCTGTACGGCTGGGCCTTGTACCGCGATGTGATCCTGCCGGGCGCCTTGCCTTCGATCCTGGTGGGCGTGCGCTTTGCGCTTGGCCTGGTGTGGGTGCTGCTGATCGTGGCCGAAACCATCTCGGCGCAGGCGGGCATCGGCTATATGACGATGAACGCGCGCGAGTTCCTGCAAACCGATGTGGTGCTGGTCGGGATTCTGCTGTACGCCTTGCTGGGCAAGGCAGCCGATCTGCTGGCGCGCGCTTTGGAGCGCCATTTCCTGAGCTGGAATCCAGCTTACCGTTAAGGAGAAAACGATGCTTCTGTCTCCGGTTTCCATCGATACCGATCTGTTTTACTACGTTGACCCGCCCGAACCGGCGCCGCCGCCGCGCGCGCGCAGCCTGAACGCGCGGCTCGGCGTCAGCGTCAAGCTGCATGGCCTGAGCAAGTCCTATGCGCAGACGCGCCCCGTGCTGGACCAGGTGGACCTGCACATCCGTCCGGGCGAATTCGTCGCCGTGGTCGGGCGCAGCGGCTGCGGCAAGAGCACGCTGCTGCGCACCATCGCCCAGCTGGAGCAGGCCGACGCCGGCCGCGTCGATATCGCGGGCGGGCGCATCGAGACCGAGCTGCGCATCATGTTCCAGGAGGCGCGCCTGCTGCCGTGGAAGAGCGTGCTGGAAAACGTGGGCCTGGGCGCGCGCCACAGCTGGTATGCGGCGGCGGCCTCGCTGTCCGCCGTCGGCCTGGGCGACCGTTGCGACGATTGGCCGGCCGAACTCTCGGGCGGCCAGCGCCAGCGCGTGGCCCTGGCGCGCGCGCTGCTGCACGAGCCGAATGTGCTGCTGCTGGACGAGCCTTTGGGCGCGCTCGACGCGCTGACCCGCATCGAGATGCAGCAGCTGATCGAGTCTCTGTGGCGCGAGCGCGGCTTCACCGCCGTGCTGGTCACGCATGACGTGCAGGAAGCGCTGGCCCTGGCCGACCGTGTGCTGTTGATCGAGGATGGCCGTATTGCGCTCGATCTGCCGGTGGATCTGCCACGTCCGCGCCAGCGCGGCAGCGCCGCCTTCGCCGCGCTTGAAGAGCAGTTGCTGAACCGCCTCTTGCAACCCGCGCCACCGTCCGCCGCATCCACCCCGCCGCAATATCCTCTGAGCCAGCCTGCCGCCGCCTGAGCACCTTTAAAACCGCCAGGGCGGCGGCTTTCCTCATTCCCGCGTTATCATCATGGCACTGCCGTTTCGGCAGGCGCATCCGCATTATCGATTTTTTCGATAGTAAAACGGTAAATTATGCGTTTTACACGGATATTCATCCATGTGCATAATCGGTTCCATCTTTTAATCGGAGTCCACATGAAAAAACTGCTCGCCCTCGCACTGGCCGCCGGCTTCTCGCTGTCCGCCTTCGCCGCCCCGGAAACCTTCGTCATCGACGGCAACCACACCTATCCGCGCTTCGAATACAGCCACTTCGGCTATTCGACCCAGGTGGGCCGTTTCGACAAGACCAGCGGCAAGATCGTTATCGACCGCGCCGCCAAGACCGGTTCCGTTGACGTGACCATCGACAGCAAATCGGTCGATTCCGGCAACGATACCTTCAACAGCCACCTGCAGGGCGCGGACTTCTTCGACACCGCCAAGTATCCGACCATCACCTACAAGTCCACCAAATTCAACTTCAACGGCGACAAGCTGGCTTCGGTCGAAGGCAATCTGACCGTGAAGGGCGTGACCAAGCCCGTGACGCTGGAAGTGACGTCCTTCCACTGCGCCCAGCACCCGATGCTGAAGCGCGACGCCTGCGGCGCCAACGCCGTGGCCAAGATCAAGCGCACCGAGTTCAATGCCGGCAAATATGCACCTGCCGTCAGCGACGACGTGACCCTGACCTTCGCCATCGAATCGATCAAGGAATAAGGCAAGGGCGGCTTTCCGCCTGTCCGGAATGGCCCGCCCGCGCGGGCCGTTTGCGTTTACGGTGGGATGGCGCCTTAGACCAGGCCCAGGGCGCCCAGCAGCGCTCCCGCCGCCAGCAGCCACAGCAGATGAATGCGGGTGCGCCAGACGATGAGGCCGGCCACGAGGGACAGCAGCCACAATGGCCAATGCGTGGCGGCATCCTGATCGGCGCCACCCAGGATCAAACCGGTCGACACCAGCATCGCAATCACCACCGGCGCCATGCCCTGCTTGAAAGCGCGCACGGCGCGCAGCTCGCGGTTGCGGTGGCCCCAACTGGCCGCGAGCAGGGCCAGCACGCTGCTGGGAAGCATGATGCCCACCATGGTCACGAGCACGCCCAGCACGGCGGCCGCATAACTGCCCGCGTTCAGCCCCACATTCCAGCCCATCAGGGCCACGAACAGCACATTCGGTCCCGGTGCGGCCTGGGCGATGGCGATCGAATCATTGAACTGGGTCTGGGTCAGCCAGCCATGCTGCTCGACCAGGAAACGGTGCATCTCGGCCGTGGTCGAAATCGCCCCGCCCACCGACATGCAGGACAGCAGCAGATACTGGCCGAACAGCTGCAGCCAGTCGTTCCAGCTCAGCACGATATGCAAGGGCGCGTTCATGGCTTCAGCCGGCGGTAGGTGAGCACGCAGCTCAGGCCGCCGATGCCGATCAGGGTCGCCAGCATGGGCAGGTGCAGCAAGGCCATGAAGATCAGGCCCAGCAGGGCAAAGCCCAAGGTCAGCGGCAAGGGCAGGGGATGGCTTTTCAGCGCCGCCGCCAGCTTGACTCCGGTGGCGGCGATCAGTCCCGCCGCCACGGCCGCCATGCCGCGCAGCGCGCCTGCCACTTGCGGATAGCGGGAGAATTCGCCATAGAGGCTGGCCAAGCCCAGCGCCACCAGCAGCGGAATCAGCAGCATGCCACCCATGGCCGCCAGCGCGCCCGGCAGGCCGAAGTAGCGCGCGCCGATCATCATGCTCAGATTGACCACATTCGGTCCGGGCATGCTTTGCGCGACCGACCATTCTTCCAGGAATTCCTCCTGGGTCAGCCAGCGCTTGCGCTCGACCAGTTCGCGCTGGACCACGGCCACCACGCCGCCGAAGCCTTGCAGGGCCAGCAAGGTGAAGGAAATGAAGAGGTCGGCAAGGGAGGCGGGGCGGGGGCGGTCGGCGCGGTTTTCCATAATGGGATTATCAGTTTCTTGTTGCTCTATGTCCATTCCAAGTCAATGCTCCCACGCATGCTTGCAAGTTGGAAGAAATTCATTGGAATCATGGGAAGCTGCCATTGACTTTGGCAGTTGGTGTTGGATACTCCTGTCAGACCTGCCGCGGGAACGGCAGCATTCCTAAAATTACTTAATCGCTGGAAGGATCATGATGGACGTTTCGACTCTCCACCCGCACCACCTGGCCGAAGTAAGCGAGCTGTTTCAGCAGCGTACAGATTTGCAGAGCAGCGCGATCGTGGACAAGGGCATCGCCGTACAGGACTGCTTCAATACCATGTGTGCCATCGAGTACCTGAAGTCGCACAACATCAATCCGCAAGTCATTGAAAGGGTCTTGCTGCAACCCGAACTGCGGCGCCGCCTGGTTCACTAAAGTGTTGGCCGCCGGCATTCCGCCCAGCAGGGCGGAATGTTATGTTATTCACAAAAATTGTCTTTTTTGAATGGACGTAAATTTTTCGCCATTCTTGCTGCGTGAGAATTTGTGATAATTTAAGTGATTGATTTTATTGGCTAAAATTATTGCCCATCGAACGGGCAGTTTGTTATAGATGGCGTCGTTACGGGCTGTTTGCCTTGTCAAGCCAGTCTTATCAACAAAGATATCCACAATCGGTGTGGATATTTCAAAAAGCGCTTTACAATCCGTTACTTAGGAAGAGATAGCTGAGCAGGGAATAGGAAGAAGAGTGGCCGCGCGAGCCGATTCGCGGCATACAGCGATGGAAGGCGAGCTGTATGCCTGTACAGTAATTCTACAGTATTTTCCCGCTGATCGTAAACTGCCCGTTTTCGGAGCTTGGCGTGGCGCTGAGCGCGACACGGCTGGGCGGCTCACCGATGCTCAGTTCGCCCGACCAGCTTTCGCCCTGCTGCAGGGCCAGCAAGGCCGCCGCCGCCTGCTGTTCATGGCGCTGGGCCTTGTCTAGCTCGGCTTGCAGGGCGGCGATGCGCTGTTCCGATTCCTGCAGGCCGGCGTAGCCGCGCAGCGAGGAAATTACCGTCGTGAACAGCTTGCGCGTGGTCAGGTCGCTCTTGCACCAGAAGTCGTTGATGTCGTAGTCGAGGATGATGCTGTGTTCCAGCGCCTGGCCGGGCTGGCCGGTACGCAGCACGATCCGCACCAGCTTGTTGTGCAGCACTTCGCGCACCTTGGTGGCGACCTTCAGGCCGGCATCGCTGGTTTCCATGATCACATCGAGCAGGATCAGGGCGATATCCGGCGTGCTGCGCAGGATATTGATGGCCTCGTCGCCGCTATAGGCGTGCAGGAAACTCAGGCGGCGGCCCATGAAGCAGGCATTGCTGAGCGAGAATTTGGTGACCACATGCACGTCCACATCGTCATCGACGATCAGGACGCGCCATGGCTCCGGGCTGGCGGCTGGGTTTTGCTCCTCCGGAGTGGGAGCCTCATCTTCTATCATCCAGTTGGTACTGGCGTCGTCGTCTGTTGCTTTCGCGTCCATGCAGTATCCCTGGCTAGTCAATCAAGCAGCTACCATAGTGGTGACACTAGTCCTCGCTAGTATTTTTGTCAAAGGATTCAAGCGTCTGTTGTGCACCAAGATGGGCGGCACAAAATAAATTTTCAAGAGGCTGGAAAACGCTTTGATTTTGCGCAAATGGCACATGTAACTCATTGATTTTTAAGGGGTAAATATTTGCTCGAAGAATGGGCAATTTGTTGAAACCCGCGCCAGTGCTGGCCTCCCGGCTTGTCAAGATGGGCTTTTCCACATCTTTATCCACAGCAGAAGTGGATAACTCAAAAATCCGCTTTAAAAACGCCTTCTTAGCGGGGATTTGTGAGGAGAAGCTTTCACTTGTGCATCAGATCGCGTCCATCAGCCGCCTCAATTCGGCCAGAAAGCGTTCTTGTGCCAGATCGGGCGGCCAGGGTTCCCACGGCCGCCCCCCATACAAAGCCTGCAAAGGATCGTCCTGCAGCGGCTCGCTGCGGATCTTCAGGATGCCGCGCACCTCCTGCCGCGACCAGCCCACCACATGGACCGCCTCGCTGGCGGCCGCGATGCGGTCGGCCCGTTTGTGGATGCGGTGCTCGGTGCGGGTCCAGGCCGGCAGGCCATAGCGGCGGAACACGGCCGTCTCCAGCCGCTGGCTCAATTCGCGGAAACTCTCGCCGAGAAAAGGCTTGAGCACGGAAATGCAATCGAAACCGAGCAGACCCTCTTCGGCATCGTGCAGCAGTTCGCGCAGCTCCGTCACCGGATCGAGCGGTGCCGCCGACCATAGCCGGCGCAGCTGCATCACCGTAATCGAATGCTGCGCCACCGACAAGGGCAGCGGCCAGGCCGAATGCCCGCCCCAGCGGTAAGTCCGCGCCAGGCCCAGCGCCAGATCCGCATCCTCCCAATCGAAAGGCGTCGGATCCAGCAGATCGAGCCGCTTGCCCGACGGCATGCGCACCCAGGCGCGAGTGTGATTCATCTTCATTCCCGCCATGCTACACGCCGCCGCCAAGCGCTGCCAAGCCCGTGTCCGATCGGGGACCGCCCCCGGGTGGCCATGGCGGCCATTCTGCCGGCTCAGTTTTGAGGCTGGGTGTCGGTGCGCAGGTCGGCGCAGGCTTGGTCGAGGCGGGTTTGCAGCTCGGGGAGGCGGGCGCGCACTTGTTCGAGTTCGCCGGCGGCAGCGAGTTGTTCCAGCTGGTGGCAGAGGCGGTGCAGTTCGTCGGAGCTGAGATAGCCGGCGCTGCCTTTCAGGGCGTGGAAGGCGGAGGAGGCGGCCGGACCGTTGCCGGCCAGGGCGGCCTTGCGCGCCAGCTCCAGGCGGCGCGGGGCCTCGTCGAGGAAGGCGTTGGTGATGCGCTGCATATGCTGGGCCGACAGGCCGGCCAGCGGCATGATCTGGATGGCGCCTGGCGTGGCGCCCGTCTCGGCCGGGGCGACGCCGAATTGCGCCGCCAGCCGGGCTTCCTGCGGATTGCCGCTATCCAGGCCGGCGGATGGCGCGGCGCCCGGGCGCAAGGGCGAGGGTGCTTGCGCCGGCAGCGGACGGCCCCAGTTCAGCAACTGGGCGATGGTCTTTTCGATCTGGTCGTAGAGCAGGCGTTCGTCCACCGGCTTGCTGAGGAAGCCGTCCATGCCGACCGCCAGATAGCGGGCGCGGTCATGGTCGCTGGCGTTGGCAGTCAGGGCGATGATGGGGATGAGGGCGTCGCGCACCGGGTAGTCGGCCGTGCCGCCGCGCCGGATCAGGCGCGTGGCTTGTTCGCCGTCCATCTGCGGCATGCGGCCATCCATCAGTACCAGGTCGTAGCTGGCGGCGGTCAGCGCTTCCAGCGCCTGCACGCCGTTTTCGACGATGTGCACGGAGTGGCCCATGCTCTCCAGCAGGGTGCTGACGATGATCTGGTTGGTGCGCACGTCTTCGGCGCACAGCACGCGCAATTTGTAGGCGTGGCGTTCGTGGCGCGGCACCGAGAGCGGATCGGTTTCCGGCGGCATGCCGGCTTCCAGCGGCAGGCGGAAGCTGAAGGTGGAGCCTTGGCCGACCATGCTGTCGGCGTGGATGGTGCCGCCCATTAGCTGCACCAGCTCCTTGCAGATGGCCAGGCCCAGGCCGGTGCCGCCGTAGCGGCGCGTGGTCGAATGGTCGGCCTGTTCGAATTTCTGGAACAGGCGGGGCAGGGTGGCGGCGGGGATGCCGGGGCCGGTATCGGTGATGCTGAAGCTGACCATGATCTTGCCCTGCGTGCCCGGCGTGGCGTGGCCTTCCAGCCGCACTTCGCCGCTGTCGGTGAACTTGATGGCGTTGCCCAGCAGGTTAAGCAGGATCTGGCGGATGCGGGTCGGGTCGCCTTTCACATAGCGCGGCAGGTCGAGCGCCAGCTCGCGCCGCAGCAGCAGGCTTTTGGCGTCGGCCTGGGCCTGCAGGATGCCGATGGCATCGTCGACCAGGGCTTGCAGGTCGAGGTCCACGGTCTCGATGCTCAGGCGGCCGGCATCGATCTTGGAGAAATCGAGGATGTCGTTGAGGATGGCGAGCAGCGCCTGGCTGTTCTGCAGGCCGATGCGCAGATATTCCTCGGTGCGGCCCTGCACCGAATGGTCGCGCAGCGCGAACTTGAGCATGCCGATCACGCCCGCCAGCGGGGTGCGGATGTCGTGGCTCATGGCCGACAGGAAGTCGATGCGGTGGCGGCTCACCACTTCCGCATGTTCCTTGGCTTCGCTCAGTTCGGCCGTGCGTTCCTGCACGCGCTGTTCCAGGTTGTTGCGCAGCAGGCGGATCTGGTCGGCCAGGGCGAAGGCCAGCAGGATGCCGTCCAGCGTGCCGCCCAGCAGGGCCGCCAGCTGGGTATTGTCGAACACGCGCGGCATCAGGCCCAGATTATTCGGCAGCACGATCAGCCCGGGCATGAGCAGGGCGAGGAAGCCCAGCACGAAGAAGCGCGCCGGCTGGTAGCCCTTGCGCCAGACCACGATGCCGCTGGAAAGCGCCAGGACCATCCAGATCATGATGGCCAGCGTGGCCAGCGTGTGCGCCCACGACAGGGCGAAGAAGCAGCTGGGCAGCAGCAGCAGCGAGAGCCACAGATTGGCGTAGCTGGCGCGGTACAGGCGCGGCGCGTTCTCCTTCAGATGCAGGAAATTGGTATAGAACAGGGTGCTCAGCACCGGCAGCAGGAAGAAGAAGATGTAGTGCACATTCAGCTGGCGCCAGCCGAACAAATCGGTGCCAAGGTGGAAGGTCAGTGCCCAGCCGATGGCGTAAGCCAGCACATAGGCGGCGTAGTAGATGGAGGCGCGCTGGCGCGTGATCAGGTAGATGAAGAAGTTAAAGATGGCCATCGAGGCCAGCGCCCCCAGGCAGCCGATGAACAGCGTATTCTCTTTTGCCACCAGGGCACGGTATTCGGCCTGCGGCACGAAGGCAAAGCCGGGAACGCGGGCGTAGTAAGGGCTGTCGAAGCGCAGCAGCACGTCGACGGTTTCGCCGGGCAGCAGCGTGAAGGGTTTGCCGTAGTGGAGGAAGTATTCATGGCTGGCGCGGTAGCCGCTTTGCATCCGCTCGACCTGGCCGTCGCCGCGGAAGATGCGGATGTCGATGCGGTCGATCAGGGTCTCATTGATATCCAGCACCCAGGCCGTTTCATTGCCGCTGTTGCGCACGCGCGCGTGCAGCCAGTAGGCGCCGCCCAGCAGATCGACTTTGTCAGCGGGCTTCAGGCGCGCCAGCAGGGCTTGCGCCTGCTCGGCGTCGGCCGGCATGGCTTCGTCCTGCGCCTGGTACAGGCGTCCCGCCAGGCCGACTTCGAGGCTGGCGCCGGCCGCCAGCGCGAGTTCCGGCGCTGGGCTGGATGCAGCCGGCGCGGCGAACGCCAAGGCGCCGCAGAACAGCTGCAACAGCACTAGATATGCCAGCCAGAGTGGCTGCGGAATACGGCGGGCAAGGCGGGACACGGCTCGGAACGATGACTTTTAATATGGAAGAGACAGGATTTTAATCGACATCGGGCTGTCTGGCGGCCAGGAAGGCCAACGGTGCTGACACAGTTTTTAGTATGATTCCACTTTCTTTGTTGGATGGAAATGCTATTGTGCTAATTTCGCCTGAACAGTTTTTCGGCTTTCTGGCCGCCGCCCTGCTGATTACCGCGTCGCCGGGGCCGGATAATTTGATGGTCCTCAGTGTCGGCATGTCGCGTGGACGCAAACAGGGCATGGCCTTCGGCCTGGGCTGCGCGCTCGGTTGTTTGAGCCATACCTTGCTGGCGACCCTGGGCGTGAGCGCGCTGATCGCCGCCTCGCCGCCGGCCTTTACGGCGCTGAAGGTGGCGGGTGGCCTGTATCTGATCTGGATGGGCATCGGCGCCTTGCGCAGCCGGGGCGGCGCCCGGGTCGAAGGGCAGGGGCTGCCGGATGAAACGCTGCTGCGCCTGTTCGGCAAAGGCTTGTTCGCCAACGCCATCAATCCCAAGGTGGTGCTGTTCTTCCTGTCCTTCCTGCCGCAATTCGTGGTGGCGGGGCAGGGCAGCGTGAGCTGGCAGACGGCGCAACTGGGCCTGGTCTTTACCGCCCAGGGCTGCCTGCTGTTTGGCATGCTGGGCTACTTCTCGGGCGCCGTTGGCAAGTGGATCAACCGCAATCCATCGGCCGGCATGTGGCTGGACCGCGTGGCGGGCACCGTCTTCGTTGGCCTGGGCCTGCGCCTGATCGTGGCGCGCTAGGCGCAGGCTTCAGCGGGCGCTGACGGCGAAGCGCAGTTCCAGTTCGTCCTTCACGGCCAGCGCGCCGCCCATCACGGCAAAGGGCGTGATGCCGAAATCGCTTTGCTTGAAGGTCAGCGTGCCGCTGGCGCTCACGCCGCGCGGCGTGACCGTGATCCGCGCCGGAATCTGGTAATTGCGCGTGACGCCGTGCAGGGTCACGGCGGCGTCCAGCACATCGCCCTGGCGCTGGATCTGCAGCAGCACCCAGGGATGGTTTTCCGCATCCAGCACGCGGGTCAGCATGTTCTGGCGCGTGCCGGCGATGGCGTCGGCCGACGGTTCGGTGTGCAGCCCGGCATCGGCGCGCAGGCCGCTTTCGTCGACCGTCATTTCATCCAGGCGAAAACGCAGGTCGGCCCGCTGCAGGCCGGGTGCGGCATAGCCTTCCAGCTTGCGCACCGCCACCACATGGTCATGGCCCAGGCGCGCCAGCAGGCCGCCGCGCCGCACGGTAATGGCGAGCAGGGAATCATTCGCGCTGATTTTGAATACGGGCTGGCCGCCGGCCTTGGCCTGGCGGTAGGTGGCCGGCGGGAAGCTGGCATCGGCGCTATGGATGTCCGCTGCCGCCGGTACAGGCGCGCTGTCTGGCGCGGGAGGCGAAACGCAGGCCGTCAGCAGCAGGAAAAGGATGAGTGTTGCGGGCGACCTGAAAAAACTGGGCATTGTGAGTATTGGAGAGTTTGTCCTGGCGAACTTGGACTATCTTGAAAACAAGATGCTTGTTTCGCAGCCCCCCGATTGTGACAGTGTATGGTGCATTTGTCATGCCGGCGTAACAAGCGTGTGAGATGATTCCCCCGCTCTTTCAAATCTCTCCCGATTTGAATCCCTTGGCCCGCATCGTGGATGCGGGCGTTTTTTTATGTGCCGGATTCAGGCTTCGCCGCCGATGCGGAAGGTGCGTACCACCTGCGCCAGCTTGGCCGCTTCCTCCTGCAAGGCGCTGGCCGCCGCCGCCGCTTCTTCCACCAGGGCTGCGTTCTGCTGCGTCACCTGGTCCATGTTGACGATGGCGGTGTTGACCTGTTCGATGCCTGCCGTCTGCTCTTCGCTGGCGGAGCGGATCTCGTTCATGATGTCGGTCACGCGCTGCACGCTGCTGACCACATCGCCCATGGTGGATCCGGCCTCCTGTACCAGCTTGCTGCCGGCGTTGACATTGCCGACCGAGTCGTCGATCAGCTCCTTGATCTCGCGCGCGGCGGCGGCCGAGCGCTGGGCCAGGTTGCGCACCTCGCCCGCAACGACGGCGAAGCCGCGTCCCTGCTCGCCGGCGCGCGCCGCTTCCACGGCGGCGTTCAGGGCCAGGATATTGGTCTGGAAAGCGATGCCGTCGATGACCGAGATGATGTCCACGATCTTGCGCGAAGAGGCGTCGATCGCGCCCATGGTCTCCACCACCTGGGACACCACGGTGCCGCCGCGCTGGGCGATGTCGGAGGCGCTTTGCGCCAGCTGGCTGGCCTGGCGCGCATTATCGGCATTCTGGCGCACGGTGGCGGTCAGCTCCTCCATCGAGCTGGCGGTTTTCTCCAGCGCGCCGGCCTGCTGTTCGGTACGCGAGGAGAGATCCTGGTTGCCGCTGGCGATTTCGCCGGAAGCGGTGGCGATATGGTCGGCGCCCGAGCGTACCTGGCCCACCACGGAGGACAGGCTGCTGCTGATGCCGTTCATCGCCTCGGCCATGCGGCCGATTTCATCGTCGCCCTCGGCCTGCAGGCGCACGCGCAGGTCGCCGTCGGCGATCTGGCGCGCCGCATCCTGGGCATGGGCCAGCGGCAGGGTGACGATCTTGCGCACCACGAAGTACAGGGCCAGCGCGAACAGCAGCAGCGCGGCAAAGCCGAACAGGGCGTAGCGGGTGCGCAGGCTGACCGCCTCGCGCGTGATTTCCTCGACATAGGCGCCGCCGCCGATCACCCAGTTCCAGTCCTTGACCCAGCCATAGGCCACGACCTTTTCGCGTGCCGTGGTTTCGCCGGGATTCAGCCAGGGGTAGCGGATCACGCCGTTTTTCTTCTCCAGCATCTCCTTGATGAATTCATGGCCGGACGAGTCCTTGGAATTCAGGATGTTCGCGCCTTCGCGCGCCGGGTGGATGATCAGCTTGCCGTAATCGGGACCGGGGCGCGAATCGAGCACATAGAAGTAGCCGGTCTCGCCGACCTTGATGGCTTTGATGCGCTCTTTCAGTACCGCGATCTCGCGCGATACGTCGACGCCGACGAACAGGATGCCGACCACCTTGCCGGCCGCGTCGAGGATCGGATCATAGCGCGTGATGAACTGCTTGCCGAACAGGGTGGCCAGGCCGGTATAGCTCTGGCCCGAGCGCAGCGCGGCGTAGCCGGGGTGGGCGCGGTCGAGCAGGGTGCCGACGGCGCGCGCGCCGTCTTCCTTCTTGACCGAGGTGGAGATGCGGATGAAGTCCTCGCCGCTGGCGGCGAACACGGTGGCGACGGCGCCGCTTTGCGCGGTAAAGCGGTCGGGGATGCTGAAGTCCATGTTCAGCACCTTGCCGCCGTCGCTGAGCGCGGGGGAGGGCTTGCCGCCGACGTCGACGGTCTGGCCCGGATCGAGCGCGAATTTGCCGCTGTAGGAGGCGGCCAGCACATTGGCAAAGCTGTTCGCTTCGCTGGTGACGGCGCCGTTGAAGACTTCCACCATATCGCGCACGCCGCGCAGCTCGGTGTTCAGTCCCTTGATTTCGCGTTCTTCAAGCAGGGCGGTGGTACTGCTGCTGATCAGCACGATGAGGATGGCGAGTATCAGGCTCACCAGGCTGAAGGTAAAGAAAGTGAGCTTTCCGCCTACGCCAAGTTGCCGGAATTGAAATTTCCTCATGGGAATTGCTTTCTTCTTTTAATGAAGTCCTAAGCCTGCCTATAAGAAAGGATGGCAAAGTAGACTCCGTAGCGCGCGATCCCTGTCGCGCGACAGGCTGCCAGTTTGCCCCTAACTGGCACAGTTTCTTCCCGATGGGTGGGTTGCCCGTTGGAACCTCTATCCCCGCGCTAAGTATAGCGTTTTGACCGGCCCCCTCCTCAGATTGCGGCCGGTCTTTTTTTGTTCGCCAGCAAAAGTGTATGAATGGCGCTATGATCTGTTTCCATTCATTGCAGCAGGCAGACAAGGACATTTATGATCGACTTCTATACCGCCGCCACGCCCAACGGTCACAAGATTTCCATTGCGTTGGAAGAATTGCAATTGCCGTACACCATGCATGTGCTGAGTCTGTCGGCCAATGAACAGAAGCAGGACTGGTTCCTGGCCATCAATCCCAACGGCCGCATTCCCGCCATCGTCGACCGCGCCAATGACGATTTCGCCGTGTTTGAATCGGGCGCGATCCTGATCTACCTGGCGGAAAAGGCCGGCCGCCTGCTGCCCGCAGACCCCAAAGCCCGCTCGCGCGCCCTGCAATGGCTGATGTTCCAGATGGGCGGCGTGGGACCGATGATGGGGCAGGCCAATGTCTTCTTCCGCTACTTCCCGGAAAAAATCCAGGCCGCCATCGACCGCTACCAGGGCGAGAGCCGGCGCCTGTTCCGCGTGCTCGATGGGCATCTGAAGGACAATGAATACCTGGCCGGCAGCGAGTATTCGATCGCCGATATCGCCAACTGGGCCTGGATACGCACGCATAAATGGTCGGGCGTGGAAACCGAAGGCCTGCCGCATCTGCAGCGCTGGCTGGCCCAGGTCGGCGAGCGTCCGGCCGTCAAACGCGGCATCGAACTGCCGCCTTCGCGCACCCTCGAAGAACCCGACCAGAAGAGCGAGGCGCTGGCCGCCGAAGTGCGCAAGATGCTGGAAACCGGCCAGTCGCGCGCTTAAGCCGATCAGCGATGAATCAAGTTGGCGGAGAGGTCGCGCCGCTCGTGCAGGACGCGCAGTACCTCAATCCATACGCCGTCTACACGATAGAACAGCAGAAAAGGATAGTGGTCGAGCTGCCAGACGCGTAGCGATTGGTCTGGCAGAAAGTGGGCGTAGCGGCGGGAGCCAACGCCAGGTTGGAAGCACAAGCCATGCAAGGTTGTCTCCAATTCGGCGACAAAACGCTCCGCCAGCTCGGGTGAAATTTCCGTGTAGTAATCGGTAATTTCCAGCACATCGCTTTTGGCGATGGGTGCGAGCTTGAATTTCACGGCCTTAACGCTTGGCGCGGATACGTGCGCGTAATTCGCTGGCTAATTCCGCAATGCTGGTCTTGGACGATGGACCACTGTTGATGCCCTCCATCACAAGATTGTACAGCCGCCGTTCCGCCTCATTTTGCGGGCCGATTGCATCGGCATCGCGCGGCATCAGGAACTTTGGGGTTTCGGGAAGGGTGCTCATGGCTGAATTATAAGCCGGTTTGCAGCCACATTATCATAATTCAGGCGGTGCGCTTGTACCAGGCTTGCTGGGGCAGGAGCTGCTGGTAGTGGTGGGCGTGGGCGTCGTCGCTGGCGAGGGAGCGGTCGAGGCCGAGGATGCCGAGCGGGGCGAGGCTGGCGTGGAACAGGCGCAGCACACGCTGGCGCAGCAGCGGGCCGAAGTCGGGCAGGGCGCGGCGGCAGACGATGAGCTGGAATTCGTTGAAGGAGGCGTCGGTCACCAGATTGTATTGCGCCCAGCTGATGCGGCTGCGCAGCTGCGGCAGCAGCACGGCGTGGCCGTCCTCGATCTGGAAGTGGGCCGAGAGGCTGGCTTTGCCGCCTGCGTATTCATAGAGGCGCTGGCATTGCGCCAACCGTTCAACGGGGATGCGGCAGGCGGCGGCTTCGGCCAGCAGCTCGTCGCTGCCCACCGTGGCGTGGATTTCGGTCCGGGCCAGCAGGCCTTCTTCTTCCAGCAGCACGGCCAGGGTCCAGGCTTGTTCGGCGCCGGCGCAATCGGCCAGCCAGACGCGCGGCAGGGCGGCGCCGCGCAGGCAGGCGTCGAGCAGGCCGCGCAACTGCAATGCTTCCTGCGGGTCGTCGAACAGCGTGGCCGGCGGCACGCTCAGCGCGCGCAGCAGGGCGCTGGCAGTGGCCGGGTCGTGCAGGGCGTGGTCCTGCAGCGACGACAACGTCGCCAGGCCGCGCCGGTGCATCAGCGCGTACAGCTTGCGCTTCAGGGCGTCGCGCTCGTGCAGGCGGTAGTCGAAGCCGTAGCGGCGTACCAGCGCCTCCAGCAACAGGTCCAGTTCCAGCTCTTCCAATTCCGCGCCGGCTTTGCTGCGCAGGTCCGATAGCGCGCCCATGAGCATTCCTTCCGCCGCCATCAGTGCAGCCAGACCCGCATCAGCGACAGCAGCTGGGCCACGTCGACCGGCTTGGTGATGTAGTCCGAGGCGCCGGCGGCGATGCATTTGTCGCGGTCGCCCTTCATCGCTTTCGCGGTCAGCGTGATGATGGGCAGGGACTTGAACTTGGGTATGCGGCGGATGGCGCGCATGGTGTCGTAGCCGTCCATCTCCGGCATCATGATGTCCATCAGGACGATCTCGATGGTCGGATCGCGCTCCAGCACTTCAATGCCATCGCGCCCGTTCTCGGCAAACGATACCAGCATCTGCTGGCGCTCCAGCAGCGAGGACAGGGCGAAGATATTGCGCAGGTCGTCGTCGACGATCAGCACCTTGCGGCCCGCCAGGCCGCTGTCGGCGGCGTGGATCTCTTCCAGCATGCGCCGCTGTGCTTCCGGCAGGCTGGCTTGCGTGCGGTGCAGGAAGAGGGCGGTTTCATCGAGCAGGCGTTCGGGCGAGCGCGCATCCTTGATGACGATGGTCTTGGCATAGCGCTTGAGCTTGGCCACTTCCTTGCGGTTCAATTCCTTGGCCGTGTTGATGACGATCGGCAGGTCGCGCAGGCTGGCGTCCTTGCCGATGATGTCGAGCAGGTCGAAGCCGCTGATATCGGGCAGGGTCAGGTCCAGCACCATGCAGTCGAAGCGCGCGGTGCGCAGCGCGTCGAGCGCTTCCTGGCCGGTGCCGACGGCGCTGATGTGCAGGTCGGCATCGCCGATCAGGGTGACGATGGCGTCGCGCTGGTTCTGTTCATCATCCACCACCAGCAGATTGCGTTTGCCGCCCAACAGGAATTTCTGGATGCGCGCGAACTCTTCCTGCAAGGCGTCCTTGTTGACCGGCTTGTTCAGGTAGGAGATGGCGCCGCAGCGCAAGGCCCGTTCGCGTTCGCGCAGACTGGACATCACATGCACCGGGATGTGGCGCGTGCTCGGGTCGCGTTTCAGGCGATCGAGCACGGTGAAGCCGTCGATGTCGGGCAGGTCCAGGTCGAGCAGGATGGCCGAAGGCAGGTAGTCGCGCGCCAGGCTCAGGGCCGAATCGCCCTGGTGGGTGACGATGCCCTTGAAGTTTTTCTCGCGCGCGAAATCGAGCACGATCTTGGCGAAGCGCTCGTCGTCCTCGATGATGAGCACCGAAGGGTCGCCCGGCGCGGTCAGGCCGCGGTCGTCGATGGTCGAACCATAGGTTTCGGCATCGGCTTCCTGTTCGGCGGCAAAGCCGCCCGCGCCCTCGATTTCGGCCGGTTCGGCCGGCAGCGGCGGCGTGTACACCACTTTCGGCGGCTGCGCCGGCAGACGCACCGGCGGCTGGCGGCCGGTATCGTAATTGATGAAGCCGGAGCGGTTGTACGGCAGGAAGAGGGTGAAGGTGGAGCCCACGCCGACCGTGCTTTCGACGCGGATTTCGCCGCCCAGCAGGCGCGCCAGCTCGCGCGAGATCGACAGGCCCAGGCCGGTGCCGCCGTATTTGCGCGCGGTCGAGCCGTCGGCCTGCTGGAAGGCTTCGAAGATCAGCTGCAGCTTGTCGGCCGCGATGCCGACGCCGGTATCGCTGACGGCGAAGGACAGCACGGCGTCGGCATGGCCCAGGTTCGGGTGGTCGCTGCTCCAGCCGCTTTGCACCAGGCCGATCACCAGCGAAACCTGGCCGTGGTTGGTGAACTTGAAGGCGTTCGACAGCAGGTTTTTCAGCACCTGTTGCAGGCGCGTGGTGTCGGTGGTGAGGGCGGCCGGCAGGGTGTCGGCCAGTTCCACCGAGAAGCCCAGGTGTTTGGCCTCGGCCATGTGGCGGAAGGTGCGGTCCACATAATTGCGCAGATTGAGGAAGCGGTATTCCGACACGTCCAGCGTGACGGTGCCCGACTCGATCTTGGACAGGTCGAGAATATCGTTGATCAGGGTTAGCAGGTCGGAACCGGAGCCATGGATGGTCTTGGCGAATTCCACCTGCTTGCCGGACAGATTGCCTTCCGGGTTGTCGGCCAGCTGCTGCGCCAGGATCAGCAGGGAGTTCAGCGGCGTGCGCAGCTCGTGCGACATATTCGCCAGGAACTCGGATTTGTACTTGGACGAGAGCGCGAGCTGGGTCGCCTTGTCTTCCAGCGCCAGCTTGGCCTGTTCCACCTCGCGGTTCTTGCGTTCCACCTCGATATTCTGCTCGGACAGCAGGCGCGCTTTTTCCGCCAGCTCCTGATTGGTCTGCTGCAGTTCCTGGGCCAGCGACTGCGACTGCGTCAGCAACGATTCGGTGCGGCTGTTGGCCTCGATGGTATTCAGCACCACGCCGATCGATTCCATCAACTGGTCGAGGAAGGAGAGGTGGGTTTCGGTGAAGCGGTCAAGCGAGGCGATTTCGATCACGGCCTTGACCTGCTGCTCGAACAGGATGGGCAGCACCACGATATTGGTGGGCGGCGCCGCACCCAGGCCGGAGGACACCACGATATAGTCGCGCGGCACGTCGGTCAGCCAGATGCGCACCTTCTCCAGCGCGCACTGGCCCACCAGGCCTTCGCCCGGCAGGAAGGACGTCGGCAGCTTGCGGCTGGAACGGTAGCCGTAGCTGGCGATCATGCGCAGGCGCGCATCGTATTCCTGCGAGTCCATCATGTAGAACACGCCGTGGTGGGCCGAGACCAGCGGCGCCAGCTCGGACAGAATCAGCTTGGTCACGGCCTGCAGGTCGCGCTGGCCCTGCAGCAGGCGGGTGAAGCGCGCCAGATTGGTTTTCAGCCAGTCCTGCTGGGCGTTCTTCTGCGTGGTTTCCTTCAGGTTGCGGATCATCTCATTGATGTTGTCCTTCAGGTAGGACACCTCGCCGCGCGCTTCCACCTGGATGGAGCGCGACAGGTCGCCGCGCGTCACCGCCGTCGCCACTTCCGCAATCGCGCGCACCTGGTTGGTCAGGTTCGCCGCCAGCTGGTTGACGTTCTCGGTCAAGTCCTTCCAGGTGCCGGCCACGCCGGACACATTGGCCTGGCCACCGAGCTTGCCCTCGGTGCCGACCTCGCGCGCCACCCGCGTCACTTCCGAGGCAAAGGAGGATAGCTGGTCCACCATCACGTTGATGGTGTCCTTCAGTTCCAGGATCTCGCCCTTCACGTCCACCGTGATCTTCTTCGACAGGTCGCCGCGCGCCACGGCGGTGGTCACGGCTGCGATATTCCGCACCTGGCCGGTCAGGTTGGACGCCATGAAGTTCACATTGTCGGTCAAGTCCTTCCAGGTGCCGCCCACGCCGGGCACATAGGCCTGGCCGCCGAGCTTACCCTCGGTGCCGACCTCGCGCGCCACCCGCGTCACTTCCGAGGCGAAGGAGGACAGCTGGTCCACCATCACGTTGATGGTGTTTTTCAGTTCCAGGATTTCGCCCTTCACGTCCACCGTGATCTTCTTGGACAGGTCGCCGTTGGCCACGGCGGTGGTTACTTCCGCGATATTCCGCACCTGGCCGGTCAGGTTGCCCGCCATCGAATTCACGCCGTCGGTCAGGTCTTTCCAGGTGCCGGCCACGCCCAGCACATTGGCCTGGCCGCCCAGCTTACCTTCCGTACCGACCTCGCGCGCCACGCGCGTCACTTCCGAGGCGAAGGAGTTCAGCTGGTCCACCATCACGTTGATGGTGTTTTTCAGTTCCAGAATCTCGCCTTTCACGTCCACCGTGATTTTCTTGGACAGGTCGCCGTTGGCCACGGCGGTGGTCACTTCGGCGATATTCCGCACCTGGCCGGTCAGGTTGCCCGCCATCGAGTTCACCGAGTCGGTCAAGTCCTTCCAGGTGCCGGCCACGCCCTTGACCTGGGCCTGGCCGCCCAACTTGCCTTCCGTGCCTACCTCGCGCGCCACCCGCGTCACCTCGGAGGCGAAGGACGACAGCTGGTCCACCATCACGTTGATGGTGTTTTTCAGTTCCAGGATTTCGCCCTTCACGTCCACCGTGATTTTCTTGGACAGGTCGCCGTTGGCCACGGCGGTGGTCACGGCCGCGATATTCCGCACCTGGCCGGTCAGATTCGACGCCATGAAGTTCACGTTATCGGTCAAGTCCTTCCAGGTGCCGCCGACGCCGGGCACATAGGCCTGGCCGCCCAGCTTGCCTTCCGTGCCCACTTCGCGCGCCACGCGCGTCACCTCGGACGCGAAGGAGCGCAACTGGTCCACCATCACGTTGATGGTGTCCTTCAACTGCAGGATCTCGCCGCGCACGTCCACCGTGATTTTCTTGGACAGGTCGCCGTTCGCCACGGCGGTGGTCACTTCCGCGATATTGCGGACCTGGGAAGTCAGGTTGCCCGCCATCGAGTTCACCGAGTCGGTCAAGTCCTTCCAGGTGCCGGCCACGCCCTTGACCTGGGCCTGGCCGCCCAATTTGCCTTCCGTACCCACTTCGCGCGCCACGCGCGTCACCTCGGACGAGAAGGAGGACAGCTGCTCCACCATGGTGTTGGCGGTGGTCGCGGCGCGCAGATACTGGCCCTTGAGCGGATGGCCATCCACCTCCAGCGCCATGGTCTGCGACAGGTCGCCCTTCGCCACGGCGCCGATCACGCGCGCCATTTCCGTGGTCGGCCGCACCAGGTCGTCGATCAGGGTGTTGACGGAGCTGATGATGGTGCTCCAGCCGCCCGAAACCGTCGGCACGGCGGCGCGCTGGGTCAGGCGGCCCTCGCGGCCGACCACGCGGCTGACATCGGTCACGGCCTTGACCAGCTTCTCATTGTTTTCAATGATGTCGTTGAGCGTATCCGCGATCTTGCCCGATATGCCGGTCCAGTCGGACGGCATGCGCACAGAGAAATCGCCTTTTTTCAGTGCCATCAGGGTGGACAGGATCAGGCGCAGGTCCAGTTCCTCGGGCAGTTCGGTCATGTCATTCATTGACGAAATCCTCTTGGGCTAAAGGGGTATGTCCGTTCAAATACAAGGCGGGCAGCACTTCCTGCGCCGGCAATGGGGGGCAGAACAGCTCGCCCTGATACTGCTCGCAATCCACGGTCCGCAGCACGGCCAACTGGCTTTGATTTTGCACGCCCAGTGCCAGTACTTTCATGCCGAGCGCGCGTGCCAAGTGGACGATGGCGGCCACCATATCGCTGCCGCCTTCCACCGTGCCGATATTGCGCACAAAGCCGGCGTCGATGCGCATCTGGTCCAGGCCCAGCTTGCGGCAGGTCGCCAACGAGAAATGGGCGTGGCCGAAATCGTCCAGCGCCAGGTGCACGCCGCCCGACTGCAGCTGGTGCAGCACGCCCTCGATCGCCTCATTATGGGCGCGCAGCAGCGCTTCGCCAAGCTGCAGCGTGATGCTGCCGGCCGGCAGGCGGTGCTTGCGCATTTCCGCCAGCAGGCGCGCCGGAATCTCGGTATGCAGCTGGGTGGTGGCCAGGCGCAGCGACAGGTGCAGCGGCGCGCGGCCGGCGGTCATGCTGCTGACCGGCGCGTCGCCGCCGGCGTTGAAGCCGGGCAGGGACAGGCCGGGCGGACGCGGGCCATCGCGCCACAGCGCCGCTTGCGCGCAGGCGGCGCCGATCAGCCAGGCGTCCAGCCGGTCGAGCAGGGCGCGGTCCTGGATATCGGCCAGGAAGTGCGGCGCGGCCAGCAGTCCCTGGTGCGGGTGGCGCCAATGCAGCTGGGCTTCCACGCCGCTGGCGCGGCCGGTCGCCAGATCGACCTGGGGCTGGTACAGCACTTCCAGCTGGCCGCTGACCAGGGCCAGGCGCAGTTCCGAGGTCCACAGCTCGCGTTCGCGTTCCAGCTGGTTCAGCTCATCGTGGAAGAATTTCAGGCTGCCTTCGTCGCCGCCGGCATGGCTGGCGCGCGCATGGCTCAAAGCCAGGTCGGCGTGCTTCATCAGCTGCTGGGCGTTGTCCGCGTCCTGGGGATAGAGCGCGATGCCGATGCTGCTGACATTCTTCAGGCGGTGGATGCCGATATCGAACGGCCGGGCATGGGCCTGGCCGATCTTGTGCGCCACGCGCGCCGCATTGGCGCCGGCGCCATTGCCCTCGATGAGCACCGCGAATTCGTCGCCGCCCAGGCGCGCCACCACGTCGGATACGCGCACGGCGGCCGACAGCCGCGCCGCCACATGGCGCAGCAGCTCGTCGCCGACCTCGTGGCCCAGGCTGTCGTTGACCTGGCGGAAGCGGCTGATGTTGACGAACAGCAGGGCGAATTCGCCGCGCTGGCGGTCGGCCGTGGCGACGGCGTGTTCCAGCTGCTGCACCAGGGAGCGGCGGTTGAGCAGGCCTGTCAGGTTGTCGCGCGTCTGCAGTTCGGCGGCGCGGCGCTCGGCTTGCTGGCGTTCGGCCATTTCCTGCTCCAGCTCATGGCCGATGCGCTCCATTTCCTGCTGGCGCTGGGCGCGCAGGCTCTGGTTCAATTTGTGCAGTTCGTCGGCCTGGTCGCGCAGCTGCATGCTCTTGCGCGCCAGCTCGGTGAACACGGCCACCTTGGCCTGCACGATCTGCGGCACCAGGGGCGTGAACAGGTAGTCGGCGGCGCCGTTCTGGTAGGCGCGCAGGCGGTTCACCTCGTCGGCATAGTGGGCGGTGATGAAGATGATGGGCACCGCCGCGGCACGCGGGTGGGAACGGATGGCGTCCGCCGTGTCGAAACCGTCCATGCCGGGCATGCTCACGTCGAGCAGGATCACCGCGAACTCATGGCGCAGCACGGCGCGCAGGGCGTCTTCGCCCGAGACGGCGGTATGCAGCTCATAGCCGCGCCGGTCGGCTTCGGCCGCCAGCAGGCTTTCCAGCGCAAACAGGCTGGCGGGATCATCGTTTACAAGGAGGACTTTGGGAATCTGCACAGCGGAACCACGGCAATTGAAAGTTGATCGGCCCTGTCAGCGCCTCTTGCGAATGTCCACGATACTCCACCAGGAAGACGAGTCAAGCAAAAGATTTAAAGACGGACAAGGTGACAAAATCCGACATTTTATCAATTGAGCAATGTTTATTGTGGGAATTTTTTTTAGAATAAAACAGCCGGCTGGCGGGCGGCGCACGTTTGGCGCCGCCGCCGGCCGGCAAGGCGAGGGAATCCGCGCCTTATTTCAACTGGTTCAGCAGGAAGGTGTAGGTCAGCGCCCACATCTGGGCCTGCTGGTCGTTGTTGGCGGCGCCCGCGTGGCCGCCTTCGGTATTTTCCCAGTACAGCACATCGTGGCCCTGTTCCTTCATGCGCGCCACCATCTTGCGCGCATGGCCGGGATGGACGCGGTCGTCGCGGGTCGAGGTGGTAAACAGGGTGCGCGGGTAGTGCTTGTCCTTCGACACATTCTGGTAGGGCGAATACTTGCTGATATACGCCCATTGCGCCGGATCGTCCGGATCGCCGTATTCACCCATCCAGGAGGCGCCGGCCAGCAGGCGGCTGTAGCGGCGCATATCGAGCAGCGGCACCTGGCAGACGACGGCGTTGAACAGGTCCGGACGCTGGGTCAGCACCGCGCCCACCAGCAGGCCGCCATTGCTGCCGCCCATGATGCCGAGGTGGCGCGGGCTGCTGACCTTGCGCTTGGCCAGATCCTGGGCCACGGCGATGAAGTCGTCGAAGGCGCGCTGGCGGTTTTCCTTCAGCGCCGCCTGGTGCCAGCGCGGGCCGAACTCGCCGCCGCCACGGATATTGGCCAGCACATACACGCCGCCATGCTTGAGCCAGGCCTCGCCCGTGACGCCGCTGTAGAAGGGCTTGAGCGAGACTTCAAAGCCGCCATAGCCATACAGCACGGCGGGATTCTTGCCATCCAGCTTGGCATTCTTGTTCATGACCACGAAGTACGGCACTTTAGTGCCGTCCTTGGAGCGCGCCTCGAACTGCTTGACGGTGTAAGGCTTGGCGTCGAAGAAGGCCGGCATGGATTTCAGGGCCTGGCGCTTGTCGCTGCCGGCCTGGGCCAGGTAGAGCGTGGCCGGATTCAGGAAGTCGGTCACGGTCAGGAAGTACTGGTCCGATTCGACCGGGTCGAGGGCGGCCGCTTCCAGCGTGCCGAAGGCGGGCGCTTCGACGGCGCGGCGCTGCCACTTGCCGTCCACGTGCTTGAGTTCCACCAGGCGGTTCTTGACGTTCTCCAGTTCGTTCAGCAGCAGGGCGCTGCGGGTGACGGTCACGCCGTCCAGCGAGCGCGTGGGCGAGGGCGTGAACAGCACTTCAAATTGGCGTCCGCCCTGCATGAAGCGGCGGAAATCGGTGGCCAGCAGCGCGCCTTGCGGATAGGTCTTGCCCTCGACCTTCCACTCCGAGCGCAGCTCGATCATCAACTGGTCGCGCACGGTGTAGGCATTGGCGTCGTCCGGCTTCGGCACTTTTTTCAGCTGGCCGCCTTCATACAGGAACAGTTCGCTGCTGTAGAAACCGATCTGGCGCGTGATGAACTGGGCTTCGTAGCCGGGCGTGAAGTCTTTGTAGGCGCCGGCGGCCAGATCCTCGGGCTTGGCGTCGTACAACTGGCGCGCGCTGTTGAGCGGGGTGCCGCGCTTCCATTCCTTGATGATGCGCGGGTAGCCGGAGGTGGTCATCGAATCGGGACCGAAGTCGGTGGCGACGAAGACCGTGTCCTGGTCGATCCACGCCACATCGCTCTTGGCTTCGGGCAGGGCGAAACCGTCCGCCACGAAGGCGCGCTGGCCGACATCGTATTCGCGCAGCACCTGGGCGTCGCCGCCGCCGCGCGAGAGCGAGACCAGGCAGCGCTCGCCCTTTGGATAGAGGCAGTTGACGCCGGCCCAGACCCAGTTTTCCTTCTCCACCTCGGCCAGCTTGTCGAGGTCGATGATGGTTTCCCATTCCGGTTCGGCCTTCTGGAACTGTTCCAGCGTGGTGCGGCGCCAGATGCCGCGCACATGCTGCTCATCCTTCCAGAAATTGTAGTAATGGCTGCCGTACTTCTTGACGAAGGGGATGCGTTCCTTGGAATTGAGGATGGTTTTCAGGCGCGCCTGGAGGGCCGGGAACTGGGGGCGGGCTTCCAGCTCTTTCAGGGCGGCGGCATTCTGGTCCTTGACCCAAGCCATGGGCTTGTCGCCGCCGACTTCTTCCAGCCATTGATAGGGGTCGGCCTGTTGCGCCTGGGCGCCGGCGGCGGCCAGGCCCAGTACCATGCTGCCAGCCAGTTTCCGGTATGCGTGCATCACTTCTCCTCTAGGGTAACGAGGCTGATACTCTACACCAATCTTGTCAATTTGAATGGTCAGTTTTACACTGCTTTGGCGCCGGCATGGGCCGGCCGGCTCATAGGAGACGAAGAATGAAAAAGCTGACCCTGGCATGGACGCCGTCCGCCCTGTCCCTGCTCCTGCCCTTGGGCGCCGCGTGGCTGGCGGCCGTGCCACAGGCCGGTCTGGCCGCCGATGCGCCGGCCGCCGCGGCCAGGCTGGCGCCGCTGGCTTTTCTGGCCGGCCATTGCTGGCGCGGCGATATGCCGGGCGGGAAGGCCAGCGATACCCATTGCTACGAGTGGGTGTATGGCGGCCATTATCTGCGCGACCGCCATGTGGTGCGCGCGCCGGGGCGGCCCGATTACGAGGGCGAGACCCTGTATTTCTACGACCATGGGCGGCAGCAGATCGCCTATATCTATTATGAGAACGCGGGCGGCATCGGTCGCGGGCTGGCCCTGGGCGAGGGCGAGGGCGAGCGTCTGGTTTTCCCGGAGGCGGAGTTCGTTTCAGCCTCGGGCGGCAAGCTCGCGTACCGCGCCACCTGGCAGCGCATCGGCGATGCGGCTTACGAGGCCAGCAACGAGATCAAGCGCGACGGCCAATGGCATAGCGAATTCAAGATGCGCCTGAACAAAGTGGCGCCTTGAACCGGCTCAGGGCGGGGCTTGCTGGCTGACCCAGAGCGGCGCCGACCAGAGCTGCTTGCCATCGTCCTGGGTCAGGCGGACGTAGTAAAAGTGTTGGCCGGGGGCGGGCGTGATGGTGGGGGCATCCTGGTCCTGGGCCAGCAGGCGCGTGCTGGCTTTTTGGCCGGGTACGCCTTCAAAGATTTCCACCCGCACGGGACTGCGGCCGCTGCTGCTGGCGTAGCTGAGCTGGAATTGCAGCGGCCCGCTGTTGTCGAAACGCTCGCCCATCAGATGGCCGTTGGCGCTGAAAACCAGCTGGCTGCCCTTGTCCATGGTGGCAAAGACGCGGCGCTGGCGCAGGGCGGTGACGAGATTGCCCAGCGTCAGGCTGTCGCCGGCGGGCAGCAGCACGCCGGTGCGGTTGCTGTAGGACGCGCCCCAGTTGGCGCAGTGGTTGTCCTGGTTGCTGCTGAACGCCAGGTGGTAGCCTGCCTCCAGCAGTCCGCGGCAACGCTCTTCATAGTTGCTGAGGTGGCTCTCCTGTTCATCGCTGCGGCTGGAGAAGGCCGAGCTGTTCATCACCTCGCACAAGACCATGGCTTGCTCGCCGTCGCTGCTGAAGGCGAAAGCCTGGCCGCCGATGCGGAACTGGCTGTCGCCGGGATGGTTGAATTGGCCTATCCAGCCGCGCTCGCGCATCAACTGGTACAGGCTGGCGTAATCGCCTTTGGCGGTGAAGGTGTCGGCCATCAGTTCGCCCGCGCCATTGCGCTCCCATCCGAGCAGCTCGGGGCTGTTGAAAATGTTCAGGTGGCCGCCCTTGCTGATGACGCCCCATTCCATGCCGTAGATGCCGAGAAAGCCGGGATGGGCGGCGTTGAATGCCGCCGCCTGCTCCAGTCCGCTCTGGTAAAGCCGGCGCGCGCGGACCGCATCGGCGTTCGGATCGCTGCCGTCGGAACCGTCATACATATGGTTATGCTCGGACGTCATAAGAAAGTCCAGGCCGTGCTCGCGCGCATAGGCAAAGGCTTGCGCCGGACCGGCTGCCGCGCTTTGCGGTTCCTGCGCGCCATGGCAGCCGGGCAGCTCGCCGCCGCCGTCGCTGTGGCCGGTCTGGCTGTGCAGATTGCCGAGGTAGACGGTGTAGGGACGTTCTGCGCTGGGCAGCTCGGCCAGTGGCTTGCCGGCGCTGTCTGCGGCGGGCGCCGCGGCCGCCGCCTGGCCGGCCAGCGGCAACGCCTTGCCGCCCGCGATGCGCAGCGCCGGTGGTTGGCCGATGGCGATGGGCCAGTTTTGCTCGATGGCCTGTTCCGCCCGCCACGCCTGGAGCGCCTGCGATGCCGCCTTGCCGCGTGCGGCGCGCACCGGCGGCTCGGGGGCCGCGCGCAGGCGCAGATGATAGAGACCGGCCGGCAGCCGCGCTGCCGCGGCATTGCTTGCCCGGCCCGCTTCCCAGGCGGGATTAAGCCACAGTTCCGCACCGTGCAGGACCGCCTGGCCCTGCCAGCGGCGCAGGCTGCGGCCGCGCTGGTCGAGCAGGTCGAGCTGCCAGCGCAGGCGCTGTTTGGACGCCGCGCCAGGATAGCGGAAGCGCAGATGCAGCGGCCGCGCACCGGCCTTGCCACCGAGGAAGGGGGCGCTCAGCGCCGCCTCGAATTCATGGTGGTCGGCCGCGCCTTGCCCGGCGGCGGCAGGAGCCAGCAAGCTGCAAGCGAGCAGGGCGGCCAACAGCGGCTTGGCCGCGCCGGTTTCCCGCACTGAAATAATACTGACAGTAAATATGTCGGATCGAAGCGACACCATTTTTTCTTCCCCCCTTTGCGGCTTGGAGCGGGCGGGCGAAAAATGGTTCGCACTGGCGTTTAATAGTATGCTGCTGCAATGCAAGAGGAAAATTCCGGCGGATCGATGCGCAAACTCAATGAGCTTGGGAATAGTCTGGTCAGTACGCGCTTGCTGCTGTGGGGCGCGGGCCTGGCCTTGGCTGGCGCCGTTGGAATGACGCTGTACGCCACCGCCGCCAAAACGGTGGAAGACGACGCCCAGCTGCGTTTCGACAACCTGACGCGCGCCACCCAGTACAGCATCTCGGCCCGCGTGAAATCCTATTCCGACGTGGTGCGCGGCCTGGTGGCCCTGTTCCAGACCACGGACTCCCTGACGCGGCTGCAGTTCCGGCAGTATGTGAACAACCTGAATATGCCGCTGCATTTTCCGGCGATCCAGGCCATCAATTACGCGCCTTATGTTCCCGCCGCCGAGCGCGAGGACTTCGTGGCCGCGGTGCGCGCCGACCGCAGCGTCAATCCGGCCGGCTACCCGAAGTTCGACATCAAGCCGCCGGGCCAGCGCGGCCACTATGCGCCGCTGACCTACCTGGAGCCGATGGATATGCTGATGGAGCGCTTCGGCGTGGACATCACCGCCAATCCTGCCATCGACCGCGCCATGGAACTGTCGCGCGATACGGGCCAGATCAGCGCCTCGGGCCAGCCGGTGGTGCTGAAAAAGCCGGCGCCGCATATCGGCCTGGGCATGCGCCTGCCGGTCTACCGGCGCGGCATGCCGGTGCACGATATGGAGAGCCGGCGCGCCGCCTATCTGGGATCGGTCGGCATCGGCTTTTCCGTGGCCAAGCTGGTGCAGGGCGCGATCGACGAGATGGCGGACCGCCAGGTGCATATGATCCTGTACGCCGACGGCGCGGGCGATCCGGAAAAGCGCAGCCTGAGCATCGGCAAGGAAGACCGCCTGCTGTTCAACGATAACGGCTCCATCGATGCGCCGCCGGTCTTGCCGGGCAATTCGGACGACTACTTCCTGACCGTGCTGCCCATCGATTTCAACGGCACCTTGTGGAAGGCGCGCTTCCATGCGCGCAAGACCGATATGGTGCTGGGCTTCGACCGCTGGTTCCCGCTGGTGGCGCTGGGCACGGGCTTTGCGGGCACCTTGCTGATCTACCTGTTCTTTTTCAGCCTGTACTGGCAGCGCCGCAGCGCCCAGGAGCAGCGCCGCCTGCTGGACAGCGTGCTGAATAATGTGGATGCCCATGTGTATATGAAGGACCAGGGGCGCCGCTTCATCTATGTGAACGCGAAGATGGCCGAGGCCATGGGCCTGCCGGTGGAGCAGATCATCGGGCGCCTGGACCGCGAGGTGATGCCGCAGCGTGATGCCGAGCAGGCCTGGAACGAGGACCGCGCCGTGTTTGCCGACAGCCTGAAACGCTCGGGCGAGGGCAAGTATGTCGATCGCCACGGCGTGATCCACCATCTATGGACGGTGAAGGCGCCGGTGGAGGGCGAACAGGGTGTGAGCGCCGTCATCGCGCTGTCCACCGACGTGACGGAGCTGCACAATCTGAAGGAGCAGGCGCAGGCGGCGAACCAGGCCAAGAGCGACTTCCTGTCGAATATGAGCCATGAGATCCGCACGCCGATGAATAGCGTGATCGGCATGGCCCACCTGGCGCTGAAGTCGGTCACCAATCCCAAGCAGCGCGATTATCTGCAAAAGATCTACCATTCGGGCCAGCACCTGCTGGGCATCATCAACGACATCCTCGATTTCTCCAAGATCGAGGCGGGCAAGCTCGATCTGGAAATGCTGGACTTCACGCTGGAGTCGCTGCTGTCGAATATCTCGAACCAGCTGGGCGAGTCGGCTTCGCGCAAGGAGCTGGAGCTGGTGTTCGAAATCTGGCCCGGCCTGTCGCGCCAGATGCGCGGCGATCCGCTGCGCCTGGAGCAGGTGCTGCTGAACTTCACCAGCAATGCCATCAAGTTCTCGGAAAACGGCCGCATCTATATCCGCGCCCGGCCGGTGGAAGACCGCGACACCTACACCATGGTGCGCTTCGAGGTGCAGGACAACGGCATCGGCATGAGCCCGCAGCAGGTCGACAAGCTGTTCCAGTCCTTCCACCAGGCCGACACCTCGACCACGCGCAAATACGGCGGCACGGGTCTGGGCCTGGTCATCAGCAAGCAGCTGGCGGAGCTGATGGGGGGCGGCGTCGGTGTCGACAGCGAGCCGGGACACGGCAGCACCTTCTGGTTCACCGCGCGCCTGATGAAGAGCACCAATTTCCTGCAGGAGCCGCAGAGCAACGAGCTGCAGGCCGACGTGGCGGCTTCGCTGCGCGGCGCCTCCATCCTGCTGGTGGAGGACAATATCTTCAGCCAGCAGGTGGGCCAGGAGCTGCTGGAGGATGCCGGCGCCACCGTGGTGGTGGCCAACAACGGCAAGGAAGCCATCGACCTGCTGTTGAAGGAGCATTTCGACTGCGTGCTGATGGATGTGCAGATGCCGGTGATGGACGGCTTCGAGGCGACGCGCCTGATCCGCCTGCATCCCAAGCTGTCCGGCACGCCGGTGATCGCGATGACGGCCAATGCCGGCCGCGAAGACCAGGCACGCTGCCTGGACGCGGGCATGGACGAATTCGTGACCAAGCCGATCGCGCCGCAACTGCTGTTCGCCGTGCTGGCCAAGTGGCTGGGCCAGCGCGCCTCCGATGGCGCATCGCGCACGGTGCGGCCAACGCCGCCACGCGAGGCCGCGTCGCTGGAAAATGCGCCGCCCATCGCCAGCGTGGCGGAGGCCGCGCCCGCCGCCGTGGCGTTCGAGATGGCGGCGCCGGCAGCCCCCGTCCCTGCGCCTTTGCCTGCCGCGGCGGGCGATGACGCGGCCGAGATGGCGCTTGCCGGCGAGGCCGAACTGTTCGATATGCGCGCCCTGGCCCAGACCTTCGGCAACAAGCCGGACAAGATGCGCAAGTACGCCCTGATGTTCCTCGATTCGGCGCGCGACAGCATGGTGGAAGTGAACGAGGCGCTGCAACTGGGCGATATGAAGCGCCTGTCCGAGCTGGGACACCGCATCAAGTCCTCGGCGCGCGCGGTGGGGGCCATGAGCTTTGCCGACCTGTGCCTGAACCTGGAGCGCATGAAGCCGGAGGATGGCCTGGAGCAGGCCCGCGCCATCGTGGCCCGCATGCAGCCCTTGCTGGACCGGTTGAAAGAGCATGTGGCGCAGGAGCTGGCGGCCAGCGTGCCAGGCTAGCGGCTTGCGAGCCGCGCACGCGGTCCAGGGTTTGTATTCGGCGCGCGACAGGCGATAATAGCGGCTGGCATCCACTTCCACGGCACTATGCACGCGAGCGTTACTCCCGGACTTCTGATCTTGCACGGCAATCAGCTGGAGCAGTTGCGCGCCGCCGTGTTCCAGTGGTTGCGCGCGCATCCGCTGGCGCCGCTGGAGACCGAGACCTTCCTGGTGCAATCGAACGGCGTGGCCGAATGGCTCAAGATCGCGCTGGCCGAGGATGCGGGCGTGTGCGCCGCCACCCGCGTGGCCTTGCCGGCCCGCTTCCTGTGGGAGACCTATCGCGGCATGCTGGGGCGCGAGCGGGTGCCGCCCATTTCCGCCTTCGACAAGGCGCCGCTGACCTGGCGCCTGATGCGCCTGTTGCCGGTGCTGCTGGCCGATCCCGTCTTTGCGCCGCTGCGCCATTTCCTCGGCGACGGCGACCCGGAACGCCGCCTGCAACTGGCCGAGCGCCTGGCCGACTTGTTCGACCAGTACCAGGTCTACCGCGCCGACTGGCTGGAAGACTGGGCCGCCGGGCGCGACCAGTTGCGCAGCGCGCGCGGCGAACTGGCGCCGCTGGCCGAGGACCAGCGCTGGCAGGGCGCCTTGTGGCGCGCCGTGATCGCCAGCGTGCCGGAACACGAGCGTGAGCTGGGCCGCGCTTCCGTGCACACCGAATTCCTGCGCGCCGTCGCCAGTGGAGCGCAGCCGCTGGGCCGCCTGCCGCGCCGCATCGTGCTGTTCGGCGTCTCAGCCCTGCCGTTCCAGACCTTGCAGGCGCTGGCGGCGCTGGCCCGTTTCACCCAGGTGATGCTGGCCGTGCCCAATCCCTGCCAGTTCTACTGGGGCGACATCATCGAAGGACGCGACCTGCTGCGCGCCGCCCACCGCCGCCAAAGCCTGCGCAATGGCGTCGACCTGGGCCAGATTCCGCTGGAAGAACTGCATGCCCACAGCCATCCGCTGCTGGCGGGCTGGGGGCGCCAGGGCCGCGACTTCATCCGCATGCTGGACGAATTCGACAGCGCCGCCGCGGCCGAAGGACGCAGCGACAGCCTGCGCGTGGACCTGTTCAGCGAAGGCGAGGGCGCCACCCTGCTGGCCCAGGTCCAGGCGGCCGTGCGCGACCTGCTGCCGCTGTCCGAGCACCCGCAGGCGCCGCCGCCGGACAGCGACCGCTCCATCGAATTCCATGTGGCGCATAGCGTGCAGCGCGAAGTCGAAGTGCTGCACGACCAGCTGCTCGCCATGTTTGCCGCCTCGGAGGAGGAAGGCGGCCCGGCGCTGCGGCCGCGCGACGTGGTGGTGATGGTGCCGGACATCGACGTGTTCACCGCCGCCATCCACGCCGTCTTCGGCCAGCACAAACGCAGCGATGCGCGCTATATCCCGTTTGAAATCGGCGACGTCAACGACCGCAGCGTGAATCCGTTGCTGGTGGCGCTGGAATGGCTGCTGCGCCTGCCGCAGCAGCGCTGCCGCCAGAGCGAGGTGCGCGACCTGCTGGACGTGCCGGCGCTGGCGGCGCGCTTCGGCCTGGCGGCCGACGATCTGCCGACGCTGGGTCTGTGGATCGAGGGCGCCGGCGTGCGCTGGGGCCTGGACCGCCAGCACCGCGAAGGCCTGGGCCTGGGGCCGGCCGGCGAGCAGAATGCCTGGATTTTCGGCGTGCGCCGCATGCTGCTGGGCTATGCCAGCGGCCATGGCGCGGCCTTCAACGGCATCGAGCCGTATGGTGAAGTGGGTGGGCTGGATGCGGCGCTGGCCGGCTCGCTGGCCCAACTGGTCGAAGCCCTGCTGCACTGGCGCGCGCTGCTGGCCCAGCCGCGCACGCCGGAACAGTGGGGCGTGCAGGCGCGTGCCCTGCTGGCGGCCTTCTTCAAGGCCAGCGACGAAGGCGACCGCCTGATGCTGGCGCAGCTGGACGAAACCCTGAACCGCTGGCTGGAAACCAGCGCCGGCGCCGGCTTCGAGGAAGCCGTGCCGCTGGCCGTGCTGCGCGAAGCCTGGCTGGGCGCGCTGGACGAGCCGTCGCTGGAACACCAGTTCGTCTCCGGCGGCGTGACCTTCTGCACCCTGATGCCGATGCGCGCCGTGCCCTTCCGCGTGGCCTGCCTGCTGGGCATGAACGATGGCGACTTCCCGCGCCGCGCCAACAAGGCCGACTTCGACCTGCTGGCCTTGCCCGGCATGGCGCGTCCCGGCGACCGCTCGCGGCGCGACGACGACCGCTACCTGATGCTGGAAGCCGTCCTGGCCGCGCGCGACAAGCTGTATATCAGCTGGGTGGGGCGCAATGTGCGCGACAACAGCGAACAGCCGCCGTCGGTGCTGCTGTCCCAGCTCTTCGACTACCTGAAGGCGGGCTGGCAGCTGGACCTGGGCGCGCGCACCACCGAACACGCCTTGCAGCCCTTCAGCCGCCGCTATTTCGAGGCCGGCGGCCTGCTCACCTATGCCGGCGAATGGCGCGCCGCCCACGCGGCCGGCGAGGCGCAGGCGCTGGAAGCGGAGGGGCAGTTGCCGCCTTTCGAAATCGACGACAGCTTCCGCCTCAAGCTGAACAGCCTGGCCAGCTTCATCCGCCAGCCGGTCAAATACTTCTTCCGCCAGCGTTTGGGCGTGGTGTTCGGCGAATCGGCCCTGGTGGGCGAGGACGAGGAACCGTTCTCGCTGAATGCGCTGGAGCGCTATCTGCTGGAAGACACCATGCTCGATGACGGCGGCGCCGAGGAAGACGTCGCCGACGTGCGCAGCGGCCTGGAACAGCGCGCCGCGCGGCTCCGGCGCGAGGGCGTGCTGCCGATCGGCCTGATCGGCGAGCAGTGGCAGGAGCAATTGGTCGATGCGCTGGAACCGGTGCGCTACGCCTGGCTGGCGCTGCGCGCGCGCTATCCGCTGGCCGCGTCCAAATTGCCGGTCAAGCTGGAACTGGCCGGCCTGGTGCTGGAGGACTGGGTCGACCAGCTGCGCCACGACGGTTCCACCACCGTATGGCTGGCGCAGATCTCGTCCAAGGCCTGCGACAAGGATGGCTGGCCGCGCGGTGAAAAGCTGATTCCCATGTGGTTGCGCCAGCTGGCCGCCGCCGCGCAAGGCATGCCGGTCACCGGCTTCCTGGTGGCGCGCGACGCCATCGTCACCATGGCCCCGCTCGACCCGGCCCAGTCGCGCGATCAACTGGCGGCGCTGGCCGCGCTGTGGCGCGCCGGGATGGATGCGCCCCTGCCCACGGCCTGCAAGACGGCGCTGGCGCTGGTGCGGGAAGGCGATCCGCGCGCCGTGTACGACGGCGGTTTCGAGGTGATGGGCGAGAATGAGGATCTCTGCCTGGCGCGCTTGTGGCCCGATTTCGCGGCCCTGGCGGCGGTGCCGGAATTCGCCGACTGCTCGCGCGAGCTGTATGGCCCGCTGGCCGACTGGCTGCAGCATGCGGTGACGGTCGATCCCATGAAAGAGGAGGGCGGGGCATGAGCCAGCAACTGCTGCCCGCCAGCTTCCCCCTGCATGGCTCGCGCCTGATCGAGGCCAGCGCCGGCACCGGCAAGACCTGGACCATCGCCGCCCTGTACCTGCGCCTGGTGCTGGGCCATGGCGGCGGCGACGCCTATCCGCGCCCGCTGCTGCCCTCGCAGATCCTGGTGATGACCTTTACCCGCGCCGCCACGCGCGAGCTGTCCAACCGCGTGCGCGAACGCCTGGTGGAGGCGGCGGCCTATTTCCGCGGCCAGGGCGCGGGCAGCGATCCCTATCTGGACCAGCTGCTCGAATCCTGCGCCGGCGACAGCGCGCGCCAGCAGGCCGCGCACCGCCTGACGCTGGCGGCCGAAACGATGGATGAAGCGGCCATCTTCACCATCGACGCCTGGTGCCAGCGCATGCTGCGCGAGCATGCTTTCGACAGCGCCAACCTGTTCGACGAGGAACTGGTGAGCGACGAGGCGGCCCTGTTCGAGGATGCGGTGCACGATTACTGGCGCCAGCAAGTCTATCCGCTGGGTGCGGACGTGCTGCAGTCGCTGCTGGAATGCTGGCCCGACGTCGATGCGCTGAAGCGCTCGGTGCGCGAGCTGGTGCGGCGCGTGGCGGCGGTGGGCGCGGCCGGCGGCGAAACGCTGGCGGCGCTGATCCGGCGCGAACAGAACGAGCAGATGCTCAAGCTGGCGGGCTTGAAGGAGGACTGGTACGAGCGCGCCAACCGCATGGAGCAGTGGATTCTGGCGCAGCGCGCCGAGGCGCCGAAATGCTTCAACGGCGTCAAGATGAAGCCGGAGTCGGTGGCGAAATGGTTCGAAGCGCTGCGCAACTGGGCCGCCGATCCGCGCCAGCTGCGGCCGGACTTGAACGACACGGCATGGCGCCGCCTGCGCCCGGACGGCATCGCCGACGCCTGCGCCAAGGGTTTCAGCCCCATCGTGCCGGACGATTTCGATGCGGTGGCGGCGCTGGAAGAGGCGCTGGCCGCGATCGAACCGCTGGCCCACGCGCTGTACCGCCACGCGGCGGCCAGCATCGCCCAGCGCATGAGCGAGCTGAAACGGCGCAACCGCCAGTTCGGCTTCGCCGACATGCTGGAGCGGCTCAAGCAGGCGCTGGAAGGCGGCAACGGCGCTGCGCTGCGCAAGCGCATCACCGAGCAGTATCCGGTCGCCATGGTGGACGAATTCCAGGATACGGCGCCCAGCCAGTACCGCATCTTCGACCTGCTGTACCGCGTGGAGCAGAACGATCCCACGCTTGGCCTGTTCCTGATCGGCGATCCGAAGCAGTCGATTTACGGCTTCCGCGGCGCCGACATCCACAGCTATCTGGCGGCGCGGCGCGCCACCGCAGGACGGCATTACCAGCTCGGCACCAACTACCGCTCCAGCGCCGCCGTGGTGCAGGCCGTGAACCGCATCTTCCTGCATGCCGAAGGCGGGCCGGAAGGAGAGCCCGGGGCGCCTGCCGGCTTCCCGCGCGGCGCTTTCCGCTTCCGCCGCGACGGCGCCAATCCGCTGCCCTTCGACGCCGTGGCGGCGGCCGGACGCAAGGAGGTGCTGGTCGACAGCCAGGGCGCCTTGCCGGCCCTGACGGTGGCCTGCAATCCGGCCGAGGATCTGCGCGCCGATGGCTACCGCGATTTCTTCGCCCAGCACTGCGCCGAGCATATCGCCAACCTGCTCAACGACAGCCGCGCCGGTTTCGAGGATGCGCAGGGCTGGCAGCGCCTGCAGCCGGCCGATATCGCCGTGCTGGTGCGCGACCGGCGCGAGGCGGCGGCCATCCGCCAGGCGCTGCTGCGGCGCAAAGTCCCGAGCGTCTACCTGTCGGACAAGGATTCGGTGCTGGACAGCGACGAGGCGGCCGATGTGCTGCGCTGGCTGACGGCGCTGGCCAATCCGCTCGACGGCGCCCTGGCGCGCGCCGCTTTCGCCACCCGCACCATCAATCTGCCGCTGGCCGAGCTGGCGCGCCTCTCGGCCGACGAGCTGGCGTGGGAAAAGCGCGTGGAGCAGTTGAAGGCGCTGCATGTGGTGTGGCAGCGCCAGGGCGTGCTGGCCATGCTGCGCCGCTTCATCCACGAGCTGCGCCTGCCGGCCGCCATGCTGGCCCAGCCCGGCGGCGAGCGGCGCCTGACCAATCTGCTGCATCTGGCCGAGCTGTTGCAAAGCGCCAGCCGCCAGCTGGACGGCGAGCAGGCGCTGATCCGTTGGCTGGCCGAGCAGATCGACAGCGAGAGCGAGGGTGGCGACGAGCGCGTGCTGCGGCTGGAATCGGACGCGGAACTGGTCAAGGTCGTCACCGTGCACAAGTCCAAGGGGCTGGAGTATCCACTGGTGTATCTGCCCTTCGCCGTCACGGCGCGCAAGGTGGAAAAGCGCAACCGCAGCTTCCTCGAATACACCGACGAAAAAGGCGTGCGCCATCTGGACCTGGGCCGTTCCGACGCCGCCCTGGCGGCGGCCGACGAAGCGCGCCTGGCGGAAGACCTGCGCCTGATGTACGTGGCGCTGACCCGCGCCCGCCATTTCCTGTGGCTGGGCGTGGCCGCGCTGGCGGCGCGCAAGGCCGGCGAAAGCACGCTGCACGAATCGGCGCTGGGCTATCTGCTGGCGGGCGGCGCGGCGCTGCCGGCCAGCCGCCTGGGCGAGTACTGGCAGCAGCTGCGCGGCGATTGCGGCCATATCGGCCTGCGCATGCTGGAGCCGCAGCAGGGATTGACCTTGTTTGGCCGGGTGGAACAGGCGCCGCCCCTGATCGATCCACGCCCCTTCAGCGGCAGTTTCGAGCGCGATTGGAGCGTGGGCAGCTTTACCTCGCTGGCGCGGCGCACGGCCGGTCCGGGATCTGGGGCGGCGGCCCAGCCGATGGCGCCCGTGCCGCGCGACGCCTTGCAGGAAAAGCTGCTGGAACAGGACGATGAACAGGCGCTGGGCGGCAATGCCGCCGCCGCGCCGCGCGCCGAGGACGCGCCCTGGCACCGCTTCCCGCGCGGCTCGGTGCCGGGCAACTTCCTGCACGAGCAGCTGGAGTGGATCGGCCAGGAAGGCTTCGGCAGCGTCCACCACGCCACCTTCGAAACCCGCCTCGGCAAGCGCATCGAGCGCGCCGGCTGGGGCAACCGCCTGGACGATGCGCTGGCCTGGCTGCGCAGCGCCGTCACCACGCCGCTGCCGCCTTTGGGCGCGGCGCTGGACGGCATCGGCCCCGTGCTGTCGGAGATGGAGTTCTGGTTCCCCAGCGAGCGCTTGCGCACCAGCGCGCTGGACCGCCTGTGCCGCGTCCACCTGCTGGATGGCGCGGCGCGTCCGGCGCTGCCCGAGCGCGAGCTGCATGGCATGCTGAAAGGCTTCTGCGACCTGGTGTTCGAACATGAGGGCCGCTACTGGCTGCTGGACTACAAGTCGAATGCGCTGGGCAGCGGCGACGCGGCCTACCACAAGCAGGCGCTGGCCGCCGGCATGGCCGAGCACCGCTACGATATCCAGGGAGCGATCTATCTGCTGGCCCTGCACCGCCTGCTGCGCAGCCGCCTGGGCGCGTCCTACGATCCGGCGTCGCAGCTGGGCGGGGCCATCTTCTACTTCCTGCGCGGCGTGGGCAATGCGCAGACGCGCGGCTGCTATGTGCTGGAAGCGCAGGCCGGCCTGCTCGACGGGCTGGAAGCGCTGCTGGGCGACAGGGGGGAAACGGAGCGAGAGTATGATGAATAGCGTGAGCGGCAGCGCCGCGTCCAGGGCCGCCGCCGGAGAAGCACTATGAACCAGAACAGGGAGAGCGTCATCGGCACACCGCTGGACGCCCAGATCGAAGCCTTGACCGAGGCGGGCAAGCTGCGCCGCCTGAGCGGCGCTTTTGCGCGCTTTGTCGCCACGCTGGGCATGCCGTCCAACCGGCCCACCGGCGGGGCGGAAGCGCCGCTGATGCTGGCCTGCCTGCTGCTGTCGGAGCTGGAAGGCCGGGGGCACAGCTGCCTGATGCTCAACGACCTGGCGCAAGACCCATCCGGCCTGCTGGGCTGGACGCCGGAAGAGTGGAATGCGCTGCGCGATGCGGCCGGGCCGCTGCCGCGCAATGCCATGGCCTGGCGCGCCATGCTGTATTCCTGCGAACAGGTCTGGCCGGTGGGCGACCTGGATTTCAAACAGCCGCTGGTGCTGGATGGCGAGCGGCTCTATCTGCGCCGCTACTGGAGCGACGAGACGGCGGTGGCGGGCGCGGTGCGCAGCCGCGCCGGCCAGCCGCTGCCGGTGGATACGGCCGATTCGCGGCACTGGCTGGACATCCTGTTCGACCATGCCACGCGCGAGGGCGGGCCGGATTGGCAGAAAATCGCCTGCGCCACCGCCTTGCGCGGCAACCTGGCCGTCATCACCGGCGGTCCCGGCACCGGCAAGACCTACACCGTGGCGCGCCTTCTGGCTCTGCTGTTCGCGATGGCGGGGCCGCAGGCCGGCGGCTTGCGCATCGCGCTGGCCGCGCCCACCGGCAAGGCGGCCGCGCGCCTGAAACAATCGATCGACCACGCCCTCGACAGCCTGGCGGGCAAGGTCGGCGCCGCGCTGCCGCTGCGCGAGCTGGCCGGACGCATGGGCGCGGCGCGCACCCTGCATAGCCTGCTCGGCGCGCGGCCCGACACGCGCAGCTTCCAGCACCACGCCGGCAATCCGCTCGATGTGGACGTGCTCATCGTCGACGAAGCCTCGATGGTGCACCTGGAGATGATGGCGGCGCTGCTGGCGGCGCTGCCGCCGCAGGCGCGCCTGATCCTGCTGGGCGACAAGGACCAACTGGCCTCGGTCGAGGCGGGCGCGGTGCTGGGCGATCTATGCCACGATGCCGAAGCGGGCCGCTACACCGGCGCCACGCTGGAATATGTGGCCGCCGCCAGCGGCCAGCAGATTCCTCCTGCCTTCCAGGATGCGGCCGGCGGCGCGCTGGCCCAGCAAACCGTGATGCTGCGCCAGAGCCGCCGTTTCGGCGGTCCGATCGGCGCCCTGGCCACGGCCGTCAACCAGGGCGAGGCCGAAGCGGCGCGCCAGGTGCTGCGCGGCGACAGCGGCGGGCAACTGCTGTGGATGGAGGCGGCGCAGCTGCCCGAGGTGCTGAAGCTGGCCGTGCAAGGGCGCGAAGGCGCGGACAGCGGTTACCAGCAGTATCTGCGTCTGCTGCAGGCCGGCCAGGCGGCGGCCATGGAGGGCGGTCCGGATGTGCATGAAGCCTGGGCGCGCGAGGTGCTGAAGAGTTTCGAAGCCTTCCGCCTGCTGTGCGCGGTGCGCGAAGGCGAGTGGGGCGTGACGGGCCTGAACGAGGCGATCGAGCAGCGGCTGGAAGCGGCTGGCTTGATACGGCGCCGCGGCGAATGGTATGTGGGACGGCCGGTGATGGTCACGCGCAACGACTACGGCGCCGGCGTCTTCAACGGCGATATCGGGCTGGCGCTGCCTGACCCGCTGCGTCCCGGCTCGCTGCGCGTCTACTTCTCCGAAGGCGAGGCCGTGCGCAGCGTGCTGGCGACGCGCCTGCGCAACGTCGAAACCGCGTTCGCCATGACGGTGCACAAATCGCAAGGCTCGGAATTCCGCCACACGGTGCTGGTACTGCCGCGCGAAGGCGGCGCGGTGCTGGCGCGCGAGCTGGTCTACACCGGCATCACGCGCGCGCGCGAATACTTCACCCTGGCAACGCCTGTCGCCGGCATCCTGGCCGAAGCCATCGCCGAGCGCACCCACCGCGCCAGCGGCCTGCGCGCCCTGATCGGCGGCCAAACCCTTTGATCCCAAAAAACAAGGTCCCCCCCTGGTGTCAGGCACCAGGGGGGGACCTTGTTTGATTTGGCGCAAACCTTACATGGCGGCGCGGCGGCGGCGCGGGGTGCTGCGGGCGGCTTTTTTGCGGCCGGCGCTGGCTTTCAGCACTTTCGGCTCGTCGGCGCCGGTCAGCAGGCGGCGGATGTTCAAGGCGTCCATGACGCGCGCGGAGTTGGCCTTGGCGTTGAGCAGCACCAGGGTGGCGTTCTTGCCGGCGGCCTTGATGCGCATGATCAGGCAGCGTCCCGCTTCTTCGGTGTAGCCGGTCTTGGACAGGTCGATGTCCCAGCCCTTGGCGCCGACCAGGCGGTTGGTGTTGTGGTATTCCACCTTGCGCCCTTTGATGTCGATGACTTCCTTGGTGTCGGTGGTGTAGCGGCGGATCGTTGGGTAGTTGGCGGCCGCTTCGGCCATTTTCACCAGGTCGGCGGCGGTCGAGGTGTTGTTGGGCGACAGGCCGGTCGGCTCTTCGATGCGGGTATTGGCCAGGCCGAGCGTGCGGATCTTGGCGTTGACGGCGGCCTTGAAGGCGGTCGGGCCGCCCGGGTAGGTGCGCGCCAGCGAGGCGGCGGCGCGGTTGTCGGAGGACATCAGCGCCAGCTGCAGCACGTCGCCGCGCGCAATGGTGGCGCCGACCGGCACGCGCGAGGTGCTGTGCTTGATGTTGTCGACGTCGTCCTTGTCGATGCTGATGGGTTCTTCCATGTCGAGCTTGGAGTCGAGCACCACCATGGCGGTCATCAGCTTGGTCAGCGAAGCGATGGGCACCACCACATTGGCGTTCTTTTCCAGCAGGATTTTGCCGGTGCCTTCTTCCACCACCAGCACGGACTGTGAACCCAGCGGCACAGCCATAGCAGCGGCAGAGAATGACAGCAGCAGGGCTGCGGTAATTTTCTTGATCATTTGGTATGTATTCGGGAAAGCGGCAAAACAAAGGCGCCCGGAACGGACGCCACGTGAATTCTGTCTGCAAGGAAATATTTATGCGACTTAGACGATAACATTAAAGTGATTTCTAGTCTAGATGCCGGGCGCTGCCGGCACGAAATTCCTGTCCCGTTCTGGCCTCCCGTCCGCGTCGTTTTCTTGCCCAGCTATCAAGCTTGGTAGTTCACCCTGCCCAGTGTTTTTGAAATACTTAACCAGTAGTTAATTCTAAGCTGGCAACATGCACCATCTCACTGGGAGACGTAAATGAAGTCGGTAAGCCCTTTGCTTCACCCTGCCACGTTCCGCAAATGCCTGGTCGGCCTGCTGGCCGCCCTGGCCGCCACGGCCGCCTTCGCCGGATCGGCCATCTATACCTACGACAGCCTGGGACGCGTCACCAAGATCGTCTACAGCAATGGCGTGGTCATCACCTATACCTATGACGCAGCCGGCAACCGCAGCACGTATGTGGTGAGCGGCGCTCCATCCTGAGTTCAATTCACGAGTCCGCCAAGTCTGCCGCGGCGCGGCAGGCTTAGGCGCGCACCGACCTACCACAAGATACAGGGGATCAGAATGTTGAAATTCAAATGCCTAGGCATAGGCGTGCTGGCGGCCCTCGGCTGGACCAGCGCCCATGCCGAGGGGAATATCCGCTTTGGCGGGACGCCCGCCATCGCCTATGAGCAGAAGGGGGCGGCCGCCGACGACGCGGCCAAGTCCGGCCACCAGCCCGGCTTTAACCGCGCCGTCCTGCCGCCGGTGTCGCCGGAGGAATCGGAAAAAGCGATCTGGTCGCGCCAGATCGGACAGCTGAACCAGGGCGTCGCGCCCCTGCTGCGCAGCGCCAAGGGCGCCAAGATCAGCGCGGCGCGGGTGGCGGGCGACACCGCGCCCACCGGGCCGGCCTCGATTGCCGAACTGGCGCGGGCGCTGCGCGGCAATCCGGACCTGATCTATGAGTATGTGCGCAACAATATCGAGTATCTGCCGACCTGGGGCATCCAGAAAGGCGAGTTTGGCGCGCTGCTGGACAACCAGGGCACGGCCTTCGACCAGGCGGCCCTGATGGTCGCCTTGCTGCGCCAGTCGGGCTATACCGCGAGCTTCGTCAAAGGCCGCATCAGCCTGACCGCGGCCCAGTTGCGCGACTGGATCGGCGCCGATCCGAGCAAGATCTGCGCGGTGCTGAACCAGCTGGGCAGCGGCCAGATCCCCACCTCGTCCGTGGTGGCGACGGCGGCCGGCAGCTGCCCGGGATCGAGCGCGGCGCTGGTGAGCCTGAAGGTCGACCATGTGTGGGTCAAGGCGGTCATCGGCGGCACCAGCTATTACTTCGATCCCAGCTTCAAGCCGCATACGGAGGTCAGCGGCATCAATGTGGCCGCGGCCAGCGGCTACAACGCGGCCAGCTTCATGAGCGCCGCCACGGCCGGCGCCACCATCACCGGCGACTATGTGCAGGGCATCAACCGCGCCAATGTGCGCAACAGCCTGGGCAGCTACGCCAATAACCTGGCCAGCTATCTGCGCGCCAACAAGCCCGCCGCCACGCTCGACGACGTGATCGGCGGCGCGCGCATCACACCGTATGAGGGCGCAGCTGTGCGCCAGACCAGCCTGCCGTACCAGGATACCTCGGTGGCGCTGACCGAGTGGACCGATGTGCCGGCCAACTACAAGCCCACCTTGCGCGTGCAATACCAGGGCATCGACCAGACGTTCAGCTCGGACGCCATTTACGGCCGCCGTTTGACGCTCAGCTACAACGCGTCGAACCAGCCCCTGCTCTCGCTGGACGGCGCGGTGCTGGCCACCGGCACGGCGACCACCCCGGGCAGCTATGGCGCGGTGGCGCTGACCGTGACCCACGGCGCGTATGCCAATGCCTTTGCCAACCAGGCCTTCAGCCAGCAGATCAAGGCCGGCGGCACCTTCCTGATCGGCAATGGCTGGGGCAGTGCCGGACGCGGCATCATCGACCTGCACCGCAGCCGGCTGGAGCAGGCCGTGGCCGGCGGCGCGGCCGCCGGTTCCGAGGCCGCGCTCGGCTCCAGCCTGGCCGTGCTGTCGTCGAGCTGGATCGCCCAGGTCAACCATTCGAACTACATCACCGACCGCCTGGCGCGCACCAAGACCCTGTTCCACCACCAGATCGGCATTGCCGGCTACAACACCGCCGCCTTCGTCGATTTGCCGGGCAATATGCTGAGCGTGGTCAGCCTGGATGGCAATAAGGACAAGGAGGCGGCCGTCTTCTTCAGCGCCTCCATGCATTCGAGCATTTTCGAATCGACGGCGGTGCAGCAGACCACGGGCGGCAGCGCGGTGTCCACCGTCAAGCTGATCGACCTGGCCGTGGCCGCCAACGACCGCATCTATGATGCCAAGGCCGCCAACTACGCCTCGGCGGTGCAACCCAATCTGGTCGGCTGCACGGCCTGGCAGGCCGGCTTCCAGAGCGCGGTCAACAGCGGCCGGCGCCTGATCCTGCCGGCGCGCTGCACCTTGAACGAAGGCAGTTGGACCGGCGGCGGCTACTACAGCATCCTGGTCAGTGCCAACAGCTCCAGCATCGGCGCCATCATCAGCGGCGGCCTGGCCGGCGGTTTCTCGACCAGCCCGCAGCCGCCCGCCAGCACCAACAGCAATACGGTGCGCAATACCCAAAGCCCGAGCGTGCTGCTGCCCTACACCGGTTCGAGCTTTGGCGATCCGATCGATATGACCAAGGGCCACTACCTGTATACGCATACGGACCTGAGCAGCGGCGTCGGCGAATTCCCGATGAGCCTGGCCTTTACCCGCGCCTATACCTCGGCCAGCCGGACCCAGGACAGCGGGCTGGGCCTGGGATGGACCAGCAATTTCGATTCCAGCGTCAGCGTCGCCTCCGACGGTTTCCAGGGCATGGGCGAGGATTCCGGCCTGGATGCGGTGCAGGCGGTCGCGGAGAAGCTGGTGTCGCTGGACCTGATGGGCGATGCGGCCAAGCCGGTCAGCAATATGGTGATCGCGACCTTGGCCCAGCGCTGGTTCGGCGAGCAAATCACCGGCAATACCGTGGTGGTGAAGCAGGGCATGAACGGCGAGGTCTTCGTCAAGCTGGCCGACGGCACGTATAGCGCGCCGCCCGGCAGCTCTGCCCGGCTGAGCCTGAACGGCGACGGCACTTACAACTATGAAACGGTCAACAAGGCCAGGCTGAGCTTCAACAGCGCCGGCAAGCTGGCCACCTACAACCACCCGGGCGGGGTGCAGGTGCGCTTCAGCTACAGCGGCAATCTGCTGACCCAGGTGGCCAACAGCCTGGGCCGCGTACTGAGCTTTAACAACGCCGGAGGCCGCATCAGCTCGGTATCGGACGGCAGCCGCACGGTCAGCTTTGCCTACGACGGCAACGGCAATCTGAGCAGCTATACCAATGCGCTGAGCCAGGTGACCGGCTACCAGTACGATTTGCCGGGGCGCATGACCAAGAACTTCAACCCGAGCGCGCCGGCTGTCGCCGTGGTCAACAATGTGTACGACAGCCTGGGCCGGGTGCAAAGCCAGACCAATGCCAACGGCAAGCTGTACACCTATTACTTCGCCGGCTCGCGTTCGGAGGAGGTGGGGCCGTACAACCAGAGCCTGGTGTCCTATGTCGATGCGCAAGGCAAGGTCCTGAAGTCGCTCGATCCGCTTGGCCGCGCCACCGTGAACAGCTATGACGGCCAGGCGCGCCTGGTGCGCTCGGTGCTGCCGGAAGGCAATGCCATCGAGTACGAGTACGACGATGCGCCTTGCGCGGCCCAGCTGCGCTGCACGCACAATGTCAAGACCATCCGCCGCCTAGCCAAGCCCGGCAGCGGCCTGGCGCCCCTGGTCAGCAGCTTCAGCTACGAGAGCAATTTCAACCGCGTGGCCAGTTCCACCGATCCGCGCCTGCAGACCACCAGCTTCACCTACACGGCCGACGGCCATCCGCTGAGCGTGACGGCGCCGGCCGACGCCCAGGGCGTGCAGCCGGTGACGACCTATGCTTACGGCAGTTACAGCCCGAGCGGCTTCCCGGCGTTCACACTGCAAACCTCGGTCAGCAGCAAGATTTCCCCGTCGGCCACGACCGTCACCAGCTACAGCTACAACGCCGGCAATAAATTCGTGCCGCAAACCACGGTGCTCGATGCCGGCGGCTTGAACCTGGCGTCGACCTTCACCTATGATGCGGCCGGCAATGTGGTCCTGGCCGACGGGCCGCGCACGGACGTGAACGATACCGTGGCCTCCACCTACGACGCCGAGCGCCGTCCGCTGCAGGTGACGGACGCCCTGGGCAAAGTGACGCGCAACGCCTACGATGCCGATGGCCGCCTGCTGCGCACGGCGGCCCAGATCGGCGGCCAGTGGCTGGTCAGCTGCAACAGCTATACGCCCAGCGGCCGCCTGCTGAAATCCTGGGGCCCGGCCGAGACCGCGTCCGACACCGTGTGCCCGGCCGCGGCCGCGCCGGTGACGGTGATCGATTACGCGTATGACGATCTGGACCGGCAGACGCGGGTCATTGCCAATCTGACGGCGGCCGAAGGCGGCAACCGCATCACCGAAACGGCCTACTATCCGGATAGCGCGGTGCAGAGCGTGAGCCGGGCCGTCGGCAGCGCCGACGCCCAGGTGTATGCCAGTTATACCTACACGCCGAACGGCAGCCTGGCCAGCGTCAAGGATGCGCGCAATAACCTGACCAGCTACCTGTACGACGGCCACGACCGCCGCAGCAAGACCCAGTTCCCGGACAAGGCGGCAGCCAATACCTCGTCGGCCACCGATGTCGAACTGTATGGCTATGACAATAACAGCAACCTGGTTTCCTTCACCAAGCGCAACGGCCAGCTGATCACGGCCAGTTACGACAATCTGGGCCGCGTGGTCGGCCGCAACTACCCGCAAGCCGCCGACAACACCAGCTATACCTATGACCTGCTGTCGCGCCAGACCGGCGCCCAGTACGTCAACGGCAGCCACGGCGTGGTCTCGGCCTACGACAACGCGGGCCGCCTGGTGAGCACCAGCGCCGGCGGCAAGACCCTGAGCTTCCAGTACGACGCGCATGGCAACCGCATCCGCACCACCTGGCCGGAAGCCACGCCTTTCTACGTCAGCACCGAGTATGATGCGCTGAACCGGCCGACGGCGATCAAGGAGCAGGGCAGCGTGCTGCTGGCCAGCTATGCCTATGACGATCTGTCGCGGCGCAGCACCGTCACCCTGGGCAATGGCACCAGCACCAGCTATGGCTATTCGGCCCAGGACAAGCTGGCCAGCCTGGCCCACAATCTGGCGGGCACGGCGCAGGACATCAGCTGGAACTTCAACCGCAACCAGGCCCAGGAAATCATTGCCCATGCCTGGAGCAACGATATCTACCAATGGACCGGCTACCGCAATGGCAGCCGCAGCTATGCCGCCAATGGCCTGAACCAATACACCAGCGCGGCCGGCAGCGCGATCAGCCATGACGGCAATGGCAATATCAGCGGCGACGGTGTCTGGACCTATGGCTACGATGCGGAAAACCGCTTGCGCAGCGCCAGCAAGAGCGGTTTGGCCGCGACGCTGGAATACGATGCGGCGGGCCGCCTGCGCCAGAGCGTGATCGGTGGTGCGACCAGCAACCTGCTGTATGTGGGCACGGAATTGCTGGCCGAGTATGACGGCGCCGGCAATCTGCAGCGCCGCTACGTGCACGGTCCGGGCACGGACGAGGCCCTGGTGCGCTATGAAGGCGCCGGCACGGCCGGCAAGGCCTGGCTGTATGCCGACCATCTCGGTTCGGTGGTGGCGCTGGCGGACGCGGCCGGCAACAGCACGGCGACCCAGACCTATGGCCCGTACGGCGAGCCGGGCGGCGCCGCCGGCAACCGTTTCGGCTACACCGGCCAGCAGTATCTCGGCGCGCTGGAGCTGTCGTACTACAAGGCGCGTTTCTACTCGCCGGCGCTGGGCCGCTTCCTGCAGGCCGATTCGATCGGCTATGCCGACGATATGAATCTGTATGGCTATGTCGGCAGCAATCCCCTGAACCAGACCGATCCGACCGGCCATTGCCCTTCCTGCATCGGCGGCATCACCAGCGTGCTGATGGGCGGTGCCATCCGCTATGTGACCTCGGGCGGCAACTGGAGCGCCGTGATCGATCCCAAGGCCGTGCTGCTGGATGCGGCCCTGGGCGCGGCCGGCGCCGGCTTTGCCAACAAGATCAACCAGCTGCGCCGGCTCAAGGATGTGCCGGTCTCGCTGGGCACCAAGCTGAGCGCGCAAGGTTCGACCAAGTTCGAACAGGGCCTGTACCTGGCCGAATCGAATGCCGGCAAATATGTCGGCCAGTCGGGCCAGATCACGACGCGCCTGGAGCAGCATGTGGCCAAGTCGCGCTTCGGCGCCGGCACCGCCGAAGCGGCCGACGATGCCGTGCGGCTGGCCGTCGGCGGCGGCAAGACTTCGCGCGAAGTGGCCGAGCAGCGCGTGCTGAATGCGATGGGCGGGCCGAACACGCCAGGCGTGCTGAACAAGGCCAATCCCGTCGGCGGCCGTCCCTGGTTGCTGAATAATCCTAGCCTCGGTGTGATTGATGGTATCTTCGTACCGAATATCGGCAAGGGTTTGTCGACGGCGATCGGTGTCGGTGCGGCGGGCGCCGTGGAAGGGGGGCTCAGCTGTGGTAAATAAATCTTGGAAAAATTGAGCTTATTCGATCGTTTGAAGTCTTTCTCGGCCAGTGTTCGCGCTTCCATGGAGCTCGAACCTGGCGAGTTTGGCCTGCGCGCCGTGCCCAAGGGGGGCTGGGAGGTGCGGCAGCAGGCGTATTGCGTGGAGCGGCAGATCCATGAGCTGCATTTCAACCACGCCAAAGGCTACCAGTCGACCGGCAGCTATGCGTTTTTGGCCGGCTTGGCCGGCCTGCAGGGTTTGAAAGTGCTGGACCCCTTGCTGGAAGACCTGGATTTTCTGGCGGCGCAGCCGGCGCTGCGCGCGCTCGACCTCTCCTTCACGGGCAAGCTACGGCGCGGCATCGATCTGCAGCGCCTGCCCCGGCTGGAACGGCTCACCTTGTTGTCGCGCTTTAGCGGCATGGACAGCCTGTTTGGCTGTTCCGGCCTGCGCCGGCTGGCGCTGGCGCATTTTCCCGGCAAGATGGCGAGCGCCATGTTTGCTTCCTTGGCGGGGTTGGAACAACTGTCCCTGAGTGCGCTGGTGCTGCCGGAATTGGATGCTTTGGGGGAGTTCAAGGCGCTGGAACGCCTGAGCGTCAGCGGCAACCGCAGCCTGCAGTCGCTGGCCGGCCTGGCCGGCGCCACCAGCCTGCGCGCGCTGAAACTGGAATCCTGCCCGCAGATCGGTTCGCTGGCGCCGCTGGCTGCGCTGTCCCGCCTGGAAACGCTCTGGCTGTATGACTGCGGCAAGCTGGAATCGCTGCAGCCGCTGGCGGCTTGCCGGCAACTGCGCGAACTCAATATTCTGGGCGACACCACGATCGCCGATGGCCAGCTGGGACTGCTGCGCGAACTGCCCCAGCTGCAGCGCATCTGCGTCGTCGCCAAAAAACACTACCAACCCGCCGCCGCCGCCGTCAACCGCGGCTAGTCCGGCGGCGGCAGGCTTATTTGCCGCCGTAGATCTTGTCGAATTCGCCGCCGTCGTCGAAGTGCTTCTTCTGGGCCGCGCGCCAGCCGCCGAAGACTTCATCCACGCTGAGCAGGGTGATGGGCTTGAAGCTGGCCGCGTATTTCTTGGCCACCGCCTCCGAACGCGGGCGCAGGAAGTGCTTGGCGATGATTTCCTGGCCGGCCTCGCTGTACAGGAAGTTCAGGTAAGCCGTGGCCTGCTTGCGCAGATTGCGGCGCTCGACCACCTTGTCGACCACGGCCACCGGCGATTCGGCCAGGATCGAGGTGGACGGGTAGACGACTTCGAAATTGTCGCCGAATTCGCCGCGCACCAGCTGCACCTCGTTTTCGAAGGTCACCAGCACGTCGCCGATCTGGCGCTGGGTGAAGGTGGTGGTGGCGGCGCGGCCGCCGGTGTCGAGGATCGGCACGTTCTTGAAGATCTTGCCCACCAGCTCGCGCGCCTGGGCTTCATTGCCGCCTTTTTTCAGCACCGAACCCCAGGCCGCCAGATAGGTGTAGCGGCCGTTGCCCGAGGTTTTGGGGTTGGGGATGATGACCTGCACGCCGGGCTTGGCCAGGTCGTTCCAGTCCTTGATGGCTTTCGGATTGCCCTTGCGCACCAGGTACACGACGGTCGAGTAGAACGGCGCCGCGCCGTGCGGGAATTTCTTGCTCCAATCGGCCGCCACCAGGCCGCGGTCGGCCAGCAGGTCGATGTCGTTGGCCTGGTTCATCGTCACCACCGACGCTTCCAGGCCGTCGGCCACGGAGCGCGCCTGCTTGGAGGAGCCGCCATGCGACTGGTTCACCGTCAGCGTTTCGCCGGTGTGTTTTTTGTAGTCGGCGATGAAGGCGGGGTTGATGTCCTTGAACAGTTCGCGCGTCACGTCGTAGGAGACGTTGAGCAGGGTGGGGTCGGCGGCGCTGGCGCCCAGGGGCAGGGCGAGGGCGGCTGTGGCGAGGAGGGCACTGATTTGACGGCGTTTGCGGCTAAATGCGTTTTTTGCTGTTTGCATGGTGGGCTCTTATTGTGAAAACAGATATCAATGGTCTAAAATTCGGCGCCGAAAAGATACGAATTTTTCGTAATATGCTTAGATAGTATGGGATCAACGCCTTTTCGGGAGCTGGTGTATAGTCGGCTTGTGGATGGAATTTTTGTGAGTACGCATGAGTCTTGAAATTCGTATTGCAGCATCGGCCGACGCCCCGGCGGCATGCCAGGTACTGCGCCGTTCAATTACGGAATGTTGCATCGCGGACCACAATAACGATCCCGCCATTCTGGATGCCTGGCTGGGCAACAAAAACACGCAGACCGTGGCCAGCTGGTTCGAGTCCCCCACCAATTTTTCCCTGGTTGCCGTGGAGAACGGCGCGGTGGTCGGTGTCGCCCTGCTGACGGCGGCCGGCAAGCTGGCCCTGTGCTATCTGCTGCCGGAGGCGCGCCATAAGGGGGCGGGCAAGGCCCTGCTGAGCCGGATCGAGGCGCAGGCCGCGAGCTGGGGCGTCAAGGCGCTGCAGCTGCACAGCACGGCCAGCGGCGAGGACTTCTTCGCGCGCCAGGGCTATATCCGCTCCGGCAATGTGCGTTCGCCATATGGGGTGGACACGGTCTTCTTCTGGAAGCAGCTGGGGGCGGAAAGCTGTCCGCCGGAAGCCGGGCGCAAGCGCTTTTGCGGCTGCGGTTCGGCCTGAGTCCTCCTTAGAGCAAGCCCATGTGCGCGGCCTCGTAGACGGCCTCGCCGCGCGTGTGCACGCCCAGCTTGCGGTAGATGCGCTTGACATGGTGGGCCGCCGTGTGCGGCGAGATGCCGTGCAGGCCGCCGATTTCATTCATGGTCAGGCCCTTGCCCAGGGCGCGCAGGATATCGCTTTCGCGCTTGGTCAGCGGGGTGGCCAGCGGCGCGGGCGCGTTGGCCTGCAGCCGGCGCAGCAGCTGGCGGGCGCTGGTCGGGCACAGGAAGGCGCTGCCGCTGCGCAGCGCGCGCAGGCAGTCGCGCAGCTCGGCGGCGCTGCATCCGGTTTGCAGGCAGGCATTGGCGCCGGCCTGCAGGCAGGCGTAGAGCAGGGCGTCGTCGCCGCTCTTGGCCACCACGGCCACGGCGCAGTCCGGATGGCTGTCGAGCGCCAGCCGCGTCAGCCGCGGCGCCTGGCTATCGGCCAGGTGGCAGAGAATCAGGTAGACATTGGCGCTGCTGCGGCTGATCAGCGTTTCGGCGGCGGCCGGGCTGCTGGCGTAGCCGAGCGGCAGCACGCCGGAGTCGGCCGCGATCAGGCTGCGCAGATGCTGGCGCGTGCTGGGGCAGTCGGCAATGAGGGCAATGGCAGTGGGCATGAAAGCGGTCGCCGCAAGGGCAAATGCTGTACATGCTTCATGATAGCTTGGGGCGCCCAGGCCCGCAAAGCCGGGCTTAGAAGCCGACGGCCAGCGGCAGCGGCGGCGCTTCGAACTGGACCTGGCCGGCGCCGAACATTTTCAGTTCGCCGGGCTGGAAGGCGGTCCAGGCTTCGTTCGAGGTCAGCGGTTCGGTGGCGATGACGGCGATGCGGTCGTCCAGGTGGTTGTGCTGGCTGAAGTCGATGCTCAGGTCGCAGTCGATGAGCTTGGCCACCGAGAAGGGATAGGCGCGCAGCACATAGTGCAGCTTGGTGCTGCAATGGGCAAACAGGGTGTCGCCGTCGGACAGGATGAAGTTGAAGGTGCCGTGGGCGGCGATTTCCTCGGCCAGCAGGCTCAGTTCGGCATACAGGGCATCGCGCGCCGGTTGCGCGGCGAAACGCTGGCCCAGGCGCGACAGCAGGTAGCAGAAGGCGCGCTCGCTATCGGTGTCGCCTTCCGGCGTGTAGGCGCCGGCGGCCGGGGCGAAGTCCTTGAGGTCGCCGTTGTGGGCGAAAGTCCAGGTGCGGCCCCACAGCTGGCGCTTGAAGGGATGGCAGTTTTCGCGCGCGATGCGGCCTTGGGTGGCTTTGCGGATATGCGCGATCACATTGCTGGCCTTCAGCGGCTGCTGCTTGATGCTGGCCGCCAGCGGCGAGGCGATGCAGGGCAGGTGGTCGGCAAAGATCCGGCATTCGTCCTTGCTGTGGAAGGCGATGCCCCAGCCATCCTTGTGCTCGCCCGTGCGGCCGCCGCGCTCGGCAAAACCGGAAAAGGAAAATCCCAGGTTGGCGGGCTTGCTGCTGTTCATTGCGAGGAGCTGGCACATGGTATGGACGCGAAATTGTTGCTGACGGTCCCAAGATACCGAGGAACTGGCTGAGCAGGAACGAATCAATTCTTATATGCATATTCACCGGGGTTCATCCACCCTTTATGTATATGAGTTATAAGCTAGGGAAAAAGCATTCTTTCGGTTTTGCCGGCCGAGCGCGTAGGCTAGGGGTTCTGGCGCCATGGGCGCATGAAGGAGCACTATGAAATTTCCTGTCCTGCAAAACTATCTGGCGCGCCTGTCCGATCCGGCCGCCACGGCCTCCACCATCTGGCTCGACAGCGAGGGCCGCGCCCTGGGCCGCTTCTTCAACTGCACCATGACCAGCGCCTTCCAGCCGGTGCGCCAGCTGGATACCGGCCGCGTCTTCGCCTACGAGGGCCTGGCGCGCAGCGTGTCGGCGGCCGATGACGGCTTGTCGCTGTGGAAGCTGCTCGACCATGCCGCCAGCGACGACGAGTCGGTGGAACTGGACCGGCTGTGCCGCATGCTGCATGCGATCAATTTCTTCCGCCAGAACGAGAGCGGCGACGCCGTCAACGGCGGCGCCGACCTGTACCTGAATGTGCACGACCGGCTGTTGAGCGCGGTGAGCAGCAACCACGGCTATGCCTTCCAGCGCATCCTCGATGCGCTCGGCCTGCCCATCGGCCGCGTGGTGCTGCAACTGCCGCAGGTGAATGCGCAGCAGGGCTGGCTGCTCAATTATGTGTCCGACAATTACCGCCGCAACGGCTTCCGCTTCGCCGTCAATGTCTCGGGCGGACGCGAGGGGCTGAACCTGCTGGAGCGGGTGCGGCCCGATGTGGTGAAGGTCGATGCGCGTGCCTTGCACGACGAGCCGGCCCTGGTGGAGCTGCTGCTGCGCAGCGCCTCGGTGGGCGCCCAGCTGGTGTTCAAGCGCCTGGAAGAGCCGCAAGTGCTGTCGGCGGTGCGCCGCATCGGCGAGCTGGCCGGCCTGCCGGTGCTGGGCCAGGGCTATCTGCTGGACAATCCGCGCCCGGCCTTGCTGGAAGCGGCGCCGCCGCGCCAGCTGGCGGCCTGAACCCGGCCGAAGACTTAAACTTGGCTTAAGGAAAGCAGCATAGTTGGCGCACGAAGTTAAAGGAATTTCTCAACTCCCCCCGCTATACGCTATAGTACCCGCATTGTTTGATTGGACATGCTATGGCAACGCGCAGAGAATTTTTACAGAAAGGGCTGGGCCTGACGGCGGCCGGCTGCATCGGCGTGCCGCTGATCGGCTGCGCTTCCAGCCGCGCGGCCGAGACGGCCGGCGCGCGCCAGGCCGCCGCGGCCAGGAGCGGCCACGCGGCCGCGCCGCGCAGCGCCGCCAAACCGGTGCAACTGGCCCAGGCCGCGCCGCTGGCGCCGGCCGAGCTGGCGCCGCCGCCCGATATTTTCGACGCCCAGGCGCTCGACCTGGAATTCTGGCTCAAGCCGCGCACCCTGCACGTGATCCGGCCCGCCAGCGGCGAGAAGAGCAAGCTGCTGTACTGGCGCGATGGCGAGGTGATCGACACGGCCTACCAGGAACTGTGCCATCTGCTGCGCGACGTGAACGGCCGCGAAACGGCCCAGATCGATCCCAAGCTGCTGGAAACCCTGTGGGGCGCGCAAGCCTTCGTGGCGCGCTATGGCATCGACAGCCCGGTGGAAATCCTGTCCGGCTACCGCACGCCGAGTTCCAACAAGCGCCTGATCGAGCAGGGCATTCCGGCCGCGCGCCAATCCCTGCACATGGAAGGCAAGGCGGCCGACATCCGCATCCCGAACCTGAACGCCGAGGTGCTGGGCGGCCTGGTCAAGAGTTTCGGCCAGGGCGGGGTGGGCTTCTATTACCGCGAAGGGCCGCGCGGCGGCTGGATCCACGCGGATACCGGCCTGAAGCGCACCTGGAAGGGTTGAGGCCAGCGGCCTGCCCCGTTTCAGCGGTAGTAATACGGGCGGGTCGGCACGGCGTCGCGCAGCGCCCGTTCCCGCGCGTCGACATCCTGGCGCCGCTCCCACCACAGATACCAGCCGCGCCGCTGCTCGGCGACGGCGGCCGGATGCTGGTCCAGATAGCCGCGCATGAACTGCTCGAATTCCGACACATAGCCCGGGTGGAAAGGCCGCCAGGGCCGGCTTTCAGCTGCTTTCATGTTTCCTCCCGTCTTCGGTTACACTGGCGGGCTCGAACAGCCACCAGTAACAGACAGCCCATGCAGGACAATCACGATGCGGCCAAGCCGCGCTTCCGCCCAGTGCCGTGGACGGCGCTGGAAACCCCGGCCGATGCCGAGCTGTGGATCGCCGAGCACAATCTCGCTTTGCAAGAGCATATCGCGCCCAACGAAACGGGCTACGGCGTCTGCTTCACGCTGGCCGAGGGCGGCGACCTTTTCATGCAGACCGCCGACGGCGCCCTGATTCTCGATCTTACGCCGGAAGCCGAATGGGTGGCGCCCCTGATCGCCGCCGTGGCCCAGGCCGCGCCGCCGCAGGGCGCGCTGTGGCTGCTGCCCGACGATAAGCTGGTGCAGCTGCTGATCGGCTTGAGCAGCCTGATCGCCAGCACCACCCTGGTGGTCGGCCACCGTTTCGGCCGCGCCGGCCGCCGCCCGTTTTAAACCACGCCAAGAAGGAACATCCCATGCGCAGAGCCGTCCTGACCCTGATCGCCGCCAGCCTGCTGGCCGGCGCCACGCTGCCCGCCGGCGCCGCCGACCTGCTGGCCACGGCGCGCGCGCGCGGCACGCTGAAAATCGCGCTGGAAGGCACCTACCCGCCCTTCAATTACAAAGATCCGAAAACCGGCGAGCTGAGCGGCTACGATGTGGACGTGGCGCGCCTGCTGGCGGCCAAGCTGGGCTTGAAGCCGGAATTCGTCGCCACCGAATGGAGCGCCATCCTGGCCGGCCTGGCCAGCGGCAAATACGACATCATCGTCAACCAGGTCGGTATCAATCCCAAGCGCGAACAGGTTTTCGATTTTTCCCAGCCGTATACCTATTCCACGCCGCAGCTGCTGCAGCGCCAGCACGATAAGGCGGTGTATGCCGCGCTGACGGACCTGCGCGGCAAGCGCCTGGGCGTCGGCCAGGGCAGCGTGTTCGAGCAGCAGGCCAAGGCGGCGCCGGGCATCGATGTGCGCAGCTATCCGGGCGCGCCGGAATACCTGCAAGACCTGGCCGTGGGCCGCATCGACGCCGCCCTGAATGACAGCCTGATGGTGGCCTGGCTGGTGAAGACCAGCAAGCTGCCGCTGCGCGCCGGGGCGCGCGTGGGCAAGGTGGAGCGCATGGGCATCCCGTTCCAGAAGAATAATCCGCAGTTCAAGGCCGCCGTCGACAAGGCGCTGGCCGAGGCGGCGGCCGACGGCAGCCTGCGCGCCATTTCCCAGAAGTGGTTCGACGCCGACGTGAGCAAGGCGCCCTAAGTGATGGTCTGGCCCGGTCTGGACCAGCTGCCCGAGCTGCTGGCCTTGTTGCACGAGGCGGCGCCGGCCCTGGGCCAGGGCGCGGCCTATACCCTGGCGTTCGCCGTGGCCGCCATGCTGGGCGGCCTGCTGATCGGCTTTCCCGTGGCCGTGCTGCGCATCCTGCCCTGGCGCCTGGCGCGCTGGCCGGCCGCCGTGTATGTCAGCCTGATGCGCGGCACGCCGCTGCTGGTGCAGATGTTCGTCATCTATTACGGCCTGCCCAGCATCGGCATCGAGTTCGCGCCGCTGACGGCCGGCGTGCTGGCGCTGAGCCTGAATGCCGGCGCGTATCTGTCGGAAAGCCTGCGCGGCGCCATCCAGAGCATCGCCAAGGGCCAGTGGGCGGCCAGTTTCAGCCTGGGCCTGGGTTATGGCCAGACCCTGCGCCACGTGGTGCTGCCGCAGGCCTTGCGCGTGGCGGTGCCGTCCATGAGCAATACCTTGATCAGCCTGGTCAAGGATACCTCGCTGGTCTCGGTCATCACGGTGACCGAGCTGATGCTCTCGACCAAGGAAGCGATCGCCACCAGCTTCCGCCCCCTGCCGCTGTATCTGGCGGCGGCCGCCATTTACTGGGCGCTGAGCCTGCTGTTTGAAGCCTTGCAGGGCGTGGCCGAACGGCGTCTGAACCGGGCCCACCGCCCGCCCTGAGCGTGCTCGACATCGCCCCATGCGCATGGTAGTCTAGTCTTGCCGAAAGACCATTGCATGAACGAGGGCTTATGGACGAAGAGCAGCAAGCAGCGCCGGACGGTCTACGGCCGGCGGCGGCCTATGCGGGGCCGGAGCTGAGCCCGGTGCCGGACCTGGATCCCTACGCCATGCTGGCCGACAGTCCCGGCCGCTTGCCGCTGGCCGCCACCGAATACGCTGCCAGCGCGGTGCGCCTGCGCGCCGAGCGCGAGCAAGATTATTTCAACGATATCTATCTGCTGGCGCCGGTCGGCTACTTCGTGCTGGCGCTGGACACCACGGTGCTGCTGATGAATCTGGTGGGCGCCGACCTGCTCGGCATCCCGCGCGCCAATCCCCAGCGCCTGCGCTTGCGCGGTTTTATCGCCCAGCGCTTCCTGCCCGATTTCGACGCCTTTGTCAGCGCGGCCCTGAACAGCCGCGAGCCGCAGCGCTGCCAAGTGCAGATGACGCGCGGGCGCGGCGACCGCGGCTTCCCCGTGACGCTGCTGGCCAGCGGCAGCGGCGACGGCCAGAGCTTCCGTGTGGTGCTGGAGCTGGCCGAAGGCAAGCTGGCGGCGCTGGAGCGCAGCGAGGAACGCTTCCGCCGCATCGTGCACAACGCCGAGGAGGGCATCTGGGAAGTCGACGCCAGCGCGCGCACCAGCTTCGTCAATCCCAAGATGGCGCAGATGCTGGGCTATACCATCGAGGAAATGCTGGAGCAGCCGCTGCAGCATTTCATGGACGAGGAGGGGCGCACCCTGTTCGAGCACAATATCGCCAGCCGGCTGCAGGGCGTGGCCGAGCGCCACGATTTCAAATTCCGGCGCAAGAGCGGCGAGGAACTGTGGGCCAGCCTGTCGACCAATCCCATCTTCGACGGCGACGGCGCCTATCTGGGCGCGCTGGCCCTGGTCACCGACATCACGGCGCAGCGCCAGTCGAGCGAGGAAGTGTGGCGCCAGGCCAATTTCGACACCCTGACCGGCCTGCCCAACCGACATATGTTCCAGGACCGGCTGGGCCAGGAAATGAAGAAGGCCAAGCGCGACAATATGTTCCTGGCCCTGCTGTTCATCGACCTCGACCAGTTCAAGGAAGTCAACGACCGCCTCGGCCACGCCATGGGCGACCGCCTGCTGGCCGAGGCGGCCGCGCGCATCGCCGCCTGTGTGCGCGCCTCCGACACGCTGGCGCGCCTGGGCGGCGACGAATTCGTCGTGATCCTGCCCGGCCTGGAGCACGCGGCCAGCGTGGAGCGCGTGGCGCAGAACATCATCAGCGCCTTGAACCAGCCCTTCCAGTTGGCGCGCGAGCAGGGCCGGGTCTCGGCCAGCGTCGGCATCGCGCTGTTCCCGAGCGACGCCGCCGAGCCGGCCGACCTGCTGAGCCATGCCGACCAAGCCATGTATGCGGCCAAGTCGGGCGGGCGCAACCGCTACTGCTATTTCACCGCCGATATGCAGGCCGCGGCCCAGCAGCGCCTGCGCCTGTCGGGCGATTTGCGGCGCGCGCTCGACGCCGGCGAATTCCAGCTGTATTACCAGCCCATCGTCAATCTGCGCAGCGGCCGCATCGAGCGCGCCGAGGCGCTGCTGCGCTGGCATCATCCGCAGCGCGGCATGCTGAATCCGCCCGAATTCATCGGCAATGCCGAGGCGAGCGGGCTGATCGTGGATATCGGCGACTGGGTCTTCCGCCAGGCGGCCGACCAGGCCCAGGCCTGGCAGCGCGAGCTGGGTTGGCCGCTGCAGATCAGCGTCAACCAGTCGCCCGTGCAATTCCGCGGCGACCCCGCCTTCTGCCAGGGCTGGCTCGACTATGTCAACCAGTTGCAGCTGGCGCCGCGCAGCATCGTCATCGAAATCACGGAAAGCATCCTGACCGAAGCGGCCGGCGCCGTGCTCGACCGGCTGCGCCAGTTCCGCGCCATGGGCCTGCAGGTCGCGCTCGATGACTTCGGCACCGGCCATGGCTCGCTGGCCCACCTCAAGCAGTTCGAACTGGACTATCTGAAAATCGACCGCAGCTTCGTGCAGGGCTTGAGCGGCGATAGCGGCGGCCTGGCCTTATGCGAAGCCATCATCGTCATGGCCCACAAGCTGGGCCTGCAGGTGGTGGCCGAAGGGGTGGAAAGTGAAGTCCAGCTGGCCCTGCTGCAAGCGGCCGGCTGCGACTATGCCCAAGGCTTCGTCTACGCCCACGCCATGCCGCCCGCCGAGCTGGCGGCGATGATCCGGCGCGAAGCGGCCAACGACGGCGCCAGCCGGGCCGTTTGATCGCGCGCAAAGCCCATGTCCCCCTGGCGCCGGGCGCCAGGGGGACATGGGCTGCGCTGGATCAAAGGGGCTATTAGGCGCTCAGGCGCAGCAGGGAGACCACGCGGTCGCGGCTGATGCCGACCAGGGCGGAATTCAGGGCCAGCAGATTGCTGTAACTGGGTTCCTTGGCGACGTCGGCGAAGCGCAGCGCGGCTTCGTCGATGCCGGCGACGTCGATTTCGGCCATGGCGGCGGCGGCGCGGTGGCTCGCTTCGTACAGCGCGGTATTGACCTTGGCCAGCGCCGCTTCGACGTGGGACAGGGCCTGCATGACCTGCTGCAGGGTGCGGCGGATGGATTCGACGTCGGAGGCGCCCCAGCCTTCGGGCGTGATGATGGGCGCTTCTTCTTCGGTCTTGATGCGGTTCAGCTGGCCGGCCGGGAAGCGGATGCCGCCGCCCTGCACGGAAAAGCCCTCGCGGATGGCGGGGAACAGGGCTTCCTCGGCCACGAAGATCAACTCGCCGGCATCGTTGACCGACACGCTCATGCCGGCCGGTGCCAGCGTCTGGTTGAAGCGGGCCACGATTTCGCCATCGCTCAGGCCCGGGGTCAGGGTCAGGGAGCGCAGGTTCTGCGCGCTGCCGTTGAGCGAAATGGCCAGGGTTTCGCGCGCGCCGCTGCGCAGATTGGCCATGCTCATGCCGCGCACGGTGAAGCGCTGCACGGCCGGCTCGCTGCTGCTGAATTCAAGCTGGGGATCGAGCGTGCCGCCGGCCGCTTCGCTGCGGTTGCGCCAGGTGTCGTTGAATTGGCGCAGGCGCGCTTCGACCTGGCCGTCACGCTGCTGGCGGCTGGCCAGGCGGCCGGCCAGTTCGGTTTTCAGGGCGCGCAGCTGGGCGGCGCTTTGTTCCAGGAAATCCACGGCTTGCTGGGCTCCGGAGATGTCGTTTTGCAACGGTTGATCCAGGTTGCTGAGGCCGCGGCGCAGAGGGGCGGCATTGCCGCTGCCCGTGACGGGCGCGGCGGCGGTATCGGCCGCGGTCTTCAGCCCGGCGGCGTCGACCTGGCTGGTGGAACCGCTCTGGCCGGCGGCGATTCCATTGGGGCTGGAGCGCTGGACGATTTGCATGATGGTCGTTTACAGAAGCTTGAAGAGGGACAGGTCGCTGATCTTGGTATAGGCCTTGTAAGTAGCCTGCAAGGCAATATTGTAACCGTTCAGATCAGTGGCGGCGACAGCGTAGTCCAGCTGGCTCAGATCGTTGAGCGCACTCTGGTTCGACAGGCTGACGTTGGCGTGGTTATTGCCCAACGTCGTGATCACATTCTGCGCGCCGCCGAATTCGGCGATGCGGCCGGCCACCAGGCCGATGGCATCGTCGATCGCATTCAGATTGGCCGTCAGCGCGGCGCGCGTGGCGGCATTGGTGGGCGAGGCGGTGGGCGCGGCCAACGCGGCGGCGGCCAGGTCCATTTTGTTCAGCAGCACTTCCACGCCGCTGACATCGACGTTCGCGGCCTGGACGATGCCACTACCGACCACCACGTCTTGCTTGGCGGTATTGCCCGCGTAGCTGAAACGCGTGCCGCTGCCGACCACGCCGGTATCGGTCAGCGGGGCGGTGGCGGTCAGGGTGCCGGAGAAGATGTATTTGCCTTCCTGGTCGCGCGTATTGCCATTGTAGTAAATACTATCGAGCAGGGAACGCAGCGGGGTGGCGATGGCATTCAGGTCGGCCGGGGTGTTGTGGGTGTCGAGCGCCAGCACCATCAGGTCGCGCGCCTCGTTGAGGTCGTTGACCATGCCCTGCATATAGGTTTCATTGTGCGCCAGGCGGATTTTGACGGCGGCGATATTGTCGCGGTATTGGTTGACAATGGATTCTTCGCGCAGCAGGCGCGAGATGCGCACATTGGCGATCGGGTCGTCCGACGGCACCAGCAGCTTGCTGCCGCTGGCCATTTTTTCCGTCAGCTTGGACAGGGCTTCCTGGTTCAAGCCCAGGGAGCGGTTCATACTGGCCTGAAATTGGCTGCTGGCGATACGCATGATAAATCCTTAATTGAACATGGCGAGGGTGGAATCGAACAGGCTGTTGGCCACGGCAATGGCTTTCATATTCGCCTGATACATTTTCTGGAACTCGACCAGGTTGATCGCTTCCTCGTCCTCATTGACGCCGCTGGTGGACGCCCAGTCCTCCTCGGCCTGCTCGCGGATGGTGGAGGCGTTCTTGAGCAGCGACTGATTCTGCTTGCTGTCGATGCCGAGCTTGCCGACCAGCTGGGTGTCGGCGTCGCCGATCTGCACATTGCCGATCGAAGTCAGGTTGACGGCACTGTTTTTGATGGCGATCAGTTTTTGCAGATTGCCGCTGTCGCCGGGCGCGCCGGTGGCGGAGAAGGCCAGGTCGTCGCCTTTGAAATTGCTGGCCACGTTCAGCAGGCCGCCGGTGCCGGAGGCGTTATATACAAACAGCGGGGTGCCAGCCGTCGGCGGGACATGGGCATTCTGGCCGAGGGCTTGCTGGGCATTGACTTTGTTGCTCAGGTCTTCAGCCAGCTGCATGATGGAGGTTTGCAGCGGGGCCAGCATATTCTTCTCGAAATCGGCCAAGCCGCCCATGGAGCCGCCAATGCGGGTGGCGTCCAGGCCGAAGATGGTCCCGGCAAAGTCCAGGCGCAGCTCGGCCGTGGTGGCCGGCGGGACGGTAACCAGCTGCAGCTGGGAGGCCAGCTTGCCGGCCACCAGCGGCTGGCCGCTTTTGAGCGACACGGTGCTGCTGCCGTCGGGCTGCTGCAGCACTTCGATCGCCATCATTTTGGACAGATCGTCGATGGCCAGATCGCGCTCGTCGACCAGGGCTGAAGTATTGGTGCCCAGGGAACCTGCCAGCGCGATACGGTCATTCAGGTCGGCGATATTGGCGATCAGGGTATTGGCCTGAGGCAGCATCGATTCGCGCTGCTGCTGCACCGACAGCTGCTGATTGCGCGTCACCGAATAAATACTGTTGATGGCCTGGGCCATGGCGCCGGCGGCCGTCACCACCTGGCCGCGCAGCGGCGTGGAGACGGGGTCGACGCCGGCCGCGTTCAGGGCTTGGAAGAATTGGTCGATGCCATTGCTGATGCTGGTCTTGTCTTCGCCCATGATTTTTTCCAGCTGGTTCAGATAAGGCTGGCTCTGGGTGCGCATGCCCAATTCGGAATTGGCGCGCCACAGTTGCTGGCTCTTATAGGAATCGCTGAAACGCAGCAGGGAGCTGACCTGGACGCCCAGGCCGGGGCCGTTCATGCCCTGGGAGGGGCCCAGCGCCGTCAGCAGCACACCCTGGCGGGTATAGCCGCGGGTTTTCATATTGGCCGTGTTCTGGCTGGTGGCGTTGATCGCGGCCTGGGCGGCGAGGGCGCCGCTAAGTGCATTCCTGATGGCGGTCATTGTGACGGTTCTTTCCTGGAGTGGGGCGAGGGACCGGCGCCAGGAGGGCGCCAGGATCCGTTACTAAACTAAGGCGACCGCTTACGGAATTGTATTAAGCGGCGGCGGGAGGTTTTTTCTCAGTGGCAATGTTGCCGGGATGCGGGGCCGGCGCGGGCGCGGCCGGCAGCAGCTGGCGCAGGATGGCGTCGGCCACGCCGAAGGCATGGCGGTTGGCCAGGCTGTCGGCCACCAGGTTGTCGGCCATGTCCAGCATGTCCTGGTTCACCTCGTCCTTGAAGATACTGTCCTCGCCGGCCATTTCGCGCGTCGAATTGCGCATCTGGTGCAACAGGTGGCTGATGAAGAAGCTTTCGAACTTGGTGGCGGCCTCGGTGGCCTTGGCGCGGTAGGCCGGGTCGACGCCGTCCTGCGCCGGCTGGGCGGCGGCGATGCGCTCCTGTTCCTCGGCGGCCAGGGCGGGATGGTGCAGGGGGGAAATGCGGTTGTCCATCAGATCACCACCAGTTCGCCTTCGATGGCGCCAGCCTGGTCCAGCGCTTGCAGGATCGCCATGATATCGTCGGGCGAGGCCCCCAGGCTGTTGACCACATCGATGATCGATTGCAGCTTGGCGCCGGCCGGCCATTTGAACATCTGGCCCGAACCCTGGTCGACGCTGACGTTCGATTGCGGCGTGACCGTGGTCTGGCCCTGGGCGAAGGCGTTCGGCTGGCTCACTTTCGAGCTTTCCGAGATCACCACCTTGAGCGAGCCGTGGGTGACGGCGGCGGCGCGCACGCGCAGGCCGTCGGCGATGACAACGGTGCCGGTGCGCGAGTTGAACACCACTTTCGGGTTTTCATTGCCGACATCGATGGCCAGGCCTTCCAGCTTGGCGACGAAGGCCACGCGCTGGGTCGGATTCTCAGGAGCGATGACATCGATGCTGGTGGCGTCGCTGGTGCTGGCGATCTGGCCGAAGCGGCGGTTGATGGTTTCCACGATATTGGTGGCGGTCTGGAAGTGCGGATGGCGCAGCGACAGGCGCACCGTCGGCTTGCTGGAAAAATCGGTGGCGATTTCGCGTTCGATCACGGCGCCGTTGGGAATGCGGCCCGAGGTCGGGGTATTCACGGTGACGGAGGAGCCGCTCTTGCCGGCCGCGTTCAGGCCGCCGACCACCACATTGCCCTGGGCCAGGGCATACACCTCGTTGTCGGCCGCGCGCAGCGGGGTCAGGAGCAGGGCGCCGCCGCGCAGGCTCTTGGCGTCGCCCAGCGAGGAGACGGTGACGTCGATCGGCTGGCCGCGCCGGTAGCCGGGCGGGAAGACGGCGCTGACCATGACGGTGGCGACGTTCTTGCTTTTCGCGTCCGAGCCGTCCGGCATCTTGACGCCGAACTGCTTGAGCATATTCACCACCGACTGGCTGGCGAACTTGACCTGGGTCGAGTCGCCGCTGCCGTTCAAGCCCACCACCAGGCCATAGCCCACCAGCGGGTTTTCGCGCACGCCCTCGATACTGACGAGGTTGCGCAGGGTTTGGGCCGCCGAGGCCGGCTGGCCGACCGCCAGCAGGACGGCGCCGGCGCACAGGGCAGGGAGGATCCAGCGGAGTTTCATGTGTTCACCTTAGAAGGGCATCCAGGGGCCGACGAAGAAGCGGGTCAGCCAGCCCGGCTGTTGCACATCGGCCAGGGTGCCGTTGGCCGAATAGGCGATGCGCGCATTGGCGATGCGCAGCGAGGACACCTGGTTGTTGGCGTCGATGTCGGCGGCGCGCAGATAGCCGCGCAGGCGCAGGAATTCCTCGCCCTGGTTCAGCGTCAGGTTCTTTTCGCCGGCCACGCGCAGCAGGCCGTTCGGCAGCACTTCCTGCACGATGACGGTGATGGCGCCGTTCAGCGTGTTTTGCTGGGTGCTGGAGGAGTCGCCTGCAAAGCCGTTCTTGCCGGACAGGTCGACGCCGGCCTTGGGGAAGGTCTTGCCGAGCAGGCCGGGCGCGGCGATGGCGGTGCTGGAGTCCTTGCTCAGCTTGGTACCCGCGCTCTTCGAGGCCTGGGTGGTTTCCTGCAGCAGCACGGTGACCAGGTCGCCGACGCGGAAGGCGCGGCTGTCCGAGGTCAGCGAGACGCCGCCCTCGGGATCGAAGACGCCGCCCGAGGTGCCGCGCGACGGCGCCACGCGGGCCACCGGCGGCGGCTCGTCGAAGGGCGCCGGCCGCACGGGCGGCTGGGCGCAGCCGGCCAGCAGCAGCGCCAGGACCAGCGTGCTCAGGACGGCTTTCATTATCTTGCCGCCTGTGCCAGGTATTGCAGCATATTGTCGGCCGCCGACAACACCTTGGTATTCATCTCATAGGTGCGCTGGGCCGCGATCATGTCGACCATCTCTTCCACCACCTGGACGTTGGAACCTTCCAGCGAACCTTGCTTGAGCTTGCCGAACTGGGCGTCGCCGGGACGGCCTTCGGTCGGCGCGCCGCTGGACGCGGTTTCCTGGAACAGGTTCTCGCCCAGGGCCAGCAGGCCGGTCGGGTTGATGAAGCTGGTCAGGGTCAATTGGCCCAGTTCGGTCGGCGCAGTATTGCCGGGCAGGGTGGCCGAGACGGTGCCGTTTTCGCCGATCGTGATGCGGGTCGCATTGTTCGGGATGGTGATCTGCGGCACGATGGGCAAGCCCTGGGCCGTGGTCAGGATGCCGTTGCTGTCCATCTGCAACTGGCCGGCGCGCGTGAACGCGGCCTCGCCGTTCGGGCGGCGCACCTGCAGGAAGCCGTTGCCGGTGATGGCGACGTCGAAGGTGTTGTTGGTGGTTTGCAGATTGCCGTTGGTGAAGACTTTCTGCGTGCCCACCAGGTGGGTGCCGTTGCCCAGCTGCACGCCGGACGGGCTCAAGGTATTGTTGTCGGCGCGCTGAGCGCCCGGCTGCGCTTCGATCGAGTAGAACAGGTCTTCGAACACGGCGCGGTCGCGCTTGTAGCCCACGGTGTTGGCATTGGCCAGGTTGTTGGCGATGGTCTGCAGTTTCGCGTCTTGCGCCTGTACGCCGGTTTTGGCGATCCACATTGCTGGATTCATCAGTTTCTCCTTGTCGGGGCTTAAGCGCCGAGCAGGCGGTTGCCTGCCTCGTTCATGCTGTCGCTGGCCTTGAATAATTTCATCTGGATTTCAAACGTGCGGTTCAGGCTCATCACGGCCACCATCTCCTCGACGGCCGAGACGTTACTGCCTTCGAGGTGGCCGGAGCGCACCAGCACGGTATTGTCGGTATTTAGCAACTGGCCGTCGCGCGCGACCAGCAGGCCGGCTTCGTTCTTGGTCAGCTCCGCCGTTTCCGCCTTCACCAGTTTGAGCTTGTCGATCACCTGCATCTGGGCCTGGCCCGGCACCTGGATCGACACCGTGCCATCCTGGCCGATCTCGACGCGGGTGTGGATGGGCAGGGTCAGCGGGCCGCCTTCGCCCAGCAGCGGCATGCCGTTGACGGTCATGGTGCCGTCGGCGTCGAGGGTGATGCCGCCGGCGCGGGTATACGCTTCGCCGCTCGGCCCCTGGACGGCAAACATGCCGGCGCCGGAAATGGCGACGTCGAGTTCGCGCCCGGTCGGCTTCAGCGCACCCTGGCGGCCGTTGACGGCGTTCGCCTGCATGCGCGACATATGGCGGTCGTCGTAGCCGTAGCCGGGCAGGGCGGCGGCCGTGGCCAGTTCGAGGTTGGCGCGGAAGCCCGAGGTATCGAGGTTGGCCAGGTTGTTGGCGTGGACCTGTTGGCCCCGCAGCGCCCGTTCGGCGCCGCTCATCGCGGTATAGATCAGCGCGTCCATGCTGGGTCAGTCCTTACAGGGCTTGCATCAGCGATTGCAGCATCGCGTTCTCGGTCGAGATGACCTTGGAGTTGGCCTGGTAGTTGCGCTGCGAGGTCATCAGGCTGACCAGTTCGGTCGTCACGTCCACGTTCGACTGTTCCAGCGAACCGGTGTTGAGGGAACCGGCCACACCCTGGCCCGGCTCGGCATAGTTGGCCACGCCCGAATCGCCGCCGGCGATCCAGCTGGTGTTGTCGGCCGGGATCAAGCCTTCGTCGTTGGGGAAGGTGGCGACGGCGATCACGGCGATCTGCTGCTTCTGGCCATTGGAATACTTGGCGATCACGCCGCCGTCCTTGTTCAGTTCCACGCCCACATAAGTACCTGGCGCGTTGCCGTCGGCGGCGTTGACCGAGGTGTTCGCTTCGCCGGCCTGGAAGGTGGTGCCGGTGTAGCCGATGGTCACGTTCACGGCCGCGGCGCCCGGTGGCGTGAAGGACGGGATGGCGTAGGACAGCGGGCCGGTCAGCTTGCCGGCGGTATCGAATTTCAGGGTGGCCGCCAAGGCGGTCGGGAAGGCGCCGTCGACGCTGACGTAGACTTCGACATCGGTGCCGGCGGCCGCCTTGCGGAAATACTGGGTGACCGGGTGTTGCTTGCCCAGCGAGTCATAGATGACCGAGGACTTGGACATATTGTAGGTCAAGGGGTCGACTATGCCGCTGGCGGGCGCGGCAGCCGGCCAGGGGTTGGCCGGCACTTTCCAGTCGGCCGACATATTGGCCTGGAAGTCGATCTTGGTGGACGGCTTGCCCGGCTGGGTGCCGGTCGGCACCACGATATCGCCCATGGCGCCGCGCACGGTGGACGGCGGCGTCATGGCATAGCCTTGCACGCGGCGGCCGGAAGCGTCGATGATGAAATTGTCAGCGGCTTTCTCGAACAGGCCGACGCGGGTGTAGTTCATCTGGCCGGTGGAATCCTTGGCCACGAAGAAGCCGCGGCCATTGATCAGGGCGTCCAGGCCGCGGTTGGTGGTCAGCACGCCGCCGTTCTGGGTGATGGACTGGCTGGTCGAGCCGATGCGGGTGCCGGTCGGGCGCTCGCCGGCATACATGGCCGAGAAATTGGCACGGCTGGATTTGAAGCCGAGGGTGCCGGCATTGGCGACGTTGTTGCTGATGGTGCTCAGCTGCTCGTTGATGGCTTGAATGCCAGACAGTGCGATATCGAAGCTCATGACGGTAACCTTTCTTAAATCTTGCTAGCGGAAGTGGTGGCGGACTTGCCGTTAAACGCGGTAATGGCCGTGGAGGCAACTTCGCCCACATTGCCGACATTCAGCACAACATTGCCGTTGGCGCCCAGGCGCACGCTGTTCAGGCGGCCGGCGATGTCGAGCGGCGGCTGCTCGCCGCTGCTGGTGACAACCTTCATCTTGTAGGTGCCGGCCGGCAGGCCGAGCGCCGTCGGATCGATGGCGAAGGGCGCCACGCCCGGGCTCAGCGAACCCAGTTGCACCGGGCGCTCGATGCCGTCGCTGCCGGTCAGGATCAGGGTGGTCTTGCTGCTGGCGTTTTCCAGCGTCAGCTCGCCCTTGACCTTGGCGCCGTCGAGCTTGACGCTCTCGCTATTGACCATCACGTCCGAACCGACCTGGCCGCCCAGGGCCAGCACTTGCATGCTCTGCAGCACGCTGGCATTGGCGCTGGTGAGCTTGGCCATATTGTTCAGGGCCTCGGTCTGCGACAGCTGGGTCAGCTGTTGCACGAACTGGGCCGGATCGCTGGGCGAGAGCGGATCCTGGTTCTTGATCTGCGCCACCAGCAGCTTGGTGAACATTTCCTGGTTGGCGCTCATGCCGGAAGCCGCCGCGGGCGCGCCGCCGCCCTGCTGGGTGTTGGCGGCCGCGTTGGCGGTGTTGGTAAACAGATTGGTTTCCATGGATTAGCTCTCGCCGAGTTTCAGCAGGGATTGCTGCATGCCGCGGATGCGGCCCAGCACTTCGACATTGGTCTCGAAGGCGCGCGAGGCCGACATCATGTCGGTCATCTCGGCCACCTGGTTGACGTTGGGATAGAACACCATGCCCTCGGCGTTGGCGAGGGGATTGCCCGGCTCGTGCACCTTGCGCAGGGCTTCCGCGCTTTCCACCACGTCGAGCACCTGGACGCGGCCGCCGGCGGCGCCGTTGAAGCCCTCGTTCATGACGGCGGCAAACACGGGTTTGCGCGCGCGGTAGGTTTCGGCTTCGCTGCCGGCCACCGAATCGGCATTGGCCAGGTTGGAGGCGACCGTGTTCAGGCGCACGGTCTGGGCCGCCATGGCCGAGCCGGCGATCTGGGAAATGTCCTTGAAGCTCATGCTTATCCTTGTCCGTTGATGGCTTTGGCCAGGCCGCGCAGCTTCATGTTGACGAAAGTCAGGCTGGTCTGGAAATCGGTGGCGTTCTGCGAGAAGGCGGCTTGCTCGACGCCGATCTCGACCGTGTTGCCATCCTTGGTCGGGTGGTAGGGCACGCGGTACAGCGGCGCCTCGTCGCCCGAAAGGCTGAGTTCGCCATCCGCCTCGGCCTGCACGCGGGCCAGGGACGAGGCGAAGTCCATGTCCTGGGCCTGGAAGCCCGGTGTGTTCTCATTGGCAATATTGGAGGCCAGGATGCGGGTGCGTTCCGCCCGCAGTTGCAGCGCGTCGCTGTGCAGGCCGACCGCGTCCTTGAAATTGATGCCCATTTTCTGTCTCCTGAGATAAAACTGTCGCTAATCTGAAACACGCTACCAGGCTGCCATGTACAATTGCGGCCACAGCTTCCCTGCCGGGGAGCCGAGCCGCTACGCTATAGTAAAGGTATTGCCCATGTTCAACAATCCTATTGTACCCCGTTTGGCGATTTTATTGCTTACCGGAATCACAAATATGTCGGCTTTGGCTGACACTTTACCGGAACAGGTGATAGCCCAGGTACACAAGGCGGCGTTGGAACAACTGCAGCGCCAGGCGGAACGGGCCGGCTTGACGGACGTGAAAGCCGAGGCCGAGGTGGTGCGCGGCAGCCGGCCGCTGCCCCTGTGCCGCACGCCGGTGACGGTGGACGGGGTCGATACGCGGGCGCCGGCGCGCATGCGTTTTCTCGCCGTCTGTCCGGGAGCGGAGGGGTGGCGGTACGATTTCGTGGTGCGGGGCAAGCTGTCGGCCAAGGTGGCGGTGCTGGCGGCCGATGTGGCGGCGGGCAAGCCGCTGGGCCTGGCCGATGTGTCGCTCGAGCGCAACGACATCACCAGCGTGCCCGACGCGCTGGCCGACCTGGCCGCCGTGGACGGCATGTCGGCGCGGCGCAGCCTGCGCGCCGGCGAAGTGCTGCGGCCGAATATGCTGGTGGCGGCGCTGCTGGTGAAGCGCGGCGAGATGGTGCGCATCGTGGCCAAGCGCGAGCAGATCGAAGTGAGCATGGCGGGCGAGGCGCTCGATGCCGGCGCGCGCGGCGCCATCGTGCGGGTGCGCAATGCCAGCGGCACCACCATCCGCGCCCGCGTCATCGACGCCGGGACGGTGGAGCCTGCTGACCTGCCGGGGGCCAATTAATCCTCCGGGCGCTGGGCGATGCGCGCCGCCAGGCGCGTGAGTTTCTCGGCGTAGCCGGGATCGGTGGCATAACCGCCCTGGACCAGGCCCTGGGCGAAAGCACGGGCGTTATTGCCCGCATTCAAAGCTTTTTGATAACGCGGATTTTCCAGCAGCAAGCTGGCATAGTCGCGGAAGGCGGCGCCCTGGTCGGGGTAGCTGCGGAAGCGTTCCACTTTTTTCATTGCCACGCCGCCCTCGTACTCGGTGGTGCGGGCCGGGTTGCTGTCGCCCTGCCACTGGCCGCCGGCCTTGATGCCGAACAGATTATTGCTGTCGGCGCCGCCGGGCAGGCGCAGCGGGCGCTGGCCCCAGCCCGATTCCAAGGCGGCATGGGCGGCCACGATGTCGGGCGCCACGCCGAGCCGCTCGCCGGCTTCGGCCGCCCACGGCCGGATGCTGGCCAAAAACTGTTCCTGGGTGTCGCTGTCGGCGCCGGCGCCCGGCGCCGGGCCATCGATGGCGCCGCCGGCCAGGCGCGCGCGCAAGGCGGCCGCTTCCACGCTCAGGGTGTTGCCGGCGCCGTTATCGGGCGCGCTGAAAGCGGCGCCATGGGCGAGGAAATCCTGGACGTCGGACTGCACCTGGCGGAAGGCCGCGCCGAAGCGCTGGCCGGCATCGCCGCCGCTGCTGGCGAAGGCGGCCGGCAGCACCGGCTGCGCCGCGGCCATATTCGAACGCGTCGCCGCCGTGGCGGCGGTGGCCTGGGTGGCCGCCGTGCGCGCGAAGAAATCAGACGGGTTCATAAATCTGGTCCTCGCCCTTGAGTACTTTTTCCATGATGGTGTATTGCTCGGCGAGCAAGTCGCCATTGCGCTTGCCGCAAGCCTTGGCCTCGCGCACCATCTGCTCCAGTTCGGCCCAGTCGGCTTCGAGGCGGGCGCGCGGCTCATGCTTGAGCAGGGCAAACACCTGTTCCATGCCGCCCTGGGCGCCGACCAGGCGCGCGGCCAGCTCGACGCGCTCGCGGCGGCGCGCTTCCATGGTATCGACCAGGGCCGAAATTTCCTGCGCCAGTTCGCCCAGCCGGGCCTGGCGGTGGCGCAGCGCCGCCTCGAACTGCTGTTCGAGCAGGCCGAGCAGGGTGCGGTAAGCCGCCTTGTCGGCGGCCACGCCTTGCAGCAAGCTCAACATTGCTTGCTGGCGCGTCAGCTGGTTCACTTCTCGCTCCCGTGGAAACGCTGGATCAGGCCGGCCAGTTTGCCGGCATTGAAGGGCAGCTCGCCTTTGGCGAGGGCGTCGCGCAACTGGGCGACTTTTTCGTGGTCGATGTCGGGCAGCTCGCGCAGCGCCTGCAGGGCCGGCTGCAGCACGGCCGATTGCAGCTCCGCCGCTTCGGCCGGCGCGGCCAGCGGCCGCGCGCTGTCGGCCGGCGTGACTTCGCTGACCTGCTGGACGCTGACGCCGCCCGGGGTGGCGGTGGTGATGCGCATACGTTGTCCCCTTGTCTTGTTTTCAATGGCCATTGCCGTTGCCCTTTGCACCCGGCAGCAGCTTATTGCGCAGCTGCTGCAGTATATTAACATCAGGCAACTCAGAATCCACATCCAAAGTCAAAGGACTCTTCTTGCCCGGCATGCCGAACATGGCCGAAATGGCGGCCGCCTGCCCCTTGGTGAGAATGAGCAGCTCGATGCGGCGGTTGATGCCGGCTGTCGCATTTTTGACATCGAGCGGCGCGCGGTCGGCCATGCCGACCACCTGCAGCACGCTGTCGGTGGGCATGCTGCCGGCCAGCAGCTGGGCGCGCGCCGACATGGCGCGGTTGGACGACAGGTTCCAGTTGGAGAAGGCGGAGTGGCTGGTGTCGGCGTATTGCAGGGAGTCGGTGTGGCCGACGATCAGCATCTGGTTTTCCATCTTGGCAAACAGCGGCCCCATCTTGCGCATCAGCGCTTGGAATTTGCCGGTCGGCACGGCGCTGCCGCGCACGAACATGCCTTGCTCGTCGGTATCGTGCAGCATCACGCGCAAGCCATACGGCGTGACCACCGATTCCAGATTGCTGGCCAGGCCCGCTTCCTCGCTCATATTGCCGAGGGCCTTGGCCAGTTGCTGCAAATCGTTGGGCGTGTCGTAGCTGACGCGTTCGGGCTGGGCCTGGGGATTGGTCTGCGTGCTTTGCGTGGCGTTGCCGGGGGCATCGGTATTGCCGGTGCGGGTCATCGGGAAGCGCTCGATCAGGCTGCCGCGCGGGCCGCCGATCTGCTGCGGCATGACGCCCTTGCCCTGGTCGGTCTTGTTGCCGTCGGCCTCGGTCAGGATCTGTTCCAGGCTCTCGGTATTGCGCGAAGCCATCAGCCACAGCACCAGGAACAGGCACATCAGGGCGAGGCAGAAGTCGGCGAACGCCACTTTCCAGGCGCCGCCGTGCTCGTCGTGCTTGTGCTTGCCACCACCGCGCTTGACGATGGTTGCTTCGTGGTGCTTGTCATGCGGCTTTAGCACGGCCACCTCCACGGCGAGAATCCGGTTCGCTGTCGCGGCCTTCCATGGCGTTGATCCAGCCTTCGAGCTGGGCGAAGCTTGGCTTGATGTTCAGCTGCACCAGGCGGCGGCCGGCGTCGATCGCCAGCAGCGGCGGCTTGCCGGCGACGTGGGTCACCAGCACCACTTTCACGCATTCCATGGTGGACGCTTCCTGCACCACCAGCTGCTTCATCATATTCGACAGCGGGTCGAGCAGGCCGTAGCAGAAGAAGATGCCGATGAAGGTGCCGACCATGGCCGCGCCCACGTGTTCGGCGATCTCGCCCGAGGTGGCGCCGCCGCCCACGCTGTTCATGGTCATCACGATGCCGAGCACGGCGGCCAGAATACCGAAGCCGGGCATGGCCTCGCCGATTTTCTGCAGCGATTTGGCCGGCTGGGTCAGCTCTTCATGGATGGCTTCGAGTTCCTGTTCCAGCACGCCTTCCAGCTCGTGCGCGTTGATCTTGCCCATGGCCATCAGGCGGAAGTTGTCGACGATGAAGGCGAGCAGCTTGGGCTCTTCCAGCACGGCCGGATAGCGCTGGAACAGCGGGCTTTCCTTGGGCGCCTCGACGTGGGCGTCGAGCGCTTTCAGGCCGCCGGCCGCCAATTGCAGCAGTTCATACATGAGCAGCAGCAATTGCCGCTGGAATTCGGAATCGTATTTCTTGCGGAACACGATTTTCTTGAGCTGGCCGCCGGTCTCGCCCAGCACATGGCGCGGATTGCCCAGCACAAAGGCGCCGAGGCCGGCGCCGGCAATGATGATCAGCTCGATCGGCTGCCAGATGGCGTGGAAAGTGCCACCCATCATGGCGAAACCGCCGAACACACTGCCGAGCACGATGAGAATACCGACTAATTGCTGCATGATTTCTTGCCTTTCATTTCATTATCTTGGTACTGCTTAACGCTGCAGCACTGCCTTCATCTTGCCCAGGGCCGCCTTGTTGAGCTGGCAGACGCGGGCATCCGTCAGATCGAGCACGGCGGCAATTTCTTTATAGCTCAGCTCAAACTCGTAATACATCTGCACCACGCGCTGCTCGCGCTCGTCCAGGCCGTTGAGCGCCTGCTCCAGGCTGCGCCGCACCATCAGCAGCTCTTCCGGACTGGGCGCGCTGCCGGTGTCGGCCAGCGTATCCTGCAAGAGGTCGTCGAAGCTGGCGATCTGTTCGGCATTCTCGTCGAGCAGATAGCTCTGGTATTCCTCGGGCGTCAGGCCGAGGCCGGCGATCGCTTCGTGCTCGGCCGGTTCGCGCCCGAGCTTGCGCGTCAGCGCGCGCATGGCGTCGCGCAGCTTGTGGCTGTGCTGGCGCACGGCGCGCGGCCGCCAATCCTGGCGCCGCAGTTCGTCGAGGATGGCGCCGCGGATGCGCAGGCTGGCGTAGCTGCCGAAGGCGGCATCCGGCGCGCCGTAGCGGCGCAGCGCTTCGAGCAGGCCCATCAGGCCGATCTGTTCCATATCGTCGCGGTCGATCGCGCCCGCCACCTGCGAATTGAGCTGGCGCACGATGCGTTTCACCAGCGGCGCATAATCCACCAGGCATTTCTGTTCGGCGGCCGGACTCAGCGCCGGCGCTGCGGCCGCCGTTTCACCATACCCGTCGGCACAGGCTTCCGCTTGTTCTAGATATGCCATGAAAATCCCATCTCCTGCTTGGCTTCGGGGTCGGGCATTATTCGAGAATCATCTTGCCGATCATCACATTATTGAACGGCTTTTCCAGTCTTTCCTTTTCATAGGTTTCATCGAAGGCCTTGTTCAGCTCCTCGGCGAACTGGTCGATCGACATGGTTTCGGCCTTGGCCATCGGCAAGGCCGAGAGCGACTTGACGGCGATGCTGCGCAGCAGCGGCAGGTGTTCCTTGGCTTCTTTTTCCTTTTCCGTGGTGGTGGCCACCACCAGGTCGGCCGACATATAGTGCGGCACGGTATCGCCGGGCGCCTTGCGCAGCATGACGATGACCTTGTCCACGGTCAGGTATTTGGGCGGCTTGCCGTCGCCGCGCGGCGCCTCCACCTTGGCATGCGCGGCAGCCGGTACGGCGGCATTGGCCGAAGCCTTGCCCATATACCAGACGGCGCCGCCGGCCACGCCCGCAGCGAGGACGGCCACACCCACCAGCGCGATTACCAATTTCATATTCTTCATCCTTGTCTTACTCCAGATCGCTCAGCATGGCAAAGGTGGAAGTGGCGCCGTCCTCGGACAGGGCGCGGCCGGGCTGACGGCCGCCCTGGCCATCGCGCTCGGGCTGGCGGCCGCGGCCGTCGGCATCGGCAAAGCCCTGGCCGCGGCTGGCCGAGACGGTCACGGCCACCTCGCCATACTGGCGCTGCGACAGGTCCTGGCGCATGGTGTCGCCGATGGTGTTCAGCTGGCGCAGCACCTCGCCATTGCTGGCCGACAGGTTCACCTGCAGGGCGCCGGCGGTATGGCGGATCGAGATCTCCACGCTGCCCAGATTGGGCGGGTCGAGGCGGATCACGGCATGGTCGTTATTGCGCTGCAATTGCAGCTGCAGGCGGTCGCCCAGGGCGGCGCGCAGCGGCTGCTGCCACTGCTCGGGTGCGCCGGCCAGCTTGACGCTGTCGCCGCCGGCGCCGTTGGGCAGGCCGGCATTGGCAAACAGGGTCTTGAAGCCGGCGCCGGCCTGGGCCACGTCGCCGACGGCCTCCTTGACGGCAGCCTTGGCATCGCCGCCGCGGCCGCTTTGCACGGCGTTCAGCTCGGCCAGCAGGGGGGCGGCATCGGCGCGCGCGCCGCTGCCGCTCTGGGTGCCGGTGGGCAGGGCCATGGCTGGCTGGCGCTCGCCGCCGGCGGCCGGCGCGCTGCTGTCGCTGCCGCTGTGCAGCTGGCTGGCCAGTTGCGGCGGCAGGGGCAGGGCGCCGCGCGCGGCGGCGTCGCCGGCGGCTGCCGGCGTGCGCACTGGCTGCTCCGCTTGCGCGGCCAGCAGGGCGGGATGGGTCGGCGCCGCGCCGTCGGCCGCGATGGCGCCCACGGCCGTGACGCCGCCTTGCGGGCCGCTGCCGGCGCTCGCCGCTGCGACCGTGGCCGGGGCCAGCGCCGCCAGCATCACCGGCAGCGGCATGGTGCTGAAGGCCGGCGTGGCAGCCGCCGTGCTGTCGCTCGGCGCGACGGCTTCGTCGGCGCCGTGGTCCGGGTCCTGCGCCGGGCTGGCGCCGTCCGGCGCGCTGCCGGCGTCCACCAGGCTCAGCAGTTGGCCGAAGAGGGACAGGGGCGCGCCACCCACGGCCGCGCTCAATAGACCTGCCGCCTCGGGGGCGGCCGGCGCGGCGTCGGGTAAGGTGGGGGCGGCCGCGGGGGCGGCGCCGATGGATGTCATGCTCATGCTTCGTTTCCGATTACTTCGTTGTCGAGGGAGTAGGCGTACCAGCCTTCTTTATTGGTATTCATAGTGCTCATGCGCTGGGCCAGTTCGGCTCCGGCCGCCGTGCAGCGCGCCAGCGCGGCGCCGTGCTGCTGGCGCAGCGCCGCCAGCGCCGCCAGTTCCGGCGGCGTCCAGCGGCCCTGTTGCGCCAGCGCGGGCAGGGTGGCGGCCAGCAGCGCATCGGCCGCCGCCAGGGCGTCCCAGTCGGCGGCGGTGCTGGCGGCGCTGAGCTTTTGCGCCAGTTGCAGCAGCGTGTGTTGCCTATCCATTCGCTTGCACGCCCAGCCAGCCCTGCTTGATGGTGGTCTGCAGGGTCACGACTTCATCGATGATTTCCGGATTCATATCGATGCCGGCGCGGTACAGGCGGGCGGCGCAGTAATCGTAGAGACGGCTCAGATTGACCACCACTTCGCCGCCATTGTCGAAGTCGAGCGAGCTGGCCATGCCATTGATGATCTGCGTGCACTTGTTCAGGCTCGCAGCTTTCAGTTCGTAGCGGCGCGCCACGATGTGGGCGCGCGCGCGGGCCAGCTCTTCCAGCAGGCCGTCGGTCAGTACCAGCACCAGCTCGACTGGCGTGGCGCGGGCCGTCTGCGCGTCCAGATTGACCGAGTGGTAGCTGCTGTAGGCATCCTGGTTCATCATTGTTGTCACCGTCCTGCGTTAATTGCGTTGAAAATCAGTTGCTGCTCTTGTTGCCGAACAGCGCATCGAACAGGCTGGAACTGCCGGTCATCTGGGCCTGCAGGGTCTGCAGCTTGGTGTACTGGTCCAGATAACGCTTGTAGACGCCGTCGTACTGGCGGTCGAGGTCGGCCTGTTTGCTGGTGAGCTTGATCTGCATCTTGTCGAGCGCGCCGCGCCGGGTCACCAGCTGGCCCTTGCTCAGGTCGGTCCACTGGTCCATCAGCTTGTCCATGCTGCCCAGCACGCCGCTCGGGCTGACCAGGCTGGCACTGCCGAACAGCTTGTCGAGCGAGGTGGAGTCGGCCGCCAGCGCCTTGGCCAAGCGGCTGGTATCGAGTTCGATGTTGCCGTCGCGCGTGCCCTTGATGCCATAGGTGACCAGGCTTTGCGCGCCCAGCGCCTGGCGCATGGCCGCTTTCATGCCGTTGCGCAGCGAGAGCAGGCCGGAGTCGCCGGCAAACGGGCCGGCCGGCAGGCCGCTTTTCGGGTCGCCCGGATTGGTGACGTCGCGCAGTACCGCATCGAGCTTGTTGTAGGCGTCGACGAAAGCTTGCACATTGGCATTGGTGCCGGCGCTGTCGCTGCCCACCGTCAGCGTCACCGGCGCGTCGCCGACGCCCTGGGCCTTGGTGAAGGTCATGCTCACGCCGTCGATCATGCCGCTGAAGGTATTCGAGGACTGGATGATTTTCTGGCCGGTGCCCTGTGGGCCGACCCAGACTTCGGCGTCCTGCGCGCCCTGCAGCACTTTGGGTGCGCCGAGCGCCGCTTTCAGGGCCGGATCGTTGACGGCGCTGGTGTCGAGGCTGGCGATGCCGTTGGCGGCGCCCGTGGCGGTCGAACTCAGCACCAGCGTGGACTGGCCGTTGATGGTCAGGGTCGAGGCGGTGATGCGCGAATTATTGTTGGCGGCCACATTGATCGCGGCCGCGATTTCCTTGGCCGTCAGGGTGCCGTTCATGTCCTTGTCGGCGTTGGCCAGGTCGACTGTGAAATTGCTGCCGTCGCCCAGCACCAGCTTGAGCGTGCCGCTGCCGGCCGCCGTGGTGTCGGTGATGCCGCCGTAGGAGACCTGGCCGGCCGTGGCCAGCTTTTCCACGTAGAAGGAATAGCTGCCCGGGCTGGCGGTGGCGTTGGCGGTGGCGGTGCCGACGGCCGAACTGAACGTGGCGGCGTTGGCGATCACGCTCTTTTTCGTGCTCATCGCGGTCAGGGCGGCCTCGAAGGCCTTGATCGCGGAACTGACCTTGGTCAGGCCGGCAGAATCGGATTGCAAGCCCTTGACGGCGGCATTTTGCCGGTCCACGGCGCCGGCCATGTATTTGTTCGCCATTTTGGTGGCGGTGGGGACTGGATCGTAAACCGGGCTGGTGATTGCCATTTTCGTGCTCCGTGGAAATATATTGGAAGTGTACTCTGGTAAGGGGCGACCTAAGTAGTGTTCCTATGAAATTTATTTCGTATCAGAGCGTTTTTTGCCCGCGCAACCACAGTTGCGTTGCCAGTTCGTCATTCTTTTTGCGCTCCTGCTGGTCTTGCGCGCGGCGCACGGTCTGCTGGGTCTTTTCCAGCACCTGGCCCAAGACTTCGCGCTTGGCGTAGGCGGCGTTCAGGGCGCGCTGGGAGACAGCCATGTCGGCCTCGTGCATGGACAGGTCGAGCCGGTGCGTGTCGACCATCTGCATCACGGCTTCCTTGTAATTGCCGCAATTGACCGACAGCGCCAGCGGCAGGCTGCCGCTGGCGCCGCTGTTGGTGTACAAGCTGGTCAGGCGCTCCAGGCTCTTCTGGTAGCGCTCGCGCACGCTGTTTTTTTCCGCCATTTCCGCCTGCAGCTTTTCCACTTCCGTATTGCGCAGCGAGACCAGGGTGTGCAGACTGCGGATCGTGTTGTGGTGTTTCATGCCATCAGCCTTTCAAGTTCTTCCACGCAGGGGAGATAGGGCGCCGCTTCCTTGGTGCCCTGGCACAGGAATTCTTCGATATGGGGATGCAGGTTGACGGCCCGGTCGGTCACCGGGTCGGCGCCGGGCACATAGGCGCCCAGCGGAATCAGGTCGCGCACCCGTTCGTGGCGCGCCATGGTCGCTTTCAGCGCGCGCGCCGCCTGCATATGTTCCTTGCTGATCACATGGTTCATGCAGCGGCTGATCGAGGCGGCGACGTCGATGGCCGGGTAGTGGCCGCGCTCGGCCAGCTCGCGCGTCAGCACGATATGGCCGTCGAGGATGGCGCGCGCGGTATCGACCACCGGGTCCTGCTGGTCGTCGCCTTCGGCCAGCACGGTGTAGATGGCGCTCATGCTGCCCTCCGGGTTCTCGCCGTTGCCGGCCGATTCCACCAGCTGCGGCAGGTTGGAGAACACCGACGGCGGATAACCCTTGGTGGCGGGCGGCTCGCCCAGGGCCAGCGCCACTTCGCGCAAGGCCATGGCGTAACGGGTCAGGGAATCGACCAGCAGCAGGACATTCTTGCCCTGGTCGCGGAAATGGGCCGCGATCGAATGGCACAGTTCGGTGGCCATGATGCGCATCAGCGGCGATTCGTCGGCCGGCGCGATCACCAGCACGGCCTTGCGCAAGCCGTCCGGCCCGAGCGACATTTCGACGAATTCGCGTACCTCGCGCGAACGTTCGCCGATCAGGCCGACCACCACCACATCGGCCACGGTCTGGCGCGTGATCAGGCCCAGCAGCACCGACTTGCCGACGCCGGAGCCGGCCATCAGGCCGACGCGCTGGCCCTGGCCCAGGGTCAGCATGGCATTGATGGCGCGCACGCCCACGTCGAGCGGCGCGGTGACGGGTTTTTTCTTCAGCGGATGCACGCGCGGCGGCTGCATCTCGAGCGGGAAGTCGCCGCCCAGCTTGCCCAGGCCGTCAATCGGCTCGCCCAGGCCATTGACCATGCGGCCCAGCCAGCCGGCGCCGATCTGCAGGCTGAGCTTGTCCGAGCCGGGCAGCACGCGGGCGCCGGTGGTCAGGCCGGCCGCTTTCTTGAACGGCATCAAAAACGACAGTTTGTCACGGAAACCGACCACTTGCGCATCGAGCCAGCTGCCGTCGACCGTCTCGATCTGGCAACGCTGGCCGGTGTACAGCGGGCAGCCGACGGCCTCGAGCAGCAAGCCGGAGGCACCCACCAGGCGGCCCGTCGGGGTCGCCAGCGGCACTTCGTCCAGCTCCAGCTTGCGCAAGGCATCGGCTATCATTCTTCACTCTCGGCTTCATCGCCGGTATCGGCGGCCTGTAGCTGATTATCAACCTGTTCCATGACCGCGGCAAGCCGTTGATGACATCCGGCATCGACTTCGCTGTCGCCGGCCTTGATGCGGCATTCGCCCACTTCCAGGCGGGCGTCGGCGATCAGGTTCCAGCGCTTGGCGCGCTTGGGGTCGAGTTCGTTGATGCGGCGCATCTCTTCTGGATTGAGGAACACATCGATCTCTTCGCGCGTCGGCGGCATCGAGGCCAGGGTCTCGTCGACCAGGGCCATGATCTGCACCGGCTGCAGCGCCAGCTCGGCGCGGATCACCTGGCGCGCCACCTTGGCCACCAGGTCCACCACTTCCTTGCGCTGGGCGGCGCGGTAATCGGCGCGCAGCTTTTTCAAGCTCTTCAGCATGGCGTCGACCGGGCGCGCGGCATGCTCGAAGCCGGCCAGCACTTCCTGCCGGCCTTCTTCGCGGCCCTGTTCGGTGCCGGCGCTGCGGCCGGCCTCGAAGCCGTCGTCCTGGCCGCGCTGCAAGCCGGCCTCATAGCCTTCGCGCTGGCCCTGCTCGAAGCCTTCGCTGAGCGAGGCCTGCCACTGGGCCGAATCGACTTGCACGCCGCCATGGGCGCCGTTGCGCAGCGAGGGCGGCGGCGTGAACTGGGCCAGCGGCGGGAAGCGGTAGGGACGGAATTGCTTCATTCGACCACCGTTTCGGCGAACAGCTGCACCTCGACTTCGCCGGCGTCGGCCAGGGCCTTGACGGTGGCCATGATTTCCTGGCGCGTCGATTCGATGCGCGACAGCGGCACCGGGCCGGCGCGGCGCATCATGTCCTCGAAGGCCTGCGCCTGGCGTTTCGGCATGGTGCGCAGCACGGCGTCGCGGATCGACAGTTCGGCGCCCTTGAGCGCGATGGCCCACTGTTCCAGCGGCACTTCCTCGATGATGCGGGTGAGGGTGACTTCGGTCTGGGTCGAGAGGATGAGGAAGTCGTACATCGACAGTTCGATCTGCTCCACCACTTCCGGATCGTGGGCGCGCAGCAGTTCGACGATCTGGGCGCGGTTGCCGGGCAGGCGGTTGAGGATCTCGGCCACCTGGCGCACGCCTTCCACGCTGGTGCTCTGCATGTCGAAGCTGCTCAGGCAGCGGTTGACCAGCTCGTCCAGTTCGGCCAGCAGGTCGCGGTCGATCTCATCCAGGCGCGCCAGGTTCAGCAGCACCAGGTCGCGCCCTTCCAGCGGCAGGGCGTCGAGGATCTGGCCGGCCAGGGTGGGCGGCAGGAAGGCCAGGAAGACGGCCTGCATGCGCACGTGTTCGTTGGCGATGTAGTCGGCCAGCCATTTGGCCGAGGCCCACTGCAGGCGCGCCATTTTCGGACGCAGCTCGTCGCCGTAGATATTGTTGAGCACGGTGTTCGCGATATCGCCGCCCAGCGCCAGGTCGAGCGAGCGCTTGAGGTAGCTGCGCGAGGCGCCATGCACGCCCGACTGCTGGCGGTAATCGTCGAAGAAGGTCTGCATGGCCAGCTTGACCGATTCGACCTTGATGCCGCTCATGCGCGACATCACCTGCGTCACTTCGAGCAGCTCTTCGCGCGAGAGGCAGCGCAGCACGGCCGCGGCCGGCTCTTCGCCTATGCTCAGCAGCACGATGGCTGCCTGTTCCACCGGGCTCAGCAAGCCATCGGCGGCGTCATCATTGAGGTGAGTGAGATCGGCCATTTTTCTGCATCCATTGTTTGACGACTTCTGCCACGCGTTCGGGCTCTTTCTCTGCCAGCACCTTCAGGTGGTCGACCATGACGTCGACCGACGAGCCGGTAGGCGGCAGATCGTAATTTTCCAGCAGCGGCACCACCGGCATGCCGGCGCCATCGAGTTCGCCGGTTTTCTCGCCGGCCGCGCCTTCCGGCGCACCGAGGGCGGCCGCCGTGGCGGCCGGGGTCGCGCCGGCGGCGCCCGGCAGGGCCGCGCCCTCGCCGGCGGCGGCGCCCACCGTGCTGGCGCTGATGGCGCGGCGTTCGGCGGCCGTGCGCGGCTTGGCCGGCGCGAAGCGGGCGGTGAGCAGGCGCAGCAGCGGACGGGCCAGCAGCAGATAGCCGAGCAGGGCGGCCACGGCGTAGCCGATCCAGGCGCTGAAGTCGACCACATTGTCGCGCTCCTGCCACCAGGGCACGGCGGCCGCTTTGGGCGGGAAGTTCATGGCCGTCACCACCAGGGTGTCGCCGCGTTCGGTGTTGATGCCGAGGCCGTTGCGCAGCACCTTGTCGATATTGGCCAGCTCGTTGGCGCTCCAGCCGGTCTTCGGCGTCGGCGCGGCGGCATGGGCCAGCACCACGGCCACGCTCTGGCGCTCCAGGCGGCCGCGCGCGCGCTTGGTCTGGGTGATGCTGCGGTCATACGCATATTGGCGCGTGGTGGCGTTCTTGCGCGCCGTGCCGTCGGGCAGGGCGCCCGGCGCGGCGCCGGCGGCACCGGGGGCGGCGCCGGCGGCGGCCGCATTCGGCGCCGGATTGCCGGCCTCGGCGGCGGCCTGCTGCGGCGGCCGGTTGGACAGGGTGCCGGGCACGCCCATCACCATGCGGTTGCGGTCCTGCTCGTCGCGCATGGCTTCGCTGGTGACTTTCGGCGTTTCGCCGTATTTCTCCACCGTCTCTTCCACCTTGTCGTTGTCGACGGCGGCGGTGACGCTGATGCGGAAATTGTCGTCGCCCACGATCGGACCGAGCAAGCCCTTGATATTGCCGCGGATTTCATCCTGGATGCGCTTGCCGCTCTCGCTGTTGGCGGCGTTGGCGTCGTAGCCGTCGGCCAGGTCGACATGGGCCGACAGCAGGTTGCCGGCCTGGTCGACCAGGCTGACGCGCGCCGGATTCAGGCTGGCCACGCTGCCGGCCACCATGTTCACGACGGCGGCGATGGTTTCCGGGCTCAGCTGGCGGCCCGGCTTGGTGGCCACCACCACCGAGGCCGAGGACTTGTCGCCGTCGCTCGAGACGAAGGAGGTCGACTTGGCGATCGACAGGTGGACGCGCGCGCTGGCGATGGCGTCCAGGGTCATGATCGATTGCGCCAGCTCGCCTTCCAGGCCGCGCCGGAAGCGCACGTCCTGGACGAACTGGGACACGCCCAGCGGGTCATTCTTGTCCATCAATTCCAGGCCGGCCGGCAGCTGCGCCGTCACGCCCTTGGAGGCGAGCAGCATGCGCACCTTGCCCAGCATGCCTTCGGGCACCATCACCTGGCCGCTGTCGGGGTGGACGCGGTAGGGGATGTTCTCGGCGTCGAGCACATGCATCATATCGGCCGCCACCACCTTTTCGCGCGCGCCGAAGACCGGCTTGTAGGCGGACTGGTCCTTCCAGAGGAACATCAGCACCAGGGCGGTGATGCCGATGGCCAAGAGCAGCAGCGGATACAGGGTTTTCAGCAGGGCAGGGGAGAGCGCTGGCGCCGCCTCCGGGTTGTCGGAGCGCCAGCGTCCGAAAGCGGACTTGAGGGTGTTGATCACGTTGGGGGCTTTCGCGGGATACGGGGGAAAGGCGAGCTGCTAGCTTACAGCGGGAGCTTGATCAGTTCATCAACCGCGCCCATCACCTTGTTGCGCACTTGCATCAACATCGAGAAGGACAGGCTGGCTTCCTGGCTGGCGAGCATGGCGCCGACCAGGTCGTTGGAGCGGCCGGCGTCGACGTCGGCCATGGCCTGGCCGGCGGCCTGGTCGGCCGCGTTGACGCCGGCCACGGCGTCTTTCATCGACTGGGCGAAGGAAGCGGGTTGGGCGGCGGTGGCGCCGAATTGGGCGGCCGGCGCCACGGGGGCGGCCTGGTGCGCGAGGTCGGCGGCGGCATTTGCCAGCGACGCCAGATCGGCCTTGATCAGGCCAGCGATTTCATTTGCCATCTTGTCACCTCCACTTTCATGCAACGTTGATACCGGTTATGCGTCCGGGCTGTCGGCGCCGCGGCGGCGGCGGCTGTCGGCCAAACCCGGACAACTTTCGGTGGCCGCTTGCGCCGGCGGCCGCGCGAAATATTACTTCAACGAAATTAATTGCGCTAGAAAATGATACGGTGCGGCGCCCGGCGCAGGGCTGCGCGGAACACTGCATGAATGACAAAAGCTCTTACAAATCATGCACTAAGCGCTTGCTGTTCATGGTGCTGCCCAGCAGCAACAGGGCCAGCGCAACAGATTGAAGCTTACCTGTTGGCAACTTTCCTGTAAAGGCTTATTTAGGGAGGGAATATTGATTCATGGCAATAACACCGAATATGATGTATTCTACGCTACCGAGATCGTCCTACCCGCCAGACTTTTACGCTAGGATGTAGCATGCAGGCCGCATCCGCCTGCGCTGGCGGGGACCGAGCCGGGCAACAGGGTGCATACAGAGTTCCGACTTGACCAGAATATGACAAACACAAAAACGACAGTGCAACATCAGGTACTGGACCCTTGCTTGCTGGGGCGCCCCGTGCACCGCCTGCCCGTGTTTGCCGGCCAGCTGCGCGAGGATCTGGTACAGGCCATGCGCCTGGCCATGAACCGGCGCTACTGGGGCAGCATGCAGGTCAGCGACGTGGCGTTCAGCCGCCTCGACGGCAGTGAGGCAGCGCGCCGCTGGCTCAATTTCTCGGCCCCGGCCGGCAACCTGTCGTTCGCCATCGAGCGCAAGGTCCTGCTCAGTATTCTCAACTACCGTTACGGCCGCGGCAAGGGCGCCGACACCGTGCCCGACGAGGGCCAGGTGCGCGTCACGGCGACCGAAGAGCGCTTGGCTGTTGTTTTGGGGCAACAGCTGGCCGGCACCCTGGCCGGCCGCATCGAGGTCAACCTGCCGCCCAGCGACAAGCCGGCGGCCGAAGAGATCAAACCGCTGCCGTCGGTGCAGCCGCCGCGCGGCAGCTGGATCATCACCGTCACCGTCAGCGTCAGCGAGGCGGCCAGCGGCCTGAGCGGCAGCGTCTGGTTTGCGCTGGACAAGACCATGATGTCGGACGTGCTGCGCGGCCTGCTGCCCGAGCGCGAAAGCAAGCGCGGCGGCAAGAGCGCTGCGCCGCTGGCGAGCCGCCTGCAGGTGGGCTTGAACGGCCGCCTGGTGAACAAGGAAATCACGCTGGGCGCCTTGTTCGACCTGAGCGTGGGCGATGTGATTCCGGTCAGCCTGCACCGCGCCGATGTCCTGCTGGAAGATTCGCGCCTGTTCACGGCCGCCGTGACCGAGCACAAGGGAAAACTCTGCCTAACCTCTTTTGAAGATATCGAATGAACATGATGAATGTAAATCCCAATAGCGCCAGCGACGCCCTGCTGGATGATATGTCGGAAGAGATGATCATCGACCAGGTCAGCCATGAACTGGCCGAGGCGCCGCTGGCCGCGCCCAAGCGCGATCTGCCGGCCATGATGCGCAAGATTCCCGTGACCCTGACCCTGGAAGTGGGCTCGGCCCGCATCTCGCTCGAAGAGCTGATGCAGATCGGCCCCGACAGCGTGGTCGAACTCGACGTGCTGGCCGGCGAACCGCTGGTGATCAAGGTCAACGGCACCGCCATCGGCCGCGCCGAAGTGGTGGTGGCGGGCGAGAACTATGGTTTGAAAGTGGTGGATCTGGACGGCCTCAATCTGGACATGATGGCGCCATGACCGTGCGCCGCCTTCCTGGCCTGGCCCGTCCGCGGCTGGGCCTTGCTGTGGGCGCCGTCGCGGGCGCCTTCTTGTTGTGGGGTGCCTGCGCCGGCGCGCAGGCCCAGGATCTGCTGGCCAATGTGGTGCCGGGCGCCAAGACCGACCTGTCGGTGAAGATGCAGATCCTGGTCATCATGACCTTGCTGGGCCTCCTGCCCATCCTGGTCATGATGATGACCAGCTTTACCCGTTTCGTCATCGTGCTGTCGCTGCTGCGCCAGGCCCTGGGCCTGCAGCAGGGCCTGCCCAGCCGCGTGGTGACCGGGGTCGCCCTGATTCTGACCCTGCTGGTGATGAAGCCGATCGGCGACCAGGTCTGGCGCGACGCCTTCCTGCCCTACGACCAGGATAAGATCGGCCTGCAGGAAGCGCTGAAGCAGGCCGAAAAACCGATTTCCCGCTTCATGCTGGCCCAGACCAGCAAGGCCTCGCTCAAGCAGATCGCCCACCTGGCCGGCGAAGACCAGGTGGCCACGCCGGCCGAGCACGGCTTTACCGTGAAGCTGGCCGCCTTCGTGCTGTCCGAACTCAAGACCGCCTTCCAGATCGGCTGCATGCTGTTCATTCCCTTCCTCATCATCGACCTGGTGGTGTCCTCGGTGCTGATGGCGATGGGCATGATGATGCTTTCGCCGCTGGTCATTTCGCTGCCGTTCAAGCTCTTGCTGTTCGTGCTGGTCGATGGCTGGACCCTGACGGTGAACACGCTCGTGACGAGCATCCAGGCTTACTGAGCTCCCATGCTGACTCCTGAAATCGCGGTCGACCTGATCATCGAAGCGCTGCATATGGTGATGATCATGGTCATGGTGCTGGTGGTGCCGGGCCTGATCACCGGCCTGCTGGTGTCGCTGGTGCAGGCCGCCACCCAGATCAATGAGCAGACACTGAGCTTCCTGCCGCGCCTGATCGTGACCCTGCTCGCCATCATCCTGACCGGGCGCTGGATGGCCGGCTATCTGATGGACTACTGCGTGTCCATCTTCACCCGCGCCGCCACCCTGGTCGGCTAGCCAGCCCGCGATGGAAGACCTCCTGGCCCAGTTGCTGCCTTGGCTGAACGCCCTGTGGTGGCCCTTCGTGCGCGTGCTGGCCTTCCTCTCGGCCGCGCCGGTGCTGGGCGAGGCCATGGTGCCGGTCACGGTGCGCATCCTGGTGGCGCTGGTGCTGGCCGTGGTGATGCTGCCGCTGACGCAGGGCGCGCCCAGCATCGATCCCTTGTCGCTGCAGGCGGTGGCGGCCACGCTGGAGCAGGCCGTCATCGGCGGCGTGCTGGGCCTGGCTTTCCACTTCGCCATGTCGGTCATCCTGCTGCTCGGCTTCGTGGTGTCAAGCCAGATGGGCCTGTCGCTGGCGGTGATGAACGATCCGCTCAACGGCCAGTCCTCGGACGTGGTCTCGTCGCTGCTGCTGATGATGACGATCCTGATCTTCTTCAGCGTCGACGGCCATCTGGTGCTGGCCGGCGTGATCGGCGCCAGCTTCCAGGCCTGGCCGCCGGGCGCCGGCTGGCCAGGTCCGCTGCTGCTGCAGACCGTGGCCTTCAATGTGGCCTGGATCTTCTCGGCCGCCATGCTGCTGGCGATCCCCATCGTGTTCGCCACCGTGGTGGTGCAGCTGGGCTTCGGCTTCCTCAACCGCGTGGCGCCGACCCTCAACCTGTTCTCGCTCGGCTTCTCGGTGATCACGATATTCGGCCTGCTGATGCTGGGCCAGGTGGTGCGTTCGATTCCCGCCCATTATGTGCGGATGACGGCGCAGATTCTGGACATGATCCAGGTGCAGATGCGGACGGCGGGCCATGGCTGATTCCGGCGGCGATAAAACCGAAAAGCCCTCAGCGCAGAAGCTGAAGAAAGCGCGCGACGAAGGCCAGGTGGTGCGCTCGCGCGACCTGGCGACGGCGATCGGCATCCTGGTCAGCCTGAAACTGTTCGTCTGGCTGCTGCCCCTGTATCTGCTGGAGTTCCGCGACATCTTCCTGCAAAGCTTTGCCGTGCTGGACAGCGAGGGCGCCATCGACAACACCCTGAGCCGGGTCTTCCTGAGCGCCATTCTGCTGCTGCTCAAGATGATCTTGCCGCTGTTTGTGGTGCCCCTGTTCGTCGTGCTGGGCAGCCTGGTGCCGGGCGGCTGGACCATGTCCTTCAAGAACTGGATGCCCAAGTTCGAACGCCTCAGCCCGATGGCCAATCTGGGCCGCACTTTTTCCGGCAAACACGGCTTCGAGCTGCTGATCTCGATCGCCAAGGCGGGCGTGCTGCTGTGGGTGCTGTCCCATGTGGCGCGTTCCGGCGTCAGCGACTACGCGCGCCTGCAGGGCATGCCGCTCAACGAAGCCATGCTGCAGGGCTCCAGCCTGATGCTCGACGGCCTGATGTCGCTGGTGGTGATCTTCATCCTGTTCGCCGTGGTCGATGTGCCGGCCCAGGCCTTCTTCTTCACCAAGGGCCAGCGCATGAGCAAGCAGGAGCTCAAGGAAGAATACAAGAGCAATGAGGGGCGGCCGGAAGTGCGCCAGCGCATCCGCCAGCTGCAGCGCGCCCTGGCCCAGCGCAGCGCGCGCAAGACCGTGCCCACGGCCGATGTGGTGATCGTCAACCCCGAGCACTACGCGGTGGCCTTGAAGTACGACGAGAAGCGCGCCGAAGCGCCGTTCGTGGTGGCCAAGGGCGTCGATGAAATGGCGCTGTACATCCGCCAGCTGGCCGCCGAGTTCCAGATCGAGGTGCTGCCATTGCCGCCGCTGGCCCGCGCCATCTACAATACCAGCCAGGTTAACCAGCAGATACCGGTGCCCCTATACCAGGCGGTATCGCAGGTGCTGCACTATGTGCTGCAGCTGAAGGCTTTCCGCTCCGGCCAGCGCCAGGGCGAACCGCTGTTCCCGAGTCAAGTTCCCGTACCAACATCCATGAGTGAGGTTTCGCCGTCATGAATTTCCTGAACCGGCTGGTTGCCGAATTGCGTCGCCACAAAGTCGCCACCCCGCTCTTCGTGGTGATGCTGCTGGCGATGATCATCCTGCCGCTGCCGGCCATCCTGCTGGATGTGCTGTTTACCTTCAATATCGTGCTGGCCCTGATCGTGATCCTGGTCAGCGTCAGCGCCAAGCGCCCGCTCGACTTCTCGGTCTTCCCGACCGTGATCCTGGCCACCACGCTGATGCGGCTGACCTTGAACGTGGCCTCGACCCGCGTCGTGCTGCTGCGCGGCCACGAGGGCACGCATGCGGCCGGCAAGGTGATCGAAGCCTTCGGCAACGTGGTGGTGGGCGGCAATTTCGTGGTCGGCCTGGTGGTGTTCGTGATCTTGATGATCATTAACTTCGTCGTGGTGACCAAGGGCGCCGAACGTATTTCCGAAGTGTCGGCGCGGTTCACCCTGGACGCCTTGCCGGGCAAGCAGATGGCCATCGACGCCGACCTGAATGCCGGCCTGATCAACCAGGAACGCGCCCAGCAGCGCCGCCGCGAAGTGGCCATGGAAGCGGACTTCTATGGCGCCATGGACGGTGCCTCGAAATTCGTGCGCGGCGACGCCATCGCCTCGATCCTGATCCTGATCATCAATATCGTCGGCGGCGTGGCCATCGGCGCCCTGATGCAGAACATGTCCTTCGGCGACGCCTTCCGCCAGTACGCCCTGCTGACCATCGGCGACGGCCTGGTGGCCCAGGTGCCGGCCCTGCTGCTGTCGGCCGCGGCCGCCATCATCGTGACCCGCGTCAGCGACGCCGGCGACTTCGAGCAGCAGGTCAGCAGCCAGTTGCTGGCTTCGCCAAGCGTGCTGGGCAGTGCAGCGGCCGTGATGGTGGTGCTGTCCATCGTGCCGGGCATGCCGTGGATGATGTTCATGACCTTCGCCGCCGTGGTCGGCTACGTGGCCTGGCGCATGAGCTTGCGCCAGGCCGCGCCCGCGCCCTCGAATATCGCGGCCATCGAAGCGGCGCTGCGCGAAGAAAAAGTGCCGGAACTCGAATGGCAGAGCCTGCCGGCCGTGCAGCCGCTGCAGGTGCTGCTGGGTTACAAGCTGGTGGGCATGATCGACAAGGGCCATGGCGAACCGCTGACCAAGCGCCTGCGCGGCGTGCGCCAGAGCGTGTCCGAGGGCATGGGCCTGGTGGTGCCGCCGATCGGCGTGCGCGACGACCTGAGCCTGAAACCGTCGGCCTATACCGTGGTGCTGGGCGGCGCGGCCGTGGCCCAGGCCGAAGTGTTCGCCGAACTGCTGATGGCGATCCCGTCGCCCACCGTCTATGGCCAGATCGACGGCATTCCCGGCGTCGAACCGGCCTATGGCATGCCCGTGACCTGGATCGAACCGGATGCCAAGGCCAATGCCCTCGGCATGGGCTACCAGGTGGTGGAGGCGCCGAGCGCGATCGCCACCCATGTGTCGAAGCTGATCCGCGAATACCTGCCCGAATTGTTCCGCCACGACGACGTGGCCGCCATCATGGAACGCTTGACGGCGTTGTCGCCCAAGCTGGGCGGCGCGCTCGACAAGGCGCTTACGCATACCCAGCTGTTGCGCGTGTTCCGCGTGCTGCTGGCCGAGAACGTTTCGCTGAAGGACATCGTGCCGATCGCCACCACCTTGCTCGACAGCTCGGAAACCACCAAGGACCCGATCCTGCTGGCGGCCGAGGTGCGCTGCGCGCTGCGGCGCCAGATCGTGGCCGGCCTGTTCGGCCAGAAGAGCGAGATGTTGGCCTTCAATCTGGGCGGCGAGCTGGAAAACATGCTGCTCGGTTCCTTGAACCAGGCGCGCCAGAGCGGCAAGGTGGCGCTCGACAACTTCCCGATCGATCCGCATCTGCTGCAGCAGCTGCAGGTGAATATGCCGGTGGCGCGCGAGCAGATGAAGCAGCAGGCCACGCCGCCGCTGCTGCTGGTGCTGCCGCAGATCCGGCCGCTGCTGGCGCGCTATGCGCGGCTGTTCGCGCCGGGCCTGCATGTGCTGTCGTATAACGAAGTGCCGGAAAACCGCGAAGTGAGCATCATCGGCACGGTGGGCTAAGCGCCGCGCGGGCGCCCGCCGCGCGGCACGGGCAAAACAAAACGGCCGCAGCGCGGCCGTTTTGTCGTGTGCGGCGGTGCCGCTCAGGCGGCCGGCGCTGCGGCGGCCTCGTGCAGTTCCGGCGACGGCGGCTGCGACAGCATGACGGCGATATCGGCCATGGCCTTGAACAAGGGCGGCGTCAGCAGCATGACCTGGGCCGGGTTCGGATTGTTATTGGCCGAGTCGATCAGCGGCAGCTCGCGCATCAGGCGCGCGCGCAGGATCGACAGGCCGCAATGGCTGGCGATGCTGGCGATGTGCGGCAGCATTTCGCGCATATATTGCATGGCGGCGGTTTGCGCGGCGCCGATTTCCAGCACCACCACGCTGGCGCCGGCCGGTTCCATCTGGATCACCACCTTGCCCAGCTCGTGCAGATGCAATTCCAGGCGCAGCGCCACGCGCACGCGGCGCCGGCGCTGGGTTTCGCTGGCCGGTCCCGGCTCGCGCGCCACCACGCGCAGCACCAGTTTTTCCGCCCCCCAGGCATACACGGCGAAGCGCCAGGCATCCATTTCCGAGACGAAGGGCAGGCCGGTGTGCTCGCGCAGGGTATTCTGGCGCGGGTCGGCCAGGAACAGGCTGCCCGGCAGATGCTTGCCCTGGGCCTGCTCCTGCATGGCGGCGCGCTGCTCGCCATAGGTGCGCACCATGACCTGCCAGGTCATGGCCATGATATTCGGGTCCGGCGCATGCCAGACGATCTGGCGCGCCAGCAGCTGGTTGGGCAGCATGGCGGCGGATTCGCCCGCCAGCAGCGACTGGGCGCTGGCCACGCCGGCGGCGGCCGCGGCGGCATGGCCCGGCTGCGCCAGCATCTCGGCGGCCTCGGCCAGCACGGCCGGCACGGCCGGCGCTTGCTGCGGCAGATTGAAGTCGGGCGCCTTGGCCGGCACATTCTGCACCGGCGGCACGGGCAGTGCCTGGCTGGGCTGCACGCGCACCATCTGCTCGTGGATGGTCAGCGCCGGATTGGTGGGGAGAACGCGGTCTATTGCCATAAGACAAAAACACTAGCACGGAATAGAAAAAAAGCCAACCGGATGTCCGGTTGGCTCCCTGTCCAAGCCGGCCGCGGGCGGCCGGCAAGCATCTGCGATTATTGCAGCAGGGACATGACCATCGAGGACATGCTGTTGCTTTGTTTCAGCATGGCGGTACCAGCTTGCAGCAGCATCTGGGCCGACGTCATTTTCGAGCTTTCGGTCGCGAAGTCCACGTCCATGATACGGCCGGTAGCGGCCTTGGTGTTGGTGGAGATGTTGGCCAAGTTGCTGTTCACGTGGTCCAGACGGTTGGCGGTTGCACCCAGGGAGGACTGTACTTTGCCGACGGAAGCGATGGCGGTTTCCAGTTTGGTGATGGTGCCGTTGGCGGCGGTGCCGGTGGCGATTTCGGTGCCGGTGGCGGCGCCGGTGTAGTTGGCGGTGGCGGCGCTGACGTCGGTGACGATCTGGCTCATGTCGGTGGTCAGGTTGATCGCCATGGTTTCGCTGGCGGCTGCACCGATCTGGAAGGTCATCGAGCTGGCGATGGTACCGCCCACCAGCAGTTTGGAGCCACCGAAGGTGGTGTTTTTCAGCACGTTGCCCAGTTCTTGGCCCAGTGCGTCGAATTCGGACTGCATGGCGCTCTTGTCGGCGGTGGTCGAGGAAGCGTCAGCTGCCTGGGTGGCCAGATCCTTCATGCGCACCAGCATATTGCTCACTTCGTTGAAAGCGCCTTCAGCGGTTTGCAGCATCGAGGTGCTGTTCTGGGTATTTTGCATCGCCACGGACATGCCGCTGGTCTGAGCTTTCAGACGGGTCGCGATCTGCAGGCCGGCAGCGTCGTCCATTGCCGAGTTCACGCGGAAACCGGTGCTCAGGCGGGTCATCGAGGTCGACAGGGACTGCTGGGTTTTGGAGATCGAGTTTTGTGCCGACAGGGCAGCGTTGTTGGTGTGAAGGCTCAGCATTTGTAACTCCTGTTAATGTGGGTTCGGTTCGGAGCCGCAGGTTCTTGCGCTCTCAGAAGTACAAGACGACCGCCCGCGCCCGCTTATTAAATTCTTTGTGGAAATTTTTTTGAAAATTTTTGGGTCGCCGTTTTTCATTGCAATTGTATAAACAGCGCGCCGCCCATGACGAAGGCGGCGGCGAGGCGCGCGGCGTGCGCCGCCAGCCAGGCGTCGCCTGCCAGGCGCGGGCCGTCGCCGAAGGGCCAGCGGTAATCGTCGAGGATGAGCCAGCCGCCCGGGGCCAGGTAGCCGGTCCAGGCCGCGACGTCGGCGGCCACGGCCGGGGCGCTGTGGTTGCCGTCGATGTGCAGCAGGGCGATGCGGCCGCAGTAGTGGGTGCGGCCGAACGCCGCGCTGGCGACCGTGCGCTGCTGCCGGTACCGGGCGGCGGCCTCGACCGAGGGCAGGCGCAGATAATTGAGGTCGCCGGCGGCATACGGCAGCAGGTGGGCTTCGAAGGCGCGCAGCATTTCCTCATAGTCATAGTGCGGCAGGCAGGCGTCGACCAGGCCGCCCGCGTCATGCTGGACGGCGGCGCTGCCGGACCAGGGATCGACGCACAGGGTAGGGCCGATGCCGTACAGGCGCGCCAGGCGGTGCAGCACGAAGGCGGACTTGCCGTAGGCGCTGCCGATTTCCACCACATCGCCGGCTACGGCATGGCGGGCGATACTGGCCAGGGCGGCAATCTTGTCGTTGTCGCACATGCCGGGAATGGCATGGGCGTGGCGCAACAGCGCCACCAGCTCGCCGGGCGCCAGCGGCGGCCGGGCGGCCACGCTGGAGGCCAGCTCGGGCGCCCAGTGCGCGCAGCGGGCGGCCTCGGCTTGCGCGGCATGGAAGGGCGCCAGCTCTTCGGCCAAAGGCCAGGGGTTGAGCAGCGGGACCGGCAGCGCGCCCTGCTGCGCCAGGCGCTGCAGCTCGCTCCACACCACGGGATGGGGGGTAAAGATGCCGCGCACGCCATGCGCCTGGATCTGGGCGCGCAGCTCGGTGGCGAACTGCGGCGCGTGGACATAGGGCAGCTGCAGCCAGGCCGGGTATTGCGCCTGGGCCGTGTCGTAGGCCAGCGAGGAGGCGCCGATGGCCGCCAGGCCATGGCGCCGGCAATGGTCGAGGTAGGCGAGGGAGCGTGGCATCCCTCCCGGAAAGATCAAGACGGGCGCGGAGGTGGACATGGGCCGGCTCCCGGTTCAGGGGCGGCGGATCAGTTCGACAATACTGTCCACCTGCGCATCCTGCAAATCGGGGAAGATCGGCAGGCAGATCACCTGGCCCGACACTTCGCTGGCCACCGGCAGGCGCGCGCGCGCGGCCGACGGCATGCCGCGGTACATCGGGAAGTCGCTGATGAGCGGGAAGAAATAGCGGCGCGCATAGATGCCGGCCTCGCGCAGCCGGAAATACAGGGCGTCGCGGCTCTGCGGATAGTCGGGGCCGACGAGGATGGGGAAGTAGGCGTGGTTCGGCTGGGTGGACGCGGCCGGCGCCGGGCAGCGGATGCCGGCCACGTCCTGCAGGCCGGCGCGGTAGCGCTGGTCGATGCGCGCGCGCCGGGCGAGGGCGCCGTCGATGCCCTTCAGCTGCAGCAGGCCGAAGGCGGCCGACACCTCGTTCATCTTGCCGTTGATGCCCGGCGCCACCACCGTGACTTCATCGACGAAACCGAAATTCTTGAGGTGGTCGATATGGCGCTTCATCTTGGCATCCTGGCAGATGATGGCGCCGCCCTCGAAGGTATTGAAGACCTTGGTGGCGTGGAAGCTCAGCACGGAAATGTCGCCATGCTTCAGCACGCTTTCGCCGTGGTGGCGGACGCCGAAGGCATGGGCCGCGTCGTAGATGACTTTCAAACCGTAATTGCTGGCGATTTCCTCGATGCGCTCGACATTGCAGGGCTGGCCGTAGCAGTGCACCGGCATGATGGCCGTGGTTTGCGGCGTGATCGCCGCCTCGATCTGGTCCGGGTCCAGGTTGAAGCTGTGCGGGTCGATGTCGACGAAGACCGGGCGGATGCCGTTCCACAGCAGGGAATGGGCGGTGGCCACGAAGGAGTAGGGCGTGGTGATCACCTCGCCGGTGATGCGCAGCGACTGCAGCGCGGTGATCAGGGCCAGGGTGCCGTTGGCGAACAGCGAGATATGCGGCACGCCGAGGTAGTCGGCCAGCGCCCGCTCCAGCTGGGCGTGGAAGGGGCCGCAGTTGGTGAGGAATTTATTTTCCCAGATTTCCTCCAGATAGGGCAGGAACTCCTGCAGCGGCGGCAGGTAGGGCTGGGTCACATAGACCGGGGCGGGTTTTTTGTCGGATGTCATTCTGGTCTGCGCGGGCGCCGGCGTGCCCGCTCCTTTCACGAATCGGTGGATGGATTTACAGGTCGGATGGCGGCGCGGCGTCATCGCCCGCCGTCGTCAGTTCCACTTCAAAAGTTTCGGGCGCCAGGCCGGCGCACCAGCGGTGCCACATGGCGCGGGCCGCCCCTTCCAGGCCGACGGCAATGATGCCGGGCTGGCCCAGGGCCGATTGCGCCAGCAACTGGCGCATGCGCGCGCGCAGCGAGGCCAGCAGGTCCAGCTGGCTGGTAATGTAGCGGCCCTTTTCCACATAGTCGTCGGCCGTGTGGGCCACGAAGGCGGACAGGCCGAGGCGTTCCAGCACCGCGGCGCTGACCCGCGCCGGCATGGTGGCGCCGGCCAGCGTCAGCATCGGCACGCCCATCCACACGCCGTGCAGGGTGGTGGTGCCGCCCGTGTACGGGAAGGTGTCGAGCGCGATATCGACCTGGTGGTGCAGGCTGAGGTAGCCGCGCATATTGGTGCGCGGCTGGAAACTCAGGCGTTCGCGCGCGATGCCTTGGGCGGCGAAGCTGGCGATCAGCTCGTCGTACGAGGCGCCCGGCGTCATGGCGGCCAGCAGCAGGTGCGAGCTGGGCACGGCGCGCATCAGGCTGGACCACAGGGCGATGGTCTGCGCATTGATTTTATTGGAGCGGTTGAAGCTGCCGAAAGTGATGAAACCGTTTTGCCGCGCCGGCAGCGCGTTGACCGGCGGCGCGTCGCCGGACGGCAGGAAGGGCGCGGAGGCCGGCATATAGGCAAACGCTTCGGCATACTGGCTGGCGAATTCGGCCGGCAGCAGGTAGCGGTCGGTCAGGAAATAATCCATCGCATCCAGGCCGGTGGTGCCCGGATAGCCGATCCAGGAGGCTTGCAGCGGCGCCGGCTTGCGGGCAAAGGTCAGCAGGCGGTTGCGGCCGGTATGGCCGGACAGGTCGATCAGGATGTCGATGCCGTCTTCCCGGATCAGGCCGGCCAGTTCCTCGTCGCTCAGCGGCGCCACGTCGCGCCAGTGCGGCAGGCAGGCCTGCAGGCGCAGGGTGGCGCTGTCGCGCACCGTGTGGTTGTAATAGCCGTACAGGCTGACGCGCGGCGAGTGGACCAGGCACTCCAGCACGGGCAGGATGAAGTTGGCCACCGCATGCTGGTAAAAGTCGCCGGACACAAAGCCGATGCGCAACACCCGTTCCGGGTCGCGCGCATTGCCGTGGGCGGTCCAGCCGCTGCGCAGCGGCGCTTCGAATTTCTCGGCAAAGCGGCGGTGCTCGGCGTACAGCTGGGCCGGTTCGATATCGCCCAGATGCGACAGGCAGAACAGCATGCTGTTGTGCACGCTGCAATAGTCGGGGTTGACCTGCAACGTGTCCCGGCACACCTGGACCGCCTCTTCCAGCCGGCCCAGATTGCTCAGGGTGGAGGCCAGGTTCAGCGGCGCGTTGCTGAGGTCCGGTTGCAGCGCCAGCGCGCGGCGGAAGCTGTCGACGGCCTCGTGCGGGCGCTCCAGATGGTGCAGGCAGTTGCCCAGGTTGAGGTGGGCCAGCGCATAATCCGGATCGCAGGCCACGGCTGCGCGCTGGCAACTCTCCGCTTCCTGGTAGCGGCTCTGGCTTTGCAAGGCCACGCCCAGATTGCCGTGAAACAGGGCGTTTTCCGGCTCCAGCGCCAGCGCCTGGCGGTGGCAGGCTTCCGCCTCCTGGTTGCGTTTGGCGCTGTGATAAGCGAGGCCCAGCATATTGTGCAGTTCGCCATCCTCGGGCGCCAGCTCGGTGGCCCGCTGGAACGTGGCGATGGCCTCGTCATACTGCTTCAGCCGGTGCTGCGCCTGGCCCAGCCAGTTGAGGGCGGGGGCCGATTGCGGGGCCAGCGTGCAGGCTTGCTGCAGCAAGGGCAGGGCGTCCGCGTGCTGCCGCAGCCCCATCAAGGCGATGCCCAGCAGCATATGCGCCTCGGCGCTGTCCGGCTCCAGTTCCAGGATGCGGCGGTAATACGCGGCAGCCAGGTCGGTCTGCTCAAGGTTGATGGCGCTGTCGCCGGCGGCGCGCAGCGCCGGCACGTCGTCGGGCGCCAGCGTCAGCGCCCGTGCCAGCAGCGTGCCGGCTTCTTCCCAGCGCTCCAGCGCCTGCAGGGACAGTGCCAGCTTGCACAGCAGGTCGGCGTTGTCCGGCTCCAGCTGCAGGGCGGCCTGGTACGCGGCGGCCGCTTCTGCCGGTTGGCCGAGTGCGCTCAGCGTTTCGCCCAGTTTGCGCCAGACCAGGCCGTAGTCCGCCTGGATGGCCAGGGCGCGCTGGAAGCTGGCGGCGGCCTCGGGCAGGCGGCCCAGCGCGCACAAGGCGCTGCCCAGATTGCCATGCGCTTCGGCAAACTCCGGTTGCAGGCGCAGCGCGCTGGCGTAGCTGGCGATGGCCTGTTCGAACTGGCCGCGGGTTTGCCAGGCGTTGCCCAGGTTGCTGTGGCCTTCGGCATCGTCGGGCGCGAGTGCCACGCATTTTTGCAGCGCCGCCAGCTCGTCCTTGTGCTGCAGCTGCAGGGCCGTGCCCAGCACGCCCCACAGCAGCGCCGATTCAGGCTGGCCGGCCAGCAGGGCGCGCGTGTGCTGCTCCAGCGCCGCATATTGGCCGCTCTGGTACAGCTGCGCGAGCTGCTGCATGTCCGCCTCGGCCGGCCCGGCCGCCGTGGCGCCGGCGGCGGCGCGCGCCTGCTCCAGGATGCCTTGCGCCTGCGGCGTGTCGAGGCCGCGCTGCACCGCCATTTCGATCAGTTCCAGCGCTTGTTGCGGCTGGCCGGCGCTCAGCAGGCCGTTCGCGTAGGACAGCCAGAACTGGCCCTCGTCGGGGTTGATGCTCCAGGCGGCCTGGAAATAGGGCAGGGCGGCGTCATGCTCGCCCTGTTGCCCGTGCAGCAGGCCGAGATTATGGTTGGCCACGGCGTGGTAGGGGCGCACGGCCAGAATGCGCTGGTAATGCGCGGCGGCGGCGGCGAGCCGGCCGGCGCGATGTTCGGCCAGGGCCAGTTGCAGCTCGCCGTCGTCGGCCATGTCGGTGGAGGCTTCTGTGCTCATGAAAAAGAGAAAAAGTGGTGAAGGGGAGGCGGCTGCATGGCGCGCGGTGTCCGGTTCAGGCGCCGGCTTCGCACATCAGGAAAATGCTGGCGCACAGGTCGGGATACTGCTGTCCCAGCTTATAGCAGCCGTCCAGGTACTCTTGGGAAATGATATCGGTTTGCAGCAAGCGGTCCCACTGGAAGTTCGCCAGCGCCTTGAAGAAGATGCCGGAGCGCACCACCACCCGCAAACCGGCCGCGCTGGCGTCGCGCTCCAGGGTGTCGCTGGTGTAGGTGCAGCGGTGGCCGTGCTCGGCCTCGCCTGCCGTCACCGCGCTGTTGTGGCTGATCAGTCCCATCTTCACGGCGATCTGGCGCGAAGGGGCGTTGGCGTTCGGGCACACCAGGAAGAAGCGGCCGCCGGGCGCCAGCCATTCCGTGTTAATCCGGCGCAGCACCGCGACCGGATCGTCCAGATGCTCCAGCACATGGGTCAGGACGATATTGTCGTAGCGCCGCGGCAGGCTGACGTCCTCGAAGCGCGAGTGGATGATGTCGACGCCGGCGCCGCATTTGCGGCGCGCTTCGGCAATCGCCGCGTCGGACGCTTCGACGCAGGTGATGTCGGCAAAATGGCTTTGCAGGCGGCGCGTCAGATCGCCTTTGAAGCTGCCCAGTTCCAGCAGGCTGCCCGGGCGGAAGAAGGGCTGAAACGACTGGATCATATACGGGTGCATGACGTCGAAATCGAAGCCGTACGCATATTTGCGTTGCTCGACATCCTGCATTTCGAGGTTGTAGTCGCGTTCATTGCTCATTGTGTGCTCCGTTGCCGGGATTCCGGCTCATAAGAATGCTGTCCCCGGCCTGTCGGCGCGGATGAAAACCGTGTTTGCGGTACAGGGCGAGGGCGGCGTGGTTGTCCTGCCCCACTTCCAGGTCGAGCTGCGCCAGGCCGGCGCCGGCGGCATAGGCCAGGCAGTCGGCCAGCAGCCGCGAGGCGATGCCTTGCCCGGTCCAGGCGGGCAGCACGCTGACATTGCTGATGAAGCCGGGCTGGCCGTCCTGGCCGTCGCAGTAGGCGGCCACCAGGCCGATCAGCAGATCGCCGCGCCAGGCTTCGAAGCGGACCGCATGCCGTCCCAATTTGGCGGCATAGGCCGGCAGATCGACGCGCGAACTCAGCGGCGGTTGAAACGCGCTGTCGCAATCCTGCAGGTGGCCGGCGATCTGTCCGGCGCCGCTCAGATTGCGGGCATAGCGGATGGCCGGGCTCATTTTTCCAGCACGGCCAGGCCAAAGCCGTCGCGGCCGAATTGGTTGCCGTTATACAGCAGATAGGTCTGGCCATCGCACTGGAACACGTGCGGATAGCACTGCATATCGCTGTCCCATTCGCCGGCCGCGCCGGGCGGCAGCGCCGGCCACAGGTCGTCCCGGACCCAGTGCGACAGGTCGTCCGACCAGGCGTGGCCGATGCGGTAGCCGCGCGCGGCGTTCTGCCGGAAATCCGAGGACTGGCGGTAGCAGAAGAACATATGGTAGCGGCCGTCGATTTCGGTGACGGTCGGCAGCGCCTGGCTTTCGTCGGGCCCCAGCACGTCGGCGATGATCTGGCGCGCCTCTTCCTTGCGCCAGTCGATGCCGTCGGCCGACACGGCGTGGCCGATCTTGTAGGTGCGGTCGGGCGCCGCCGCGGCATCGTAGCGCCGCCAGCCGGTGCCGAAGATGTACCACATATGGAAGACGCCATCGATCACCTTGACGAAGCCGTCGCCCACCAGGCAGGGTTCGTGCAGCGAGGGGCCGAGCACCGGGCCGCTGCCGTGGCGCGCAAAGGTGCGCCCGCCGTCATGGCTGATGGCCAGGCCGATGGCGGTATCGACCGACACCGAAACGCGGCGGTTCCAGCCGCAGGTGTAGGCGTAAACCAGGCCATTGTGCGGCAGCACGTTGATGGGGAAGATGCCGTGCTCGTCGAAGCAGCCCAGTTCGCCCAAAGGCAGCACGGTCTGCTGCGACACGCCGATGATGTCGCGCAGGTTTTTGCGCATGTCGACGTAAGCGATATGGCTCAGGTACTTGCCGTTGGCGGGATCGACGGCGCGCGTGGAAAAATAGATGCGCACAAAATCGTCGCACACCAGGGCCTGGGGCGACTGCGCAAACTGGCTGCAGCCATTGGGCAGCCGATGCTGGCCCGGGTCGAAGATCTTGCCTGATTTGGTCCACTTCATCGTTTACTCCAGGGTTCCGTCCAGCAGCGCCAGGCCGAAGCCTTCGCGTCCCACCTGGTTGCCCAGATACGCCAGATAGGTTTTGCCGTCCAGCTCGAAGACATGGGGATAGCTGATCATTTCCTCGTCCCAGCCGCTGTCCGACACGTCGATGCCGGCCTTGCTGTCGTCGCGTTCCCAGTGCAGCAGGTCGCTGCTGGAAGCGTAGCCGATGCGGTAGCCGAACTCCTTGCCGCGATAGTTGCCGCTGTAGCGGTAGCAGAAGAACATATGGTATTTGCCGTTGGCGTAGAACACATCGGGACTGGCCTGGGCCTCATCCTCTTCCACCCGGCTGGCGATCAGGTCGCGGTTCTGCTTGACCCAGTGGATGCCGTCCTGCGAGATGGCCATGCGGATCTTGTAGACCGGTTCCGCGCGCCCCTCGACCAGCTTCCACTTGCGTCCGGCGATATACCAGAGATACCAGGTGCCGTTAAAGCGCCGCACTTTGGGACCGCTTAAGACGAAAGGCTCTTCCGGCGAGTAGGGCAGGACCGGCCCCTTGCCGGCCTTGCGGAAGCTGACGCCGCCGTCCTCGCTGACGGCCATGCCGATGCCGACGTTAAACGGCACCGACTCGCAGCGGGTCCAGCCCGCGTAATAGGCGCGCACCTGGCTGCCGTCGCGGATGACGGACACCGGGTAGGTGCCGAATTCATCGAACTCGCCCAGTCCGCCCAGCGGCAGGATGGGCTCGGCGCTGACCGCGCGCACCTGGAACAGATCCTTGCGCTCCAGATCGACAAAGGCGGAGTAGCTGACGTACTGGCCCTGGGCGTCCGCCGGCGGGCGGCAGGAAAAATACACGCGGACGAAATCGTCGAAGACCAGCGTTGCCGGCGCCTGGGCAAACTCCTTTAACCAAGGGCGCCCGCTGACTTCCTGTGGCTTAAAGGCGCGGCCAAGCTTGTTCCATTTGAACATATTCAGATCAATTCATAGTGGGTCATAACACGTTCGCGCACCGCACCGACCGGATTGAACATCATGACGTCGGCAATCGACAGCCATGGCACGAAGGGCGCGCCGAACTGCGGGTATTCGAAGGGGCGGGCGCGGAGAAACTGCAGCTGCAGGCCGCGCGCCGCAAACTGATCGCGCGAATACAGCTCGGTACCGCCGATGGCGTTGATATAGCTGGTGGCGCCGACGGCCTGGCAGATGGCCAGCACCTTGTCCTGCCCTTTCAGCGCGTGGTCGATCGGCACCGAGGAAGAAACCCGGAGCGGCGTATGGATGTCCAGATGGGCGCAGGTTTTCAGCAAGGCCTGGTGCAGGAAGCCGAACAGATTCTCCTGCGGGTCGCCGGCGATGCTGTCCAGCAGGCCGGCGGTGGACGCGAAATACGGGGCATGGCGGTAAGCCCCCTTCATCTGCGCCAGCCATTTATGCCGGGCCGGCGGCGCGACCAGGCTGCGCTCGCACACATCGAGGCTGTCGGAGGCCGCCGTCAGCGGCAGGGAAAACATGGTGTCCGAACCGTTCAGCAGCATGCGGTTACGGTTGATCCAGCCTTTTTTGGTGTATTTGATGTTGTCGTAGATAACAAACAGATCCACCGCCCCGATCAGCTGGAAATAACCGATATAGGGCAGAAAATAGGGCTGCATCAGGGCTACCCTCATGGCTGCGCTCCTGCGCGCGGCAACGGACAGACGGCGGGCGCCAAGGGCCTGAAAATAGGGGTCATTTACCCATTGTAACTGCTACCTAGCCCTCGGAGAAACTTTCCACAAAGAATTTTTTCACATTTTTCCGGCGGGCTTGCCCGCATAAACAAAAAGCGCAGAATTTCTGCGCTTTTCGGTCTGGCTTACATATTCGGATAATTCGGTCCGCCGCCGCCTTCCGGCGTGATCCAGACGATGTTCTGGGTCGGGTCCTTGATATCGCAGGTCTTGCAGTGCACGCAGTTTTGCGCGTTGATCTGCAGGCGGTCCTGGCCCTCGTCCGTTTTCATGAACTCATACACGCCGGCCGGGCAGTAGCGCTGCTCGGGACCGGCATACTTGGCCAGGTTGACGTCGACCGGCACGCTGGCGTTCTTCAGCGTCAGGTGGATCGGCTGGTCTTCCGCATGGTTGGTGTTCGAGATGAACACCGAGGACAGGCGGTCGAAGGTCAGCTTGCCGTCCGGTTTCGGATAGACGATGGGCTGGTAATTGGCCGCCGGCTTCAGGCATTCATGGTCGGCATGCGAATGGTGCAAGGTCCACGGCGCCTTGCCGCGGAAGATCAACTGGTCGACGGCGGTCATGACGGAGCCGAAATACAGCCCCTTGTTCAGGTACTGCTTGACGTTGCGCGCCACGTGCAGCTCTTCGTGCAGCCAGGATTTCTCGAACGCTGCCGGATACGCGGCCAGCTCGTCGTGCTGGCGGCTTTCGCCCAGCGCGGCGGCCACGGCTTCGGCGGCCAGCATGCCGGACTTGATCGCGGCATGGCTGCCCTTGATGCGGCTCATGTTCAGGAAGCCGGCATCGCAGCCGAGCAGGGCGCCGCCCGGGAAGACCAGCTTCGGCAGCGATTGCAGGCCGCCGGCCGTGATCGCGCGCGCGCCGTAGGAAATGCGCTTGCCGCCCTCGAAGAAGCCGCGGATGGCCGGGTGCGTCTTATAGCGCTGGAATTCCTCGTAAGGCGAGAGGTAGGGGTTTTCGTAATTCAGGCCGACCACATAGCCCACCATCACCTGGTTGTTTTCCAGGTGGTAGAGGAAGGAGCCGCCATAGGTCTTGGTGTCGAGCGGCCAGCCGGTGGTGTGGATCACCAGGCCGGGCTGGTGCTTGGCCGGATCGATTTCCCACAGTTCCTTGATGCCGATGCCGTAAGCCTGCGGGTCTTTGCCTTTGTTCAAGTCATACTTGGCCATCAGCTGCTTGCCCAGGTGGCCGCGCGCGCCTTCGGCGAACAGGGTGTATTTGCCGTGCAGCTCCATGCCGAGCTGGAATTCGGGACCGGCTTCGCCGTCGCGCTTGACGCCCATATTGCCGGTGGCGATGCCCTTGACCGAGCCATCCTCGTTGTACAGCACTTCGGCCGCGGCGAAGCCGGGGAAGATTTCCACGCCCAGCGCCTCGGCTTGCTGGCCCAGCCAGCGCACCACATTGCCCAGCGAAATCACATAATTGCCATGGTTCTCGAAGCAGGCCGGCAGCAGGAAGTTGGGCGTTTTGTAGGCCTTGTTTTCGGTCAGGAAGAGCACGCGGTCTTCCGTCACTTCCGTGTGCAGCGGGGCGCCGAGTTCCTTCCAGTTGGGAATCAGTTCGGTCAGCGCTTTCGGGTCCATCACCGCGCCGGACAGGATGTGGGCGCCAAGCTCACCGCCTTTTTCCAGCACCACGACCGAGATCTCCTGACCCTTCTCCTGTGCCAGTTGCTTGATGCGGATGGCTGCCGACAGGCCAGCAGGGCCGCCACCAACGATAACGACGTCATACTCCATCGCATCGCGCGGGCCATACTGTTCAACGAGGTTTGTCATGATAATTTTTATAAGAAACTGAATGTTGAAGGAAATTAGCACGAGTGTGCTTCTTTTTCCCCCGGATTGCAAGGTGGCGCCATTGTGAGGGACATTATTAGATGTCGCAATCTAATACTGGCGTTTTGTGTAATCATTACGTTCAGACAGCGAGGACGCTGTCGGAATTTGAACACTGACAGGAGCGGCACGTGGGTATAGAAGTCAATTTTGAGGGCAAGATCGCCTTGATCACCGGCGCATCGAGCGGGCTTGGCGCGCGTTTTGCCAAGGTGCTGGCGAGGGCGGGAGCCCAGGTGGTGCTGGCCTCGCGCCGCACTGAACGGCTGAAAGAGCTGCGCGCCGAAATCGAGGCCGACGGCGGCGCCGCCCATGTGGTCACGCTCGATGTGACCGATTATGCGAGCATCAAATCGGCCATCGCCCATGCCGAAACGGAAGCCGGTCCGATCGATATCCTGGTGAATAACTCCGGCGTGTCGACCACGCAACGCCTGGTCGACGTGACGCCGGAAGACTACAACTTCGTGATGGACACCAATCTGCGCGGCGCCTTCTTCGTAGCCCAGGAATCGGCCAAGCGCATGATCGCGCGCGCCAAGGGCGACCCGAAGAAGCAGCACCGCATCATCAATATCGCCTCGGTGGCCGGCCTGCGCGTGCTGCCGCAGATCGGCGTCTACTGCATGAGCAAGGCCGGCGTGGTGCAGATGACCAAGGCCATGGCGGTGGAGTGGGGCAAGTACGGCATCAATACCAATGCCATCTGTCCCGGCTATATCTCGACCGAGATCAACGAGGATTATTTCGCCAGCGAGCAGGGCAAGAAACTGATCGAACTGCTGCCGCGCAAACGCGCCGGCAAGCCGGAAGACCTGGACGGCCTGCTCTTGCTGCTGGCCGGCGAGGAAGCCCACTTCATCAACGGCGCCATCATCTCGGCCGACGATGGCATGACCGCGACCTGAGGGGCGGGACGGCGCTAGAGTTGCACCCCGACCAGCTTATGCACCAGTTCCGACGAGGTGGCGGCGTCGAACTTGCGCATCAGCTTGGCGCGGTGCATCTCCACCGTGCGCGGACTGAGGTCGACCTGGCGCGCAATGACCTTGCTGGTCTTGCCTTCCACCAGCAAGGCCGCGATTTCGCGCTCGCGCGGGGTCAGCTCGGCCGTCACCGGCCGCTTCTCGCTCACATCCTCGAAGGTCCAGATGCCCGGCCCCAGCGGTTCGTTGGGCTGCAGCGCATGGCCCGTCACATGGCACCAGAACAGTTCCTGGTTGGCGCGGCGCATGATGCGCTCGTCCGAATAGCGGCCCTTGGCGTTCATGATGGGGATGATGCGGTCGCCCGTGCGCAGGAATTCGTCGAGGGTGGGGTAGAGGATTTGAAACGACGTGCCGGTCAGTTGTGCCCGCGTATAGCCGAACATGCGCGCCAGCGCCTCGTTACAGGACTGAATCACGCGGTTCTCGGAGATGCACATGCCGACGGGTGCGTGCAAAAAAATATGTTCGTAGTCGATCGCGTTCATCTTGGGACGGGCACAGGTAGTTCTACGGTATTGTACTTTTGATTCGCGTATTCTATTCTGATACGCCATCTTGACCACACAGCAAGCTTATCAAAAATAGAGGGGAAGCTATGAACAAAGTTTATCCCGATGCAGCGGCCGCCCTGGCCGGCATCGTAGAAGATGGACAAACCATCGCCGTCGGCGGCTTCGGCCTGTGCGGCATTCCGGAAGCGCTGATCGCGGCTTTGCGCGATACCGGCGCCAAGCAGTTGACCGCCATTTCCAACAACGCCGGCGTCGATGGCTTCGGCCTGGGCCAGCTGCTGGAAACGCGCCAGATCAAAAAAATGATCTCATCCTATGTGGGCGAGAACAAGGAGTTCGCGCGCCAATACCTGGCCGGCGAACTGGAGCTGGAATTCACGCCGCAAGGCACGCTGGCCGAGAAGCTGCGCGCCGGCGGCGCCGGCATTCCGGCCTTCTTCACCAAGACCGGCGTCGGTACCATCGTGGCCGATGGCAAGGAAGTGCGCGAATTCGATGGCGAACAGTATGTGATGGAACGCGCCCTGGTGGCCGACGTGGCCCTGGTCAAGGCCTGGAAGGCCGACAAGGCCGGCAACCTGATCTACCGCAAGACCGCGCGCAACTTCAACCCGAACGTGGCCGCCGCCGGCAAGATCACTGTGGTGGAAGTGGAACAACTGGTCGAGATCGGCGAGATCGACCCGGACGAAGTCCACACCCCCGGCATCTTCGTGCACCGCATCGTGCTGAACGCCACCCCGGAAAAACGCATCGAACAGCGCACCGTGCGTTCGAACTGAGGAGACAGACATGGCTTGGACTCGTGATGAAATGGCCGCGCGCGCGGCAAAAGAGCTGCAGGACGGCTTTTATGTGAACCTGGGCATCGGCCTGCCGACCCTGGTGGCCAACTATGTGCCATCGGATATCGAAGTATTCCTGCAATCGGAAAACGGCTTGCTCGGCATCGGCCCCTTCCCGACCGACGCGGAAGTCGATGCCGATCTGATCAACGCCGGCAAGCAGACCGTGACGGCGCTGCCCGGCGCGGCTTACTTCAGCTCGGCCGATTCCTTCGGCATGATCCGCGGCGGCAAGATCAACCTGGCCATCCTGGGTGCCATGCAGGTGTCGGAGCAGGGCGACCTGGCCAACTGGATGATCCCGGGCAAAATGGTCAAGGGCATGGGCGGCGCGATGGACCTGGTGGCCGGCGTCAAGCGCGTGGTGGTGCTGATGGAGCACGTCGCCACCGCCAAGGATGGCTCGACCTCCCACAAGCTGCTGAAGAAATGCGACCTGCCGCTGACCGGCGTCGGCGTGGTGGACCTGATCATCACCGACCTCGGCGTGATGGAGGTCAGCGAGCGCGGCCTGAAAGTGACCGAGCTGGCCCCTGGCGTGAGCCAGGACCAGATCGCCGCCGCCACCGGCGTGGAGCTGGATTTCTCGGCCCTGTAAGCGTAGGCGCTCCCGCCCCCGAAGGCATGCTGCGGCATGCCTTTTTTGTTACAAAGTGTGTATATTTGATAACTACTTATCTGTATAGTAAGTGGTGGTACTACCCCCACAACAATACTTAAGGAGGTTTGCATGCGTGCTTTGAAATACGGCGCGGCAGCGCTGGCTTGTGTGGTATCCCTTTCGGCGCTGGCTTTGCCCGCGCCGTTCTATTTGTGGCAAAGCAAGTTGAACGGTAGCCTGGTCTGTGCCCAGAATTCACCGGGCTGGAACTGGACCCGTTTCAGTGGTCCCTATCCGAACGCCCGCTGCGGCCGCTAAGCAAGGTATAGGCTGTAACACCGTCTGCATCATTGGCTAGCGGCGATAAAAACAGCCCCGGACATCGCTGTGCGGGGCTGTTTGCTTAAGGCGAGAGGACTTTAATCGCCGTGCGGCGCAAGTACCGGGGCTGCTGCGGTTTGCGGATGGGCGTGGCTGGGTTTCGCCAGTTCGCGCTGCAGGGTGGCGTGATCCAGCTCGTTTTCCCATTTCGACACCACCACCGCCGCCACGCCGTTGCCGACGAAGTTGGTCAGGGCGCGGCATTCGCTCATGAAGCGGTCGATGCCGAGGATCAGGGCCATGCCCGCCACCGGAATGGTCGGCACCACGGCCAGGGTCGCGGCCAGGGTGATGAAACCGGCGCCGGTGATGCCGGAGGCGCCTTTCGACGTCAGCATCGCCACACCGAGAATGGTCAGTTCCTGGGTCAGGGTCAGGTCGGTGTTGGTGGCCTGGGCCACGAACAGGGCCGCCATCGTCATATAGATATTGGTGCCGTCCAGATTGAAGGAATAGCCGGTCGGGACCACCAGGCCGACCACGGGCTTGGCGCAGCCGAGTTTTTCCAGCTTGTTCATGAGCGAGGGCAGGGCGCTCTCGGAGGAGCTGGTGCCCAGCACGATCAGCAGTTCCTCTTTGATGTAGAGGATGAAGCGGCCGATCGAGAAGCCGGTGAATTTGGCGATGGCGCCCAGCACGACAAAGACGAACAGGCCGCAGGTCAGGTAGAAGGAACCCATCAGCTTAGCCAGCGGCAGCAGCGAGTCGATGCCGTATTTGCCGATGGTGAAGGCCATGGCACCGAACGCGCCGATCGGGGCGGCCTTCATGATGATGTTGACCATGCTGAAGATGGCGGCCGACGCGTCATCGATCAGCTTGACGATATGGCGGCCTTTTTCGCCCGACAGCGACAGGGCGAAGCCGAACAGCACGGAGATCAGCAGCACCTGCAGGATGTCGCCCTTGGCGAAGGCGTCGACCGCCGTGTTCGGGATGATGTTCATCACGAAGTCGATGGTGGACTGGTGCTTGGCTTTTTCGGTGTATTGCGCGATGGCCTTGGTGTCGAGGGTGGCCGGATCGGCGTTGAAGCCGGCGCCCGGCTGCAGGATGTTGGCGACGAAGAGGCCGATGACCAGCGCGAAGGTGGAGACGACTTCGAAGTAGAGCAGGGCCTTGCCGCCCACGCGGCCGATCTTCTTCACGTCCTGCATGCCGGCGATGCCCGAGACCACGGTGCAGAATATCACCGGCGCGATGATCATCTTGATCAGCTTGATGAAGCCGTCGCCCAGCGGCTTCATGGCCACGGCATCGGTCGGCAGGTAGATGCCCAGCAGGACGCCGCAAGCAATCGCGAACAGCACCTGGACATACAGAATCTTATAAAAAGGTTTTTTCATGATGGCCCTCTTTGTCTCCAATGGTCTCCAATGGGCGTGATCATGCTTGAGAATCATGGTCATCACTATTGTGATTATCCCCATTGCGGTTAACCACAATGGCGCAAAGTGCAAGTCGATGCCGGTATAATCCGCCTGCAAATCCGCAAGCTGTTTTGAGCCTCCTATGCCTTTACAAAGCTATCTCGACACCTCCCCCGAACTGGCGGACGGTGTGTACGTCCACGAAACCGGCCAGATCATCGGCGATGTGACCATCGGCCGCGATTCCTCGGTCTGGTGCAATACCGTGCTGCGCGGCGATGTGAACCGCATCGTCATCGGCGAATGCAGCAATGTGCAGGACTTCGCCATGGGCCACGTCTCGCACAAGAACGCGGCCAAGCCGGACGGCTCGCCCCTGACGATCGGCAATTACGTGACGGTCGGCCATTCGGTGCTGCTGCATGGCTGCACGATTGGCGACGAATGCCTGATCGGCATGGGTTCCATCGTGATGGACGATGTGGTGGTGCAGCCGCGCGTGATGCTGGGCGCGGGCAGCCTGGTATCGCCGGGCAAGGTGCTGCGCAGCGGCTATCTATATGTGGGGCGGCCGGCGATGCGGGTGCGCGAATTGACGGCGGAGGAAATCGCCTACTTGAAGTATTCGGCCGAGCACTATGTGCGCGTCAAGAACAACTATATGAAGTAACAGCCCGCAGTGCGGGCTGTTACGAGGCCGCAGTACGTGCTGTTACGAGGCCGCAGCGTGGGCTGTTGCGGGCGCGCCGGACCGCGCGCCGTTTGCCGCCTTATTGCGCGGCCCAGCCGCCATCCATATTCCAGGCCGCGCCGCGCACCTGGGCCGCGGCATCGCTGCACAGGAAAACGGCCAGTTCGCCCAACTGCTCGGGCGTGACGAAATCGGCCGAAGGCTGCTTTTCCGACAGCAGGGCTTTTTTCGCGGCCTCGTTGCTCAGGCCATCGGCGCTGGCGCGCGCATCGACCTGTTTCTGCACCAGCGGCGTCAGGACGAAGCCGGGGCAGATCGCGTTGGCGGTGACGCCGGTCTGCGCCGTTTCCAGCGCCGTCACCTTGGTCAGGCCCACCAGGCCATGCTTGGCCGCGACATAGGCCGATTTGCCGGCCGAGCCGACCAGGCCGTGCACCGACGCCAGATTGATGATGCGGCCCCAGTTCTGCGCCTTCATGCGCGGCAGCGCCAGGCGGCTGGTGTGGAAGGCGGAGCTCAGGTTGATGGCGATGATGGCATCCCATTTCTCGACCGGGAATTCGTCCACATTGGCCACGTGCTGAATACCCGCGTTGTTGACGAGGACATCGATGCCGCCGAATTTTTCGGCGGCGAAGGCCATCATGGCCTCGATTTCGGCCGGCTTCGACATATCGGCATTATGGTAGGCGGTGCGTACGCCGAACTCACTGGCCACGCCGGCCTGCAGCTGCTCGATCTCGCTCGCGTCGCCGAAGCCGTTGAACAGGATGTTGGCGCCTTGCGCGGCCAGTGCGCGCGCGATGCCAAGCCCGATGCCGGAAGTGGAGCCGGTAACGAGTGCGGTCTTGCCCTTGAGTTGGGTGCTGGTCATAGTATCCTCTTTTGGAAGTCGGTTTGTTGGTCCATGCTGCTGTACGCTACACTTCGTTAGGCTTTTAAGCGCGGCGCAAGTAGAATGTAGCCCAAAAACCAAGACCGGGCCATCCCGAAACCATAAGGAAGCGGCATGATCGAAGCGAAAATCAAATCGGTGCAGTGTTTCTCCATGTCCGGCCTGCACACCATGGCCTACAAGGAGTGGGGCGAGCAGGACAACCCGAACGTGCTGGTTTGCGTGCATGGCGTGACCCGGGTATCGGACGATTTCGATAATATGGCACGCGCCCTGGCCGGCCATTACCGCGTGATCTGCCCCGATGTGGTGGGCCGCGGCCGCTCCGGCCGCCTGCGCAATCCCCAGCTTTACCGCGTTCCGCAATACGTGAGCGATATGGTGACGCTGCTGGCGCGCGTGCTGGCCAATGGCGAGCGCCAGACCGTGGACTGGTTCGGCACCTCGATGGGCGGCTTGATCGGCATGGGCCTGGCCGGATTGCCGGACAGCCCGGTGAGCAAGCTGATACTGAACGATATCGGTCCGGTGCTCGATCCGGTCGCCTTGCAGCGCATCGGCGACTACATCGGCCAGGATCTGCGCTTCCCCAGTTTTGAAGTGGGCGCCAAATTCGTGCGCGATGTCTCGCTGCCCTTTGGCCCGCATACCGACGAAGAGTGGCATAAGCTGGCGGCCGACGTGCTGCGCCAGGATACGGATGGCAACTGGGTGCGCCACTATGACATGGGCCTGGCCCAGCCTTTCCGCTCCGCGACACCGGAATCGGCCGCCGCCGACGAGGCCCTGCTGTGGACCTTCTACGATGCGATCCGCTGCCCGACCTTGCTGGTGCGCGGCGGCGAATCCGACCTGCTGTCGCGCGAAACCGCGCGCAGCATGACCGAGCGCGGACCGAAGGCGAAACTGGTGGAGATCCCCGGCGTGGGCCATGCGCCCACCTTCATCCACGACGACCAGATCGCCATCGTCAAAGACTTTTTGTTAAACCATTAAAGAGAGAAGAATGGAAATCACCCGACTGCACGTAGGCAAACGACTGTCCGAAGTCGCCATCCATAACAACACCGTGTATCTGGCCGGCCAGATCGCCGAAAACACCGAAAACGATATCCAGGGCCAGACCCGCGAGGTGCTGGGTCATATCGACCGCCTGCTGGCCGAAGCCGGCAGCGACAAGACCTGCATCCTGTCGGCCCAGATCTACCTGGCCGACCTGGCCGATTTCGCTGGCATGAACGAAGAGTGGGACGCCTGGGTGCCGGGTGGCCACACCCCGCCGCGCGCCACCGTGCAGGCCAAGCTGGCCAATCCGGCCTGGCGCGTTGAAATCGTGGTGGTTGCCGCCCAGCGTTAAGCGGCTCTTCAGCCGGCGCGCCGCGATCGGCGCTAAGATAGCAAGGTTCACAGTATTCAAGGTTGGTAGGGTTTCATATGGTTTCTATCGCGGCGCTGAATAGCGCAACGTCGGACCAGCTGGTGCAGGGTTTGTCCGCCGATGACGGCGCCCGCGTGCTGGCTGCGCTGGATTACGCCAGCGAGGTATATGCGGGCAAGACCGCGCTAAGTGGCGAAAACGCCTTCGATTTCGCCGTGGGCGTGGCCGGCACGCTGGCCTTCCTGCGCACCGATGCTGAAACCCGCATCGCCGGCTTGATGTTCGAACTGACGCTGCTCGACGCCGATCAGGCGCCCACCATCGAACCGCGCTTCGGCAAGGAAGTCAATGAGCTGGTCACGGGCGTGCGCCAGCTGATCCGTCTGCGCGAGCTGACGCAGGCGCAATCGTCCGGCCCGGGGCGCGGCAAGAACGCGGCCCAGCTGGCCGTGTCGCAGGTGGAAACCCTGCGCAAGATGCTGCTGGCCATGGCCAGCGATATGCGCGTGGTGCTGGTGCGCCTGGCTTCCTGCTGTGCCACGTTGCGCCACTTCGCCGACAACAAGATATTCACGGAAAAGACCCGCGCTTACGGACGCGAAACCCTGGACCTGTACGCGCCGCTGGCCAACCGTCTCGGCATCTGGCAGATCAAGTGGGAGCTGGAGGATCTGGCGTTCCGTCTGATCGAGCCGGAATCGTACAAGCGCATCGCCAAGATGCTCGAAGAGAAGCGCATGATGCGCGAGAGCTTCGTCACTTCGTCCATCGAGCGCTTGCAAAGCGAGCTGAAATCGGCCGGCATCAGCGCCGAAGTATTCGGCCGGCCCAAGCATATCTACAGCATCTGGAACAAGATGCGCGGCAAGGAGCTGGACTTTTCGGAACTGTACGATGTGCGCGCCTTCCGCGTCATCGTGGCCGATGTGAAGACCTGCTATACCGTGCTGGGCGTGGTCCACAATATCTGGACCCCGATCCCGAAAGAATTCGACGATTACATCTCCCGCCCCAAACCGAACGGCTACCAGTCGCTGCACACGGTGGTGATGGCGGAAGACGGCCGCCCGCTGGAAGTGCAGATCCGTACCCAGGAAATGCACAACTTCGCCGAATATGGCGTCGCTGCGCACTGGCGCTACAAGGAGGAGGGCGGTTCCAATTTCGCCGGCCAGAAGTACGACGAGAAAATCGCCTGGCTGCGCCAGCTGCTCGCCTGGAAAACCGAGGTGGCCGACGCCGTCGTCGGCGAGGAGCAGTTGCAGCGCGAATGGGTGGAGAAGCTCAAGGCCGCCGCATTGGACGATCGTATCTTCGTGCTGACGCCGCAGGCGCGCGTGCTGGAGCTGCCGGTCGGCGCCACGCCGATCGACTTCGCCTACCATCTGCATAGCGATGTGGGCCACCGCTGCCGCGGCGCGCGCGTCGATGGCGCGATGGTGCCGCTGAACACGGCTTTGAAGAGCGGGCAGACCTGTGAAATCATCACCGCCAAAGGCGCGCCCGGCACGGCCGGCCCATCGCGCGACTGGCTCAGTCCCGGCTACACCGTCAGCAACCGCACGCGTTCCAAGGTGCGCGCCTGGTTCCACGCCATCGATATGCAGGAAACCCTGTCGCATGGCCGTAGCCTGGTGGAGAAATCGCTGCAGCGCGAAGGCAAGACCGCCGTCAATCTGGAAGCGCTGGCGCAGAAGCTGGGCTTCTCCAAGGTGGACGATCTGTTTCTTGCCTGCGGCAAGGATGAATTCAGCCTGCGCCATGTGGAGCAGGCCTTGCACGACACGGGTGAGGCGGCCGAACCCGAGGATGCCGTCATCCTCAACAAGAGCCGCGCTTCGAGCGTGGAGCAGGGCGCCAAATCGGGCGTGCTGGTGGTCGGCACCGATGGCTTGATGACGCAGCTGGCCAAGTGCTGTAAGCCGGCGCCGCCCGATCCCATCGTCGGTTTCGTCACGCGCGGCAAGGGTGTGTCGATCCACCGCATCACCTGCAAGAACTTCGCCGAGATGCGCAGCAAGGCGCCGGAGCGCGTGATCGTGACCGAGTGGGGCAATACCCGTTCCGACACCGTCTTCCCGGTCGACCTCTTCGTCCTGGCGGGCGACCGCCAAGGTCTGTTGCGCGACATCTCCGAGGTCTTCTCGCGCGAGAAGATCAATGTGATCGGCGTGAACACGCAAAGCGCCAAAGGCCAGGCGCGCATGACCTTCACCGCCGAAATCGGCTCCACCGCGCAGCTGAACAAGGCGCTCGCCGCGATCAGTGAAGTCAGCGGCGTGCTGGAAGCGCGCCGCGCCTGAAGCGCCGCGCTGCAACTGCCGGACTGCGCATCAGGTGCATTGCCACATGTATGCGGTAGTCCGGCAAGGGGCGCAGCTGAAGCCGTAGCAGATGCCGCCGCTGCCCCATAGCCATTCTTCGCCGTCTTCATCCGGCAGTTCGGAATCGAGCTGCATCATGAACTGCATTTTCTCGCCGCAGCAGGGGCAGGACGGGTGGTTCGCACTTTGCACCCAGCACGGAAAGCCGCCCAGGCGATGAAGGTTTTCGCGGCCGTTCGACAGCCCCCAGTCTTGCCAGCGCCAACGGGCGGGCGTGGGCGCCAGCCTGACTTCGCATTGCTTGAGCGGCGTAGCCAGGAACTCGGGCGTGCACTCGCCCTTGTCGAGCGATACCACTGTGCCCGATTCCTCGTGCCGGTAGTGCAGCACCGACTGTTCCATGCCCAGGCAGGAGAGGCAGGTTTCCAGCGAGGCCAATTGCGGCCGTTCGGACAGGCCTATGCGATTTTCCGGCAGCTCTGCCAGGCGATGCAGCTCGCCGCCGCAAAGGCCGCACTGGCCCGATCCCATGCCGCCGAAGCGGTATGCGCCGTCTTCCGCTTCGAGCTGCCAGGTCGGATGAATGCGTGGCAGGTTCCAGCTTTGGCTTCGCGGCTTGAAATGCTTGCGCGGGAAAACAAGATGGAAGGATGCTTCGGCGTACAGCGCATTGCCGCTTTCGGAAAGGCCGATGCCCTCCAGGTAAAGGGCCATCGGATGCCGGGCCGGAATGCTTTGCGCCAGCGCGGCGCAGATATCCAGCGCAGCGGCCTGCCGCGTTTCGAGCAGGCATTCGAAGGCTTGCATGCGCAGCTCCTTATCCGTGCTCGCCTCGGCTTGGGCGGCAAGGTAGGCGACGGCCGATGCGGGTGCTTTGCGCCAGGGCCAGCTGGCGTAATAATTACCTTGGCTGGGCTGCACTTCGAATAGCCGTTCCAGGAAAGGATGCAGCGCCGCCGGCCGTTGCAGGCTGGCGCAGGCGATGAGCGATTCGATGCCTTCGCTCAGATTGTCGCTGTCGAGCGTCGCCACCCATTTGCGCACCAGGCGATCGAGAGCCTCTTCCGATAGATGCGATAGTGCTGCATCCAGACAGGTGCCGCCGTCGTATTCCTTGGCGAGAATGGCGTCCACGAAGCTTTCGATTTCATGCGCGGGACCGCGCAGAAAATCCGGCAGCAGCATATGGGCTTCCTCGCTTGGGAGGGCTGTCGTGCTGAAGCCGCGCAAGATGTCGTCTAAAGAGGGCTGGTACATGGCTCAGTGCTCGCAGCTGCCGTTGATTTCCGCCTGCAGCGTGACGTGGTCGATACTGTGGCTGGCCAGCAGCATGGCCTTGATGGCGGCCAGGATCTGCGGCCATTGCTGCAGGTCGGCGATTTCGACGTGGCCGATCAGGGCAGGGTGGCCGGGCGACATATCCCACACATGCAGGTCGTGCACGGCCAGCACGCCGGGCACGGCTTCCAGGTCGCGGCCCAGTTGCGGATAGTCGATATGGGAAGGCACGCCTTCCATCAGGTGGTGTCCCGATTCGCGCAGCACGGCGATGGTCGATTTCAGGATCAGCAGCGAAACCAGGATCGAGAGCAGCGGGTCGATCTGCATCCAGCCCGTATACATGATGACGCCGCCGGCAAGCAGTGCCGCCACGGAGCCGAGCATATCGCCCATCACATGCACCAGGGCGGCGCGGGTGTTCATATTGTCGCTGTCCTTCGACAGCACAAAGGCCACCACCAGATTGATCGCCAGGCCGATGGCGGCCACCACCAGCACCATGCCGCCTTGCACTGGCTGCGGCTGCGCGAAGCGCTGTATGGCTTCAAACACGATCCAGCCCACCACGGCCAGCATGGCCAGGCCGTTGACGAAAGCGGCCAGCGCTTCGGCGCGGCCGAAGCCGAAGGAGTAATTGGAGGAAGGGCGGCGCTTGGCGATCAGCTGCGCCAGCAGGGCCAGGCCGAGCGAGGCGGCGTCCGTCACCATATGGCCGGCATCGGAGATCAGTGCCAGCGAATTGGAAGCGAAGCCGGCCAGCACTTCGATCACGGCGAAACCCAGCGTCATGAAGAGGGCGATGGCCAGCGCGTTCTGGCTGCGTTTCTCGCTGAAGTGGGCGTGTTTGGCATCGCCGTCGCGGTGGGCGTGCAGGTGCTCGGTAGTGGCTGTAGTCTTGGTTTGCATAGTGCTCCATTGTGTGCGCTGAATATAGCATAGCGCTACATGCAATGTTTTCTTGGGAAAACACTTGTAATTCGTGGAGCCGCTCTCTATAATGCGAGTCCTCGGGCGGTTAGTTCAGCTGGTTAGAATACTTGGTCGACATCCAAGGGGTCGCAGATTCGAATTCTGCACCGCCCACCAGAACATGTAGTAAGATAGCAATTCAAAGACAACGGGCGGTTAGTTCAGCTGGTTAGAATACTTGGTCGACATCCAAGGGGTCGCAGATTCGAATTCTGCACCGCCCACCAGACACTGTAAGAGCGAGAAAGGCAAACCGGTTATGACACCGCGAACTACCACCAAGGTATGTGAGTGACGCTAGTCGACCGGCTTTCTTTTGCTTTGTCAATTTGAAGAAAAACGCGGCTAGTCCGCGTTTTTTTTCGTCCGCAATTCCTGCATTTCATTTTTAGTACTACTTTTAACCGGCCCTTGTGCCGATTGGAGATCATGATGGTATCAGTCCGACTTCCCGATGGTTCCGTGCGCCAGTTCGATGCGCCAGTCACGGTGGCCCAGGTGGCCTCCAATATCAGCACCAGCCTGGCCAAGGCCGCGCTGGCCGGTAAGGTGGATGGCAAGGTGGTCGATACCTCCTTCCTGATCGAGAAGGATTCGGACATCGCCATCATCACCGACAAGGACGCCGATGGCCTGGACGTGATCCGCCACTCGACCGCCCACTTGCTGGCTTACGCCGTGAAGGAGCTGTATCCGGATGCGCAAGTGACCATCGGTCCGGTCATCGAAAACGGCTTCTACTATGACTTCTCCTACAAGCGTCCTTTCACCCCGGACGACCTGGCGGCGATCGAGAAGAAGATGCAGGAACTGGCCAGGAAGGACGAGCAGGTAACGCGCAAAGTGCTGCCGCGCGACGAAGCCGTGGCCTACTTCAAATCCATCAACGAGCATTACAAGGCCGAGATCATCGCCTCCATCCCGTCCAACGAGGATGTGTCGCTCTACACCGAAGGCAGCTTCACCGACTTGTGCCGCGGCCCGCACGTGCCGTCGACCGGCAAGCTGAAAGTATTCAAGCTGATGAAGCTGGCCGGCGCTTACTGGCGCGGCGACTCCAAGAATGAAATGCTGCAGCGCGTGTACGGCACCGCCTGGGCCAAGAAGGAAGACCAGGAGCAGTACCTGCACATGCTGGAAGAGGCCGAGAAGCGAGACCACCGCAAGCTGGGCAAGCAGCTCGACCTGTTCCACTTCCAGGACGAGGCGCCGGGCCTGATCTTCTGGCACCCGAAAGGCTGGACCATCTGGCAGCAGGTGGAGCAGCATATGCGCGAAAAATACCGCGTCAACGGCTACCAGGAAGTGAAGGCGCCGCAGATTCTCGACCATACGCTGTGGGAGAAAACCGGCCACTGGGGCAACTACCGCGAAAACATGTTCACCACGGATTCGGAAAGCCGCACCTACGCGCTGAAGCCGATGAACTGCCCGGGCCACATCCAGATCTACAACGCCGGCCTGCATTCCTACCGCGACCTGCCGCTGCGCTTCGGCGAGTTCGGCCAGTGCCACCGCAACGAGCCTTCGGGCGCGCTGCACGGCGTGATGCGCGTGCGCGGCTTCACCCAGGACGATGGCCATATCTTCTGTACCGAAGCACAGATCGAAGCCGAAGTGACGGCCTTCCACGGCCAGGCCATGGAAGTCTATAAGGAATTCGGCTTCAGCAATATCGACGTCAAGATCGCCCTGCGTCCCGACAACCGCATCGGCACCGACGAGGTGTGGGATGCAGCCGAAGAGGCGCTGCGTTCGGCGCTGCGCTCCTGTGGCGTGGAATGGGCCGAGCTGCCGGGCGAGGGCGCTTTCTACGGCCCGAAAATCGAATACCATCTGAAGGACAGCCTGGGCCGCCCATGGCAGGTTGGCACCATGCAGGTGGACTTCTTCATGCCTGAGCGCCTGGATGCGGAATACGTCGACGTCGACAACACCCGCAAGACCCCGGTCATGCTGCACCGCGCGATCGTCGGTTCGCTGGAGCGCTTCATCGGCATCCTGATCGAGAACTATGCCGGGGCCATGCCGATGTGGCTGGCGCCGGTCCAGGTATCGATCCTGAACATCTCCGACGCGCAAGCCGAATATGCAACGGAACTGGCCGCAAAGCTGCGTAAACTGGGCTTCCGCGTGCAGGCTGATTTGCGGAACGAGAAGATTACGTATAAAATACGCGAACATTCCGTCCAAAAACTGCCGTACATTCTGGTGATCGGTGACAAAGAGCGGGATGCCAACACCGTGGCCGTGCGCGCCCGGGGCAATGTCGATCTGGGCGTGATGTCCATCGATGCCCTGGTGGAGCGACTCCAGCAGGATGTCGCTACCAAAGCCTGACGGGGGAACCCGCATACCGGCCGTTTATCAGATTTTTAAAGGAAACTACAATAGCTACTGACAAGTCGCATCGCATCAATGGCGAAATCACCGCACCCGAAATGCGTCTGAGTGGGGTGGAAAACGAACCGCTCGGTATCGTGAGCCTGGCCGAAGCCTTCCGTCTGGCGGAAGAAGCGAACGTGGACCTCGTGGAAATCGCGCCGAACGCGACTCCACCGGTCTGCCGTCTGATGGACTACGGCAAGTTCAAGTATTCGGAGCAGAAAAAAGCCCACGAAGCGAAATTGAAGCAGAAAGTCATCTCGGTGAAGGAAGTCAAATTCCGTCCCGGTACCGATGACGGCGATTACAACATCAAGCTGCGTAATCTGATCAAGTTCCTGGAAGAAGGCGACAAGACCAAGATTACGCTGCGTTTCCGCGGCCGCGAAATGGCGCACCAGGACATCGGCATGCGCATGCTGGAGCGTCTGAAGGCCGATCTGGAACCACATGGTCAGGTAGAGCAGTTCCCGAAAATGGAAGGCCGCCAGATGATCATGGTTCTGGCGCCGAAAAAGAAAAAGTAAGATACAATAGACGGTTTCCGGGCGAATTCTTCGCCGGGGAACCGTTTTGCGTGAATTTGCGGCGTGCAAGCGCCGCAAAATGTAGTGGCCCCGCTGCCGCTGCATCAACAAGTGAAAGCAGGCATCTAAGTGCGGCGTAGGGCTGCCACCTGCAATCCTGTTAAATTTGGAGCTAGCTGAAAAGCTAGATGTGTTATGCCAAAAATGAAGACCAAGAGCTCCGCGAAGAAGCGTTTTCGCGTGCGTCCAGGTGGTACTGTGAAATCGGGCATGGCTTTCAAACGCCACATCCTGACCAAGAAAACCACCAAAAACAAGCGTCAACTGCGTGGTACCCGTAACATCAATGCGTCCGACGTCACGAGCGTCTACCGCATGATGCCTACCGCTTAATCTCACACTCATTTAAGGAGCTACTATGCCTCGAGTAAAACGTGGGGTTACTGCGCGTGCCCGTCATAAGAAAGTACTGAATCTGGCCAAGGGTTACCGTGGTCGTCGCAGCAAGGTTTACCGTATTGCCAAGCAAGCAGTTATGCGCGCTGGCCAGTACGCATACCGCGACCGCCGTAACAAGAAGCGCGTCTTCCGCGCCCTTTGGATCACCCGTATCAACGCGGCTTCCCGCGAACACGGCCTGACCTACAGCGTATTCATGAACGGCCTGAAAAAAGCCGCGATTGAACTGGACCGTAAAGTCCTGGCCGATATGGCTGTGATGGACAAGCCAGCGTTTGCTGCGATTGTCAACGTCGTCAAAGCCAAGATCGCTGCTTAATTGCCAGTGATGAGCGCCGCTTGCGGGCGGCGCTCATAAAAAGAAGCGGGGCATGGTGCGAACCTATGCCCCGTTTTTAATTTCCACCACAGGAAAAACAGTCGGATGAACTCCCTCGAACAACTTGTCGTCGCGGCCCAGGCTGACTTTATCGCCGCCGCCGACGCTGCCGCCCTCGAAAACGCCAAAGCCAAATATCTGGGCAAGACCGGCCAGATCACCGAAATGATGAAGGGTCTGGGCAAACTCGACCCGGACGCCAAGAAGGCGCAGGGCGCCCTGATTAATGCCGCCAAGGTGCAGATCGAAGCCGCGCTGACCGCGCGCCGTGACGCCCTGGCCGAAGCCCAGCTGCAGCTGCGCCTGAATGCCGAAGCGATCGACGTGACCCTGCCGGGCCGCGGCCGCGCGCCGGGCGGCATCCATCCCGTGATGCGCACCTGGGAACGCGTGGAGGCGATCTTCCGCTCGATCGGCTTCGACGTGGCCGGCGGCCCCGAGATCGAAACCGACTGGACCAATTTCACCGCCTTGAACAGCCCGGAAAACCATCCGGCCCGTTCGATGCAGGACACCTTCTACGTCGAAGGCAACGACAGCACCGGCAAGCCGCTGCTGCTGCGCACCCACACCAGCCCGATGCAGGTGCGCTATGCGCGCAGCCATCAGCCGCCGATCAAGGTGATCGCGCCGGGCCGTACCTACCGCGTCGACAGCGACGCCACCCACTCGCCGATGTTCCACCAGGTCGAAGGCCTGTGGATCGCCGAGAACATCAGCTTCGCCGACCTGAAAGGCGTCTACCTGAACTTCGTCAAGGCTTTCTTCGAGACCGACGACCTGCAGGTGCGCTTCCGTCCTTCCTACTTCCCGTTCACCGAACCGTCGGCCGAAATCGATATCGCCTTCGGCAGCGGTCCGCTCAAAGGGCGCTGGCTGGAAGTGTCGGGCTCCGGCCAGGTGCACCCGAACGTGGTGCGCAACTTCGGCCTCGATCCGGAAAAATACATCGGCTTCGCGTTCGGCTCCGGCCTTGAGCGCCTGACGATGCTGCGCTATGGCGTCAACGACCTGCGCCTGTTCTACGAAGGCGACCTGCGCTTCCTGAAGCAGTTCAACTGAGCGCCGCCGACCCGGCGTTGTGAACCGAAACTAAAAGAATACGAAGGCTGATTATGCAATTCTCCGAAAACTGGCTCCGTACCATGGTCGATCCGAAGATGACTTCGGATGAACTGGCGCACCTGCTGACCATGTCCGGTCTCGAAGTGGAAGAAGTGGAACCCGTGGCGCCGCCATTCTCCAACGTGGTGGTAGGCCATGTGCGCGAAATGGCCAAGCATCCGAATGCCGACCGCCTCAACGTCTGCCAGGTGGACGTGGGTACCGGCACCTTGCTGAATATCGTCTGCGGCGCGCCGAATGTGCGCCCGGGCCTGAAAGTGGTGTGCGCCATGGCCGGCGCCGTGCTGCCGCCTGGCGCCGACGGCAAGCCGTTTGAAATCAAGGTGGGCCAGCTGCGCGGCGTCGAGTCGCAAGGCATGCTGTGCTCCGCGCGCGAACTGAAGCTGTCGGAAGACCACGGCGGCCTGCTGGAACTGCCGGACGACGCGCCGGTGGGCCAGAACTTCCGCGACTATTTCGCCCTGAACGATCTGAAATTCACCGTCAAACTGACTCCGAACAAGGCGGACTGCCTGTCGGTGCTGGGCGTGGCACGCGAAGTGGCGGCCCTGACCGGCACGCCGCTGACGCTGGCGCAATACCGCCCGGTGGCTGTCAACATGGACGAGAAGCTACCGGTGAAGATCAGCGCACCCGAGCTGTGCGGCCGTTTCGCCGGCCGCGTGATCCGCGGCTTGAACGCCAAGGCCAGCACGCCGGAATGGATGAAGCAGCGCCTCGAGCGCAGCGGCCAGCGTCCGGTGTCGGCCCTGGTCGATATCTCCAACTACGTGATGCTGGAAGTGGGCCGTCCCTCCCACGTCTTCGATATGGACAAGATCCACGGCAGCCTCGATGTGCGCTGGGGTAAGCCGGGCGAGACCCTGAAACTCCTGAACGGCAGCACCATCGAAGTCGACGAGTGGGTGGGCGTGATCGCCGACGAGAAGGAACTCGAATCGCTGGCCGGCATCATGGGCGGCGACGCCACCGCCGTCTCGCTGGAGACCGAGAACATCTATCTGGAAGCCGCGTTCTGGTGGCCCAACGCCATCCAGGGCCGCGCCCGCAAATACAACTTCAGCACCGATGCCGCCCACCGCTTCGAGCGCGGCGTGGACGCTGAAACCATCGCCGAACATATCGAGCGCCTGACTTCCCTGATCGTGGAAATCTGCGGCACGCCGCAGACCAAGGTCGGCCCGATCGACGACCAGAAAGTGAATATGCCGCAGCGCGCGCCGGTGAGCATGCGCACCGCGCGCGCCCAGAAGGTGATCGGCGTGCCGCTCACCGATGAAGTCGTGGCCGACATCTTCCAGCGCCTGAACCTGGAATTCACGCTGGCCGACGGCGTGTTCTGCGTGACCGCGCCAAGCTACCGCTTCGACATCGAGATCGAGGAAGACCTGATCGAGGAAGTGGCGCGCGTCTACGGCTTCGAGAATATTCCGACGCTGCCGCCGGTGGCCGCCAGCCAGATGCTGATCGCGCCGGAAGACACCCGTTCCATCTTCGCCGTGCGCCACCAGCTGGCCGGCCTGGGTTACCAGGAAGTGGTGAATATGAGCTTCGTGGAAGCGGCCTGGGAGCAGGATTTCAGCGGCAACGACAATCCGATCAAGCTGCAGAACCCGATCGCCAGCCAGCTGAGCGTGATGCGTACGTCGCTGATCGGCAGCCTGGTCGCCAATGTGCGCTATAACCTGAACCGCAAGGCCAGCCGCGTGCGCCTGTTCGAAGTGGGCGCCATCTACCAGCGCGACGCGTCCGTGGCCGATGGTCCGCTGACCGTGGCCGGCTACCACCAGCCGCAGCGCGTGGCCGCCATGGCCTACGGTCCCTGCGAGGACGAGCAATGGGGCCAGGCCACCCGCGACATCGATTACTTCGACGTCAAGGCCGACCTGGAAGCCCTGTTCGCGCCCGCCACCCTGCGTTTCGCCAAGCTGGCGCATCCGGCCCTGCACCCGGGCCGCGCCGCCTCGGTCGAGCTGGACGGCAAGGTCATCGGTTTCCTCGGTGAACTGCATCCGCGCTGGCTGCAGAAATACGATCTGCCGAAAGCGCCCGTGTTGTTCGAAGTCGATGCAGTTGCAATACAGCAACGCGCTGTGCCACAATACGCCGAGATTTCGAAGTTCCCGGGCGCCAGCCGCGACCTCGCCGTGCTGGTCAAGCAGGAGGTGGCGGCCCAGGATCTGCTCGACGCCTTCCACGGCGCGGCGCAGGCGCACGCGGCAGGCCGCATCGTGCAAGCCATTGTTTTGTTTGATGAATATCGCGGCAAAGGGCTGGAAGCGGACGAAAAATCGCTTGCTTTCCGCTTTAGCTTGCAAGATACTCAAAACACCCTGCAAGACGAAGTGGTCGATGCCTTGATGGCCGCGCTGGCTGATGCCGCCGTGCAAAAACACGGCGCCAAACTGCGCGCCTAATATCTTTCGAGCTTCCTTGCAGTAACAAGGGTTTTTATTCAGTTAACACCAGGGAGTCCGGCTATGCCGGACTCATGTTCTTTGAGAAGGCAGGGCAGGAAAATTAATAACAACGACGTTGATTCCGCCGTACTCCAATCCGCATTGGATGCCGACCTGCATCGCGCGATGCAGGTAGCCAAGGTACGCCAGGAAGCTGAAAGAGATTTGCCGACGCTGACCAAGGCGGAGCTGGCCGAGCTGCTGTTCGAGCAGGTGGGCCTGAACAAGCGCGAGGCCAAGGATATGGTCGAAACCTTCTTCGACGAGATCCGCAATGCGCTGGAGCGCGGCGAAGCGGTGAAATTGTCCGGTTTCGGCAATTTCCAGCTGCGCGACAAGCCGCAGCGCCCGGGCCGCAACCCGAAAACCGGGGAAGAGATTCCCATCACGGCGCGCCGCGTCGTGACCTTCCATGCCAGCCAAAAGCTGAAGAGCATGGTGGAAGACAGCGCCGCGCTGGCGCGGGCCGCCTGATTAAGGACGCCGCATGAACGATCGCCTCGGCAAGCCGGAACTGGTGGTACTGCCGCCGATCCCGGCCAAGCGCTACTTCACCATCGGTGAGGTGAGCGAGCTGTGCGGCGTGAAGCCGCATGTGCTGCGCTACTGGGAGCAGGAGTTCACCCAGCTCAAGCCGGTCAAGCGGCGCGGCAACCGCCGCTATTACCAGCACCATGAAGTGCTGCTGATCCGGCGCATCCGGGAATTATTGTATGAGCAGGGCTTCACAATCAGCGGCGCCCGCAATAAACTCGACACCCGGGCATACGATCCCGCGCAGGAAGAGTATGATGAAGGTTCCGGCCCCGATGCCGGTGCGCAGCCGCCCGCGCCGCCACCGCTGGACCGCGACATGATCCGCAGCGAACTGCTGGCGATCCTGGATTTGCTGAAGTAAGGCCGGGGCAAGGGCATAAAGGCGCGCGCATAGCGCCTTTTTTTCGTCCGGCGCGGCCGGGTTTTTTTAATGATACAATATCAATATTGTAGTTTTGTTAGTGATAGTGCAGACGCTGATCCGGAGCGGCGTTCGCTCCAGGGCTTCTTTCCCATGCAAGTACAAGACGAGGGAAAACAATGATACGCGTTGCCATTTGTGACGATCATCAGATAGTAAGAGCGGGCTTCAAGCAGATTTTCTCGTCATCGGACGAGTTCAATGTGGTCGCGGAAGGCAGCACGGGGCGCGAGGCGCTCGACATCGCCCGCCGCGAGATTTGCGATGTATTGCTGTTGGATATCGCCATGCCCGACCAGAGCGGCATCGATACCCTGCGCACCATCCGCCAGGGCCAGCCCGATCTGCCGGTGCTGATCCTGTCCGGCTATCCGGCGCAGCAATACGCGCTGAACCTGTTCAAGATGGGGGCCAACGGCTATCTGAACAAGGAATGCGAAGCCGAGGAACTGATCACCGCCGTGCGCACCGTGCACCAGGGCCGGCGCTATGTCAGCTCGCAGGTGGGCGAGCTGCTGGCGCAAAGTTTCGACCGCGATCCGAATACGGCCCTGCATACGGAGCTGTCGGACCGCGAATTCCAGGTCTTCCTGCGGCTGGCGCGCGGCGCCACCGTGTCCGATATCGGCGTGGCGCTCTCACTGAGCATCAAGACGGTCAGCACTTACCGCACCCGCATCATGGAAAAAATGGGCTTGCAGTCGAATAGCGACCTGACCTACTACGCCATGAAGAATAATCTGCTGGATTGAGAAATAGTTCCTGAGTGCAAGGGGTGCGCACAGTAGGATTTCCGACGGGAAGTATTTTTAGGGCCAGTCTATAATGGACGGCCCGGCTTTCCGCCGGTGCACACCTAACGAAGGATGCCTGTCAGGATGTATTTCACCGATCAATCGGCGCCCAAACACCGGCTACCGCTGTACAAGACGGTTCTGTGCATCACCTGCGCACTGATCCTGATCGTCAACGGCCTCAGCCTGTTTCAGAATCTGCGTTCGCTGAAGGGCGCCAATGCCCAGCTGGCACAGAGTTCGCGCGTGGCCGAGCGGCTGCAATACCTGAACGTGCTGGTGCTCGACGCGGAAAGCAGCACGCGGGCCTACTTCATTTCCGGCAATGAAAACTATCTGGGGCCGATGCGCGGTGCCCTGAAGGATAGCGAAACCGAATTCCGCGAACTGGAGCAACTGCTCCAGGACAATCCCAACCAACTCAAAAACCTGGCCCAGCTGAAGAACCTGGTGCGCCGCAAGCTCGGCATCCTGAGCCAGGGCCTGGACGTCTACCGGCATGGCGGCCTCAACGAGATCGTCAATATCGCCCGCGTCAGCGACAGCCGCAGCAGCATGGACGAGATCCGCCTGCAGGTGGTCATCATGGTGCAGGAGCAGAACGAAACCATGGCGCAGCGCAGCGCCAGCTTTTACCAGGAATACGAGAAGGCGGTGCTGCTGGGCACCGGCATCAATGCCGTCGCCATCGTGGTGCTGATTATGTTCTACCAGCTGGTGCGGCGCAGCTTCGGCCACCGCGCGGCCGTCGAGCATGCCTTGCAGGCCTCGAACGAGAACCTGGAATCGACGGTGGCCCAGCGTACCGAGCAACTGTCTGTGCTGTCGCGCCACCTGATCAGCATCAGCGAAGAAGAGAAGGTGCGCCTGTCGCGCGAGCTGCATGACGAGATGGGCGCCAACCTGACCTCGATCAGCATGGACATCACGGCCGTTACCATGCAGCTGCAAAAGACCGATCCCGAACTCGCTGCCAAGCTCAAGCGCGCGCGCGCCACCCTGCTCGAAACGGTGGAACTGAAGCGCCGCATCATCGAAAACCTGCGCCCCAGCCTGCTCGACAACCTGGGCCTGTGCGCCGCCATCGACAGCTATTGCGAGGAGTTCGCGCGCCTGGCGGGCATTCCCTGCGATACCGAAATCGGCCCGGAAATCGACGGCATCGCCAAGGCCGGCGAGACCAGCCTGTCGATCGCGCTGTTCCGCATCGTGCAGGAATCGCTGACCAATATCCGCAAATACGCGCGCGCCGACACGGTATCGGTGACGCTCAAGCGCAATGGCGAAGGCATGCTGGTCTTGCGCATCATCGACGATGGCGTGGGGATTGCCTCCAACACCCTGGTGAAACCGATGTCGCATGGCTTGCTCGGCATGCGCGAGCGGGCTTTGCTGCTGGGGGGAACCTTGAATATCCGGCGCGGACGGGGCGATAAGGGCACGTGCATCGAGGTGCATATTCCGCTGCGCCCGAAGGCGGAGACTGCGCCTCAGTCTCCGGCGGCGGCGGCCCTGGCGGCCGCCAAGCTGGGTGGTATCAGCAGCGGGCTACATCGACGAGCAGACGATCATACTCCGTCTTCGCCACCTTATAGCACTCACCCGCATAGCGCTCCAGACCCGCACGATCAAGTACAGTGATATTGCCGCGGCGGTAGGTGATCATGCCTTCCTCCTGCAGCTTGCCGGCGGCGGCGGTGATGCTTTCGCGGCGCACGCCGAGCATGATGGAAATCATTTCCTGGGTCACTTTGAGCTCATTGCTGGCCGAGCGGTCCAGGCGGTCGAGCAGCCAGCGGCACAGCTTCTGCTCGATCGAGCTGTGGCGGCCGCCGACGGCGTTCTGCGCCATCTGGGCGAACAGGGCGGTGTTGTAGCGCATCAGCAGCTGGGGCAGGGCGCCGCCCTGGTTGAACGCCTGGCGCAGATGCTGGGCTTTCAGGCGGTACCCATAGCCGGCGCTTTGCACCACGCCGCCGCACATGGCGCGCTCGCCTTCGAACATCGAGACGCCCACCACGCCTTCATGGCCGACCACGGCAATCTCCGTGGTTGCGCCGTCTTCCATCACATACAGCAGCGACACGATTGCCGTCGTTGGAAAATACACGTTTTCCAATTTGCTGCCATACTCGAACAATTCCTTGCCAAACGGCAGCTGTACCAGTTCCAGGTGCTCAAACAGGGATTCCAGAACTTCACGAGGCAGGGCTGCCAGCAGTTCGTTTTGCTGGGCGCCGCTATAGCTGACAACAGGCCGGGACGCAACTTTGAACTCGCGTTCGCCCATGGGCAGGGGACGGGAGGTCGGGGTTTTTACGGAAGCGCCAAGTTGAGTGTTGTTCATTTTATTCCTCACAAGCTTAAAGTACACAAGTCGCGATCGGCGCCGGCTGCCGTAACCGGGTGGGCTTCTGTTCTCGCTTCCACTTAACCGATCGCGTTGGTGCTACTTTAAGTTCTTGTGTGCCTGACGAACATAAGACGGTTTTCCGCCTCTGTGTAGGCTGCCAGCATGGCGCTTTGTCAGCATAGTCCTACTGCAACTTAGCTGAAACTTAAGCCACACTCAGGCTTGACGCTGGCGGTGCTCGCCGCGCGACGCCAGGCGCGGCTTGTTGGCGCTCCACAAATGAGGCGGGGCCACGGTTTCCAGGGCATTGGCGGCTTTGGCCTGGCGTTTCGGCGCACTTCCTCGTGGCAACTCTTCTTGCAGACGGAAACGGCTGAGCGCAGCGTTCAAACGCTCGGTTTCCTGGTGTACGCGGTCCGCTCCTACAGCGGCGTCCTGCACCAGTTCGGCATTCTGGCGGGTCATATCGTCGATGCGCGCCAGGGCCTGGTTGAGGCGGGCGATCTCACGGCTCTGGCCGGCTTCGGCGGCGCTGATCTGGCCGATGATGGCGGCCGTGCCCTGCACCGACTGCACCACCTGTTCCATGGTCGTGCCGGCGGTGTTCACCAGGCCGCTGCCGGTCTCCACCTTGCTTACCGAATCGACGATCAGGGCCTTGATTTCCAGCGCGGCGGCGGCCGAGCGCTGGGCCAGGTTGCGCACCTCGGCGGCCACCACGGCGAAGCCGCGCCCCTGTTCGCCGGCGCGCGCCGCTTCCACCGCGGCGTTGAGTGCCAGGATATTGGTCTGGAAGGCGATGCCGTCGATCACGCCGATGATGTCGGCGATGCGTTTCGAGCTGCCGCTGATCGAGGCCATGGTGTCGACCACGGCCGCCACGTTCTCGCCGCCGCGTCCGGCAATGGCGGCGGCCGACTGCACCAGTTCCAGGCTGTCCTCGGCGTGGCTGGCGTTGCGCTGCACGGCGGCCGCCAGCTCGCCCATCGAGGCCACCGTCTGCGACAGCGCTTCGGCCTGGCTGGCGGTGTGGCCGGACAGGGTGCTGTTGCCGCCGGCCAGCTGGTCGGCGGCCGCGCCGATGCGCGCGGCGCCGCTGCGGATCTCGCGCAGCAGGGTTTCCAGCGAAGCGGTCATGGCGCCGAAGGCATTCGCCAGGCCACCGATCTCGTCGCGCGCCGGCGAGGCGGTGCGCACGCTCAGGTCGCCATCGGCGGCGGCATGCACCGCGCGGTTGAGCATGCCGATATCGCGCGAGAAGGAGGCGTAGAAACCGGCGCACAGATAGGCCGCCAGCAGCAGGGCGGCCAGCACCGACAGCAGCATCAGGTTGCGGCGCAGCGCGTCGCGCGCCATGCGCTCCGCCAGTTGGCCATCGAGCGCCTTGGCGGCCGCCGCGCCGAGGCGGTAGAGGCCGTCGGCCGCGCCATGGCCGGCGGCACTGAATTCCTTGCCCGTGCTCTGGTTGTAGGAGTTGGTGACTTCGTTCTTCATGCGTTCGAGGAAGACCAGCGCGGCGGGAATGGCGGCCAGCTGGCTGTCCAGCGGTGCTTTCAGCGCGGGCTGGGCCGCCAGCAGCGAATTGAGCTGGGCCGGCAGGCGCTCCAGCTCGTGGCGTGCGATCATGGCCGTGGCGTTCAGCATCTGGTCTTCATTGCCTTCGAACAGGCCGGTATCGATGTAGGCGCCGCCGCGTCCGGCCAGCAGGGACAGGCTGTCGGCCGTGTCGGGTACGGTCTTGAGGAAGGTGGCGATCAGGGTCTTGCTTTGCACATCCGGGTCGACGCTGAGCAGGGAGCGGTCGGCGACCAGCGCCGCCAGCTTGTTCAACTGGCCCAGCAGGGCCGTGTGCTGGGCGAAGCTGGCCTTGGCGTCCAGGCTGGCCTGCTTGTCCTGCAGCGCGGCCCAGCTCTTGCGCGCGGCCTGCCATTCGGCCAGGTCGGCCAGGCCGGACTGCTGGCGCTGGAAGCTGTCGAGCTTGTTCAACTGGGCCGTGATCTGCTCGCCCAGCGCCTTGTCCTCGGCCGCCTGGCGCGTAGCCAGGCGCAGATGCTCGGCGCTGCGGCGCTGCAGCAGCAGGCGGCCCGCCTCCTGCACCTGCAGCACATAGGCCGCGCCACGCTGCTCCAGCCCGGTGGCCGCCACGGACTTGTTCAGCTCGTGCATGAGCAGTACCGATACCAGCAGCAGCGGCAGCAGGAAGACCAGGGATACCAGCAAGAACTTGGGCAAAAGGCGCAGACGCTGCATCAGGACGATGGCGGGCCGCAGGACGGTCATCATGGTATTTCCTTATTGGTAATGAAAGTTACTTAATGGAAATTTTATAGATGAAATATGACAGGCCGATGAATTTTTCTGATGGAAAACTGCAATTTCGATGAAGAAAACATGAAGATGGGTCACGCTATAATCGGCCGACCTTTCCGACCGAGTCCGCCATGCCCACTTACACCTATCTGCTGGAAACGCCTTCGATCGATACTTACCGTGCCCTGCGCACCGGCTCCGGCCTGAGCGCCAAGAGCGCTGAAGCGGCCAGCCGCGGCCTGCCGAATACGCTGTTCGCGGTGCAGGTGCTGTGCGGCGCCGACGTGGTCGGCATGGGCCGCGTGATCGGCGATGGCGGCACCGCCTTCCAGGTGGTCGACATCGCGGTGCTGGGCGCGCACCAGGGACGCGGGCTGGGCAAGGGCATCATGCGCGAAATCGCCGCCTGGCTGCGGCGCGCGGTGCCGGACAGCGGCTATGTCAGCCTGATCGCCGACGGCAAGGCGCAGGAGCTGTACGCCCAGTATGGCTTCGTGCCGACCGCGCCCGCCTCGGTCGGCATGTGCTGGCGGCCGGACCCGGCCTAAGGCGCGCCGCCCCCTTGGCGCCATGCGCGGCAAACGCGTGTGGCGCAACGCATCCGGCTGCGCGCTGATCGTCTGCGGCATCTTTTCCGCCACAGTTTGAGATGCGTGCAGGCAACAGGGAGCTGTGAAAGCGATTCCGCCTGTCGCATAATGCAATCATGGGTGGCGTTCCCGTTCACCCATGGACAACCGTTAGGCACCCATGCGCGTACTGCTGGTGGAAGACGATGCCGTGTTGGCCGATGGCCTGGCGCGCGTGCTGCGCGGCCACGGCATGGCGGTGGAGCTGCTGCGCAGCGGCAGCGAGGCCGATGCGGCGCTGCTGCGGCCCGACGCGGCCGAAGTGGTGGTGCTGGATATCGGCTTGCCCGGCCTGGATGGCCTGGAAGTGCTGCGCCGCCTGCGCGCCCGCGCCGGCGTCGTGCCGGTGTTGCTGCTGACGGCGCGCGACGCCATCGAGGACCGCGTGCGCGGCCTGGAACTGGGCGCCGACGATTATCTGGTCAAACCTTTCGCCACGCCGGAGCTGGTGGCGCGCCTGAAGGCGCTGGCGCGCCGCAATGCGCCGCAGCCGGCCGTGCTGGGGCTGGGCAGCCTGACGCTGGATACGCAGGCCAAGCGCGCGCGCGTCGGCGAGCGCGTGATCGACCTCTCGGTGCGCGAATGGGCGGTGCTGGAGTATCTGCTGCTGCACAGCGCGCGCGTGGTGTCCAAGCAGCAGATCATCGACGCCATCCTGCCCTGGGGCGAGGATGTGACGACCAATGCGGTCGAAGTGTATATCTCGCGCGTGCGGCAGAAGACGGCCGACGCGGGCATCAGCATCCGCACCATCCGCGGCTTCGGTTATATGCTGGAGGCGGCGGTTCCGGGAGGCGCGGCGGCAGCGGCGGGCGGCCATGCCTAGCATCCGCCTGCGCCTGCTGAAATGGCTGATCGCCCCTATCCTGCTGATCAATCTGGCCGGCGGCGCGCTGACCTATGCGCTGGCCTGGGTGCCGGCCCAGCGCGCCTTCGACGAAGGCCTGTCCGACGCGGCGCGCGCCTTGGCGGCGCGCCTGTCGCTGGCGGGCGGCGCCTTGCAGCTGGACTTGCCGCCGCAGGCGGAAAAGGCCTTGCGCAGCGGCGCCAGCGACGCCGTCTATTTTGCCGTGCGCCAGCAGGGCGGCGGCCTGCTGGCCGGCGATCCCGACCTGCTGCTGACGGCCATCGAGCCGCAGCGCGACTTGAACCCGGCCCAGACCCAGGCCCAGGACGGCAATATGCGCGGCGCGCCGGTGCGCATCGCCATCCACCAGGCCAGCGTGGAGGGCCGCCGCGTCACCATCGCCGTTGCCAAGACCTTGCGCGAAAGGACGCAGGCGCGGCAAGCCATCTTCCGCGCCCTGATGCTGCTGGAAGCGCTGCTGACGCTGAGCGCCGTGGGTTTGATCTGGTTCTCGGTCAGCACCGGCCTGCGTCCCCTGAACCGGTTGCGCAGCGAGCTGAATGCGCGCGGCGGCGCCGAGCTGGAAGCCATCCCGGACACCAATGTGCCGTATGAGCTGGCGCCGGTGGTGTCGGCCTTCAATGGCCTGCTGGAGCGGGTCAGCGAGGGCGCGCAGGCGCAGCAGCATTTCCTGGCCAATGTGGCGCACCAGCTGCGCACGCCGCTGGCGGGCCTGCAGGCGCAGCTCGAATGGCTGGGCCAGCGCGAAGGCGGCCCGGCGGCCGATCCCGGCGTGGCGCAGTCGCTGCGCCTGATGCTGTCCTCGACCGAGCGCATGATACGCCAGACCAACCAGTTGCTGGCGCTGGCGCGCGCCGAACCGAGCCACTTCGAAAAGACCCGGCTCGAAGCGCTGGCCCTGGATCGCCTGGTGGAGGAATCGATCCAGCCTTTCGTCGAGCAGGCCGCGCGCAAGGATATCGACCTGGGCTTCGAGCTGCACGCCACCAATGTGATGGGCGACCGTTTCCTGCTGCGCGACCTGATCGACAACCTGGTCGACAACGCCATCCGCTACACGCCGGCGCATGGCCGCGTCACGGTGAGCTGCCGCCGCGAAGGCGAGGGCGGCGTGCTGGCGGTGGAAGACAGCGGTCCCGGCATCCCGCCGGCCAAGCGCGAGGCGGTGTTCAGCCGCTTCGTGCGGCTGGACGAGAAAACGGCCGGCAGCGGCCTGGGGCTGGCGATCGTGCGCGACATCGCCGTCGCCCACGGCGCCAGCGTCGCCATCGACAGCGCGCCGGACGGGCAGGGTGCCTTGATCAGCGTGCGCTTCCCGCCCTGAGGCGGCCGGTTTCTCCTTTCTGTTGCACTGTCAGGGATTTGTCAGCATTTCCTCAGGGAAATGACAGCTTTGGGGACTAGACTGGCCTCATTGAATGGCATCCATGCGCGAAGGAGGGGACGATGAACAAGGGCAGAAACGGCTTCACCCTGATCGAAGTGATGATCACCGTGGCGATCGTCGCCATCCTGATGTCGGTGGCGGTGCCGGCCTACACCAACTACATCACGCGCGGCCGCCTGAGCGAAGTGTTCACCGGCCTTGGCGGCGTGCAGACCGCCGCCGAACAGCATTGGGCCAACCGCCGCACCTATGCCGGCATGGACGCCCTGGCCAGCTTCCCCAAGGACAGCGACAACTTCACCTACGCCCTGACCGTGGGCACGGCATCGGCCTACACCGTGACAGCCACCGGCCGCAACAAGATGAATGGCTTCGTCTACACCGTCGACCAGAACGGCACCCACGCCACCACGGCCACGCCGTCCTGGGGCACGAATGCCAGCTGCTGGGTCGATAAAAAGGGCGGCCAATGTTCCAACTAAAGTCCAGGCCTCGGCCGCCGCGCCGCGCGCAGGGCGGCTTCACCATCATCGAAACCATGGTGGTGGTGGGCATCGTGCTGTTCCTGCTGGCGGTCGGCATTCCCAGCATGAGCGAGTGGATGATGACCAACAAGGCTGCCGCGTCTTCCGAGTTCTATCTGGATGGCCTGGCGCTGGCGCGGCGCGAAGCCATCTCGCGCAATGCCGAAAGCCGCATCGTATTCAGCCCGAATCCCGCCAATGGCCAACTGGATTGGCAGGTGGACGTTTGCTATCCCGTGCCCGGCACGCCCTGCAATCCGAACAGCGGCGTGTGGTCCACGGTGGCGGCGCCCGCGGCCAACGATCCGAAAGGCGCCACCGGCTTCAAGTCCGTGCTGCGCAGCGCGCAAACCCTGCCGGACAACGATGTGCTGGCGCCCACGCTGCAACCGGAAGGCGCCACCTCGATCTACTACACGCCCCTGGGCTGGGTCGATACGGCGGTGGACGACCGCATCACCCAGCTGCGCCTGACACCGTCCAGCAAATATGCGAGCGTGATTCCAACCTCGGCCCTGGCGATTTCGCTGGCCGGCGTGCCCGCCAAATGCGATCCCACTGTGAATGCGCACGACTCGCGCGCCTGTCCGCCATGAAAACGCCATCCCATCCGCCGCGCCGCCAGCAAGGCGTGGCCCTGCTCGAAGTGCTGGTCTCGGTGGTGATTCTTGCCATCGGTTTGCTGGGCGCGGTCGGCCTGCAGGCCCGCTCCTATGCCGCCCTGTCGGATGCCGGCTTGCGCGCCGAGGCCACGATGGCGGCCGACAAGCTGCTCGGCACCATGAGCAACGATCAGGTCAATCTCGGCAACTACGCCCTGGCTGATGGCGGCCAGCCCAAGGACGAGCTGAAGCCCTGGCTGAGCGAGACCACCACCGCCATCCCCAACGCCAAGGTGACGGTGGCGGTGACGCCGGAACTGCGGCGCACCCGCGTCGACCTGCGCATCGCCTGGACGCGCAAGGCCGGCGGCGTGGAAAACGAACACCGCATCACCTCCTATGTGACGAACTGATATGCGCACGCCCACCACAACGCGCCGCGCCGGCGGCTTTTCCATGATCGAGCTGATGGTCAGCGTGGTGATCGGCATGCTGGCCGTGATGTTCGCCACCCGGCTCTTTATTCAGGGGGAGCAGAACAAGTCCGCCGCCGTCGGCGGTTCGGACACCATGCAGAACGGCATGCTGGCCCTGTTCTCCATCAATAACGACGCCTCGCAAGCCGGCTGGGGCTTGAACGATGCGCTGATCGCCGGCTGCGATACGCGCCTTAGCGACACCAGCGGTTTCACCCTGGCGCAGAGCGCGCGCAACGGCGTGCCGATCACACCGCTGGCGCCTGTCGTCATCCAGAGCAATGGCCTGAACTCGGACCAGATCACGCTGTACTCGGGCAGCTCGATGAGCGGCGTCGGCTCGGTCAAGGTGCGCCAGGACTATAATGCTGGCAATACGATAGGCGTGACCGACACCGCGCCTTTCGGCTTCAACCAGAACGATGTGATCGTGGTGACGCCGGAACCGGCGGGCGGCCAGTGTTCGATAGCGCAGCTTTCGGCGGCGCCCGCCGCTTCGACCTTCACCTTTACCGCGGGCGGCAGCAACCGCTTCAACGGCGCCGGCCTGCCCACCACCTACAAGGCCGGCCAGGCGCGCGTCTTCAACCTGGGCCAGGCGGCGCGGCTGTCCTTCCACACCTGGTCGGTGCAGAACGGCATGCTGCTGCTGCGCGCCACCGACCTGGCCGGAACATCGGCCGCACCCAGCGCCGTGATCGACCATGTGGTGGCGATCAAGGCACAGTACGGACTCGATACGCGGGTCGGCGACCTGTTCACGCCCACCACCGGCATGCAGGTCGGCGTCTGGAGCAACGACATGATGGATGCCGATGGCGACGGCATCATCGGCAGCGCGGGCGACTTCCAGCGCATCGCGGCCATCCGCGTGGCGGTGGTGGCGCGCAGCAAAATGCCGGAAAAAGCCGATCCAACAACCGGCGAATGCAGCGCCACCACGGAAACGCCGAAAATCTTCAGCACCAAATCGCCGGCCACGGTGGCGGCGAAAGAGGTCACGGTGACGCTGGCGCTGGCCGGCGATCCGCTCAGCTGGAAATGCTACCGCTACCGGGTCTTCGAAACCATCGTCCCGATCCGCAACGCAGGCTGGAGGCCATGATGAACATCAAACGCGCCGCGCAGTCCGGGATCGCCATGCCGATCATGCTGATCATGCTGGCCGTGATGCTGGTCAGCAGCATCTATCTGCTGCGCTCCAGCACCTCGACCACCATCACCACGGCCAATCTGGCCTACGACTCGGCGCTGAGCAAATCGGCCGACCTGGGCATCCACACGGCTTTCGCCTGGCTCAGCACCGTCGCCAAGTCGCAGCTGAATGCCGATGTCGCGGCCTCCGGCTATGTGTCGACGCTGAATCCCGTCCACACCGTCAGCACGCCCGCGTTCTGGAACGGTTCCGTGACCATCGACGATCCGGCCAAGGAAAACCGCATCGAGTACGTGATCCACCGCATGTGCACTTTCGCGGGCGCCTACAACTCCACGGTGCCGCCCAACAGCTGCACGGTGACGGCGGCCAAGGCCAAGGTCAAGGCGGCCACCATGGTGGGCGACAGCCTGTCCTCGGACGCACCGGCCTACCAGGGCAAGCCTGAACTGCACTACGTGATCACCTCGCGCATCTTCGGTCCGCGCGGCGGCAATGTGGTGAACCAGGCCGTAGTGATGATGGGGCCGTGAACGCGGCCGGCAATAGCGACACATGAATGGAACGACCATGAAAATCTCCACCGCCCTTGCAGCGCTGTGCGCCGCCGTTTCCCTTGCCAGTCTGCTGCCGCTGCCCGCCGCCGCCGCGCCGACGAATATCGCGCAAGTGCCGCTGCTGAACATCAGCGGCACCGGCACCGTCAAGCCGAACCTGATGCTGCTGTTCGATAATTCGGGATCGATGGAGCAGTCCTATACGCCGGACTATGTGAACGACAGCCTGTGCCGTTCGCGAGCCCAGCTCTCCAGCGGCACCACGGCCTGCACGGTGGGGCATCCGCCTTTCATGAGTGCCGATTTCAACCGCCAGTACTACAATCCGGCGCTGCGCTACCAGCCGCCCATCAAATGGGACGGCACGTTTTACCAGGAGCAGACGGCCGGCAATACCAGCAACTGGACCAATGTGGTCAGCGATGGCTTCAATGTGCTGAACACCGATTTGTACGGCAACTCGGATACCGCGATCAACCTGGTGACGGGCTATCCCGACCTGCAATGGTGCGACCCGTCCAACACCAGCGACTGCAAGCGCAATACCGCCACCTACAACTATCCCGACAACACCTACCGCAACGCCAGCGCCATCAACGTCGGCCCGTACTACTACACGATAGGCGTGGCCGAGTTCTGTACCGACGATTCGATGGTGAATTGTAAATCGACATCGGCCGGCGCCACCGCGCCGACGGGCTATCCGGTGCCGGTCAAGGTCCGCTGGTGCAACAGCACGGCGCTCACCAGCTGCCAGGCCAAGCGCGTGGGATCGTTCATCTACCCACGCTACTCGCAGGCCACCGGCGCCATCGCCTCTTACGGCACGATTGCCATTGGCGCGTCGAAAACCACGTCCTCGCTGAACATCACCTCGGTGGTAGTCAACGAAGGCGGCACCAACCGCACCGTGACCAACAGCAGCGTGACGGCATCGACCGGCACCGATACCGCCTTGAAGCAGCAGACCGTCGCCAGCGCATTGGCGGCCAGCATCGTGGCGCGCACCAGTGTCAGCAACGCCTACTATGCTTGCGTGCGCACGCCTCTGGGCCAGCCCAGCGTGCCGGCCTGCTCGACCTTTGGCATTACCTTGGCGGCCGATAATGTGGTGGCCGTGGTTCCCGTGACCTGCACCGGCAGCAAATCGCTGGCCACCTGCCAGACGATCAACGACAACACGCGTGCGGGCTGGGGCATCACCGTCAACACCAGCAGCGTGACTTTCCCATCCACGGCGCTGATGGCGATTTCCGGCACCACGGCCGACGTGAATCCGGCGTCCGTACTGGCCAGCCTGTCGCTGGGCGGCACCACGATTGCCAGCAATATCACCATCGGCCGCAACGCCAACGCCGCCACGGCGGTCAGCCGCATCGTCTCGGCCATCGGCACCGGCGGCACCTACCGCGCCTACACCGGCGGCAATACGATCACACCGACCTGCCAGGCCGCCAGCGCCACTACGGTCTGCATCGTGGTCAACGGCTCCACCAGCAGCGGCTCGAACCTGACAGCGGGTTCGCAAAGCAGTAAAGGCACCATGGCCTTCTCCTTTACGCCCACCGTGGCCAGTACCGACAATATCCCCACCACGGTGGTGGCGCTGTCAGCCGGCTCTGCCGCGCCCAGCACCTTTGTGCGAGTGAATATCGTGAGCGGTTCCACCTATCCGAAGAGCAGCGCGCGCAGCGACTGCACGGCCAGCGCCGGCGTTTGCACCTATAGCGAAGAGATGACCAACTTCGCCAACTGGTACTCGTATTACAAGACCCGCCTGCAGATGATGAAGACTTCGGTCGGCATCGCTTTTTCGGCCGTCAACAGTAATTACCGGGTCGGCTATGTGCGCCTGTCCTCAGCCGGCGCGGCGGGTGCCATCGACCAGAAACCCGCCGACTTTACCGGCACGGCGCGCAGCACCTGGTACTCGAACCTGTACAACACCAGCACCAGCGGCTCCACGCCCAGCCGTCCCGCGCTGGACAGCGTGGGCAAGATGTTCGCCAACCAGGCACCGTACAACTACGCGTCGGGCCAGGAAGTGGTGCAGTTTCCCTGCCAGCAGAACTTCACCATCCTGACCACGGACGGCTACTGGAACGGCGGCAGCGCAGCCAGCGTGGCGAATAATGACAACGTGGAATCGAGCGGCCGTTTCTGCCTGTCGCAGCAAGGCTGCGTCGACAGCCGGGCGCAAACCCAGCCCTCGCTGGCCGACGTGGCGCTGTACTGGTATAACGGCGGCTCCAGCACCTCAACCGTATCGCTGCGGCCTTCGCTGGAAGACATGAGCAAGGAAGGGCAGGTGCCGGCCGGGCCGAACGAAAACACCCACCTGCATATGAACACCTATACCCTGGGCTTGGGCATGGACGGCATCATGACCTATGAGGCGAACTACGACACGGCGGCCAAGGCGGGCGGCGATTTCTACAACCTGATTACGGCCGCCAGCAGCGGCTGTCCCTGGAACAGCGGCGGCGCCTATGTGTGGCCCGATCCGCAGACTTCCAGCACCGCCAACACCGTGCAGGAAAGGGTGGACGATCTGTGGCACACCGCCATCAACGGCCACGGCAAGTACTTCAGCGCCAACGAGCCGAAGGAAGTGGTGGAGGGCTTGCAGGCGGCGCTTGCCAAGATGCAGATCAGCACCGGCGCTGCGGCTGCAGCCGCCACCTCCACGCCAAATATTTCGCAGGAGGATAGCGACATCTTCTCCGACACCTTCACCACTGTGAAATGGTACGGCGAGCTGGCCAAGCGCAAGATCGACGTCAGCACGGGCGAAGTGTCGGCCAATACGGTGTGGGTGAGCACCAATATCCTGGGCACGCAGGTGCTGGACAATTCGCGCAAGATCTACAAATACGACGGCTCCAGCTCCACGCCCGAGGAATTCACCTACGATAATCTGGATGCCACGGAGCGCAGCTGGTTCGACAATAAATGCGCCGCGCTGAGCCAGTGCACCCTGCTTGACACCACCAAGCGCGCCATCGTCAACGATGGCCGTAACCTGGTGGCCTGGCTGCGCGGCGCCCAGCAGTATTCCGACGATGAAGTCTTCCGCGCCTACAGCACGACAGTGGTGAATGGTGCGACCATCCCCATTGTGCTGGGCGATATCGCCTCGTCCAAGCCGGCCTATATGCGCGAACCGCGCAAGAGCTATACCATCAGCGACTACGACAGCTTCAAGAACAGCTACGCCGATCGCGCCGCCACCGTCTTCACCGCCGCCAACGACGGCATGCTGCACGCCTTCGACGCCGCCGATGGGCGCGAGCTGTGGGCCTATATGCCGCGCATCACGATGAAGAAGCTGTACGCGCTGGCCAGCACCACCTATGGCACCAATCACCAGTTCACCACCGACGGCGCGCCGGAGCTGGGCGACGTCTACTTCGACGGCGCCTGGCATACCATCATGGTGGCGGGCCTGAATGCGGGCGGGCGCGGCTTCTATGCGCTCGATGTCACCAATGCCGGCGCCCCCAAAGGAGCGAAATACGGGCAGGCGCCGAAAGTGCTGTGGGAGCTGTGCGCCGATTCGAGCATCTGCTCGCGCAACGACCCGGACATCGGCCTGACCTTCGGCAATCCGCAGTTCGGCATGTGGAACAACCGCTGGGTGGTCTACCTGACCTCGGGCTACAACAATATCCCCGGCGTGGACGGCATCAACACCGGCAGCGGCGAAGGCATTCTGTACATCGTCGATGTGAAGACGGGCGAAATTCTTGCCAAGCAGTCCACCGGATCGGGCAATGTGACCACGCCATCCGGCCTGGCGCGCATCACGGCTATCACCAACGATCCGGCAGGCGATCCGGTCACCACCTATATCTACGGCGGCGACAATCTGGGCCAGTTCTGGCGCTTCGACCTGACCAAGACCCTGACCACCGGCATCGGCGTGCGCAAAATGGGCTCGACCGGCACCACGCAGCCGATCACCACGCGGCCCGACGTGACGCTGTGCGAAGTCAAGGTCAAGGATGCCTCGGGCATCGAGACGTCGAAAGCGCAGCGCGTGGTGCTGTTCGGCACCGGGCGCCTGCTTGACGTGCCGGACACCACCAACACCGACGTGCAAAGCCTGTATCTGCTGAAGGACGTGGACGCCGACACCAGCACCATCAATGTGCGCGGCAGCGGCATGGTGGAGCAGACCTTGAGCCGGCGCAGCGGCGGCTCGGCCGGCACTTCGGTGTACGACATCACCAAGAACGCGGTGGACCTGAATACCAAGAGCGGCTGGTTCTTCGACTGGAAGCTGAACGCCGGTGAGCGCATGAACCTCGATCCCAAGATCGTCAGCGGGGCGGGCAATGTGGTGACGAATATCCCGACTTCCAGCTCATCCTGCTCGGTGGGCGGCACCAGCAACGCCTACCAGGTCGACGTCTGCAAAGGCACGTCGATCAGCGACAACCCGGTCGGCAGCACCCTGTCCAATACCTCGGCGGCGGTCGGTTTCATCATCATCCGCCTGCCCAAGGGCGAGCTGAAAATGATCACCACCACGGCCAAGGGCGAGACGCTGACGCGGCCCCTGTCCGAACTCGACTCAGCCGGCGCCCACCGCGTGGGCTGGCGCCGAGTCAAGGGCGAATAGGGCAGGAGGGGATTTTTCCCGGTGCGGCGTGAAAAACGGTAAAATAGCAGGTTTTCCTGCACACCCGTTCGATCGCCGCTACCATGTCCCAAGAGACCGAAGTCAACATCCCAGACAACAACGAAGCAGCCGCCTCGGCGGGCAGCTCCAAGACGCCTGCACTGATTGCGCGCGAAGTTCAACGCCGCCGCACCTTCGGCATCATCTCCCACCCGGATGCGGGTAAAACCACGCTGACCGAAAAGCTGCTGCTGTTCTCGGGCGCGATCCAGATGGCCGGCACGGTCAAGGCGCGCAAGAGCGGCCGCCACGCCACCTCCGACTGGATGGAAATCGAGAAGCAGCGCGGCATTTCCGTGGCCTCCTCGGTGATGCAGTTCGACTTCCGCGACCACATCATCAACCTGCTCGACACCCCAGGCCACCAGGATTTTTCGGAAGATACCTACCGCGTGCTGACGGCGGTCGACTCGGCCCTGATGGTGATCGACGCCGCCAAGGGCGTGGAAGCGCAGACCATCAAGCTGCTGGACGTCTGCCGCATGCGCAATACGCCCATCGTCACCTTCATGAATAAGCTGGACCGCGAATGCCGCGACCCGCTGGAACTGCTGGACGAGCTGGAATCGGTACTGAAGATCCAATGCGCGCCAGTCACCTGGCCGATCGGCATGGGCAAGAACTTCCGCGGCGTATACCACCTGCTGCGCGACGAGATTCTGCTGTTCCGCGCCGGTGACGAGAGCGCCGACCAGAGTTTTGAAGTCATCAAAGGCATCGACAATCCGCGCCTGCAGGAGATGTTCCCGCTGGAGATGGACCAGCTGCGCATGGAAGTGGAACTGGTGCATGGCGCCTCGCATCCCTTCAACCTGGAAGAATTCCTGTCCGGCGTGCAGACCCCGGTCTTCTTCGGCTCCGCCATCAACAACTTCGGCGTGCGCGAAATCCTGTCGGCCCTGGTGGACTGGGCACCGGCCCCACGCGGCCGCGACGCATCGGTGCGCGTGGTCGAACCGAACGAACAGCCGTTCTCCGGCTTCGTGTTCAAGATCCAGGCCAATATGGACCCGGCCCACCGCGACCGCATCGCCTTCCTGCGCGTTTGCTCCGGACGCTTCGAGCGCGGCATGAAAGTCAAGCACCTCCGCCTGGGGCGTGAAGTGAAAGTGTCGTCGGTGGTGACCTTCATGGCTTCCTCGCGCGAACAGGTGGAAGAGGCGTACGCCGGCGACATCATCGGCCTGCCGAACCACGGCAATATGCAGATCGGCGACAGCTTCTCCGAAGGCGAGATGCTGCAATTCACCGGCATCCCATATTTCGCGCCCGACTTCTTCCGCTCCGTGCGCATCCGCAACCCGCTGAAGATCAAGCAGCTGCACAAAGGCCTGCAACAGCTGGGTGAAGAGGGCGCCGTACAGGTCTTCAAGCCAGTGCTGGGTGGCGAACTGGTACTGGGCGCCGTCGGCGTACTGCAGTTTGAGGTGGTCGCTAGCCGTCTGATGAACGAATACGGCGTCGACGCTGTATTCGAAGGCACCAGCATCAGCAGCGCCCGTTGGGTCAGCAGCGACGACAAAAAAGCCCTGGTCGATTTCGAAGCAGCGCTGGGCCACAACGTCGCCTACGACGCCGCCGGCAACATGGCCTACCTGGCTACCTCCGGCGTCAATCTGCGTCTGACCCAGGAACGCTGGCCGCAACTGACGTTCCACGCCACCCGCGAACACGCTACCAAGCTCTCCTGAGTTTAATAAACCTCAACAAATGTCCACCCTGGTGTCTCGGCAGCCCCGCCTGACACCAGGGTTGGACATTTTTTTTTAGCTCAAGCTTTCTGCGGGGTGGGCCAGAGGCGGCGCTCTGACAGCAGTGTGGTCAGCTCGTCAGCGGGGAGCGGGCGGGCGAAGTAGTAGCCTTGCATGACGTCGCAGCCGGCGTCGCGCAGGAAACGCATCTGTTCTTCGGTTTCGACGCCTTCGGCAACGACGCTCAGATTCAGGCTGTGGGCCATGGCGATGATGGCTGTGGCAATCGCCGCGCCATCGCCGGGAACGCCGGCCACAAAGCTGCGGTCGATCTTCAACTGGTCAATCGGGAAGCGCTTCAGGTAGGACATGGAGGAGTAGCCGGTGCCGAAGTCGTCGATCGAAAGGTGGATGCCGGCCGCCTGAATCTTCTGCAGCAGCTCCAGATTGGCGTGCACGTTTTCCATCAGCACACCTTCCGTAATCTCCAACTCCAGCAGGCGCGCGGGCAGGCCGGTTTCCTCCAGCAGCGCCGCGACTTCGTCCATCAGGCCTGAATCCCTGGTCTGGCAGGCGGATAGATTGACCGCCACATGTTCTATGGTGTCGAGCAGCCCGGCGTCGCGCCAGGCGGCGGCCTGGCGGCAGGCGGTTTGCAGCACCCAGCGTCCCAGACTGACGATCACGCCGCTTTCTTCGGCGACGGGGATGAATTCAGCCGGGCTGACCGTACCCAGTTCTTCGCAAGTCCAGCGCACCAGCACTTCGACACCCGTCATGCGTCCGCTGCGCGCATCGATCTGCGGCTGATAGTGCAGATACAGCTCGTCGTTCTGCAAAGCGCGGCGCAGATTGGCTTCCAGTTTCAGACGCTTGTGGGCGCGCTGCTCCATTTCGGGGCGGAAGATTTCGTACGCGTTCTTACCCTTGCTCTTGGCGTAGTACATGGCCGTATCGGCGCAGCGCATCAAGCTGCGCGCATCTTCCGCGTCCTGCGGATAGACGCTGACGCCGATGCTGGCGCTGACGAAGAGCTGGTGTCCCTGCACCATGAAGGACTCCGACAGCGCCCTCAGAATCTTGTTGGCGACACGATCCGGCTCCTCGCGATCCTCCGGCGGTTCCACAATCACCACGAATTCGTCGCCACCCAGGCGGCAGATGATGTCGGTGCTGCGCAGCGTACCGGTCAGGCGCTGGGCGACCTGCCGCAGCAGCACGTCGCCGCTGTCGTGGCCCAGGGTGTCGTTGACCACTTTGAAGTTGTCGAGATCAAGCAGCAGCAGGCAGGCGCTGGTCTCCTGCCGGTCGGCGCAGTCGAGCGCGAAAGCCAAGCGTTCGTTGAACTCATGCCGGTTGGGCAGAGTGGTGACAGGATCGACATGGGCCAGGAAGTGCAGATGCTCCTCCGCCTGCCGCACCGCCTTGCGCATGCGCGCCACCAGCAGCCATGAAAGGCCGAAGGAACCCAGCGCCACCAGCAGCGTAAAGAAGGCAAAGGTGCCGAGGCGCTGATACAGCCTGCCGAGCGAGGCGCGGATCGTCACCAGACCAATCTCCTCGCCATTGGCGTGCACGGGTTCCAGCACCTCCACAAATTCGAAGTTATGGCGCCTGTGCGTTGCGACCAGTTCCGCGTCGGGCGTGACGGGCGGCGGCGCGGCCAGCGTGCCTTTGATGCCGTCGCGCAGATAGCGCCCCAGAACGCGTCCGCTGCGGTACATCGTGGCGCTGACCACCGAGGGCGAGGAAGCGAGACCGCCCAGAATTTCGTCCTGGGCCGAGGCGTCGTTGAACATCAACGCCGCCGTGCTGTTACTGCCGACAATGCGCGCCTGCACCTGCAAGTCGCGCTCCAGCGCATTGCGCAGCGAAATGAACTGGAAGACGGTCAGCAGGATGCTGGCGACGAACAAGGCGGCAGCGGCGGACAACATGGTGGCGCGCACCATCTTGCTGCCGATGGGACGCAGACGAGGCGTGGCGGGCTTCATTGCACGCTCCTGGCCAGATGCAGCAACTTGGAGCTGAGGTTCAAGCCCGCCTGGCGTGCTGCAGTCAGATCGACGTCGAAGCCGATGCGTTTATTGTCCATACCCAGCGCGATCATGGCGCCGGACGTGCCGATGGCGCGGTCATCCGCCACCGTCAACACGCTGCTTGAACCCAGATCCTTGCGCAGTTGCGACCAGCGCTCACGGTCTTGCGCATCCAGTACGAGAATGTGGCAGCCGCTGGCGTTGCCGCTGATGGCGATGGGACGGAACCGCATCCGATGCCCGTTTACCACCTTGTCGGACAGTGCGCTCAACGCGGTCTGCATATTGTTGCCACTGAAAGCGCATAGATGCAGTGTGGCCGCGGCTTGCAGGACTTCGACCGGCCACTCAGTGAACACGGCAAAATTGAATACGAAGGCGGCCTTCAATTCAGCCTCTTTAATCTGTTGCGCCTCCTGCGCCAAGACCGCCGATGGCAGCAGAAAAAGCACGGACAGTGCGCCAGCCAGCATGCGCAGCAGCGGGGATTTGATCCTGGAGCTGTTTGTCATGGCTTAGTACTCGTAACGCAGCTTGAGCAGCAGGCGGCGACCATCCTGCGCGATGGTGTTTTGTGTGAACACGGCCGAGGCGGGATCGGCATAGCGCCGGTCCAGCAGATTGTAGATCGTGGCCGCAACGTCGAAATGACGCGTCAGGCGCACGGTGTAGAGATTAAGGTTGGCAACCCAGTAGGCGGCCGCCATGCCCTGATTCAGCGTGCCGCGCCTGCTGACGTACTGTGCCTCCGCCCCGGTGCGCCAGGCGCCATAAAGCGGCATGCTGACATTCAGCTTGGCCAGGCGCTTAGGCGAATTCACCGGGCTAACCGCGTCATCGCTCGCGGGCTGCTCCGCCTGCGTGTGTACGCTTTGCTGGCTGATGCTGGCGCGCAGGCTGGCGCCGTTGCGCCAGCTACGTTCATACTCGGCCTCCACGCCTTTGGCATAAGCCGTATTCCCGTTGCGGAAAATGGGCAGCAGGTCGGTTTCGTGGCGCTGCTCCGCAATCAGGGCCGAGACATCGTTATGGAAGAGCGACAGCGTGAGGCGCGCGTTGCCCTGCAGTTGCCGCACCAGGGCCAATTCATGGCTGCGTATGCGTTCGCGACCCAGTGACGGATTGGCATGCTGCCCGCCGGGACCGGGAATGGCGTAGTACATCTCATAGCTGTTGGGCGAGCGGTAGGCGCTGCCATAAACCGCCTTCAAGGTGGTCTTCTCGTCCAGCTTTGTGATCAGGGCCAGGCGCGGATTGAATACCCCGCCGGTATCGCTGTGATGGTCGTATCGCAGTCCAGCGTTCAGCAGCGTACCGGTGCCGAGCGTGATTTCGTCCTGCATGTAGAAGGCGTAGCGGCGGTCGGCGTGCGTCGTGTTCAGGTAATCGACGCGGGGAAAACGGTCGTAATTGAGCTGTTCGATGCGGTAATCGAATTCGAACTCCGCACCGGCAACGACCTTATGGCCGCTGCGTGGAATGAAGAAGGCGCGCAACTCCACACCCCACCAGCGGCCGATGCTCTCGTCGCGGTTTGCCGTCAAGGCAGGGCGATGATAGACGTAATCGCCGTTATAGCGGTAGCTGCCCCAGAACAGGCGCGAACTCAGCTCGCCCTGGTTCGCCAGGGCGCGATGCCAGTAAAGGTCCGCCGTGGTCTGCTCGTCCTTGGTCTGGCTGCCCGGTGTGTTGAAGACCTGCTTGAACGATGCCGTCGGCGTGCCTTTGCTGCGCTCCGCGTGCAGCAAGGTTAGATTGAAGGCGCCGCTCTGCGCCTTGGCGAAGATCCGATGTCCGCGTTCATAGTCCAGCTGTTGCGCAATGCCGTGGTTCTGCTCAGGCGTATCGAACTCGCTGAAATAGAGATCCCGGCCCCGGTTGCTGTAGCCACCGGCGGAAAGCACCAGCTCATTGCCGCGCCCATCGCGCCAGCCATGACTCAGCATGCCGCGCCGCACCCCAGCCGAACCGCCTTCAACGTTGGCTCGGCTGCCTTCAATATCCACCGCGCGCTTGGTGATCACGTTGATTACGCCAAAAAGAGCGTTCGCGCCATAGATGGACGAGCCGGGACCCGGCACGTACTCGATGCGGTCCACCAGTTCCAGATCGAGCGGGAATTCACCGCCCATCGGCCCCTGATCGAAGACCGGATCGTTGATGCGGTTGCCGTCGATTTGCAGCAGAAAACGCGTGTTGTAATCGCCCGGCCGCAAAAAGCCGCGTGCGCCGAGAAAGCTGTAAGTGCGGTCATAGCCCACATAAAGACCGCGCACGCTGCGCAGCGCATCGGCCAGCGTGCGCCAGCCATAAGCGCGGATGTCGGCGGCCGTGATGACGGTGACGGTTGATGGCGCCTCGCTCGCCTTTTGCGTGAAACGCGAGGCGCTGTAGACCTCCAGGTCGAGCAAGTCTTCAAAGGGGAGGGCGGTCAGATCGTTCGCACTCTGAGCAGGTGCTTGCTGGGCGCTGGCCGGGGCGGAAAGGGCGCAGGCGCAAACGAGCGGCAGCCAAACTACCGCGCGCGGTGACGACTGGCGCGGCGCGCGGGCCAGTGTAATCCATGTCTCTCTTGGCATCTCTTGGGTTCCAGTGGAGTGAAAGGTTCCGGAACCTTCGGTTTCTCTATTCTTCTGCCAAACATGGTGTCATTCCACCCGGAAATTGTACAGTGTGGATAGCCGCAAGAGGCGTTTCCGCAACACTGGTGCAAGGGCGGCGCTTACTTTGCCGGGCTGGCGAGCGGCTGGCCTTTCTCGACCACGTACACGCCGACCAGACGCATGGTGCCAGGGCCGGTGTTCTTCGCATCGTGTATTTTGCCGGCGGGGATGACGAAGGCTTCGCCCGCCTTCAGCTTACGCGGCGGCTCGCCATCGATCAGCAGCTCGCCTTCGCCTTCCAGCACGTAGCTGATTTCGTCGCCGGGATGGGTGTGGCGGCCGGCGACCACGCCAGGCTCAAGTTCAACACGGGCGACGACGGCTTCGCGGTGGTCGATGGAGGTGTCGGCTTTGTGGACGAGGGTGCGCTTGATGCCGGTGGCTTGAGCAAGAGTAATAATTGGGAAAGCAAGCAGACACGCACTGATACAGTGTAATCTGGATTTCATCATATCCTCTTCGGAGAAGGCGTTCGCCCCCTGGCTCGCTGCTTGTGTTACGTTTTTTTGGGGTCCAGTCGATGGTCCTCGCCAAATAGCAGAGCATCTAAAATGCTGCCTATCCAAGCCAGAGGCAGTAGCAGGAATGCCATGGTTGCAAGCGGGCCACCAGTACTTGATTTTGCAATAGCAGAAGCAATCATCTGGGCACTCAGCACTTGGTTGGCATGCATCTGCTGCAGCAAATTGTCAGCGCTGAGTGATACGACATAGAGCAGATAGAAGGTAGCAGCTACGGTCGGCAGCAGAAACAAGCAGCCTCGTGCTCGCCGCTTCAGAAAGACCAGCTGTCCCAACCCTGGAAATATCAGCCCTGATAGCAGGGCCGCCTTGATGGATTCCGGCATCATGTTCCCCTTCATGAGCTACTGCATGTGAAAAATTGGCAATGTTTTCTTGCTAATCTTACCATGATTCATCCCGAAAGATGCTTTTTCGATCAAGAGGGGATATCGAAAAAGGGAAAATATTGAAATTTGATTGTCGTGTATTTTTCTGATTTTTGAGAGGCGCGAATATTGCTGAAGCGAAAACAGGCTATACATCTAATAATTTGTACAGCCTGCAGCCTATTATTTAAATAGGTGGCGGATCATTGATCACTTCCGGATCAACATCGAATTCCACATGGTCTTTATCCGTGAAGAAAAGTTTGATTGAAAACGTTTCCTTCGTGGTGTTGGCATTGCTAAAAGTAACTATTTTTCCACTTTTGCTAATGCTAGGGTCGCTTAATTGATCATTGTCCGCCGGTTTAACGGTCATTTTTTTGAAAATGACATGCTCTGGCGTTGGCTCTATTAACTGATAATTGATTACGGTATCACGTTCGCGAACGGTGATAGATGGAGGTTCAAATCTTGTTTTATATGTGGGTTTTTGTCCAGGAATAATTGGGTTGGGTGTTGCTATAACAAAAACATTAATAAATGAGGTTGGTGTGACAGAATCAATCGTCATAACTTTCCTTTCGCTGGGTGATGAGAGTCAAAATACTGTTTGTGGCGTTGTTCATTGTAGCGCATAGATTCTAGTTTGCCTATTTGCTTTTTCACTTTCTCGCCTTCTCCAGTACAAAGATATGATCGGACATTTGGGGCAAGAATTCGATAATCGGTAGAAGTGCTTGCAGTTTTTGATAGCAATTTTTGAACTGATAGGCAGCTTTCCTTTGATTTTTGTGCTTCCCCTTGAGAATATTCAATTTCTGATCTTAGAAGTATTGCGTTAGCCATTAATGCTAGAATTTGTTGATCTGAGCTATTTTTTTTATGCTGCTCATCAAGGATTTTTATACTATCATCCACATATAGAGATGATTGAATGTTATGCTTTGCTTTGAAATTTGTTAGAGCTAAATTTTGTTTTGCTCTTGCATGTAATTGCGATAAGTTTGCTCGATTAGGGTCGACTTGAAGGAGGTCTCCTAGCTTGCTATGAATTATTTCTTGCTTTTGTTTTATGATATTTAAATCTTTTTCATCATGAGTGACATCAAGTAACTTTAGTTGTAAGTTGTAGAGATTGATTTCCCAAGATTTATTACTCGGATCCTGCTTTGTAATAATGAGTAAAAAAGATTCGGCTTTCGAATATGCTTCTTGCGCATATTGCTGCTGCCCTTGAGTGATATATAAGTCGCCTATATATGTTAGAGTATTTGCTAAACGGGCCATCCATAGTGCGTCACGCGGCGCTGTGGTATGTATTTTTCTAAGTAATTCCTCTTCCTCCTGGTGCAGCGCCATTGCTTTCTCAAGAGATCCAAGCTTTGCATGTGTCTCAGCTAACCACGATAAACTATTGGCAAGTCCTGCCACTAACTCCTTGTTGTTCGGTGTCTTTGAAAAAGCTTTATATTTCAATTCGATAGACTTGGAAAATGCCTTTTGCGCATCTTCCAAATTTCCCTTTTTTAGGGCAAGAGTACCAAGATTGTTATGTGCATAAGATTCCTCTATCCAGTTGTCAATATTTTCAGGGTTTATATGGCTGGATCTTTGTATGTAGTTTTTGTAATCCAAAAAATACTTCTCCGCCTCTGCCAAGTCGCCTCTATTTAAGTGTATTTGGCCAAGCCAGAATGCATTGGAGCCTAGGTTTTTTAATAATGCTGCATTTGGGGAATTTGGAATATCTTGAAGTTGCCATATTGATCTTGCGGCAACCAATGCCTCTCTTGCTTTTTGAGGATTGGAGCGGGAAATATTGACTTCAGCAATTGTCTGAAGTGCTTTAGCCCTTTTATCAGATACGGTGGGATTGTCTTTGGCATCTTCAATATTGGCCAAATAATCAAGGGCACGTTCACTTACATCATCCAGTAGGTCCAGGCGACCGATTGGGCGAAGTTTTTCTACAAACTCTCCTAGCATATAGCTCATCAACCCTTCAGCCTCAGCTCGATGCTGCTCAGCTTTTCTTTGCGCTGATCGCGCAGTTAACCCGAGTAAGCCGGCTGATATGGCAAGTGCTACAACGAGTCCAGCCACCAATAGTTGCAAACGTCTTCCTATTTTTGCTCGCTGTATTGATGCAGCAATATATTCAAATTCATGATCTGAAAGGCTGAATCCTTTTAAGTCAAGCAGTCCATGCGCTTGACTGATTTGTGTTCCTTTAGGAAGTAACAAATCCCTGGGACGTTCGGCTTTTACCCATCTATCAGCCTGGCTTGCTATTCGGCTGCGCAATTGCAAGGCATGGCGATGATGCTCAATCCATTCTGCCACTCGCGGCCAACGCCGAAGAAGAGCCTCATGTGCAACGCTAAAACTAGGAATATCTCCCGTTAGCTCGCTAACAAATAATCTGGCCTCTACCATAGCACGAACAAAATTACGTTCCTCGTCATTGCGCAATGCTGACCAAGCGACACTACGTGCAGTTACCGCGCTTTGCTCGTCACCTATGTTGACTAATAAGGACAGTATTTGAGGTAGGGCTCCAGCCTGTTCGGTTGTTAAACTTGTGATGATTTGCTCAGCACGAATACCGATTGCACCTTCAATGCCGCCAAGCTGTCGGAATACATCAAAGCGCAGTACTCCGTTTTCATTACGTTGACGATACAGCTCGTTAAGGCAATATTGCAACAGAGGAAGAGTATCGGGGCTGCCTCGCGCTGCATCGCAGAGTACATCGTCCAGATTCGCACCGCTTACAAGATCGATCTCATAGGTGAGGTGAGCAGCTTTGGCCGGTAGGCGTATGATTTGCGCAATATCAACCCCATCCGGTGCTGTTAAATCGAAATGTCCCCCGTTGTTCTTCAACTCCATCAATCTGGGCAATGCGATGATATCGGGGTAGAAATCATTACGGCATGCCATTAGAACTAGCGTTGAGTTGTTGGCTGATAGCTTATGTAATAATTCAATAAAACGTTCGAGCCCATTGTTATTTATATCTTTTGCGCGAAATATTGCTTCAAGTCGATCTACAAAAATGCCAACTACAGGTTTATTGTCTGGAAGTGATAAGAAAATTTCCTCTATTTCACCAAACTCCAGCTTCCTGCTCAAACTATCCGCACTTTCCCCAGGAAAGAAAGGAGTGTTATCAGATTCGGCATCAATCAGAACAGCGGCTAGAGCATGAAAAATTGATCCGTCGCCTAAATCGGCACAATCTAAATAAAGTGTACAGTCAAGCGTAATTGAGCTATGTTCATCCGCAGTTGCGCGCATTAACTGAGGCATTAATCCTGCGCGTACCAATGAGGTTTTTCCGGAACCTGAGGGACCTAATACTAGGGCCATTGCGCGTCCAGCGCGCGTTTGTTTTTCGACTAGTTCTTTTAAGCGCGCTGTCGCTTGTACTCGCCCAAAGAAAATCGCCGCATGATTTTCCTGAAACGGCTCCAACCCCCGGAACGGCGACCCACTTGTCCATACAACTTGCCCATCCTCCTCCGCCTCGACAACCTCGGCAATCGCCCGATACCCCCGCTTGCGGATGGTCTCAATGTAACGTGGTTCGGTGCTCGAATCGCCGAGTGCGCGGCGCAGTTGAGTGATGGCTTTGTGAACTGGGTTGTCGCCGAACTCGGCTGAACCCCAGCATGCCTGCAGCAACTCTTCGGCGGGAATGACCGCGCCTGGATGGCGGCAAAGGTAGCGCAAAACTTCCATTGCGCGAGGCTCAAGGGGGATGCGCGTGGCTCCGTCGCTCAGCGTATTGCTATCGACATCCACCTGCCAGTCGCCGAAACGGAATTCCCTATGCCCCATTTTTCCTCAAATTTCAAAAAATAAAACTCTTCAAAAACAGCAACTTACGATCCGGAAGGTTTCCGGAAGGCGCTTTCTGGCGCCGGTCTGTACAGTTCGCTCCATGCCCTCAAGGCAAATATTAACATTTCCCCAAGTGAATTAAATGATTTCTTACATTGCCTCTTTTGAAAGCTCCAGCGCGCGGGTTCCTGAGGTGGATCTGCCAGTCAGTGAGCCGCCGGAACTGGACTTGGTCTGGGCGCCATCGCAGGATGTGGTGAACGCGCAACTTGCCCAATTGTTACGCGTAGGAACCATCCCGGATTCGGTTCACGCAGGCAACTTGGAGCAGGGGGGGATGGTGCTGGGAGGCATCGGTGGCGACCGTGTAACAATTTGGGCGCCGATGGTGGAGATCGTCGCGGCCAAGCCGAGCATGGCCTGGCTGACGTTAACTATGCTTAATGGCAATATTTGCTTCTATAACGGATTTGGTCAACGCAACAGTATTTTGCGCCAAAACGTATCTGGCTGGAAATTGTGTTTTTCGGTTGGAATAACCAGCGACGGCCGCCTGGCTTTGCATGCCGCGCATTGCAATATCGAACGATCGATTATGCATTGCGATAATGAGACATTAAAGAATTTCTTTACATCTGCGGTTTCCGACTGGCTGCGTTCTTTATCCGATCAGGTTTTGCGTGCGACGGGGCAGGATAGGGTTGTTTTGCCGCGCAGTAGTTTTCTCGAACGCGTGCTAAAGCCGTTATTGCTTGAACCATTGGAAAAAAGCCTGAACGACCAGCCGGATTTTATGGATTCGCGGGACGGCCAGCCGCATAAAATCGACGAAGCCGAAACCGTCAACGAAAAATCGGGCGTGGACGCTTCTTTGAAAAATAAAGAGCGTGCAGTATTCACGCCAACCAGCAATGGCTGGAATTATCGCGACCACGTGCTTTTGCATTGGCAGGAAGAAGGTAAAACTTCCCACGATCGCGAATCCGAGCAAGACCTGCAATTCAATATCACCCATTCCGCCCCTTTGGACGATAAAGGCGTAGCCCGTCCCACGGTAGTGGTGCACGGTTTATTAACCCGTTATGAATGGGACCGGGTAAATCAGGATCTGGCGCCGGGCCGCAGCCGCGTTTATATGGGCAAAGGCTGGGCGCGCGCCACCCTGCAATGGTCGCTGTGTCTGGAATTCGTGGCGCGCGGCCATATCGGCATCCAGATGCGGGCGCGCAAATCGCTGCCCGTGACCGATTCCGGCGTGGGCGGCATGTATATCGTGTCCGACCCGCTGCTCCATCTATTGAATATGCACCGCATTGGCACTGCCTGGGACGGCAATGCCTGCAGCCTGGCGGCGGTGCAGCAGGAGATTGTTATTCCACTGGAATCGGCCTTTGCCGCGGCTCTCCAGAATGCGCTGGCTCGCCTGGCGCCTGATTTGCGGCTCACTCCAGTAGACCTTCTGGTTAACGCTCAAGGCGATCTCGAAATTCGTGTCGTCAGCGCAGCCGGATAAACGAGGACGGAAAATGGCCAATATGATCGCATTCGCGCCGAATGAATTCGGCGGCAGCAGTTTCAACCACTTGGGCTTTTCGGCTCCGGCAGCCAACGGGGGGCTGGAAGCGCCGACCCGTCACGTCCACGCGGCCAATGGTGCGGTGCCGGCCGGGGCGCGTGCCTTTGTCGCGGCGCGCGTCAGCCGCATCGTCTTGCGGCGCGAGCCGACGCCGTCCGAGGCGCTGGCCTGGACTTCGCTGATCGCGCGCCAGTCCAGCGTGGTGCTGGGCCGCGCCGAGCTGGCGCTGCGCCTGCTGGACCGTCCCGAGATGGCCGGGCTGGATGCGCGCGCCCGTCTGCTGCGCGCCTACAACGCCGTGTTCGACCGCTACGACGCCGTCGCCTCGCAAGACCACGGCTACTGGCTGCGGCAGCTGGAGAACGAGCCGCTGGCCGATCTGGTGCTGCGCCATTTCGTGCCGCTGTACGAGGCCGGCTACCGTTCCGGCCCTTGCGCCGCGCCGGCCGATGCGCGCAAGCCGTTCTTCCTGGCGCGCGACAGCGAAAGCGTGCCGCTGATCTTTACGGTCGGCGCCAATGGCCACCTGTATCTGTTCCGCCGCACGCCGTTCGGCCGCTGGTCGCAGACGGATTTGAGCGCCGCCTTGCCGCGTCCCGCCAAGGCGGTGGTGCAATGTCTCGATGTACGCCAGGGCGCGGACGGCAATATCTCGATCGCGCTGGCCGTGGCCGCGCGCCAGGATGCGCCCAACAGCACGATCTACACCGCTTGCGGGCTGCCCAACTGGATGGACGAAGCAGGCTGGTACGCCGCCTTCTGCGCGCTGACGCCGCGGCCCGACACGCCGGCCGGCGCCATCGCCTCGCGCATCGCCTTCGGTCCCTTGCAGCCGGGCGCCGCGCCGCTGGTGCTGCTCACGGCCAGCGTCAACGGCGCCCACGATACCTGGTGCTTCAATGCCGCCGCGCTGTTGACGATGATGTCGCATCTGCGCCTGCCGGCCGAAGCGCGCCAGGTGCGCGGCTATGTGGCGGGCAGCTACCGTCTGCCAGGTTTGTGGACCTTGTATGACGAAGGCGGCGAGCGCGCGCTGGCGTTCAATTCCTTCCCGGACCAATGCGGCTGGGCTGTCAACATCGACTACACCGCCTTGCCGCGCCGTGCCGCCAGTGTGCATCTCGCGCCGGGCTCGGTGCCGAATGTGCCGGACGTGTTTGTGGCGGGCGACAGCATCGTTGTCTATCGCGGCGGCCATAGCGTGCCGCAGCCGGTGGCGCACATCGGCGGCGCCCAGCTGGTATGGAGCGAGTGCGACGACTCGGGCGAGCACCTGGCTTATACCGACGGCTCGGGTGGGCTGTATATGCTGTCGCGCACCCTGGGCGCGCCATGGCGCTTGCCATATCCGGTGGCGTCTTTCCTGGTCAGTGCCGCGCTGACGGCCGATGTTGCCAATGGCGGCGTGCATGCGGTCGGCATCACCCCGGGCGGTGCCCTGGAGTGGCAGCGCTACGACCCCAGCGGAAAGCTGGTGGTGAGCGAAGAAATCACCCAAACCGCCGTGTGGGAATCGGCCTCGCTGGCCCAAGGCGAACTGCACGCTGTCCCGCATCCCGTGCAGCACGACACCGCCGTCGCCTGACTCAAAAGATTGCGTAGTACCGTTTTATAGCCCCGGGAATGGACGACCCGGGGTTTTTTTTATTCTTGAGGCCGTGGTTACTGCCAGCCGAATTTGCGGCGGTAGACGCGCTTCATCAGCGTCGTCAGGCCGGCGTAGGCGAGCAGGATGCTGAGCAGCCATGGGAAATAGGCCATGGGCAGGGCCTGCAGCTTGAAGGCGTGGGCCAATGGTCCCATCGGCAGCCAGATGCCGAGCGCCATGATGGCCAGCGTGGCCGCCAGCAGCGCCGGCGAGGCCAGGCTTTGCACGAACGGCAGCTTGGGCGTGCGGATCAGGTGCACGATCAGCGTCTGCGTCAGCAGGCCGACGATGAACCAGCCCGATTGGAACAGCGTCTGCTTGGCATCGGTATTGGCGCCGAACATGAACCACATCAGGCCAAAGGTGGCGATGTCGAAGATGGAGCTGAGCGGGCCAAAGAACAGCATGAAGCGTCCGATGTCGCGTGGGTTCCAATCCAGCGGCTGCGCCACCAGTTCGGCATCCACGTTATCGAAGGGGATGGCGATCTGCGACACGTCGTACAGCAGGTTCTGCACCAGCAGATGCACCGGCAGCATCGGCAGGAAGGGCAGGAAGACGCTGGCCACCAGCACCGAGAATACATTGCCGAAGTTGGAGCTGGCCGTCATGCGGATGTACTTCAGCATATTGCAGAAGGTACGGCGTCCTTGCAGCACGCCTTCTTCCAGCACCATCAGGCTCTTTTCGAGCAGGATGATGTCGGCCGCTTCCTTGGCGATGTCCACCGCCGAATCGACCGAGATGCCGATGTCGGCGGCGCGCAGCGCGGGCGCGTCGTTGATGCCGTCGCCCATGAAGCCGACGATGTGGCCTTTGCTGCGCAGGGCGCTCACCAGCCGCTCCTTGTGCAGCGGGCTGAGTTTGGCGAACACGGTGTTGCGTTCGGCCACGTCGGCCAGGGTCGCGTCGTCCAGCGCATCCAGATCGGGGCCGAGGATCACGCCATCGACCCGCAGGCCGACGTCGCGGCAGACGCGCGCCGTCACCAGATGGTTATCGCCGGTCAGCACTTTCACCGTCACGCCGTGGGCCGCCAGGGCGCGCAGGGCAGGGGCGCTGGAGTCTTTCGGCGGGTCGAGGAAGGCGATGTAGCCGATCAGGGTCAGGTCGGATTCGTCGGCCAAGCTGTATTCGGCCTTTTGCGGCGGCACTTCTTTCACGGCCAGCGCGACCACGCGCAGGCCTTGCGCGTTGAGCGAACGGGTATGCTCGGTCACGCGCGCCAGCATGGCGTCGTCCAGCGGCAGCACTTGTTCGCCCTGGCGCACGGCGGTGCAGCAGGCCAGGATTTCTTCCACCGCGCCTTTGCAGATCAGCTCATGGTGGTCTTCGCGCTCGGACACCACCACCGACATGCGGCGGCGCACGAAGTCGAAGGGAATCTCGTCGATCTTGCGGTAGTCCTGCGCCAGATTCAGCTTGTTGAGCATCTCCACGTGCTTCAGCACCGCGCGGTCCAGCAGGTTTTTCAGGCCGGTCTGGTAGTGGCTGTTGAGGAAGGCGAATTTCAGCACGTCCTCGCTTTCCTGGCCGCTGATGTCGGCGTGGCGTTCCAGCACGATCTCGTCCTGGGTCAGGGTGCCGGTTTTATCGGTGCACAGTACGGTCATGGCGCCGAAGCTCTGGATCGCATCCAGGCGCTTCACCACCACCTTGCGCCGCGCCAGCAGCACCGCGCCTTTGGCCAGGGTGCTGGTGACGATCATGGGCAGCATTTCCGGCGTCAGGCCGACGGCGATGGACAGCGCGAACAGGAAGGCGTCGCTCCAGTCGCCCTTGGTGATGCCGTTGACCAGGAAGACCAGCGGCGCCATCACCAGCGCGAAGCGGATCAGCAGCCAGCTCACGCTGTTGATGCCGGCCTGGAAGGCGGTCGGTGCGCGTTCGCTGCTCACCACGCGGTCGGCCAGCGCGCCGAAGCAGGTACGGTTGCCGGTGCTCAGCACAATCGCCGTGGCCGAGCCGGAAATCACATTGGTGCCGGTGAACAGCAGATTGGCCATGTCGAAGGGATCGGTGACGGCGGCCGATGGCGCTTCGGCACTTTTCTCCACCGGCAGCGATTCGCCAGTCATGGCGGCCTGGCTGACGAACAAATCCTTCGCTGCCAGCAGGCGGCAGTCGGCGGGAATCATATCGCCGGCCGACAGCATCACCACATCGCCGGCCGCCAGTTCGCGGATCGCCAGCTCGCAGGACTGGCCGTCGCGCAGCACGGTGGCGGTATTGCTGACCAGGGCTTGCAGGCGTTCGGCGGCGCGGCTGGAGCGGCCTTCCTGCACAAAGCGCAGCAGGGTGGAGAGCACCACCATGGTGCCGATGACGATGGTGGCTTTCACGTCCTCGGTCAGCCAGGACACCAGGGCCAGCACGGTCAGCAGCACATTGAAGGGATTGCGGTAGCACTGCCACAGGCGCTGGTGCCAGCCCAGGGTTTTTTCGTGGCCCATTTCGTTCGGGCCGTCGCGTTCCACCACGGCTTGCGCGGCCTCATTGCTCAGGCCATCGGCGCCGCTGGCGAGGCGGGCGAACAAGTCTGCCTGCGCTTCGCGCGCGGCCAGGCCGAGGGCCAGACCCAGTTGATTCGGCAGCACTTTGGCGGCGCCCTGCGCGGTCGGCAGGGGCAGCTCGCTGCGGCGGAACAGGCGTGCCAGATGGCGGCTGTTCAGGAAAGAGGCGAACAGGTGTTTGAAGAGGGTCATGATCTCTTCCTTTCAAAACGGATTTGCAGGGGACGGCGCGCCGTCCTTGTTTTTATTGTTGCGGGGCTTAGCGCAGCGCGGGACCGGCCAAGGTCAGGCCGATGGCGAAGATGCGCTCCTTGCCGCGCCAGCCCAGACGCTCGCCGTAGCTGGCGTCGATGTCGAGCCGGTCCTGGATCAGCGTGTGGCGCACGCCGGCCTGCACATAACTGTGGCCAAAGCGCGAGCCGAAGCTCTCCAGCGTCAGCGCCGTCTTGGGCGTGACGGCGAACTCCGCACCCAGCGCCCAGGTGGCGCCGCCACGGTGGGCTGTGCGTTCGCGCAGCCAGCCGGCGTTCGCGTGCAGCAGCACGGCGTCGCCCTGGAAGGAAAAGCTGACGGGCAGGTTGAGCGACAGGTCGCCCTTGCCGTGATCGCCGCTGTGGAACTGCTCGGCCAATACCAGGCCGGCGCCCCAGCTGTCGGTGGACAGGGGACGGAACAGGGTCTTGGCCTGCAGCATGTGCGAGCGCGTACGGGCTTGCGCGCCTTCGCGCTCCTGCAGCCGGCCGGTGCCGGCGCCCAGTTCCCACGAACCGATGCGGCAGGCCGGCATGGCCCAGAACTCGGTTTGCGCGGACGTGCGCTGGCTCCAGCTTTCAAGCTGGCAGTGGCCGGCATCGAGGATGCTGGCATCGTCGGCCGCCATCGGCCGTGCCGCTTGCGCCACGACGGGCGCAAACAGGGTCATCACGAACGCATTGCGCCGTGCGAGGTAAAACAGGTTCATCGCTGTCTCCTGAGGGATCAGTGAGCTGAGCGAGACGCTTGAATGGGGCCAGTAGCCGGTAAAACGAAAAGGGAAGGGTGATGCTGTGATGCTTGGCACCGTACCTTGCACAGCAAGGAAACGGCAGGGGATGAAGTCTGCGTGCTTGCTGTGTTATGCGCCGATCGTTAACCGACTACTGTCACTAGAACAAGGACTCACGTAGGACTCCGAAAGTTAATGGAGCCCGAATGGTAGTGAGCCAGGCAAGGGGGTGTCAAGCAAAAAGATGTAAATCCAAGTAAAAAAAGCCGGCCACCTTGCGGTGGGCCGGCTTCGCCAAGGCCTGAGGGGGAGGCCGGCTTTACTCGTAGTCGCTCATCGGCGCGCAGCCGCAGAACAGGTTGCGGTCGCCGTACACGTTGTCGGCGCGGCCGACCGGCGGCCAGTACTTCTGCTTGCGCAGCGAGGCCACTGGGTAGGCTGCCACTTCGCGGCTGTACTTGCGCTCCCAGTTGTCGGCGGTCAGCACTTCGGCCGTGTGCGGCGCGAATTTGAGCGGGTTGTCGGCCTTGTCGAACTCACCGCTTTCAACCTTGGCGATTTCGCCACGGATGGCGATCATGGCGTCGATGAAGCGGTCGATCTCGCCCTTGGCTTCGGATTCGGTCGGCTCGATCATCAGCGTGCCCGGAACCGGGAAGCTCATGGTCGGCGCGTGGAAGCCGAAGTCCATCAGGCGCTTGGCCACGTCTTCGTTGCTGATGCCGGTGGCATCGGTCAGCGGACGCAGGTCCAGGATGCACTCGTGCGCCACCAGGCCGTCATGGCCGGTGTACAGCACAGGGTAGTGCGGCGCCAGGCGGCGGGCGATGTAGTTGGCGTTCAGGATCGCGGTTTCGGTGGCCGCGGTCAGGCCTTCGCCGCCCATCATGGCGATGTACATCCAGGAGATCGGCAGGATCGAAGCGGAGCCGAAAGCGGCAGCCGACACGGCGCCGATGCCGTTCTCATTACGCTGGTAGCCGGTCGAACGCTGGTTCGGCAGGAACTGCGCCAGGTGCGCGCCGACGCCGATCGGACCCACGCCTGGGCCGCCACCACCGTGCGGGATGCAGAAGGTTTTGTGCAGGTTCAGGTGCGATACGTCGCCGCCGAAGCTGCCCGGCGCGGCCACGCCCACCAGTGCGTTCATATTGGCGCCGTCGATATACACCTGGCCGCCGTGCGAGTGCACGATATCGCACAGTTCCTTGATGCCTTCTTCGAACACGCCGTGGGTCGATGGGTAGGTCACCATCACGCAGGCCAGGTTCTTGCTGTGCTGCTCGGCCTTGGCTTTCAGGTCGGCCAGATCGACGTTGCCGTTCTCATCGCAGGCGGTCACCACCACCTGCATGCCGACCATATTGGCCGATGCCGGGTTGGTGCCGTGCGCCGACGATGGGATCAGGCAGATATTGCGGTGGCCTTCGCCGCGCGACTGGTGGTATTTCTGGATCACCAGCAGGCCGGCGTATTCGCCTTGCGAACCGGCGTTCGGCTGCAGCGAGACGGCGGCGTAACCGGTCACGGCGCACAGCATCTCTTCCAGCTGGCCGATCATTTCGCGGTAGCCCACGGTCTGCTCGTTCGGCGCGAACGGGTGGATGCTGGAGAACTCAGGCCAGGTGACGGGAATCATCTCGCTGGTGGCGTTCAGCTTCATGGTGCAGGAACCCAGCGGGATCATGGTGCGGTCCAGGGCCAGGTCCTTGTCGGCCAGGCTGCGCAGGTAGCGCAGCATTTCCGATTCGCTGTGGTAGCGGTTGAAGACCGGGTGGCTCAGGTATTCGCTGGCGCGCGCCAGGCTGTCCGGGAAGGCTTGCTGCACGCCGGCGTCGACGGCGTCGAAGTCCGGTGCGGCAGGGGCGTTCGCCACGCCGGTCGAGAACACGCTCCACAGCGCGGACAGGTCGTCGCGGGTGGTGGTTTCGTCCAGCGACAGGCCGACGTGGCGGCTGTCGATCTTGCGCAGGTTGATGCCGGCGGCGACGGCGGCGGCGTGCAGCTGCTCGGCGCGATCGGTCTTCACCGTCAGGGTGTCGAAGAAGGTTTCGTTGGCGATGCCGTAACCCAGGGTGCGCAGGTTGGCGGCCAGCACGCCGGTGTAGCGGTGCACGCGCTGGGCGATCTGTTTCAGGCCGGCAGGGCCGTGGTAGACGGCGTACATGGAGGCGATCACGGCCAGCAGCACCTGTGCGGTACAGATGTTCGAGGTCGCTTTTTCGCGGCGGATGTGCTGCTCGCGGGTTTGCAGGGCCAGGCGGTAAGCCTTGTTGCCTTGCTGGTCGATGGTCACGCCGACCAGGCGGCCAGGCATGGAACGCTTGTATTCGTCGCGGGTGGCCAGGTAGCCTGCGTGCGGGCCGCCGAAGCCGAGCGGTACGCCAAAGCGCTGGCTGTTGCCGACCACCACGTCCGCGCCCCATTCGCCTGGCGGCGCCAGCACGGTCAGGGCCAGCAGGTCGGCCGCCACCACCACCAGGGCGCCGGCGGCTTTCACCGCTTCCACGCCGGCGCGGTAGTCGCGCACCACGCCGTTGGCGCCAGGGTATTGCAGCAGCACGCCGAAAGCGTCCGTCACGCCAGCCAGTTCGGCCGGGTCGAAGGTCTTGACGGTGATGCCCAGCGGCTCGGCGCGGGTCTGCACCACTTCCAGGGTTTGCGGCAGCACGTCGTTGGCGACGTAGAAGGTGCTCGATTTCGATTTGCCCACGCGCTGCAGCAGCGTCATGGCTTCGGCGGCGGCGGTGCCTTCGTCCAGCATGGACGCGTTGGCGATGCCCATGCCGGTCAGGTCGGTCACGGCTTGCTGGAAGTTCAGGATGGCTTCCAGGCGGCCTTGCGAGATTTCAGGCTGGTACGGGGTGTAGGCGGTGTACCAGGCCGGATTTTCGAAGATATTGCGCAGGATGACGCCTGGCGTATGGGTGTTGTAGTAACCCTGGCCGATCAGCGATTTCAGCACCTTGTTCTTGGCGGCCAGACCCTTCAGCGTGGCCAGTGCCTGCTGTTCCGGCTTCGGTTCGAAGAACTGGCCGAGGGGCAGGGCACTCTTGTTGCGGATATGGGCGGGCACGATGGCGTCGATCAGGGCGGCGCGCGAGGCGTAGCCGAGGACGTCGAGCATCTGCTGCTGTTCGGCGCTGTCCGGGCCGATATGGCGGGCGATGAAGGCATCGCGTGCTTCAAGTTGGGTCAGGCTGGTGCGGGTCATGGTTGAATCTCAGGCCAAATGGAAAAAGGGCCAGCGCATGCTGGCCCTGAATGGGTGCTAAATCAGGCTGCGGTGGTCTTGCCGTAGGCGGCGGCGTCCAGCAGGCCGTCGAGCGCGGAAGCGTCGCTCGGCTTCAGCTTGAACAGCCAGGCGCCGTAGGCGTCGCTGTTGATCGATTCCGGCGCGCCGGCCACGTCGTCGTTGACGGCCACGACTTCGCCCGACAGCGGAGCGTAGATGTCGCTGGCCGCTTTCACCGATTCCACGACGGCGGCGTCGTCGCCGGCGATGTAGGTGGTGCCCACTTTAGGCAGTTCGACGAATACGATGTCGCCCAGCGCGTCCTGCGCGAATTCGGTAATGCCTACCGTGACGGTGCCGTCGGCTTCCAGACGTACCCACTCATGGGATTCGGTGTACTTCAGTTCTGCTGGGATGTTCATTTGTGGCTCCAGTGGGGTTGTGTTGTATTCGGGGTCAGGCGGCGAGGATTTTACCGTTGCGCACGAAAGGCAGCTTGACCACGGTGGCGGCCAGCTTCTTGTCGCGGATTTCCACATGCACGGTGTCGCCCACGTTCACGCCGTTCGGCACGCGCGCCAGCGCGATCGCCTGCTGCATGGTCGGGCTGAAGGTGCCGCTGGTGATCTCGCCGGTTTCGCCGGAAGCGGCGATGACTTTCTGGTGGGCGCGCAGCACGCCGCCTTTTTCGCGCAGGATCAGGCCCACGAACTGGGCGTTCTGGCCTTTGGCCTGCAGGGCGGCCTTGCCGACGAAATCGCGCTCGCTGACCAGATCGATGGTCCATGCCAGGCCGGCGTCCAGCGGGTTCACGGATTCGTCCATGTCCTGGCCGTACAGGTTCATGCCGGCTTCCAGGCGCAGGGTGTCGCGCGCGCCCAGGCCGGCCGGCTTCACGCCGGCCGCTTGCAGGGCGTTCCACAGCGCTGCCGCTTGATCGGCGGGCACGCCGATCTCAAAACCGTCTTCGCCGGTGTAGCCGGTGCGGGCTACCATCGCTTCGCCGAAGGGGGTGTCTTGTACCAGAGCCACGTTAAATGGCTTCATTTCGGCCGTGGCTTGCTGCGCCTGCGGGATCACTTGCCACACTTTGGCGCGGGCGTTCGGACCCTGCACGGCGATCAGGGCCATGGCATTGGCGCCGTCGCGGCGCTGGGTGATGGTCAGGCCGGCGTTGGTGGCCTCGTTGCGGGCCTGCATCCAGGCCACGTCTTTTTCGGCGGTGCCGGCGTTGACCACCAGGCGGAACCAGTCTTCAGTGAGGAAGTAGACGATCAGGTCGTCGATCACGCCGCCTTCCGGATTCAGCATGCAGGAGTAGAGGGCCTTGCCGCTCACCTGCAGCTTGTCGACGTTGTTGGCCAGCAGGCCGCGCAGGAAGCCGCGCACGTCCGGGCCTTTGATATCGACCACGCACATATGCGCCACGTCGAACATGCCCGCATCGCTGCGCACGGCATGGTGTTCTTCGATCTGCGAACCGTAGTTCACGGGCATGTCCCAGCCGCCGAAATCGACCATGCGCGCGCCCAGGGCGCGGTGTACGTTATTGAGTGGGGTTGCTTTGAGCGTCATGAATACCTCGGACCTATCGTTAAAGGGTTAACAGAGCACGCACGGAGAAGCTAAAGCAGCCTTTTCCACACTGATCGTCTACCCCTCTGTCCTCGGTACCTGAGAGATAACGGGATATTGCATCCCGCACGCCCCTTCGGTGGGCCATATGGCCGCTCTCCAGAGTTGGTCCCGCTGGCGTCATGCGCCATGCGACCCTTGACCGGTCCTTTTGCCTGAGAGTTTTTGGGTGGTGCCCCTTCGGCGGCAAAGCGAATTTGCCCTCTCCCGATCAAGACTCGGAAATATATGTCAGAAGGTAGGGCGTGTCAATCTGACAGTTGTGTCAAAGCGCGTGCGCGCCCCCTGGCGCGGGCTTTGCTAGAATGGTTTATGTATTCCAAATGGGGACGGCCATGAGCGAAGACAAAGCAAAGCTGGACGGGCAAGCCTGGTTCACCTTGTCGGGCGATGTGAACAGCGATATGGTGCACCGCGTGTTCGAAGCGGCGGCCGAGATGAGCGAGGATGGCATCGAAGTCGCGCACATTCTGGTGCAGTCGAACGGTGGCTATGTCAGCGATGGGCTATGCCTTTACAACTACCTGCGCAATCTGCCGTTCAAGGTGGTCATGTACAACGGCGGGGCGGTGGCCTCGATCGCCGTCATCCTGTTCCTGGCGGGCGAAGAGCGCTATGCCAGCGCCACGGCCCGTTTCATGGTGCATAAATCGCATGCCAGCGCACCGTCGGGCGCCCGGCCCGACACCCTGCGCGTTATCGTCGAGGGCCTGCAGGCCGACGACCAGCGCACCGAAGCGATCCTGCGCGATCGCATCAAGCTCAGTGAAAAGCACTGGGAGACGCACAACTACACCGATCTGCACCTGACGGCCCAGGACGCCCACTCGGTGAGCCTGGTGCATGAGATCCGCGACTTCCGCCCGCCCAAGGGCAAGCGCCTGCGCAATATCTGAGGGAAGGCGGCACCCGGCGGATGCCGCCGTGCTGGCGTCAATCAGCGGTTGCGCTGGCTGGCTTTGTTGGCGTTGCCGGTGCTGCCCGACTGTTTATTGCCTTCGTTCTTGCGGCTGGCGCGTTCGTCGGCCAGATCGCGGCTGACCGAGCGTGAACCCTGGTCGGCCGACTGCCGGCTGGCGCCTTTTTCCGGTTTTTCGGAACCCTTCGATGAGTCCTTGCGGTTCGAGTTCATCTTGATTTCCTCTCATGTGAAAGTGTGAATATCACTCGCCGAAGACGCATCGGTGAAGGCATGCCTTCGCCGATACCTTTCCGGTGGCGCAATGATGCGATTTCAGCCACGCTTGCGGTATCGGAGTTCGCCGGGAACGCTTGTAGGATAAGGCCTCCGGCCCCAAGACGTACCTACATGATAGTCCGCAAAAAAACAGAGGCAAAAGGATGATTTGTTTCTTTTTGCCTATTGCCTTGCGGCAATAATCTGCCAGAATACAAGTAAGTTCACCGAAGGCCCATCATGAATTCCAATCCAACAACATCCACGGCGCCGAAGCAGACGGTCTCGCCGCGGCATGCGCTGTTGGAGAGCCTGATCGAGATCGCGCAGCGCCACGTCGCCAGCCAGTTCACCGCGTTTGCCACCGGCCTGGCCGGCATCCTGGTCGACGGCAACGATATGGGCACCGACTTGCGCGAAGTGCAGATGCGTCTGCGCGCCGGCAATCTGTTGCGTAACAGCCACTATGCGCTGCTGAATCTGGTGGCCAAGCGCCTGGACCGCGCCGTGCGCCAGGAGCTGGCGCAGCTCGCCCCCGGCAAAAAGGCCGCGCCGCGCGCCGCCGACCAGCCGCTGTCCCTGGTGCCGTACGAGGAGATGGACAGCAAGGTGGCGCTGGGCAGCGTCAGCAAGCCGTTCGAGACGCGCTATGCCGACGCGCTGGCGACATTGAATGTGCGCCTGGCCTTCCTGCTCGACCGCGACATCCTGCGCGTGAACCAGAATCCCTTCCGACCCGACGTCTTCCTCGCCGCCGTGCTGGATGCCTGGAGCGAGTTGAGTACCGATGAAGAAGCGGCCCATCTGCTGCCCGCGCTGCTCAAGCCGGACAGCTTTATCGATATGGGGCCGATGCTGGAAGAGTTGAACCTGGCCCTGGAGCGCAAGGGCGTGCTGCCCGGCTCCGTGGAAAAGTACAAGGCGCGCAAGGCCGACAGCCATGACGCTTCCGCCGCGCCGGCCCGCCAGCGCAAGCAGCAGGCCGCGCTGGCCGAGCAGCTGCGCCAGTTCTTCTCGGCGCAGGACGCGCCGCCGGCCGCCGCGCAAGGCCCGGCCTTGATGGAGCAGATTGGCGATTTCGACCTGGCGCTGCCGCATCTGGCGGGCGGCGGCCAGCCGGCCAGCGTTTCGGTGCCGATCGGCGTCGCCGCCGCAGGATTCGCGTTGACCGGCCTGGCCGGCGGCGCGGCGGTTGGCGGCATGGGCTTGGCGGTGGCCGGTCCGGCTGGCGCAGCGCAGGCGGCGGGACAGTTTGCCGCGCCGGCCGCAGGCCTGGCGCAAGCACCCTGGCTGCAAGGCGCGGCGCAAGGATTCGTCGGCAATGTGACGAATGAAGCAGCCCAGCATGCCTCCGTGGTGGGCGCCAAGCAGCCTTTGCTCAGCTACCTGGCCCAATTGCAGCAGAATGCGGCCTTGATGGGCGGCTGGCGGCCGGACGCCGGGCCGGCCGCGCCAGGCCAGGCCACATCTGTGCATGCTATGGCCGCGCAGGGGGCATCGGCAGGCGCCGCCACCCAAGCCGCAGCGGCGCAAAGCGCGGCGGGGCAGGGCGCCTTCGGACAGGATGCCGCCATGGCATTTCCGGCGGCGGCCTTTGCCGCTGGCGCCACCTTGCCGCCGAATGTATTCGTGCTGCCCTCGATCAAACAAGCGGCGCCGCAAGGCAGCCTGTCGCGCGCCGACGAAAGCACCATCGACCTGCTGTCGGCGGTGTTCGAAACCGTTTTCCGCGACCAGAGCATTTCGCCCGAAATCCGCAACCTGATCCGCTTCCTGCAAATCCCCGTGCTGAAAGCGGCCCTGCTGGACAAGGACTTCTTCTTCCAGGAAGAGCACCCGGCGCGGCGCATGATCGACCTCTTGTCGCGCATGGGCTGGGAGCAGCACAAGAATCCCGAGGATCCGCTGTACCAGGCCATGCAGCGCAGCGTGGACCGCGTGGGCCGCGATTACGAACATGAGCTGGGCGTCTTCACCGAAGCTGTCGACGAGCTGGAAGCCTCGATCAAGGCCGAAGAAACGGCCGCTGCCGCCGCGATCGCCGAGCCGATCGCCGCCGCGTTGAAACAGGAAAAGATGGCCGCCGCCGCCCGCTCGGCCAAGGATGCCGTCGCGCTGCGCATCGGCACCGGCGAAGTGATCGCCGTGCTGGAAGCCTTCCTCGAAAACAAATGGACCTCGGTGCTGACCATTGCCTACAGCGTCGAAGATGAAAAGCCGGGCGCCGTCAACAATGCGACCCAGACCATGGATGACCTGATCTGGAGCGTCAAGCCCAAGATCAGCGCCGAGGAACGCAAAAAGCTGATCGCCCGCCTGCCAACCCTGCTCTCGGCCCTGAACAAATGGCTGGACGTGATCAAGTGGCAGGACGCCGACCGTCTGCAATTTTTCGCCGAGCTGGCCGAATGCCACGCCTCCATCGTGCGCGCCCCGCTGGAAATCTCGCCCGAACGCCAGCTTGAAATCTCGATGGAAGTGGCGCAGAAGGCCGCCGAGCGCCGCCTGCAGCTGCAAGCCAAAGCTGAACAGGAAGCCGCCGCCGCACCCCCGGCCGACGACGATGCCAGCATTGAAGTTGACAGTCTCACGCGCGGCATGTGGCTTGAATTCGACCAGGAAGAAGGCGCGGCGCGCAAAGTCAAGCTGGCCTGGATCAGTCCCTTGCGTACGCTCTACATCTTCTCCACCAGCAGCCGGCAGGAAGCGTTTTCCCTGTCCGGCGAAGCACTGGCCCAGCGCTTCCGCGACGACCAAGTAAGGCTGGTCCGCAGCGAAGGCGTGGTCGGCCAAGCCCTCTCCCGCGCCATGGGCATCAATGCCGTCAACGACGCCGCCACCGCCAGCGTCGCCTAAGTCCCGCCGCGTTTGCGCCAGATCAAAGAATGTCCCGCCCGGGTGTCAGGCGCGGCCGCCGAGGCATCAGGGGGGGGGGACATTGGCTGACTGAGGTCAAAGTTGGGAGGTGGGGTGTGCGCGCAGGTCGCGGATCAGGCCGTCGGCGGCGTCTTCGATATAGTCGAGCACCTGGTCGAAGCCTTGCACGCCGCCATAGTAGGGATCGGGGACTTCCAGTACGCGATGATTGCGGGCGTATTGCATGAACAGGCCAAGCTTGTGGCGCAGCTCGGGCGGGCAGGCGCGTTGCAACAGCTCCAGATTGTCGCGGTCCATGGCCAGCAGCAGGTCGAAGCGTTCGAAGTCGTCGGCGCTGACCTGGCGGGCGCGTTGCTGCGTCAGGTCGTAGCCGCGCTGGGCGGCGTGGCGCGCGGAGCGGGCGTCGGGGGCTTCGCCGACGTGGTAGGCGTGGGTGCCGGCGGAGTCGATGTGCAGCGCCAGGCCGGCCGCGGCGGCGCGCTGGCGCAGCACGCCTTCGGCCGTGGGCGAACGGCAGATATTGCCCATGCAGACAAAGAGGATCGAAGGTATGGGTTCCATAGGTTTCCCGGTTAAGCCGTCAATATTGCAGATAATGTTATTGTTATCAATGCCGCAATATGAAATTATTGCGTTATGGTAATTTCGTCTTCGCTGTTCTTTTCCCGGATACCCACGATGCCCGCCCATAGACCGCCATATCCGCTGCTGCCCGTCCTGCTCTCCATCCTGCTGCCGCTGGCCGCGCATGCCGCCCAGCCCGAGCCGCTGAACGAGCGCGTGGACCGCGTTTTCGAGCAATATAACCGTGCCGACTCGCCCGGCTGCGCCTTGGGCGTGATCCGCGACGGTCGCATGGTCTACCAGAAGGGCTATGGCCAGGCCAGCCTGGAATACGGCTTGCCGATCCGTCCCGAGCGCACGGTATTCGATATCGGTTCGACTTCCAAGCAGTTTACCGCCGCCGCCATCCTGCTGCTGGTGCAGGACGGGAAGCTGGCGCTGGATGACGATATCCGCACATTCCTGCCCGGCATGCCGGATTACGGCGCGCCCATCACCGTGCGCCACCTGCTGCACCATACCAGCGGCTTGCGCGACTATCTGGTGCTGCTGACGATGGCGGGCTTTAACGACGAAGACTACACCACCGATGCCGATGCGCTGATAGCCATCCAGCGCCAGAAGGCCCTGAATTTCAAGCCGGGCAGCGAACACCGCTACAGCAATACCGGCTACTTCCTGCTCGGCCAGATCGTCAAGCAGGTGAGCGGCAAGACCTTGGGCGAGTTCTCGCGCGAGCGCATCTTCGAGCCGCTGGGCATGAAGGAGACGCGCATCCTGGAAAACCACCGCACCGTCTTTCCGCAGCGCGCCACGGCCTATCTGCTGCGGCCGGACGGCAGCTTCGGCGTGAATATGTCGGACTGGGAGCAGGCCGGCGACGGCGCGGTGCAGACCAATCTGAGCGATCTGGCGAAGTGGGACGCCAACTTCTATGCGCCCAAAATCGGCGGCGCCTGGCTCAATGAACAGTTGCAGCAAGCGGGCCGCTTGAACGACGGCTCCAGCATCCAGTATGCGCGCGGCCTGATGCTGGAGGAGTATCGCGGCCAGCGCATCGTGGCGCACGCGGGGGCTTTCGCAGGTTACCGCTCGCAGATGGTGCGCATTCCGGCGCAGCGGATGACGGTGGCTGTCTTATGCAATCTGGCCCAGGCCCGTCCCGCCAAACTGGCCCTCGACGTGGTGGACATCTATCTGGAGCCGGTGTTGACGGGCAGCCGCGAACCGGGCAAGGCGCGCGCCAAGCCCGAAGCCTTCTCGCCGCCGGCGGGCGGCGAGGGCGCCTTCCTTGGCCGTTACCATAGCCCGGAATTGCAGGTGACGTGGGAGGTGCAGCTCAAGGACGGCCAGCTGCGCATGCGTTCCGCGCGCGACGAAGCGCCGCTGCTCCCCGTGGCCCAGGATACCTTCACCGCGCACGGCGCCACCATCCGCATGCAGCGCGACGCGGCGAATGCCGTCAGCGGCTTTGTGGTCGACACCGGGCGCGCCAACGGCATGAAGTTCGAGCGGAAAATTAAGGATAGCTGAAGCCTGTTCCGATTGAATCCGGACGGCCGCCGCGCCGTGTATCATGCGCTGAGCGTCCGTCTGGACAGGCAACAAGAGATATGGCAATGATGAATGGTTGGCAGTTTTTGAGTATGTTGGGCAGTTTGAATGTGACCGGCCCGCTGGGTGTGGCGATCGCGGTCTGGCTGTTGGCGGGTAAATCCTGGCGCTTGACCTTGAACTGGTGCCTGCTGTTTGGCGCCGGCATGGCGCTGGTGGTTGGAACGAAGGTGGCGTATCTGGGCTGGGGGCTGGGCGTGCCGGAAGTGCAGTTCGCCGGCATCAGCGGTCATGCCATGCGCGCCTGCGCGGTCTTCCCGGTGGCGGCCTACCTGGCGTCGCGCCACCGTTCTCTGGAATTCCGTTATTGGGCCACGGGCGGCGGCGTGCTGCTGTCCCTGCTGGTCAGCGTTTCACGCGTGCCGGTGCTGGCCCACTCCTGGTCGGAAGTGATCACCGGCGCCGGCCTCGGCCTGGCCGTGGCCGGCGCCTTCATCTGGAGCGCCCGCACCGAACGCCACGTGGTGATGGGCCGTGTGCTGGCCGTGCTTTGCCTGCCGGTGCTGGTGCTGGCGCCGCGCGCCGAGCCGGCGCCCACCGAGCAATGGATGCGCGATCTGGCGCTCTACCTGTCGGGCAAGGACAAGCCGCACCAGCGCACCTGGCAGCTTGGACCGCCGAAAAACGGCTCGCACAGCCCGCTGCTCTAGCGTTGCGGCACGTTCCAGCAGTGAGTTTTTGACCAGATTCCATTCACAAAATGGTATGATAGCCAGGTTTTTAACCATGCCTGTCCGGGCGAAGAACAGATAACAACGTGCGTCTATCTTCCATCAAATTGTCGGGATTTAAGTCTTTCGTGGATCCCACCAATTTCCAGGTGCCCGGGCAGCTGGTAGGCGTGGTCGGCCCCAATGGCTGCGGCAAGTCGAATATCATCGACGCCGTGCGCTGGGTGCTGGGTGAATCCAAGGCCTCGGAACTGCGCGGCGAATCCATGCAGGACGTGATTTTCAACGGCTCGACCCTGCGCAAACCGGCCGGGCGGGCCTCGGTCGAACTGGTGTTCGACAACCATGAAGGCAAGGCTTCCGGCCAGTGGGGCCAATATGCCGAGATCGCGGTCAAGCGCACGCTGACGCGCGACGGCACCTCCACTTACTACATCAACAGCCAGCCGGTGCGCCGCCGCGATATCCAGGACATCTTCCTCGGTACCGGTCTTGGGCCGCGCGCCTACGCCATCATCGGCCAGGGTATGATTGCCCGCATCATCGAATCGCGCCCGGAAGAGCTGCGCGTCTTCCTGGAAGAGGCGGCCGGCGTGTCGAAGTACAAGGAGCGCCGCCGCGAAACGGAAAACCGCCTGCACGATACGCGCGAAAACCTGCTGCGCGTGGAAGACATCCTGCGCGAGCTGAATACCAATCTGGAACGGCTGGAGGCGCAGGCCGCAGTGGCGAACAAATTCCACCAGCTGCAATCGGACCAGGAAGAGAAGCAGAAACTGCTCTGGCTCCTGCGCAAAAACGAGGCGCACAGCGAGCAGACGCGCTTTTTCCGCGAAGTGGAACAGGCCCAGACCGATCTGGAAGAGCAGACGGCCAAGCTGCGCCATGTCGAGCTGTCGCTGGAGCAGATGCGCCAGGCCCACTTCGCCGTGGGCGACCGCCTGCACCAGGCGCAGGGCCATCTGTACCAGACCAATTCCGAGATCGGCAGCCTGGAGGCGCAGATCAAGTTCGTGATCGAATCGCGCACCCGCCTGCAGCAGCAGTTGGTGGCGCTGGCCGCCCAGCGCGACCAGTGGCAGCAGCAGGCCAGCGACTATGCCGGCCAGGTCGAGGAAGCCGAATTCAATCTGGAAGAGCTGTCGGCCAAGGTCGAGCAGTCGCGCATCATGGCCGAGCAGAAGGCCGAGCTGCTGCCCATGCTGGAAACGGAATGGCGCGAGGCGCAGAACCGCAGCACGGAATCGCGCGCCCGCATCATGCAGGCGCAGCAGCAGCTGGAACTGGAATCGGCGCACCAGCGCAACGCCTCCAATATTCTTTCCGGCCTGGCGACACGGCGCGAACGCCTGCAGCAGGAAAAGAGCGGCCTGGCCCTGCCGGACTCCAGCCACCTGGCGAACCTGAAGATGCAGCTGGAAGAAAAGCAGCAGACCCTGGAAGAGCAGAACTTCCATCTGGAAGAAGCGCTGGAGCTGCAGCCTAAGCTGGAAGAGGAACGGCAGCAGGCGCAAGCCGCGGTGCAAAAGGAAACGGCGGCCAACGCCCAGCTGGAAGCGCGCCTGAACGCGCTGCGCCAGTTGCAGGAGCGGGTGCAGACCGAGGGCAAGGTCACGCCCTGGCTGGAAAAGCATGAGCTGAACGAGCTGCCGCGCCTGTGGCAGAAGCTGCATATCGAAGACGGCTGGGAAAGCGCGCTGGAAGCGGTGCTGCGCGAGCGTACCTCGGCCTTGCAGGTATCGAACCTGGACTGGGCCAAGCATTTCTTCAGCGACGCGCCGCCGGCCAAGCTGGCCCTGTTCGCGCCGGTGACGGCGGCGCCCGCCGCCGAGCCGGAAGTGGCGGGCCTGAAGCGGTTTATCAGCCTGCTGAAGCTCAACGATCCCGGCCTGCGCGGCGTGCTGCAGGACTGGCTGCACCTGGTCTTCATGGCCGAGGATGCGGCGGCCGCCTTCCAGGCGCGCGCCAGCTTGCCGGCGGGCGCCTGCGTCGTCACGCGCCAGGGCCATATGATCACGCAGAACAGCGTGCGCTTCTACGCCGCCGACGCGGAGCAGGACGGCATGCTGGGCCGCCAGCAGGAAATCGAAAACATCGGCAAGCAGTTGCGCGCCCAGTCCATGCTGGCCGAAGAAGCGCGTTCGCGCGCCGTGCGCGCCGAGGCGGCAGTCAGCAACCACGCCCGTACCCTGGCCGAGCTGCGCCAGAAGATCCAGAGCCTGACCCAGACCGTGCATAGCCTGCAACTGGAGGTGATGAAGCTGTCCGAAGTGGAAGCGCGCTTCAACCAGCGCAGCGATCAGATCGAGGCTGATCTGGCCGAGATCGCGGCGCAGGAAGAGGAGCAGATGCAGGTCAAGCTCGAATCGGAGGAAAAATTCGAGCAGCTCGATATGGAGCTGGGCAATCTGCAGGGCGAGCACGAGGAAGGCCAGACCGCCTTCATGGACAAGGAGCAGCGGCTGGCCGATGCGCGCGAAGCGCTGCGTGAGCTGGAACGCAAGGCGCAGGAAGCCGAATTCGCCGAGAAGGCGGCGCGCAGCCGCATCGAGGAGTTGCGGCGCAATATCGTCACCGCCAGCAACCAGGTGGAGCAGGTCGAACAGAGCGTGAAAGCCGGCCAGCTGGAGCTGGAAGGCCTGGAATCGGGCGCCGCCAACGAAGGCTTGCAGGGACTGCTCGACCGCCGCACGCAGCAGGAGCGCGCGCTGGCCGATGCGCGCCATGAGCTGGACCAGATCACCCAGCAGCTGCGCCAGGCCGAGGATGCGCGCATGCAGTCCGAGCGCACCCTCCAGCCGCAGCGCGACAAGATCACCGAGATGCAGCTCAAGGAACAGGCCGCGCGCCTGAACCAGGAGCAGTTCGCCCAGCAGCTGGCCGAGGTGCAGGCCGACGAGGCGGCGCTGAGCGAGAAGCTGCATCCGGATATGAAGCCGTCCTATCTGCAGGGCGAGGTGACGCGCCTGAGCAATGCGATCACGGCGCTGGGCGCGGTCAACCTGGCGGCGCTCGACGAGCTGTCGCAGGCGTCGGAGCGCAAGAATTTCCTCGATTCGCAGAATGCCGACCTGACCGAGGCGATCAACACGCTGGAAGACGCGATCCAGAAGATCGACAAGGAAACCCGCGACCTCTTGCAGGATACCTTCGACCGCGTGAACGGCCACTTCTCCGAACTGTTCCCCATCCTGTTCGGCGGCGGCCAGGCCAAGCTGATCATGACGGGCGACGAAATCCTGGACTCGGGCGTGCAGGTCATGGCCCAGCCGCCGGGCAAGAAGAACGCCACCATCCACCTGTTGTCGGGCGGCGAAAAAGCGCTGACCGCAACCGCGCTGGTGTTCTCCATGTTCCGCCTGAACCCGGCGCCGTTCTGCCTGCTCGACGAAGTCGATGCGCCGCTGGACGACGCCAATACGGAGCGCTTCTGCCGCATGGTGAAGCGCATGTCCGAACATACCCAATTCCTCTTCATCTCGCACAACAAGATTGCGATGGAGATGGCCAATCAACTGATCGGTGTGACGATGCAGGAGCAGGGCGTATCGCGCATCGTGGCGGTGGACATGGAAGCCGCCGCCAACTTCGCTTCCGAGGCACAAGCAGCATGACAGATTTTCAAATGAGTTTAATCGCAGCCGGCGGCGTCTTTATCGTCGGCGTTATCTCCTACAACAAGTGGCAGGAGTACAAGGCCAAGAAGAGCGTGGAACGCGCTTTCGCCTCCGACCATGACGATGTGCTGATGCGCAGCGGCGAAGAGGTGCAGGCGCCGTCCGCGCGCCACGAGCCGAGCTTCTCGCTGGACGAAACCCCGCTGCCGGACGCCGGCTCCGGTGCCTATGCCGCGCCCGAGCATGTGGAAGGCGACCTGCCGGCGCCAAGCTTCGCGCCCGACGCCGAGGAAACCGATCATGCGGCGCATGCGGCCGATCCCGCAGCGCGCGCGCACCACGGCGCAAACGGCGCTGCCCCGGCGGCCGGCGCTGCTGGCGCGGCCAGTGCTGGCGCTGCCGGCGCACCGTCCGCGCCGCAGCGCAGCGCCGACGCTTCCGTGCCGGCAGCCGAACTGGCCACCAGCCTGGTCGATCCCCTGATCGACTGCCTGCTGCCGCTGGAACTGGAAGCGCCGGTGCGCGGCGAGAAGATCCTGCCTGCGCTGCACAAGCTGCGCTTTGTCGGCAGCAAGCCGGTGCACTATATCGGCCTGGCCGTCAGCGGCGACTGGGAACCCATCGTGCATGGCACGGTCTACACCAAGCTGCAAGGCGGCGTCCAGCTGGCCAGCCGCAGCACGGCCTTGAACGAACTGGAATACTCGGAGCTGGTGACGCGCCTGCGCGGCGTGGCCGATGAAATCGGCGCCGAGCCGCATATCCCGGACATGATTGAAGTCATGGCCGAAGCCAAGAACCTGCACCGCTTCGTCGCCAGCCACGATGCCCAGCTGGGCGTGAACCTGGCCAGCAACGGCGCGCCATGGGCCATCACGACCCTGCTCGGCGCCCTGGAAAAGCAGGGCTTCGACGTGCGTCCCGACGGCCGCTACACCATGCGCGACAACGAGGGCGGCCAGCTGTTCAGCCTCTCCACCAATGTCACCCTGGCTGAAGAGACCACGCCGCGCCTGACCCTGCTGCTCGACGTGCCTTGCGTGGCGCCGGCGCGCGACGGCTTCGGCGCCATGATCGCCTGCGCCAAGTCGCTGGTGGCGCGCCTGGACGCGACCATCGTGGACGACTACAACCAGCCGCTGAGCGACGCCGCCCTGACGGAGATCGCCGGCCAGGTGAAAGACTTTTATGCCGAGATGGACAGTGCCGACATCCCCGCCGGTTCCACCCGCGCCCTGCGCCTGTTCAGCTGAGTAGTACCGCATCATGAATGAATTGAATCAAAGCCCGGCCGAACGCGCAGCGTGGCTGACGGCGGAGCTGAACCGCCATCTGCACGCTTATCACGTGCTGGACGCGCCCACCATCCCGGACGCGGAATACGACCGGCTGTTCGCCGAGTTGCAACAGATCGAAGCGGAGCATCCCGAACTGGCCGCGCCCGACTCGCCGACCTTGCGCGTCGGCGCGTCGCCTTTGCCGCAGTTCGACGCGGTGACGCACGCCGTGCCCATGCTGTCGCTGAATAACGGCTTCTCCGAAGAGGATATCGAGAACTTCGACCGCCGCGTGCGCGAGGGCCTGGACAAGCTGGAAGTCGATTACGCCGCCGAGGTCAAGTTCGACGGCCTGGCCATCAATCTGCGCTACGAGAACGGCCTGTTCGTGCAGGCCGCCACGCGCGGCGACGGCTATACCGGCGAGGACGTGTCGGCCAATATCCGTACCATCGGCGTGATTCCGCTGCGCCTGCGCGGCGGCAACCTGCCGCGCGTGCTGGAAGTGCGCGGCGAAGTGCTGATGTTCAAGGCCGATTTCGAAGCCATGAATGCGCGCCAGCGCGAAGCGGGACAAAAGGAATTCGTCAATCCGCGCAATGCGGCGGCGGGCAGCCTGCGCCAGCTCGATTCGCGCATCACGGCCCAGCGCAGGCTGCGCTTCTTCGCCTATGGCATCGGCGAACTGCTGGGTGCCGAGCTGCCGGCCTCGCATTCCGCCTTGCTGGACTGGTATGAGGAACTGGGTCTGCCGGTGGCCAAGGAACGCGCCGTGGTGCGCGGCAAGGACGGCCTGCTGGACTACTTCAGCCGGATCGGCCAGGCCCGCCCCGCCATGCCGTACGAGATCGACGGCGTGGTGTACAAGACCAATCTGCTGGAAGAGCAGCGCGAGCTGGGTTTCGTCTCGCGCGCGCCGCGTTTCGCGCTGGCCCATAAATTCCCGGCCGAGGAGGCCACCACCGTGGTGCAGGCGATCGAAGTGCAGGTTGGCCGTACCGGCGCCATCACGCCGGTGGCGCGCCTGGCCCCGGTCTTCGTCGGCGGCGTCACCGTCACCAACGCCACCCTGCATAACGAGGACGAGGTGCGCCGCAAGGACGTGCGCGTGGGTGATACCGTCATCGTGCGCCGCGCCGGCGACGTGATCCCGGAAGTGCTGGCCGTGGTGCCCGAAAGGCGGCCGCAACCCGAACCGGCCGCCTATGTGCTGCCGAAATCCTGTCCCGTGTGCGGTTCGCACGTGGTGCGGGAAGAGGGCGAGGCCATTGCGCGCTGCTCGGGCGGCCTGTTCTGCTCGGCCCAGCGCAAGGAAGCGATCCGCCACTTCAGCGGCCGCCGCATGATGGACATCGAAGGCCTGGGCGACCGCTACATCGATAATCTGGTCGAATGCAATCTGGTGCATGGCGTGGCCGATCTGTACAAGCTGACGCTGGACGACCTGCTCAAGATGAAACGCCTGGCCGATGAGCGCGACGGCACCACCCCGGAGACGGTCCAGCAGGGCAAGATCGCCACCAAATGGGCCGACAATCTGCTGGAAGCGATTGCCGCCAGCAAGACGCCGCCGCTGGAGCGCCTGCTGTTCGCGCTCGGCATCCGCCATGTGGGCGAGTCCACCGCCAAGACCCTGGCCGAGTGGCTGGGCCATTTTGCGCTGATCCGCCGCGCGCCGGTGGCGCTGCTGCGCGTATTGCCCGATATCGGCGGTACCGTGGCCGAGTCCATCGCCGAGTTCTTTGCCGAGGCGAAGAACCAGCAAGCCATCGACGCGCTGCTGGCGGCCGGCGTGGCGCCGCAGGGCGAGCACGCGCCCAAGGCCCAGCTGCGCGAAAAGCTGGAGCCGGTATCGCTGCTGGCTGCGATGGGGATTCCCAAATTGACCGAGCCGCGCTGCCGCCAGCTGGTCGAGCAGGGCCTGACGCTGGAAGCGCTGGCGTATCTGAAGATCTTCGACGTCTTCGGCCTGCCGGCCGCGGTGGCGGGCGCGCTGGGCGAGTGGATGGCGCAGCAAGCCAACCGCGACGCCTTGCTGGCCCTCGATGCCTTGCGCGCCGAGCTGCTGGCCCAGCTGCCGGAAACCGCCGCCGCCGAAGGCGCCATGGCCGGCAAGACCTTTGTGCTGACCGGCACGCTGCCCACCATGGGCCGCGACCAAGCCGCCGCGCTGATCGAACAGGCGGGCGGCAAGGTCTCCGCTTCGGTCTCGAAAAAAACTTCCTACCTGGTGGCGGGCGCCGAAGCGGGCAGCAAGCTGGCCAAGGCGGAGGAACTCGGCATCACCATCCTGGACGAGGCGGGCCTCTTGGCCCTGCTGGGCCAGGGCGGCGCATAAACATCCTACGGAGAAAATTTTGAGTCAAATTCGAAAAGCCGTCTTCCCGGTCGCCGGTCTCGGCAGCCGCTTCCTTCCCGCCACCAAGGCGCAGCCGAAGGAAATGCTGCCCATCGTCGACAAGCCGCTGATCCAGTACGCGGTGGAGGAGGCGGTGGCGGCCGGCATCACGGACCTGATCTTCATCACCGGCCGCAACAAGCGCGCCATCGAAGACCATTTCGACAAGGCTTACGAGCTGGAGTCCGAACTGGAAGCGGCCGGCAAGGCAGCCTTGCTGGAAGTGGTGCGCAATGTGATTCCGCGCGACGTCAACTGCATCTATATCCGCCAATCCGAACCGCTGGGCCTGGGCCATGCGGTGCTGTGCGCCCGCCCCATCATCGGCCGCGAACCGTTTGCCGTGCTGCTGGCCGACGACTTCATGGACACCGCGCCCGGCGTCAAGCCGGTGCTGGCGCAGATGACGGAAACCTATACCTACGAACGCGCCAGCCTGCTGGCCGTGCAGGAAGTGCCGCGCGCCGATACGCGCCAGTACGGCATCGTCAGCGCCGAGGCTTACCGTCCGAATATCGACCTGGTTTCGGCCATCGTCGAGAAACCGCACCCGGAAGTGGCGCCATCGACGCTGGCCGTGGTCGGCCGCTATGTGCTGACCGCGCGCGTGTTCGACTACCTGGAAACCCTGGGCGCCGGCACCGGCGGCGAGATCCAGCTCACCGACGGCATCGCCGCGCTGATGCAGGCCGAACGCGTTTTGGCCTACCGTTATGAAGGACAGCGCTATGATTGCGGTTCCAAGCTCGGTTATCTGAAAGCGACCCTGGCCATGGGCCTCAAGCACGAGGAAACCGGCAAGGCCTTCCGCGCTTATCTGAACGAGATCCACAGCCAGCTGGAGGGCGCTCAATGACGGTACGCGAAATTCTGAAGATGGGGGATCCGTGCCTGTCGCGCGTGGCCGATCCCATCCGCGAATTCAATACCCCGGCCCTGCATGGCCTGATCGCCGATATGTTCGACACCATGCACGCGGCCGACGGCGCCGGCCTGGCCGCGCCGCAGATCGGCGTCAGCCTGCAGCTGGTGATCTTCGGCTTCAAGTCCAACCAGCGCTACCCCGACGCGCCCCAGGTGCCGGAAACGGTGCTGATCAATCCGGTCCTGACCCCGCTCGGCGACGAGCAGGAAGAGGGCTTTGAAGGCTGCCTGTCGGTGCTCGGCCTGCGCGGCAGCGTGCCGCGCTACACGCGCCTGCGTTATGAAGGCTATGACCAGTATGGCAACAAGCTGTTGCGCGAAGTGGACGGTTTCCATGCGCGCGTGGTGCAGCACGAGGTCGACCACCTGCTCGGCATCCTCTATCCCAGCCGCATCCGCGACTTTTCGCGCTTCGGTTTCACCTCGGTGATGTTCCCCGACCTCGATCCAAATTCCGACGATTAATAGAGGATTAATAGACGATACAATTAATTGGCGGCGGCGGAAAAGTGGCGTAATATCCGGTGCAACAAGATTGCCCAGTATATAACAACCACCAGAACTACTTGGAAACCGGAGAGTAACAGGGATGAATAAAACCACGCCGTCCAACCCACTGGAGTTCAGCATCCGGGGCATCGTCCTCGGGATTTTGATTACGCTGATCTTCACCGCCGCCCAGGTCTATCTCGGCCTGAAAGTGGGTCTGACCTTCGCCACCTCGATTCCTGCCGCCGTCATCTCGATGGCCTTGCTGAGCGCCTTCAAGGACGCCACCATCCAGGAAAACAATATCGTGCAAACCATTGCCTCGGCCGCGGGCACGCTGGCTTCGGTGATCTTCGTGCTGCCCGGCCTGCTAATGATCGGCTGGTGGACCAAGATCCCGTTCTGGCCCACCTTCGGCGCTTGCGCCGTGGGCGGCGTGCTGGGCGTGATGTACACCATGCCGCTGCGCCGCGCGCTGGTGTCGCAATCGAACCTGCCGTATCCGGAGGGCGTGGCCGCCGCTGAAGTGCTGAAAGTCGGCACCGCTTCGCGCGCCGGCGCGAAGGAAGGCAAGGCCGGCCTGTGGGCGGTGATCTGGGGCGCGGTGGCGTCGGCCCTCTTCGCCTTCCTCGCCGCGGCGCGCCTGATCGCCGGCGAAGTGGCGCATTTCGTCAAATTCGGCGGCGGCGCCACCGGCCTGGGCGCATCCAGCTCCCTGGCCCTGGTCGGCGCCGGCCACCTGATGGGCATCACCGTCGGCATCGCCATGGCGGTCGGCCTGGCCATCGCCTGGGGCGTGCTGGTGCCGCTGCTGACCAGCTGGAATCCGATGCCGGATGCTTCCGTGGCCGACCACGCCACCACCATCTGGCGCACCCAGGTGCGCATGATCGGCGCCGGCACCATCGGCGCGGCCGCCATCGTCACCTTGGCCACCCTGGTCAAGCCGGTGGTGGGCGGCCTGCAATCGGCACTGGCGGCATCGGCGCATGCCAAGAACGGCGGCGCGGACATTCCGCGCGAAGACCGCGACCTGCCGATCTTCCTGGTCGGCCTGGTGACCCTGCTGTCCATGGTGCCGGCCGGCTGGCTGCTGGCCAGCTTCCTGCAGGGCGGCCCGCTGTCCGAACTGTCGCTGCCGCTGGTGGCAGTGGGCGTCGGCTATATCCTGATCGCCGGCATGCTGGCCGCCGCCGTGTGCGGCTATATGGCGGGTCTGATCGGTTCCTCCAACTCGCCGGTGTCCGGCCTGGCCATCCTGACCATTCTGGGCGCGGCCGCCACCGTAGGCTTCGTCGGGCGCCATGTGATGGGACCGGAAACCAGCCAGGCGCTGATCGCCTACGCCCTGTTCGTCACCACCGTGGTGCTGGCCGTGGCCGTGATCGGCAACGACAATCTGCAGGATCTGAAAACCGGCCAGCTGGTCGGCGCCACGCCGTGGAAGCAGCAGCTGGCCCTGATCATCGGCGTCTTCGCCGGCTCCTGCGTGGTGCCGCCCGTGCTGGAACTGCTGAACCATGCCAACGGCTTTGCCGGCGCGCCGAACGCCAATGCGATCTCCGACCAGCCGCTGGCCGCGCCGCAGGCGACCCTGATCTCGACCCTGGCCAAGGGCGTGATCGGCGGCGACCTGCCATGGCATCTGGTGGGCTATGGCGCCTTGCTGGGCCTGGGCCTGGTGGCCATCAATTACCTGCTGAAAGCGTCCAGCAACGGCCGCCTCAGCCTGCCGCCGCTGGGCGTGGGCCTGGCGATCTACCTGCCGAGCGCCGTGACCGCGCCGGTGGTGGTGGGCGCCGTGGCCGGCTACTTCTTCGAGAAGGCCGTGCACGGCAAGAGCTATGGCGAAGCCGCTTCCCGCCTGGGTGTGCTGATCATGTCCGGCTTCATCGTCGGCGAAAGCCTGTTCAATGTGGCGCTGGCCGGCTTGATCGTGCTCTCGGGCAAGGGCGAGCCGCTGGCCATCGCCAACAGCATGGGCGAATCGACCACCATGCTGATCGCCCTGGCCGTCGGCGCTGCCGTGGTCTCGGGCCTGTACCGCTGGTCGGCCAGCTCGGCCCGCCGCTGCGAGGCTTAAGATGCGCACCCTGCGCCTGGCTTCGGGACAGAACGTGCCGGTGCTGGGGCAGGGCACCTGGAATATGGGCGAGTCGGCCGCCCGCAAAGCCGAGGAGGTGCGGGCCCTGCAACTGGGCCTGGACCTCGGCATGAGTCTGATCGACACCGCCGAAATGTATGCCGACGGCGGCGCCGAGGAAGTGGTGGCCGCAGCGCTGGTTGGCCGGCGCGAGCAGGCTTACCTGGTCAGCAAGGCCTATCCCCACAATGCCACGCGCACCGGTCTGGTGCAGGCTTGCGAGCGCAGCCTGCGCCGTTTGCGCACCGATTATCTCGATCTCTACCTGCTGCATTGGCGCGGCGACGTGCCGCTCGATGAAACCCTGGAAGCTTTCGCTGTCCTGCACAAGTCCGGAAAAATCCGCGCCTTTGGCGTCAGCAATTTTGACCGTGCCGATATGGACGAAGCGCTGGCTTTGCCCGCAGGCGCCGCCGTGGCCGCCAACCAGGTGCTCTACAATGTGCGCCGGCGCGGCATCGAATGGAATCTGCTGCCCTGGTGCCGCGAGCACAATATTGCCGTGATGGCATACAGCCCGCTCGAATCGGCGCGCAGCGAACAGCAGCATCTGTTCGACCATCCGCTGCTGCAACGACTGGCCATCGCGCATGGCGCCACCCCGGCCCAGATCGCGCTGGCCTGGGTGCTGCGGCAGGACGGCGTCATCGCCATTCCCAAAGCCGTGACCCCGGTCCATGTGCGGGCCAACCGCGCGGCCCACGACCTCCAGCTCAGTCCCGATGAGCTTGCCGCCATCGACCAAGCCTTCCCCCCGCCGCGCCGCGCCACCCCGCTCGCCATGCTCTAAGCCGGCGTTTGCGCCAAATCAAGGAATGTCCGCCCTGGTGCCAGACGGCGGCACCGAGGCCCTGAGATAGAACATTTGCGGCTTTAAATCAAATAATGTCCGCCCCCAGTGCCTGGCACCAGGGTGGACATTTGTTGAGAAAAATCAAACGGCGGCTTTAGTAGCTGTAGCTGGCGTAGAGCGCGCCGGTGGGGCTGGTCTTGCGGAAGACGATGGGGCTCTTCTTGGCGTCGCCAAGCAGCGTCGTGGCGCCGAGCATGGTGGTGACGGACCAGTTTTTGTCGAGCTTGCGCTCCCAGCTTATGCCAACTTCTGCTTCATACAGGCCAGATTTTGGCTTATACGCACGGTAGCCGGAGTTGGCCGATTGCACATCGCTCACGCCGTAATAGGTCTGGTTGTACTTGGCGTCGCCGAAGCTGGTGCCGGCGCTCAGGGTGACGGTGTCGCGGCCCTGGTTGTAGAGCACGCCGCTGGCGCCGATGTTCAGGGTCTTGCCGTTTTCGCGGTGGGAAATGGGCAGTTCGAGGCGGGTGCTGACTTCGAAGCCTTCGGCGATGGCGTAGCTGGCGCCGAACAGGGCGGTGGCGCTGCCTTTGATGTCGCCCATGCCGCGCAGCTTGGGCGAGCCGCTGCTGCCGCCGAATTTCTGCGTGTCTTTTTCCTTGCGCTCGCCGCGCACGCCGATGCCGGCATTCAGCGTCAGCTTGTCGAAGCTGCGGCCATAGCCGAGACCGCGCAAGGTACTGGCATAAAAGCCATTGGCCATGGCGTAGTCGATACCCAATACCGGGGCGACCTGGTTTTCGTCGGAGCCGGAATAGCGTGGCCCGAACGCGATGCCGCCGCCCAGCGTCAGTACATTGCCGGGCTTGGCTTCTTCGGCTTGCGCCGATGGCGCTAGAAGTACCGGCAGGGCGAGCAGGGCGGCGGCGCCGCGCTTCAGGTGAATCCGTGATGTCATATTTTGTCCAGGTCAAGTTGAAAAGGCGGTTTCGCTTTTGGGAAATGTGGAAACCGGCTGGACGGATTATCTTTACGTTCCATGAAGGCAAACTAAGCTTTTCCTTAAGATTGCGTGAAGAGCCTTCTTTATGCTTTCTTCAGCTTGCCATGGTTAAATACCATGTATGAAAATCCTGCTGATTGAAGACGATTTGGACCTGGGTAATGGCGTGCGCATCGCGCTCGCCGACCAGGGCATGGATGTGGTCTGGGTGCGCCGCCTGGAAGACGCCAGCTACCAGCTGGCCAGCGAAAGCTGCGACCTGATTCTGCTCGACCTGGGCCTGCCCGACGGCGACGGCCTGACCCTGTTGAACCGCCTGCGCCGCGAGCGGCAGGATTTGCCGGTGCTGATCCTGAGCGCGCGCGACACCTTGCCCGACCGCCTGCGCGGCCTCGATTCGGGCGCCGACGACTACCTGGTCAAGCCCTTCGAGCTGGCCGAGCTGCTGTCGCGCGTGCGCGCCCTGGCGCGCCGCAGTTATGGCTTTGACGGCGCCACGCTGGAGCTGCGCGGCCTGAGCCTGCACACGCCGACCCGGCGCGCTTCCGTGCACGGCCGTCCGCTCGATTTGACGGCCAGCGAATATGTGCTGCTGAAAACCCTGATGATGCGCGTCGACCGCGTGGTCACGCGCCGCAGCCTGGAGGAGCAGGCCTTGCCGGGCGCCCAGGCCAATGCCAGCAATTCCCTTGACGTCCACATGGCCAATCTGCGCCGCAAGATCGGCGAGGGCTATGTGCGCACGGTGCGCGGCGTCGGCTATGTGATCGACCAGCAGGCGCCCGTGGGCAGCAACACCAAATGATGCGCTGGCAGACGCTAAGGCACTGGTGGCGCTATCTGATCGAACCGAGCCTGATCAAGCGCCTGTTGCTGGCGCAGATGGCCTTGCTGACATTGTTGTGGAGCCTGGGCGTCGCCTTCGTCATCAATGAGAGCGGCAACGACCTGACCCTGATCGGCATGAACAGCATCTATGACAGTTTTGTCGAGGTGACAGACAGCCTGGAAGGCCAGCCGGAAAAGCAGCGTGCTTCGCTGGCCAAGCTGGACGGGGCGCTGCGCGACAATTACAGCGACCTGCACGAGGATACCTTCGCGCCGCGCATCATCGTCACCGGCCATGGCCGCGAAATCTACCGCAGTCCGAACACGCCGGGTGGCCTGCTGCCCAAGCAGGTGGAGGAGATCGAGACCCTGTACAAGGATGGCCGCCGCTGGCGCGCCCGCACGCGCGCCGTCGCGCCCAGCGGCACGCGCATGACGGTGCTGGTGCCGGCCGACGCCGGGCAGATTTTCTTCACCTTCAATTCCCGCGGTTTTTATCTGTTGCCGCTGCTGATCAGCATTCCGGTGCTGCTCTTGCCGGCCTGGATTTCCATCCGCATGGCGCTGCGGCCCTGGAACCAGGTGGCGCGCGAGGTGGCGTCGCGCGGCCCGCAGGATCTGGCGCCGTTGTCGTTCAAGGCGCGCCACCGCGAACTGACGGCCATGGTCGAGAGCATCAATAACCTGATGCGGCGCGTCAGCGACAGCGCCATCCGCGAGCGCGTCTTCATCGCCGACGCGGCGCACGAGCTGCGCACCCCGCTGGCGGCCATGAACATCAATGTGGAGGCGCTGCAAAGCCAGACCACCGACACCCGCACGCGCCAGCTGCTGAGCGGCATCCTGAGCAGCGGCTCGCGCGCCACGCGCCTGGTGAGCCAGCTGCTGATGCTGATGCGCAGCGACGCGGCGGCGCATGGGGCGGTGGAGCAGGTGGCGCTGGACGAACTGCTGCAGGACCGGCTGGCGGCGCTCTCCGGCCTGGCCCATGTGCGCGGCGTGGAGGTGGAGCTGGCGGCCGAGGATGGCGTGCAGATCCGCGGCCAGCGCGAAACCCTGGTCTCGCTGATCGATAATCTGGTGGAAAACGCCATCAAGTACAGCCCGCAGGGCGGCATGGTGAAGGTGCGGGTACGACGCTGCGGGCCGGAGGCGGTGCTGAGCGTGGCCGACCAGGGGCCGGGCATCGCCAGCGCCCTGCAGGAGCGCGTCTTCGACCGCTTCTACCGTGACCCCAACCAGACCCAGAGCGGCAGCGGACTGGGGCTGGCCATCGTCAAGGCGGCGGTGGAGCAGCATGGCGGCGACATCCGCCTCGATTCGACCGGCCGCGGCCCGGGCCTGCTGGCCACGGTCAGGCTGCCGCTGGCGGCCTGAGGCCCGGAAGGCGGGAAGCGGTCAGGCTCAGCGGCGGCGGTTGCCGTTCAACTGTTCCAGCACCTGGTCGATTTCGGCGCGCAGGTGCGGCGCCACATTGGTGAACTGGCAGCCGATCTGCACCTGCTCGCCGAGCAGGAAGGAGCGGTAATGGCGCGACAGGCGGATTTCCAGGTCGCAGATGATGACGCGCTGCGGCCCCATTTCCAGCCTGACCCTTTGCAGCTTGCGTCCCACATGCAGGCCGACCGCGTCGCGCGGGGCGCAGCGCATGCCGATGCCGCCGGCGGAAAAATCGTACAACTGCATCTCGTAAGGCTTGCCGTTGAGGACGAAGGACGCCGTATGGTAGGTGCCGAGCGGGGTTTCCAGGCGCGCGGCGGCACGGCGGTTGAGCACCAGGCATTTGTCCGGGAACTCGGCCGGAATCAGGGTCGGCTGCTCGGCCAGGCTGTTCCAGTGCGGATCGTGCAGCCTGAACTGGAACTTGGCGCTGCGCAGCCAGGTGACGAAGGTGGCGTCGCCGGGCGGCAGGTAACTGCCTTCGTTGAGCTGGATCACGAAGCGGAAGCGCTCCCGGTCGACCGAGGCAATGCGCGCCATCACCACCTCGGTGCTGGACGAGGGATAAATCGACATGGCGTCGCCATTCTCGGCCAGAATGGCCAAGGCATCGGCGATATCTTCCGGTTCGACCATCTCGTGCGGCTTGGAGCCGGAGGCAATCGGTTCCACCGCATCGGGGAGACCGGGTGGTCCCTTGCGGAAATCGTTTGGCATTGGATCGTTCACGACGGCTAACTTTGCATCAGATAGGATTTGCGCCCTCCAGCAGGGCACTGCTTCAATCTTACAGGCTTCCGGCGGGCTTGGCTTGCCAAACAGCAAGAAAATCCGCCTTGTCGCCGATAAAAAACAGAGAAACGTTGTAAATTACGCTAGTTAAGTGCGTTTTTACTATCAAAAACGTTCATCGGGGTGCAAATAGCGCCACTGGCCCTGGGGCAGGTCGCCCAGCTTGACCTTGCCGATGCGCACCCGCTTCAAGCCGATGACTTTCAGTCCCACCATATCGCACATGCGGCGGATCTGGCGCTTGCGACCCTCGCGCAGGGTGAAGCTGAGCTGGTCGTCGTTCTGCCAGCGCACCTTGGCCGGCAGCAGCGGTTTGCCGTCCATCCACAGGCCGTGGTTGAGTTTCTTGAGGTCGGCGTCGGGCAGTTTGCCGGGTTTGCTGTACTGTACGCGCACCAGGTATTCCTTGTCGATCTCGGTATCGTGGCCGATCAGGTGCTTGGCGATGCGCCCGTCCTGGGTCAGCACCAGCAGGCCGACCGAGTCGATGTCGAGGCGGCCGGCCGGCACCAGGCTGCGCAGCTGGGTCGGGTGGAACTGCTCGGGCGAGGGATCGTCGGCCCAGCGGTTTTCCGGCTTGATCAGGGCCACGGCCGGGGTATAGCCATCCTCGGCCTGGCCGCTGACGTAGCCGACCGGCTTGTTGATCAGGATGGTCACGCGTTTCGATTGTTCGGCCGCGGCCTGGCGCTCGACGGTGACGCGCTGGCTCGGGTAGACCTTGGTGCCCAGTTCGGACACCACTTTGCCGTCGACCCGCACCCAGCCTTTGGCGATCCATTCATCGGCTTCGCGGCGGGAGCACAGGCCCAGTTCGGACATGCGTTTGGACAGGCGTAATAATTCTTCAGACATCAGATTTTCAAAGCTTCCAGTAAATCGGTTTCCAGCTGCAGCTGGAGGCGGGCATTGGCCAGGGCGGCGCCGTCGACGAGGAAGACGTCTTCCACCCGTTCGCCCAGGGTCATGATCTTGGCCGTATGCAGATTGATCTTGTAGCGGCTCAGCACCGTGGCGATGGAGTACAGCAGGCCGGGGCGGTCGTTGGCGGTGACCGAGAGCAGATAATACTGGCCGCGCTCGTCCGGCCGCAAGTCCACGCTGGGCTGCAGCGGGAAGGTGCGCGACAGGCGCGACAGCCGTCCCTTGCCCGGCGCCGACAGCGGCCCGGCCGCTTCCAGCAGCGCGCACAGCTCATGCTCGATCAGGTTGATGATGTCGCGGTAGCTCTTGGCGAAGTTCTGCTCCGTGACCAGGAAGGTGTCGAGCGCGTAGCCGTGGCGCGTGGTGTGGATCTTGGCATCGAGGATGCTGAAATTCTTGCGGTCGAAATAGCCGCAGATGCGCGCGAACAGGTCGGGCTGGTCGGGAATATACACCGCCACCTGCAAGCCTTCGCCGATCGGCGCCAGGCGGCATTTGACCACCGGCTGGCCGCTGTTCAGGCGGTCGTACAGGGCGCGCGTCTGCCAGGCGATGTCGGAGGCGTCGTGGCGCAGGAAGTAGGCCACGTCGAGCTGCTGCCACAGCGCTTCGTGCGCGTCGGGCGGCAGGCCATACAGGCGCAGCGTGGCCAGTGCTTCCTGCTGGCGGTTTTTCAGCTCGCGGTCGGCCGACGGCGGTTCGCCGCCCAGCACGCGCAAGGTCATGCGGTACAGGTCTTCCAGCAGCTTGGCCTTCCAGGCGTTCCACACCTTCGGGCTGGTGCCGCGGATATCGGCCACCGTCAGCAGGTAGAGGGCGGTCAGGTGGCGCTCGTCGCGCACCAGGCGGGCGAAGGCGGCGATCACGTCGGGATCGGACAGATCCTGCTTCTGCGCCACCTGGGACATGGTCAGGTGGTGCTCGACCAGGAACACCACCAGCTCGGTCTCGTCCTTGCCCATGCCGTGGTCCTGGCAGAACTGGACGGCATCGACCCGGCCCAGCTTGGAGTGGTCGCCGCCGCGGCCCTTGGCGATATCGTGGAACAGGGCCGCCACGTACAGCAGCCAGTGCTGCGGGAAATTCGCCATCAGCTGGCTGCAGAAGGGATACTCGTGGGCGTGCTCGGTCATCGTGAAGCGGCGCATATTGCGCACCACCATCAGGATGTGCTGGTCCACCGTGTAGACGTGGAACAGGTCGTGCTGCATCTGGCCCACGATCTTGCGGAAGTTGGGCAGGTAGCGGCCCAGGATGGACAGCTCGTTCATGCGCCGCAGCGCGTGGATGATGCCGACCGGCGCCTGCAGGATGCGCAGGAAGTAGGCGCGGTTGACCGGATCGCTGCGGAAGCCGGCGTCGATCTTGAAGCGCTCGTGCCACAGGGCGCGCATGGTGCGCGCCGCCATGCCCTTGATGGCGGGGCGTTCCGTCATCAGCACGAATACTTCCAGCATGGCCGACGGCGTTTTCTCGAAGGTGTCGTCGTCGACGATGTCGATGAAGCCATCCACCTCGGCGAAGCGGGCGTTGATGGGATGCGCCTCGCCGTTCTGCGGGAACAGCTGGGCCTCGATATTCTGCAGCAGGATGGTATTCAGCTGGGTCACGGCCTTGGCCGCCCAGTAATAGCGTTGCATCAGGTATTCGCTGGCGCGCCGCATATGCGGGCCGCTGCCGGTGGCCTGCAGGCCCAGGGTTTCGGCGATCGCGGTCTGCACGTCGAACACCAAGCGGTCCTCGCGCCGGCCGGCGTGCAGGTGCAGGCGCACGCGGATGTCCTTGAAGGCGCGTTCCTTTTCCATCAGCTGGCGCGCCTCGGTCTGGGTGATCAGGCCGCGCGTGGCCAGGGTGCGCCAGGAGTTGGCCAGGCCGGCGGCCTTGGCCAGCCACAGGATCACCTGCAGGTCGCGCAGGCCGCCCGGGCTTTCCTTGCAGTTCGGCTCGAGCGCGAAGGGGGTGTCCTCGTACTTGGCGTGGCGCTGGCGCATTTCCAGCATCTTGGCGTTGAAGAAGGCTTGCGCGTCCATGGCCGCGTCGTAGCGCTGCTGCAGTTCCTCGAACAGCGCGCGCTCTCCCGTCACCAGGCGCGCTTCGAGCAGGCTGGTTTGCACCGTGATGTCGGCCTTCGACTCGCTCAGGCATTCGTCCACGGTGCGGATGCTGTGGCCCACTTCCAGGCCCAGGTCCCACAGCAGCTGCACCAATGCCTCCAGCCGGCGCCGCGTGGCGTCGTCGGGGGGCTGGTGCAGCAGGATCAGGACATCGACGTCGGAATGGGGGAACAGCTCGCCGCGGCCGTAGCCGCCCACGCCGACCAGGGCGGTGCGCGCCGGCAGGCCGGCCGCTTCCCAGGCGCTGGCGAGCACCGCGTCCACACTCTGGCGCAGGCTGCGCAGCAGCTTCTCCGGCTTGCCGTCGGCCTGGAAGGTGGCGACCACCTGCAGGCGGTCGGCCTTGAGGCGGGCCTTGAGCTGGTCCCGCAGATCATTCTTCATCGCGGCATGCGGCATTGTTTTCAGGCTGCGGCGGCCTGCGCGTCCAGGATGAAGGCGGGCGGCGGCGGGCTGCCGGCCGACAGGGTCAGCACCTCGTAGCCGGTTTCGGTCACGAGCACGGTGTGTTCCCATTGGGCCGACAGGCTGCGGTCCTTGGTCTTGATGGTCCAGCCGTCGCCCATTTCACGGATTTCGCGGCGGCCGGCGTTGATCATCGGCTCGATGGTGAAGATCATGCCCGGCACCAGCTCGTCCAGCGTGCCGGGGCGGCCGTAGTGCAGCACCTGCGGCTCTTCGTGGAAGACCTTGCCGATACCGTGGCCGCAGAATTCGCGCACCACGCTGTAGCCGGCTTTTTCCGCGTGCACCTGGATGGCGTGGCCGATATCGCCCAGGTGGGCGCCCGGCTTGACCTTGGCGATGCCCAGCCACATGCACTCGTAGGTGATGTCGGACAGGCGGCGCGCCAGGATCGACGGTTCGCCGATGAAGAACATGCGGCTGTTGTCGCCGTGGTAGCCATCCTTGATGACGGTGATGTCGAGGTTGACCACGTCGCCGTTCTTGAGCACCTTGTCGCCCGGGATGCCGTGGCAGATCACGTCGTTGACCGAGGTGCAGATGGCTTTCGGATACGGCGTGTAGCCGGGCGGGCAGTAGTTCAGCGGGGCGGGGATGGTGCCTTGCACATTGACCATGTACTCATGGCACAGGCGGTCCAGTTCGCCCGTGGTGACGCCGGGTTTGACGAAGGGGGTGATGTAGTCGAGCACTTCGCTGCCAAGGCGGCCGGCGATGCGCATGCCTTCGATGTCCTCGGGGCTCTTGATGGATATGGTCATTTCGCTTGTAATCTCGGTTTTGCTCAGTATTGGCGGAAGGGCGCGCGGCGTTGACGCGGCGCGCCCGCAATAGCGAGATTATAAACGAGGCCGGGGCAGGGCGGCGGAGGAGATCAGCCCTGGCGGCGCAGGCGCCAGGCGCCCAGCAGGCCGAGGCCGCCCAGCAGCATCAGCCAGGACGACGGTTCCGGCACCGGCACGGCCGGCTCGATCGGGGTGATCGGCTTGCCGTGGCTATTGTTGTTGAAGAAATCGCGGTCCGGATCGCCGCCTTCGATGAAGCCGATCAGGTCGCCCGGCTCGGCATGGCGGCCGGGCTGGTAATTGCCGCCGTTGACCGGCGCTTCGTCCAGCAGCGCGGCCAGGGCGTCGGTGACGTCGGCTTCGATCTCGCGCGCATCGTCGCGCATATCCTCGTCCAGGCCGGGATCGCCCGGCGTGACCAGCTTGGGCAATTTTTTCTTCTGCGCCAGCGGGGCGGCGGCCAGCGGCTTGCGCGTGATGCGGCTGATGTTGTTGCAGATCTTCGGCACGATGATGCAGTGCTCGCCCTCGCAATAGATGGCGGCCGGCTCAAGGCGCTCGGGCGCCCACTTGTGGCGCGTGACTTCGCCGCACACGGTGCGGGCGGCGAAGTGCATGTCGCGGATCTCGCTGTCGTAGCCGTGCTTGCCCTTGCCTTGGACGGCGTCGCGGCTGATGTCGACCATCTCGTCCATCTGGCCGCGCGCGATGCGCTCGGCCAGGATGCGGCGCTGCGGCTCCGGAATATCCGGATAGCGGGACATGGCGGCGGCCGGTGTGCCCCGGTATGGATTTCGTCCCGGGCGGTCCCAGGAGCAGCGGGGCATCAGCGTTGCGGCAACCAGAGTGGTGGCGAGTGCGATGGGCATAGATATGAGTAGTGGGTGCGTGCTTACTTTTGATTGGAAGAAACTTCGATGAAACGCGCAGCCGCAATGATATAGACATTCCGCCATCTCTGCTTGCTTTTTTACAATTTGCTTACAAAGAAGGAAATTTCATTTCTTGAAAGTAAATAATTGCACCCGAGCAGGATGAGGCTGCGCAAAACTTGTCGCAAGCCCTTGTTTCAAGGTAGAATTTCGGGTTGCTTGAATTCCGGTTTGAGCAATGTTGTAAATCTACTTATTTATAAACCCGAATCCGCTCGACAAGGGTGCCCGCAAGGGTCACTGAACGGATTCCAGACCCAACCCTGGAGTTAAAAATGTCTGTAACGATGCGTGAAATGCTGGAAGCCGGCGTCCATTTCGGCCACCAAACCCGTTTCTGGAACCCAAAGATGGCTCCGTTCATCTTCGGCCACCGCAATAAAATTCACATCATCAACCTGGAAAAAACCATGGCGATGTACCAGGAGGCGATGAAGACCGTGCGCCAAGTGGCCGCTTCCCGTGGCACCATCCTGATGGTGGGCACCAAGCGCCAGGCCCGCGATATCATCGCTGCCGAAGCACAACGCGCCGGTGTTCCTTATGTTGACCAGCGTTGGCTGGGCGGCATGCTGACCAACTTCAAAACCATCAAAACCTCGATCAAGCGTCTGAAAGACATGGAAGCGGCGATCGAAGACGGTTCCGTTGAGAAGCTGTCCAAAAAAGAAGCCCTGATGTTCAGCCGCGAAATGGAAAAGCTGCAGAAATCCATCGGCGGCATCAAGGAAATGGGCGGCGTGCCTGACGCAATCTTCGTGGTCGACGTTGGCTACCACAAAGGCGCGATCACCGAAGCTGCAAAACTGGGCATCCCAGTGATCGGCGTGGTTGACACCAACCACTCCCCAGAAGGCGTGACCTACGTTATCCCTGGTAACGACGATTCCTCGAAAGCGATCACCCTGTACGCCCGCGGCGTGGCAGACGCAATCCTGGAAGGCCGTGCCAACGCCTCCGCTGAAGTCCTGGAAACCATCAAGACCGCAGCCGGCGACGAGTTCGTAGAAGTCAACGAACAAGCCTAAGTTCTGGTCCGCCGCCAGGCGGATTTGCTGAGCTGAAAAGCGAGCATTGAAAAGGGGTGGCATCAGCTCCCCCTTTTTTTTAACGATATGCCGGATGTTGCTGGCTGCCGCAAGGCGCCGCCCCGGTTGATCCACCGAATTACAGGAGAATTACATGGCAGCGATTACTGCAGCAATGGTCGGCGAACTGCGCGCCAAAACCGACGCACCAATGATGGAATGCAAAAAAGCCCTGACCGAAGCCGATGGCGATATGGGCAAGGCGGAAGAGATTCTGCGCGTTAAACTGGGCGGCAAAGCGTCCAAAGCGTCGGCCCGCATCACCGCTGAAGGCGTGGTGGCAGCTTACATCGCCGGCGGCGTTGGCGCCCTGGTCGAAGTGAACTCGGAAACCGACTTCGTCGCCAAGAACGACGACTTCCTGGCCCTGTCGAACGCCGCCGCCAAGCTGGTGGCCGAGCACAACCCGGCCGACGTGGCTGCCCTGCTGGCCCTGCCGGCTGGCGACGGCAAGACCCTGGACGAAGTGCGCACCGCCCTGATCGGCAAAATCGGCGAAAACATGTCGATCCGCCGCTTCCAGCGTTTCGAAACCAGCGCCAAGCTGGCTTCCTACCTGCACGGCACCCGCATCGGCGTGATCGTCGAGTTCGACGGCGCCGACGAGCAAGTCGGTAAAGACGTGGCCATGCACATCGCCGCGATGAAGCCAGTGGCCCTGTCGTCCGAGCAAGTGCCGGCCGAACTGATCGAAAAAGAGCGTTCGGTGGCCAAAGCCAAGGCCGAAGAAGATGCCGCCAAAGCGGCTGCCGAAGGCAAGCCAGCCCAGTCCGCCGACATCGTCGCCAAGCGCCTGGAAGGTTCCGTGCAGAAGTACCTGAAAGAAGTGTCGCTGCTGAACCAGGCTTTCGTGAAGAACGACAAGCAGTCCGTCGAGCAGATGCTGAAAGCGGCCAACGCCGCCGTGAAAGGCTTCACCATGTACGTGGTGGGCGAGGGCATCGAGAAGAAGCAGGACGACTTCGCCGCCGAAGTGGCAGCCCAGATGGCTGCCTCCAAAGGAGCGTAATCAAGAAAACGGGCCGAGAGGCCCGTTTTTTTAAGCCTACCCCCGGCCCGTGGCCAAAACGGGCTGGCGAATTTCCCGGCGGCGCGTATCATGCCGATATTATTGCCGCCGGTGTCATACCGAATAATCAATTTAGGAGCCCCAGCTCATGTCAAAACCAGCCTACAAGCGTGTCCTCCTCAAACTGTCCGGCGAAGCCCTGATGGGAGATGATGCTTACGGCATCAACCGGGGCACGATCGAACGCATGGTGGCCGACGTGGCCGAGGTCGCGAAACTGGGTGTGGAACTGGCGGTCGTGATTGGCGGCGGCAATATCTTCCGCGGCGTGGCGCCAGGCGCCCAAGGCATGGACCGCGCCACCGCCGACTATATGGGCATGCTGGCCACCGTCATGAATGCGCTGGCCCTGGCCGACGCGATGCGCCATGTGGGCGTGACCGCGCGCGTCATGTCGGCCATCGGCATCGAACAGGTGGTCGAACCGTATGTGCGCCCCAAGGCGCTGCAGTATCTGGAAGAGGGCAAGGTCGTGGTGTTCGCTGCCGGCACCGGCAACCCCTTCTTCACCACCGATACCGCCGCCGCGCTGCGCGGCTCGGAAGTGAGCGCGGAGATCGTGCTGAAAGCCACCAAGGTCGATGGCGTGTATTCCGCCGACCCGAAAAAAGATCCGAACGCCACCCTGTTCCCGTCGATCACCTTCGACGAAGCCATCGCCAAGCACCTGCAGGTGATGGATGCCACCGCCTTCGCGCTGTGCCGCGACCAGAAACTGCCGATCAAGGTGTTCTCCATCACCAAGCCTGGCGCGCTGATGCGCGTGATTATGGGCGAGGATGAAGGTACACTGGTACACGTTTAACAATATTTGCAAGCAACAGGAGAGCAGCAATGTCCACCGCCGACATTAAAAAGAACGCGCAAGACCGCATGAACAAGTCGCTGGAAACGCTGAAAGGCGATCTGGCCAAGGTGCGCACCGGCCGCGCCCACACCGGCATTCTCGATCACGTGATGGTCGATTACTACGGCAATCCGACCCCGATCAACCAGGTGGCCAACCTGACCCTGGTCGACGCGCGCACCATCGGCGTGACGCCGTTCGAAAAGAAAATGGGCGCCGCCATCGAGAAAGCCATCCGTGAAGCCGACCTGGGCCTGAACCCGGCCGCGCAGGGCGACCTGATCCGCGTGCCGACCCCGGCCCTCACCGAAGAGCGCCGCAAGGAAATGGTCAAGCTGTGCAAGAGCGAAGCCGAAGACGGCAAGATCGCCGTGCGCAATATCCGCCGCGACGCCAATGAATCGCTGAAAAAGCTGGTCAAGGACAAAGCCATCTCGGAGGACGAAGAGCGCCGCGCTTCCGACGAAGTGCAGAAGCTGACCGACAAGTTCATCGCCGACATCGACAAGATCGTTGCCGAAAAAGAAAAAGAAGTTCTGACCGTTTAAGCTCCAAAAACCGGGGACGGACCCGGGTTTTCTGGCAAGATTGCTGAAAACCCCGGGCCTGTCCCCGGTTTTCGGTTTTTTCGGGTATGACCCACATTTAATGGCTTTAGCGTTTTCATGAAATATTCGAGTTCTACGACTGCCGTCCCTGAAGCGCCAAAAGTGCCGCGCCATGTAGCCATCATCATGGACGGCAATGGCCGCTGGGCCACCAAGCGCTTCCTGCCGCGCGTGGCCGGCCACGTCAAGGGTGTGGAAGCCGTGCGCACCGTGGTCGAAGCGTGCGCCGAGCGCGGCATCGAGTACCTGACCGTGTTCGCCTTCAGTTCCGAGAACTGGCGCCGTCCCGAAGAGGAAGTGTCGCTGCTGATGCGCCTGTTCGTCACCGCCCTTGAGCGCGAAGTGGCGAAGATGCACGCCAATAATATCCGTCTCAAGGTGGTGGGCGACTTGAGCCGCTTCGACGCCAAGCTGCAGGCGATGATCGCCGCCGCCGAGCGCAAGACCGCCGCCAACACCCGCCTGACCGTCACGGTCTGCGCCAATTACGGCGGACGCTGGGACATCATGCAGGCCGTGGGCAAGATGGTGGCGGCCCATCCCGGCGCCAGCGATTTCAGCGAGGCGCAGCTGGCCCCGCACCTGGCCATGGCCTACGCGCCCGAACCCGACCTGTTCATCCGCACCGGCGGCGAAGAGCGCATTTCCAATTTCCTGCTGTGGCAGCTGGCGTACACCGAGCTGTACTTTACCGACACCTACTGGCCCGACTTCACCGCCGAGCGCCTGGACGCGGCCATTGCCTCATATCAGAACCGCGAGCGGCGCTTTGGCCGCACCGGCGAACAACTGGTGGAAACGACGAACTGATGCTGAAAACACGGATTATTACCGCCCTGGTCTTGCTGGCGGTGCTGCTGCCGGCCTTGTTCCTGAACTATTTCCCGGTCTTTGCCGCCGTGCTGACCGTGTTCTTTGCCGCCGCCGCGTGGGAAAGCTTCCGCCTGTTCGGCAATAAGCGCCCGCTGCTGGTGGCCGCGTTCTGGACCGTGGCCTTCGCCTACACCTTCCTGCATGCGGGCGGCCATAGCGCCGCCAAATTCTGGCTGCTGCTGAGTCTCCTGATCTGGCTGCTGCGCTTTACCCCCACGCTGAAACTGGGCTTGCCGCCGCTCGAAGGCACGGGCAATGTCATGCTCAGCCTGATCTACGCCGTGACCCTGGTGGGCTGCTTCGTCGCCATCCTGACGCTGTACCTGCATTCGGCCACGTACCTGCTGTCGGCCATGGCCCTGGTGTGGATCGCCGATATCGGCGCCTACTTTGCCGGCAAGGCTTTCGGCAAGCGCAAGCTGGCGCCCAGCATCTCGCCCGGCAAATCCTGGGAAGGCGCGATCGGCGGCTGGATCGCCGTGCTGGCCCTGTCCGCGCTGAGCATCGCGCTGGCCGACAGCGTGCCGCTGCTGGCCGATACCTTTGCCGTCAAGCTGCAGGCTGCGCTGGGCTGGTTCAAGGCCCTGGCGGTACTGACCGTGATCGTGATCGCCTCCGTAGTGGGCGACCTGTTTGAATCCCAGCTCAAGCGCCGCGCCGGCATGAAGGACAGCAGCACGCTGCTGCCGGGCCATGGCGGCGTGCTCGACCGCATTGACGCCCTGGTGCCGGCGCTGCCGGTGGCCGCCTGGGTCAGTAATCTGTTCTGAGGAAGTCTATGCAAAGCATTACCATACTTGGCGCAACCGGCTCCATCGGCGTTTCCACGCTCGATGTGGTGGCGCGCCATCCCGAACGCTATACCGTGCATGCGCTGACGGCGCATAGCCGCGTCGAGGAACTGGCCGCCCAGTGCGAGCAGTTCCGTCCCGCGCGCGCCGTGGTCGGCACGGCCGCCGCCGCCGCGCAGCTGGACGCGCTGCTGCGCGCCAAAGGCTTGCGCACCGAAGTGGCGTGGGGCGAGCAGGCGCTGTGCGAAGTGGCCAGCGCCGCCGCCGTCGACAGCGTGATGGCGGCCATTGTCGGCGCCGCCGGCCTGGCGCCGACCCTGGCCGCCGCGCGCGCCGGCAAGAAAGTGCTGCTGGCGAACAAGGAAGCGCTGGTCATGTCCGGCCAGCTCTTCATGGACGCGGTGCAGGACAGCGGCGCCGTGCTGCTGCCCATCGACAGCGAACACAATGCGATCTTCCAATGCCTGCCGCCAGGCTATGGCCGCGTGCCGGCAGCGGCCGGCGTGAGCAAGATCTTGCTGACCGCATCCGGGGGTCCCTTCCTCAAGCGCGCCGTCGAGACGCTCGACAGCGTGACACCGGACGAAGCCTGCAAGCATCCGAAGTGGGTCATGGGCCGCAAGATCTCGGTCGATTCGGCCACCATGATGAACAAGGGCCTGGAAGTGATCGAAGCGCACTGGCTGTTCGGCGCGTCGGCGGAGCAGATCGAGGTGGTGATCCACCCGCAGTCGGTCGTCCATTCCATGGTTTCCTATAACGACGGCTCGGTGCTGGCGGAACTGGGCAACCCCGATATGCGCACGCCGATCGCGCACGCCCTGGCGTATCCGGAGCGCATCGCTTCCGGCGTGGCCCAGCTGGACTTGACCCGCATCGGCAGCCTGCAATTCGAAAAGCCCGACTTTGAACGCTTCCCCTGCCTGGCCCTGGCCTTCGACGCGCTGCGCGCCGGCGGCACCGCGCCGGCCTTGCTGAATGCGGCCAACGAGGTGGCGGTGCAAGCCTTCCTTGACCAGCGCATCGGCTTCCGCCAGATCGACCGCGTGATCGCGCGCGTGATGGAGCAGCTGCCGCACGGCGCCGCCTCCAGCATCGAGGCGCTGATGGCGCAGGACGCGGCCGCCCGCGCCGCCGCCGAAACCCTGATCGGCGCGCTGGCCAAATGAACTTCCTGCAAACCCTGCTGGCTTTCGCGGTTGCGCTGGGTACGCTGATCGTCATCCATGAACTGGGCCACTATCTGGTGGCGCGCTGGTGCGGCGTGAAAGTGCTGCGCTTCTCGGTCGGCATGGGGCAGGTGGTGTGGTCGCGCCGCTTCGGCGCCGACCAGACCGAATGGGCAGTATCGGCCCTGCCGCTGGGCGGCTATGTGAAGATGCTGGACGGCCGCGAGCAGGACCTGCGCGGCTTGCCGGAAGCCGACCTGAAACGCGAGTTCACGCGCCAGAACGTGTGGAAGCGCATCGCCATCGTGGCCGCCGGCCCGCTCGCCAACTTCCTGCTTGCCATCCTGCTGTTCGCCGGCCTGTACATGCATGGCGTGGACGAGCCTTCGACCCTGCTGGCGCCGCCGGCCGCCGAGACCGTGGCTGCCAGCGCCGGCGTCAAAGGCGGCGACCAGGTCGTCGCCATCAACGGCCAGCCGGTGCGCGGCTGGAGCGAGTTGCGCTGGACGCTGATCCAGGCCGCCGTCGACAAGCAGGGCGCCCGCCTCGATATCGAGCGCCAGGGCGAAGGCCGGCGCCAGCTCGACCTACCTGCTTCCGCATTTGCCGCCCTCAGCCTGGAAGGCGACGTGCCGTCTGCGCTGGGCATTGCCGTCGCCCGTCCGCCCGCGCTGGTGGGCCGCGTGATGGCCGAAGGCGCCGGCGCGCGCGCCGGCCTGCGCAGCGGCGACCTGATTCAGCGCGTCGATGGCGTGGCCATGGCCGATGGCCTGGCCTTTATCGAAGCGGTGCGCAAGGCGCCCGGCCGCAGCCTGCATATCGAAGGCCGGCGCGCCGGCCAGCCTTTCGCGCTGGACCTGACGCCCGACGCCGAAACCGACGCTAAGGGCGGACAGCCTGTAACAGTCGGTAAGATCAAGGTCGAGGTGCCGATGGCGCCGGATATGATTACCGTCGCTTCGGCTCCGGCGCAGGCGCTGGAGAAGGCGGTGCGCAAGGTCTGGGAAACCAGCGTGCTGACCGTGAAGATGATCGGCAAGATGATCACCGGCGAAGCGTCGTGGCGCAATGTCACCGGCCCGATCACGATCGCCGATTATGCGGGACAAACATCGCGGATAGGCGCAGTAAGCTATCTGCAGTTCATCGCCTTCATCAGTATCAGTCTTGGGGTGATGAATTTGCTACCGATTCCTGTTCTGGATGGGGGGCATTTGCTGTATTATTCGCTGGAAGTTTTAACTGGACGCCCCGTGTCCGAGCGTTTTGCCGATCTGGCGCAGCGTATCGGTGTGGGCTTGCTGGTGGCCTTGATGGTGCTGGCCGTGTTCAACGATCTCGCGCGGCTGCTGTAGGAGCAGGCCGGCGGCATACGTTTTGTAAATGTAGTCCAATGATTTGAGCCATTGAATTTGCCAATGAAATTATATTCTGACCGCTTTGCCTTGCCTTCCTTTCGCCGCAGCCTGATCGGCGCCGCCGCTCTGGCACTCTGCTCCGGCAGTGCGCTGGCCCTTGAACCCTTTGTCGTCAAGGATATCCGCGTGGAGGGCATCCAGCGGACGGAAGCCGGCACCGTGTTCAGCTACCTGCCGGTGCGCGTGGGCGAGACCTTCACCGAAGACAAGAGCATCAGCACCATCAAGGCGCTGTACGCGACCGGCTTCTTCAAGGACGTGAAACTGGAAGCCGACGGCGACGTGCTGGTGGTGCTGGTGGAAGAGCGTCCCGCCATCGCCAAGGTCGATTTCACGGGCACCAAGGAGTTCGAGAAGGACATGCTGGTCAAGGCGCTGAAGGATATCGGCGTCGGCGAAACCAAGATCTTCGACAAGGCGTCGGTCGACCGCGCCGAGCAGGAACTCAAGCGCCAATACCTGTCGCGCGGCCTGTACGGCGTGAAAGTGACCACCACCGTGACCCCGCTGGAGCGCAACCGCGTCAGCATCACCTTCGCGGTGGACGAGGGCGAAGTCGCCAAGATCAAGCAGATCAACCTGGTGGGCAACAAGGCCTTCTCCGACAAGGAGCTGCGCGACCAGCTGGCGCTGAATACCGGCGGCTGGTTCAGCTGGTACACCAAGGCCAACCAGTATTCCAAGACCAAGCTGACCGGCGACATCGAGTCGCTCAAGTCCTATTACCTGAACCGCGGCTACGTGGAGATGCAGGTCGAATCGACCCAGGTCTCGATCACCCCGGACAAGAAGGACATCTACATCACCATCAATATCGTCGAAGGCGAGAAGTACAAGGTCTCCGACATCAAGTTCGAAGGCGAGATGTTCGGCCGCGAGGACGAGCTGCGCCAGCTGGTGCTGCTGCGCAAAGGCGATGTGTATTCGGGCGAGCGCCTGACCGCCACCAATAAGCTGATCCAGGACCGCCTGGCGACCTTCGGCTACGCCTTCGCCAACGTCAACGCCAATCCGGACATCGACCGCGAAAAACGCGAAGTGGGCTTTACCTTCTTCGTCGATCCGGGCAAGCGCGCCTACGTGCGCCACATGAACATCGCCGGCAACACCACCACCCGCGATGAAGTGATCCGCCGCGAATTCCGCCAGTTCGAATCGAGCTGGTACGACGCCAACCGCGTCAAGCTGACGCGCGATCGCGTCGACCGCCTGGGCTATTTCAAGGATGTGACCATCGATACGCCGGAAGCGCAAGGCACTTCCGACCAGGTGGACGTGAACCTGACCGTGGTCGAGAAACCGACCGGCAACTTCCAGATCGGCGGCGCCTTCTCGCAGGCGGAGAAATTCACCTTCTCGGCGTCGATCCAGCAGGCCAACTTCGCCGGTTCGGGCAATACCGTGGGTATTGAGCTCAACACCAGCAAGTACAACCGCTCGATCGCGTTCTCGCACACCAATCCTTACTTCACCGACGACGGCGTGTCGCGCAGCTACGAAGTCTATCTGCGTACCTACCGCCCGCCGGCGATCAATATCGGCGGCTATTCGATCCGCCAGACCGGTGGCCGCATCAGCTTCGGCGTGCCGTTCTCGGAAGTCGACACCGTCTTCTTCGGCATCGGCCTGGAACACTCGCAAGTCGAAACCGACAGCAGCAGCCCGACCTTCTGGCGCTCCTACCTGCGCAGCATCGGCGGTCCGGCCAACGGTATCGGTACCGCTTCGGCCAACTCGGTGCCGCTGACGGTGGCCTGGCAGCGCGACAGCCGCGACAGCGCGCTGACCCCGACCGTGGGGCAGTACCAGCGCGTCAACCTGGAAGCGGACTTCATCGGCGAATCGAAGTATGGCCGCGCCGTCTACGAATACCAGTGGTTCCGCCCGCTGTTCTCCAAGGTCACGCTGGCCCTGAAGGGCGAGATCGGCCTGGGCCGCAGCTTCGGCAAGAAGCAGTATCCGGTCTTCAAGAACTTCTACGCCGGTGGCATCGGTTCGGTGCGCGGCTATGAAAGCTCGTCGCTCGGCATGCTCGATCCGCTCAGCCGCGATGCGCTGGGCGGCGCCTCGCGCCTGCTGATCAACTCCGAATTGCAGATGCCTTTCCCGGGCCAGGGCCAGGACCGCAGCTTGCGCTGGTTCGGCTTCCTGGATGGCGGCCAGGTTTACCGCGAGCGCGAAAAGATGCGCATCTCGGAACTGCGCTTCTCCACCGGCCTGGGCATCAGCTGGATTTCCCCGGTCGGTCCGCTCAAGTTGAGTTATGCTAAGCCTTTGAACGCCAAGCCGGGTGACCGCCTAGAACGCTTCCAGTTCCAGATGGGTGCAGGTTTCTAATATCAAAGAGCAATAACAAATACTACGGAGAACCATGTTGAAGACCGCTCCCGCTACGCTGACCAAGTATGTTGCCGTGCTCGCCCTGGGGCTGCTGTCCCTGGCGCCGGCATATGCGCAGTCGTCCAAGATCGCCTGGCTCAGTTCCGAACGCATTTACAATGAGTCGAAACTGGCCAAGCTGGCTGGCGACAAGCTGGCGGAAGAGTTCTCCCGGCGCGAAAAAGCGGTGCAGGATCTGGCCGTGCGCATGAAGACGGTGTCGGAAAAGCTGGAGAAGGACAACGCCACGCTGGCCGAGGCCGAGCGCGTCAAGCGGCAGAAGGAATACTTCGAACTGGAGAAGGAATTCCAGCGCCGCCAGCGCGAGTTCCGCGAAGACCTGAACCAGCGCACCAACGAGGAGCGCGCCGCCATCGCCGAGAAGGCGACGCGCATCATCAAGCAGCTGGCGCTCACCGAAGGCTTCGACATTGTGCTGCAGGACGCCGTCTGGGCCAGCCCGCGCATCGACATTACCGACAAGGTACTGGCCGCGCTGGACAAGGATAAGTAAACAGATTTTAGATTGGATTGGAATACCCCGATGGGCACTCGACTAGGAGAATTGGTCGAACGCTTGGGCGGGCAGTTGGTGGGCGACCCGAACCTTGAGGTGATCGGAATCGCGCCGTTGACGGACGCCGGCGCTTCGCACATCAGCTTTCTCAGCAACAGCAAATTCCGCTCCCAGGCCGGACAAAGCCAGGCGGCGGCCATGATCGTGTCGGCCGCCGACGACGCCACCGTCGCCGAGCAGTTCAAAGGCGCGCGCATCGTCGTCAAGAACCCGTATGTCTACTTCGCCAGGGCGGCCCAGTACTTCGAGTCGCTGACGGCCATCGTGCCGCCGGCCGGCATCCACCCCAGCGCCGTGGTGCACGAGAGCGCGCAGGTCGACCCTAGCGCCCATATCGGCCCGCAGGTGACGGTGGAGGCGGGCGCCGTGATCGGCGCGCGCGCCGTGATCGACGCCGGCTGCTATATCGGCCGCGAGGCGGTGATCGGCGCGGAGACGCACTTCTTCGCCAACGTGACCTTCCACGCGCGCTGCCGCATCGGCCAGCGCGGCATCGTCCATTCCGGCGCCGTGATCGGCACCGACGGTTTCGGTTTCGCCAACGAAGGCGGCGTGTATATCAAGATTCCGCAGGTGGGCTGCGTGGTGATCGGCGACGATGTGGACATCGGCGCCAACACCACGATCGACCGCGGCGCGCTGGCCGACACCATCATCGAAGACGGCGTCAAGCTGGACAACCAGATCCAGATCGGCCATAACTGCCATATCGGCGCGCACACGGCCATGGCCGGCTGCGTCGGCGTGGCCGGCAGCGCCAAGATCGGCAAGTATTGCACCTTCGGCGGCGCGGCCATGGTGCTGGGCCACCTGACCATCGCCGACCATGTGCACGTCTCGTCGGGCAGCATGGTCTCGCGCTCCATCCTGGAAGCGGGGCAGTACACCGGCTTCTATCCGCTGGCGAAAAACAGCGAGTGGGAAAAATCCGCTGCCATCGTGCGCAACTTGTCGGCCATGCGCGACAAGATCCGCGCGCTGGAAAAAACCATTAAAACGATAACGAATCAAGACGAATCATGACTACTGAAAACAAAACCCTGGGCATCTGCGAAATCAAGGAATTCCTGCCGCACCGCTATCCGCTGCTGCTGGTGGACCGCGTGCTGAACTGGGAATCGGGCAAGAGCATCACCGCCATCAAGAACGTGACCGTGAACGAGGAGTTCTTCAACGGCCACTTCCCGCACAAGCCAGTGATGCCGGGCGTGCTGATGATCGAAGCGATGGCGCAAACCGCTGCCATCCTGTCCTTCCTGACCATGAACATCAAGCCGGACGAGAATTCGGTAGTCTACTTCGTGGGCATCGACAATGCGCGCTTCAAGCGCCCGGTCGGTCCTGGCGACCAGCTGAAAATGGACGTGGAAATCCTGCGCGTTGCGCGCGGCATCTGGAAGTACAAGGCCGTCGCCACCGTGGACGGCCAGGTTGCCGTGGAAGGTGAACTGATGTGCACCATCCGTAACGCCGCCGACGCGAGCCAGCCAGCGGGGCAGTAATGGCAACCGTACACCCAAGCGCCATCGTCGATCCGAAGGCCCAGCTGGACGAGGGCGTCGAGATCGGCCCTTACTCGGTCATCGGTCCCAATGTGACGATCGGCGCCGGCACCAAGGTCGGTCCACACGTCGTCATCGAGGGCCACACCACGATCGGCAAGGACAACCAGTTCTTCCAGTTTTCCTCCATCGGCGCCGCGCCGCAGGACAAGAAGTGGAGCGGCGAGCCGACCCGCCTGGTGATCGGCGACCGCAACACCATCCGCGAATTCTGCACCTTCAACACCGGCACGGTGCAGGACAAGGGCGTGACCACGCTCGGCAACGACAACTGGATTTCGGCCTACGTCCACCTGGCGCACGACTGCACGGTGGGCAGCAATACGATCTTCTCCAACAACGCGCAGCTCGCCGGCCACGTCGAGATCGGCGACTGGGTGATCATGAGCGGCTTCGCCAACGTGCACCAGTTCTGCAAGATCGGACCTCACGCCTTCGTCGGCATGAGCACCAGCCTGACCCAGGACGTGCCGCCCTTCGTTCTGCTGAATGGCAATCCGGCCCAGGCCCATGGCGTGAATATCGAAGGCCTGAAGCGCCGCGGCTTCACGCGCGAGCAGATCAACGCCATCCGCGCCGCCTACAAGACCCTGTACCGTTCCGGCCTGACGCTGGAAGAGGCCAAGGCGGCCCTGCTGGCGCAGGAAGCCGAAGCCGATGTGGTGGCCAGCGGCGGCGACGTCCATGTGCGCGCCATGCGCGAGTTCCTGGATACGGCAAGCCGTGGCATCGTTCGCTGATCTCTCGATCGCGGTCGTCGCCGGCGAACCATCCGGCGACCTGCTGGCCAGCCGCCTGCTGGGCGGCCTGCGTCCGCAGCTGCCCGAGGCGCGCTTCCACGGCATCGGCGGCGCGAACATGCTGGCCCAAGGCTTCGAATCGCACTGGCCGATGGACAAGCTCACCGTGCGCGGCCTGTTCGAAATCATCCCGCGCTACCGCGAGCTGAAAGGCATCCAGAACACCCTGTGCGAGCAGCTGCTGGCCGAAAGGCCGGCGGTCTTCATCGGCGCCGACTATCCGGGCTTTAACCTGGGGCTGGAAGCGCGCCTGAAAGAGGCCGGCATCCCCACCGTGCACTATATCGGGCCGCAGATCTGGGCCTGGCGCGGTGGACGCATCAAGAAAATCATCAAATCCGTTTCGCACATGCTGGTGGTGTTTCCGTTCGAGGAAGCGATCTACCGGCAGGCTGGCGTGCCGGTGACGTATGTTGGACATCCCCTGGCGGAAGTGATTCCGCTGAATCCGGACGAAGCGGGCGCGCGCCGCCAGCTTGGCTTGCCCGAGGATGCCAATGTGGTCACGCTGATGCCCGGTAGCCGCATGTCCGAACTTAAGTACAACACCGCTGCCTTTGTCGGCGCCTGCAAGCTGCTCAAGCAGCGCGACCGTTCGCTGCGCTTCATCGCGCCGATGGCGGGCGAGAAGCAGCGCCAGTATTTCCTGCAGCTGGTGGCCGAAGCCGGCCTGCAGGACGTGGAAATCACGCTGCTGGACGGCCAGTCGCACACCGCCATCTGCGCCGCCGACGCGGTGCTGGTGGCCTCCGGCACGGCCTCGCTGGAAGTGGCGCTGTTCAAGAAGCCCATGGTCATCGCCTACAAGATGATGCGCGCTTCCTGGGAAATCATGCGCCATATGGGCTACCAGCCCTGGATCGGCCTGCCGAACATCCTGGCGCGCGAATTCCTGGTGCCGGAACTGCTGCAGAACGCCGCCAGCGCCGAAGCCCTGGCCGAAGCCATGTGGCAGCAGCTCAGCGATGCGCCGCACCGCCTGCGCCTGGCGCAGCGCTTTACCGATATGCACCACAGCCTGCTGCGCAATAGCGCGGCCGAAGGTGCGGCAGCGGTCATGAAAGTGATCAATTCAAAGTGAAGAACCAACAAAACGGCCTGTTTGACGACTTGCCGGATTCGCCCGACGAAATCATCTGCGGCGTGGACGAAGCAGGACGCGGCCCGCTGGCCGGTCCCGTGTTCGCCGCCGCCGTGATCCTGCATCCCGGCCGTCCCATCGACGGCTTGCGCGATTCGAAAAAGCTGACCGAGGCCAAGCGCGACGCGCTGGCGCCGCTGATCATGCAGAATGCCGTGGCCTGGGCCATCGCCGAAGCGTCGGAAGAGGAAATCGACAAGATCAATATCCTGCAGGCGAGCATGCTGGCCATGCGGCGCGCGGTCGAGGCGCTGTCCACCGTGCCGACCCTGGCCCTGATCGACGGCAACCGCTGCCCGGTGATGAAGGTCCAGTCCATTGCCATTGTCGATGGCGACAATAAGGTGGAAGCCATTTCGGCCGCCTCGATCCTGGCCAAGACCGCGCGCGATGCGGCGCTGGTCAAGCTGCATCTGCAGTATCCGCAATACGGCTTCGACCAGCACAAGGGCTATCCCACGGCGCTGCATCTGGAACGCCTGCAACTGCACGGTGTATCGCCGGTGCACCGCCGTTCCTATGCGCCGGTGCGCAAGGTGCTGGAGGCGCTGCGATGAAATCGATCACCTCGCGCGACAACGCGCAATACAAGGAACTCAAGCAGCTGGCCACCAGCTCGCAGGCGCGCCGCAAGGCCGGCCGCACCCTGCTGGATGGCGTGCACCTGTGCGAAACCTGGCTGCAGCTGCGCGGCGCGCCGGAGCAGTGCATCGTCAGCGAATCGGCGCTGCACCATCCGGAAGTGGCGGCCATCGTGATGCAGCTGCAGTCCCACCACGCCCACTGTCTCAGCCTGCCCGACGCGCTGTACAACGCCATCAGCCAGGTTGAACACGGCGTTGGCCTGATGTTCATGGTCGAAACGCCGCAGCGCGACACTCCGGCCGCGCTGACGGTGAACGCCGTCCTGCTCGACAATCTGCAAGACCCCGGCAATGTCGGCTCCATCCTGCGCAGCGCAGCGGCCGCCGGCATCAAGGAAGTGTATTGCAGCCCCGGCACGGCGTTCTGCTGGTCGCCCAAGGTGCTGCGCGCGGCCATGGGCGCCCACTTCGTGCTGGATATTTTCGAAAATGTCGAACTGGCGCCGCTGCTGGAGAGTGCCCGCATCGCCACGCTGGCGACCAGCGGCTACGCCAAGCAGCGCCTGTACGATGTCGACCTGCGCCAGCCGGTGGCCTGGGTGCTGGGCCATGAAGGGCAGGGCGTCTCGGACGAGCTGCTGTCGCTGGCGCGCCACCAGGTGGTGATTCCCCACCTTGGCAAGGTCGAGTCGCTGAACGTCGCCGCATGCGCGGCGGTATGCTTTTTCGAGCAAGTCAGGCAGAATCAGGCTTAAGAGAGCGGGCACACGGCCTGCTTTCGCCCCGGCGCGGCTTTGGCGCGCGCCACAACGCCCTCGCGGCGCGCGTACAGGAGCGATCCATGGATATCGCGGCTTTGCATTTTCTGGTGGCGGAAGGCGAACCGGTGCAGCGCGAGCTGCTGGGCGGCTTGCTGCGCCATATGGGCGCCGTGCGCGTCTCGGCGGTGGGCGATGGACAAACGGCCCTGAATCTGCTGGAAGGCAGCGAGCCGCCCATCGATATCGCCGTGCTGGACCTGGGCCTGCCCGGCATCGATGCGCTGGAACTGATCCGCCGCCTGTCGGATTCCGACTGCAAGGCCGGCCTGATCGTGGTCGGAGCGCAAGGCGGCGACCTGCTGTTTTGCGTCGAAACCATGGCTTTGGCCTACGGCGTCAATCTGCTGGGCGCCATCGGCAAGCCGCTCAGCATCACCCGCCTGCAACCGCTGATCGCCAACTACACCGCGCCCATCGTCCTGGCCAGTCCGGCGAATTTGCCATCGTTTAGTTTTGCCGACGTAGGCCGCGGCCTGCAGGCGCGCGAATTCGATCCCTTCTTCCAGCCCAAGATCGAACTGGAAACCGGGCAGCTGAAAGGGCTGGAGATGTTCGCCCGCTGGCGCCATCCCCAGCATGGTGTGCTCGGGCCGGCCGCCTTTGTCGGCGTGCTGGAGGACAATCGCCGCATCGATTTCCTCGACTGGAGCATGATCGAAAAATCCGTGGCCGCCTGCCGCCTGCTGCACGACCAGAACATCCCGCTTTCCTTCTCGATCAACGTCGATCCGACCACGCTGGCCCATCCCCAGTTCATACCGCAGATGACGGCCTGCCTGGAACGCCACCGCATCCTGGCCGACTACATTACGTTTGAAATCACCGAATCGGCCGTGCTCTCCACCAACGCCCACTTCCTGGAGCGCCTGCTGCGCCTGCGCATGCTGGGCTTCGGCCTCGCCATCGATGACTACGGCACGGCGCGTTCGAACCTGCAACTGCTCGCGGCCATTCCATTCTCTGAGCTGAAGATCGACCGCAGCTTCGTCGATGGCGCTTCAAGAAAACGCGCCATCGGCACCGTGCTCAAATCCTGCCTGGGCCTGGCGCGCAGCCTGGACCGCCATTCCTGCGCCGTCGGCGTCGAAACCCGCCAGGACTGGGACTTCCTGCAAGGCTTGGGTTGCACCTACGCCCAGGGCTTCTACATCGCCAGTCCGATGCCGGTGGAAGCGATTCCCGCCTGGCTCGCGGACTGGCGCCACTTCTTCTGAAAACGGCTTCTCAGCCGGACATGGAAGCCGACATTAGAGCTGCGGCTTATTCTCTCTGACCTTATCCTGCTCGGCTTGCCGCTGGCGGGCCGCCGCGTTGGCGCCAGCGTGCACGGCAGCCGCATCATGCCGCAGCCATGGGGCGGCTATCGTGATCAGATAGCCGTTGACCAGCTCTTGATTTTTAGAGTCTGAAAACGCCTGGGCGGAAATCGTAGCCGCGCAAGTCGGCGGAGGGCTCTCCTGGAATCCTAGATAATTTCCGGCATAACTTCCTTGTGCCTGGCAAGGATTGAAACTGGAGTCACTGTTGTCAAAGTACTGGCGGCCTTGCATGTCGTGCATCCACCTGTAGACTGCAATATGATTCTTGCGGGCGCGGGTATCGATGCCAGGTACATCGAATTTTTCAGCGAGCGAATTGAAGAAGGTGGTTCTGACGATCTGGCGCTCGGGCGGCAATTGCAGCAATTCCCGTTTCACGAAGAAGACATTATTCGCTTCGTTGACGTACAAGGTAAAACGATCCAATCCGGTTGGATAGACTTGCATGCGACGGGTATCGTTGGTCATGACGAAGCCGCGTACCGCATCGCCGATCATGGGCAGGTTTTCCTGGTGAAAAGAAGGATTGAGTTTCTTGAGCACCTGTTTGGCCTCATCGGCCGACATGCCGATCCGCACGCCGCCGATATCGAGTGCCTTGATACCCGCCAGGACAGGCGTAACCACCGTAGAGTCGACGCTTTGGCCGGGCGCAAGTTTGGCGCCATTCTCTGCTGCGGCAGGCGTGCCCTGGTTCTGTTGCAAGCCTGCCTTTAGGGCTGCCTTGAGGTCGATGGCGGGGCCGGCGTGCGCCAGCAGGGGCAAGGCCAAGGCCAGTGGCGCCAGGCGATGTGATGCGTTTTTTTTCATGTTCATATTTCTAAAATGGATTGCGTGCCAGAAATATATTGCTTGTCACCCATTGATTGAAACATGAAATTGCATCAAAAGCAATTTCTTTTGGTTACCTAAATATGGGCTTCCAGCACCGGCCAGCGGCATTCGATCCTGTCGCCGCGTATGCCGACCAGATCGCCGAATTGCAGCAGCACGGCTTCCGATTGCGTCGGCCGCAGGAACATGAAGTCGTCAGGCGCGAGGGCGACGCCTTTGGCGGCAAGATAGCCTTCCTGGTTTGAGCTGGTGTACAGGCCCGCCTTCGTGATCCCGGCAGGCGATTCCGGGTTGGCCAGCCAGTTGCCGCCGTAGGCGAAGAGGATGTCGGCGCTGTTGCGGTCCCACGCGACCATCGGGCCGCTCAGCCACTCCATGGTCGGGACGCCGGTGTTGGCATGGCGTTTCAGGACGGGCGTTGCGATGAAAGCTGCCGGTTCAAAGTCGGCCAGCGCCGGCAGGTCGTAATGGGATGGCTTGAGCAAGGCGGTGCCGACGGAGATATCGTTGATGCGCGAGCCGGCTTCGTGATGGCGGAAAGTCGGGCTGCCCGCGCCGTTGAAGGTCAGCGGTCCTTGCTGCAACTGGGGAAATTCCTTGGCCAGCATGTCGGCGAAGGCCGCATAGCGGGCCTTGACCTTGGCGACCTCGCCCTGGACCAGCATCCCGGGCAAGCCCATGATGTGCGCGTCATAGCCCATGTAGCCCGAAAACATCAGCTGCTCCGGATTGGCGGCGATGACGCGCAGTGCCTGCGCCGCAGCGGCAGGACTGGTAAAGCCGCCCCGGTGCAGGCCGACGTCGATTTCCAGATTGATGCGCAGGTGCTGTCCCTGTCCCTTCGCCAGCTGGAGATACTGCGCCAGCCGCGCATCGGAATCGACCAGCCATTGCAGCTGCCGTGACGGGTCGAACGGCCCCTTGTGCTGCTTGTAGAAGGTATCCACGGCCGCCACGGGCATCGGTTTGCCAAGCAGCAGATCGGATTGCGGCCGCAGGCGCGCCAGCTCCTGGATGAAGGGACGGTGAAACACCATTACCGATTCCGTGCCCGCGCGTTTGGCAATGTACTCGACCAGCGCCGGACTGGGAACCGATTTCGCCACAATGCGGAAGGTGCGCGGCGTTCCGGTTTTGGCTGACTGGACGACGCGGTCGATATTGCGGTCAAGCCGGTCGAGGTCAATCAGCAGCACGGGTCTGTCGATGCCTTGCTTGCGCAATAGGGTATTGAGCTTGGCGTAGTAGGGCGCATGCCCGCCGCTGGATTCGGCTGGCCTGGAGAAGGCGAGGGCAGTTGCAGCGGCGGCTGTGCCGCCAAGCAGTAAGGTACGGCGTGAAACCATATCAAGCTCCGAAAATATGTTTCAGGTGGGCGTTGAGCATCTTGGACTGAGGGTCGAGCGAACGGCGAACTTCGTGGAAGTCCTTCCAGTGCCGGGAATACAGGGCCGACAGGCGCGGCGCATCGAGCGTATGAATTTTCCCCCAGTGCGGCCGGCCTTTGTATTTCCAGAATATCGGCTCGATCTCGGCGAAGTAGGGCCGGTAGTCGGTATCGCCGAATTGGTGCACCGAGATGGACGCGCCGGGCTGCCCCTCGAACATCGACAGCCAGATATCGTCCGCCCCAACGTGCCGGTACTCCAGCGGGAAGCACACCGGGATTTTCTTGTCGCGCATCGTCTTCAGGATTTCGCGCACGCAGGCCGGACCCGATTCGAGCGGCACCGTGTATTCCATTTCGCGGAAGCGGACCACCCGCACATGCGGAAACACCTTGTAGGACGGACCTGTATTGATGGTCGATCCGGCGCCGCCCAGCAGGGTTTTCAGGAGCCAGTCATAGACGGCGCTTGAATTGGGCATCCAGCTCACGGCGTTGAAAATCTTGCGCAGATCGAGAACGACCTGGGGATCGTCTTCCCCGGCCTTGCTGTCGCCCGGCTTGGCCGGATCGGTCGCCACCGTCACGCAAAAATCCGAATGGGGCAGGGGCAAGAATTCGAAGTGCCGGTGCTGGGCCATGCGCTTGTCCAGATCGGCCAGCACGTCTTCCGTTTTCTCGATGCGGTTAACTTCGGTGAGCTGGAACGCCGCCTGATTCTGCATCCGGATGCGGGTGACGATGCCGAGCGCGCCGAGCGACGTGCGCGCGGCATTGAAGATCTCCGCATTCTGCGTGGCCGAGCAGTCAAGCAGCTCGCCGCCCGGCGTCGCCAGCGTGAGGCCCGCCACATAGTTCGACAGCGAAGCGAAACGCGGCCCGGTGCCATGGACCGAGGTGGCGATGGAGCCGGCCAGCGAGGGGTAATCCATATCGGGCATATTGCTCAGAGCCTGGCCGACGCTCTCCAGCAGCGGGCCGATATCGTGCAGCCGCGTGCCGCCCCACAATTCGGCCTGCAGCGTTTGCGCGTCGTGACTGGCCAGACCGCTCAGCAAATCGGTGGCGACCAGGGTATCGCCGGTCGGTACCACGCCGCTGAAGGAGTGGCTCGAACCCACAGCGCGCACCACGCCCTTGGCCTGGCGCAGGATATCGACCACTTCCGCTTCCGTGGCTGGCCCCAGGCGCTGGGCGGGCAGGCAGTGCTGGTTGCCCGCCCAGTTCACCCATGGCAGCGGCTTGCCCAGTTCATAGGGTACTGGCATTTGCGGCTCGGAGGAGCGGGATACGCAGCCCGGCAGCAGGGTAGCGGCCATGCCGGCCGCTGTCGCTTCGAGAAAACGGCGTCGGCTCGTTTGCGTCATTGCTTCTCCTTCAATCCGGCTACCAGGCGCACCAGCACGCGCAGGTCGGTTTCGTCGCAGGCTGCGCAATAGCCGGAAGGCGGCATGCCGCGCAAGCCCTGGATGGCGTTGCGCAGCATGGCTTCCTCGCCCTGGCGCTTGCGGTCCTTCCAGTCCTCGGGCCGGCCCATCAAGGGTGTGCCGGTGTTGGGCCGGACGTGGCATTGGACGCAGTTGTTCTGTAATAGCTTGATCTGGCGTTCGGTCGGTTCGGCTTGCGCGCCGAAGGCAGCGGCAAGGCATAGCGCCCCAGAGATGGCGAATCGGATTTTCATGATTCCCCTTCAGAAGCGGCGCGTCACGGACAGCATCAGCTTGTCCTTGTCGATGGCGCGCACCTTGCTGCCGTCGAGGGTGAGATAGAGTTCGCGCACCTTGTTGCGGGTCATGACCCAGTCGGCATTCCATTCAAATCCCCACTGCTTGCGCGTCAAGCCGATGCGGTAATCGTTGAAATTCGCTTCGGAGAAGTTGGCGACGCGCTGCCGGCCTGCATGCAGCGTGAGCGTGGTGGCCGGAGCGATGTCGGTTTTATAGGTGAGGTCGAAGAGCAGGGAGCCGCGCGAATTGCGGTCGCCGCGCGCATAGCATTCGAAGGCTGGCGTCGGATCGGCGGAGAACTGCAGTAGCGAGCCGCAGACGCCGCCGGTATCGGCGCCGCGATAGGTCTTGGAGATGACATCGAGAAGGCGGCCTTCGATATTGCCGTAGCCGAATTCGAACAGGGCAAAGCGGCTGCTGTAGCTGGTGCTGCGCACGTCGGTGGGCGTGAACTCCGTCATATCGAAGCCATGCGGCGCCTCGAACTTCGCGCCGGGGAAGAGTTCTGCCGCGAGTCCAAGGCCGAAATGCCAAGCCTCGGGATCACCGAAGCGGTAGCCGCCGCCAAGCGTCACATCGATGCCCCGGCCATTCAGGAATTGTTTCTTACTCACGTTGACCACTTCGACGATGGCGACCAAGCCGCTTTCGTGGGCGAGCTGCAGGCCCAGCTTCACCGCTGGCCGCATCAGCGAATCGGAAAGGCCGCGCGTCCGCAGATCGTTGAACACCGTGACATTGGTATCGAGCGCGTAGGACGCGACTTCACGCTCGGTGGCGTGCGAGGGCAGGGAAAAAAGGGCGAACGAAGCCATAGCCGCCAAAACGGCGGTGGAAATGTGACGCATGGGAGTCTCCGGTTGTTTTTTGTTTTGGTGCGACGAAACTGCGGCAGCTACTTATTTTTTGCAGACCGGCGTGGCCGGCATGGCATCGACGTGCGTCATCTGCTCGGTCTGGCCGAGCACTTCGACGCCGACGAAGGCGCGCATCTTGAGGATGCGGTCCTTGACGCGCAGCGTGCCTTTATAGGTTTTCTTGTCGCGCGGGTCGTAGATCCAGCCGTCGCGCCAGGCCTCGCCGTCGTAGCGGTTGAGTTGCGCGATTTGTTCGCCGCAGGTGTCCTTGGCGGTGCCGGCGTCCTTGTCCCAGACGATGCGGCCGCAGAGGGAGCTGGCGCGGTCCGGGCAGGCATTGAACTCGATGACCGCGTCCTTCTCGGCGGTGAGCCACAAGCCCTTGGCTTCTTCTGGTGCGGCGGCGAATGCGGTGCCGGCGCAGGTACACATCCAAATTGCAAGCAACTTTTTCATGTCTCCTCCAGTTTTAGTAGTTTTAACTATCGTATAGTTATGACTATCGTTTAGCAACAATTTTATTCATGGGATAATTCATCCCCAACACGTCTTCAACTTTTTCGACACATGGCTATTCGCAGCACCAAACGCAAACCCAGCCTGACAGCCAAAAAAATGCCCGCGCAGCAGCGCGGCACGGAAACTTACGAACTGATTTTGAAAGCGGCGGCCGAGCTCTTGGCCGACGTCGGCATCGAACGCCTGTCGACGAATATGGTGTGCGAGCGCGCCGGCCTGACGCCGCCCGCGCTGTACCGCTACTTCCCGAACAAGTACGCCTTGCTGTGCGAGTTGGGCAAGCGTCTGATGGACAAGCAGAACGAGCTGATTCCGCGCTGGATCACGGCGGAGGTGCTGGCCGGCCCCGTGCCGGGTATTGAAGAAGCGCTGGCGGGCCTGCTGCTTGAAACCTATGCGGTCACGGACGAGATGCCGGGCGGCGTCTGGATCTTGCGTGCCTTGCGCGCGGTGCCGACCGTGCAGAACGTCCGCCTGGATTCGCATGCGATGGTGGCGGAGGCGCAGGCGGGCCTGCTGGCCGAAGCCTTCCCGCACGTTCCGCCGGAGGAGTTGATGCTGGCCGGCCGTGTGGCCATCGACATGATCTATGCTGGCGTCGAGCTGCTGTTCGACGTTCCGCTTAACCCGCGCGAAGTGGCGAAGGTCTCGGCGGCGATGGTCGCCAGCTATCTGCCACGGCTGGCGGCGCAGCCGTCTTGAGCGATGCCATTAATGCTGTTGTAACCTTCGATTGAAAACAGGGATCCTTGTAATGAAAATTGTAGAACTGCTGGATGGAATGCGGCGTCCGTATCTTGATGAATTATCGAGTGTGGCCGATGAACATGAATATCATATTGAGCCGGTACTACGCCTATCAGATGGCCAGGCGGCTCGCGATGGCATGTTCGGCACGCCGTGTCGTTATGATTTCGTCCGCAAGGATACCGGAGAGGTTTGCTCGATTGAGACCGCGCAGCGCATGGAACTCGCGCCGATACGCCTAGAGCTGGATGGCAAGCTGCTGGACATATCAACCTTTTCGTGGGACTGGCTGACGCTCGACATTGCAGGGCTTTCAGCGGATATGGCCAGGACACCAATACAAAACTGGTTCATGAGGTGGTTCGACGAGGACGACACAAATCCCCAAAATGCCGAGGGTTTATACGGGGTCGTGCATTTTATGAGCGATGCCAAGCAAATAGATGGGGGCGTGCGATTTTGTATCGATCTTGGCTCCGCTCCAGCAAGTGCGGTTGCGGAACTCATCGAGGAATTGCTGAGCCAAGGAGCGGAAGGTTTGGCGTTAAGAGGGTAAGGCGATATTGGCTTTCTCCGGTCAAGCCGAATGCGCAGCAAAGCAGAGGGAATCGAGCGGGCTGCTGGCTCAATGACTCCCGCTGCGCTGCGCAGGGAATGTTCCAGGTTACTGGAGTAGATCCGTCAACGGTTTGGGTGCGTAGAGCGCGCTCTGGAATTCCGGAACGTATTCGTACTTCAGCATCTTGCCCAGCTTAAGCGATTTGATATAAGTCGAAAAACTGCCTTCGTTCAGTTTCAGCTCGGCAGATTCGGCACTCGTGCTGGAGGCATAGCCAAGTTGCCGCGAGAGGGCGTAGCCGTATGTCAGCTGGCCGTCGTTGTCGAGGTTCGTGAAGCTGCTTTTGACCACTTCGGGCTTATGCGCAAGCTCGTTGAGTTTTTTTCCTTCAAAAACAAAGTCTACCTTGCCGGTTTCGCTGTCGTTTACCACGAAGGAGACGGTTTTGTCGCTTTCCTTGTACTCGATACCGGTCAACCATTTGGGCAGGTTGTAGCCGACGACACCCCTTACCCGCGCCAGTTCGGTATTCACCGGCAGCTTCAGCACGTAGCCCCAAAAATCGCCGGAGGAGGATTGCCCAAGCAGGGTGAATGGACCGAAACTGGATTTCCCGGGTTTGTTGGTGACGATGGAAAGCGAAATCTCGTTGTAGCTGTCGTTGTCGCAGTACTGGTAGGTGTAGGCCGTCAATGCCACCACTCCGCGACCCGGCCAGACCTGGAGCGGCTGCACCTCTTTCAGGATTTTCTCCGGCATCAGCTCGCGCAAACGGCGAATGTCGGCCGTGAAGACAGCGGTGATCTTGCTGTTCTTGTAGTAGAAGTTGGGGGAGTAGGATTCAAAACCGATATCGGCTTTCTCTTTCTTCAGCCCCTTGAACCAGCTGAGATCGATGTCGGGCGCTTCCGCCGCAATGACGGACAGCGGCGGATTGGAGCGGTAGCGATCATACAAGCCGCCCGCAACGACCGGCACATCATGGCCGCCGAGATTGATGTGAACCTGTTTGCTTTCGGCCGCATTGCCGGCCCAGGATTGGGGGGCAAGCAAGCTCACAGCCAATCCTAACGTTACCTTCATCTTCTGGATATTCATTCTGTACACCTTTCTATCGATTGTTATGCCGGGACAGGAGAGCCGCTCATCTTGCGGCGATAGTTCCTGTTCTGCATGCCGGTTTGCAGCCGCTGTTCAAGTAGTGCGAAAACGGGGAGGACACCCGGGTTGCTGCTTTTCCCTTTGCTCAGGCGCCGCAACTGGTACTTGACCATCGCCATGTGGGCGGCGGAGGCCATCACCTTGTTTTTCCAGGAGATGGTCCGCAGCAGGGCGGTTGCGGAGCGATCCGAGCGCCACGCTGCCGGCAACTTCGGATCGACCGCCAGCGCCGTGCCCATTCCTGCCATATCGATGCCGCTGCTCAGCACCTGCTCCACGACCTGGTAGCGCCGGATGCCGCCGGTGACCATGACCGGCATGTCGGCAACGGTGGCGATGTCCTTGGCGAATTCGAGGAAATACGCTTCGCGCGCCAGCGTGCGGCCATCGCGGGACTGTCCAAGCATTGCCGGGGCCTCGTAGCTGCCGCCGGACAGCTCGATCAGGTCCAGCTTCAAAGGATTGAGCATCGCGACGACTTTCTTCGCGTCGTCGGGGCTGAAGCCGCCGCGCTGGAAGTCGGCCGAGTTGATCTTGACCGCCACGGCAAAGTTCTTGCCCACAGCCTGCCGCACCTCCTTGACGATGTCGACCAGCAAGCGGGCCCGGTTTTCGATGGAGCCGCCCCAGCGATCATTGCGCTGGTTGGTGATGGGGGAGAGGAACTGGCTGAGCAGGTAGCCGTGCGCGGCGTGAATCTGCACGCCGTTGAAGCCGGCCTGCTTTGCCAGTTGCGCGGTTCTGACAAAGCGGCGCTTAACGTCGGCAATGTCTTCCTCGTTCATTTGGCGCGGCTTGGAAAACTGGCTGGACAGATTGCCCAGGTCGATGGCGATGGCGGACGGCGCGATGGTTTCCTGGCCGAGAGCGGCGGGCATCTGGCGTCCGGGATGGTTGATTTGCATCCAGACCTGAGCCCCTTGCGACTGGGCCACCCTGGCCCATTCTTCAAAGCGGTCCATGGATTGTGCGGTTTCGAGCACAACGCCGCCCGGGCCGGTCATGGCCCGGCGATCGACCATCACATTCCCGGTAATCATCAGGCCGATGCCGCCTTCCGCCCACGCCTGATACAGCCGGATCAGACGATCGGAGGGCGCGTGATTGCCGTCGGCCATGTTCTCTTCCATTGCCGCTTTGGCAAGGCGGTTCGGAATGACGGTGCCATTGGGTAAGGTCAGTTCACTAAAGGGATTCATTGCTATCTCCAGGGTTGCAATGGCCCCACGATAAGCTTAAAGTTCACTTCAAGGTCAAGCATTAAAAACGAAAATTTTTCACCTTTTCTTTCGCTTGACATTCAAGTTGACTTTAAGCTTATAGTGGCCATGTAAGTCCAACTATCTGGAGGCCAGCTCCCATGAGAATTTTCAAGAAGGTTCTCCTTGCCGTACTGCCGATACTCTTCATGAAGATCGTGGCCGCCGCGCCGGCGGCGTACACGCCAGTGTCTTTAGGCGGTGCGAAAAGGGTGCTGATCGTCATGACCAATCACTCCGAATACCCGACCCGGAGCGACCATACCGGGCTGTGGCTTACCGAGCTGACGCATGTTTATGACGCACTGAAAGGCGCAGGATTCGCCGTGGATTTTGTCAGTCCCGAAGGCGGCGTTACCCCATTGGATGAGCGCAGCCTCGGTTGGCTGTATGTCGATAGCGCGGCAAAGGAGCATCTGAACGATCCGGCTTTCATGGCAGCTTTGCAATCGACGAAAGCGGCGGCCGAGATTGACCCCGCCGCCTATCAAGCCATCTTCTATGCCGGCGGGCATGGAACGATGTGGGATTTCCGGGGCAATAAGGAACTCAAGCGGATTGCTGAGGGCATCTATCGCGATGGCGGCATTGTTTCTTCGGTGTGCCACGGCGCCGCCGGCCTGCTGGACCTGGAGGATGCCAAGGGCAAGCCATTGATAGAAGGCCGCCGCGTAACGGGGTTCTCGAACTTCGAAGAGACGCTGTCCGGCGTGAAGGACCAAGTGCCGTATGCCCTGCAAAGCGAAATGGAGGCAAAAGGGGCCAGGTATGAAAAATCGCTGCTTCCGTTCCGCAGTTTTACCGTCACCGACGGCCGTATCGTCACCGGCCAGAACCCCGGGTCGAGCAAGGAAGTGGCTCAAGCCCTGCTGAATGCCCTTGGCAATAGGAACTAGCTGGAGAAAAGAAAGTATCGCGGCGATCAGCTCTGTTTCATCTTAAAATCGCCGGGGAGGGAGGTTCAATGAAAATCGGCGAATTAGCCAAACGTAGCGGTATAGCAGCATCGACCATTCGGTTCTACGAGTCCAAAGGATTGTTGAAGGCTGTAAGCCGGCTGTCCAACGGTTACCGGGACTATCCGCTGGAAGCGGTAGCGCTGCTTGCCATCATCAACGATGCCCAGAGGGTCGGCTTTTCACTTGAGGAAATCAAGCAGGTGCTGCCGGAAGATATTTCTTCATGGCGGCATGAGGAATTAATCGCCGCGCTGCACAAGAAAATTGCCGATATCGAATCGCTGGAAGTGCGGCTGGCCCAAAACAAGGCGCATCTGCGCTCCTTGGTCCAACTTATCGATTCCAGGCCCGACGATCTTGATTGCAAGGACAACGCTGTACGAGTCATGACAAGCATGGGCATCCCCAGCGTTAAATAGGAAAGGAAAAATTTGAAACAGAGCGTTATTGTTATCGGCGATAAGGCCGACACTGAGTTCGAGAAAGTCATCGGCAAGGGCTTGGATGAGTTCAATGAACTGAAAGCGGGCTTCAGCGATCGACGTCCCCTGAGCGTGATGGTCAAAGGCCCTGATGGCAATGGGATACTGGGAGGCGCCCTCGGCAGAACCTCCCTTGGCTTGGCGTTTCTGGACCTGTTCTACCTGCCGGATTCCCTGCGCGGCTCGGGATTGGGCACCCAAGTCCTGAAGGCATTTGAGGACGAAGCACGCGAGCGCGGCTGCGGTTCAGCCGTGCTCTACACCATCAACTTCCAGGCGCCCGGATTCTACGAGAAAAATGGCTGGGTCAGGTTTGGCGAGGTAAGCTCTGGCCAGGAAGGGATCAGCCGTATCTTTATGTCTAAAAAGCTATAGCATGACGACATAGGGGGAGGATCACGGCCGCTTCAATTGGCCGATGACACTCGCCACCTTGGTGGTAATGATATCGACTGCCGGTCCATTCGCACCGTGCGGCAGGATAACGTCGGCGTGGCGCTTGGTCGGCTCGATAAACTGCTTGTGCATCGGACGCACCGTTTCCAGGTACTGGGAGACGATGCTTTCCAGCGAGCGGCCGCGCTCGGCAACATCCCTCTGCATGCGGCGGATGAAGCGCACGTCGGGGGCTGTGTCGACAAAGATCTTCAGCGACATCATTTTGCGCAAGTCCGCGTTATACAAGGTAAACAGCCCTTCGATCACGATGACCGGGGCTGGTTTGACGGGAATGGTCTTGTTGGAGCGGTTGCTGACGGTGAAGTCGTACACCGGCATCTCGATTGTTTGTCCATTGCGCAAGGCCTGGACATGCTGGATCAAGAGTGGCCAGTCGAAGGCCTGCGGATGGTCGTAATTCTGCTGGCGCCGAACCTCGAGGGTGAGGTCGGTTTGATCGCAGTAGTAGTCGTCCTGCATCACGACCGAAACCATATCTGCGCCGAACGAAGCTAGTACTTGCTGGGAAACCGTGGACTTGCCGCTGCCGCTGCCGCCAGCGACACCAATGATAAACGGGGGAGGAGAAATCTCATTCATACCGCCATGATACCGGAGCCAAGCCCAAACTGACAGGGGAAGGGCAAGGCACAAGCACGTGTTCTGCCATGATGATGCGCTTGCCTGAGGATGTCGGCCTAGCTACAGGTCCAAGTACAACACTTGAAAATCGAGACAGTATCTGACAGAAACTCTCATCGCATGGCCCTCATGATATATTGCCCATTCTCTAATCGCGGAATGTTGGATGTTTAATGATTATTGATAGATCCGTCGAGTTGCATCAGCAAAAGATTGAGCCAGTGCTGGGGCGGCCTGTTGGTGTGTTCCAGTCTGACCTCATTGCGTTGGAGGCTCGTATCCGCATTAGATTATTGGCTATATAGTGAGTTGCTTATCCTTTCGGATGTCATTTCAGTGAACGATAGCCATCGGGCGCACTAACGGCCAGAACCGGACGCTGGGAATTTTCCAGTCTAGTAAAGTGCCAGGAGTACAAGAATTTATGTTGCTGAATTTATCTAACCATGGCCCTAAAATGAAGCTCGTTTACGACTTCACTAAGGTTCTGGAAGAAGATACTGAACGCGTCAAATTAGCGCAGGCGTTAACGTTAGATGCATCCCGACCACGTATGGGCCTGAGAGGCAATCACGGCCTGTTTGGTTCTGAAGAATGGTGGGAAAGCATCAAGAATGAACGCATAAAAACGGTTACTCATTCCGGCGTAATTGAACGAACCTATTTTTCAGGACAAGACTCACGCTGGGGAAACCAAGTAAATAGTTTTTCTCTTCGGTTAGTGGATGGCTCGCTTATTGAGCAGAGCATTTATGCGGCGAAAAAAAATGACCACAGCCTTTTTGTAGTTGGAGCTATGGTTCTTATGATCTCTGCGCTGGATGAACTCAAGTCCCAGCCAGCGATAGATGGAGGAACCAATTATTCCCAGGTGGTGCTTGAAGTAGCGATTTCTGTTGAAAAGTTGGACCGCTAGGATGACGGTGTTCGGCTGCCATCAGCAGATCATCGGGAATTTAGCAGCGATGCCCCTTCAAGGAGATTAAATGGGTCTGGTGGAATCATCGAATCGAATATCTGCTTTGCTGTACTTAAATACGATCAAGATGGTGCGCTGTACACATATGATCTCTACTCCTCGCAGCTCTATTGACGGTGCAGTTTTACATTCAGATCCTGGCGCTTCTGGCAAGAAGCAGCCTGTCGCGACTATCAAAATCGTGGAGAAGTATGAGAACTTTTTTTGGTTATGTTGTAGGGTTCCTTATGCTGTGTTCGACTGCCGTAATGGCAGGGCCCTCAGTTGATGTGACTAAGATTGCTGGCAAGGATGCCAAGCATGTGGCGCAGATTCTAGGTTCTTCCAAGTGCTCCAAGATCAAATATGGACCGAAATGTGAATATCGTAACGGTAGTATCGAAATCGTTTTCATTGGCGGAGCAGCTGACTGGATCACAATCAGCAATTTGGAAGATGTACCATTCAATGCCGACGCGCTGAAGGCACTAGGCTTGAATAAGGCCCATCCTTCTGCCACTAAACCAATGGTGATCCGATGGGACTCGATCCCAGGATTTTTGAGTGTGTCTCTGTTTAAAGGAATCGTAGGATCTGACTACGCCTATATAAAAGTAAAAACACAATAGAATTTGGTTATCTGGTTTTGGCCATTGGCAGTCTTCCGCACTTATCCTGAATGTACTTAGAGAATGAATATGAACGAGAATGAAATGGCTCGAGCGCTTCAAGAATTCGTTGGCGCGTTTGAAGTGGTTTTTCGGTATGACTGGGAATATACAAAAATAATGATTGGCGACGAGAGCGATGGTGCAAACTTTGTCGAGCCTCGGCTTGAAGACGAGTCTGAAGACTGGGGCGCACGTGGGGTGCTTCTAGAGAGATATAGAAGCTTGGTGGCAGTGATGAAGTCGAATTCCCTCGAGCCGAAATTCCCATTTCCACTGGAGCACCTCCCGTCATTTGAAAGTAGAGTCTGGTAACTGCAGACAGGCTCCGAAAAGAGATGCGAACGGCCAAAACCGGCCATTCAATTACACGCCAAGTCAAGTGAAACTGGGCATGGATTTTTCCGAGAAACTCAATAGCTGGCTTGCTTCTGTACTCGCACCGGATGTGCCGAACACTGTAATCGCGTTTTCATTTGTTGATTTGGCAACACTGGGCTTTAGTCTGTCAGGAGCAGACGTCGGTTAGAGATACTTCCTGTAACAACCTTGGGTCCATTTACTTCATGTCGAGTCAAATATGCGCAAATTCATAAAATCCTTCGTTACTGCTATCTATCTCGCCACTTTCGCCGCCATGTCGCCTGTTATAGCCGCAGACCAAAATACCGACTGGGAAGCACAGGTTAAAAAAGCTGACGATACCTACTGGCACGACTTTAATTTCTCACATTCCACTGCATTGAAGGCCCATCTCACCAGCGATGTCGAGTTCTATCATGATCTTGGCGGCTCGATAATAGGGTATGAAGCATTGGCCAAAGTCAACGCCGGAATGGATGGCGCCAAGAACCGAGGTCGCCGTATGGTTGTTCCTGAAACTCTCCGCATACTTCCATTGCGCAAGGGAAAAGACATTTATGGCGCCCTAGTCATGGGTGAGCATGATTTCTTTAGTACTGAGTCGGGAAAAGTGGTGAAGAGAACGTTGAGGGCCTCTTTCACTCACCTCATGTTGCTCCAGGACGGTGCTTGGAAAATAGCGCGTATATATAGTTATGAACACAAACCGGTAACTGATGCGGATAAGTAAGCCTAAATCGGAAGAGATCGGATTGGTTAGGTTTTCACCAGCCAATTAATCGGGCAATTGATCAGAGCAAAGGTCTGTTCAGGGGCGTGAGCATCAATTCACCGCATTCAAAATATTTAGAGTGCGCTACTTCCGCTTTGGGGCGGCTGTCGCCGGTGACCAGACATCACGTGTTAGCTCAAGCTTAAGCCAGTACAGCTTAGTCTGAGATGCCAAAGTCATGTAATCGAAGCCCGCTCAACAAGCGTCATCTCCGCTTCCGGTTGCGTGTAGTGAATTAATCCGTATTTGGAAAATTTGAGCATTACCCCGTGCTTAAGATAATCCCAATCGCTTTTGGGATACTCGGGCAGGTATTCATCAGTATCGATTGAGCAGACGACTACGCCTTCGGCACCGTCGCTAAGCTTCACTCTATCGCCTAAGCGCACTTCCTGTCCGCCGGGGTAGCGCATTGTCGCACTCCTCAATTTACAAACGGCTCAATAGGTATTGCTTCAGCGGGCAGGGCCGCAGAAGCCACCGCTCCAACTGCTTGCCAGAAGCATTGGCAATTTTTCGGATTTTGGTTGGCCTTATAGATATTGTAGTGCGGCCCTGTGATTCCGTGAGGATGCTTGCCGGCCAACGGAGTGTCAATTGGACGGTAAGCGATGGCGCCCGTTTGCACGAGCTTTCCGCTTACCTTTTTGAGGGAGGGGAGGGCACAGCGCTCCGGCCTCAATACTCTCGGCGATCCGGCTTGATCTCTTGCAGGATGGTGGTGGAGATTTCCTCGATCGACTTGGTGGTCGAGGAAAGCCAGCGGATGCCTTCGCGCTTCATCATCATTTCCGCTTCGTTGACCTCGTAGCGGCAGTTTTCGATGGAGGCGTACTTGCTGCCCGCGCGGCGTTCATTGCGGATTTCGCTCAGGCGCTCGGGCGTGATGCTCAGGCCGAAAATCTTGGATTTGTACTCGTACAGCGAGGAGGGCAGCTTGCCGCGCTCGAAATCGTCGGGGATCAGCGGGTAGTTGGCGGCCTTGATCCCGTACTGCATGGCCAGATACAGGCTGGTCGGGGTCTTGCCCGAGCGCGAGACGCCCACCAGGATCACGTCGGCCGAGGTCAGGTTCTTGTGCGACTGGCCGTCGTCGTGCGCCAGCGAGAAGTTGATGGCCTCGATGCGGTTCTTGTATTCCTCGCTATCGACAATATTGTGGGAACGTCCGATGGTGTGGGTCGATTTCACGCCCAGTTCCTGCTCCAGCGGCGCCACAAAGGTCTGGATCAGGTCCATATGCATGCCGTTGCACTGGCGGATCACGTTCGACAGCTCGGTTTTGACCAGGGTCGAGAAAATGATCGGGCGCTGGCCGTCGGCAGCCGCCACCTCGTTGATCTTGCGCGCCGCCTCGTAAGCCTTGTCCAGCGTGTCGATAAACGGCAGGCGGATCTGGCGGAAGCGCAGGTCGAACTGGGTCAGGACGGAATGGCCAAAGGTTTCTGCCGTGATGCCGGTACCATCGGAGACGAAAAACACGGTACGGGCCGACGCTGGCAGGGTGGAACGTTGCTCAAAAGTCATTAGTGTGGTGTGGGTAAGTATTGTGAATCGTCAATTTGCGCCGCAGGCTGTAGAATGTCAGGCAACAGTAGGATTGTGCTGCACGACACCAAGAATAACAAGCAAGAATATGTCTGCATGCCTGCGCAAAGATTTCTATCATCAGTAAAGGTGTCATTATGACTAACGCAGCATTGAAGGACCAGGGAGGCGGGGCCGTGTACGTGGCCTCGTTCGAACACCTGCGCATGACGGATGTTGAGTCCGTCGGCGGCAAAAACGCCTCGCTGGGCGAGATGATCAGCCAGCTGGCGGGCGCCGGTGTGCGCGTGCCGGGCGGCTTTGCCACCACGGCGCAAGCCTTCCGTGACTTCCTGACCCACAGCGAAGCTGGCGGCAAGCCGCTGGACCAGCGCATCGCCGAGCGTCTGGAAGGCCTGAACATCGACGACGTGCGCTCCCTGGCGCAAGCCGGCGCCGAGATCCGTCAATGGATCGTGGACACCCCGTTCCAGCCACGCCTGGAAGCCGATATCCGCGCCTTCTACGACCGTCTGGTGGCCGATTCGTCGACCGAAGTCTCCTTCGCCGTGCGTTCCTCCGCCACTGCGGAAGACCTGCCTGACGCTTCTTTCGCTGGCCAGCAGGAGACCTTCCTGAACGTGGTCGGCATCGACAACGTGCTGGACGCGATGAAGCACGTCTTCGCCTCCCTGTACAACGACCGCGCCATCTCCTACCGCGTGCACAAGGGCTTCACCCACGCTGAAGTGGCGCTGTCGGCCGGCGTGCAGCGCATGGTGCGCTCCGATGTCGGCGCGGCCGGCGTGATGTTCACCATCGATACCGAGTCGGGCTTCAAGGATGTGGTCTTCATCACCTCCAGCTACGGCCTGGGCGAAACCGTGGTGCAGGGCGCCGTCAATCCAGACGAGTTCTACGTCCACAAGCCAATGCTGGAACAAGGCAAATCGCCTGTGATCCGCCGCAATATCGGTTCCAAGCTGATCAAGATGGAATTCACCAATGAGGCCAAGGCTGGCCGTTCGGTGAAAACCGTGGACGTGCCGATCGAGCTGCGTAACCGTTACTCGTTGAACGATGCCGAGATCGTGGAACTGGCCAAATACGCTGTCATCATCGAGCGCCACTACGGCCGTCCGATGGACATCGAGTGGGGCAAGGATGGCCGCGACGGCAAGCTGTATATTCTGCAGGCCCGTCCCGAGACCGTGAAATCGCAGCAGAAAGCGACCGATGCGCAGCAGCGCTTCAAGCTGAAATCGACCGGTACCGTGCTGACCTCGGGCCGTGCGATCGGCCAGAAGATCGGCGCCGGCCCTGTGCGCGTGATCCACGATCCGTCCGAAATGGAGCGGGTGCAGCCAGGCGACGTGCTGGTGGCCGATATGACCGACCCGAACTGGGAGCCGGTGATGAAGCGCGCTTCCGCCATCGTGACCAACCGTGGCGGCCGTACTTGCCACGCCGCGATCATCGCGCGTGAACTGGGCGTGCCGGCGGTGGTGGGCTGCGGTGATGCTACCGAATTGCTGAAAGACGGTACCTTCGTCACCGTGTCCTGCGCCGAAGGCGATGAGGGCAAGATCTACGACGGCCTGCTGGAAACCGAAGTGTCGGAAGTCTCGCGCGGCGAGCTGCCGGAACTGAAGACCAAGATCATGCTGAACGTGGGTAACCCGCAGCTGGCCTTCGACTTCCAGTCGGTGCCGAACGCCGGTGTGGGCCTGGCCCGCCTGGAGTTCATCATCAATAACAATATTGGTGTGCACCCGAAAGCGATCCTGGAATACCCGAACATCGACGCCGACCTGAAAAAGGCCGTGGAGTCGGTGGCGCGCGGCCACGCTTCGCCGAAAGCCTTCTACGTCGACAAGCTGGCCGAAGGCGTGGCGACCATCGCCGCCGCGTTCTGGCCGAAGAAAGTCATCGTGCGCCTGTCCGACTTCAAGTCGAACGAGTACAAGAAGCTGATCGGCGGTTCGCGCTACGAGCCGGACGAAGAGAACCCGATGCTGGGCTTCCGCGGCGCGGCGCGCTATCTGTCGGAAGACTTCGCCGAGTCATTCGAGATGGAATGCCTGGCCATGAAGCGCGTGCGCAACGACATGGGCCTGACCAACGTCGAACTGATGGTGCCGTTCGTGCGTACCCTGGGCCAGGCCGAGAAAGTGATCGCGCTGCTGGCCAAGAACGGCTTGAAACGCGGCGAGAACGGCCTGCGCGTCATCATGATGTGCGAAGTGCCGTCCAACGCCGTGTTGGCGGAACAGTTCCTGGAACACTTCGACGGCTTCTCCATCGGTTCCAACGACCTGACCCAGCTGACCCTGGGCCTGGACCGCGATTCCGGCATGGAGCTGCTGGCGGCCGACTTCGACGAGCGCGATCCGGCGGTGCAGGCGCTGCTGAGCATGGCCATCCAGGCTTGCCGCAAACACGGCAAGTACATCGGCATCTGCGGCCAAGGTCCATCCGACCATCCGGAACTGGCTGTGTGGCTGATGCAGCAAGGGATCGAGTCGATGTCGCTGAATCCGGACTCGGTAATCGACACCTGGCAGAAACTCGCCGAACTGCAGTAAGCAGTTAGCGCTTCTCCCCCAAAAACCCGCTGCCTCGGCAGCGGGTTTTTTATTAATTGTTTCAAATAAACAACGAAATCCAGCTTGCTTTTGCAGTTTGGATACACAGTTTTTATTTTTGTATCTTTTTCCTTGTGACAATTTTGGCATGCAATGTAATATCGGCATGAATATCTTTTTGATATTTGCTGCCGACCGGCTGCGTATCAGAACCGGCGTTCACCGGCGCCGCTTGCAGTAAGCACTTTTATCAATTGTTGCTGAATTGTTGGGATACATTGTGGTTTTTGTTGCAGACAAAAAAATGGCGCCGCCGCGTGCGGCTCACCGTTCGGGCAAGAGCGCGCCACCCGGTTTCCGGGGCGTCATCCATTCCATGCCGGCGCCTGCCAGCGCCTTTGCCGTCCCTCCCTGGCACCTGCCAGTGCCAGGGCGCAAGCAGCCAGCCGCCGTCGCCAGCACCCTGCGCTTTGCCGCGATTCAGCAATGAACCCGTAATAACGGGAATTGTCTTTTTAAAAACAATCGGCATCATACATTGAACTTGTCTCTCAAGGAGAAGGTAATTGTTATCCAGTTTGAATAGCATTCCGCGCGGCCCGCTGCTGCTTATCGTCGCCCGCTTTGCCAGTGCCCTGGGATCGGCCCTTACTGGCTTTGGACTCAATGTCTGGGTCTTCCGCGAGACTGGCTCGTATGCGATCTTTGCGGCGCTGGCTGTGGCGGCGGCTTTGCCGGCGCTGTTGTTCGCCCCCGTTGCGGGGGTGCTGGTGGACCGCTTTGCGCGCAAGCGCCTGCTGATTGTCTGTGAACTGCTGGCGGCGGCCACGGTGGGCGGCGTGGCGGCGGCCAGCGCGGCTGGATTGCTGAATCCTTATCTGGTCGGCGCCGCCAGCGTGTCGCTGGCGCTGCTGTCCACACTGAGCTGGCCGGCGACGATGGCGGCGGTGGCGGAACTGACGCCGCCGGCGCAACGCGCCGCCGTGAACGGTCTGGCCGAAGCCTTGGGCGGCGGCGTGCAGATCCTGAATCCGGTACTGGGTGCGGCGCTGTTTACGCTGGTCGGCATTGCCGGTATCGCCTTGCTGGACCTGTTCTCCTACGCCGTATGCGCGCTCTTGATCGCGGCCATCGCCTTCCCTGCACGCACGCCGCAGGCGCCGGTGTCCGGCGGCTCGGCGCTGGTGCGCTTCTGGCGCGAAGCCGTCGCCGGTTTCCAGTGGGTGGCCGGCCGGCGCGATCTGGCGGCGCTGCTGCTGTTCTTCGCCATCATTAATATCGGCTGCTCGATTTTCGCCGTCACCTTGACGCCGTATCTGCTGTCCTTCACTTCGGCCGAGACGCTGGGCTGGTGCATGGGCCTGAGCGGCGCCGGCATCGTGGCCGGCGGCAGCCTGTTCTCGCTGACGGGCGGCTTGAAACGCCACGAACATGGCGTCCTGCTGGGTGGCGTGCTGGCCGGCGCCTGCATGCTGCTGTTCGGGGTGCTGCGCACGCCGGCGGCGCTGCTGGCCTGCTCCTTCTGCTATGGCCTGGCAACGCCGCTGATGAATGCCTCAAGCCAGACCATCTGGCAAGCCGAGGTGCCGCCGGCCATCCAGGGCCGCGTCTTCGCCATCCGCAAAATGATCGCCTGGGGCTTGAATCCCTTGGCCATCCTGCTGTCGGTGCCGCTGGCGGCCGGTCTGTTCCAGCCCATGCTGGGCCAGGGACTGCCAGTGCGCCTGTGGGGCGACGGCGCAGCCGGCCCGCTGGGCATGATGACCAGCGCCTGCGGCCTGCTTTGCCTGCTGTGGTCACTCATGGTTCTGCTGCTGGGTAAGCTGAAGATAGAACAGCGCATCCCCGACCCCGTCTGATCATCCGGCGCGCGGCCGAGCGCCGCCGCCTTTTCCCTTTCTTGACCTATCGAGCTTCGGCTTGAGGCCGGCCTGCACGCCTGCGATCCGGCCGTTAACGAAAAATGAGGTGTTCCATGCAGTTGGCTGAAACCGGAAAAACCATGCACCAGCTCTTCCTTGAGCAGGTGGCCTTGCATCCGCAGCGTCCCGCCGTCGAATGCGATGGGCAGGTCTGGACCTATGCGGAGTTGCAGCAACTCGCGCAGCGCCATGCCGCCGCGCTGGCCCGCCTTGGCGCGCCGGCCGGCTGTCTGGTGGCGCTGGCCATGGAACGCGGTGCAGATCTGGTGGCGGCCGTGCTGGGCGTGCAGATGGCGGGTGCCGTGTGCCTGCCTTTCGATGCAGCCGCACCGGCCGCGCGCATTGCCGCGCTATGCGAAGACGCGCAGCCGTTTGCCTGCATCGGCGACGCGGCGGCGGATTCCGCGCTGCGCGCCGGTCTGCCTGTCGATGTGCATTGGCTGGCTTCCACGCCGGACGCGGAGCCGCAGGCATGGGCCGGAAATACGCACGGCGAACTGGCTTACTGCATCTACACCTCCGGTTCCACCGGCAAGCCGAAGGGCGTGCTGGTGCCGCAATCGGGTATCGGCAATCTTGCCCAGGCACAGGCGGCCAGCTTCGGCTTGAGCAGCACCGACCGCGTGGCGCAATTCGCCTCACCGGCCTTCGATGCCTTCATGTTCGAGCTGGTGATGGCGCTGGCGCAGGGTGCGGCGCTGGTCATCGTGCCGCCCGAGAGCCGCCACGACCCGGCGCTGCTGCTGGATTTTCTGTGCCGCAGCCGGATCAGCGTCGTCACTTTGCCAACGGTGATGGCGGCCGCGCTGGCGCAACTGCCGCCGCAGCCGGAATGCGCGCTGCGCGCCGTCATTTCCGCCGGCGACGTGCTGCCGCGTGCCGCGGCGCGCGGCTGGCGCCATGCCGCGCCGCTGTTCAATGCCTATGGTCCGACGGAGGCCACGATCTGGAGCACGCTGCATCGCTGCGTCTCTGCCGGCACCGGCGAAAGCGAGCCGATTGGCCTGCCGATTCAAGGCTGCCGGATCTACCTGCTGGACGAGACGGGACAAACGGTGGCCGATGGCGTGGTGGGTGAAATCCATATCGGCGGCGCGGGCGTCGCGCAAGGCTATCTGCGGCGGCCGGAGCTGAGCCGTGCCGCCTTCCTGGCGGACCCCTTTGCCGGCGGCGCGGCCCGCATGTACCGCAGCGGCGACCTGGGACGCCGCCTGGCGGACGGCACGCTGGAATTCATGGGGCGCGTGGACCAGCAGATCAAGCTGCGCGGCTATCGTATCGAGCCGGGCGAGATCGAGGCGGCGTTGCGCAGCCATGGCGCGGTGGCCGATGCGGTGGTGCTGCCGCGCACCCTGGCGCAAGGCGACAAGCAATTGGTGGCGCACGTGGTGGCGCGGAGCGGCGCCGAGGCCGAGGCGGGAGTGCTGCGCCGCTATCTGGCACAGCTGCTGCCGGCATATATGGTGCCGGCGCTTTTCGATTTCCTGCCGGTCTTGCCATTCAATGTCAGCGGCAAGGTGGACCGCCATCAGCTGGCGGCGCGCACGCTGCAGGGCGACAGTCAGGAAGCGGACGCTGTGCCGGCCGGCATGAGCGCGGAAGAGGGCGTGATCGCCGCCATCTGGAGCGAGACGCTGGGTGTGCAGGCGCCGGGCGTGAACGACAGTTTTTATGCCAGCGGCGGCCATTCCCTGGCGGCGGTGCAGATCGCCAACCGCATCAACCTGGCCTTCGGCATTCAGCTGGGCGGCAGCGACGTGCTGCTGGCATCGAGTATCGGCGCGCTGGCGCGGCGTGTGGTGGACAGCGCCGCGCATCAGCCGCTGCCGGCCGCATCCGCACCGGCGCAGACCTGGTTGCCGGCCTCGCTGGCGCAAAGCCAGGTGGCTTTCGTCAATGAGCTGTCCGGCCGTCCGGAAGCGTATCTGGCCCGGGCCAGTATCAGCTTTGATGGTGAACTGGATATCGCGGCGCTGGAGCATGCCCTGCAGTTGATGGTGGAGCGCCATGATATTTTCCGCAGCCGTTTCGAGCTGCGCGAGGGCCGCCTGATGCAGGCGGTGGAAACCGAGTGGCAGGTGAAGCTGGAACTGCTGGATTGCAGCGCCGACGATGATGGCGGAGCCGCCGCCACGCAGCGGGCCTTGGAAACTATGTGCGGCGAAGTGCTGGACCCAGCCGCGCTGCCGCTGGTCAGCTGGCGCCTGTTGCGCCTGGGCGCACAGCGCCATGTGCTGCTGCATGTGGAGCACCACTATGTGCATGATGGCTGGTCCTACCGTCTTTTCCTGCGCGAACTGGCGCAGCTCTATTCCCAGATCGTCGACAAGCGGCCGGTAGGCCTCGGCCAGGATGCCGTGCAGTTTGCCAGCTATTGCCTGTGGCAGCAGGAATGGCTGCAATCGCCGCAGGCGGCGGCCATGGAGGCGCAGTGGCTGGCGCTGCTGGACGGAGCACCGGCGCCGGCGCCGCTGGCAGCGCTGACGCGTGCCGACGGCGGCGCGCCGGACGCAGGCGGCGCGCTGATGCGCCTGCAGGTTCCGGCGGCCCTGGTGGCGGCGCTGCATGCCCGCGCCCGTGAGCTGCAACTGACCGTCTTCCAGCTGATGTTTGGCAGCTTCGGCCTGCTGCTCTCGCGACTGGCCGGCAGCGAAGATATCGTGCTCGGCACCAGCAGTGCCAATCGCAACCGGCGTGAGTGGGAACAGCTGATCGGTATGATCGTTAATCTGGTGCCGGTCCGCCTGCGTGCGCGGCCGGAGCAGGGCATCGATGGCTTCCTGCGCGAGTCGCAGCAGGCCTTGCTGCAGGCGCTGGCTGGAGCGGAGCTGCCATTTGCCCGCATCGTGGAAGTGGTGCAGCCGGAGCCGGGCCTTGGCCAGCCGCTGGCTCAAGTCTTCTTCAGCTTCCATTCGGCCCTGACCGCCGATGTCGAATTCTCCGGCCTGCGGATTGAGGTCGCCGAAGCGCTGGCGAACCGACTGGCTAAATTCCCGCTGGGCGTCACGGTGATTCCAGCCGGCGCGGATAGCGCCTGGAATGCGCTGTTCGAATACGATGGCGCGATCTACGATGGCGCTGCCGTCGAGGCGCTGGCGGCCGGCTATCTGGCCTTGCTGGAAGCCGTGGCTAAGGAACCTCGGCGCGCGCTGAGCGAGGCTGACGCCTTCCTGCCGCGGCGCCCGGCACAGGAAGACTGCCTGCCTTTCGGCCAGGCCCTGGGCGCCATGTCCACGCAGCGCTTGCGCGTGGAGCTGGCACCTGCGCTGGCTCAGGCCTTGCGGCAGGCGGCAGCCTTGCATGGGACGGAGCTGGGCACGCTGGGTGCTCTGGCCTGCTACCTCGCATTGGAACGCGCCGGCGGCGCCAACCCCGAATTCGATATCTGTCTGCCGGATGGCGTGCATGCCTGGAGCGGCGCCGTGGAAGCGCAGCCGCTGACTGCCTTGCTGTGCCAAGGGGTGACTGCGCCGCGTACGATGCGCGCCTGCCGCGTTCCCGTGGCCTTTGCCCATGGTCTGGCGCAGCAGGATTTGCCGTTTGCGGCGTATGGCCTGTTATTGGCGCTTGGCGAAGAGGACGAAAATCTCGTGTTGACCGTGCAGGCTCCCGCGCCGGCACAGCGTATCGGCCGCTTCATGGAACGCGCGCTGGAGCAGCTGGCGCAGGCGCTGGAAACGGCGCCGCATGGCGCGCTGGCGGAACTGGATACGCTGCCGCCGGAGGAACGCGCGCAGCTGGAGGCGTGGAATGCCAGTGCCGCCGCCTATCCGCTGGAGCGCGGCGTGCACCGCCTGTTCGAGGACCAAGTAGCGCGCACGCCGGATGCCACGGCCGTGGTGTATCTGGATCAGACTCTGAGCTACACGCAGCTCAACGCGCGTGCCAACCGTCTGGCGCGCCACCTGCGCACGCTGGGCGTAGGGCCGAATGTGCTGGCCGGGATCTGTGTCGAGCGTTCGCTGGAAATGGTGGTGGGCATCCTGGCGATCCTGAAAGCGGGCGGTGCCTATGTGCCGCTGGACCCGGCCTATCCGGCCGAACGCCTGGGCCATATGCTGCGCGACGCGCAGTTGCCGGTGCTGTTGACCCAGCAGGGCGTGCTTGCGCGCCTGCCGCAACTGGCGCAGCAGGACAGCCAGGTGCTGTGCCTGGACCGCGAAGACGGCTGGCTGGACGCCTGCGACAGCGCCAATCTGGAGGGCGGCTCGGGCGCCGACGATCTGGCGTATGCCATCTACACCTCGGGATCGACGGGCCGGCCCAAGGGCACGCTGATTCATCAGCGCGGCCTGTGCAATCTGGTGAACTGGTATATCGCCCAGTTCGGACTGGGGGCGCAGGACCGTGCTTTGCTGTTCTCCTCGTTCAGCTTCGACCTGACGCAAAAGAACCTGTTCGCGCCACTGCTGGTGGGCGGCCAATTGCACATTCCGCTGGAAGGCTATGCGCCGGACCAGGCGCCGGCCTATATCGCGCGGCACGGCATCACCTTCATCAATTGCGCGCCGAGCGCCTTTTATCCGCTGCTGGATTACGGCCTGCGCGAGCAGGGGGGAACGCTGCGCCACGTTTTCCTTGGCGGTGAACCGATCAATGCGGCGCTGCTGCACGGCGCGCTGGGCGGCATGGCACTGCAGGTGCACAACACCTATGGTCCGACCGAGGCATCGGACGTGGTGGCCTATTACAGCTGGAATCCGGCCGAGGCGCTGGACAGCCTGCCGATCGGGCGGCCGGTAGCCAATGTGCGGCTGTACGTGCTGGATGGCGCGGGGCGGCTGGCGCCGGCCGGTGTGGCGGGCGAGATCTGCGTGGGCGGCGTGGGCGTGGGGCGCGGCTATCTGGGCCGGCCGGAACAGACGGCGGAGCGTTTCGGCAGCGATCCATATGCGCCGGCCGAGGGTGGGCGGCTGTACCGCACCGGCGATATCGGCCGCTGGCGCGATGATGGTCAATTGGAATTCATCGGGCGGCGCGACTTCCAGGTCAAGCTGCGTGGTTTCCGCATCGAATTGGGCGAGATCGAAGCGCGCCTGGCCGAACATCCGGCGGTGCGCGAAGCGGTGGCCGTGGTGCGCCAGGACGAAGCGGGCGAGCAGCTGGTTGCCTATTATGTGTGCCGTGGCGGTGCGCACGTCTGGGCAGCGGAGCTTGCGGCCCATCTGGCGACGCATCTGCCGGAATTCATGGTGCCCGCGTTTTATGTCGGGCTGGAAGCCCTGCCTCTGAGCCCGAACGGAAAATTGGACCGCAGGGCTTTGCCGGTTCCGGATAGCGCGGTGCTGGAGGCGGAAGAGGACGTGGCATCAGGGGATCACATCATGGCCGGCTTGCGCGCAGCCATGCAGGCGCTGATGCCGGGACTGGTCTTCCATTCCGAGCGCAGCTTCTTCAGCATGGGTTTGTACTCGCTGGCCTTGCTGCGGCTGACGGCCAAATGCCGCGAACAGTTCCAGATCGAGCTGGGCGTGACCGAGCTACTGCGCTGCAAGACGCCGCGCGCCCTGCATGGCCTGCTGCGCCAGCGTCTGGAGCAAGGCGCGTCCACCGCGGCCGCCATCCAGCCGGTGCCGCGCGTGGACGGCATGCTGCTGTCGTCGGCCCAGCAGCGCCTTTGGTTCATGGCGCAGATGGATGGCGCCGGCAGCGCCTACCATATTCCCCTCGGTCTATGGCTGGACGGCGAGCTGAATGAGGCCGCATTGCGCGCCGCACTCGATGCAATCGTCGCCCGCCACGAGGCGCTGCGTGCGCGCTTTGTGCAAGAAGGCGAGCAGGTGCTGCAGCGCTTTGCGGACTCCGGCTGTGGCTTTGCCTTGCTCGACATGGATTTGAGCGCGCGGCCAGCGGATGAAGCCAAAGAGGAGGCACTGCGTCTGGCGGCAGAGGAGGCGGCCGTGCCATTCGATCTGGAAAACGGACCGCTGCTGCGTGGACGCCTGTTGCGGCTTGCGCCGCGGCGCCACCTGCTGCTGATTACGCAGCACCATATTGTGTCGGACGGTTGGTCCAAAGGCATTTTCATGCGCGAGCTGAGCGCCCTGTACCAGGCTTTTGCAGCGGGCGGAGCCAATCCGCTGGCGCCGCTGGCGTTGCAGTATGCCGATTACGCCGTCTGGCAACGGTCTCAAGGCAACAGCAGCGAACTGGCGAGCCAGGCCGCGTATTGGCAGGCCACGCTGGCGGGCGCACCCACCTTGCTGGAAATGCCGGCGGACCGGCCACGCCCGGCGCGCCAGGATTATGCCGGCGCTTTCCTGCCTTACCGCTTGACGCCCGAACTGACGGCGCGCCTGCAAGCCTTGAGCGAAAGCCTGGGTGTCAGTCTGTTCACCGTGATCCTGGCCAGCTGGGCCTTGCTGCTGGGCCGCCTGGCGGTGCAGAACGAGGTCGTGATCGGCACGCCGAGCGCCAACCGTGGCCAGGGCGGCACCGAAAAGCTGATCGGTTTCTTTGCCAATACGCTGGCGCTGCGCCTGGACCTGGGCGGCGAACCGAGCGTGGCGGAACTGCTGCAGAGAGTGCGGCAGCAGGTGCAGGCGGCCCAGGAACATCAGGATCTGCCGTTCGACCAGGTGGTCGATCTGCTGCGGCCCGAACGCAGCCTGGCATACAGCCCGCTCTTCCAGGCGATGCTGGTCTGGCAAAGCGCCGGGGAGGATGGCATGCCGGAGCTGCCGGGTATCGAGGTCGCAGCGCAGCGCAGCGCACAGCGTACGGCGAAGTTCGACCTGACCTTGGCGATGGGCGAGCGCAATGGTGCGCTGGAGGGAGGATTGGAATACGCGAGCGCGCTGTTCGACGAAGCCAGCGCCGCGCAGTATCTGGAGCATTGGCATTGCCTGCTGCAAGCGATGACCGAAACGCCGCAACTGGAGGTGGGCCGCCTGGCTTGGATGACGGCTGCCCAGCAGGCGCAGGTTCTGGTGGATTGCAACCGGACCGCTGCCGAGTATCCGCGCGATACCGCGCTGCACCGCCTGTTCGAAGCGCGTGTGGCGGCAGCGCCGCATGCGACTGCCTTGCTGCATGAAGGCGGCGAACAGCTGAGTTATGAAGAGCTGAATCAGCGTGCCAACCGCCTGGCGCGGCATCTGCGCCGGCGCGGCGTGGAGCCGGGCCAGCGTGTCGCGGTCCAGCTGGGGCGCTCCTTTGAGCTGGTGGCGGCGCAACTGGCCATCCTCAAATGCGGCGCGGCCTATGTACCGCTCGACCCGGCTTTCCCGCCCAGCAGGCTGCAATGGATGGCGCAGGACTGTGCCGTACGCTGGGTGCTCACGGTAGGCGCGTTGCCGGTGCTGGAATGGGAGGGACTGGCGCGCATCGATATGGACGCCAGTGAAATCGCCGGCGAGGATGCCGCCAATCTGGACCTGGCATCCGATGCCGCTGTCGCCGCTTACGTGATGTATACCTCCGGCTCCAGCGGCCAGCCCAAGGGCGTGCTGGTGCCGCACAGGGCGGTCAGCCGTCTGGTGCTGAATAGTGGCTATGCCGGTTTCAGTTCCGCCGACAGGGTGGCTTTCGCCTCCAATCCCGCTTTTGACGCGGCCACCATGGAAGTCTGGGCGCCGCTGCTGAACGGCGGTTGCGCCGTGATCATCGGCCAGGACACCCTGCTCGATCCGGCAAGACTGGCGCAGGCGCTGCGGCGCCAGGAAGTCAGCGTGCTATGGCTGACGGTCGGCCTGTTCAACCAGTACGCACAGCAGCTGCAGCCGGAACTGGCGCGTTTGCGCTGCCTGATCGTGGGCGGCGATGCGCTCGATCCGCAGATCATGGGACGCCTGCTGCAGGCCGGAGCGCCGCCGCTGCTGCTGAACGGTTACGGGCCGACTGAAACCACCACCTTCGCCCTGACCCATGCGATCGGCGCGCGCGATTGCGCCGGCTCCTCCATTCCGCTGGGCCGGCCGATCGGCAATACCCGCGTCTACGTGCTGGATGCGCTGGGACAGCCGGTGCCGTTCGGCGTGCGCGGCGAAATCCATATCGGCGGCGACGGCGTGGCGCTCGGTTACCTGAACCAGCCCGAACTCACGGCGCAGCGCTTCCTGCCGGATCCTTATGCCGGCCAGGCCGATGCGCGCATGTACCGCAGCGGGGATATGGGCCGGCGGCGGCGCGACGGCAGCATTGAATTCCTGGGGCGCGAAGACGGCCAGCTCAAGCTGCGCGGCTTCCGTATCGAAATCGGCGAAATCGAGGCCGCGCTTGCCGCCTGCGACGGCGTGCGCGAGGCGGCCGTGCTGGTCCTGGGAGAGGGCGCGGCCCGGCAGCTCTGCGCCTATTACGTGGCGGCGGGGCAGGGCGTGGATGCGGCCGCACTGCGCGCAGCTCTGGCACAGCGCCTGCCGGCCTACATGCTGCCGGCCGCGTATGTGGCGCTGGAGCATATGCCGTTGACAGCCAACGGGAAACTCGACCGGCTGGCTCTCCCCGCGCCGCAGCATGACAGCGGGGCCGGGCAGGAGCAGCCGCAAGGCGAGATGGAATGCCTGCTGGCGGCAATCTGGGGCGAGCTGCTGCAGCTGCCGCGCGTGGGCCGGCAGGACAATTTCTTCATGCTCGGCGGGCATTCGCTGCTGGCGATCCAGCTGTCGTCGCGGTTGCGCGAAGCATTGGAACTGGACGTCGGCCTGACGGAGATTTTTGCCCATCCGGTGCTGAGCGGTCTGGCCGACCGCCTGGTGCAGGCGCAGCTGGCGCAATTCGACCTGGATGAGTTGCAGGCATTGGCCGGCGGCTTGGCGGCTTGATCATGAATAACGCTGAAGAGGGAAAGCAGATGGAAAAGACGCGGCTCGCCGACATGACTGCGGCACAGCGCGAGCAGTTGCTGAAACTGGCGCGCAATGCGAAATTGCAGCGCAAGGAAAAGGATGACGAGGGTATACGTGCCAACTGTTCGGATGGGCCGGTACTCTCATTCGCCCAGCGCAGGCTTTGGCTGCTGGCGCAACTGGACGGTGCCGCTGCGGCCTACCATATTCCGCTGGGCCTGCGCCTGAGCGGCAAGCTGGATGCGCCAGCGATGCAGCGCGCCTTGCACCGCATCGCTGAACGCCATGCGGCGCTGCGCGCCCGCTTTGTGGCCGTTGACGGCGAACCGCGGCTGCGTCTGGCCGCGCCCGAGGAAGAAAGCTTTGCCTGGCAGATGCGGGATCTGAGCCAGATGGTGCCGGCGCAAGCCGAGACGCAAGCCGAAAGCCTGATTGCCGCCGCGGCGCTGGAGCCCTTCGATCTGGAGCGCGGGCCGCTGGCCCGCGCGCTGCTGCTATGCCTGGGCCGAGGCGAGTATCTGCTGCATTTGACGCTGCATCATATTGTGGCCGATGGCTGGTCGGTGGCCGTGCTGCTGCGCGAACTGAGTAGCCTGTATGGCGCTTTTGTCGCCGGCGAGGCCGATCCCTTGCCGCCGCTGCCGGTCCAGTATCACGACTATGCCGGTTGGCAGGTGCGCCAGATGGATGGGGCGCTGCTGCGGCAGCAGACCGATTACTGGCGCGGCGCCTTGAGCGGCGCACCCGCGCTGCTGGAGCTGCCCCAGGACCGCGCGCGGCCGGCACGCCAGGACTACAGCGGCGCATATGCCGTTTTCCGCATCGAAGCTGAACAGGCGCAGGGTTTGCGCGAGTTGAGCCAGCGCCATGGCGTGACCTTGTTCATGACCTTGATGTCCGCCTGGGGGCTGCTGCTGGCCCGTCTGGCCGGCCAGGATCAGGTGGTGATCGGTACGCCCAGCGCCAATCGCCAGCGGCGCGAGGTGGAAAATCTGATCGGCTGCTTCGTCAACACGCTGGCGCTGCGCATCGACCTGGGGGACAATCCCAGCGTGGCCCAGCTACTGGCGCGGGTGAAAATGCAGACCCTGGCCGCTCAGCAGCACCAGGATCTGCCGTTCGAGCACGTCATCAGCGCATTGCAGCCGCAGCGCAGCATGGCGCACAGTCCTCTGTTCCAGGCCATGTTTGCATGGCAGAGCGACCCGTTCGACCAGCTGTGCCTACCGGGGCTGACGCTGAGCGGCCTGGATGCCGGCCGGCGCACCGGCGCCAAGTTCGATCTGTCCCTTTCCTTGCGCGAAGTGGACGGCGCCATCGAGGGCGGGCTTGAATACGCGACGGCGCTGTTCGATGCCCGGACCGTGCAGCGCTATCTTGGCTATCTCAAGGTTTTGCTGACGGGACTGGTGCAGGATGATACGCAGGCGGTGGACCGTATCGCGATATTGGACACGGCGGAGCGGGCGCAGATGCTGCATGGCTGGAACCACACCGAACGTGATTACCGGCGCGACCTGTGCCTGCATGAGATCATCGAAGAGCAGGTCCGTCTGCGGCCGCAGGCGGTGGCGGTGGAGGAGGGCGAGCGCCGCCTGAGCTACCGCGAACTGGACGAACGGGCCAATCGGTTGGCGCGCCAGTTGCGCGCCATGGGCGTGGGGCCGGACCAGCGTGTGGCCCTGTGCCTGGAGCGCAGCGCGGAAATGGTGATCGGTTTGCTGGCCGTGCTGAAGGCGGGCGGCGCCTACGTGCCGCTCGATCCCGGCTACCCGGCCGAGCGCCTGGCCTTCATGCTGAGCGACAGTGCGCCGCGTGTGCTGCTGACGCAGGGTGCGGTGGCCGACAGCCTGGCGCTGCCGGCTGGTCTGCCGGTGCTGCGCCTGGATGGCGCTGAGCATCCCTGGCTGGAGCTGTCCGCGCAGCCCTTGCCGGTGGCGGAACTGGACTTGACGCCATCGAATCTGGCGTATGTGATCTATACGTCCGGTTCCACTGGCCAGCCCAAGGGCGTGATGAACGAGCATGTGGGGATCGTCAACCGCCTGCTATGGATGCAGGAAGCGTATCGCCTGCAGCCGGAAGAAGCGGTGCTGCAAAAGACTCCGTTCAGTTTCGACGTCTCGGTCTGGGAGTTTTTCTGGCCATTGATGCGCGGCGCGCGCCTGGTGATGGCGCGGCCGGATGGCCACAAGGATCCGGCCTATCTGGCCGATGCCGTGGCGCGGCATGGCATCACGACGCTGCACTTCGTACCATCGATGCTGCAAGCTTTCCTCGATAGCGGCGAAGCGGCGCGTTGCACAGGCCTGAAACGGGTAATGTGCAGCGGCGAAGCCTTGCCGGCCGCGCTGGCGCGGCGCTTCCTGCGAGAGCTGCCGGGTGTGCAATTGCACAATCTGTATGGACCGACCGAAGCGGCAGTGGACGTGACGGCCTGGCACTGCGCCGGTCCCGAACTGCCAGACAATATTCCCTTGGGCCGGCCCGTCGCCAACACGTGCATCTATGTGCTGGACCGCCATGGCCAGCCTGTGCCGGCCGGCGTGGCGGCGGAGATTCACATCGGCGGCGTGCAGGTGGCGCGCGGCTATCTGAACCGTCCTGAATTGACGCGGGAGCGCTTCGTGCCGGACCCGTTCACGGACGAGGAGGGCGCGCGCCTGTACCGGACGGGCGACCTGGGGCGCTGGCTGGCCGACGGCACGCTGGAATACCTGGGTCGCAACGACCACCAGGTCAAGCTGCGCGGCCAGCGCATCGAATTGGGTGAAATCGAGGCGCAACTGCTGCGCCAGTCCGGCGTGCGCGAGGCGGTGGTGCTGGCGCGCGAGGATATCCCTGGCGACCAGCGCCTGGTGGCCTATCTGGTGGCTGCCTGTGCGCTGGAGGTGGAGATGCTGCGCGCGCAACTGGCGCGTGCGTTGCCGGATCATATGATCCCGGCGGCCTTTGTGCAGCTGGATAGCCTGCCGCTGACGCCGAACGGAAAGCTGGACAGGAAGGCCCTGCCGGCGCCGGATGGCGCAGCATATCGCCAGCGCGGCCACGAGGCGCCGCAAGGCGCAACGGAGACGGCGCTGGCCGCCATCTGGGCCGGGCTGCTGCAGTTGGAGCAGGTGGGGCGGCATGACCACTTCTTTGAACTGGGCGGCCATTCGCTGCTGGCCCTGCGCATGCTTGCGCGGCTGCGCCAGGCCTGCGGACTGGAAGCCACGCTGGCCGACCTGTTTGCCCAGCCGGTGCTGGCCGATCTGGCCCGTCATCTGGATGCGGCTCCGGCCATTGCCGCCAAGCTGCCGCCGATCGAGCCGGCCGCCGCGGCCGAGCGCGCGGCGCTGTCGTTTGCCCAGCAGCGCCTGTGGTTCCTGGCGCAGATGGATGGCGCCGGCGCGGCCTACCATCTGCCGCTGGCCCTGCAATTGCATGGCAGGCTGGATCGCGTGGCGCTGCAGCGCGCGCTGGCGCGCATCGTGGCGCGGCATGAGGCGCTGCGCACCAGCTTCGTGCTGGAAAACGGCGAACCGGTGCAGCGTATCGGCGCCGCCGATGGCTTTGTGCTGCGTGAGGATGGTCTGGACAAGCTGGACCCAGACGAGGCCGAAGCGGTCTTGCGGCGCCTGGTGCAGGACGAGGCGGGAGCGCCCTTCGACCTGGCACAGGGTCCGCTGCTGCGCGCGCGGTTGCTGCGGCTGGGGGAAACACGCCATGTGCTGCTGCTGACCCAGCACCATATCGTGTCCGACGGCTGGTCGATGGGCGTCTTCCTGAACGAGCTGGAAGCGCTGTACGGCGCCTTTGCCGCCGGCGCAGCCGATCCGTTGCCGCCATTGGCCCTGCAGTACGCCGACTATGCGGCGTGGCAGCGGCGCTGGTTGTCCGGCGCGGTGCTGCAGGCGCAGCTCGATTATTGGCGGCAGACGCTGCAAGGCGCACCGGCGCTGCTGGAGCTGCCGGCCGACCGGCCCCGCCCGGCGCGCCAGGACTATGCGGGCGCCTGGCTGCCGTGCCGCCTGGACGCGGCGCTGACGGCGCAGCTGCGGGCGCTGAGCCAACGCAATGGAACGAGCTTGTTCATGACCTTGCTGGCCAGCTGGGCGCTGCTGCTGGGCCGCCTCGCCGGGCAGGAAGACGTGGTGGTGGGCGCGCCGAGCGCGAACCGCAGCCAGGCGGAAAGCGAACAACTGATCGGCTTCTTCGTCAACACGCTGGCACTGCGCATTGACCTATCGGGCGCGCCCAGCGTGGCGCAGCTGCTGGCGCGGGTGAAGGCGCAGGCGCTGGCGGCACAGCAGCACCAGGAGCTGCCGTTCGAACAGGTGGTGGAGGCGCTGCGGCCGGAACGCAGCCTGGCGTATAGCCCGTTGTTCCAGACGGTGTTCGTGTGGCAGAACACGCCACGCCGCGAACTGGCGCTGCCAGGCCTGTCGGCCGGCACGCTGGAGGCGCCGCACCGCACGGCGAAATTCGACCTGTCGCTGATTCTGCGTGAAGACGGCGGCACGATCGAAGGCGGCATCGAATATGCGACGGCGCTGTTTGACGCGGCGACGGCCGAGCGCTATCTGGGCTACTGGCGCGAGCTGCTGGCCGGGCTGGTGGCTGGCGACGCGCAGCCGGCGGCCGGGCTGGCGCTGCTGACGGCGGCGCAGCGCGCGCAACTGCTGGAGCAGGGCCGTGGCGCAGCGCTGGCCTGCCCGGCCGGCCAGTGCATCCATGAGCTGATCGAGGAACAGGCGGCGGCGCGGCCGCAGGCGCTGGCGGTGGCCGGCATGGGACACCAGCTCAGTTATGCAGAGTTGAATGCCCAGGCCAACCGGCTGGCGCACCATCTGCGCGGACTGGGTGTGGGGCCGGATGTGCGCGTGGCCCTGTGCCTGGAGCGCGGACCGGAAATGGTAGTGGCCCTGCTGGCGGTGCTGAAGGCGGGTGGCGCGTATGTGCCGCTGGACCCGGCTTATCCGGCCGAACGCCTGGCCTATATGCTGGGCGACAGTGCGCCGGCGGTGCTGCTGACGCAGGCGGAACTGGGTGAAACGCTCAAGGCGCCGCTGGCGGCGCTGCAGGCGCGCGGCCAGGCCTTGCCGCTGCTGGACGTGGTGCGCGACGCCCGCCTGTGGTCGGGCCAGCCGGACAGCGATCCGCCGCGCGCGGCGCTGGCGGACAGCCATCTGGCCTACATCATCTACACCTCCGGCTCGACCGGACAGCCCAAGGGTGTCATGGTGCAGCATGCTGCGGTGCGCAACCTGGCGCAGGCGCAGATCGCACTGTACGGTCTTTGCGCAGAGAGCCGGGTACTGCAGTTCGTCTCGTTTGGTTTCGACGTCTGCGTGTCGGAAGTCATGATGGCTTTGTGTTCCGGCGCCAGTCTGCACTTGGCGCCTGCGCCTGCTCTGCAGCCGGGAGCAGCCTTGTTGGCTACCTTGCACAGCGCCGGAATCACGCATCTGAATTTGCCGTCCGCAGCGTTGGCCTTGTTGCCTCTTCCGTCACAGGATGAACCGCTGGCGCTCGAAGTGCTGGTGGTGGGCGGTGATATTCTGGCGCCGCAGTTGGCGCGCCAATGGTCGCGCCAGTGCCGACTGTTCAATGCCTATGGTCCGACCGAGGCGACGGTGTGCAGCCTGAACCATCTTTGCGATCCTCAGGATGAAGGCGCGGTGCCGCTGGGCCGGCCGCTTGCCAATACCCGCAGCTACATCCTCGATGCGCAAGGCCAGCCGGTTCCGCCTGGCGTGACTGGCGAGCTGCATATCGGCGGCGCCGGCGTGGCGCGCGGCTATCTGGGGCGTGAGGATCTGACCGCACAGCGTTTCCTGACCGATCCCTTCAGCGCTGACGCTGATGCGCGCATGTACCGTAGTGGCGATATGGCGCGCTGGCTGCCTGATGGCAGCATCGAATTCCTCGGGCGCGATGACTTCCAGGTCAAGCTGCGCGGTTTCCGTATCGAGCTGGGCGAAATAGAGGCTTGCCTGGCGGCGCATCCGGATGTGGCGGAAGCGGCCGTGCTGGCGTGTGGCGACGGCGAGGCCAAACGGTTGGTTGCCTACTATACTCCGGCGGCCGGCAAGCAGCCGGAAGCCGGACAACTACGCGGCTATCTGGCCGCACAACTGCCCGAATATATGGTGCCGGCCGCTTATATGGCTTTGTCCGAAATGCCGCTGACGCCGAACGGAAAGCTGGATCGGAAGGCGCTGCCGGCACCCGATGGCGCGGCGTACCGCCAGCGCGGCTACGAGGCGCCGCTTGAGGGAACGGAGACGGCGCTGGCCGCCATCTGGGTCGGGCTGCTGCAGCTGGAGCAGGTGGGGCGGCATGACCACTTCTTTGAACTGGGCGGCCATTCGCTGCTGGCCCTGCGCATGCTTGCGCGGCTGCGCCAGGCCTGCGGACTGGAAGCCACGCTGGCCGACCTGTTTGCCCAGCCGGTGCTGGCCGATCTGGCCCGTCATCTGGATGCGGCTCCGGCCATTGCCGCCAAGCTGCCGCCGATCGAGCCGGCCGCCGCGGCCGAGCGCGCGGCGCTGTCGTTTGCCCAGCAGCGCCTGTGGTTCCTGGCGCAGATGGATGGCGCCGGCGCGGCCTACCATCTGCCGCTGGCCCTGCAATTACATGGCAGGCTGGATCGCGTGGCGCTGCAGCGCGCGCTGGCGCGCATCGTGGCGCGGCATGAGGCGCTGCGCACCAGCTTCGTGCTGGAAAACGGCGAACCGGTGCAGCGTATCGGTGCCGCCGATGGCTTTGTGCTGCGTGAGGATGGTCTGGACAAGCTGGACCCAGCCGAGGCCGAAGCGGTCTTGCGGCGCCTGGTGCAGGACGAGGCGGAAGCGCCCTTCGACCTGGCACAGGGTCCGCTGCTGCGCGCGCGGTTGCTGCGGCTGGGGGAAACACGCCATGTGCTGCTGCTGACCCAGCACCATATCGTGTCCGACGGCTGGTCGATGGGCGTCTTCCTGAACGAGCTGGAAGCGCTGTACGGCGCCTTTGCCGCCGGCGCAGCCGATCCGTTGCCGCCATTGGCCCTGCAGTACGCCGACTATGCGGCGTGGCAGCGGCGCTGGTTGTCCGGCGCGGTGCTGCAGGCGCAGCTCGATTATTGGCGGCAGACGCTGCAAGGCGCACCGGCGCTGCTGGAGCTGCCGGCCGACCGGCCCCGCCCGGCGCGCCAGGACTATGCGGGCGCCTGGCTGCCGTGCCGCCTGGACGCGGCGCTGACGGCGCAGCTGCGGGCGCTGAGCCAACGCAATGGAACGAGCTTGTTCATGACCTTGCTGGCCAGCTGGGCGCTGCTGCTGGGCCGCCTCGCCGGGCAGGAAGACGTGGTGGTGGGCGCGCCGAGCGCGAACCGCAGCCAGGCGGAAAGCGAACAACTGATCGGCTTCTTCGTCAACACGCTGGCACTGCGCATTGACCTATCGGGCGCGCCCAGCGTGGCGCAGCTGCTGGCGCGGGTGAAGGCGCAGGCGCTGGCGGCACAGCAGCACCAGGAGCTGCCGTTCGAACAGGTGGTGGAGGCGCTGCGGCCGGAACGCAGCCTGGCGTATAGCCCGTTGTTCCAGACGGTGTTCGTGTGGCAGAACACGCCACGCCGCGAACTGGCGCTGCCAGGCCTGTCGGCCGGCACGCTGGAGGCGCCGCACCGCACGGCGAAATTCGACCTGTCGCTGATTCTGCGTGAAGACGGCGGCACGATCGAAGGCGGCATCGAATATGCGACGGCGCTGTTTGACGCGGCGACGGCCGAGCGCTATCTGGGCTACTGGCGCGAGCTGCTGGCCGGGCTGGTGGCTGGCGACGCGCAGCCGGCGGCCGGGCTGGCGCTGCTGACGGCGGCGCAGCGCGCGCAACTGCTGGAGCAGGGCCGTGGCGCAGCGCTGGCCTGCCCGGCCGGCCAGTGCATCCATGAGCTGATCGAGGAACAGGCGGCGGCGCGGCCGCAGGCGCTGGCGGTGGCCGGCATGGGACACCAGCTCAGTTATGCAGAGTTGAATGCCCAGGCCAACCGGCTGGCGCACCATCTGCGTGGACTGGGTGTGGGGCCGGATGTGCGCGTGGCCCTGTGCCTGGAGCGCGGACCGGAAATGGTAGTGGCCCTGCTGGCGGTGCTGAAGGCGGGTGGCGCGTATGTGCCGCTGGACCCGGCTTATCCGGCCGAACGCCTGGCCTATATGCTGGGTGACAGTGCGCCGGCGGTGCTGCTGACGCAGGCGGAACTGGGTGAAACGCTCAAGGCGCCGCTGGCGGCGCTGCAGGCGCGCGGCCAGGCCTTGCCGCTGCTGGACGTGGTGCGCGACGCCCGCCTGTGGTCGGGCCAGCCGGACAGCGATCCGCCGCGCGCGGCGCTGGCGGACAGCCATCTGGCCTACATCATCTACACCTCCGGCTCGACCGGCCAACCCAAGGGGGTCATGGTGCGCCATCGGAATCTGGTGCATTCGACCTGGGCGCGGCGCCATGCTTACGGCGAGTACGGTCGCTTCCTGCTGCTGTCGCCGATTTCCTTCGACAGTTCCGTGGCCGGCATTTTCGGCACGCTGTGCTGGGGCGGCGCGCTGTTCATCGCCGCCGCCGACACAGTCCGCGATCCGCACCGGCTGTTCGGCGAGATCGCGGCGCAGCGCATCGAAAGCCTGCTGTGCGTGCCCTCGCTGCTGCAGCAGGTACTGGAGGCGCCGGGGGCTGTTCCGGAGGCCCTGGCGCGCGTGATTGTCGCGGGCGAAGCTTGTCCGCGTGGACTGCCGGCCAGGATGGCGCAGCGCTGGCCGCAGGCGCGCCTGTACAACGAATACGGTCCCACCGAAGCCACCGTCTGGGCCAGCGTGCATGCCTGCGGCGCCGGCGCGCAAGAGGGCGCGGTGCCGATCGGGCGGCCGATCGCGAACAGCCGCATTTACATTCTCGATGAAGCGCGGCAGCCGGTACCGCCCGGAGTGCGCGGAGAAATCCATATCGGCGGCGCCGGTGTGGCGCTGGGCTACCAGAACCGGGACGATTTGAGCGCACAGCGCTTCCTGGCCGATCCCTTCAGTGGCGGGATCGATGCACGCATGTACCGCAGCGGCGATATGGCGCGCTGGCTGCCCGATGGCTGCATCGAATTCCTCGGCCGCGACGATTTCCAGGTCAAGCTGCGCGGCTTCCGCATCGAGCTGGGCGAGATCGAAGCTTGCCTGGCGGCGCACCCGGAGGTGGCGGAAGCGGCCGTGCTGGCCGACGGCAGCGGCAACGATATGCGCCTGCTGGCCTATTATGTGGATAAGGGTAGCGATCCTGGTGCCGCTGCACTGCGCCACCACCTGCAGGCGCATTTACCGGCGCATATGGTGCCGGCGGCCTGCACGCGCATGCCACGCATGCCGCTGACGCCGAACGGGAAGCTGGACCGGAAAGCGCTGCCGCCACCGGAGGGGCCGTCCTGCGCCGGCCAGACCTATGCCGAACCGGAAGGCGCGCTGGAGCAACGGTTGGCGGCGATCTGGTCCACGCTGCTGAAGATCAAGCGTATCGGCCGCCATGACAACTTCTTCGAACTGGGTGCGCATTCGTTGATGCTGGTGGGCGCGCTGGAACGCATGCGCGAGCAAGGCTTGCATGCCGACGTGCAGGCACTATTCACGGCGCCGACCGTTGCCGGGCTGGCGGCGACGCTGGTGGAGGGGGATGCGACGCCACCGGTTCCGCCCAATCTGATCCCGCGCTGGGAAGCCGGGCAGCAGGCACGGATTACGCCAGCGATGCTGCCGCTGGTACAGCTGACGCAGGCGGAAATCGACGGCATTTGCGCCACCGTGGAGGGCGGCGCCGCCAATGTGCAGGATATCTACCCGCTGGCGCCGCTGCAGGAAGGCATTCTCTACCATCATGTGACGGCGCAGGAGCGCGATCCTTACGTGATGGCGCAACTGCAGTCCTTCGATAGCCGGGAACGACTGGACGCCTACCTGGGCGCGTGGCAGGCCGTGATCGCCCGCCACGACATGCTGCGTACCGCGGTGCTGTGGCAGGGACTGAGCCAGCCGGTGCAGGTGGTGTGGCGCCATGCCGAGCTGCCGGTGCGGGAAGTGCGGATGGCAGCCGGCGCCGATCTGCAGCAACGCATGTTGCTGGAGTACGGCCCCGCGCGGCTGGCCATCGATATTGCCAGGGCGCCGCTGCTGCAGGCGGTGTGGACGCACGATACCTTGGCTGGCCGCTGGTTGCTGCTGTCGCTGTCGCATCACCTGGGTGGCGATCACACGGCGCTGGACGTGATGCAGGCCGAAATCGATACCCATCTTCTGCAGCGCCAGCATTTGCTGGCGCCGGCTCTGCCTTTCCGCGATTTCATCGCGCATACCCGGCGCGCCGGACGGCAGCAGGAGGATGAGGCGTTCTTCCGCGCCATGCTGGCCGACGTGGATGAAACCACGCTGCCAGCCGGGTTGGCGCTTGAAGGAAACGAGCCCGTAACGTTCGCGCAGGCCCGGATGAAGGTCGATACCGGACTGTCGCTGCGGCTGCGGGCGGCGGCGCGGCGCCTGAGCGTCAGTGCCGCCAGCCTGCACCATCTTGCCTGGGCGCTGGTGCTGGCGCGCTTGAGCGGCAGGGAGGACGTGGTATTCGGCACCGTGCTGTTCGGCCGTATGCAGGGCGGCAGCGGCGCCGACCGGGCATTGGGCCTGTTCATGAATACGCTGCCCTTGCGCATGCAGGTCGACGCTGCGCCGCTGGCCGATGCGGTACGTTCGGCCCATGCCGCGCTGGCCGGCCTGATGCGGCACGAGCATGCCTCGTTGGCGCTGGCTCAGCGCTGCAGCGCTATCGCAGCGCCGGCTCCGCTGTTCGCGGCCTTGCTGAACTACCGGCACAGCGCGGCGCAGCAGGCTGAGGACGCGGCGCAGGCCAGCGAGGGCATTCAGCGCCTGGCGGTCGATGAACGCAACAACTATCCGCTGACGCTGGCGGTGGACGATCTGGGGCTGGACTTCGGCCTGACGGCGCAGGTGCAAGGTACGCTGGAGCCGGAACGGGTCTGCCGCTTCATGCATGCTGCGCTGAAGGCGCTGGTGACGGCCCTTGGCACGGACGAGACGATGCCGTTGTATGCGGTGGATGTCCTGCCGCCCGATGAATACCGCGAGGCGCTGGCGCAATGGCAATCCATGCCTGCCGCCTACCCGCGCGAACGTTGTGTGCATCAACTGTTCGAGGAACAAGCCGCAGCCACGCCGCAAGCCACGGCCCTGGTCTACGCTGGCCAGCAGCTGAGTTATGCCGAGCTGAATGCGCGCGCCAATAGGCTGGCGCGCCACCTGCGCCGTCTTGGCGCCGGACCGGACCAGCGCGTGGCCGTCTGCCTGGAGCGCGGCCCGCAGTTGCTGACCGCGCTGCTGGCTGTGCTGAAGTCAGGCGCCGCGTACGTGCCGCTGGACCCGGCTCATCCCGCCGAACGCCTGGCCTACACCCTGGACGATTGCGCGCCACTGGCGTTGCTGACGCAGGGCGGGGCGCCATCCTGGGCCGGCCAGCTGCGCCAACCCGTGCTGGATCTGCTGTTGCCGGTCTGGGAGCAGGAATCCGCTCTGGATCTGGCGCCGGATGGCCTTCAGCCGGTGCACCTGGCCTATGTGATCTATACCTCCGGCTCCACCGGCAAGCCGAAAGGCGTGATGGTGGAGCACCGCGGCGTGGTCAATTTCCTGCATGCGATGCAGGCCATGACCGGCATTGCGGCGCGCGACCGGGTGCTGTCGCTGACCACCTGTGCCTTCGATATCTCGGTGCTGGAAATGTTCCTGCCGTTGAGCTACGGCGCCGGCGCGGTGCTGCTGCGCCAGGAGCAGGCCAGCGATGCGGCGCTGCTGGCGCAGGCCATCGCGGCAACCGGCGTGACGCTGATGCAGGCCACGCCGGCTACCTGGACCATGCTGCTGGACGCCGGCTGGCCAGGCGTGCCGGGACTGAAAGCCCTGTGCGGCGGCGAGGCGATGACGGCGCCGCTGGCGCAGGCGCTGCTTGCGCGCTGCGGCGCGCTGTGGAATGTCTACGGGCCGACCGAAACCACGGTCTGGTCCAGCGCCTTGCAGGTGACGCGGGACACGGCGCCAGCGGGAACCAATATGCCGCTGGGCGCGCCGATCGCCAATACCAGCATCTATCTGCTGGATGGCCGGGGGCGGCCGGTGCCGGCCGGTGTGGCCGGCGAAATCTGCATCGGTGGCGATGGCGTGGCGCGCGGCTATCTGAACCGGCCGGAGTTGACGCAGGAGCGCTTCATTCCCGATCCATTCCGTGCCGGCGATGGTGCCCGCCTGTACCGCACCGGCGATCTGGGATGCCGCGGCGCCGATGGCATGCTGGAATTCCTCGGCCGGAACGATTTCCAGTTGAAGCTGCGCGGCTATCGCATCGAACCGGGCGAAATCGAAGCCCTGTTGGCGGCGCACCCCGCGCTGCGCCAGGCTGTGGTAGTCGCGCGCAGCGACGGCGCCGAGGCGCAGCTGGTGGCGTATTGCGTGGCGCAGGATGGACACGCGCCGGATGCGCAGGAATTGCGCCGGCATCTGGCCGCCGAGCTGCCGCCATACATGGTGCCGGCGGCCTATGTGCTGCTGGAAGCCCTGCCTTTGACGGCGAACGGCAAGCTTGACCGGCGCGCGTTGCCGGCGCCGGATGGCGGCGCGTATGCGCGGCGCGGCTTCGAAGCGCCGCAAGGGCCGCTCGAACAGGCGCTGGCCGAGATCTGGGCCGCTGTGCTGAAGCAGCCACGCGTCGGCCGCCACGATAACTTTTTTGAGCTGGGTGGACACTCGCTGCTGGTGATCGCGCTGCTGGAGGCGATGCGCCAGCGCGGTCTGCATGTGGAGGCCCGCTCGCTGTTTACCGCAACGACACTGGCGGGGCTGGCAGCCCTGACCGAGGAAATCGAGGAGATACGCATATGACGATGGAAAATTTGCTGGAACAGCTGGACGAACGCGGTATCGTACTGGCCCTGGATGGCGCCGAGCTGGTGGTGCGCGGCAAGAAGCAGGGACTGGATGCGGCCCTGCTGGCGCAGCTGCGCCAGCACAAACAGGCCCTGATCGGATTTCTGGCGGCGGGCGGCGGCAGTGACGGCGCAGCCGCTGCGGCGCGCGACGGTATTCCCGCCGGCAGCACGGCCATCACGCCCGACATGCTGCCGCTGGTACAGCTGGAGCAGGCACAGATCGACGCGCTGGTGGCCCGGGTGCCGGGCGGCGCCGCCAATGTGCAGGATATCTATCCGCTGGCGCCGCTGCACGAAGGCATTCTGTTCCACCATCTGCTGGACGGCGAAGGCGATCCCTATCTGATGTCGCAACTGACCAGCTTTGACAGCCGGGAAAGAGCCGACGGGTATCTGCGTGCCTTGCAGTCGGTGCTGGACCGGCACGACATGCTGCGCACCGCGATTCAATGGGAAAACCTGCCGGCCCCGGTGCAAGTGGTGTGGCGCCGCGCGCCGTTGCCGCTGACCGAGCTGGAACTCGATCCCGGCGCAGGCGATATTGCGCAACAGCTGATGGCGCGCTTCGATTCACGCCACTATCGTCTCGATCTGCGCCAGGCGCCGATGATGCAGGGTGTGTTGGCGCACGATCCAGTGCAGGGGCGCTGGCTGCTGCTGACGCTGTACCACCATCTGGTGGGCGACCGCGTGGCGCTGGAACTGCTGGATCGGGAACTGGAGGCGCACTTGCTGGGTGCGGGCGGTGCACTGCCGCCGGCCCAGCCTTTCCGCCACTTCATCGCGCATTTGCAGCGCGCCGGCAAAGGCGGACAGGAGGCGGACGAAGCCTTTTTCCGCCGCATGCTGGGCGATGTGGATGAAGCGACCTTGCCCTTCGGCTTGCAGCCGGGCGGCTGCGAAGGCGGCGCGCTGGGCGAGGCGCGTCTGCATGTGGATGCGGCGCTGGCGGCGCGCCTGCGGCAGTGCGGCCGCAAGCTGGGCGTCGGCCCTGCCAGCTTGTTCCATCTGGCCTGGGCGCAGGTGCTTGCGCGCCTATCCGGCCGCAAGGATGTCGTTTTCGCGACCATTCTGTCGGGGCGCATGACGGGCGGTGCGCTGACGGAAGGCATGCTGGGCATGTTCATGAATACCTTGCCGCTGCGCGTGCGGCTGGACGGCGGCGCGCTGGAGGCAGCCGTACGCCAGGTACAGGCGGACCTGGTGGAGCTGATGCAGCATGAACAGGCGTCGTTGACGCTGGCGCAGCGCTGCAGCGCCGTGCCGGCGCCCGCGCCGCTGTTTTCGGCCATGCTGAACTACCGGCACAGCGTCAGTGCGGGCGCGGTGCGCAGCAGCGCTGCGCAGCATGCATGGCAGGGCATAGTGCGGCTGGCATCGACGGAGCGCAATAATTATCCGCTGACCCTGTCGGTTGACGATCTGGGCGAGGGTTTCCACCTGACGGTACTGGCGCAGGCGCCGGCATCGGCGCAGCGCGTCGGCCGCTTCATGGAACGCGCGCTGGAGCAGCTGGCGCAGGCGCTGGAAACGGCGCCGCATGGCGCGCTGGCGGAACTGGATGTGCTGCCGCCGGAGGAGCGCGCGCAGCTGGAGGCGTGGAATGCCAGTGCCGCCGCCTATCCGCTGGAGCGCGGCGTGCACCGCCTGTTCGAGGACCAGGTAGCGCGCACGCCGGATGCCACGGCCGTGGTGTATCTGGATCAGACTCTGAGCTACACGCAGCTCAACGCGCGTGCCAACCGTCTGGCGCGCCACCTGCGCACGCTGGGCGTAGGGCCGAATGTGCTGGCCGGGATCTGTGTCGAGCGTTCGCTGGAAATGGTGGTGGGCATCCTGGCGATCCTGAAAGCGGGCGGCGCCTATGTGCCGCTGGACCCGGCCTATCCGGCCGAACGCCTGGGCCATATGCTGCGCGACGCGCAGTTGCCGGTGCTGTTGACCCAGCAGGGCGTGCTGGCGCGCCTGCCGCAACTGGCGCAGAAGGATAGCCAGGTGCTGTGCCTGGACCGCGAAGACGGCTGGCTGGACGCCTGCGACAGCGCCAACCTGGAGGGCGGCTCGGGCGCCGACGACCTGGCGTATGCCATCTACACCTCGGGGTCGACGGGCCGGCCCAAGGGCACGCTGATCCATCAGCGCGGCCTGTGCAATCTGGTGAACTGGTATATCGCCCAGTTCGGACTGGGAGGGCAGGACCGCGCCCTGCTGTTCTCCTCGTTCAGCTTCGACCTGACGCAAAAGAACCTGTTCGCGCCGCTGCTGGTGGGCGGCCAGCTGCACATTCCGCTGGAAGGCTATGCGCCGGACCAGGCGCCGGCTTACATTGCGCGGCATGGCATCACCTTCATCAACTGCGCGCCGAGCGCCTTCTATCCGCTGCTCGACTATGGCCTGCGCGAGCAGGGGGGAACGCTGCGCCACGTCTTCCTTGGCGGTGAGCCGATCAACGCGGCGCTGCTGCACGGCGCGCTGGGCGGCATGGCACTGCGGGTGCACAACACCTATGGTCCGACCGAGGCGTCGGACGTGGTGGCGTATTACAGCTGGAATCCGGCCGAGGCGCTGGACAGCCTGCCGATCGGGCGGCCGGTGGCCAATGTGCGGCTGTACGTGCTGGATGGCGCGGGGCGGCTGGCGCCGGCCGGTGTGGCGGGCGAGATCTGCGTGGGCGGCTTAGGCGTGGGGCGCGGCTATCTGGGCCGGCCGGAACAGACGGCGGAGCGTTTCGGCAGCGATCCATATGCGCCGGCCGAGGGCGGGCGGCTGTACCGCACCGGCGATATCGGCCGCTGGCGCGATGACGGTCAATTGGAATTCATCGGCCGGCGCGACTTCCAGGTCAAGCTGCGCGGTTTCCGCATCGAGTTGGGCGAGATCGAAGCGCGCATGACCGAACATCCAGCCGTACGCGAAGCGCTGGCCATGGTGCGCCAGGATGGTGCGGCGGAGCAGCTGGTGGCCTATGCGACCTTGTTCGACAGCAGCCAGATCGAGGGCTTGCCTGAACTGCAGGCGGAGCAGGTGGCTGCCTGGCGCGATGCCTACGACAATACCTACTCGCATTCGCACACGGACAACGCGGTGATGGATTATGCCGGCTGGGTCAGCAGCTATACCGGCGCCCCGATTCCGCTCGAAGAAATGCAGGAGTGGCGCGAGAATACGGTGCAGCGCATCCAGGCGCTGCGGCCGCGCCGCGTGCTCGAAATCGGTTGCGGCTCCGGCCTGCTGCTGCTGCAATTGGCGCCGCAGTGCGAAGAATACGTGGGCACCGATATCTCGCCGGAGACCTTGCAGCGCCTGGGCGACAAGCTGGGCGAGCACGGCTTGTCGCAGGTCAGCCTGCATGAACGGGGCGCGGACAATTTCGACGGATTCCAGGTAGGCCAGTTCGATACCATCGTCATCAACTCGGTCATCCAGCATTTCCCGGGCGCCGACTATTTGATGAAAGTGATCCATGGTGCGCTGCGCCTGCTGTCGCCGCAGGGCCGCTTGTTCCTCGGCGATTTGCGCAACCTGAATCTGTTCGGCGCGTTTCATGCATCGACCCAGCTGTTCCGTTCCGCCGATGGCGACAGCGCCGCCGATGTGCGCGCGCGCGTTGTGAAAGCCATGGAAATGGACACCGAACTGCTGCTGGCGCCCGATTTTTTCCTGGCGCTCAAGACGGTGGACGATGCCATCGGCTCCCTGCAGATCCTGCCCAAGGCCGCGCGCTATCGCAACGAGCTGACCGACTACCGTTATGACGTGGTGCTGCATCGCGCCACGCTGGCGCCGCCGTCCGCGCCGCTGCAGCTGGATTGGGAGGCCGACCGCCTGTCGGCCCATGATCTGGCACAGCGGCTGGCGCAGCACGCGGCGCCGCTGGTGCTGATCCGCAACATCGGCAATGAACGCGTGGTGTGGGATGCGCAACTGTATCAGTCCCTGAGCGCCGGCCAGGGCGCAGGCGAAAGCAGCGCCGCGGCGTTGAGCCGCCAGCTGCGCGATCCCCTGCATGCCCTGCATTGCCTCGATCCCGAGCGGCTGGCGCAGATTGCCGTGCAGGCCGGCTACCAACTCGAATTGAGCTGGACCGGCTGCGATGCGGAAGGGCGCTACGGCGCCATCCTGCGCCGCCATGGCGATGCAGGGAACACGCAAGCCTTCCCGCATGAGTACCTGGCGCAAGGTCCGCTGCCGGCGCAGCCGCGGCGCCATGCCAACGATCCTCTGCAGTACTTTATCCGTGCCCGCGTGGGCGAAACGCTGAAACAGGCTTTGCAGGCGGCACTGCCGGAATACATGGTGCCGGCGCATATCGTCTTCCTCGACCAGTTGCCGCTCACCGCGCACGGCAAGGTCGACCGCGCGGCCTTGCCCGCGCCAGGCCTGTCGCGCCAGGATACCGACTATATCGCACCGCGCAGCGCGCTGGAGCGGCTGCTGGCGGACACCTGGGCCAAGCTGCTGAAGGTGGAGCGTGTCGGTCTGCACGACGACTTTTTCGATCTCGGCGGCCATTCCCTGCTGGCGGTGCAGACGGCGAATGTGCTGAAGCAGGCCGGCGTGCTGATGCCGGTGGCAGACCTGTTCAAATACCGCACGGTGGAACTGCTGGCGCGGCAGCTGGCGGCGCAGGCAGGCGCCAGCGCCGACCGGCAGGCGCTGGCGATCCGTGCCGGTGGCCGTCAAAAACCGCTCTTCCTGGTGCACGACGGCAGCGGCTCGCTGCTGTACGCAACGGCGCTGGCGCAGCATATCGACAGCGAAATTCCGCTGTATGGTTTGCCGCCCGAGCCGTTGGGCGAGGTCCGGCTGAACACTATCGAAGGCATGGCCAAGCGTCTGGTCGGCCTGATGCGCGCCGTGCAGCCGAACGGCCCGTACCGCGTGGCCGGCTATTGCGCCGGCGGCACCGTGGCCTATGAAATCGCCAGCCAACTGCTGGGCGACAACGAGGCGGTGGAATTTGTCGGCATGCTGAATACCGCCTATATCCCGCCAGGCGCATACATGCAATATCTGATGCCGCCCAAGGCGCGCCTGCTGGCGCAGGCAGCACCGGTGGCCGAAGCCGATCCGGCCTTGCAGGCGGCGTTTGCGGACTTGCGGCAGACCGCGCAGGACATGAGCCTGCAGCAGCTGATTGAGGCTTGCCAGCAGCAAGGCATGCTGCCGCCCACGCTGGCCGGCATGGCGGTGCAGGAGATCGAGCAGGTGCTGGAGCGGCTGCAGGCACTGGCGATTGCAGCCGACGGTGGCAGCTATGTCTGCCATCCACTGCCGGTGCCGGTGCATTATTTTGGCGCGGCTGAAAATCCCGCCGACGCTCCCGCGCGCGGCTGGGACGCGGCGCTGGCGGCGGGGCAATGCCGCCTGACTGTGGTGCCGGGCAATCATCAGAGCATGCTGCAGCCACCCCATCTTGCCACACTGGCGGCCCGCATGGCGCAGCAGTTGTGCGCCGCTGCGGAATCGCCCGTGACGGAGCGGGCCTATTCGCCCTTGGTCGCCTTGCAAACCGGCACGCCGGCGCATACGCCGGTCTTCTGCATTCCGGGCGCCGGCGCCAATGTCGGCAGCTTTGTCGCGCTGGCGGCGGCACTCGGCAAGGAAACGCCGGTTTACGGATTGCAGCCGCGCGGCCTGGATGGGGTAGCCGTGCCCTATGCCAGCGTCGAAACCGCCGCCCGCGATTATGTCAAGGCGATCCGCCAGCTGTATCCCGATGGCCGCGTGAATTTGCTGGGCCATTCCTTCGGCGGCTGGGTGGCCTGCGAAATCGCACGCCAGCTGCATGCTGCCGGATGCGGCCGGCCTGCGCTGGTGCTGGTCGACAGCCTGCCGCCAGGCGGGGCCGCCGTTGCTGCCGAATATACGCATGCGATGGTATTGCGCGACATGGCTGCCGTGCTGCAGGAGGCGGCGGCGCAGCCACTGGAACTTGCGCTGGACGAGTTGCAGCAGGCCAGCGAGGCGGAGCAATATGCCTTGCTGCACCGTGCCATGGTGGCTGCGGGCCTGATGCCCGAGCGCTCCTTGCCGAACGCGTTGCGCGGTCCTCTGCGCAGTTTTGCGCGCTGCCTGCGCACTGCTTATACGCCGGAAGGGCAGTATCCAGGACCGCTATTGCTGGTGCAGGCGGCCGGTAGTGCGGCGGCGGCCGGCGAGGAGGCGCGGCGCGCGCAGGAACAGGCTTGGCGTAACTACGCGCCGCGCTTGCAGGCCTGGTGCGCTCCGGGCAACCACATGACCGTGCTGGGCGAGGCGCATGCCGCGGCGCTGGCGGCACGGCTGCGCGCGGAATGGGAGGTGGCGGCGAAAACCGCGTTGGCGGCGCAATAGTCTGCGCGCGGCAAAATATCGTTGACGACGCCGCTATTTAAGGTAGACTGGTGTTATTGCTTTTATTGCTATCCATCATCGATTGTATGCTGTGCACCATTCCGCTGAACCCTGCCGCCCGGTATAGGCGGTGGGGTTTTTTTGTTTCGGCTATTTGTGTGAAAGGAAAAGCCCATGGCTAACTGGGGATTCTGGCTTTTGGCCGCGGCCGTGGTCGTGGCGTGCGAGCTGCTGAGCGGTACTTTTTATCTGCTGATGATCGGGATCGGCCTGGCCAGCGGCGCGTTGGCGGCGCTGGCCGGCGCCGAGCCGTCCGTCCAGGTGCTGGTGGCGGCGCTGGTCGGCGTGATCGCCACGCTGCTGCTGCGCCGCAGCCGCTTTGGCCGCAGCGCCAAGGTCGATGCAGCGGCCGATCCGAACGTGAATATGGATATCGGCCAAACCGTGCATGTGACGGCATGGCAGGACCACACGGCGCGCGTCATGTACCGCGGCGCCTTGTGGGATGTGGAACTGGAGGCCGGGGCCGTCGCGGCGCCTGGCGTATTCCGGATTCATGAAGTAAGGGGCAGCCGGCTGATCGTCGGCGTCTGATTAAGTTTTTACAAGGAGCGGTACATATGGAAATTACCTTTGGCAGCGTGACGCTGGTTCTCTTTATTCTGGCCCTGGTCTTCGTCTTCAAGACCATCAATGTGGTGCCGCAGCAGCATGCCTGGGTGGTGGAACGCCTCGGCAAATACCATTCGACGCTGGGGCCGGGCCTGAATATCGTTATTCCCTTCATCGACCGCATCGCCTACAAGCACGTGCTCAAAGAAATTCCGCTCGACGTGCCGCCGCAGGTCTGCATCACCAAGGACAATACCCAGTTGCAGGTGGACGGTATCCTGTACTTCCAGGTGACGGACGCGATGCGCGCTTCCTATGGTTCGTCCAACTACATCGCCGCGATCACCCAGCTGGCCCAGACCACGCTGCGTTCCGTGATCGGCCGCATGGAGCTGGACAAGACCTTCGAAGAGCGCGACCACATCAACACCACGGTAGTCAACGCCATCGACGAATCGGCCGCCAACTGGGGCGTGAAGGTGCTGCGCTACGAGATCAAGGATCTGACGCCGCCGACCGAAATCCTGCACGCGATGCAGGCCCAGATCACGGCCGAACGCGGCAAGCGCGCCCTGATCGCCGCATCCGAAGGCCGCAAGCAGGAACAGATCAATATCGCCAACGGCGAACGCGAAGCCAATATTGCCCGCTCCGAAGGCGAGAAGCAGGCCGCCATCAACCGCGCCCAGGGCGAGGCCGCTGCCATCGTGGCGATCGCCGATGCAACCGCCGGCGCGCTGCGCCAGGTGGGCGCAGCGATCAAGGAGCCGGGCGGCGAGGAGGCGATGAATTTGAAAGTGGCCGAGCAGTATGTGGACGCTTTCGGCAAGCTGGCCAAGACCAACAATTCGCTGATCGTGCCGGCCAACCTGGGCGATATGAGCGGCTTGATCGCCACCGCCATGCAAGTGGTGAAGACGCAGAAGTAATCCTGTGCGCCGCCACCGGGGCGGCGCTACAATGCGGCTTTAACGGGAGACAGCTATGGGAACTTGGGCCATCGGACCTTACGGCAATGACTGCGCGCAGGACTGGGTAGAGGATCTGCAGGAATCGAAAGACCTGTACTTCATCGAAGAGACGCTGGGCAATGTGCTGGCCAGCGAGGGCGCGCAGGAACTGGAAGCGCCGTATGGGGAGGAGGGCATTGCCGCCGCCGAAACCCTAGCCCGCCTGGAAGGCAAGGGCGCTGCGGCCGACGAGGACACCGGCGAGGTCGATGAGTGGGTGACGGCAGTGCGCCCCAAATACAAGCACCGTCCCGACCTGGTGGAAAAGGCCGGCCGCGTGCTGGACCTGGTGCTGTCCGAAGCTTCCGAACTGCGCCAGTTGTGGGAAGAGGCCGAGGAATACGCCGACTGGCGCGCCTCGGTGGAAGGCATCAAGGCCCGCCTGGCTTCCTGATTCCGTAACGCGAGAGGATAGCCATGGCAGCACGCAACAGGCAGCGCCCATACGGCGCGATGAAGGCATTCGCGCTGGCGGCGCTGGCACTGGCCGTAGCCGGTCAATCCGCTGCGCAGGGTACAGGCGCCGCGCCTTCTCCCGGCGCGGGCTGGCAAGCCGGCGCCGCCGATGCGCCCATTCCGACCCAATCCGGGGCGGTGGCGGAGCAGGAAACCGGCCGCCGTCTGGCTGCGCTGCGCCAGCTGCCGCTGGCCAGCGGCGAGGCGGCCATCCACGCGCAGCGCCGCCAGCTCGATAACAACTGGCGCTATTTCGGCGACAACCGGAGCGCCGCCTTGCCCGTGCTGCGGCGCGAGCTGGCCGCCGAGCTGCGCAAACCGAAGCCGCAAGCCTTGCTGCTGCTGGAAACCGGCTACTTCCTGCGCCAATTGGGTGAGCCTGCCGACCGCGCGCTGGCGATGCAGGCCTTGTTGGCGCTGGACGCCAGCGACCCGGCCATCGCGCAAAACAGCGCCCAGCTGTTCCGCTTCGTCCACCTGAGCGCGCAGGAGCGCGATGTGCGCCTGCTGCCGCTGATCGACAAAGTCTTCCTGCGCGGGAAGGTCACGGTCTTCATTCCGCAGCATGGTTTCACGGTCGACGAGACCTCGGTCTGCGTCTTCCTGTACGGCCAGTATGGCCGCGCCGGCGAAGCCCATCTGCGCGCGCTGCTGGGCGATGCCGGCATCGCCAACAAGGTGCTGGAAATCCTGATCTGGACCGGTTCGCCCGACAGCGTGCCGGCCGTGGCGGCACTGCTGCAAACCAATCGCGACGCCGATACCTTCTCGCGCGCCCTCAGCTTCCTGCTGCGCAGTGGCGGCCCGCAGGGCAGGGATGCTTTGCTTGCCTTCGATCCGCGCCAGCTGGAAGGCAAGCCGCGCCAGTTCTACGAGCAGATCCAGCCGCAATTGCGCGAGACCAGCTTCGCCACCCTGCGCGAGCAGCTCGATGAATTACCTGTGGCGCCATCGGCCGGCGGCAAGGCGCAGAATTCCCGCCCCGGGCTGGACGACGCCGGCATGCGCCTGCGCCTGAACGAGGTCTACGAGCACTACGGCCGCTACGAAAACGTGCAGCCGGCGGAGATCGCGACCTCCACCTTGCCCGGCGATTTCCTGATCGGACAGATCGCCCGCATCCGCGAACGCAGCTTCCTGCGCGTGACCGGCGAGGCGCTGAGCGACATCGATATGAGCAATACCCTGTTGAATACCCTGCGCTACCGCCCCGACGCGGCCGGCGCCAAGCCTTGAAGGAGCTGTTTTGCCAAACGCGCCATTGGATGAACGACCAGCCGATTTGCCACTGGACGAAGGCGTGGCGCTGACGCTGCATGCGGCGTCGGTGCCGGTATTCCTGCACTATCTGGAGCGGCTGGATGCTCTGGTGACGCTCGCCGAGCGGCACGAAGCAGGGCGGGCGGCGGGCGCCTCCCTGCTGCATGCCGCGCTGGCCGAGGGCATGTTCGCCTTTGCCCAGCAGGTGCAGATCGCCGCCGGGTTTGCCGTGCGCGCCTGCTGCCCCTTGCTGGACATCGAGCCGCCGCAGCTGGCCGGGGGCGACGGCAGCTGGCATCAGCTGCACGCGCGGATCGGCGCGGTGCGCGCCTTTCTCGCTGCAATCGATGCGGAGCGGATGAACGCCAGCGCGCGGCGCGAATTGAGCACGGTCGCCGGCCGCGCCTCGCCCAGCTTCAACGGCGCCGACTTCGTCTTGCGCTATGTCTTGCCCAACTTCTTCTTCCACCTCGCCATGGCGTATGCCATCCTGCGCAAGGAAGGCCTGCCGGTCGGCAAGCAGGACTTCGACGGCTACCATGCCTACCCGGCCGGATTCAGTTTTCTATAGCTCTTAGCGGCGCCGCTACCGGCTGCGCAGCCCGGCTTCGTCCGGTTTGCGCTGCCGTATCCATTCACTTTTCGACCAACTGCCGCCGCCTCACTCCCTGGTGCGGCGGCGTCCAACTATTTCCAAAACCCATGATAATTCCTAATTGAAATTGTCAAATTGAAATGCTATAGTCGCCCGGAATTATCTTTTAGTAAATTATTTCCGGCAACTAAGTTTGGCGCAGATGCCGCTTGCCGCCGGTTTCTAATAAAAAGGGGGCGGGATGAGGTATCCGCGATATACCAAGACGACGATGATGCTGCTGGCGGCTTGCCTGACTCTGTCGGCGGCGCAGGCCCAGACGGCCAAGGCACCGAAACCGCAGGCCGTGGCGCAGAAAAAAACCGCCGCGGCGCTGGCTGCGGGCGACGAGTTGCCCAGCAATACACTGACCGCGCACGCCGGCTTGCAGAGCCAGTATGGCGGCCGCGCCGCGGCGCGCGGCTTTCATGAAGTAGTGGACCCATACAGCGGCAATCTGACGGTCAAGATGGAAGCGCTGACGGTGCCCGGCAATGGCGGCCAGGACATCGCCGTCGGCTGGACCTATAAGATGGAAGGCCTGTCCAACTACGGCAGCAGCAGTCCGGCGGTCGACAGCAAGGCGGCTTTTTCGACCGCGGGCCATGCGCCCTGGCAGCTCGATGTGGCGCCGCTGGTGGTGTTCAGCTATTCCAACGATGCCGGCGCCTTCCCCGACGCCTGCCAGGCTTCCAGCAGCTCGCCGCTGTATGTCGGCCGCCAGGTGATCCTGCAGACGGCCGGCGGCCGTTCCGAGTCCTTCTACTTCATGGCGTCGGGTATCTATGAGACCAAGAGCCATTGGCGCTTGAGCTGCGATAACGCCAGCAATACCCATGTGCTGCGCAGTCCGGACGGCAGCACTTACCGCCTTGGCATGAAGAGCGAACACAGTTTCTTTGAACTGCAAGTTGGCCAGAATCAGACCACGTACCAGACCACCCGGGTCACCGACCGCAACGGAAACTATTACGACATCGCCTATCAGGCGGTGGCACGCCAGCAGTGTGTAGATTCGAGGCCTGGTGCCATTAGCACGGTGCGCCTGCCGTCGCAGATCAGCGCCAGTGATGGCCGCGTCATCAAATTCAATTACGACCTGGGCGAACAGAATTGCGGCAACCGCGATACCTGGCGCAGTCCGCGGCTGCAAAGCGTGGAGGGGCCCGATGGCGCGGTCTGGCGCTTCGAGTACCATCCCCGGTTTTACAAATACCACCGCTATCCAAATGGCATCGGCAGCTATTACTACGTGGGCGGGCAGCTGGCCAAGGTGATCCAGCCGGACGGCACCTCCTATGCTTTCAGCTATCCCGACAGCTGCCCGACGACGAATGCCGCCGGCATCCTGATGCTGTGCGATTTCGAGCCGCTGAAAACGATCACGCTGCCCACCGGCGGCACCAGCAGCTATACCTACCGTACTTTCTTCGATTTCCCGGCCGAGGGTTATTCCACGTACGCGCTGGAAGGATGGTCGAGCCCACCAAGCGAGGAGTACCTCGATACCTGGGACTATGTCCTGGAAAATGCACATATGGCCTGGGGCCAGCCCGATGTGCTGGAGCGCCGCACCAGCGACGGCGGCGTCTGGACTTACAGCTATGACCGGCCGATCTCGAAAAATGTGCCCGAGGGCAGTTTCGACACCGTCACCATCGATGGTCCGGCGGGACGCGAGGTGCGCCGTTTCTACGGCTTGGGCTACTTCACGCCGACCGCGCTGGCTGCCGTGCCGGCCTGGCATAACGTCTGCAACACCAAGCGCCCCGAGTACAACACCTATTGCGGCATCGCCGGCAAGCCCGGTGCATGGAAGGTCGGCCTGCCGGTCGATCTCGCCCTGGGCGACGGTTACCGGGAAAGCTATGTGTACCAGCCGCGCGTGCTGTCCACCGCCGACACACAGGAAGTCGCCGGCCGTCTGCGCATCAGCGACAGCCAGATCCTGGTGCCCGACCTGCAAAGCAAGACCATCGTCCTCAATGGCGTCAGCTTCACCACCAGCTATGCGAACTACGACGCGCATGGCAATGCCGGCACGATTACCGAAGCCGGGCCGCGCGGCGGCAACCGCAGCACCAGCGTGGCCTACTACAAGGATCTGGGCAAATGGATACTGAAACTGGTCAAGGACGAAAGCTTCACCGGCAGCGCCACCACGCGCAGCTTCGACGGCAACGGCAATCTGCTGTCCGTGACCACGGACGGCGTGAAGACCTCGTATACCTACGATAGCCAGGGCAATGTGGCCAGCGCCACCTTCCCGCGCAATCTGGTGCACAGCTATTCCAACTACAAGCGCGGCATCCCGCAAAGCGAAACCCAGCCCGAAGGCGTGCAGATCACGCGTACCGTCAGCGCGGCCGGGGCAGTGCTGTCGGAAACCAATGGCGAGGGCAAGACCCGCAGCTATGGCTTCGACAGCATGAACCGGATGACGTCGATCACCTATCCGCTCGGGAACGGCACCAGCATTTCCTACAGCGCCAACGGCAAGACCATGACGCGCGGCAGCCTGGTGGAAAGCACGGTATATGACGGCTTCGGCCGCCCGCAGAGCGTGACCCTGGGCGGCATCACACGCAGCTACAGCTACGATGCGCTGGGCCGCAAGACCTTCGAATCGCATCCGGGCAGCTCGGCGGGAACCGGCTACCAGTACGATATCCTGAACCGCCCGACGCGCGTCGCGAACTCGGACGGCAGCTCGCAGACCATCAGCTACGTGGGCGTCGACAAGACCGTGATGGATGAGCGCAATAATGCGACCACGCAGCAGTACCGTGCCTACGGCAATCTGCAGCAGCTGTTCCTGATGGGCGTGGTGGCGGCCGAACCGGCAATGAACGTCAGCGTGGCGCGCAATGCGCGCGACCTGACCACCAGCGTGAGCCAGGGCGGCCTGACCCGCAGCTACGGCTACAACGGCAATTATTATCTGACCTCGGTCACCAATCCGGAAACCGGCACCACCACCTATGGCCGCGACGAGGCGGGCAATATGACCAGCCGCCAGGTGGGCGCCTCCGGCCAGGTCACGTTCGGCTACGATGGCCGCAACCGTGTCAAGACGGCGACCTATCCAAGCGGCACGCCAGCGGTCAGCTATACCTACACCAAGACCGACAAGATCAAGACCGTCTCGTCCAGCGCCGGCAACCGCGTCAACGACTATGATGCGAACGATAATCTGAGCGGCGAAAGCGTCAGCGTCGACGGCCTGACCTTCAGCACCGGCTACGCCTACAATGCCAACGACCAGCTGGACTCGATGACCTATCCGCGCTCGGGCCGGGTGGTCTCCTTCGTGCCCGACGTGCTGGGCCGGCCGACCCAGGTTTCCGGCTATGTGACGGGCATCGGCTACTGGCCTTCCGGGCAGATCAGCCAGATCAATTACGCCAACGGCACCAGCAGCACCTATCGCCAGCATGCCCGCCTGTGGCCCAGTTCCTTCAGCACGGCCAAGGGCGGCGCCGTGTATTTCGACAACAGCTACGACTACGATGGCGTCGGCAACCTGACCACGATCAGCAACAGCGTGGACGGCAGCTATAACCGCAGCCTGGGCTACGATGGCGCCAACCGCCTGACCAGCATTGCCGGCCCTTGGGGCGCGGGCAGCATCCAGTACGATGGCGCCGGCAATATCAAGAGCCAGACCTTCGGTTCCAGTGCGCTGAACTACAGCTACGACGGCGCGAACCGTCTGGACAGCATCTTTGGCGAGCGCTCGACGCGTTTCACTTATGACGCCTACGGCAATGTGAGCACGGCCTCCGGCAATACGTACGCCTACGACGACATGCCCAATCTGCGCTGCGTCAACTGCGCCAATGCAGCCTTGAAGACCGAATACAGCTATGACGGCGCGAACCGCCGGCTGGTGGTCAACAAGGCCGGCGTCAAGTCCTATGAAATCTACGGCTCGCATGGCAACCAGCTGATTGAATTCACGCCGAGTCAATCCAATAAATTGATCGAGTACTTCTATTTGGGCGGCAAACGCATCGCCCAAACGGTTACTCCCTGATCGGCTAACGTATAAGAGAAAACGTTCATGACCTATCCACTCAATCCGTTTGCCTGGTTTGCCCGGTGCTGGAGAAAACTGGGAGTCCAGGCTCTGAGCCTGCTGCTGTTGCTGATCCTGGGCGGCCTGCTGTCGCCGGCCCAAGCCCAGATCAACGATGCGCAATTCGTGGCGCAAAACGTGCCGGCCGTGATGACCGCGGGGCAGACCTATAGCGTTTCGGTGACGATGAAGAATAGCGGCGGCAAGAACTGGACCGCCGCCAGCATGCACCGCCTGGGTTCGCAAAATCCACAGGACAACCAGACCTGGGACGGCGGCCGCACCCTCATGGACAATGGCGCCACGGTGGCGCCCGGCCAGCAATACACCTTCACCTTCAATGTAAAAGCGCCGGCCACGGCCGGCGCCTACAACTTCCAGCGCCGCATGGTGCAGGAGGGCGTGGAATGGTTCGGCGAAATGACGCCGAACGTGGCGGTGCAGGTCAATCCGCCGCCGCCGAACCAGGCACAGTTCGTGTCGCACAGCGTGCCGGCGTCGATGACGGCGGGGACCGCCTATAACGTCTCCGTTACGTTCAAAAATACCGGCACGGCCACCTGGACCGCTGCCACGGCGTACAAGCTCGGTTCGCAAAATCCGCAGGATAGCGCGACCTGGGGCATGAGCCGGGTCGATGTGCCTACCTCAGTGGCGCCGGGCCAGAACGCGACGTTCAACTTTGCCGTCAAGGCGCCGCCCAGCGCCGGCACATACGGCTTCCAGTGGCGCATGCTGCGCGAGTATGTCGAATGGTTCGGCGACACCTCGCCGAATGTGAATGTCAGCGTCAGCGGCGGCACGCAGCCGGCCGCACCGACCATCTCGGCCAGCCGCACGCCGTCGCCGCTGGCGCCGGGCGCCGCTTTTACCGTCAACTGGACTTCGTCCAACGCCACCACCGTCACCTATGACTGCAGCGTGAGCGGCGTCGGCGCGGTGGGCAACGCCAGCGTCAGCCCGAGCGGCAGCATGCAGGGCGTGGCCGCCGCCGCATGGGCCGGCAAGACGCTGAGCTGCGTCTGGACCGCCACCGGCGCGGGCGGCAGCAAGACTTTTACCGAGACCGCAAGCGTGGCGGCGCCTTCGGCCAGCGGCACCACCTATTTCCACAACGATGTGGCGGGCACTCCCATGCTGGCCACCGACAGCAACGGCAATGTGGCGTGGAAGGAGAACTACCGTCCCTATGGCGAGCAGTTGAACAAGCCCGCCGCCGGCAGCAACAACAAGCTCTGGTTCGCCGGCAAGCCGTATGACCGCAATACCGGCTTAAGCTATATGGGCGCCCGTTACTACAATCCGGAACTGGGCCGCTTCTACGGCATCGATCCGGCCACGGTCGATCCGGCCGATGTGCACAGCTTCAACCGCTATGCCTATGCCAACAACAATCCCTACCGCTTCGTCGATCCGGATGGCCATAGCCCGCTCGACGTGGCCTTCCTCGTCTACGACCTGGGCAAGCTGGGGCTGGCCGTTTATACTGGCGTGGGTGTCGGCGCGGCCATGGTCGATGTCGGCCTGAGCGTGGTCGGCGTCGCCAGCCCGATTCCCGGCGTGGGCCAGGCCTTCAAGGCGCTGCGCGCGACCGAGCATGCGGTCGGCGCGGCGCGCGCGGTGTCGCATGGACTGTCGGGCTTCCAGAAGGCGGCCAACTATGGCATCCAGTCGTACAAGGATCTGAAGAAGCTGACCGCCGGCACCGGTCTGGAAGCCCACCACCTGATCGAAAAACGTTTCGCCAGCGTGCTGGGCGTGGCCGAGAAGGAAATGAAGTCGATCGCGCTGACCGAGGCCGAGCACCAGGCATTCACCAATGCCTGGCGCAAGCTGATTCCTTATGGCGAAGGCACGGTGAACGCGACCAAGGACCAGGTGGAATCGGCGGCCAAGCAGATTTACAAAAACTATCCGGAAATCTTGAAAGCCTTGGGCTTGTAATAGCGAGTTTATGAAGATCATGCACCACATCGGACTGGCGGTTGAGGAGGCGGAGAGACAAGCCTTCCTGGCCGCCGGCGTGGAACTGGAAACCGGTTTTGCCGCTTTCCAGATTGAAGAAAGCGATGCGCGCTGGCCGGCGGTGGAGGCGCTGGCGCGCCGTTTTGGCGCCGTCGATACCGTCAGCACCAAGTTCAGCGCCGCCGAGCTGAAAGGCGCGCAGCACCTGGCGCTGGCCCCGGCCTGGCATCATGGCTATCCGGAACCGTCCGAGGATCGCGGCTATCTGGCCGCGACTTACGACTTGAGCGGCTACTGCGAGGCCTGTGGCACGGGCAAGCGCCAGGTCCAGCCATTCCGCTTTGCCAAGGCGCCGGTCTGGGGCAAGAACGATGTGCTGCAATTGAACTGGGTCTTCGATGAATACTTCGTCAAGCCCGAAGTCTGGTCGGCGCTGTTCGAGCCTTTCGGCATTGCATGCCGGCCGGTGCTGCTGCAAAAGAGCGGCGGCGTGCTCGATTCGGTGGTGCAGCTGGACGTGGATGCGCAAGCCGAACTGGATGTCTCGCATCTGGCCGGTACGCCGTGCAGCTGCTGCGGCCGGACCAAGTACCTGCCGCCGGCCAGGGGCTTCCATCCGCGTCCGGAAACGGCGCCTGCCGCCGCCTTCAAATCGGCGCAGTACTTCGGCAGCGGCGCCAGCGCCAGCCGGGCCTTCCTGGTGACGCAGGAGCTGTACGCCAAGCTGGCCGCCGCCAATATCAAAGGCGTCAACTTCAAACCCTGCGCCTCCTAGCGGCGTTGCGTTTCCCTTCAGGCGCAAGCCAAGGGGGGGCCGCGAATGGTGTTAGGATGCCATTCATGAATCAAGACGAACAGCTAAATGGCCTGGCCCAATTCCTGGGCCGCCATCGCCGTGTGCTGGCCCTGACCGGGGCCGGCATCAGCACCGCCTCCGGTATTCCCGACTACCGTGACAAGGACGGTACGCGGCGCGGCAAACTGCCTGTGCAGGGGCCGGAATTCCGCCGCTCCGACGCCGTGCGCCGCCGCTATTGGGCGCGCAGCATGGTGGGCTGGCCGACCCTGGCGAAGGCCGCGCCGAACGCCGCCCATCACGCCATGGCGGCGCTGGAAGAGGGCGGTCATATCGCCTCCCTCATCACGCAGAATGTCGATGGCCTGCATCAGCGCGCAGGCAGCCGCGCCCTGATTGAACTGCATGGGAATATCCACACCGTCGTCTGCCTCGAATGCCAGACGCGCTTTGCGCGCGCCGACATCCAGCGGCAGCTGGCCGAAGCCAATCCCCATATGGCGAACACGCTGGCCCAGCCCCTGCCCGATGGCGATGCCCAGCTGGAGCCGGAGGCGCTGGAGGATTTCCATATTCCCCATTGCACCGGCTGCGGCGGCATGCTGCAGCCCGGCGTGGTTTTCTTCGGCGATAACGTCCCCAAGGCTACCACCGAAGCGGCGCTTGCCATGATGGCGCAGGCCGACGCCCTGCTGGTGGTCGGCTCTTCGCTGATGGTGTTTTCCGGCTACCGCTTCTGCAAGCTGGCGGCGGAAAGCGGCAAGCCGATCGCCGCCATCAACGCCGGACTGACGCGCGCCGACCATCTGCTGGCGCTGAAAGTGGGCGAACCGGCGGAACTGCTGCTGCCGCGCCTCGCCGCGATGCTGGCTTGAGCGAAGCGGTGGCATAGGACTTACTGCATATCGATGCGTCCATACAAGCCATGCGCTTCGTCGCCCGGTCCGGCGGTGAAGAACAGGGTATTCGTCGGCTGCGCATTGATGCCGTTGCCGAAAGCCAGTCCCCATAGACCGTCGATGACGATGGCAGCGCCATCGCTCTTGCCGAGCGCACCCATATAGGCGCCGCTGGCCGGATCATAGGCATTGATGCGGCCATCGCCGAAATTTCCAACCAAGATCAGTTTGCTGAAACTGCCGAAATTGTCGGGCGCCAGTGCCATGCCCCAGGGCGCATTCAGCATGCCACCCGCAGCCAGCTGGCGCTGGAAATTGCCCTGCATATCGTAGACGGACACATAGCCCAGGCCCGCGCCGTGCTGCTCATCGTCGCCGCTGGTCTGGTGTTTCGCATAGCTGACATACAGTTTGTCGCCGATGGCCTGGATGCCGAATGGACCATAGCCGGAGGGAATGCCGCTGTCGCGGAAGCTGCCTGCCAGATTCACTTTATTGAAGCTGCCGTCGAACACGTCGATGCTGTTGTTGCGGAAGTCGGTGGCGTAGATATAGTTGACGCCAGTGACGCTGCCGATGGCCAGCCCTTTATACACCTTGCCCGCCGCGCTGCCGTCGTAGGCGGTGATGGCCTGGGTGCGGTTGACGCTGGGCGACCAGCCCGAAATGATGCCGCTTTCGCTGGCGAACAGGAAGGGACTGGCACCGCTGAGGCCATTCTGGCTGACCTTGAAGTCGCTGCTGGCATTAAAGACGATGCCGGTCGGATCGGGTTGGGTGCTGACCACCAGGGTTTGCGGCACGCCATTGCCGTCATACAGCGTGGATTTGGCGCTGCCGGCATTGGCGACCCAGACAAAGCCCTGGGGATTGAAGGCCAGCCCCCAGGCATTGATCAGATTCGGATCGGTGTGTGGCGCGCCTGTGCCATCCGACACCAGGGGGCTGAGCGCGAAACGCGTTACCGCTTGCGCCGGGGCGGGCGGCATATACGAGTTGCCACCATCGCCGCCATAACCGCCGCCGCAGGCACTGAGGCCGGCGCAAACGGCCAGCAGCACCATCGAGGCCAGGCCGCGCCATGCGCCAGGGAAATCTGGCTTGTGAATATTCATGATATGTCCTCCTTCTTTATCGGCATGTGGTGCCGTGGATTCCCGCAGGCGGGCGCACGGTTCACCGGTGCGGCGAAATTCTCAGAAGGACCAGCTGGCGCGGACGCTGGTGCGGTCGGCGCGATAGACGGAACTGGCGTAGGTGGGATGGCGCAGTGCGCTATGGCTGTGCGTCACTTGTAGCGCGCACTGGCCGATGCTGAAGACCAGGCCCGCGCTCGCATCGTAGCGCTGAGGATAGCTTGGGCCGCTCAGGCTATGCAAATGGCCCAGGTGGACCAGGAAATTTACCTGCCGGTGCAAGGCCAGGGTAGCGTTGATCTCGGCATATAAGGTGCGCGTGCCACGTCCGAAGTAATTGGGCGAATAGTACAGGCGCATGCCGAGACGTTCGCCGGCCAGCCCGGCGTACAGCTCACCATAGCCATAGCCAGGCTCCTGGCTGAACGCGGAGCGGCTGCTCCCCAGTTCCCAGACCAGGCCATTGGCCAAGCGCTGCGCATAACCGCCATAGGCCAGCAGATGCTGGCCGGTGCGGCCGGCATCGAGCCGCGTACCCGCCAGCAGCGCGCCCGCATACCAGCCATCGCGGCCATCATAGGCAAGGCCGAACTGCAGCGAGGCGCGGCCATCGCTCAGAGACATGCCGCGAAAGCGGTAATCGCTGGCATAGGCGATGCTGCCGCTGACTTGGGCCGAGGCGGCCGGCGCGGCCCCGGCCAGACAGGCGCTGGCCAGCATGACCATGCTGGCCGCGCGGCATGTGCTGATCAGGGAGGGGGAGCCTTGGACGTGCATGAGCAGGCGCACGCAGCGGCCGCGTGGGCAATGGTGGCACATGCGTCGATGGTACCAGCGTTCGCGCCACCGCTGGCAATCAATGCGCGGCGGATGGCGCCGGCGCCGGCTTGCGGCTGCAATTCCGCCAGCAGCGCGGCCATGCCCGTCACATGGGCGGTGGCATACGAGTTGCCGCTGACGATGATCCAGTGTGCGCCGGGCGCCGGAGCCGGAATATCTCTGCCCGGCGCCAGCAAGGTGGCCCCGCTCAGGACGGGGGCATCCTCCAGGCGCGCCACGGCCAGCACGCCGGGATGGGAGGCGGGAAAACTGGCGGGCCGCGCCGGATCGGCAGCGCCGACCACGGTGGCGCCTTGAGCCAGCGCGACGTCGAGCAGGCGCGCCAACAGGCGGTCGGCGGGGCCGGCCAGGCTCAGGTTGATGATCCGTGCGTGGCGCAGGATTGCTGCATGCAGAGCCTTGGCCAGCGTGAAGCTGTTGCACAGCGCCGTGGCGCCCTCGTTTTCCCAGCAGGCGCGCAATGCCAGCAGGTGCGCGGCCGGCGCCACGCCGACGATGGCGCCGCCGCCGCGCGCGGCGATGATGCCCGCTACGGCTGTGCCATGCGCCTCGGCGGCATAGGGGCTGGCATCGACGAAGTTTTCGGCGTGGCCGATCTGCCCGGCCAGATCGGGATGGCTGGTGTCCACGCCGCTGTCGATGACGGCCACCGTAACCTTGCGCCCGGTAGCGCGCTGGTGCAGTTCGGTCAGGCGCCAGTACTGTACGGCCGGTTGCGCAAAAGCGAGCGAGGCCTGGGCCTGCAAACCCTGGAATTGCTGCATGGGCTGGGCCCACTCGACACGCGGATCGCGCGCCAGCAGGGCACTCAGCGCATCGGCATCGGCGCCGGCCGGATAGGTGTAGACATAGCAGTCCAGGCCCAGTACGGGCATGGCCCAGTCGTCGACCAGCCGCAAGCCGTGGTGCCGGGCCAACTCCTCGGCCAGGCGGCGGCGCGCAGCGCGGCCGCTATCGCCGGCATAGCGGCCGCCGTAGTCCTGGTCGGGACGGAAGTGGGGCGGCGCCATGCGCAGCAGAACCAGCAGCTGGTGCGCCGCCTGCGGTGCTGCTGGTGCCGGTGCTGGCGCTGGGGCGGTCAGCAGCGCCAGCTCGGTCGGCATTGTGGCGGGCGGTCCCCATGGGCGCCAGGCTTGGCCGACCGTCTGCGCCGCACAGCTTGTGCCGGCGCTGGCCAGCAGCCATGCGAGCAGCAAGGATGGCAAGGTGCGGAAGGCACCGCCGAGGCTGGCCTGCGCGTTCAAGGCGCCTCTCCAATGGCGCCGTCATCAAGGGCTTCCACGCGTTCGACGGCGGCTTCGGCGCGTAGTGCCTGCAGCGTGGCGTGCCGCGCCTCCACTGGCAGTTGCAGCAAGTAAGCGCCGGTGACGGTTGGCCCGCCGCTGAGGCGGGCGCCGTGGGCGCGCAGCAGGCGCCGCAGCTCGCGTTCCGGCGTGGCGGGGTGGAACAGGATCACGGCATTGGCCTGGGCTGTTGCCATGCCCAGGACATGGTAGCCAGGGACTGGAGTGGGGCGCGGCATCCATAGCACCAGGATCAGAATGGCCTGTGCGGCGATCAGGAGGTAGGCCCAGCGACCAGGGGCAGGCCTGCGCTGGAGCCAGGCTGTCATGGCGCGCGTCCAGCGTCTGCCGGCTGCCCCCCCTGGTTGCGGAGCTGCGGCTTGCGGCGGCGCTTGCGGTGTTTCCGGCAGCCGTGCCAGCAGGCCGCTTAGCGCCTGCTCCATGTCCGGCAGCGCTGGAGCAGGGACTTCCTGCGCGGCCTGGTGCAGCCGGCGCTCCCAGTCGGCTTGGGCGCGGCAGGCGGCGCAGTCCAGCAGATGCAGGCGCAGCCGCGCGCTATCTTGCGCGCCGAGCAGGCCGTTCACATACCAGGGCAGCAATTCCTGCAGGGCTTGGTGGGCCGGGATATCGAGCGTGACGATGCGCGAAGTCATGGCGCTTCCTCCTGGGCGTCCGCCAGCAAAGACTTGAGCCGGTGGCGAGCGTGGAACATGCGGGTCTTGACGGTATTTGCCGGGCAACCCGCGATCCCGGCGATTTCGCCATAGCCCAGGCCATGGAAATAAGTCAGCACCACGACCAGGCGTTGGGCCAGCGGCAACTGGCAGAGCGCGGCGTCAATGCGGCGCGACAATTCATGCGCCTCGGCCTGCCGTTCTGGCGAGGGCGTGGCCTCGTCGCAACAGTCTGCGCTTTCGGCCGGTTCGGCTGGCGCCATGCCATCGAGCTTGAGTGCCTTCAGCACTTTGCGCCAGGCGATGCCGAAAATCCAGGTCGAAACCTTGCAACTGCCGTCATAGCTGGCCGCTTTGCGCCAGACCACCAGGAACGTGTCGTTGGCGGCTTCCTCGATCAGAGCGGGATTGCGGCATATCCGGCCCAGAAAGCGTATCAGGCGCGGAAAATAGCGGCGGTACAAGGTTTCGAACGCGCGCCGATCCCCGCCCGCGATTTCGCGCAGCAGCGTTATCTCGTCCGCGTCCAGCCTTGCCTGGCTGCTGGAGGCGGACAAGCGGCCCTGTTCGTGCGCCATCTCCGATCCTCCTTCACCCGGTATATTCCGGCCGCGGGCCAAACGGTTCACCTCTCGAACCATGCTAGCACCAAAGCAGGAGCGCGCGAGGCGGCAAGCCATTCACTGCTTGTTACAAATCCGCTGCCCAGGCTGGTTAAATTGGATTATTATTGCTTGATAGCAAGGAAGCCTGCCCCACCCAGCCACGCCGCACTGGAGTCGCCATGAATGTCATGCCTTCCGATCCGCCCACCGCGGCCGATGCCGCCCGTTTCCTGGCCCAGGCCAGCATGGGCGCCAGCCGCGCCCAGATCGCCCAGGTGCAGTCGCTGGGCTATGCCGGCTGGCTCGATGCGCAATTCGCCATGCCCGCCAGCGGCTGGCGCTGGGATTGGCTGGTGGCCAAGGGCTTCAGCGCCACCACGTATAAAAACTCGGAGGCGGGCTTCGACCCCGCCGTCTGGCGCAAGCTGATTGCGTCTCCCGATACGCTGCGCCAGCGCGTCACGCTGGCGCTGTCCGAGATCCTGGTGACATCGATCGGCGGCCTGGTGGGTGCCGGCTGGCGCCAGTTTTCCGCCGCCGCGTACATGGACCTGCTGGAAGCGAACGCCTTCGGCAATTACCGCACCTTGCTGGGCCAGGTTTCCACCAGCGCCGCCATGGGCCAGTACCTGACTTATCGCGGCAGCCGCAAAGCCAATCCGGGAACCGGCGCCCACCCGGACGAGAACTATGCGCGCGAGCTGATGCAGCTGTTTACCATTGGCCTGGTGCAGCTGAACCAGGACGGCACGCCGCAGACCGGCAAGGGCGGTGCGCCGCTCTACACTTATACCCAGGAAGACATCAGCGGCCTGGCGCGCATCTTCACCGGCTGGGACTTCGACCTGGCGGGCGGCGACACCAGCACGCCCGACTTCCTGCGCCGTCCCATGCAGCAGATCGCGGCGCGCCACGAAAGCGGCGCTTCCAGCTTCCTCGGCAAGAGCGTGCCGGCGGGGATGGGCGGGGCCGATGCCTTGAACGCGGCGCTCGACATCATCTATGCGCACCCGAACGTCGGCCCCTTCATCGGCCGCCAGCTGATCCAGCGCCTGGTGTGCAGCAATCCCAGTCCGGCCTATGTGTGGCGGGTGGCGGCCGCCTTCAATAACGACGGCACGGGCGCGCGCGGCAATCTGCGCGCCGTGGTCAAGGCCGTGCTGCTCGATCCGGAGGCGCGCCGCAGCGATGCGGCGGCCGCAGGCCAGGGCAAGCTGCGCGAACCCATGCTGCGCTTCCTGGCCTGGGCGCGCGCCTACGAGGTGAAGTCGGCCAGCGATGCCTGGGCCGTCGGCAATACCAGCGACCCGGCCGGCAAACTGGGACAAAGCCCGCTGCGCTCGCCTTCGGTGTTCAACTTCTTCCGCCCCGGCTATGTGCCGCCCAACAGCGGCATCGCCAGCGCCGGCCTGGTCGCGCCGGAATTCCAGATCGCCAATGAAACCTCGGTGGTCGGCTATGTGAATTTCATGCAGCGCGCCGTCAGCGGCCGCATTGGCGACCTCGCTGCCGATTACGCATCGCTGATGCCGCTGGCCGAAAACGGCAACGCCTTGCTGGCCGAGATCAATACCGTGCTGGCCGCCGGCCAGCTGGGCGCGGAATCGCAAGCCCTGATCGTGGGCGCCATCAACGCCATGGCGCGCGGCAACGATGCCGCGCGCCTGAACCGCATCCGCGCCGCCCTGACGCTGGCGCTGGCCGCGCCCGATTTCGTCGTCCTCAAGTAAGGAGCCATCATGAGCCGTTCGAGCACGATGAACGCGTCGCGCCGCGCTTTCCTGCAAAGGGCATCGGCCCTTTCCGTGGCGGGCGTGGCCGCGCCCTGGGCGCTGAACCTGGCGGCGCTGGCCGAGGCATCGGCCGCCACCGCCAGCGATTACAAGGCCATTGTCTGCGTCTTCCTATATGGCGGCAACGACTATGCCAATACCGTCGTGCCCTACGATGCCAACAGCTATAACGGCTACTACAATCTGCGCCCCAAGCTGGCGCTGGCACGCGACGGTCTGGCGGCGACTTTGCTGAACCCTGCCAGCGCCCCGGCCGACTCCAGCGGCCTGCTGCGCCAGTATGCGCTGGCGCCCCAGCTCTCGCCGCTGCTGCCGCTGTTTGACGCGGGCAAGATGGGCGTACTGCTGAACGTTGGACCGCTGATCCAGCCCACCACCAAGCAGCAGTACCTGGCCAAGTCGGTGCCGCTGCCGCCCAAGCTGTTTTCGCACAACGACCAGCAATCGATCTGGCAATCCTCCGCACCGGAAGGTGCGGTCTCGGGCTGGGGCGGGCGCATCGGCGACCTGTTCGAGGCAGGCAACGGCAATGCCACGTTCACCTGCGTGAACGTGTCCGGCAACGCCGTCTACCTGTCCGGACGCTCGGCCGTGCAGTACCAGGTGTCGAGCAGCGGACCGGTGTCCTTCGATGCGCTGCAAAAGCCGCTGTTCGGTTCCACCGCGGCCAGCAGCGCCTTGCAGGCCATGCTCACCCAGCCGCGCGCCCATCTGCTGGAGCAGGAATATACCCGCGTCACCAAGCGCTCCATCGACGCCAATGCCACGCTGAGCACCGCGCTGGCCGGCGCCCCGGCCATCAATACCGCCTTCCCGGCGTCCAACAGCCTGGGCGACCAGCTGAAAATGGTGGCGCGCATGATTTCGGCTGCCGGTGCGGTGGGGGCGAAACGGCAGGTCTTCTTTGTGTCGCTGGGCGGCTTCGATACCCACGATGGCCTGAGCACCGTGCATCCTGGCCTGCTGGGCAGCGTGGCGAATGCGCTGTCGGCTTTCTACGCGGCGACGGTGGAACTGGGCGTGGCGGACAAGGTGACGACGTTTACCGCCTCGGATTTCGGCCGCACGCTGACGGTGAACACCGACGGTTCGGACCATGGCTGGGGCAGCATGCACTTCGTGCTGGGCGGTGCCGTGAAAGGGCGCAGCTTCTACGGCATTCCGCCGCTGGTGGCGAATAACGGCGCCGACGACGTGGGGCAGGGACGGCTGCTGCCGACGACTTCCGTCGATCAATATGCGGCAACGCTGGGGAGCTGGTTGGGCGTATCGGACAGCGCCCTGCTGGCGCTGCTGCCCAACCTGGCCAATTACAACGCGTCGGCGCGCAGGCTGGGCTTCCTGTAGCGGGAGGAGGGAGGCTTAGCGCTGCAGCAGCATCGAACGCACGATGCCTTCCTTGGCCAGCACATAATCGTGGCCGGCCAGCACATAGTTGGTATTGGGTTGCACCACCTTGATATTGACGAAGACCATATCGCTGGTTTCGGCATAGGAACCGACCACGATGGCCTGCGCCTTATGCGCCAGCGCCACCTCGCCCAGTTCGCGGGTCAGCATCAACTCGCCCTGGTTGCGCTTCATATACACGCTGTTGCGCAGCTTCATTTCCAGCATCTTGGTGCCGCCCTGCGCCATGCGGGTGGAAACCTGTTCCGAGATCAGGCGCCCCAGGGTGGAGGTCTGTTCCAGCGCGTCGATATTCACCACGGTCGCCATGATGACCGGCTGCTCGGCTTGCAGCTTGCCTGCCAGCTGGCGCAGCAGGGAGTCGGCGGCGGCGTAATTGGCGCCGACGAACTGGTTCGACGCCACGGTGTTGTAATTGGCTTCTTCCTTGGGCTGGTTGGCGCAGCCGGCCAGCAGCAGCGGCAAGGCCAGGGCGCTGGCGCACAGGAGTTTAACGGGGCGCATCAGCGGTCTCCACGCAGTTTGTATTCTTTGACAAGGGCGCCGTTATACAGGGCGGCGTCGGCATCGGCGACATAATAGGCCGAGCTGGTGCGCGCCAGATAGCGGTATTGATCGGTAACCGATACCGTCACGATCACTTCGGTTTTGGGCGTGGCGCCGGGCGCGAACTTGGCGCGGAACCAGCTATAGGTATCCAGTGCGGCCACGGTGCTGACGGCGCCCACGGTCGGATCGATATCGCTCAGCACCCACAGGCCGGTGGCCAGCGCCGTCGCTTCGCCGCGGTAACGGTATTGCGGACGGTTGGCGGCGAAGGTGACGGCCTGCACCTTCAGGTCCACTTTCAGGGCGCCGGCCGGGGTCAGCGACACGGTATGGCCGGCATTCACCAGGGACGTGATGATATGGCTGGTCAGCGCCTGCTCGAACTCGGAGGCGTTGGCCTTCGGCTCCGGCACATAGAATGGGCGCGGCGTGGCTTTTTTCAGGTCGTTCGACAGCGTCTGCTGCACATGGCGCGCGATCACGTCCCAATGGGCGGCGGCCTGCAGCTTGGGCTGTTCCGTATTCGCGAAATTGGTCGCTACCGGCACGGGGGAATAGGGCATGGCGCAGCCGGCCAATGCGCAGGCTGCCATCAGGGCAGCAGCGGCTTTCACATCCATTGTATCCTCCAGCTCGGTAAGTTCTTCATCCCGGCGAGTGTAACATGAATGTTTCTGATTGGAAATTGTCGCCGCCGGATGTGAGGCCGTGCGGCGACACTTGGATCAGCGGCGGTGCTGCTTCATGGCCGACTGGATTTCGCGGTTGCCGTCGCGTTCCTTCTCGGTGGCGCGCTTGTCGTGCTGTTTCTTGCCCTTGGCCAAGCCGATCTCGCATTTCACGCGGCCGCCCTTATAGTGCAGGTTGAGGGGCACCAGGGTATAGCCGGCGCGCTCGACCTTGCCGATCAGCTTGTCGATCTCTTGACGATGCAACAAGAGTTTGCGCGTGCGTACCGCCTCCGGGTGGATATGGGTGGAGGCCGTCGGCAGTGCGCTGATGTGCGCGCCAAACAGGTACAGTTCCTTATCGCGGATGGTGACGTAGGCTTCCTTGATCTGCACACGCGTATCGCGGATCGCCTTGACTTCCCAGCCTTCGAGCACGAGGCCCGCTTCATAGCGGTCCTCAATGAAATAGTCGTGAAAGGCTTTACGGTTATCGGCAATGGTCATGAGTGGTAAATATGCGCAGGTCGGTTAAACTACGGTTTTTCGCGCAGGGCGCGGCAATCCAACATCATAGCAAACGGTTACGCAATGGCAGTAGTTCACAAGTCGGTATTTCTGGGATACAGCGCGGAACAAATGTTCGAGCTGGTCGCAAAGGTCGAAGATTATCCCAAATTTTTGCCATGGTGTGGTGGCGTTGAGATTCGCGAGCGCAGCGAAGACAGCGTGGTGGCCAGCGTCGGCATCCATTATCACGGCATCCGCCAGCACTTTACGACCGCCAACAGCAACACCCGGCCCAGCCTGATCAAGATGAAGCTGGTCGATGGTCCTTTCAAGACCCTGGACGGCACCTGGACCTTCAAAGCCCTGCGCGACGACGCCTGCAAGGTCGAACTCGACCTGCACTATGAATTTTCCAGCCGCCTGCTGGAACAGGTGGTCGGCCCCGTGTTCGGCATGATTGCCAACAGCATGGTCGATTCCTTCTGCAAGCGCGCCGAGACGGTGTATGGCTGAGAATATGGCTGGGAAAATCAAGATCAGCGTCTGCTACGCCCACCCGGAATCGGCCCTGCTGCGCGCCCTGGAAGTGGACGAAGGCACCACCATCGGCCAGGCCATCGAAATGAGCGGCGTGCTGCAGGATGCGCCCGATATCAATCTCGTCACCATGGCCGTCGGCATCTACGGCAAGAAAAAGACCCTCGACACCGTGCTGCAGGCCCGCGACCGCATCGAAATCTACCGGCCCCTGATCGCCGACCCCAAAGACGCCCGCCGCCGCCGCGCCCGCAAACCCGCCTGATGGCGCGGAGCCTGTGTCCGGTCGGGTCTGAGCCCGGGTGGACACGGCCTTGGCTATAAATAGATCAGCTTACTTGCAGCCGGAGGCCAGCATTTGCTGGTTGCGTTTGATTTGCTGGGCGCGCTGTTCGTCGCTGATGAAGCTGCGGCCGCCATTCTTGTCATAGTTGGCGACGCGTTCGCCGGATTCGAGCACGCGCTGGTTGGCGCGGATGCTGTCGCAATTCTTGGCGTTGTCGGTTTGCCGTTCGGTTTCTTCGCGTGCCTTCTGTTCGGCCGCCGCCGTTTCGGTACGGCGTTTGTTGTAATCGGTATTGCGTTCGGCGAGCGTGGGCTTGGCTTTGGGCTTGTTGTCCGGCGCCGGCGCGGCTTCTCCCTCGGCGGCTGGCGCTTCGTCGGCGGCGGGAGCGGCCGTCAGCGGTTCCGGCATCTGGCCGCGCGGCGCTTTGAGAATGCGGCTGTTTGGCACCGAGGGCGGCGGCGGCTGGTCGGACAGCTGTTTGACGCCGCGCTCATTCAGCCATACCCATTGCGCCTGGGCTAGCACGGGCCAGCAGAGCAGGGCGGCCAGCAGGGTGGCGCCGCGCGCCGCCAGCGCCTGCCCGCTGGCCGAAAACCGTTTGCCTGGAGCGGATTTCATCATCGTTCTCCGAGATACTTTGCCAGCGATTTCGCCACGAATGCCGGCGGCTGTCAACGCCATGCCTAGACGGCAAACTTGTATAATTGCCACGGTCTGGCGAAGGCCGGTCTTTCTCTCAACCGGGATAAAGGAGTATTCATGCGTTTAGCCTCATTGTTGGCGTCTTGCCTGGCCCTGAGCCTGCAGGCCGCACCGGTTCGCGCCGAAACTCCCGCGTCCACTCCGCCGTTGAAGGAAAGGCTGCTTCAATTTTATAAGGAGTTCTTCCCCTTCGGCTATGCCGACCCGATTTCGGTCAGCCGCTTCGACCATGGCAGTGTGAACGTCTGCAATTCCTTGAGCCATGGCTGTTCTGTCGTGACCCTGCCTGGCCCGGTGAATATGGCCAAGCGCTTCGTTCCCGGCCCCTTCGTGGAGGGTGCTGCCGCCAGCTGGCTGGCGCTGGACCATCAGGATTCCTATCTGTGCTCGGTGGCGGAAGGCGAACGCGCCGCCGCCTGCGCCAGGATGGCGGGCTTTTCCGCCAGCGGCATCCATATCAACTTCATGCGCCGCCATATCGTGCCCATTTTGCACTTCAGCTCATCGAGCGACTCGGACCAGTTTGTCGCCAAGTACGCCAAGTCCTTCTACGCGAGCCTGGCGAAAGCTTCCGAGCTGCTGAAACTGCACATGGCCGAGAACAAGCCCGCTGCACTGGTCGGCGCCTTGCCGGTCAAGCAGTTCTTGTTTGACGTTCCCGGTGCGGCGCCCCAGCCCGAGGATGGCAATGGCGGCGCCTGGGAAGTGCCGGTCGGCGGCGGCAGCGAGACCAGCGTGGAGGAGGCGGGCGTCAGCTGAATTGCGGCCTGCCGGCGCAATATGGACGAAAACGCAAAGCGCTGGCGCAAAGTGAAATCTGACATGGTTTTGGACAGGAAGCCCGGCCTTCTGTATAATTCACTTTTGCGCCGATAGGAAATGTACTATGCGTCTACTTCAAAAAGCACTCACCTTCGATGACGTGCTCCTCGTCCCCGCGTATTCGAATGTTCTGCCTGCCGATACGTCCCTCCGCACTCGCCTGACCCGAAATATCTCCCTGAATATCCCGCTGCTGTCCGCCGCAATGGACACCGTGACGGAAAGCCGTCTGGCGATTGCCATGGCTCAGGAAGGCGGCATCGGTATCATTCACAAGAACCTGAAACCGAAAGACCAGGCCCGCGAAGTGGCCCGCGTAAAACGTTTCGAAGCCGGCGTGCTGCGTGACCCGATCACCATCCCACCGGATATGAAAATCCGCGACGTCATCAAGCTCACCGAGCAGTATGGCATCAGCGGCTTCCCTGTGGTGCAGGGCAAGGAAGTAGTCGGCATCATCACCAACCGCGACTTGCGCTTCGAACAGGAGCTGGACGCCGAAGCGCGCGCCAAGATGACCCCGCGCGAAAAGCTGGTGTACGTCAACGAAGACGCCGACACCAACGAAGCCAAGCGCCTGATGAACAAGCACCGCCTGGAGCGCGTGCTGGTGGTGAACGAGGCCTTCGAACTGCGCGGCCTGATCACCGTCAAGGACATCCAGAAATCCACCGAACACCCGAACGCATCGAAAGACCAGCACGGCAAGCTGCTGGTCGGCGCGGCCGTCGGCGTGGGCGCCAAGGATGAAGAGCGCATCGACCTGCTGGTCGCCGCCGGCGTGGACGTGCTGGTGGTCGACACCGCCCACGGCCACTCGCAAGGTATTCTCGATCGCGTCAAGTACATCAAGACCAAGTACCCGCACGTGGACGTCATCGGCGGCAATATTGCCACCGCTGCCGCCGCCAAAGCGCTGGTGGAATACGGCGCCGATGCGGTGAAAGTGGGCATCGGCCCAGGCTCCATCTGCACCACCCGCATCGTCGCTGGCGTGGGCGTGCCGCAGATTACCGCCATCTCCAACGTGGCGCAGGCGCTGGAGGGTACCGGCGTGCCATGTATCGCCGACGGCGGCATCCGCTTCTCGGGCGATATCTCGAAAGCGCTGGCAGCCGGCGCATCGACCGTGATGATGGGTTCCATGTTCGCTGGTACTGAAGAAGCGCCGGGCGAAGTGATCCTGTACCAGGGCCGTAGCTACAAGTCCTACCGCGGCATGGGTTCCCTGGGTGCGATGACCGATGGTTCGGCCGACCGCTACTTCCAGGACGCCACCATGAAGGCCGACAAGTTCGTGCCGGAAGGTATCGAAGGCCGCGTTGCCTACAAGGGCAGCGTACTGGCGATCATCTTCCAGCTGGTGGGCGGCGTACGCCAGTCCATGGGTTACTGCGGCTGCGCCACCATCGACGAGCTGCGCGAGAAAGCTGAATTCGTCGAGATCACCTCGGCCGGCATGCGCGAATCGCATGTACACGACGTGCAGATCACCAAGGAAGCCCCGAACTACCGTTCGGAATAAGCCTTCCTTCAAGGCCGGCCGGCGGCGCGCATCAGCAGATGCGGCCCCGCCGCCGGCGCTTTTACTTCGCAGTTTTCTAATCTGGCCTCTACGCATCCATGCACTCTAAAATCCTCATCCTCGATTTCGGCTCCCAGGTAACCCAGCTGATCGCGCGCCGCGTGCGCGATGCCGGCGTGTTCTCCGAAGTCTATCCTTACGACGTCAGCGACGAATTCGTGCGCAACTACGGCGCCTCGGGCATCATCCTGTCCGGCAGCCACAACTCCACGCTGGAAGGCGATTCGCCGCGTGCGCCGCAAGCCGTGTTCGAAGCCGGCGTGCCGGTGCTGGGCATCTGCTACGGCATGCAGACCATGGCGGCCCAATTGGGCGGCAAGGTGGAAAATGGCCTGGTGCGCGAATTCGGCTACGCCGAAGTGCGCGCCCGCAGCCATACCAAGCTGCTGACCGGCATCAACGACTTCGTCACCGACGAAGGCCACGGCATGCTGAAAGTGTGGATGAGCCACGGCGACAAAGTGCTGGAAATGCCAGCCGGCTTCAAGCTGATGGCCAGCACCGACAGCTGCCCGATCGCCGCCATGGCCGATGAAGACCGCGGCTTCTACGCCGTGCAGTTCCACCCAGAAGTGACGCACACCGTGCAGGGCAAGGCCATCCTGGGCCGCTTCGTGCACGAGATCTGCGGCTGCAAATCGGACTGGAATATGCCCGACTACATCAGCGAAGCGGTCGAGAAGATCCGCGCGCAAGTGGGCACGGATGAAGTGATCCTGGGCCTGTCCGGCGGCGTCGATTCCTCCGTGGCTGCCGCCCTGATCCACCGCGCCATCGGCGACCAGCTGACTTGCGTCTTCGTCGACCACGGCCTGCTGCGCCTGAACGAAGGCAAGATGGTGATGGACATGTTCGCCAAGAACCTGGGCGTGAAAGTGATCCAGATCGACGCGACCGAACAGTTCATGGGCCACCTGGCCGGCGTCACCGATCCTGAGCAAAAGCGCAAGATCATCGGCCGCGAATTCGTCGAAGTGTTCCAGGTCGAAGCGGGCAAGCGCTCCAACGCCAAGTGGCTGGCGCAAGGCACCATCTATCCGGACGTGATCGAATCGGCCGGCAAAGGCAAGAAGGGCCAGACCATCAAGAGCCACCACAATGTGGGCGGCCTGCCGGAAACCCTGAACCTGCAGCTGCTGGAACCGCTGCGCGAATTGTTCAAGGACGAAGTGCGCAAACTGGGCGTGGCCCTGGGCCTGCCGCACGATATGGTGTACCGCCATCCATTCCCCGGTCCAGGCCTGGGCGTGCGCATCCTGGGTGAAGTGAAGAAGGAATACGCCGACCTGCTGCGCCGCGCCGACGCCATCTTCATCGAAGAACTGCGCAACACGCCATACGAAGCGGTGGCTGTGGAAGGCGCCGATCCGGATAACGTGCCGAAGAATTGGTACGACGCCACCAGCCAGGCATTTGCCGTCTTCCTGCCGGTGAAATCGGTAGGCGTGATGGGCGACGGCCGCACCTACGACTACGTGGTCGCGCTGCGCGCCGTGCAAACCCAGGACTTCATGACCGCGCACTGGGCGCACCTGCCGCACACGCTGCTGGGCAAGGTGTCCAACCGCATCATCAATGAAGTCAAAGGCCTGAACCGCGTGGTGTACGACATCTCGGGCAAGCCGCCTGCGACGATTGAGTGGGAATGATTTGATGTCTGGCAACTGCTGGCACTGATAGGCAGAAAACCACACCTAAGCCCGTGATTTCACGGGCTTTTTTGTTATTTAGTCTGGCACTGTCTGGCAACGATTAGCACGGTTAAGCAATGTTTTTTCATGGCATTCTTAATGGTATGATCTCGCAACGATGCCATGATCGGCAGTCGATACCATGCGATCGTGTTGGGAGCTGTCATGGTATCGTTTTTGTGTAAATGCTTTAAATTCAAGGCTTTACATGAAAATTTGATGCACTTTTCGATCATGGTATTTCTGGCCTCTTTTGAACAGATACCATGCTGACCGATACCAAACTTCGCAACCTCAAGCCGCAAGACAATCTCTACAAGGTGAACGACCGGGATGGCCTGTATGTGGCCGTCACCAAAGCCGGCTCGATTTCGTTCCGGTACAACTATTCGATCAACGGCCGCCAGGAGACCCTGACGTTTGGGCGCTATGGCGTCGGGGGCATCACATTGGCCGAGGCGCGCGAGCAACTGGGCGAGGCAAAGAAGATGATCGCGGCAGGGAAGTCGCCGGCGAAAGAAAAGGCGCGGGACAAGGCCCGCGTCAAGGACGCGGAGACATTCGGCGCATGGGCAGAAAAATGGTTGCGTGGTTATCAGATGGCCGACTCCACCCGCGACATGCGCAAGGCTGTCTACGAGCGGGAGTTGAAGCCCAAGTTTGGCAATCAGAAGCTGGCTGAGATCACGCACGAAGACCTGCGGGCATTGACCGACGCCATCGTGGAACGCGGCGCGCCGGCGACGGCGGTTCATTCCCGTGAGGTGGTCCTGCAGGTCTACCGATGGGCTATTGAGCGCGGCCAGAAGGTCGAGAATCCTGCCGATTTGGTGCGACCTACCACCATTGCCAAATTCGAGCCTCGGGACCGTGCGTTGACGCCAGATGAGATCGGGCTGATGTATCAGTACATGGAGCGCATCGGAACGACGCCTTCAATCAGGGCAGCGGCCAAACTGCTGCTACTGACACTGGTGCGCAAGAGCGAGCTGACCAACGCGACCTGGAGCGAGATCAATTTCAGCGAGGCTCTTTGGACGATCCCGAAAGAACGCATGAAGCGACGTAATCCTCACCTGGTGTTCCTGTCGCGGCAGGCGCTGGACATCTTCATCGCGCTAAAGACTTTCGCTGGCGGATCGGAATTCATTTTGCCTTCGCGGTATGACACAGATTTGCCGATGAGTAGCGCTGCACTCAACCAGGTACTGACGCTGACCTATAAGCTGGCGCAGAAGGAAGGGAAGCAGCTCAGCAAGTTCGGACCGCATGATCTGCGCAGGACTGCTAGCACGCTCTTGCACGAGGCCGGCTACAGCACTGATTGGATTGAGAAGTGTCTCGCACATGAACAGCGCGGCGTGAGGGCCGTCTATAACAAGGCAGAGTACCGGGAGCAGCGTACTGCAATGCTGCAGGATTGGGCTGATATGATCGACGAGTGGACAGCAAAGAGGGGTTGAACGCAACATGACCCTGCTAATTACCGCCGCCGGAAAAGAGTTCGCCCTATCTACGTCAGATATGCGAATAAGTAGACAGGTGGGCAAAAGGGTTATTCCAGTCGACGAAAAATTCAACAAGCATATCGTCTTCTATTCCAACGGATTTCGCGCAGATATTACATACACTGGCATTGCGCAATGGGTCAGCGGCAAGCAAACCGTTAACCTCTATGATGTCATTTCGGATTCGCTGCGAAAATCATGCGCAAAGGGGCTGAATTTGGGGCCCCTGTGCCTAAAATTGGTGGCTGATCTAATTGCTGTTATTGGCGTTCCGAAGTTTCGAACGGCAAATGGGAAGCTGCAAATTGAGCTGCACATAATTGGTTATCACGAAAAATTGGATTGCCCGTTGATTGCTGTGATTTCCTCGTTGCGAGACGCGCCACCTTGGTTTTCAACGGGAGAAAATCAGTGGGAATTCAAATTCCCCGACCTGAATTTTTACTTCAAGTATGCAGATACTCCTGAGCTTGTAATCGGCGGGATGCACACTGCAGTCACACCTGTCCAAAGGCAGCAGCTCCACACAGTTTTGTGCGCAGGTGCCGATGCTTTCAATACATCCAAACTATCCTCGGAAATCATCGAAGACGTTTCGCGCAGGACACCGGCAGTTGGGAGTCGGTCGGTTTCTGTCTTGCTCCCTTTAGTCGGAATGATGGACACGAATCTCTGGGACAAGACGACAGATGGAATAGTCGGCTACATTCCAAGAATGGTGTTTCCCAAAGGCGAGCCTTGGGGACCAAGCGAATTTCCTGTCACGTTGGATTTGATTGGCACAGGGTACCTTGACAAGCAGAGTCTATTTTTCAAATCCATCCTTACGTCGGACGTGAAGAGGACGTTAAGGAGGCGGTTGTTTAGGTACAGGAAAGGGAAATTACTTCCAGGTCTGCCAGGGTTACTCATCCTGGCTCTGTTTGGCAGCTTGCCGGACGAATACACAGATTTCGGCCTCAACCATGAAGAGGAGGAAACAGCGTGAACCTTATCCTCTAAAAAACCGACCAGGTTCGGTATTTCACTAACATGCGAGAAGTATTTGATGCCGCCGGCATCGATGCTCGGCAATACGACTGGTTTGTAAGCGATATAGAGACCAACTATACGCCGGAGAGCTTGTCTCTCGGCGATCAATGGATAATTGGTGATGAGCTTGCGCAGCTGGTACGCGATCACGACCTACAGTTTATTTGGGCTGTCTTCAGTGCAGTGCCGACAGGCCATCGGCCAAGCGTTGTGGAAGCGCCATACTGCGAAGGAAACCCGAACTACTGGAACGGTACCGATCCAGGTCCCCAGTTGGACGGAGCGGTATTCGAGATTGCGTGTTGGGATAGTAGTGCAACGATTCTGATCGGATTGCCGGAATACGCTCGGCGCGCATTCATTTCAAAGTATTCTGATACGCGGCCCCTGGCAGATGCCATTAGGGCATAGTTAGCGCCGCAAGCGGGAGGCTCGTTAGCGTGTCTCTTCAGATTGGCGTTGTGGACCGGACCTGCGGAATAGGGCCAGGACGGGCTGCTCCACCAGCAGCCTTCCGAGCCTCGATCCATTCCTCAACCTCGGCCAAGTCCCACGCGACGTTTCTGCTGGTGAGGGCAATGCGGCGCGGGAATTCCCCGCGATGCTCCAGGTTAAAAATCGTGCGATCAGAAAGCGGAATCATCGCCAGCAGTTTCTTGCGATTGATGAGGGTCTTGTTATTTGATTCGATTGGCATACGATGGCCTTCATTCGATTACGGATTGTTGATCGAAGAATGCCTTGTGGCCCTCGTATAATGGGGGCTAAAAATTAGAATAATGTTGTCGCTCCCTGGTGATTTAGAACTATGGAAGAAAGCGTGTACACGCTCTATTTATCCTGTAGCAGCTTGTTGCGCTTTATCGCGATGGAGACCGTTTGGCGATTTTCAATGCCCAGGTTGCGAGCGATTTCGGATTGATTACGGACCCCCTTATTTAGCTCGGCGGCAATTAGGTTTTTTGTGGATTTCATGGCATGCAGCAGGCGATATGCCTCCGTTCTGACGTAGGCATGTGCTTCGATGTCCCATGTCGGAAGTTTTTGGTCCGCCCAGATCAAGGTCATCAGTTCCTCATATTCGGCTGCGAATCGACGATCGCGTTGATACGCTCGCCGCGCGTCGTCGCTGCGGCTCGGATTGTGATTTTCACAGTAGAACTTACTCGGTTTGGACTCGCCTTCCTTCTGGTTCGGTAGCAGTGCAGCGCTGAGCACGTCTCCTCTGAGCGCCCAGGCAGCATTTTGCGCTCTGCGTTCAACCTGATCGCGGAACTCATCGACGATAACGTGGTTCTCTCGGGAATACCAAGCCTTTTGCATTTCTCTGGAATCGCAATATGTGGCGATCATTTGAGTCGCTTCATAAGGCCCATAGGTACCGCCTAGTGCTTCCTTGAAGCGCTGGACAAGCCTATCTGCGACGGACTGCGCATCAACGCGCATAGCATCCGACATCGGCACTGGCCAGGCACTGTTCCTTGTTTTCTTCTTGAAGACCTTACGCGCCTCAAGCGCAACAGCGTATTCGGTGAGCTGGCCACATATCTCGCAAAAGCACCAACCGTAGGCATTTCGAAGTTTGGCGCGAACTCTCTTAGATGTCGTCTCGCACTCGGCAACCATCACGCCAAGAAGGGGATTCATGCGTCGGACGCGGTTAGTTTTCTTCATGGTGTCAACATTATTCTAAAAATTAGTGCGTGTGCGAGTACTTTAACTCGGCATGATTCTGAAATCAACGGAAGTTATCCGTAAATCACCGGAAGGATGCGAAATGCAAATGGAAGAGGCACTAACCAAACAGTTCGGGCCATTGCTCAGTATTGCTCAACTTGCGAAGGTACTTGATCGTTCAACAGAAGGCTTACGAATCAGCCTTCGCTCGGATTCGGATTGGTCACGGAACATAAACGCGACGAGATTAAAGCTCGGCCGCCGCGTGTACTTTCGCACGGCGGAAATCGCCAAGTACCTTGCTGAAGCCTGACGGATGAGTATTCGAGCAATGAATTGGGCCTGGGAGCAAAAGCTGTCGCCGACACCGAAGCTGATCTTGATGGCGCTCGCCGATGCGGCAAACGATGTTGATGAATGCTGGCCAGGCATTCCTTTCGTTGCGCGCAAGTGCTGTGTGTCGGAGCGCACGGTGCAGCGAGTACTTCAAGATTTTGACGCAGCTAAATTGCTGAGTATCGAAGCGCAGTTTGACCAGAGAAATGGGCGTCGTACCTCGAACAAATATCGTTTGAATATTGGCGCGCAGCTCTACCCCGACAATTTGTCACCGGCGAGTAAAAAGGTGGAAAAGGTAGGTGACGAATTGTCGGGGGCGGGGGTGACAGGTCTTGTCACCTACGTAGGTGACATAGCTAAGTCACCCCTTGAATCACTACATGAATCAGAACAACAACCACTACACATACCAAAATCGCTTTCGAAGCTTGAACGCCAAGGCATTTCATCCCTTACGCGGGACATTCCAATGGCGGACGCTCAAGCCTTGCTTGACGAGTTGGCCGATGCATTGGAAACCGCGACCATAAAGACCAGCGCCATGCGCTGGTTTCGGGGACTTGTGACGAGATACCGAAAAGGCGAGTTCATTCCGACTGGCGGATTGCGAATGGCGGCCCGACGGGCAAGGACGAAGGAAGTGGAGCGCAGAGAACTGGAAATTCCTGCGCGGCCAACAGATCCGACCAGGGCAAAGCAATCGCTAGCCGAAATCAGAGCGCTAATGTCCCCTTCGCATGCAAGAAGCGGCAATTGAAAACAGCCCGCCATGCATTCGATTTACCGAACTTTATTAAGATGAAAGTGAGAGAGAACGATGACGACTACAAAACGAATCATAGTGACGCTGACCCTGCTGCTCGGCAGTGCATCAGCGACGGCGCAATTGGCAGTGGTTTGCGGAAACTGCGGAAACGAGTGGACCCAGCTAGCCAACAATGCTGTCCTCCTTGACTCATACGCCAAGCAGGCGCTGACCCTGGAACAGAATATCCTTCAATACCAGGCGATGATTAAGCATTTACAGGAAAATCCGCTGGGTGCAGTGCTGCCAAATCTCGGCCTCTTAGTTTCAAATGCCAACAAAATTCTTGCCAATGGCTCGGATATCGGAAACAACATGGGAAAGGTGGGGGACAACATTGCGAAGGCGTTCAAGAACCCTCAAGGTGATTTCGGTTTCAAGTTCCGGGTCTGGACCAACGCAAGCAAGGAAGCGCTGACCGGCGCGATGCTAAACGCCGGTCTCGTGCGCGAGCAGTTCGCGGACGACAGCGCAGCCCTTCAAGCCCTAATCACAAAGAACCAGGCATCGGTCGGTGACCTGGGCGCACTGAAAACGCTTGGCGAATTTAGCGCTGCACAGCTCCAGGAGTCCATCAAATTACGCGACTTAATCTCTGCTCAGCAACTGGCCGTCAACAATTACATGATGGTTGAGGCGAACAAGAAGCAGGCTGAGGTGGACGCCACACAAACTTTCTTAAAGCAAGGCAACGGAACAGTGCGCCAATGGGGGCAGAACGGCACTGTCGGCTTTGGCACCAAACAATGAATAAAGGAAAAAATCATGTCCATCAATCAAATGTCCCACTCACAAAAAAAATGGTTCTCCCTGGTCGTCGCGGTCATCCTGGTTAGCTTGGTCTGCATGCTAGCCGGCCGCAACAACAAGGAAGCGGAACAGGCGACAGCGCAGCAAAAAGTCATCAATGAAGCCGCAACCGTATTTCTGAAGCAAGGTGACGGCAAGATTCGCAAATGGGGCGAGCAGCCAACCGGCGCGTCAGTAAAAGGGGGTGACCATGCGAAAAAGTAACCGGGTCCTGTTCGGTCTGGCCAGCTTTGCCGTCTGCTCATCGGCGATGGCCGCAGCGACGGCTGATGTGGGGGGCGTGCTGACCCAATTTCAAACAGCCTCTACCAAGTTCGGCACGGAAGTTTTGATTGCAGCTAAGTGGCTGGCCATCACCCTGGCCGTGATCGATATGTCGTTAATGCTCCTGATGAAGCAGCTTAACGGTGAGGGGCCACAAGAAATCGGTGTTGCGGTAATCATGCGGGTCATGTGGTACGGCTTCCTGACGTTCTTGATGAACGTGGCCACCATGACGGCTCTGATCGGTGGGTTCAGGACACTTGGAGAAACGGCCAGCGGCATCACTATCGTGAACCCGGCTGACATATTTTTTCAGGGTGTGGATGTCGTCAATATCTTCATGTCTAAGTTTGCAGAGAATGCCAACGTGGGCGGTGTTCCAGTCCCGGCCGGCTTCGCAGCAGCAGCTAACCCGCTGGTCGCGCTCATGGTGGGCGTGGTGCTGATCCTGATAATTCTGTCCTTCCTAGTGATTACGGCGCAGTACGCCGTCATCCTGGTGCAAATGTATTTCTTCTTAGCGTGCTATCCGCTTATCGTCTCCTTCGGCGCGTTGAAGCATGGCCGGGATATGACGACAAAAACCATATCCGGGGCTATCGTCATTGGCGTCAAGTTCTTGGCGATCTACTTCATCCTGTTTGCTGCGCAACAGATGGCGGTCGGTATGGGGGACGTTCTCAAAGATTTCTCCATCGCTGACTTGACACCAATGTGGACGTGCTTCGGCATGGCTGGCCTGCTTGCCTTCCTGGCGTTGAAGGTGCCGCAGATGGCGGCAGATTTGCTGAGCGGCACGGCATCGCTTTCAGGTGGTGATGTGATGGCGGCGGCGGCTGTTGGCGGTGGTGCGGCGGCGGCAATGGCTGGCGGCGCGGCGGCGTTGGCGGGTGGGGCAGCCAGTAGCGTTGGCGGCGCGATCAAGGCCGGCAGCGCGGCTATCGACCAGGCCAGGGCATCGGGTGCCAGCGGCCTCGGTGGACTTGCGGCCGGCGCAGCTAGTGCGCTGGGTAGTGCTGGTCTCGGTGCGGCAACAGACGCGATCAAGGGGATTGGCGGTGGCTCGTCAGGTGGTGGCAGCATGGCAGAACGCATCGTTTCCAAGACGGCCAGCATCAACGAAGCCAAAGCGGCGAACAGTCCTGCTGCGATGGTGCCTGGCGGCCAGCCAATCGCACCATCATCACTGTTAGCTAGTGCGCAAGCATCTGGACCGGCTTCGCCAGCTGCACCAAACGTCCCGGCTGTGTCGCAAGGATCGAGCGCAGAGCTTAGTGTAAATGCACCTGGTGACGCTGCTGCGGCCTCTAAAAGGGCAACTCCGCCAGCGCCATCAAGCGTACAGGCTGCGGGTGCAATATCCCCGGCCGCGCCAGTTGTGCCGGCCGCGCCCACAGCTGACGGCGCGCAGTCGCCAGTGCCGGCTGGATCGGTCAGCGGCGCGGAGCAACGTGCTAGTCAGCCGAAGGTGCCAGGTGCCGGGCGCAACCTAGCTAACAACCTGGTGCACGAGCTGAAACAGGCTGATAGTGCCCAGGGCGCAAGCGTCAGCATTCAAGTTTCATCACACGACTAGTCGATCCTTTGATTGAAGGAGAAGGATATGAGAAAAACAAAGCGCATTGGTGGATTTGGCGTCGAATTCCTGGAGTCCGTACGTAACGGTCGGGTTTGGTTTACGGCGCGCATTGTCGATCCACATATTTGTGGCGCACCGTGCCCGACGCCTGAAGAGGCATTTTCCTCGTTGGAGTTGAAGTGGGAATCGGTTAAGGCTGCATATCGCAATTCGAATCTTCCGATTCCCAAACCGCCGCGAAGCCGTGGAAACAAGAGAATGCTTGATACGCTCCGAAAGCTTGCAAATCGACCATTTCCCACTTCGATAATCTGAGGTGCCTCGATCCGGTTAGGCGGCAAGGAGACAATTCGGTTACATCGGATTACATGGCGAGTACAAGCTGGAAACAAAACGGGTACAGGCCGAGTACACGACGAGTACGAACTGGGAACATGGAAGGGACAAATGGAGAACAGGACGATTATCTCCGAATCGCAGCGTGTAAGTTTTTCGTAGGCAAGCAGCGTCCGTTATGCGTCCGAGTGTAAGTTTTTTGTTGTGAAAGCGAATCCATCTGCACCTGACGGGTAAGTTTCTTGTTGTGTTTGATGAATCGCTTGGCGTCGATGGACAGTGGTGCTGGCCCCGCACAACTCAATTCCAGGTTTATAAGCAGCTCCAGAAAAAATGTACTACATGACCCCTCGCAAAATTTCTTAGTGGAACATAAAGGGGGTATTTCGCTGCGCTTGGTTTTTTGTGGTGCAACTCTGGCAGGGCGCGCATTCTAGCGTACTGCGATCTTCAAATATGTACTGCAATTGCAATACATATTTGCAATACGAATTTGAGGACAAATTATGGCCGCAAAACAGACCTATTCCGTGCGCTTGGACGAGGCGCAGCGCCGACAGCTCGAAGACCGTTCCGAATTGATAGGGTTGCCGGTTGGGCACCTTATTCGCTCGGCGATTTCCGATTTCTTGAGGCAGCAGGAGGAGAAGGACTACTTAGCTGAAGTGGAATCACGAATCGTTACCGCCATTCACCGGCTCGCCCGCCAGGTAGAGAAAGATCGAGCGGAGCAGCAATTGGTTGTAGGCATGCTTGATGGTGTACGAGAGTGGTTGGCCTTCACATTGCCGCCGCCGGCGGACAAAGTGGAAGCTCAGGCGCTAGCAAAGGCACGGAATGAACAATTCATGAAATTGCTGCCGCTACGATTTGTGTCTAAATCGAAGGCCAAGGTCACTGAATTGATGGAGGTGCAGGACAGTGCGGCGGAACTATGCCCAACTTGCTCGACCGGGAGGCTCAAATGCAAGGAAGGAAAGAATGGGCTTTTCTGGTATTGCACGAACTGGAACGCCGAACCTAAATGTGACGCCAGGTATGAAGACGCCGGCGGCCGACCGCAACTGGCTAACAGCGCGGCAGCTTGAGCGATGAGTCTTTAGAACGAAATCTCATTCATGGAGAAGAGGAAATATGAAGGAAAGAACCGAAATTCGCGACGCGCTGTTCCGGCTATCCTGCATCGGACGCCGGCAGTTTTATTACGATCCGGCAGGCCAAGTACTTAGTGACGGAGAGATTCATTACCTGATCGAAGTGTCCGGCGTGTTCTTCATTGCATGGGAGGACAACGATACAGGGACGATGATTGTAAATCCAATCATCCGCTTTAGCTTGGATGAACTGGAGGAACTGGGGGCCGAGGAAGCATGGACGGTCTTGCATGTGCCGGCCGCTCTTGCTGCGGGCATCCAGTTCCGAGAGATTGATGGCGCGGAGTTAACGAACGCGTATCTTCGGATGAAAGAGCGGGCGCTGAAAGGTGTAACTTCGCCAGTCCTGCTGGGGGAGTGAGACTGCACGCTCACCCCCGACTGTCACTGGCGCATAGTGTGTCCATCTGATAGTATTGTCGGGTCATAAATGGAGAAAAAAAGATGCGCACTGTGGTCGGCATCCGTTCAGACACACGGGCAGCAAGCAGTACCGAGCAGCCTACTCCTACCGTCTGGTTTGGGACCTGGAGGCAATTGGCGGGTGTACTTTCGGATGAAAATCGGGCCTTGCTGCGGCTGATGCGCGAGCGGGAGCCCCGTACGGTGCTGGAGTTGGCTGAGTTGTCAGGGCGCGCCGCTAGCAATTTATCGCGCACCCTACGTGCAATGGAGGGATATGGCCTAGTCCGGCTGAACCGTAATCCCGAAACACGATCTGTCCGCCCTGAAGCTTTGGCCACTGAATTCCTGGTGGTACTTGATTGAACCACGTGTATAACAAGAAACGCGCTACAGACTGAGAGGAGCTTCTTGCTAGAGTCCGCACGTCCGTAGCATCTAACGGAGGTTTCAGATGCCTGATATTAAAGAGCAGAAGCTTATCTACCACCTGACTAGCCTGGAAAACATGCCTGGAATTCTTGAGCACGGATTATTGCCTCGTGCGCACCTTCAGGATTTTGAAGATGTTGCCGATCAAGAAATTATTGAGGGTAGAAGTGAGCATGGTCTGGAAAACTATGTGCCCTTTCATTGGTTTGCTCGCAATCCATTTGACGGTCGAGTGCAGGCCGATCGGCCTGATGAAGACTTTGCTCTTATTACCGTTCGGCGCATTAAGGCACAACGCGAAAACTGGAAAGTGATCCCTCGACATCCGTTGGCAAATGCAGCACCGCAATTGTTAGACTTTCAGCCTGGATTTGATACGATAGATTGGGAAACGATGAATAATCGGGACTATCATGATCCGGAGTGTAAGAGTATCTGTATGGCAGAGTGTCTTTCTCCTGGTCCGGTTCCTGTAAGTAAATTTTTCAAAATTTACGCGCCCAACGACGCGGTAGCTGAAGCAATCGAAGAAATGATTGATGATATGGATTTAGAGTTGGAAGTGGACGTAAATCCAGGGATGTTTCTCTGATGCTTTATAACAATCTCAATCCGGAAAAGGCACTGATCTGGCGGATTGTTCATCGTGACAACCTTTCGTGGATTCTGGATAATGGCCTATATTGTGGCAATAGCGAGGTGAAGGCACCAGCTTGGGTGAATATCGGGAACCCGGAACTTATCGACAAGCGGGCTCGTCATTCAGTGCCGCTGCCGCCGAAAGGCTTGCTGAATGATTATGTGCCATTCTACTTCACGCCTTTTTCGCCAATGCTGCGCAACATCCACACGGGATGGGGTGGGATCAAAAAGCGGCCGAACGAAGAAATCGTGATCTTGGTTTCCAGCCTTCGTCACATTGCCGGACTCGGATTGCCGTTTCTTTTCACAGACAGCCATGCTTATTATCAGTGGGCAGATTATTATTCAGACTTGGCCGACCTCGATAAAATCGACTGGCCTCTGTTGCAGCGAAGGGATTTCAAGCGAGACCCGGAGGACCCTGCCAAGTTTGAGCGATACCAGGCCGAGGCACTAATTCACCAACACGTGCCAGTTGGAGGGCTTCTTGGCATCGTGTGTTATACAGAACCTTTGAAACAACGCATCGAACAGGAGATTCAGGCTCGTAATTTGAATCTACCGGTTTATGCCCGAACAGGGTGGTACTTTTAATGATTACATTCACTCAAGGCAATTTGTTGGAGGCCCGCGCCGAGGCGCTGGTTAACACTGTCAACACCGTCGGGGTGATGGGCAAAGGCATCGCGCTGATGTTTAAGGAGCGGTTTGATGAGAATTTCCTCCGCTATGCTGCCGCCTGTAAAGCCAAGGAAGTGCAGACTGGCAAAATGTTTGTTACGTCGGTGCATGAATTGGATGGGCCGCGTTGGATCGTCAACTTCCCCACTAAGCAGCACTGGAGGGCTCCATCACGCATGGAGTGGGTGGTAGAAGGCTTGCAGGACTTGCGGCGCTTCTTGATTGAGCAACAGATTCAATCCATCGCCATTCCGCCGTTGGGTGCTGGTAATGGAGGGCTGGAATGGGGGGATGTGCGTGAACAAATTGAATTGGCGTTAGGTGATCTGGACATAGATATCTTGGTGTTTGAGCCGACTAAGCAATACCAAAATGTGGCCAAGCGAGCCGGCGTAGAAAAGCTGACGCCGGCTCGTGCACTGATTGCCGAACTTGTGCGCCGGTACTGGGTGTTGGGCATGGAATGCAGTCTGTTGGAGATTCAAAAGTTGGCATGGTTTGTGGAGCGCGCTATCGAGCGCTACAACCCTGGCGACAACCCTCTGAATCTGCAATTCACGGCCCATAAATACGGTCCTTACGCCAATCGACTTGATCACCTATTGAACAACTTGGATGGAAGCTATCTGCACTCCGAAAAACGAATCAGCGATGCTGACCCGCTGGACGTGATTTGGTTTGACGATGAACGCAAAGCTTTTGTCCAAGCCTACCTCAACAGTGAGGCCAAGGCATACACTCAAGCCCTGGAATCGACGGCTGCATTGATCAACGGTTTTGAATCACCCTTCGGCATGGAATTGTTGGCGACTGTGGATTGGCTGCTTGCTCGTGAAGGTGTGGAACCCAATGTACCGGCTCTACGCGAAGGGCTCCGCCATTGGCGGGGCGGCTCGGATGCTGCCATGCGTAAGGACCGACTCTTCGATGATCGGGCACTAGGCATTGCCCTGGAGCGCTTGACACAACCCGCGACAGCAATGGCTTGATAGGGTAGTTGAGTCGTCAGCGTCATATTTTTCTCGATATGGTATTTTTCATGGCATTAGTAATTGTTTGTTTTGTAGTTCCATGATTATAAAGGGAAATTTTCTGTCGTTTACGATAGAGTGGGAATGATTTCCCGCCTGGTTGCACAATGCAGCACTCTGCATTAAACCAAGAAAGCCTCTGATTTTCAGAGGCTTTTCTTTTTTAACGGCGAAATTGATGGTGTCGGAATGTTGATTGTGGCGTTTTCCCTTGGCTGATTTCAGTGACCAGCGCTACTTTGTGCTTCGCCGTCCAGCGTTTTACTTTTTCTTCCATGACCATGCTCACGTGATGTCCTTTCTGTATTGTCACCTGAGCAGGAATTCACTGGCTCATTACAGGGCCATGCGCACATAACGGGGATTGCCTATCACAGTGCTCAGTTATATCCGATAATCATGCCCAGCAGTTCTTGGCGGAGCAGTATGGATATTCTTTATTCGGTGTGTCGTGACTGTTTGGTTGCTGCCCTCTCAGCCTTCTTTGCGTCCCTTTCTGCCTTGGCCCTCTCGGCTGCTTTCTGCTTCGCGAACTGGCGAACGCCGTCGGCGATATTCCTTGGGATGTAAACGTATTTGATCACCTCATCGATGATCTCGGGATGAAGGAAGAAGGGGGAGTTGCCTGATTCCCAGCTTGCTTGCATTTTCACGCCTTTGCGTCGTGACGAACCGAAGAATAGGTTGTTCCAGATCAGTGCTTCGCGCGCTGGGTGATCCTTGTTTTCGATAATCTTTTCCAGGATGCCACCCATGATACATGTCCCTTTTTCGTCTTTCGCCTTCGCGCGGTGAACGCGATCCAGCTCAAGAGAAAGTAAGTTCACTGTCTTGCCGCTCAAATCGACTATGTCATAGTCTAGTGGTTGGCAGTATCTTCTGAGTTCCCAAACTGCACGATCAAATCGAATAATGTCGAACGGCTGAATATCGTATGAAACCTCGTAGTACCGATACTCTGCTCCGTAATCTTCCAATTTCTTGATGAACTGGATTGTATCTGCACTAAGGTCAAGTTCAAACTTACCATGCTGCTTCATCCGCTTAAGGCCGGGAAGCACACTATGGCCCTTGTGCGCCTCCACCCGGTTTAGCACAAGAATGCCTTTGACGTATTTCTCAAGGCAGTGCAAGGCAGACCATAGAAACGGCTGAATTAACCGCGCGCGATAAGCCATCCTTGCAGCGATGTAGTCTTTGTCTGCTGTCTCTCGGAAGCTCCTAATCGCGAAGTCGTTAATTAAAAGGTGCATCGGATTAGGCATGCTGGTCCACAGGATAAGTATCCCGCATCGACTGCACTCGTTTGTTGGATCTTAGCGGAATGCGATCTTGTTCAGCTACTTTCGATTGAAGTTTTCTAAGGGACGCGACTGAGATCGAATGGAGGCTGCTCTTTGGTGCCTTGTTTCGGCCTTTCACAGCCTCCTGAAGGATTGCTCCAGCTCCGTTGAACACCTCGAGGAATGTCCCGTCCGCACCAACCAACACTCCCAGATAATAGTGCGGAACATGGTCGGCTGGGAAGGTGAGCGTCTTCTTCATCGTGGCTGTGACCTGGACCAGGCGACCATCCGAGCATTCTGCATCATGGTGCTTCGTTATATCCTCGAAGAGCGTTAGGTCGTAGGCTTCTTCGACCGGAACTTCTCCAATGTCGCCGACCAGCCTGCCGTCCAGAGTAAACCTCTTTTTTGGATAGGTCTTGCAGAGTAGCTCCACGATGGCGAGCATCTGTTTTACGGCTTCAGGAATCGTGATGCTCATTTAAATTATTTAGATGCACGTTTACGGCGAGCCGAAATTGCCTTAGCAATGATTGCTGCAAATGAAATTGATCGCTCAATACCATCTGGGCCAGCTGAGCACTCTAGAAGGCATTCGCCTAATACTTCTGCACTGAATCCGCTGGAAATAGCAATTTCAGTGAGTGCCTCTAGTGACCTCGTACGTTCTCTTTGAGGCTGGTGATGCAGGTTCGTTGTGATTGCTCTCCTTGAATCTATTTCGCTGGGATGCTCAGTGTCAAACAGAGGTAGCGAATCCGCTGAGCCGACGAAACGGGCTTCCCGTGGGGAGTCGGGTCTCAATCGTTCTACTTTCAACGCACGTTCCTCCGGCATTAGATGTTCACTAATCTCAGATCTAATCTGAGTTCGCGTCTTACAAAGAATTGTCTGTCCAAACGAAGTGCGGAACCATTGCCAGGCGAACTCGCCCTGCTGCCATTGCTTTCCATTTGCTTCCACAGGTCCGAGGCCTGCCAATGCGATACCGCCTTTGAATGTGCCAATTGCGTCGCTTAGGCTCTGCGGTGGCTGCCACCCAATTAGGTCGGGGTAGGCAAACGTGTCGCATGTCTCATCACGCGAAATCATCGCCATTCGGCGAGCTTGGTAAACGATGTAGTCATGGTCTTGCAGCGGCCATGTAGGGGAGTCAGGGGCATTCGCTCCGACCAAAGCCCCTACCATCGTTCCGATAGTATCCGTATCACTGCCAATCGCATTCGCTGAACATAGAATGACCTGCTCGGCGGGCTTTGATCTTTGATCCCATGCTAACCCGGCAGCTGCGAGGGCGGTGTTCGTTCCCGTGCCACGACGCTCAGCGGAGAGTGCGTGAAGTGTTTCAAGGAGTGCTGCATATGTGTCATCGCCTCCCCATTGCAGCTCATCTATGGCGTCAATGTACGCTACAGATTCAACAGTAACATCGTACAGTGCATCTCTCAAATGAATGCCTGCCATTTGCTCCCACGCAGACAGCCAAAACCGGGAAAGCTGGAAGTCGCGATTCACTGCCTCCTCAATACCCGAGAAATCGTGGACGAATTGCCTCCATTGTGCAGGACCAGGAATTTCACCAGTCTTAAGAACGTAATCCAGGCAGTCAGCATGGAATACAGCGCCACATACTGCACGCATATTTCCGTGTGTCACTAAGGAGTCGCGAACTACATCGTCCAGATATTTTCTACCTTCATGGCCGGCCCAACGCCAGACGTGTGGCTGAATTCGCATAGCGGCACCGTTACCGCCGGCGTGAACGTATGTTCTTCCCGCGCCAAGTGGGAAAAAATTCGAGAACCAGTTCACGTCACGTTTAGCGAGATTGATGGCAGCAGCCTTACTTGCGCGACCCGCGCCCAACGAATAGGTGAGCCACACTGGGAGTTCGATCTTTGCATACGGCTCGATGTCAAATGTGCCATCGCCACGAATGGCTCTGCAAACCGCCAGGCGCAGTTGAGTATCGTCCGAGTATGATCCAGCATCGAAGTCAACTGTGACGCCGCTTATGCCGCCAATCCTTCGCTTCCACTTTACTGGTGCGGTTAGTACAGGCGCACCTGAGCGACGCTCAAGGCCGCGGGTATCAGTCAGCTCAGAAATCCATCCAATGGCGTCGCCGGCCGCAGCCCAAAGCGCGGAATTGATGATTGAGGTTTCCAGGTTACGCAAGATAGCAACTCCACTCTTCAGTTAGGCACGCCGTTAAATTTTTCGGGCTGAATTGTAACGCTAACGCTGTTTAGTCGATAGTAACGCAGCCACCCAGAAACCAGGTCGTGTTGCTCTTCTGTGGCGACGTAAATTCTCTGAAGATGATCCATCGCCAATGATTGGGGGTACAGTACTTCTGCTTGTTGACAGGTAGCTAAATTATCTGTACGCCCATTTCTGCGTGCATACCAACTACCTTTCCGCTTGATCGGCTCAGTGAAAAGGGCCTCCAAGCCTGACTGGCCTTGCCCTCGAATCACGTGCTCATAGATATTGTTTGTAGTCGTGAAAAATACTCCGGCGTGAGTCAAGATCTCTGGTCGGAATGATAAAATGGTCCACCATCTGTCGCCTTGGGTATGCCATTTGTTGGCTGCAAAATTGAAGTAATGCTGGTTGATTTCACTCAGGGATAAATTGATGAAATCTAGCCAATCTTCTGCCTTATCAAAACAACTCATCGCCTCCTGCCGTTGGGCTGAAGTTGGAGCTGCGATATAGGCGAGATGGTCGACCTCAGGCAGCTGGCGCCGTGAAAGCACAGCACCAACTTCAAGTGTACCAACCAATCCATGATTGGATGTGAAATGCACGATTTCGTTTATCCCGCGCTCTCCAACAACGTTCATAATACTCATAGATAGGATCTTTTATAGGTCGCGTTGCACAAATGTCCCATTGACAAAAAAACGCACGAGATTCGAAGCTTCTGCGGGTTTATAGCCTACTATTACCGATTTCCGGGCACGAGCAACGGCCATTGCTAGGAGCCTTCGTTTTACCTGAAATTCATCGTCATCATCTTCGTCTTCACTGGGTGTATTTTGAGCGGATAACCCGATGATAATGACATGATCGAATTCGAGCCCCTTTGACGAATGCATAGTGGAAAGCGCGATATTCTCAGGTCCCTGTGGCCAATCTCTTTCTTGCGTAATCTCAGTAAAAGGTAATCCTTTGGTGCGAAGGGCTGCTCGCAGCGTTTTAAACCATCCTCCACCCATAGGTTTTAGGAATGCGACTGTTTCAGTCCGTAAATCGACATTATTGGAGATCCAATCGAGCGCAAAAGAAACCTGTTGGTGGTAGTAGCCTCGACACACTATTGGGAGCGCTCCATGCCGGGTTGCGCCTGTTAGGTCGGGGGTCGTCCCGTCCTCGTCCACCCGTAATCCATCTAAGATCCCAGCTGCAAAGGCAGCAATCTCTACTGTATTGCGATGATTGGTCCGCAGACGATGAAAGCGCGCGTTGGTCATGTTCAGTCCGGATTCGGCCCATGTAAACCCTCGCGGATATAAGCGCTGGGCGGTGTCCATGACGAGGGTTACGCAATGTTGTTCGGCGAGATGATGATTCACTGCACGCAACTGATTGGCGGAGAAATCTTGCGCCTCGTCAATGATGACAATGTCGTACATCAACGGGTCAATCTGAAGCATTTGTTGCGCAAGCAAGTTCCAGTCACCATATCCCCGCGCTGCAATCCAACTGTGGTAATTGCGGATTAGATCCAGCATTCGCTGGCGCATTGGGGCAGCCACTTGCGGGGTTGGCCCGCGTCCAGTGCGTTCAACCGTGAGATAGTCGTCCAAGTTTCCAGTAGGAAAACGCCCGCACACATAGTCTATTTCATGTAGCAAAAAATCGGGCTGGAGATTGATGCCAGTTCCGTGCGTGCGGAAGAAGTCGGCGCGAGGATCGTCGTCTAGAATTGTGGGATTTCCAGTATGGCGACTTGCCCAAGCGCCAAAAGTTTGAACCGACCAGGAAATGTCCGTCAGACCGGCCAACTGAGTGGAGGCTAACTGCTCCACATAGCCTGCTAAGGTTCTGTTGAAGGTCAGGACAAGAATTTTAACTGGCTCCGCAGTACCCAGGCGAGCCCGTCGCGCTGCAAATGTGTGCCCCAAGGACTCAAGTCGAAGAAGTGCTGTTGTGGTTTTTCCGCTGCCTGCCGCACCCCGGATAATTTCGATACCCATCCGCGTGCCGCTGATGATCGGCAGTTGCTCTGGGGTTGCACGTTGTCCACTCAATGTAAGCATCTGATCCTCTTATCGACCTAAAAGTCCAGCAAAGTTTATTTGCTAGTGGGAAAGTTGATTAATATTACACCAACTAACCCTCCGCGTCTTTAAACCGATTGTGTTGCGGGCGAGACCGCAAGCTTTGGCAAGGTGACAATTGGCATGGTTATGCGGGATGAGGTTGCTGACAATAGTGGACGGGATCAGTAGACTGGCATTTGCCCATTTAGAAGGACATTTCCGAAAGATGTGATGTCACCTACGGAGGTTTTGTATGAAGCGGGAGCGCAGGAATTTCACAGAAGAGTTTAAACGAAGCGGTCAGGTTGTGACCTGCTTTGAAAATTTGTAACCACCGCCAAAGTTAGTCTTCGACTTCAAGCCGCCAGTTTTTGGCACCGTAGATCGCCGACTGATGCTGGGGTACGGGTTGCCGAGTGCTGAGAGGGGCCGCTCATTGTTATAGAAGTGCCGCCATTTTTCAATCACGAGCTTGGCCTCTTGACGGCTAAGGAACCATTCCCGGTTTAGACATCCGTCACGCAGCTTGCCGTTAAAGCTCTCGACGAAACCATTCTGCCAAGGACTGCCTGGGGCAATATAGGCTAGGCCAGCATTCCGATCACGAAGCCATTTCATGACCGCCGTCGCTGCGAATTCGGGGCCATTGTCGGAGCGAATGTAAGCTGGCTTCCCATAGATTCTCATTAGCCGCGACAGCGTCAGAATGATGTCCTGGCTGCGCAAAGACTTTCCGACTTCAAGCGCCAGGCATTCTCGGGTGTCTTCATCGAGAACGCACAGTAGCTTCAGCACGCGACCATCAGCTAGCTGGTCGTGAACAAAGTCATAGGTTCATACGCCGTTCGGCGCAGTAGCGGCAGGAATGCGAATGTCGCTGCCGCAGCGCCGCTTCCTCGGCCTGCGCTTCGGTAGATTCAGTCCCAGCCGGCTCCAAAGCCTCCATACCCGGCTTTCGGACGTATCCGTCATCACGGCGATCCGGCGATAGCCGAAACGTGGATATCGACCGGATGCATCGATCAAGGCGGCACCTAGTGTCTGATCTTTCGCGGGCTGCCTCAAATCGTACTGTGCGACGCGCCTACTTACCCCGGCATATCGGCACGCAGCGCGCTCAGAAAGTCCTTTCGCCTTCAGGATATCGAGGGCTTGGCGCTTCGCTACCGGGGTCACCATTTTTTTCCAGCGATCTCCTTCAATCCATCAATCGCCAGCAACTGTTCTGCCAGAAGCTTCTTCAGCTTGGCGTTCTCGGCCTCCAAATCCTTGAGTCGGCGCGCTTCCGGAACGGTGAAGCCGTTGTACTTAGTCCGCCACCGGAAAAAGGTCTGCTCGGCGATGTTGTGTTTCTTACAGAGATCCCGAATTACGACGCCGTCGGTATAGGCCTGCCGCAAAATTCCAATGATCTGTTCTTCGGTAAATCGTTTCTCCATCTAGCCTCCATGTGCAAAAATAACATGAAGATTAACCAAGCGGCTGGCTACACATTTTCCAGCAGGTCACAACCGCCAGCACACCAGCGGGAGCTGCCGGGAACGGGGCTTTGGGTGGCGCCGTGGGGCTTTTTGGTCCATATGATTCCAAGCCGCGTACCGGCGTCGCGGGAGGCGGTCCGGCGGGCAGTAAAACATCGATCTTCAGTAAGATTAATCACGCTGCGGCGAGGAGCGGGGCATATTCGATTGCCACGCGAAATGCGATTACGAGTGTGGCCCGTAGAGTGCCTTATGCTTCTGCGGCATTTGCCGGGTACGAACTCTATGACGCATTTACATGCGATTGAAAGCGGATCATGAGCGGATTGACGCCAGTGCTAACTAACTTCCTGAAGCTGTGTGGTCTTCGCCAGTCGCGGATTGATAATTGCGACTTAAATACGAGGCTTTACCACGATTTGGGGATTTATGGAGAGGTCGCGGAAGGCTGTATGGAGGTATTGGTAGATGATTATCAAGTTGATATGACGAATTTTGACTTCAAAACGTACTTCCCGCTTGAATTTCCTGGAAAGACGGGCGTATCACGATTCCTTCTATGGCAGATCCCTTTCGCTAGGCGCATAGTGGAATGCAAGGCAGACTACAGCCCACTTACACTGGGAATGATCGAGGCAATCATTCATTCCAAGCAATGGCCTGAGTCGCCCCGGGTTTGAAGGAGGCTCCAACATTTGAGAAAATGGAGCCACCATGAAGAAATCAGCCCGATATTCCCCGAAGTGATGGGGCGCGCCGTGCGCATTGTCCAAGAAGCCGGCAGCGAGTACGAATCGCAGTGGGCAGCCATTACACCAGCGCACCCATCACGATACGGGTGGCCGCCGCGATGATGTCCTGGTTGGTCGGCGCATCCTTCTGCTCACGCGTGTAGTACACGGCAATGACTATCGGCGCGCCGCTTGGCGGATAGGCGATGCCGATGTCGTTGACTGTGCCGTGGGCGCCGGCGCCGGTCTTGTCGGCGACGCTCCAGCCGGCCGGCACGCCAGCGCGGATGCGTTGGTCGCCCGTGGTATTGCCGCGCATCCAAGTGTCCAGCTGTCGGCGCTGTGGCGCCGGCAGGGCGTCGCCCAAGAGCAGCGCCTGCAAGCTGCGCGCCATCGAGGCAGGGTTGGCCGTGTCGCGCGTGTCGCCCGGAATGGCGGTGTTCAACTCCGTTTCCCAGCGTTCCAGCTGGAAGACTGGATTGCCGATGCTGCGCATATAGGCGGTGAGGGCCTGGGGGCCGCCCATCATACGCATGAGGAAGTTTGCTGCGCTATTGTCGCTGTACTGCAAGGTGGCGGCGCACAAGGCGGCCACCGTCATGCCGTCGTCCACATGTTTTTCCGTGACCGGCGAATAGGTGACAAGCTCATCGGCGCGATAGCGCACGCTTTTTCCCAGGAGTTCCTCGTCGTTGGCGCTGCGTGCCAGAACCGCGGCCGCCAACATGGCCTTGAAGGTACTGCACAAGGGAAAGCGCTCTTCGGAGCGGTGCCCGATGCGCTTGGCGCTGTCCGTGCGCCAGGCGGCAACGCCAAGGCGGCCACCGGCGGCTTTCTCCAGCGCGGCCAGTTGGGCTTCGGCGGTGGCGCTGGAGGGTGTGACCGGAGCGGCAAACAGCAGCGAAGATGGGCACAGCAGGGCGGCGCCGGCGGCCAGCAGGTAATGGCGGCGGGTGTGATGCGGTGATGTCGTCATGTTCTTGTTTCTCGTCGAAGGTCAAAAATCAAGTAGTATGGCTGCCGGCCATTATAGTGGCCGGTCTGGGTAGCTTTACCCTGTTCATGGTGCTTGGAGCGTACGCTATATGAATGTGAATTTTGCCGTTACGGCGGCATGTGTGCTTGGTCTTTTGTATTTTGGACGGGAGGTGTTGCAGCCCGTGGTGGCGGCCCTGGTACTCAGCCTGGCGCTCGCCCCCTTGATCCGTGCGGTGGGGCGGTTTGGATTGTCGCGCATGAGTGCGACTTTCGGCGCATTGGGCTTGGTTGTCGTCGTTTTTGCCGCTGCTTTTTCCGTGCTTGGTGCGAATCTGCTTGCCTTGACGTCCGAACTGCCGCGCTACAGCGCTGAAATCCGCGCCAAGTCCAAATCATTGCAGGCAATGACCCAGCATCCTCTGGCCCGCCTGGCCCCGCAACTGCTGGAAGGGACGCCCGCGACGCCGAATCAGGAAACCAGTGCGCGGCCCTTGCCGGTCGAAATTCATGAACGTGCCAGCACCAGCGATGCTATCGCCAAAGCGATCGGTGTGGTGTCCGGTCCCTTGGGCGAGATTTTCCTGGTACTCGTGCTGCTGATTTTCATCTTGCTGGATCGGGAGAACCTGCGTGACCGCGTTCTGCGTCTGGTTGGACAACGCGAAGTGAGCCGCACCATCAAAGGGCTGGAAGATGCGGCCGAAGGGGTCTCCCGGTTCTTCTTTGCCCAGCTGGTGCTGAATGTGACGTTCGGCGTGGTTATCGGCATCGCCCTGTGGCTGATCGGTATTCCGCACGCAGCGTTGTGGGGCGCCATTTGCGCTGCCTTGCGCTTCGTTCCCTATATCGGCGCCCTGATCGCAGGCGCCGCGATTGCCTTGTTTGCGGCGGCGGTGGAGCCGGGGTGGGTGCTCGCCGCCTATGCGCTTGTTCTGTTCCTGGTCCTGGAACTCCTTGTCGCGCACGTGGTTGAGCCGCGGGTGTACGGTCACAGTGTCGGCATGTCTGCGCTGGCGGTCATCGTATCCGCGCTGTTCTGGGGCGCCATCTGGGGGCCGCTCGGATTGCTGTTGTCGACACCGCTGACGCTGTGTATCGTGGTCGCAGGCCGCTATATCAAAGGACTGGAACCGATCAGCATCCTGCTAGCGGAGGCGCCGGACACCAACGAAGCGCAGCGTTTCCACCACCGTGTGCTCAGCGGCGATGCCGACGCCATTCTGGAAGACGCGCGAGCCTTCTTGCGCAAGTCGACTCTGGCGCGCTATTGCGACAAGGTACTGCTGCCCGGCATGTTGCTTGCCAGCTCGGATCTGCTCGGCAGCCAGGAGCAGCGCTTGCGGGCGACCGTCGCGATGGTGGCGGATACCTTGGCTGCCGGCCATTCGCCGGGCCGTTCGCGTCGGCGCAGGATCTCCATGCTGAACGAAAGCATCGGCGCGCATCTACGACACCGGCGGGAGGAAAGGCTGGGGCGCTGGCAAGGTTCGCTGGACGTTCCGGCGCGCTCCGTCATTCTGTCGACGGCCATGCCAGGTGTTCGTGAAGAGTTCATGAGCGAGCTGCTGGTGCTGGTGTTCCGCGAAGCGCACCTGGATGCGCGCAGTTTTGTCCTCAAACAAGATGAGAGTAATGCCGACAGCGCTCCCGATGCCGGCCAACTGATATCCACCGTTTTCATTGCCTATCCGGTCGAAAGTGAACTGCCTGCGTGGGCCGCCGCCGTGACCGAGCTGCGCGCCGCGCTGCCGGACGTTCCGCTGGCGACCATCCGCCCGCATGACAGCCTGGCTGAGGAACTGTCGCAAGTGGCGAAACATGTCGACCTTGTGCTGCAGTCCTGCGAGGAGGCCCTGGCCTTCGTCGCGCCCGGACGCAGTGGCTGACATACCGTAGTTGTCCGGGCTGCAAAAAACAGCCTTACTCATTCATGGTGCAACCCCGATGTCCAGTACCCAAGTCACGCCGAACCGGTCCAGATTGCTATGCTAACCACAACACGCGTAAATTTGCGAACTCAGTAAACTCCATCAAAGCAGTTCAATCCCGAAGCCGCGTGCGAACGCCGCCCAAGCAGCGAAGCATACTACCGTTAATGCAATGCATATCACCAAGGCCAGCCAAAATCCCGTTCGTGGCAGCAGCATGGGGAACGCGAGAAACATGGGGAGGGTCGGCACGACGTACCAAAAGGTGTAGAGGGCGTGGTTGCTCAGTTTTGACTCAGGCTGTTTTTCGAGGTAGAGCCAGACAAGTGTCAGCACCGTCACCAGCGGTAACGATGCGACAAGGGCGCCAAACCGGTCACTCCGTTTGGCGAGCTCGGATACCACGACGACGACAAAAGCAGTCGTGAGGTATTTTGTGATGAGCCAGATCATGGGCTTGTCCAATTGAGTGGCATCAGCAGGTCTCACGCAGGGCATCTGCGGGGGATTATCTCTACAAACGCGCGGCCTCAGAACTGCTGGTTGCGTGTTACGAGGTCGCGCGGCGAGTCGAGCAGGAAGATGTTGTCGTTCAGCGTGTCCTCGCCTTTGTAGTGCTCATAGGAGGTAAGCGAGGGGAGCAGGTCGCGCACGAGTGCCTGCTGGCTCGGGGTGGTCTTATCCGAAATTAACTTACCCAGCATGAAGGTCTGCACTTGCTCCGACTGGTTTGCCACCTGTTCCAAAGTCGCCTTGTTTAGCTTGCCTTCCCTGTAATTCAGCGAGACATTGCTGCTGGCACTATCGTTGATATGGTGGTAGTCGTAGTTTTGGGTTTGCGGAGTTCCATCGAACGTCGGCGCGCCGGATTTGCCGATCTCGGTATGGAATTGGGCCACCAAGTGCGATTGTTGGCTCTGTCTAACGGAGCGCTCGTCGGGCGTGCGGTTATCCACAACAGTCTGCTGCGCAATATCGTAGGAGAAGTTGTCCTCCTCCCGCGCTTTGAGCGGATTGCTGGATTTTGGCGTCTGGGTGACGGCCGCACTGAAATCGGACAGGCCGGTCAGCGTGGTACGGTCGTGGGAGTTCAGCTGCCACCGGTGCAGCGTGCTGAGGTCGCTGCGCCGTTCTTCGCTGATGGCGGTTCGATTCATATCGGAGAAGGCGTCCTTAAACATGGACATCAACTTCTTATCGCCACGTCCGCGCGAGGCCGCCTGATCGAATTGGGCCAGATAATTCTTGATGGCTTTTTCCTGCTGCTGCTTGTTGCCTACGTGCTCCAAGGTGCCGGTGTTCACGTTCACTTCAGCCTGCCCGTCAGGTCCGCCAATGCTTACTTTCCGCTTTGTGTCGTCAATGTGGAAATCCAAAGTCTGCGATGTGGCATCCGGACCCTCCACTTGGGCGTGGAAGTCGATGGACTGCACAAACTTGCTATCGAGCTGGGTCAGGCCGCCTAGCCGGACTTGAGGGTTCGACCCCGCCATGCCGTCGATGGCGCCCTGGAATCCCTCCGCCAGCTGGGACAGGGCCTTGCGCTCATCCCCACTCAGTTCGGCGCTTGAGCTGATCTGGTAGATCATTTCATCGCCAACATTGGCCAGCGTAAGGTCAACCTTGGTGCCGCTGCGAGTTGTGATACTCAAGGTGAACTTGTTATCGACTGACTCGGGCAATTTGGCATGGTCCAGCGGAATGACCGAACCGGAGCTGAGTTGCTTGAGCATGTCGGCGCCAAGGTCTTGGTAGCGCATGCTGGTCGGGATGGGGGCGGAGGCCGCAGCGATCGCTTCCGGACTCAGCGTGACGATCGTTGATGGCGACGTCGCCGCAGCCGCCGCGTCTAGCTTGGCTACGATTGGATTGCTGTTGCGGCCGGGTGTGGGCGCGACATAACGGGTGGCAGGCTGCCAGTTGGAGAGCGTGGTTATGGAACTCATTCCCACTTAACGGCAGCTTGTTGGGGAAACTTTAATTGTGATCCTTTGCCATTTCTTTTGCGGAGTGCATGATGACGGAAAAGCATGCTACCTTAGCATTGCCTTTGAGGCGTTTTGAAGGAGATATGCATGACTACCAAGGGAAAACCCGAAGGCTTCAACACCATCACGCCAAACAGCATCGTCAGCAGCGTGGCCGATGCTGTCAAGTTTTACCAGACGGTGTTCGGTGCGGAAGTACTGCTGCGCCTCAACACGCCGGATGGCAAGGTGGTCCATTGCGAATTGAAATTCGGCGACTCTCGCATCAATCTGGGCGAGGCGATGGAGGGCTGGCCGGAACAGCCCTTGCTGGCGCAAATCTACGTGCCCGATTCGGATGCGACGTTCGCGCTGGCCATCAAGGAAGGCGCCAAGGAGCTGAGCCCGGTGACCGATATGTTCTTCGGCTCGCGCGAGGGGCGCGTACTCGACCCGTTCGGCAATACCTGGACCATCGCCACGCATAAGAAACATGTGTCCGGCGAAGAAATGCAGCGTCAACTGGATGCGATGTACGCCTGATCGCGCCGGGGCGGCTTCGCGCGGCGCTTGCTCAGGCGGCGCCAGCCCAAAACCAGTCTAGTTGTGCTTGGCATCGCACTCCGGTAGCAAAGCGATGCCACCATCACATCCCTGCGTCACCATACCGATACCCAGGCCGGTTCATCGCTGCGCGCAGCGCAGCATGGTTGTGCGACTTCACGTCGTTGCCGGTCGAATGCTGACACCTTAGCTTAGCCTCCGCCAGCGCCATTTGCTGCGTCCGGCGCCTGTATATTTCCATCGGACTGAACCGCGCCGACGTACTTCCGTTGTCAACGTGCAGTCGTCGACTCTTCCGCACACCCACGGATGGAACCTGTAACCACGTGGCGACACTTATCAGAATAGTTTCTGTCATTCCGACAGAGTCTTGACCTCTTCTTGTCGCTTTCGCTAAAGGTAAAAAATGTTTTCAAGTCCGGTAACTGGTTCTGTTCCTCGCTCTCCCATTACTGCTCCCACGGTGCAGGACGAACAGGCTAGTCCGCCTACTGTAGCTACTGAGGGGAATGGCAAACGCCAAGCATCGCGCTCTCCATCGCCATCCTCTTCCCCGCGGCAGAGCTCGATGCAGCTAAAATTAATCAATGACTTCTCAACGAAAAAACTAAAAACGGGTGAGGAAAATCCGGATTCCGGCGCCGCAGTGGCATCATCGGCACCGGTTGCGGCGTCATCCAGTGGTGCAGCCTCTGCTGCTACGGAAAAGACTGGCCTTGCTCATCCCGACGCGATTAAGGAATTTGTTGCTCAAATGAGGGAGGTTGAATCTCAATGGAACACAAAATCTCCCGAAGAAAAAATAGCGCATTTTCAAGAATTAATTAATCCGAAATTTGACGCGATAGGGGTTCGAGCACCAACAGTAAAACTGATGGATCCCACGGGGGGGCGTAGCGGAGAGTTCAATTCTACTGAATGGAGCTTCGGCATGACGGAAACAGCCTTGGGCAAGCCTATGGCTGAATCCGCTAAGACGGCGTACCACGAAACTCGCCATGCGGAACAATATTTTATGATGGCCAAACATATCGCCCAAACCGGTATTGCACCTCCCCCGTATAAGCAGATTCCCGATGATGTGATGACGGTGGCCCAAACAGCGCCCAAGTTGTCAGGCGCCGAGGCAAAAGAGGCTGGGGAATATCATAAGAGTATTTTCGGAGCTGACGCCAAGAAGCGAAATTTTGTACTAACAAATTTGGGCACGTACTCACAGGCTGCGTTGGTAGAGAAGGGGCAAGCCTTCACAGCAGCCCATAAAGCATATGAGGCAGCCGACGAAACCGTAAAAAAATATAAGGAAGAGAATCACAAGCTCGTAGGCCCTGAAAACTGGCCAGATGAAACACAAAAGAAAAATGGCGAAGCCCGTAAGAACGCGCGGCAAGAACGGGAATACGCTCTATCCGCCTACAATGACACAAAACAAAAATTCGAGGAAACACAAGCGAAATATCGCGCATTACCTGAAGAGGAAGACGCACACGCAGTTGGAGATGCGATTATGGCAGCGCTATCATCGCCTTCCGAATTGCATAAGGCATAACGTGCAGGAGAGCTCCCCAACCTGAGGTGCTGGGCGCGGGAGAGTATTTTCCGAATCTGGCAGATTGCCGATGGCGGCCAATTTTGTTTTCCAACGCCCTTTATATCGCCATCATTGGCGCTTCAGTTGCAGAGGATCCCTGTGTTGATCGCCGATTTCAGCGTTTCGATGTTTTCGCGCGGCGCTTGCTCAGACGGCGCCAGCCCAAAACCAGTCCGGTTATGCTGAGCATCGCGCCCAGGATGCTCAGTGATGCCACCATCACGTCCCATACTGGACGAGTGCGCAAGCTGGCTGCAAAATCGAGCTGGTGCAAACCGTTGAAGAGCCAGCGGTTCCACTTGCCGTTGCGGTCGGTATGTCCGACCAGCGTTCCCTGGGCTGGGTCGATATAGAAGCTTGTCTCATCTGCCAACCTGAACTGTACGCGCATGACGGGGAAGGGCCGGTCGGCATGATGGCTATAGTAGTAGCTGTCGCCGCTGGCAAGCAGGTCAACTGCCAGCAGGGGAACGTCCGGCCGCGTGGCGCGGACAGCGGGCAATAGCGCCTCGTTTGGAATCGACGGCAGCACCGCGCCGCTTTCCGGATGCAGCAAGCGGCGCCCGGTGCGTTCGAGCGCACTGAAGTACAACTTGCCGCCTACCCGCCGCCATTCCAGTTCGAGCAGGCCGGGCCGTGCGCGGATGGCCGGAGCCAACACCAGCGACAAATCTTCCTGGTTCAGCGGGCCGCCGGCGAATGCCAGCTTGTCTTTTGCCGTCACGCCCGGCGACGAGAGCCAGTCGAATGGCGTGACGGATAACCAGCCGCTGAATAGCCAGGTCAGCGTCAAGCTACCGATGCCCAGGCCGAGCCAGTGGTGCCAGGCCTGCCAGCCGCGATAGGGCGAGCGCCGTCCACTGGCATAGGGCTGGCGTAACCTGACTCGCTGTATGCCCAGCACCATGCCGGCCATGACGAGGAGGAAGGCTGCGCCCGAGGTCCACATCACCACCTGGCGCCATGGCTGGCCATGCGTGCGCAGTGGGGTAAAGTAAATCCAATGGATGACCGACCCGGCCCAGTTCCATGCACGTTCGCGGCGCGTCGTGTCACGCACCAGTTCGCCGGTGCGGCCCGACACGTATAGCACGCTGCCCGCAGCGTCGTCCGCTGCGACGCGGTATAGCGGCCGGTGCGTTTTGACTGGACCGAACGTCCACTGGTCCAGATCGATCTGCTCCACCGACAAAGCCGTGGCGGTCGGGGCGGCGCTGAGGGCTGCGGTCCGCGCCATGGCTTCAGTGACGTGCAGCGCGGCGCCGGTGTCGGCCCAGACCGACCACCAGCGGCCATTGCTCATGAAGTGGTAGACGGGCCGGCCCGCCACGGTGTTGATTTTCACGGTGCCGGGAATGCCGGGCTGCGCGGTGGACTGCCATGCATCCCACGCGCTGACCTTGACCTGTGCGGCATCGAGCGCTGGCAGCCATGCCATGCGCTCCTGCTCGCTGAGCTTCGGATACGGCACATACATCATCACGATGCCGGACCCGAACCACAGCAGCACCAGCAGGCCGATGCCGATGCCCAGCCAGCGGTGCAGCAGGTGCAGCTGGCGCTTCCAGGAACCCATGGCGCCGGCGATCAGTAGCGCCATTGGGCGCTCAGCTCGACGTGGCGGCGGTCGCCCAGCAGATATTGGCTATCGCTGTAGGAGGCCGTGGCGTACAGCTTGTCGGTCAGGTTGCGCAGGTTCAGCTGTACCCGCAGGTTGCGGCTGGCGTTCCAGCCCAGCGAGGCATCCAGCGTGGTGTAGGCCGGCAAGGCCTGGGTGTTGCCGTTGTCGATATAGCGCTCACCGACGTAGCGCGCACCGACTGCGGCGCGCCAGCCCTCGGTACGGTAGTTGAGCCACAGGTTGGACGAGACTTTCGGCACGTTGGCAGGACGCTTGCCGGCGCGCGAGATCTTGCCGCTTTCAATCAGCTGGTCGAACTGGGCGTCGGTGTAGGCCGCGTTCGCTTCCAGGCGCCATGCGGATGCCAGCGCGACGCTGGCGCTGACTTCGGCGCCGCGCGACGATTGCGAACCGCCCTGGATCGACAGCGCCGGGTTGGCGGGATCGCGGGTGATGATGTCGTCCTTGCTGATGCGGTACAGGGCTGCCGTCCATTCCGCCTGGCCGTTCGCCAGCGATTGCTTGATGCCGGTCTCGACTTGGTGCGAGCTGGTCAGCTTGTAGCGGCTGTTGGCCAGGTTCAGCGACAGCAGGCTGGTGACCGGGTCGCTGCCGCTGCTGACCTGTCCGTACAGGGAGGTGTCGGCGGCGAGCTTCCAGGTCAGGCCGAGACGCACAGCGTTCGAATGCAGCTTGGAACTGAAGCCCGCCGCGCCCAGCAGACTGATGCGGTCGACCTTGTAGCGGTCGTGGCGCAGGCCGGCCAGCAGCAGCAAGCGCTCGTTGAAGCTATAGGCATCCTCAAGGTACAGCGCATTGGTGGTGGTATCGGTGCGGAAGTTCGGCCGCAGCGGGTCGGGGCTGTCGAATACGCCCGGGTTGAAGCCGATCGGTGCCACCGTGGACGCGCCGCCGTAGGGCGCGTTATTGGTGTGCGTGAAGTTGATGGTGGCCGCTTCCCATCCGGCGACGATGCGGTTGGCGCCCGCGTTCCAGCGCGCTTCGAGGCGATTGCCGGTTTGTTCCTGGTCGTGCTGGAGGGCGATGTAGTCGTTGCGTTCAACGACCTTGGCTTGCGCGTCATAGGCATAGCTTTCCACATTGCGCCAGTTGCGGTGCGCCTTCATATAGGCCAGTTCGTTGCTGATGCTGAGCGCTGGGCTCACGCGCCAGGTCAGGCGGGCCACCGCCTTGTCGTCCCTGAACGAGATGTCGGCGTCGCCGACGTTGTAGTTCTGGTCGCGCAGTTCGCGCGCGATGCGGCCCTCGACCAGCGGCGTGCCGAAATAGCGCCGTGGCCGTTGTTCCGAGTGGTCGAGCGAGAGGTCGAGGTCGACGTTGGAGGCCAGCGCATAGCTCACGCTGGTCAGGATCTTGCCGCGGCGCGATTGGCCGCGGTCGATAAAGCCGTCGCTGCGGTCGGCATAGGCGTCGACGCGGAACGCACCCTTTTCGCCCAGGGCGCCGGTGGCGCCAATGCCGCCGCGCAGCGTCTTGCCGCCGCCGATGCCGGCCATTGCCTCGACGCTGGTTTTGCGCTGCGGCGCCTTGCGCACGGCGTTGATGGTGGCGCCGGTGGTGCCGCTGCCGTAGACGATCGAGCCTGGACCGCGCAGCACTTCGATATATTCGTAACCCCAGGGATCGGCTGGATAGGTTGCCGTGCCCGAACCGACTTGCGGACGCTGGCCGTTTTCCAGCTGCGCGATGGCGCTGTTGCCGCTGAAGCCGCGCGCAGAGTAGGCGATGCCGTTGCCCGGCGAACTCGTGTCGGTCAGGCCGGTGGTGCGGGTGACGGCATCCTTGACCAGCAGGTCGCCGCGTGCCTGCATGGTGTCGGCGCCGAGCATTTCGGCGCTGGCAGGCAGTTCCTGCAAGGTCAGGTTCAAGCGGCTGGCCGTCGCGCTCTCGCTGGCCAGGCCCAGTCCTTCATGCGACGCCTTTGCCTGCACCGTCACGGTCGGCATGACTTCGGTTTGCTCGGCCCAGGCGCCCGGGGCGCAAAGGGCGGCGATGGTGGCAACGATGGGGCGCAGGGCGGTGGCGTGGTTGGGACGGAATGAAGTCATGGAAGCAGCTCTGTAGTAAGTAAATTTTCGGCGTGCAAGCCCACCAGCAGGCATGGCGCTGGCCGTGTGCGCAAAGCGAACGGCAGCGCGCACGGCGGCCGTGGGCGATTGCTTAAGCGATCAATGAAAAAACAGCGAACTTATCTCTGGCCATGCCACACCCCGTGGCTTGGCGCATGCATCGTGACTGGCCGGTCTTCTGGCTCGCCCTCATCCTTCCCTGTTCTTGCCTTCCCGCGCGATGCGCAGTGGCGGTTGATCAGAGTCGTCAGGCTTACAGCAGCGGGGGCTGCGCCGGACTGGTGCGAAATGAAAATCTCGCATGTCACCGGCTTCCCGTTTCACCCTCCGGCTGAGAAGCGGGAGGGCACCATTCACGTAATTGCTGCGCATTCTACTTGCAAATTGCACTTTTAGCTATGCAGGGCGTAGCTGCTTGCGCTGCGGTCGTGGCGGACCCATACTCCAGAGGGTTGTGATTCTTCGCTTAGCGTTGGTTTGCAAGACCTTATTGAACGCAGGGTAGAGCTCCAAAATGTCGCGCGCACGGCTAATCCTCCTGACTACGCTGGCCATGCTGGCGTTTGCCGGCAATTCCCTGTTATGCCGTATTGCCTTAAAGGGTACGGCCATCGAGGGCACGGCCATCGATGCAATCAGCTTTACCGCCATCCGCCTGGCGGCCGGTGCCGCCGTCCTTTGCTTGATCGTATGTGTGCGTCGTAGAAGCGTATTCGGCCAGGGAAACTGGCCATCTGCCTGCGCGCTGCTGGCCTATGCGGTCTGCTTTTCCTTGGCGTACACCGAGCTTTCGGCTGCAACCGGGGCGCTGCTGCTGTTCGTTTCCGTCCAGGCCAGCATGATTGCCTATGGAATCCGGGCCGGAGAGCGGCTGTCCCGGATTCAGCTCGCCGGGTTTGTGCTGGCAGCGGGTGGTCTGATCGTCTTGCTGCTGCCGGGCCTCGCGTCGCCGCCGGTGGCAGGAGCACTGTTGATGCTATTTGCCGGTGCTGCCTGGGCTGTTTATTCGCTTCGCGCCAAAGGAGCGGGCGATCCGACCAAGGTAACTGCCGGAAACTTCGTACGGGCGGCACTTGTCGCTGCGGGCCTGAGTCTGTTCGTGATAGCACGTGGGCAGGCGTCCATGGATATGGCTGGCTTCTGGTGTGCCGTGTTGTCTGGCGCCGTGACATCTGGCTTGGGGTACGTCATTTGGTACAGCGTTTTGCCCGCTTTACGGGCAATCAGCGCGGCGACCGTACAACTGAGCGTGCCTGTGATTGCTGCGCTCGGCGGCGTCATCTTGCTTGGAGAGGGCGTCAGCCTGCGTCTGGTGCTGGCTTCCGTGGCCATACTCGGCGGCATCGCCCTGGTCATACTGAAACCGCAAGCAGAACGCGGGTAGGCCAGCGTCATCTAGCGGCGACACCCCCTGCAGTAAGCCGCCCCTCCATTTCCCCTCGGGCGCAAGGGGAAATGCGAACAACTCTTCTTGAAGAAGGGAAAGCATGGTACGCTCTCATTGTTTTCCAGGAAATGTTTTCGTGCCCGCTATGCAAAAGCAGCGGGCGGTTCCACAGTCCGGCCGGCCGCGGCTACCCGCTGCAGGCCAGCCAGGATTGATCACTGCAAGTGCGAAACCATCGCACATGAAGGAATCAGAATGAGCAAGGGTGAACCATTACGCTTGCACGTACCCGAACCGACGGGGCGTCCAGGCTGTGCAACAGATTTTTCCTACCTGCGCCTGTCGCCGGCTGGCGCCGTGAGGCGTCCCGAAGTCGATGTGGCGCCTATGGATACGCGCGATCTCGCGTACTCCCTGATCAGCGTGATCGATGCCGAGGGCAACGCGGTTGGGCCGTGGGTGCCGCAAATCGATATCGAAGTCGTGCGCAAGGGCTTGCGCGCCATGATGAAGACCCGCATCTTCGACAGCCGCATGCTGATGGCGCAGCGCCAAAAGAAAATGTCGTTCTACATGCAGAGCCTGGGCGAGGAGGCCATCGGCACCGCGCAAGCGCTGGCGCTGAATGAGGACGATATGTGCTTCCCGACCTATCGCCAGCAAAGCATTCTGGTCGTGCGCGACTATCCAATGGTGGACATGATCTGCCAGCTGATGTCGAACGAACGCGACCCGCTCAAGGGCCGGCAGCTGCCCGTCATGTATTCGGTGAAGAAGGCCGGTTTCTTCTCCATCTCCGGCAATCTGGCGACGCAATACATCCAGGCGGTGGGCTGGGGCATGGCTTCGGCGATCAAGGGCGATACCAAGATCGCCTCGGCATGGATCGGCGACGGCGCCACGGCCGAAGCGGACTTCGACACCGCCCTGACTTTCGCCCACGTATACCGTGCCCCGGTCATTCTCAACGTGGTCAACAACCAGTGGGCCATCTCGACCTTCCAGGCCATCGCCGGCGGCGAGGACACGACCTTCGCCGCGCGCGGCGTCGGCTGCGGCATCGCCTCGCTGCGCGTCGATGGCAATGATTTCCTGGCCGTGTACGCGGCGTCGTGCTGGGCCGCCGAGCGGGCGCGCCGCAACCTCGGGCCGTGCCTGATCGAATGGGTGACGTACCGCGCGGGTCCGCATTCGACCTCGGACGACCCGTCGAAGTACCGTCCCGGCGACGACTGGTCGCATTTCCCGCTGGGGGACCCGATCGCGCGCCTGAAGCAGTACTTGATCAAAGCCGGCGCATGGTCCGAACAGGAGCACGAGGAAACCCAGAAGCGCCTGGAGGCGGAAGTATTGGCCGCGCAGAAGGAGGCCGAACAGTACGGCACCATGGCCAGCGGCCATACCTTCAGTCCAGCCGAAATGTTCGACGGCATCTATAAGGACATGCCGGAACACCTGCGCGTGCAACGTCAGCAACTGGGGATCTGATATGGCGGAAAACATAGTGAAAACTTCCATGACCATGATCCAGGCGCTGCGTTCGGCGATGGATGTGATGATGGAGAAGGACGACAACGTCGTGGTCTTCGGCCAGGACGTGGGCTACTTTGGCGGCGTGTTCCGCTGCACCGAGGGCCTGCAAAAGAAATACGGCAAATCGCGCGTGTTCGATACGCCGATTTCCGAAGGCGGCATCGTCGGCGTGGCAATCGGCATGGGTGCATATGGCCTGCGGCCATGCATCGAAATCCAGTTTGCCGATTACATCTATCCGGCTTACGACCAGATCGTGTCCGAGGCGGCGCGCCTGCGCTACCGTTCGGCCGGCGACTTTACCGCGCCGATCACCATCCGCACGCCGTGCGGCGGCGGCATCTACGGCGGCCAGACCCACAGCCAAAGCCCGGAGGCCGTTTTCGCCCACGTATGCGGCTTGCGCACCGTGATGCCTTCGAATCCTTACGACGCCAAGGGCCTGCTGATTTCCTCGATCGAAAACGACGATCCGGTGATCTTCCTCGAACCGAAGCGCCTGTACAACGGCCCATTCGACGGCCACCATGACAAACCGGTGGTGCCATGGTCGCAGAACCCGCTGGGGGAAGTGCCTGAAGGCTATTACACCGTCCCGCTGGACAAGGCAGCCATTTTCCGGCCGGGCAAGCAGCTCACCGTGCTCGCATACGGCACCATGGTGTGGGTAAGCGAGGCGGCGGCGCGCGAGACCGGCATCGACGCCGAGATCATCGACCTGCGCAGCCTTTGGCCGCTGGACCTGGAGACGATCGTCGAGTCGGTCAAGAAAACCCGCCGCTGCGTGGTGGTGCACGAGGCCACCCGCACCTGCGGTTTCGGGGCCGAGCTGGTGTCGCTGGTGCAGGAGCATTGCTTCTACCATCTGGAAGCGCCGATTGAACGCGTAACGGGTTGGGATACGCCTTACCCGCATGCGCAGGAATGGGCGTATTTCCCGGGGCCTGCGCGTGTTGGCGCAGCGTTCAAACGTGCGGTGGAGGCAGAATAAAGATGGGTATTCACGTCATCAAGATGCCTGACATTGGCGAGGGCATTGCAGAAGTTGAACTGGTTATGTGGCATGTCAAGGTGGGCGACGCAGTTACCGAGGATATGATCCTGGCGGACGTCATGACCGACAAGGCCACCATTGAGATTCCGTCGCCGGTCCACGGTACCGTGGCCATGCTCGGCGGCGCGGCCGGCCAGGTGATGGCCGTGGGGGCGGACCTGATCCATATTGAAGTGGAGGGTGCTGGCAACCTGAAACCGCAATCCGCTGCTGCCGTTGCCGCTGCCGCACCGGCTCCTGCTGCGGCCCCGGCTCCCGCTGCGGCACCGGTAGCCCCCGTAGCGCCTCCCGCCGTCGACAAACCCGCAGCCGCGCCTGCCGCAGCCAAGTCCGCAGCGGCGCCCGCTGCCGCCACGCCTGCGGCGTCCACCCGCGTGGCGCGCGAAGCCGGCGAACGTCCGCTTGCTTCGCCGGCCGTGCGCAAGCGCGCATGGGATATGGGCGTTGAACTGCAGTTCGTGCATGGCAGCGGTCCCGCCGGCCGCATCCTGCACTCGGACCTCGACTCGTATGTCGCGCGCGGCGTGCAGGACGCACCATCCGCCGGCCCTAGCGGCTACCGCGAGAACCATACGGAACAGACCATTCCGCTGATCGGCCTGCGCCGCAAGATCGCGCAGAAGATGCAGGAATCGAAGCGCCGCATCCCGCACTTCTCCTACGTTGAGGAAATCGACGTGACGGAGCTTGAGAGCCTGCGTGCGCGCATGAACGAGCAGTGGGGCAAGGAGCGCGGCAAGCTGACCGTGCTGCCGCTGCTGGCGCGCGCCCTGGTTGTCGCGCTGCGCCAGTTCCCGCAGATGAACGCGCGCTTCGATGACGACGCCGGCGTCGTTACGCAATACGGCGCCGTCCATCTTGGCGTTGCCACCCAGACCGACGCCGGCCTGATGGTGTCGGTGATGCGCCATGCCGAGGCACTCGACCTGTGGTCGTGCGCCACGGAGATCGGACGCCTGGCCGATGCCGCGCGCACCGGCAAGGCCACGCGCGACGAGCTGTCCGGATCGACGATCACCATCTCCAGCCTGGGCGCCTTGGGCGGCATCGTCACGACGCCTGTGATCAACCATCCCGAAGTGGCCATCATCGGCGTCAACAAGATCGTGGAGCGGCCCATGGTGCGCCAGGGCGGGCTGGTAGTGCGCAAGATGATGAACCTCTCGTCCTCGTTCGACCACCGCGTGGTCGACGGCATGCATGCGGCCCAGTTTGTGCAAGCGATCCGCGCCTTGCTGGAATGTCCTGCGATGCTATTTGTGGAGTAATCGATGAACCAACACACCACTACGCTGCTGGTGATCGGCGGCGGTCCCGGCGGCTATATCGCGGCCATCCGCGCCGGCCAGCTTGGCATACCCACCACGCTGATCGAAACCGCTGAACTGGGCGGCACCTGCCTGAATGTCGGCTGCATCCCCTCGAAGGCGCTGATCCACGCGGCGGAAGAGTTTGAAAAAGCCAGTCATTTCGCGGGCGGCTCGGCGCTCGGCATTTCGGTGCAGGCGCCGCGCATCGACATCGGCCAGACCGTGCTGTGGAAGGATGGCATCGTCAGCCGCCTGACCGGCGGCGTGGCGGCACTGTTGAAGAAAAGCGGCGTGCATGTCGTCAAGGGCTGGGCCAATATCGTCGATGGCAAGACCGTCGAAGTGATACGCGACGGTGAAACCCCGCAGCGCATCGGCTGCCAGCACCTGCTGCTGGCCACCGGTTCGCATGCTACCGAATTGCCCTTCATGCCGTTCGGCGGACCGGTGATCAGCGCAACGGAAGCGCTGTCGCCGAAGACCGTGCCGGACAAGCTGGTGGTGGTGGGCGCGGGTTATATCGGCCTTGAACTCGGTATTACCTATGCCAAGCTGGGGGCGCAGGTGCATGTGGTGGAGGCGCAGGAGCGCATCCTGCCGGCCTACGATGCGGACTTGACCCGTCCGGTGGCCATTGCGCTCAAGGGACTGGGCGTAGAAACCCACCTTGGCTGCTCGGTGCTCGGCTTGGATGAGAAGGGCAGTGCGGTGCGCATCAAGTATGCCGCCGGCGAAGAATCGGCGTTGGCTGCGGACCAGGTGCTGGTCGCCGTTGGACGGCGCCCGAACACGCGCGGCTTCGGCCTGGAAAAGCTGCGTATCGATATGGATGGCCACTTCGTCAAGGTCGACGACCAGTGCCGCACTTCGATGCGCGATGTGTGGGCCATTGGCGATGTGACCGGCGAACCGATGCTGGCGCACCGCGCCATGGCGCAAGGCGAGATGGTGGCCGAGATCATCAGCGGCAAGCGTCGCCACTTCACCCCTGCGGCCATTGCGGCAGTGTGCTTTACCGATCCGGAAGTGGTGGTGGTCGGCCTCACGCCGCAGCAGGCGCGCGCGCAGGGCATCGCCTGCATCGACGCCATGTTCCCGTTCGCCGCCAACGGGCGCGCCATGTCGCTCGAATCGAAGGATGGTTTCGTGCGGGTGGTGGCGCGCAGCGACAATCATCTGATCATCGGCTGGCAGGCGGTCGGGAAGGCGGTGTCGGAATTGTCGGCCGCCTTTGGCCAGTCCATCGAGATGGGGGCGACGCTCGAAGATGTGGCAGGTACCATTCATGCGCATCCGACCCTGGGCGAGGCGATCCAGGAGGCAGCGCTGCGCGCCTTGGGTCATGCGCTGCATATTTGAGCGATTGGCACATCCAACAACTGCTTGGGAGTGCCGTCGTTTGAATGGCGAAGGGCAGGGCGGACTATCCAGATACTGCACTCGGAAGTAAGACTTGCAAAGCCCCTGAATTTTCAGGGGCTTTTTTACGTGGAAAGGCCCGCTGCTTGTCCCGTTTAGTCCGCAGGAGCGTATTTTCGCTCAAGGGCATCATACAGCTCCTTGCCGACTAAACGCTGCCTTTCCTCAAACGGCGCTACCAGCGACAAGTCTTCCGCCAGCTGGCCATTGTCACGCAGGTAGCGTAAAGCCTTTTGCATTCCATGCACGGCGCTCTGTAGCGTGGCATTGGCGTACAAGACGATCCCGTAACCGAGCTGCTCGAGGTCGGTGCGCGATAAGGTTGGCGTCTTCCCCCCGATGACGATATTGATAAGCTGCGGCGTTTTAAACAGCTGCGGCAGGCGCTTGATGTCCTCCAGAGTCTCTGTCGCTTCGATGAACAGGACGTCTGCGCCCGCCTCAATGTAACGATGGCCACGCTCGATGGCATCTTCAATGCCGTGCACCGCGGCGGCGTCGCTGCGGGCGATAATCTGCACGTTCCGGTCCTCGCGCGCGTCCACTGCCGCATGTAACTTACCGATCATTTCGCTTGTGGAGATCACCGCTTTCCCGGCAAAGTGGCCGCATTTCTTTGGCATGACCTGGTCTTCGAGCTGAATGGCATCCGCGCCAGCGCGTTCAAGTGTTCGGATAGTGCGGGAAACATTCACGGCATTGCCAAAGCCGGTATCGGCGTCAACGATAATCGGCAGAGTGGAGGCGTCCCGAACGCGCGCGGTATGCTCCGCCACTTCATGCAATCCGATGAAGCCAAGATCAGGCAAGCCAAGCGACATGTTTGAAATGCCGGCGCCCGTTAAATACAAGGCTTCATATCCGAGGTCTTCAACGATTCGCGCGCTGAGCGCATTGAAGGCTCCGGCGACAAGTATCCCTTTACGGTCCTGAACACGCTGCTGAAACGCGGCGCGGCGGGTGGCTGAAATTTGGCTCATAAATTCCTTTCTGTAAAAGCCTCTTTTTAAGCAGTTTTCGTGCCAGAGCGCAGTACTGTTTAAATTGTCTTAGTATTCAATGAGTTGAATTCTTGCGGGGGAGTAAAAACGGGCCAGTCATATTTCACATAATGTTTCATGGTTTTCACTATGTTTCAAGTGAAACAGTGTGGATGCGAATAATGTCCAGCCCATCGCTTTGCGGATATTTGAGAAGGCCATGCTCGGAACCGGGATTCCAGCGGCAGTATCATTGCGCGCTGGCGTGGTAACGGTCCTCATGAGGCTTGGGCAGATTCCGGCAGAAAAAGCGCGCATTTCGGTACGATCCAACACGGACTTGCCAGCTGAGGTTGGCGGTGACTTTAAGCGTCGTCCCCCAGTTCCTAAATACGTTCTTACGGAGCGTCCGGCGAGCGGGGGGGGAGGGGGAAGCAATAGAGAGGCTACAATTTTTGACGAACTCAGCGCACGGCGCCAATCGTGACCTGATCGATGTGAGCAAATATCCCTTCCGTCTTTTCGAAATGTACTGCTTGTTTGGCCATTTCATCTGTCCACTTCTCGCCGTCAATTACGCGGTAAAGGCGTGTAGTTAAGCGGCAGTCGCGATTGGGGAGGCATATTCCAAAGATGCTCTTTGCATGTCGAAACTTGTTTTGTGCAACAAGCATATATTTTGCTAACTCCATATTGAGACGAGACTCAACCTGTTCCAGTGCGATTCCTTCGGGTGGTTGCGGATATAAAAGCCAAAGATAATGTACGCGCGGATCGTCAAGGGATTCTGAAACTACACTCCAGAATGAAGATGTACTTTCGTTATATATGTCATGGAAGGCGCCTGCCAGAGCCTGTCTGCTGAGGCGGGACTCACCTGCTAAGAGACGAAATGCACCTTCATGATAAGAAATCGGCTTCTCAAACCCGATGACCATGCGACCTGCGGCATAGTCGTCTGCGATATCTTCGACCAGCTGATCAATAAGGTAGGACTTCTTCCAAAAACGTATGCGAGAGCTTCGTTGATCACTGTCTAAATATGCAGCCCACATACCATCGTGAACTGTGCGTGCGCCGTCTTCTAACGGGAATATCGAGGTAGGAACGAAAAACGGCCTATTTCCTGGTTGACTCGTCATATAGGCTGCGATCAGGTTTTCCTCCCCGTGAATCACCCAATCTTCCGAAGACAGTGCTTCGCGCTTACGGACTAAATAGTCAATGAAATCCCTGGCCGTATCGAAGCTATCAAACATGGCATCCAACGCAGGAGTGCTTATTATATGTATAAAATCTTCACCTGACCCAAAGCAGCCAACGGAAAAAAGCTCTTCTCCATCTTTGCATCTTGTATCGACGGTCAGACTCTTGCGCCCAGAAGTCGTCTCGCATATATCATCACAACCATTTGCAACGGCTAACAGATGTATCCGCATTAGACTTGGATGCGGTAATTTCAAGGGCAATGGCGACGAAACTTTAGCGTCAACAAAAACTTTCTCGGGAAAGTTTTTGATGTGGTTGCGTGCTCCTCGTAGTTGACGCGCACTGGCAGAAACCGCATTTTTATACCAGCGTTTCCAATTAACTTTGACATCTGAATGATCTCCAAAGTGATTTAGTTTATCGGAGATTATTATTATATCATTGCCAAAAACCACGAGAACATCGCAAAGTTCTTTTCCTAGTTCGTAGAACGGGTTTTCGTAGCTCCACATCGACAGAAAGGTTTTTCGAGAAAGATCGCTAAGTTTTTCTTCGGATTTGTTTAGACTCATAGAAATTTCTCTAACTCAAATAGTTTTAATAACTATTTTATGGATTTCAGGTGATGATTTTTTAAAATACGCTTTTACAAGGACTTTATCCAATTTTCAAGCGATACCATAGCGATTTTTGTAAGATCAGGATCATCTTTCGACAAATGCTGTGGCAGGATTCGAGAGAAGTTTGCGTAGGCGTCAATCGGTGATCGTTTCGGTAAGTGTGACACAAGCCAAGTGCTAACATCACACTTTAGTAATGTCATAAATAATACCAATCGAAGCGCTTCATCACTACGTAAAGAGTCATTCTCTAGCGTCGAAATCCAGAAATTAGGGAACCATACCAGATAGAAAGGCACATTTATGTAGTCCCTATTTTTACCGTCGCCGTGAGCAATTTTATGACGTGCAGCGCGTAATCCCTCAATCTGCGATTCTAGGTTGCTTTTGATCGTACTTAAATCTGGTTTTATTATCTTAAAAATATTATCTATAAAGATATTATTTTTTGCGTGAAATGAAATATGATTTAATGATTTTTCCCAGAAGATATCTATAAAAATTTTCAAGCTAAGGTTTGCATGGCGAAGTGATGCTTCTGTGCTTGCGCGCGCGAGCAATGCCTTATCCGCATAATCGTAAATGGAATATGTTTCCCAGCATTTATTATACAATTTTATTGCAGAAAATAAATCATTATCGGAGCTAATAGATGGAAATCGATCGACATATCGGAGATCGTTATGGCGAACTATCGCTTTGTGCGGATTTAAAATACTCCTGAATGCGTAATATTTTTCCAGCGAATGCATGAAGTAATACATTCCGTTGGTGAGTGTCACCTTGTGTTCATAACTTTCATCTGAATTTTTCTGGATTAATCTAAAGCACTCGAAATTTTCACTGGAAATATACCCAGGCAGAGAAGTCGGAGTGGATGGGTTTGTAAAAAAATATGAGAACCTTAGCTTTTCGATAAGTTGATATGTTTCATAATCGACAGCTTGATCAAAGTAGTCGCCGCTGACGAACCCTTTTGCTTCTAAAACACAGCCTCCGCTATCAAATATGCCACTCGGCATTAGATTTTTACGTTTATGTTCAGCACCATATTTTTTTAATACGAAATTTTTTCCACTGATTTCGCTTTCAATTTCAATAAACGGGAGATAATATATAACTTCTCTTAATTTGTTATTGTTTTTATTAAGGCTTCCGCGATCTGTGACCATTGAGCTATCCAGTATTTTAGTTCGTTCTTGGTCGCAATGTGCCTGTGGTGTATTTTAATGTTCTTCATCTGGAACATATTTTTCTATACACATCTGCTCGACTGCGTACCTTCTTAGTATTCTGATCGCTGCCGTTAGCTATTCGTAAAATTCATCACTACCCATTCTCATAGGCGCTGCCCCCATTTGATGCGGCAGCGATGTCGATACCGAGAGCCTACTCCGGTCCAAACCGATCTTTGGAATTACGCCGTGGCAGTACATTCTCCGAGACGTATTCCGTTACGAATCATGAATTCTTCCATATCCGACCATCTAAAACACAAGTTTGAAATACTAATATTTTCTGCATCATGGTGATGCAACGTCTCGTTAAAATCTGGAAGTTCGCAGAGTGGCGTGAGATTTTCTTCCGCTTTAAATGCATGGATAGCTTCCACAATTTCATTGAGTTTTTCAGGATCCTTATCTACCAACTCTGCAATTTTCGCAATAAATTCGTTTAGATCGAATGAATACATATGCAAGGTGTCAGCGCGTGTCTTTTCCTGCCATTTCTCAAAGCCAAATCCTTGAAGCGCATTCATTACTCTTTCATGAGTGGCTCCGCTGACAGTTTTATTCCAACCTAACTCTGCAACAACTGATAGAAACGTTTTACTAACTCCAGCATGACTTACGTTACTTCCTTCTTTAACTAGTAAAGTCCGTATCTTACTTGCTGTCCACATTGACGGGATCACTGAAATATTGCCAAATATTTTTTCGCGAAGATCTTCTCGAGGCGGTCTGCCCGACAAAAAATCAACTAATGCTTGGAATTCGGCTGAATGCTTTCCCGATCCCGATTGATTTATCTGCAAAGGTCCAATGCCACTTGTGCCGAAATGCGGTGCAATAAATCGCATACAAGCAGGTTCATAAAAGAGACTTTTACCTTCTTGTTTAAGCCAAAAAAACATCAAATCAAGCTGTGGATCTTTGTTAGGATTAAATTCGCGATATGTTTTAACGAGATGGGCTTGCAATATGGATAGCTGCCCCTCGATGTCAAATAGTTCGTTGGTGCCGTATGTGGTTTCCATCTGGGCCTGTAGACGCTCAATCATCAAGAGCCCACTGCGTATGTCTCCGCTAAAACCTATATACAGGTTTTGATAAACTTTATGCAGCTTTCGCACGCAGTTGAAGTATCGCGGCTTCCGCGATTTGTCTATATATTCGAAAGTTGCTTGAACGTCCGCAACGCATACCAATCCATTAAAAGCTGTAGCTCCAACAATCCATGTCAATTGATCTCTCCCTCAGTAATAGTCCATACTTTTTGGCGTGTGCTGCATAAGATTTGTTCATTCAAAAATCTCAGCCCTTGGACCGAACCTGACCGCTGCCAGACAGGATAACACCTTGCTCGGTGGAAAAATGCGCGAAATCTCACAACGCGACAGGCGGCGAAATATTAGATGGATAGGGGCGAGTTTGGAGAGCTGATGGCGGTGACTTTGAGAATGCGTGGCTGCATTGATAAAGATATGGACGGTCTTTCCGGACTCGTCTTGCCAGCTCATCCCCAGCCTAAAGAGGATGAAATCTTCTCGTCCTGGATGTGCCGGATCGCTCAAGCCAATGGGATCAAATTGCATACGCTGGAGGTGCAGCTTTGGGGGCGAGATAAGCAGATTTGGACCAGGGATATCGACCGCTCAGTCGATGACGAAACTCTATCCACGATTGCCGCACTGTGTGGAACGTCGTTTGAGCGTGCCTATGAAACCTGCTTACGGGAGCTCGAAGGAAAGCTTTTTGAAAAACTGGTGATGGGTAATTCTCCTTGGATTCTCCCTGCTGCGACTTACCACCGAACGCGAAAGCGGCCGTTCATGCAGTTTTGCCCGACATGCTTGGCAAAGGATAAGTCACCGTACTATCGAAGGTCGTGGCGCTTGGCGCTTACTACGTTTTGCGACAAGCACAATGTGATGCTTCATGATCGATGCCCGAAGTGCGAGGCTCCAGTTATGTTTTACAGGCAGGAGCTTGGTGACCGTTGGATTACCAGTATCCAGTCACTGACACTGTGTACCAGCTGCGGCTTTGACTTGAGGGATGCGAAGGTCGATGAGGTCATGGTAGTAGACCGCCATGCGCTACTCACCCTGCGGCTCCAGCTGCGAAATCTTGATCTGGGATGGACGTTCAATGACAAACAGATGTTCCAGTACTCACAGCTCTACTTCAGCGTACTCAGAAACCTGATACAGAAGATGATGTTGCCGTGGACGATCCGACGTCTGCTGACCGTGGCGCAAGTAAAGTTTTCCTTGCCTTCTATTAAAGGCTCGCGGGCAAGGGGATTGTTCGAATTTTACGGTGTGTTCGAGCGCCACCTGCTGCTGCAGGTGGCCACTTGGTACTTGATGGATTGGCCCGTGCGCTTTCAAGGGCTATTTAGAGCTAATAGGTGTAGGTATTCGGAGTTGGTACGGGATTTCAAGGATGTTCCATATTGGTTTCAAAGCGCCGCCAGCATCCTTGAAAAATTGCCACTTGGTGCCTCTCCGGAAGAAATGGCTGCAATGCGCGCTTTGCTGCAGAAGGCGACAGACCCTAAGTATCGTAGGCGCTTACAGCACCTAATCTTGCGTCGTCTACCCGGTACGGCTGGATTTTCCAGTTTGGATTGCTTCCTGCGGCCGTTTGAATGGCATTCAGTAATTCGTCCACTGCGGATAAATAGGTGGCGGTGGCCTCAATTTTCTCCAAGGAGCTAGTAAAAAAGAGTTGGCTTTCTTGATTCATTATTATTCGATCGCAGGTTGACGGTGGATATGACGCGGGTCGCTCTGATAGCGCCCGATCTAGTTCTTAAATTTCTCAAGTAATTTTGAGTGTTTTTGTCGCATGTTAATGTTCTCAATTAATTTGAACATTTCTCAATTAATTTGAACATTCTCATTTAATTTGAATTTTTACATCCGCTATCCGGCCAGCAGCCGCCATGGCCACCGGAGTGGTTTGGGCGCCGGCTTCGCCGGAACCGAAACCGTTAGGCGATAGCGCATGGAGAGCGTATAGTAATCTGTAGTTACTTCGCCAAAATTGCCATTTTGCGCGGGTCTTCCTCAGCATTGCAGCTTCCGATGCAATCCCGTCAAAGTCCCCAAATTGCCTCTTCGTGGTGAGGTGCCCGGCGCTGCCGTGGCGTTAGCACATCCTGCCTGCAAGGAGGGATACGGCGATACTGAGGGCATGATGCATGCCATGGCATGGAAGCGGTGTTGCGGCGAGGGGAGCGATGATGGAATTCATGCGTGACGGCGATACGTGCGAGGAATCGAACGAAGCCTTGGCTGCGCGTTTCGAAGTGTCTTTCGATGGGAAGCGATACGCCTACCGGCAGTACCGCTACGAGCTGTTTTGCGATGCATTGCGCTACGCCAGAGCAGAGCACGCCAAGCAAGGGTTCTTGCGCGACAAGGCCTTTCAGGCGTGCTGGAAGGCGCCTTACGCCCCCAGCGATGCGGAACAGATTGAAATGGGACAGTTCGGCATTGCGTATGCCAAGGGGCACTATCTGTATGGCGGCTACCGCTATAGCCAGTTAAGTGATGCGGTGGCCTATGCGGCCCGGCATCCCGGCTTGTAATGGCGGGGGAGGGGGCGCGGCATGGCGACGCTATTGCAGTACTTGGCGCACGGCGTCCTGGCGTTTGGCTGGTGGCAAGTGCTGCTGGTCGGCCTGCTGATGACGCACATGACCATCGTCTCGGTGACGGTGTATTTGCACCGCTGCCAGACCCACCGCTCGCTTTCTCTGAGCCCGGCGGCGGCGCATCTTTTCCGTTTCTGGCTGTGGCTCAGTACCGGCATGGTGACCAGGGAGTGGGTGGCGGTACACCGCTGCCATCACGCCCACTGCGAAACGGTGCAGGATCCGCATAGTCCGCGCGTGGTTGGCATCCGCGAGGTGCTGTGGCGCGGCGCGGAACTGTACCGGGCTGCCATCAGGCGTCCCATGCTGGTTGAACGTTACGGTGCCGGCACCCCGGACGACTGGCTGGAACGGCGGGTATACGGTCGGTACGCCTGGCAGGGCGTTGGCCTGCTGTTGCTGATCGAGCTAATTCTGTTCGGCGCGCGCGGATTGACGCTGTGGGCCTGCCAGATGATGTGGATTCCTTTCCTGGCGGCTGGCGTCGTCAATGGACTGGGGCACTATCTGGGGTACCGCAACTACGATTGCAAGGACGCGGCGACCAACATCTTTCCCCTCGGTCTGCTGATCGGAGGGGAAGAGCTGCACAATAACCATCACACTTTCCCGACCTCGGCAAAATTTTCGGCGCGCTGGTTTGAACTGGATGTGGGCTGGGGCTATATTCGCGTACTGGAGTGGCTGCGGCTCGCCTGGGTACGCCGGTCGCCTCATCCTTTGACGCGACGACCGGACCAACTGGCACCGACCCTGGCCACATTGAAACAGGTGCTGGCCAACCGCGCGCAGTTGATGCGTGAACTGACGGTGGCGACGCTCTCGGTTTATCGCGGCGAGCATGCCGTGCTGCGCCGGCAGTTGTCGCGTCCCAGCCTGGGGCGCGCCCGGCAGTTGCTGCGACACGCTCCTTGCCGGCTCAGTGACTTGCAGCGGGTGGAACTGGAACAGCTGATTGCATATAGTTGGCCGCTCAAGGAGATGCAGTCGGCGCGTCGCGCGTTGGAACTGCTGTGGCATCGGTCCGCCGCATCGCCGGAGCAATTGCTGTCCCGCTTGCAAACCTGGTGTGCCGATGCGGAGCGCTCCGGTCCTGGCCCGCTGCGCCGGTTTGCCCGCCAACTTGCGTGTTATGGGTGATGCGCATGTATTTCTTGCGCTCTGGCTAGCCTCCGGCGCTGGACCAAGCAGCTGAGAGGCACGCTGCGCTGCATGGCGCCGTCTGGCACGCTGCTGCGTAGTGCAGCCTGCGGAAGCCAGCCCGTGCAGGCTGGCTGGCTCAAGATGAAATCAGGCCGGCCGGATATTGGTGGCCTTTTCGCCCTTGGGGCCGGCGCCACGTTCGAACGAAACCCGTTGATTTTCCTTCAGGCTCTTGAAACCGTCGCTTTGAATATCCTGGAAATGGGCGAACACGTCGGCGCCACCGCTATCAGGCGTGATGAAGCCGAAGCCCTTTGCATCGTTAAACCATTTCACAGTACCAGTTTGCGTCGCCATATTGCTCTCCTCAGATGTGATGGACGGTATGTCCGGGCGCACCTCATCATGAAAGGCGCTAACTGAAGGATTCGATCTGGAATGGCTCCGGTGGAGCAAGGCAGGAAGGGGACCGACGAGATTCACGACTGGACGAAGTACCATTCGAGTATAGGCTCAATCGCCGCGCACTCCTAATCCTTTCGGATATTCGTTGTGTTCCGGCCCGGCCATCAAAGCTAGGCCTTCGGCGGCCGGCCTGGGACTGGCGCTTGCACCTGCCGCGCGGCCTGAAGCTTCAGGCGCTTTTCCCACCACCCATAGTCGCTCAGTGTTTCCTGCGCCAGCGCCACGCAGCGTTCATATTCAGGCGTGTCTTTCTCGCAGGGGGAGAAGGGGGGAGCAATGCCCTGCTTCAGGCAATAGAGCAGGGCGTCGTCCAGCAAGCCTTCTTCAAGCAGCGTGCGGCAAGCCGTCGAGTGAATCAGTGCCAGATTCTTCATGATGTTGGTGGGCTTGCGTTGACGTAATGTACATCTTCTCCGTGCAGCAGGCACTTGGCTCGTTGGTTTAAATATAGGATGCATCGTAGCAAACTTCCGCGTTGGCCGGATTTGCGCAAAGTAAAAGTAGGGACAGTATCGTGACGATGCTTTCGGTCTGACGCTCGATGGCCGGCTGAGGCACGATAAAGCGCCAAGGGCACCTCCGAGCTCGAATGGTCCAGCCATCGGGATGACGCGTTCATTCCAGCTCTTCGATGGTTATCGTGCCGAAGGTATGAACAAGCTGGGCAACGATATGACCCAGGTAATCCCGTCCAAAACCGCCGTGATCGCAGAAGTACAAGCCGTACTCTGTTGCCGAAGCGGTCGCATCGGGCATGCCGGAATCGAGTGCGCCGCGCCGAAACTCTATCGTGTCTACCTGATTCGTGAGCGGCTTTGCACCGGGCAGGCGGGTAAGTGCGTTGATTGTGGATTCGCCGCTTGGGCTCTGGAATGAAAGCTTGTACTCAAAGCCCATGAATCTTTCCTGATGCAGTTAAGGTTGTTGTAAATCGTGGCTTGGGATGCTTGTATTTTGCGCCACTGCAACAGTTTGCCGTAGATATCATCTATCAGGCAAGTAGGGCATGGAAGCGGGCCTGCGCATGCGAGGCGGCTGGCGCGGGGCCGTGCGATATACTGGCTCGCCCATCTCGACGATGATTGGAATGACATGCTCAGGATAATGCTGTCTTTGTTGCTGGCGGGCGTGCCATTGGCCGCTGCCGCTGGCGACGATGAATGGCCGCGCGCCGTGCCGGCCGCCGCCGGTTTGAATCCGGCTCCGCTGGAGGCGATGGATGCGGCGGTCCGCAAGGGCGACTTCAAGCAGATCACCAGCATCCTGGTCGCCAGGGATGGCAAGCTTGTCTTCGAATCCTATTACGATGCCGACGGCGAGGCGGGCTTGCGCAATACGCGCTCCGTGACCAAGAGCGTGACCGGTATGCTGGTTGGCATTGCGATCGGCCAGGGTAAGCTGGCCGGCGTGAGCGCGCCGGTGTTTGCTTTCTTCCCGGAGAAGCGGCCGGTGCGCCATCCCGATCCGCGCAAGGACAAAATCACCGTCGAAGATTTGCTGACCATGAGTTCCCTGCTGGAGTGCGACGACCAGAACCAGTACTCGCGCGGCAATGAGGAAAGCATGTATCTGCTGGAGGACTGGACCCAGTTCGCGCTGGACCTGCCGATACGCGGCTTTCCGGACTGGGTTCCCAAACCGCAGGACTCGCCCCACGGCCGCAGCTTTTCCTACTGCACCGCCGGCCCCACTCTGCTTGGACCTTTGCTGGAGAAGGCCAGCGGCGAGAAGGTCGAGCAGTTTGCCGCGCGCACCTTGTTTGGTCCGCTGGGCATCACGCGGCTGAAGTGGCAGCACACGCCGGCCGGCGTGGCGATGACGGGCGGCGGCCTGGGATTGCGCAGCCGCGATCTGCTGAAGCTGGGCCAACTATACCTCGACCAGGGTGTCTGGCGCGGCAAACGCATCCTCTCCGCCGAGTGGGTGCGGCAATCGATGGCGCCCCATGCCGAGGTCGACGAAAATACCGAGTATGGTTATTTTTGGTGGATCAAGAACTTCACGCAGGATGGCAAGACCTACCGTGCGGTCATGATGTCCGGCAGCGGCGGCAACAAGGTAGTGGTGATGCCGGAGCAGCGCCTGGTTGCCGTCATCACCACCACCAATTTCCAGGCGAAGATGCCGCATGCGATCAGCGAGAAGTTGATGAGCGACTATCTCTTCAAGGCGCTGCAGGGCGCGTCAGGGACTTAGCGCGCGGAATACCTCTGCAAGTTTTTTCACTGCGATTTCCAGTTCCCTCGGCGCATAGGCGGCAAAGCCCATGAGGAAGCCGCCTCGGGCGGCGCCCGGCGCATGCAGCGCCGTCAGTCCTAGCAGATCGATGCCGGCCCGCTGCGCGGCATCGATGATTGCGCGCTCGGGAATGCCGCAGCTAAGGAGGCAGGGCATCTGCATGCCGCCTGCCGGTACCCAGGGCTCAACGAATCCAGCCAGGTGCTTGCGCACCAGCCGTTCCAGCACTGCGAGCCGCTCGGCATAGACGGCGCGCATGGTCCGCACGTGCGCCCCGAAATGCCCGCCTTCCATGAAGCGCGCCAGCGTCAGTTGCGGGATCGGCGCGCTATGTCCATCCAGCAGGGTGCGCGCCGCCGTCATGGGGGCCACGAGCTGGGATGGTAGCACCATGAAGCCGATGCGCAGGCCGGGAAACAGCGATTTGGTAAAGGTGCCGATATAAAGCGTGCGCTCATATGCATCGAGACCCTGCACGCAGGCAGTGGGCTTGCCGGCGTAGTGGAACTCGCTGTCGTAGTCGTCCTCGATGATCCAGGCCTGCTGCTGCCGCGCCCATTCGATCAGGGCCAGCCGCCGCTCCAATGCCAGTGTCGCCCCGGTCGGAAACTGGTGCGAAGGTGTCAGAAAGACCGCCTTGGCCGGATGGCGTGCAGCGCCCAGGTGCTCCACTTGCATGCCGTCGGCATCCAGCGGCACGGGCACGCATTCCAGTCCGGCGGCATCGAAAGCCTTGCGCGCGCCATGATATGCGGGGTCTTCGATGAAGATACGCTCACCCGCATCGAGCAGCACGGTGGCGCACAGCGTCAACGCCTGCTGGGAACTGGTCAGGATCAGCACGCGCTCCGGTGTGGCGCGCGCGCCGCGTTCCAGATTGACGTAGTCCGCAATGGCGCGCCGCAGCGCTTCCATTCCTTGCGGTGGACTATGCAGCAGTGCCTGGGTGCCGTATTCCTTTAATACCTGGCGTTCCAGGCGCTCCCAGGTCTGCAAGGGGAAGCTGCGCGTTTCCGGCACGCCGGGGGCAAACGGGCGCGGGGCCAGGAAATCGCGCAGACCGCCGCCCTGGTACATGGCGGCGCCGCGCTGGCTTAGACGCAGCGGCGCCGGATGTGCAACGGGACGCGGCCTGGCGCCCGGCCTTGACAGGCGCTGCGTGCGCTCCGAAACGAAGCTGCCGCTGCCCACGCGGCGTTCGATGAATCCCTCCGCATGCAACTGGGTATAGGCCGATTCCACCGTGTCGCGCGAGACGCCCAGCGACTTGGCCAGCGTCCGTGAAGCGGGCAACGGTTTGCCGGTGTCGAGGGCGCCGTCCAGGATCAACTGCCGGATGGCGCGCTGGATGCGGGCATGCAAGGGCAGGGCAGCATGGGCCGGATCGCCCACCCAGGCTTTGACGGATTCGAGTTGGGCGTGTTTGAACAATTGGCCGGTATTGCATTAAAAAAGTGGATGGGCGCAGCATACCATTTCCGGTCTACAGTCTGGCCTTTGATGCCTAAGCCTTTTCAGGAGTGCTATATAAACCATGACGTCCGCCACATCGCCTTTCCCTCTTCGTTTGCATGATCTCGCCCATCCCATCGTGGCCGGCCTGATCTCGGTCATCGTCAACTACGGTGGCACCTTCATTCTGGTATTCCAGGCCGCCAAGGTGGCTGGCCTGGACCCGGCATCGACCGCATCGTGGGTCTGGTCGGTTTCGATAGGCGTGGGGGTGACGGGAATCCTCCTGAGCTGGATGACGCGCGAACCCATCATCACGGCCTGGTCCACGCCCGCCGCCGCCTTTCTGGTCACGGCGCTGGCCGGCACGACCTATGCCGAAGCGGTGGGCGCCTATGTGATCTCGGCCGCCGCCTTCGTGGCGCTTGGCCTGTCGGGCTGGTTCGAGCGGGTCATCCGCCTGATCCCGCCGGGCGTGGCCGCCGGGTTGCTGGCCGGGATTCTGCTGCAGTTCGGCGTCAAGGCCTTTGGCGGCATGAGCGTCGATCCGCTGTTGGCGGGCCTGCTGATCGTGGCCTATGTGACGCTCAAGCGCTTCAGCGCGCGATATGCCGTGCCAGGCATCCTGGTACTGGGCCTGGCTTTTCTGCTTACGCAGGACCGCATTGACTTGTCGGGACTGCGCTTGCAGTTCGCCGCGCCGGTCTTCACCATGCCGGTCTTTTCGCTGAACGCCTTGCTGAGTGTGGCGCTGCCGCTGTTCCTGATCACACTGACCGGCCAGTACATGCCCGGCATGCTGGTGCTGCGTAACGACGGTTTCAAGACCAGCGCCAATCCCATCGTCACCGTGACAGGACTAGGTTCGCTGCTGATGGCGCCATTCGGTTCGCATGCGTTCAATATCGCCGCGATCACGGCGGCCATCTGCACCGGCAAGGAGGCGCACGAAGACCCGTCGCGGCGCTGGATCGCCGGCATTGCGGCGGGCGTCTGCTATATCTTCGTCGGCGTATTCGGCGTGACGCTGGCCGCCGTTTTCATGGCGTTCCCGGCGACCTTCATCACCACCCTGGCTGGGCTGGCGCTGCTCGGCACCATCGGCGGCAGCCTTGCCAGCGCCCTGGCCGACGTGAAGACGCGCGAAGCCTCGCTGATCACCTTCCTGGCCGCCGCAGCCAATATCACGCTGCTTGGCATCGGCGGGGCGTTTTGGGGACTGGCGATTGGCCTGCTGGCCTATGCCGTGCTCAATGGCCGCTTCAGGCTTCCAGGCGTTCCAGCAGGCGATTGAGGGCCTGCCGGTATTGCTCTTGCATGGTCTGGGCTTTGGCCGCGACCAGCGGCAAACCGCTGCCATGCGCATGGTCGATCAGAATGTCGCGCCACAAGTGGGGTTCGGTTGTGACCTCCGCCAGCAGGGCGGTCAGGCGGTCGGTGATCTGGCGCGTCACGCCGGCAAAGGCTTCAGGCGTGGCAAAGATGGCCAGCGTCAGTTGCGGGTGGCGGCATACGGCGCCGTGATAGCGGATCAGGATGGCGCGAATTTCCTCCCGGCGGTCCGCATGCTTGACCGGGTCTTCGAGCACCTCGGCGTAGACCCGATCCGATAGCGCCCGCAACAGCCCTGTACGGTCTTGCACGTGATGGTAAAGGCTCATAGGCGTAACGCCGAGCCGGGTGGCAAGGGCGCGCATGGACAAGCCTTGGCCCCCGCTTTCATCCAGCAGCGCGAGCGCAGCCGTCAGGATGTCGCCGCGGCTCAATCCCGCTCCCTGCGCCGGGCGGCCGCGCGGGCGGCTCATGATGCGAGCCGATAGGTGGATTGGACCAGACCCGAAGGGAAGCTGCGGCTGGATACCAGCTCCAAATCAATATCCTGCGCCAGCGCGCCAAATAGCGGCCGGCCCGATCCGATCAGCACTGGCACGCTGGTGACGACCATGTCGCTGATCAGTCCATCGCGCAGGAAGGACTGCACCAGCTGGCCACCATCGACATAGATCCGGCGCACATTTTCCCCGGCCAGCTTTGCCATCGCGTCCTTCGGTGCGAGCCTGGAGAAGCGAACCTTGCCTTGCAGCGCTTGCGGCACCGGCGTATCGGCCAGTTGTTCGGAGAGCACCAGCACCGGCAGCTCGTATGGCCAGGCGCCGAAGGTCAGAACCTTCTCGTAACAGCCACGGCCCATCACGATCATGTCCTTGTCGGCGATAAAGCTGGAATAGCCATGGTCCTCGTTCGGATCGTCGCGTTGCAAGAGCCAGTCGATGTTGCCGTCGGGGCGGGCGATGAAGCCATCCAGGCTGGTGGCGATGAAAATGTGTGCAGTGGTCATGGCGTTCCTTTATTTATACAGCGTATATTTTAACACGCGATAAAGGACAGGGCAGCGATACAGTCATCGAGAAAATTAGCTTGCCAGCCGCCTGCCTTCGAACAGGTCTTTCATTTCGCGCAGGCCGGCGGTCAGGCATTCCACCGTTGCCGATACCCGGGGCACGCCGCGCAGTTGGCTTGGCGTGAGCAGCCATAGCTGTGAGCGAAACTCCGTCAGCAGCGGGGAAACACGCCGCAGGTGGGGGCTGGTGTCGCCCAGGTGGCAGGGCAGGATGCCGACGCCCAGGCCTTCTTCCAGCAGCCGGTAGACTGCCAGCGTGCTGGAACAGCGCACCGCCGCGCGCCGCATCAGTCCTTGCGCCTGCAGCCATTGCGACGATGCCAGATGCCCCAGCGATTCATCGACGGTGATCCAGGTTTGCTCGTGCAGGTTCTCTTCCGAAACACTAGGCCAGTTCACGGGAGCGTAGATGGCCACCTCGATATTGCACACCACGCGGCCGATCAGATCACCATCCGGCTCGCCGCCGGAGCGCAGGGCGATATCGGCTTCGCGCTGGCGCATTTTGGCCAGGCCTTCCCCGGTGGTGAGATTGATCGTGACCTGCGGCAGCTCGCGCCGGCAGCGGGCCAATAACGGCGGCACGATGCGGGGGATCAGCACTTCGGTGGTGGTCAGCGTCAGGCGTCCGGCGGCGCCCAATTCGGCATCGCGTTCCAGGTCGCGCAGGCGCTGGTCGAACTCTTCGGCCAACGCCAGCAGCTCCGCCGCCGCGGCGGTCGGACGGTAGCCCTGGCGGCTGCGCTCAAACAAGGTGGCGCCCAAGCCGGCCTCGATGTCGCGGATGCGGCGGAACAGGGTGGGATGGCTGGAGCCCAATGCTTCGGCTGCCTTCGACAGGGAGCCGTGACGGGCTACTGCCAGGATGACCTGGTAGTCGTTCCAGGCCAGGCTGCTGGTATTCATCAACAATGCTCCTTGGGCGCGGCGTCGGGTAATGAGGTGGCGCATCGTAGCATTCTTTTTGCTATCCGCATCCGTGATGTTCATTCCTGAAACCGTGTTGTTCACTTCCGGCCTGTCGCCCTTTGCTGCGGCTGGTGACAATAGCGCCATCGAAACCCATTGTGAAAGGAAGAACTATGTACCGTAAGCTCCTGCTGGCATTCGCATTATTGGCCGGCGTCGCCACGCACGCGGCGGCCTGCAATACGCCCGAGGCCAAACAATTCGATTTCTGGGTCGGCAATTGGGAAGCGGTCGACCGCGACGGCAAGCTGCTGGGGCATACGTTGATCGAAAAGATCGAACAAGGCTGCGTGCTGCAGGAATGGTGGCGCGGTAATGGTCCGGAAAACGGCGCCGGCACCAGCCTCAGCATGTATGACCGCAAACACAAGCTGTGGCGCCATGTGTGGGCCAGCGCGCGCGGCAACTTCGCGCCGATCGATGGCGGCTGGCAGGGCGACCGCATGCTGATGACCGGCTATTTCATCAACGATAAGGGCGAGCGCGAGTTCCACCGCACCGTCTGGAAGCCGATTCCCGGCGGCGTGCACCATGTCTGGGATGCGAGTACCGATGGCGGCGCGACCTGGACCATCCTTCACGAAGCATGGCTGCGCCGTACCGACAAGGTGCTTGTGAAGTAATCGAATTCAAAGCACTATCTGCCTTCATCAGTACTTGATGACAAACCGTGGCAACCTGATTGGCAAATTTTCAACTTGTATGGCTGCCAGCTGGGACATTTTGTCTCGATGTATGGAAATTGCTTTTATGTAGTATGCAAGGATGCGCAGCAACACCATCCTTGCATGGCAGCCGCTGACGTTTTCTACTCTCTCATCTGCATTCGGCAAATCACGCCGCTGGATGCAGCGTTTTGAGGTAGTGCTCCTCATGATAGACAGTGTCAAGTAATAACCTGGAAATACTCAAAATAATGGATTGGATTCCTATAGTCTTCGTTACGTTCAAGTTTCTCGTACTTGGCACGGGCATGTTCTTTGCCATTAAGTGGCATTACGATCAAGGAAAGAGGAATGAGAAGGAGGCGCGCGCGGTGCTGCGCGCGGGCGGCAAGGTAGCCGCAGTTTTCGTGCTATTGCTCCTGGGGCTGGGGCTCATCACCTTCGACCTTGTCAGGATGTTCGGTTTGGATGTGACCTTCCCATGATGGCAAAAAATAGTTGGCCGATATCCAGCGGCACAGAGAAAACTTTAACGCATCGGACGGTTTGTGTCAGCTCAGGCCTGAGCTAGTACAGTTAAGGCTCGTTGCCGGTCTGTCGCGGCAGGCGCGGAATGGTGGCGTCGGCTGGACTGTCGGCGCAGGCCTGCTCCACATATGCCGCCAGCGTGGCGACTGTCGGGCTTTCGAAGACCACGCGCAGCGGGAAGGCGATGGGCCAGGCGCGGCGGATCAGCGTGGCCAGCCGCGTGGCGGCCAGCGAATGGCCGCCGAGATCGGCGAAGAAGTCCTGGTCGATGCTGTCCGGGTATGCGCCCAGCACCTGGGCGAACAGCGCGGCGATGGTCTGCTCGGCCGGCGAGCGCGGGGCGCGTAGCGGCTGCGCTGCGGCCACCGGCTGCTCGGGCAGCCGCAGCGCGCTCCGATCCAGCTTGCCGGCGGCGTTGAGGGGCAGTTCCGCGAGCGTGCAAATGCGGTCCGGGATCATGTAATGGGGCAGCGCTTCGCGCAGCCAGCCGCGCAGCAGTTCTGGATCGCATTCCGCGCCGCTGGCGGGGACGACAAAAGCGGCCAGGCGTTCGCCGTAGTCCCGCTCGCGCGACAGCCACAAGGCGCGCAGCTTTTCATGGGCCGGACTCATTTCACCGCCGTCACGACGGCCATCGAATCGGCCCACCAGTACTGGCAGTCCGGCGGCGGACGCAGGCCGCGCACGAGCGTCACCGAAAACGACGAGAAGTGCTCCAGCAGCAGCCGCTGGTGCCGGCGCGACAGCGAGTCGATCTCGTTGCTGTAATAGGTGAACACGCCGCCGGGCCGCAGCAGGCGCTGGGCGGTGGGGAAGAACGAGGCCGCGAAGGTCGGCGAGCCGGCGACCTCGGTACTGTACTCTTCCTCGGAAGTGGGATAGGTGTCGAACAGCACGCCGTCGAAAGAGCCGGGTTCGAATATCCAGTCCTGCCAGCGGCTGGGGACGGCCGTGATGGCGGCCCCGGGGCGCTGGGCGCGCCACTGCGCGAGCCGCGCCAGGACTTCGGGGTGGCATTCGACGATCGTGTGGGCGCGCACGCCGCATTCCTGCAGCAGCGTAGCCGAGATGCCCATGCCGAAACCAATTTCGGCGATATCGCCGCCGGACTTGGCCGCAGCGCTGGCCAGGGCTTGCATCAGCGGCCGCTCCCATTCCTGCATCACTTGCTGGCCGTCGATCAGCAGCTCGCGCGCCGACCAGGCGGCCGTACTGGCTTCCCAGCCGCCTTCCATCTCGGGCCGTGCCGAGCCGGCGACGCAGCGGCGGGCAATGGCGTCAATGGCTGTCAGGTCGGCGACGGTTTCATCGAGCGTCCGTTGCAGCAGCCAGTTGCGCTGGGCGGGCTGTGGCGCCGGGGCGAAGCCGGGCTGCTGGAAATTCAGGTACAGCTGGAATTGGGGAGTGTTGCGCCACATGGTCTGGCTCCGGATCTGGTCTTGGTCGGTTTCGAAGCGGTACAGGAAGTCCGCTTCGGACGGGCTGAGTTGTTCCAGCCGCCATTGCAGCAGCGCGGACTGCCCGTCCGCTGCAGTGGGGCAGCGCAGCAGCGTGGCCGCCGCCGCGCGCACGCCGGGGTGGCGCAGCAGTGCGGCTTCGATTTCTCCCAGCTCGATGCGATAGCCGCGCAGCTTGATCTGCTGGTCGGCCCGGCCCAGGTAGTCAAGCTGGCCATCGGCGCGATGGCGCGCGCGGTCGCCGCTGGCATACAGCCGGCCCGGCCCGAAGGGATTGGGAACGAAGCGGCGCGCGGTCAGCGCCGCGTCATGCAGATAGCCGCGCGCCAGTCCCGCTCCGCCCAGATACAGTTCGCCGGGCAAGCCTGGCGGCACAAGCTGCATGGCGCCGTCCAGCACATACGCGCTGTTGCCGGCGATCGGCCGGCCGATGGGCGGCGCGGCCAGCGGCGATGCATCGGGCGCCAGATGCGCGGCGGCGGCGGTAATCGTGGCCTCGGTCGGACCGTAGGCGTTGATAAGCTGGACTGCGGGCAGTGTCTGCGCCAGCCGCGCGGCCAAGGCGGCCGGCAGCGCTTCGCCGCCAACAAGGATGCGGCGTAGCGTGGTGCAGGCGGCAAAGCCTTCATGGTCGAGCAGCACGGCCAGCAGCGAAGGGAAGACGTCGAGCAGGGTCACGCCGTGGCTCTGGATAAGGCGGACCAGTTCATCGGCATCGCGGCCCTGGTCGCGGGCCAGGACGACTTCGGCGCCCGCCGCGAGTCCGCACAGCAGCTCCGACAGCGCGGCGTCGAAACTGAAGGAGTATTTTTGCAGCACCACATCGGCCGGCGTCAGCTCCAGCGCTGTCCGCAGCCAGTGCACCTGGTTGGCGAGCGCGCCATGTTCGATCAGGACGCCTTTCGGCATGCCGGTCGAGCCGGAGGTGTAGATCAGCGCCGCGAGGCGTTGCGGCGGGATTGGTCGCGCCGGCATCACCTCCGCATCCGCCAGGGCCTCGCGCCACCAGGGCGCATCGTCGAGCAAGGCCTCCGGCGCGGCTTCGACCAGGAGCGCCGCCGCGCGCTGGGAGGGTAGCGCCGGGTCGAGATAGACGAAGGCCGCTTCCGCGCGCCAGGCCGCCAGGATGGCGACGGCGGTGTCCAGACCATCTGCCAAGCGGATGGCGACCACCCGCTCGGGGCCGGCGCCGCGCGCGCGCAGGAGCGTGGCCAGCTGCCCGCAGCGGCGGTCGAGTTCTGCGTAGCTCAGGCGGGCCTGCGGCGAGGTCAGGGCGGTGCGCTCGCCAAAGCTTTCGAACGTCCAGCCGGTGCAAGGGACTTGCGTCTGGCCGGCCCAGGCGGCCAGCAGGGCCTGGTCGGCGGTGCTGGTCAGCGGCAGTGTACCGATCGGCTGGCCGGGTGCGGCGAGTATGGCGGCCAGCATGCGTTCCCAGTGATCGAGCAGGCGCGCGACGGTGGCGCCGTCGAACACATCGCAATTGAATTCGAAGCGGCTCAGCAAACCTTCGCCGCTTTCGAACAGATCGAGTGCCAGATCGACGTTGGTGGCCGTGCGCCGGTAGCCGATTTCCTCGCGCAGCGCGCTGGTACGCGCGGTGCTGTGGCGCGACTTGAAGAACTGCACCGTGGCACGGTATAGGGGATTGTGGCCCAGCGCACGGCGCGGCTGCAGGTGTTCGACCAGCCTGGCGAAGGGCAGTTGCTGGCCCGAATAGGCGGCCACGCTGGATTCGCGCGTGGCCGCCAGCACCTGCAGGAAGCTTTGTTCGGAAGTCAGGCGCACGCGCAGCAGGATGGTGTTGAGGAAGAAACCGATCAGATCCTCGGCTTCCTCCGGCGCGCGGTTGGCCATCGGCGCGCCGAGCACGAGATCGGTCTGGCCGGTATAGCGGTGCAGCAAGGCCGCAAAGGCCGCCAGCAACACCTGGAACACGGTGGCCCCGGCGCGGCGCGCCAGCTCGTACAGCGCGTCGCGCTGGGGCGCGGCCAGCAGGCGCGCGCGTACATCGGCGCGGCGGGTGGGGATGGGCGGCGGCGGCCGGTCGGCCGGCAGCGCCAGTTCCGGTGCGCCGGCGAGATAGCCGCTCCAGAACGCCAGCAGTTCGTCGAGGTGCGCGCCGCTCAATTGCGCGCGCTGCCAGCGGGCGAAGTCGGCGAACTGCACGCGCAGCGGCGCCAGCGGCACCGGCCGGCCCTGCAGGGAAGCTTGGTAGGCGGCGTTCAGGTCGCGCATCAGAATGTCGATCGACCAGCCGTCGGCCACGATGTGGTGGATCGTCAGCAGCTGGAACCAGCCGCTCGACAGGCGCAGCAGGGCGGTGCGGAATAGGGGGGCACGGCCCAGGTCAAACGGTGTTTCGGCCTGTTCGCGCGCCAGAAGCGCCGCCTGCTCCTGCTGCGCGGCGGGGGGCTCGCCGCTCAGGTCGTGCACTGGCATGGGGCCTGGGTCCACATCCTCGACCATCTGGAACGGCACGCCGTCGCGCTCGACGAAGCGGGTGCGCAAGGTTTCGTGGCGCGCGGCCAGGTAGCGCCATGCGGCGTCCCAGGCGGCGCGGTCCAGTTCCGGCGGCAGCGCCAATTGCAGGTGCAGGTGGTACGAGCTGTCCTCCGGTTCCAGCTGCTGCAGGAACCATAGGCGCTCCTGCTCGAACGAGGCTTGTTCCTCGCGCCGCCCGGCGCGGGTGAGCCGGGCCGGATGCGCCAGCCTTTCGAGCAGTTCGCGCCGTTCGGGAGAGAGATTGGCCAGGCGTTGCGCGAGGCTCACGCCGGCCCCCTTTCATCGAGCAGCGAGGAGACTTCGGCATCGGGCATGGCTTCGATCCGGTCCAACAGTTTCGCCAGTTCGGTATCGGGCTGCTCGTCGAGCGCATCGAGCGCGGCGGCCAGCGCCGCCACCGTGGGGTGGTCGAACAGGATGCGCACCGGCAGATCGCGCTGCAGCGCTTCGCGCAAGCGCGACACGACCTGGATCGCCAGCAGCGAATGGCCGCCCAGTTCAAAGAAATTGTCGTCGGCGCCGATCGGGCTTATGCCCATCAGGTCGCGCCAGAGATCGGCCACCAGCGTCTGCCGGCCGGGCGTGGGTGCGACGAATCCGGCCGACATCTCGGGCCGCTCGTGCGATGCGGAAGGCGCCGCTGCCGGTGCCGCCACGGCGGCTGGCGGCTGCAGCCAGCGTTGCAGGCGCGGGCCGAGCGGCGCGACAGAGACGATCAACTGGCGGATTTCCGGCGCGGCCAGCACCCGTTCCAGCACGTCGATGCCATCGTCGGCGCAGATCAGCGCCTCGCTGCTTGCGGCGCCCTGGGTATCGAAGCTCCAGCCATCCCAGTTGACGCTGAGCCAGCGCGTAGCGCCGGACTGCTGCGCCGCCAGCGCGTCGAGCATCGCATTGGCGGCCGCATACGGACCGAAGCCGATGCCGCCCAGCACCGCCGAGATGGACGACATCAGGCAGATGAAGCCGGGCGGGTCGTCGCGCAGCGCCTCGGCCAGCAGGCGCGCGGCGCGCGGCTTGGCCGCGAAATGCGCTTCGGAGACGTCGCGGCCGATGTCCGCAAAGCCGGGGAAGTAGGCGGCGGCCGTCAAGCCGGCGGCATGGAAAACGCCGTGGATCTTGCCGCCTTGTGCGCGCGCCTCGGCAACCAGGCGCGCCACGTCGGCCGCTACGCCGCCGTCGCCGCTGCACAGCACGACCTTGGTGCCCATGGCCTCGATCATGCGCAGCCGGCCGAGGCGCGGGTCGCTGCTGCCGTCCCATTGCGTGCGCGGCGGCATGGCGCGGCGGCCCGTCAGCACCACCGTGGCGGCGCCGCGCCGCGCCAGGAATTCGGCGATCAGCAGGCCGATCTTGCCCAGGCCGCCCGTGATGAGGTAGCAGCCTTCAAACGCCGGCGCCAGCGCCGGCTGCACCGGGGCCAGCGGCGCCGGTTCAAATGTCAGCACCCAGCGCTGCGCGCCGCGGTAGGCGATCCAGGGCGCCGCCTGCGGCAGCGCCTCGGCCAGCAGGGCCGCCGCGTGCGCACCGCCGAAAAGCGATAGCGCAGCCGCATCGAGGTCGATCAGGCGGCAGCTGAGTTGCGGATATTCCTGCGCGGCGGCGATGGCCAGGCCGATGACAGCGGCCCGCTCCGGCTCGATCTCACGCTCACGCGGCGCCACGGCAAAGGTCCAGCGTGTCACGAACAGCACGGTGGTGGGGGCGCTGCGGCGGCTCAGGCCATGCAGCAGGGCCAGCGCGCGATAGTAAAGTTCCGTGGATGGCATATGGTCCGCGATGCCGTCCAGCGCAATCACGGTGCGGATGCCGGGCGCCAGCGCGCCCAGACCGGCGGCGCTGCTGGCACATTCGGCCGCCTGGCCGAGATCGGCCAGCGTTTCGGACAGGGCGGCCACCTGCTGGTCCGCGCCGCCGACGATGGCCCAGCCATCCGCATAGTCGGCCGGCAGCGGCGTGGCCGGCGCCGTGCGCACCCAGCGCGGCTGGTAGAGCCAATCCTCCAGCGGCTGGGGCGTGGCCGCAGGCACCGGCATGGCGGCAGCCGGCGCGGCGGCGGACGGTTCGATCCAGTAGCGCTGCCGTTCGAACGGGTAGGTCGGCAGCGGCACGCGGCGGCGCCGTTCGGCGCCGTAAAACGCCGGCCAGTCTACCGCGGCGCCGGCGGTCCACAGGCTGCCCAGGGCTTGCAGTGCGATGCTGTCGTCGTCCGCCGTGTCGCGCGCATGGCGGCAGGACGAGACGACCAGGCGGCCCGGCGCGTAGGCTTCGTGCTGCCGCGCAAAGCCGGCCAGGGTTTGGCCGGGACCCACTTCCAGCAGGGCGCAGCCGGTATCGCGCAACAGATGGCCGAGGCAGTCGGCGAAGCGGACCGTCCCGCGCAGGTGGCGGCCCCAATATTCGGGGTTCTGCGCCTCATGCGGGCCGATCCAGTGGCCGCTCAGGTTGGACAGATAGGGAATCGTGGGCGCGTGCAGGCGCACCTGGGCCATGGCCTCGGCCATCGCTGCAATGGCGCCCTCGACCAGCTGCGAGTGGAAGGCGTGCGAGGTGTGCAGCGCCTGCACGGTGGCGCCTTCGCTTTCGAGCTGGCGCCGGATGTCCGCGATGGCGGCCACGCCGCCGGACAGCACGCACAGCGCCGGCCCGTTGACCGCCGCGACGTCGGCCGCGCCGGCGAAGCGCGCGAGCAGCGTCGCCTCGGACTGTGCCACCGCCAGCATCGCACCCGGTGGCGTGCTGGCCAGGATGCGGCCGCGCCGGGCGATCAGTTGCAAGGCGTCCTCCAGCGACAGCACGCCGGCCAGGCAGGCGGCCGTGTATTCGCCCACGCTGTGGCCGGCGAGGGCGGCCGGCCTGACGCCCCAATGCATCCACAGGCGCGCCAGCGCATAGCTGGCGACAAACACCGCCGCCTGCGTGACCTGGGTCTGGCGCAGCGCCTCGTCCTGCCTGGCCTCATGCATCAGCGCGCGCAGGTCGAGGCCGAGCGGTTCGCGCAATAGGCCGGCGCAATGGTCGACAATCTCCCGGTATACGGGTTCGGCGCGGTACAGGCCCGCGCCCATGCCGGGATGCTGGGCGCCCTGGCCGGGAAACAGGAAGGCCACGCCCTCGAACTTGCCATCGCGTCCGGTGCTTGCGCTGCGGCGCGGCGCGCCCTGGCGCAGCAGGGCGGCGGCGTCGCCGGCGCCGGCCGGCACGAGGATGGCGCGGCGGCATTTCATTTCGCTGCGGCCCAGTTGCAGGGTATGCGCCACGTCGGCCAGCGGCAGTCCGGGATGGGTGTCGAGATAGGCCGCGAGCCGCTCGGCCGCCGCGTCCAGCGCGCCCGGGGTGCGGGCCGAGAGCAGCAGCAGCTGGGCCGCGCGCGAGGCGCCGCCCGGTTCGACTGCCGGCGCTTCCTCCAGAATCACGTGGGCGTTGGTGCCGCCGATGCCGAAGGAGCTGACCGCCGCGCGCCGCACGCCGCATGCGGGCTGCCAGTCGCGCAGCGCGGTGTTGACGAAGAAGGGGCTGTGCTCCATATCGAGCTTGGGATTGGGGCGCTCGAAATGCAGGCTGGGCGGAATCTGGCGATGTTGCAGCGCCAGCACGCATTTGATCAGGCCGGCCACGCCAGCGGCCGAATCCATATGCCCGGTATTGGACTTGACCGAGCCCAGCGCGCAATAGCGGTGCTGCGTGCTGTGGCGCCAGGCCTGGCACAGCGCGGCGAACTCGATCGGATCGCCCAGCGGCGTGGCCGTGCCGTGCGCTTCCATCATCGTGATCGTGTCCGGCGCCACGTCCGCCATGGCCAGCGCCGTGGCGATCGCATGCGCCTGGCCGGCCACGCTGGGCGCGGTGTAGCCGACCTTGTCGGCGCCATCGTTGTTCAAGCCCCAGCCGCGGATCACGGCGCAGATCGGATCGCCGTCGGCCAGCGCGTCGGCCAGGCGCTTGAGCACCACGCAGCCGGCGCCGTTGGCGCCCACCGTGCCCATGGCGGCGGCGTCGAAGGAGCGGCAGTGGCCGTCCGGCGAGGCGATGCCGCCTTCCTCATAAAGATAGCCACGCAGCATCGGCACGCCGAGCGTGACGCCGCCGGCCAGCGCCACGTCGGATTGGTATTCGATCAGGCTCTGGCAGGCCAGGCCGACCGCGACCAGCGAGGTGGAGCAGGCCGTGCCGACCGTGATCGCCGGTCCTTTCAGGTTGAGCTTATAGGCCACCCGGGTGGCCAGGTGGTCCTTGTCGTTGCCGATCAGGATCTGGAAGCCGGTGGCGCGGCCGGCCAACTGCGGATTACCGTAGAGCTGGAAGGCATAGGTGCTCATGCTGGTGCCGGCGAACACGCCGATCATGCCCGGGTGGCGCTCGGCCACGCAGCCGGCGTCTTGCAGCGCTTCGGCGGCGCATTCGAGGAAGACGCGCTGCTGCGGGTCGAGAATCTCGGCTTCGCGCGGCGTGAAGCCGAAGAAGTCGGCGTCGAACTGCTCGATGCCGTCGACCACGCCATTCGCGCGCACATAGGCCGGATGCGCCAGCGTCTCGGCCGGCACGCCGGCCTGGCGCAGCTCCTCCTCGCTGAAGAATCGGATGCATTCGCGGCCCTGGCGCAGATTGTCCCAGAACTCGGCGACGCCGGCGGCCATGGGAAAGCGGCCGGCCATGCCGATGACCGCCACGCATTCGGATTGGTCCGTCATGTGCTCCTCCTGTGCAGGCGCTCGGCCCGCGCGCGGCGCTGCTGCGCGATGCGCTGGTCGAGCAGGTCGATGGGCGCGGGCTGGTCCGCTGCGTCCTGGGGTTGCAGCGAGGCGCGCTGCGGCTCGGCGCTGTGCTCCAGGTGGCGCGCCAGCGCCGCCACGGTCGGGAAGCGGAACAGGTCGACCATCGGCAGCGTGCGGCCCAGCAAGCCGGTCAGGCGGCTGTGAATCTGCTGCAGCAGCAGCGAATGGCCGCCCAGGTCGAAGAAATTATCGTCCAGGCCGACCCGTTCGTGCGCCAGCACTTCGCGCCAGATGGCGGCAATGATGCGCTCAAGCTCCGATTGCGGCTCGGCGAACGGGAGCTGCGCGCGCCACTCGGCGCCGTCGCCGGCCGGCAGCGCCTGGCGGTCGATCTTGCCGCTGGCCGTCAAAGGGAAGGCATCGAGCGGGATCAGTGTGGCGGGCACCATATACTCGGGCAGTTCCTGCTGCAGGAAGCGGCGCAGCGCGTGGATGTCGGCCGCCCGTTCGAGGATGGCGTAGCCCAGCAGGCGGCGCTCCTGGCCGTCGCCGGCGGCGCGCACGCAGGCATCGCGCACCAGCGGATGGCGCCGCATCACGGCCTCGATCTCGCCCAGCTCGATGCGGAAGCCGCGCAGTTTCACCTGGTGGTCGCGGCGGCCGATGAATTCGAGCGCGCCGTCGACCCGGTAGCGCACCTGGTCGCCCGTGCGGTACAGGCGCTGGCTGGAATTGGGCGGTGCGAAGGGATTGGGGATGAAACGCTGCGCGCTGAGCTCGGCATCGCCCAGATAGCCGCTGGCGACGCCATCGCCGCCGATATACAGCTCGCCAACGACGCCGGCCGGCGCCAGCTGCATTTCCGGGTCGAGCACGTAGAGCTGGGTATTGGCCAGGGCGCGCCCGATCGGCACGCGCTGGCCCAGGGGCGCGCCGCGCTCCATGCGGTGGCAGACGGCAAAGGTGGTGGCCTCGGTGGGGCCGTAACCGTTAATGAGCGTGCAGCCGGGCAGTTCGTCGAGCACGCGTTGGCACAACTGGGGCGACAGCACATCGCCGCCGGCCAGCAACTGGCGCACCCGCCACAGTGAGCCGAGCTGGGCCTCCACCATCTGGTGGAACAGGCTGGCGGTCAGCCACAGGATGGTGACACCGGCGCGCTCGATGCCGGCGCCCAGTTCTTCCAGCGAGGGCAGTCCGGGCGGCGCGATTTCGAGCCGGGCGCCGTTCAGCAGCGCGCCCCAGATTTCAAAGGTCGAGGCGTCGAACTGGAGCGGGGCGAACTGCAGCAGCACGTCGCCCGGCGTAATGCTGCAGTAATTTGTATTGCGCACCAGCCGCACCACATTGCGGTGGCTGACGCAGACGCCCTTGGGCTGGCCGGTCGAACCGGACGTGAACAGCACATAGGCCAGCGTGCCGGCGTCGGCGCCGCTGTCCGGCGCGCTGTCGTCGGCCGGCAGCTCCAGGGTGTCGAGCAGGACCGGCGCATGCGGCGCGATGGCGGCCGCGGCCGCGCCGCGCGACAGGATAAGACGCGGCGCCGCCTGCCCGATCAGCGTATCCAGCCGCGCCGGCGGATAGGCCGGGTCCAGCGGCAGGTAGGCGGCGCCGGCCTCGACGATGGCCACCACGGCCACCACCATCTCGATGCCGCGCGGCAGGCACAGGCCGACGAGATCGCCGCGCCGCACGCCTTGCTGCTGCAGCCAGCGCGCCAGCCGTGCGCTGCGCCGGGCCAGCTCGCCGTAGCTCAGGGCGCCTTCTTCGCTGTTGAGTGCGACCGCGTCCGGCGTGGCTTGCGCCTGCTGGCGGAACAGCTCGCCGAGCGTGGCTTGGCGCGGGTAGGCCGTGGCCGTATCGTTCCATTCGGTCAGCAGCAGGGCGCGCTCGCGCGGCGGCAGCAGCGGCAGCCGCGTGACCGGCGTATCGGGGCTGGCGGCAATGCTTTGCAGCAGCGTTTGCCAGTGGCCGATCAGGCGCGCGATCGTCCCGTCGGCGAACAGGTCGGTGCTGTATTCGAAAATGGCGGAGATGCCCTGCTCATCCTCGCCCAGGTAGAGGGTCAAGTCGAACTTGGCGTTGCCGTAGGAGACAGCCGAGGGCGCCGCCGGACCGGGCTGGTAAGACGGCGTGGGCGCGGCGCCATTGCGCTGCACTGCGCTGTTTTGCAGCACGAACATCACCTGGAACAGGGGATTGCGGCTCAGATCGCGCTGCGGCTGCAAATGCTCCACCAGCTTTTCGAACGGCAGATCCTGGTTGGCGTAGGCGCCCAGCGCCGTTTCGCGCACGCGGCGCAGGTATTCGCGGAAAGTCGGGCGGCCGGCCAGGCGGCCGCGCATCACCAGGGTGTTGACGAAGAAGCCGATCAGCGGCTCCACCTCGGGCCGGTTGCGGTTGGCGATCGGCGTGCCGACCACCACATCGTCCTGGCCCGAGTAGCGCATCATCAGCACCTGGAAGGCGGCCAGCAGGACCATGAACAGGGTCGCGCCTTCCTGCTGGGCGATGCGGCGCAGGCCGTCGATCACGGCTTGCGCCGTCGCCACGCTCTGGAAGCCGCCGCGGTAGCTGGGCGTGGGCGGGCGCGCGAAATCGGTGGGCAGTTGCAGGTTCTGGCAGCCATCAAGCTGGGCGCGCCAGTAGTCGAGCTGGACGCCGAGCTGGGCCACGGTCTGGGTCTGGCGCTGCCAGGCGGCGAAGTCGGCGTACTGGATCGGCAGCTCCGGCAGCGGCGACGGCCGGCCTTGCGCGAAGGCGTCGTACAGCGTGGCGATCTCGGTCGTGATGATGTCCATCGACCAGCCGTCCGTGATGATGTGGTGCATGGTCAGCACGAACAGCCAGGCCTCGCCCTCCATGCGGATCAGCGTGGGGCGCAGCAGCGGGCCGCGGCCCAGGTCGAACGGACGCTGGGCATCGTCCAGCGCCACCCGGCGCGCCGCTTCCGCGCGCTCGGCAGGCGGCGTGTCGCGCAGGTCGACGCTGGCAACCGGTACGGCCAGCGCCCCCAGCACCTGCTGGACCGGCGCACCGTCGGCGGCGTGAAAGACGGTGCGCAGGATTTCATGGCGCCGCACCAGCTCGCTGATCACGCGGCCCCAGATTGCCTCGTCGAGCACGCAGTGCAGGGGCATATCGATCTGCAGATTGTAGAAGGGGCTGGCGGGCGCCAGCAGGTGCAGGAACCATAGCCGTTCCTGCGAATAGGAGAGTGGAAAGCGGTTGGTCGGTGTATCCATGCTCAGTTGATCGCCTCGTTGGGACGCATGGTGGAGAGGCCGAGATCGGCGCAGATGGCATGCTGCACCAGTACCGGTGTCTTATACAGGTAGAAATGGCCGCCGGGGAAGAGCCGCAGCCGGAATTCCGCCGTGGTGTGCTGCTGCCAGCCGCGCAGCTCGGGACGGCTGATGCGCTCGTCGGCGATGCCGCCCAGGCAGGTGATCGGGCAGGACAGCGGCGCCTCGGGCTGGTAACGGTAATGTTCGGCGATTTCAAGGTCGGCGCGCAGCACCGGCAGCAGCGTATCCATCAGGTCGGGCTGGACCAGCACGCCGGCCGGGGTGCCATCCAAGCGCAGCAGTTCAGCCTTGAGCAGCGGCGCGGGCAGGGCGTGCAGCGGCGGCCAGCGGCCGCCCAGGTGGGGCGCGCGAAAGGCCGAGACGAACAGGCGTTCCGGCTGGCGCCGTCCGGCACGCCGCAGCTGGCGCGCCAGCTCGAAGGCCAGCAGGGCGCCCATGCTGTGGCCGATCATGGCGAAGGGCTGGTCCAGCAGGGGTTCGATATGGTGCGACACATCGCGCAGCAGCGCATCCAGGCGGCGCGGCGCCGCGTCCTTGTAGCGCGCCTCGCGGCCGGGCAGGGCAACCGGCGTGATCTGCAGGCTGTCCGGTCCCGCCGCCAGCCAGGAGCGGAATTGCGAAGGCCCGGCCCCCGCATGGGGAAAACAAAGAAGCCGCATAAGGGGCGCCTCTGGATACCAGCTGGTTAGCCCAATTGGGCGATCATGGCACGGATTTCCTGCTGCTTGCCCTCCAGGTCGCTGATCAGCGCGGCGACGCGTTGCTGCTGCTGTTGCGCCAAGCCGGAAGCATCGGTCCAGCCGGCCGGGCGCGCTGCCGGCCGGGCCGCCTGCGGCACGCCGGCGCCCTGGATCGCGCTCGGCAGCGACAGGTCGATCGCCGCCGCCGCCAGCAATTGCCTGACGTGCGCTCCCTGGCGCGCGTCGCCGGTGCGGATTTCCGGGTGGACCGCCAGCGCCAGGGCCGCCAGGCCCGAGACGAAGGCGCAGGCCATCGACGTGCCATCCCAGGCCGCATAGCCGCCGGGCACGCTGGAAATGATCGCCACCCCGGGCGCGATGAAGGCCGCCTGCGGTCCGCGATTACTGAAATTGGGTACGAACAGGCTCGAAGCGTCGTTGCGCAGTTCGGCGATGCGCAGCGCATGGGCGCTGTCGGCGGGGAAGGCGTGCATCGAGCCGAACGCCGTGACCGCCAGCACGCCCTCGCTGGCGGCCGGATAGCTGAGCTGATTGTCGCCGCCATTGCCGGCGGCGGCCACCAGGGTGATGCCGGCCTGCGCCGCCTCGGCCAGCTTCAGCGCGAGCAGGGGGCTTGGGCGCTCGATGGCCAGGCTCAGGTTGACCACATCCATGCCGTTGTCGATGCACCATTGCAGGCCTTCGAGCAGATCGCTCAACCGGCCGCCGGGAAAGGCCTTGACGGCATACAGCTCGGCTTCGGGCGCGACGCCGCACACGCCATTGACGGCATTGCGGCCGCCGATCAGGCCCGCGCAGTGGGTGCCGTGGCCGTCCTCGTCGCTACGGTAGTCGTTGCTGCGGGCGCCATCCAGCGCATTCAGGCCGCCGGCCACCGCCAGGTCCGGATGCTCGGCGATGCCGCTGTCGAGCAGCGCGACCTTGACGCCAGCCCCGCCCGCCACTTCGCCCGTCTTGCCCAGCCACTGGCGCTCCCAGGCTGCGCCGCCGCGCGCAATCAGCGGAGTCAGCGCGACCTCGGTCGTCTGCTCCGGCGCCGGCGCCGCGATCACGCGCGCCCAGTAATTGGCGGCGGGCGAGACGATCACATGTTCGATCGCCGCGTCGAGCACGCGCACGCTGGCGCTGCCATCCTTCCCGGTGCGGCCGCGGTAGGTGGCGCGTGTGCCTTTGACGAACAGCGTGGCGTCCGCGACCGGCGCGCCCGTTTGCGCGTCGCGCACGGCGAAGCGGTATTCCTGGCCGCGGTCCGGTCCGACCTCGAAGCCCAGGGCCGGCATCGGCGCCAGCAGCGTGAGCGGCTGGTCTTCCTCGATCAGCATATCGCTATTGGCACGTGCAAGCTGGTCCGCCTCGACGGCGCTCATTTCCACCACCTGGGTGCCGGTCGTGCCGGCCCGTCCCAATTGCTGCGGCGGCAGTCCCGCCACCACGTCCTGCAGGCTCAGGCCGGAACCCAGCCGGACGTGCTGAGGCACGGCGATGATATAGCGCTTCCTGAGCGACATGACTTCTCCTCGGCCGTGTCGGGCAGCAGATGCCGACCGGCGTGGTGTTCAGAGCAGGCCGAGTGCCTGCGCCTGTTGCAGCTGTGCGATCTGCAATTGCTGCAAGTGGGCCAGAATGGCGGGCGGCATGGCCGCCTGCTGTTGCCGGGCCAGTTCGGCTTCATGCTGCGCCACACCTTCCAGATAGGCCGCTTCCTCCAGCAGCGCAAGCTCGGTCTGCTGTAGCGTGGCGGCATAAGTGGGCAAGTCCATGCCGGCAGCGGCGGCTTCCTGCTCGGCCAGGGCCTGCAGCGTGGCCGGGTCGCAGCCCTGGGCGTGCGCCGCTGCCAACGCCTGCTGTTGCTGATGCTGCGCCAATTGCTGCTGTTCCTGCAGTTGGGCCAGCTGCTGCTGCTCGTGCGCCTGCAGCACGGCTATATAAGTGGGCAGGTCCATTCCTGCGGCGGCCGCCTCCTGCGCCGCCAGCAGATGCAAGTGCTGCGCCTGGGCGGTCTCCGCTTCAAGCTGGGCGTGCTGCTGCGCGGCCAACTGCTGCTGCTCGTGCGCCTGCAGCACGGCCGCATAAGTGGGCAGGTCCATTCCTGCGGCGGCCGCCTCCTGTGCCGCCAGCTGTTCAAGCAGCAGCGCCTCCTGCAAGCTGTATTGGTTCATGGCTTTACCTCCTACGCGGTGGTTTTTTGCCGCGCGTGGACGGACTGGGCGGCAGGTCGGATGGGTCGTCTGATTCGGTTGCGTCGAGTGCTGCAGGTGCAGCGCCGTTGGATCGGAGCAGGGTCAGCAGCTGGTCGGACACTTTGACAAGATGATCGAGCGTGGCGCGCAGCTCGCTGCGCAGCTGTTCCCTTTCAGCCTCGGGCAGGTCGGCCATCTGTGACAGCGCGTGCTGGCAAGCGTCGATGGAACGCCGCAGTTCGCGGCTTTCCAGTGCCGCACCGGCAACCATCGCCGGCGCTGGTCCGGCAGGCGCGCGCGCGGCGCTGGCGGCAGGGCGATGGCCTGGGAACTCGCTGTAGCCGCGCAGGAAAGCTTGGTAAAGGCGGGCTTGCAGTGCGCTAGTTTCCATGGCATTCGACCCTCCACTCGACCTGAACCAGTGTATGCCGCTGGGTGGGTGAAGACAACCAGAAGGTAATAAAAAAGACAATGGTGTCGCATTTGCCCGGCGGGCCATGGCGCCCCTCTATGCGTGGCACTGCGAATATGCCCAATGCGATGTACTATCGCTTTTTTCAAAAGCCGGTGCTACCACATCATGGACCAGATACAACTGCAAATTCGCGCCTTCGAGGCCGGGGACACGGGAAGACTCTCGGAGATCTGGTTTGAAGCCTCACGCCGGGCGCATGCGTTTCTGGGGGAGGCGCGCCTGGACGGGCAGAGGACGCTGATTGAAGAGGTGTACCTGCCAAACGCGGAGACTTGGGTCGCATGCCTGGCCGGCGCGCCAGTCGGGTTTATCGGGCTGGTCGACTGCTTCGTTGGCGGAATGTTCGTCGATCCGGACCGGCAGGGCAGCGGCATTGGCAGGGCGCTGGCCGCCCATGCGCTGGCTCTCAAGGGCCAGCTGGAACTGGAGGCCTATGCCGAAAACCGCGCTGCCTGCGCTTTTTATCGGCATCTGGGTTTCGAGGAAATTTCCCGGCGGCCCGAGGATGACGATGGCCTTCCTTTTGAAGTTATTTTGATGCGTTTACGCAACATAGACCGTTCTGCAACCCAAATGGCGGATGCGTAAAAAAGCCGGGCTGCCCCGGCTTTCTATATAGAGCAGACTGCGCGGTGTTCAGTTCCGGATATCGAGCGCCCGGTTCAGGCTCAGCGCCGCCAGCGAGCAGACCGCGCCCGACAGCAGGTACAGGCCGACATAGGCCAGTCCGAACTTGGCCGAGACGCCCAGCGCGACCAGCGGCGCGAAGCCGGCGCCCACCAGCCACGCCAGATCGGAGGTCAGCGCCGCGCCGGTGTAGCGGTACTTGGCCGGGAAGTTGGCCGTCACCGCGCCGGCTGCCTGGCCGTAGGACAGGCCCAGCAAGGTGAAGCCGATCAGGATGAAGGCATCCTGCCCGGTGTCGCCGCCATTCAGCAGCATCGGCACGAAGGCGCTGAAGAGGGCGATCAGCGTGGCCAGCGTGCCCAGCGTGCGGCGGCGGCCGATGCGGTCGGCGATGAGGCCCGAGGCCACCACCCCGCCCGCCATCAGGAACACGCCGCCCATCTCGGTCAGCAGGAAGCCGGCCACCGAGCGCGGCGAATACAGATTGATCCAGGACAGCGGGAATACCGTGACCAGATGGAACAGCGCATAGCTGGCCAGCGCGGCCAGCGCGCCGATGATCAGGTTGCGGCCCTGCGAGCTTGCCATTTCGACCACGCTGGTAGGCTGCAGCTCGCGTTCTTCGAGCAGGCGCGAGTACTCATTGGTGGAAATCAGGCGCAGGCGGGCGAACAGCGCGACCACATTGATGGCAAAGGCCACATAGAAGGGATAGCGCCAGCCCCAGTCCATGAAGTCCAGATTGTCCAGGGTGGAAATCAGGAACCAGAACAGGCCGGCGGCGATGAAGAAGCCGACCGGTGCGCCCAGCTGGCCCAGCATGGCATACCAGCCGCGCTTGTCCTGCGGCGCGTTCAGGGCCAGCAGCGAGGGCAGGCCGTCCCAGGAGCCGCCCAGGGCCAAGCCCTGGCCGATGCGCAGCAGCGACAGGATGATGATGGCGTTGACGCCCAGGTCCGAATACGGCGGCAGGAAGGCGATGCCGGCCGTGGTCGAGCCGAGCAGGAAGAGGGCGATGGTGAGTTTGGCCTCGCGGCCGAAGCGGCGCTGGATGGCCATCGACAGGACGGTGCCAACCGGTCTTGCAATAAAGGCAAAAGAGAAGATGACGAAGGCGTACAGCGTGCCTTCCAGCCGGCCTTCAAACGGGAAAAACAGGGTGGGGAAGACTAGAACTGAAGCGATGGCGTACACGAAGAAGTCGAAATACTCGGAAGCGCGGCCAATCACCACACCGACCGCTATTTCGCCGGGTGAAATGGGGGCGTTGTCCGTATTGAGGCGCCGTACATCGTCGGCATTGTCATGCTGCGGAAAATCGGCAGGAATGCTGCCGTCATGCGTCGTATTCATGCTGGCCATAGTCTTTGTCTCAATAATTGTTGTAATAGGTGCTACACACGCCCAGTCCTGGCCTTGGACACGGGGAGGACAAAGTGTCCAATGTCCAAAACTAGACGATACAGGTACAGTGGCATGTTTCACATATCCTGTACAGCACTATATCGCATGTTACATTCACTCCTTCGTCGCGGGCTGTTCCTTACACCACTTATTGCGCTCACGGGCTGCGATATGGTGGTGATGAATCCGTCCGGTGATATCGCCCTTCAGCAAAGCCACCTTATCACGGTGTCCACCCTGCTGATGCTGCTGATTATCGTTCCTGTTATCTTCCTGACCATCCTGTTTGCCTGGCGTTACCGTAAAAGCAACACCAAGGCGAAATACGAGCCGGATTGGGACCACTCCACCCGTCTGGAACTGGTGATCTGGGGCGCGCCCCTGCTGATCATCATCGTGCTGGGCCTGCTGACCTGGATCAGCACCCACACCCTCGACCCTTACCGTCCGCTGCAGCGCCTGGACGACAAGCGTCCGATTCCTGCCAACGTCAAGCCGCTGGAAGTGCAAGTGGTGGCGATGGACTGGAAATGGCTGTTCATCTATCCGGAACAGGGCGTGGCGAGCGTGAATGAGCTGGTTGCCCCGGTCGACGTGCCGGTGCGCTTCAAGATCACCGCTTCGACCGTGATGAATTCCTTCTACATTCCCGCCCTGGCTGGCCAGATCTACGCGATGGCCGGCATGGAGACCCAGTTGAACGCGGTCATCAACAAGATCGGCGTGTACGACGGTTTCTCGGCCAACTACAGCGGCGAAGGCTTCTCCCAGATGCGTTTCAAATTCCACGGCACGACCGCTGCGGACTTTGACAAGTGGGTGCAGAAGACCAAGAGCAGCACCGTGGCGCTGGACCGCGCCAACTACACTGCGCTGGACAAGCCCAGCATCGGCGACAAAGTGCGCCACTACGGTTCCGTCGAAGCCGGTCTGTACGACGCCATCGTCAACCGCTGCGTGGACCGCAACGCCGTCTGCATCAAGGATCAGATGGCCGAAGACGCCACCCGCATCAGCCGCAAAGTGAGCACCGCTTCGGTGGCCGCCGAGCGCAGCGCGCGCCGCATGACCGAGGCCAGCACGGCCGAAGTGTGCATCACCCCTGAAACGAAGAAGAACTAAGCATGCAAGACCAACTGAATTTGACGCAGCTGATCTTCGGACGGCTGAGCTGGGAAGCGATTCCCTACCATGAACCCATCCTGATGGTCACCTTTGTCATGGTGGCCCTGGGTGGCGCGGCCGTGTTCGGCCTGATCACCAAGTACAAGCTGTGGGGCACCCTGTGGCGCGACTGGATCACCAGCATCGACCACAAGAAGATCGGCATCATGTACATGATCTTCGGCCTGATCATGCTGCTGCGCGGCTTTGCCGACGCACTGATGATGCGCGCCCAGCAAGCCATCTCCTTTGGCGAAAACGTCGGCTACCTGCCGCCGCACCACTACGACCAGATCTTCACCGCCCACGGCGTGATCATGATCTTCTTCGTGGCGATGCCGCTGGTGACGGGCCTGATGAACTACGTGGTGCCGCTGCAGATCGGCGCGCGCGACGTGGCTTTCCCCTTCCTGAATAACTTCTCGTTCTGGATGTCCGTGTTCGGCGGCATGCTGACCATGGCTTCCCTGTTCGTGGGCGAATTCGCCCGTACCGGCTGGCTGGCGTATCCGCCGCTGTCGGGCATCCTGGGCAGTCCGGACGTCGGGGTCGACTACTATATCTGGTCATTACAGATTGCCGGGGTCGGGACATTGCTGTCCGGCGTCAACCTGATCGTCACCATCGTCAAGATGCGCGCGCCAGGCATGACCATGATGAAAATGCCGGTCTTCACCTGGACCGCGCTGTGCACCAACGTGCTGATCGTGGCCGCTTTCCCGGTCCTGACCGCCGTGCTGGCCATGCTGTCGCTGGACCGCATGTTCGGCACCAACTTCTTCACCAACGACATGGGCGGCAACGCCATGATGTACGTGAACCTGATCTGGATCTGGGGTCACCCCGAGGTGTACATCCTGATCCTGCCATGCTTCGGTATCTTCTCCGAAGTCGTGTCGACCTATTGCGGCAAGCGCCTGTTCGGCTACGCCTCGATGGTGTACGCCACCTGCGTGATCACCCTGCTGTCCTACCTGGTATGGCTGCACCACTTCTTCACCATGGGTTCGGGCGCCAGCGTCAACTCCTTCTTCGGCATCACGACGATGATCATTTCGATCCCGACCGGCGCCAAGATCTTCAACTGGCTGTTCACCATGTACCGCGGCCGCATCCGCTTCGAGCTGCCGATGATGTGGACCATCGCCTTCATGATCACCTTCGTGATCGGCGGTATGACCGGCGTGCTGCTGGCCGTGCCACCAGCCGACTTCGTGCTGCATAACTCGCTGTTCCTGATCGCCCACTTCCACAACGTGATCATCGGCGGCGTGCTGTTCGGCCTGTTCGCCGGCATCAACTACTGGTATCCGAAAGCCTTCGGCTACAAGCTGGACGAGTTCTGGGGCAAGATTTCCTTCTGGTCCTGGACCATCGGCTTCTACCTGGCCTTCATGCCGCTGTACGTGCTGGGCCTGATGGGCGTGACCCGCCGCATGAGCCACTTCGAAGATCCATCGCTGCAGATCTGGTTCGTCATCGCCGCTATCGGCGCTGCCCTGATCGCGGTTGGCATCGGCGCCATGGTGGTGCAGTTCGTGGTCAGCTACATCCGCCGCGACAAGCTGCGCGACGTGACCGGCGACCCATGGAATGGCCGTACCCTGGAATGGTCGACCTCGTCGCCACCGCCAGACTACAACTTCGCCTTCACCCCGCGCGTGCACGACAACGACACCTGGGCCGACATGAAGAAGAATGGCTATCAGCGTCCGCTGAAAGACTTCATGGCGATCCACATGCCGAAGAACACCGGCGCCGGCTTCATCATCTCGGCCCTGAGCTTCGCCGTCGGCTTCGCGCTGATCTGGCAAATGTGGCTGCCGGCCGTGCTGGGCTTTGTTGTCCTGATGGCGGCGATCATCATCCATACCTTTAATTACAAGCGCGACTACTACATCCCTGCGGAAGAAGTCACCCGCACGGAAGAAGCGCGCACCCGTCTGCTGGAAGGCCACGCTTAACGCCATGAGCAACCATAACGTTACTGCTGACGGCGCCCTGGGCGCCAACCCGAGCTCGCGCTTCTTTGTACGCGAGCACCACCCGGAGAACGGCACCCTGCTGGGCTTCTGGCTGTACCTGATGAGCGATTGCCTGATCTTCGCCGTGCTGTTCGCGGCGTACGCTGTGCTGGGCCGCAACTACGCGGGCGGCCCGTCCGGCGCCGAGCTGTTCGACCTGAAGCTGGTGGCGGTCAACACCGCGCTGCTGCTGCTGTCGTCCATCACCTATGGCTTCGCCATGCTGGAGATGCAGAAGAAGAAACTGAAGCCGACCATGATCTGGCTGGGCATTACCGGCCTGCTGGGCATCGCCTTCATCTACTTCGAGCTGTATGAGTTCATGCACCTGATCCATGAAGGCGCGGGTCCGCAGCGCAGCGGCTTCCTGACCTCCTTCTTCGCCCTGGTCGGCACCCACGGCCTGCACGTGAGCTTCGGCATCGTGTGGCTGGTGACCCTGCTGTTCCAGCTGAAAAAACACGGCCTGACGCCGGAAAACGGCCGCCGCCTGATGTGCCTGTCGATGTTCTGGCACTTCCTGGACGTGGTCTGGATCGGCGTCTTCACCTTTGTCTACCTGATGGGAGTTCTGCCATGAGCGGCCACAATCACAACGAGCACGATGACCACGGCCATGGCCACCATGGTCACGACGATCATGACCACGGCAGCATGCGCAGCTATGTAACCGGCTTCGTGCTGGCCGTCATCCTGACCGCGATTCCATTCTGGCTGGTGATGGGCAATGTCTTCTCCAGCTCCAGCACGGCTGGCCTGGTGCTGCTCGGCCTGGCGGCCGTGCAGGTGGTGGTGCACATGGTTTACTTCCTGCACATGAACGCCAAGTCGGAAGGCGGCTGGAATATGCTGGCGATGATCTTCACCCTGGTCATCGTGGTCATCATGCTGGCCGGTTCGATCTGGGTCATGTACCATATGAACCACAACATGATGCCGGGCATGTCGCCTGGTGTGATGCACCACGACATGCCGTGATGAAGAAAACGCCTGACCCGGCGGATCGCGCCGTGCAGCAACCGGGGGCCGCCAAGGCGGCGCCGGAAGCGGCACGGCGCCGTTCACCTGGCCTGCGCCTCTTCCTGATCGCGATGGGAAGCCTGCTTTGTGCAGGCTTTTTCGCTTTGGGGACGTGGCAAATGCAGCGCCTGCAATGGAAACTGGCCCTGATCGAGCGCGTGGAGGAGCGGGTACATGCCGCCCCTGTGGCGGCGCCCGCGATGGGCGACTGGCCGCGCATCAGCGCCGCCACCGACGAATACCGCCATGTGCGCCTGAACGGCGTGTATCTGCCCGGCCTGACGGCGCGCGTGCAGGCGTCGACGGTGCGCGGCCGCGGCTACTGGCTGCTGACGCCACTGTGCCAGGACGATGGCGGCATCGTATTGGTCAACCGCGGCTTCGTCACCGAGGCCAGCCAGCGCGGCGCGCCGGCCCTTGCCCCGCGCGCCAGCGCGAGCGCCTGCGCCGAGGCCCGCGCGCAAGGGCAGGGCGCCAGCGTGAGCGGCCTGCTGCGCATCAGCGAACCGAAAGGCGGCTTCCTGCGCCAGAACGACGCTGGCGCCGACCGCTGGTACTCGCGCGACGTGGCGGCGATCGCGGCGGCGCGCCAGCTGTCGCCAGTGGCCCCGTATTTCGTCGATGCCGACGCCGTGGCGGGCGCGCCCGGCGACGCTCCGGTTGGCGGTTTGACTGTCGTATCCTTCCAAAACAACCATTTGGTTTATGCTCTCACCTGGTATGCGCTGGCGCTGATGGTGGCCGGCTCCTGCTATTGGGTCGTCCGCGACGCGCGCGCACCGCGCAAGCACAGCGGCGGCGCTTGAATCAAACTGGAAGGTGGGAATGGCAAGTGTCAATCATAATCAGTTCACAGGCGGCATAGGCGGCGCGGCGCGGGCCGCCGCCGCCATCGTCAGCAAGATCACCCACGCCGCCGGCCACAAGAATATGCAGCAGCTGATCCAGCTGCGCTGGCTGGCGGTGTTCGGGCAGATTGTGACCATCTCCGTCGCCACCCTGGTGTTCGACGTGCAGCTGCCGCTGCCGGCCATGCTCAGCGTGCTGGTTTGCCTGATCGCCTTCAATATTGCCAGTACCTTGCGCTGGCAGGAATACCTGGCGGTCTCCAACGCCGAACTGCTGCTGGCCTTGCTGGTCGATGTGGCCAGCCTGACCGCGCAGCTCTACCTGAGCGGCGGTACCACCAATCCCTTTGTTTTCCTGTATCTGTTGCAGGTCATCCTGGGCGCCGTGCTGCTCGACAAATGGGCGACCTGGCTGATCGTCGCCGTCACGGCGGCCTGCCTGGCGGGATTGGCGGCTTTCTCCACGCCGCTGACGCTGCCGCTCGACCATGGGCGCGGCATTGCCAGCCTGTATGTGCAAGGCATGCTGCTGTGCTTCCTGCTCGACGCGGCGCTGCTGGTGGTCTTCACCAGCCGCATCATGCAGAACCTGCACACCAGTGCCGGCAAGCTGGCCGACCTGCGCCAGCGTGCCGCCGAAGAAGAGCATATCGTCCGTATGGGCCTGCTCGCTTCCGGCGCGGCGCACGAACTGGGCACGCCGCTGGCCACGCTGGCGGTGATCCTGGGCGACTGGCGGCGCATGCCCGAATTCAGCCGCAACCCCGATCTGCTGGAAGAGATCGCGCTGATGCAGACCCAGCTCCAGCGCTGCAAGTCGATTGTCAGCGGCATCCTGCTGTCGGCCGGCGAGACACGCGGCGAATCGTCCGAACGCACCACCATCAATACCTTCCTGTCCGAACTGGCCGAGGAATGGCGCACCAGCCGGCCGGTGAAAGCCTTCGAGTTCGAGAACCACATCGAACACGATATCGGCGTGGTTTCCGATTCCACCCTGAAGCAGATGATCTGCAATGTGCTCGACAACGCCCTGGAAGCCTCGCCCGACTGGCTGCGCATGCAGGCCCGCGTCCACGGCGAGATGCTGGAGCTGCAAGTAACGGACGCCGGCCCTGGTTTTGCGCCCGCGATGCTGGCACAATTCGGCAAGCCTTACCAGTCCAGCAAAGGGCGCCCTGGCGGCGGACTGGGATTGTTCCTGGTCGTGAACGTGGCGCGCATGCTGGGTGGCGCGGTCACGGCCGGCAATCGCGCCGAGGGCGGCGCCAGCGTGCACCTGACGCTGCCGCTGTCCGCCATCGCTTTAGTGGAAGAAAATATTAATGACAATTGAAGAAGAACGAGTCCTGCTGCTGGTAGAAGACGATGCAGCATTTGCCCGCACCCTGGGCCGCTCGTTCGAACGCCGCGGCTACAAGGTGCTGCTGGCGGAAAATGTGGACGAGGCCAGCGGCCTGCTGGTCGATCACACGCCGGGCTATGCCGTGGTCGATCTGAAATTGAAAGGCAATTCCTCTGGCTTGGCTTGCGTGCAGATGCTGCACCAGCACGATCCCGAGATGCTGATCGTGGTGCTGACCGGTTTCGCCAGCATCAACACGGCGGTGGAAGCGATCAAGCTGGGCGCCTGCCAGTATCTGGCCAAGCCCTCCAACACGGACGATATCGAAGCCGCTTTCGGCCACGTGGCCGGCGCCACCGAGATCGAAGTCAGCAGCCGTTCCACCTCGATCAAGACGCTGGAATGGGAGCATATCCACGCCGTGCTGGCCGAGACCGACTTCAACATTTCCGAAACGGCGCGCCGGCTCGGCATGCACCGCCGCACGCTGGCGCGCAAGCTGGAAAAGCAGCGGATCAAATAGCGGATCAAATAGCGAATCAAGGAGCGGCGGCAGGCATACGATCGACAATCACGTAATGCTTGCGGACCGGCTCCACCACCTCAAACACACCTTTGAAGCCGGCCGGGATGACCAGCGCGTCCCCAGGCCCGGCTTCGGCCGCATATCCCTGCTCGTCGATGATCCGGCAGCGGCCTTCCAGCACGTAAAAATATTCATCCTTGTTGTCGGCAAAGGCGATCCGCCAACTGCCTTGCTCGCAGGCCCAGACGCCCGCATGCACTTCGCCGCTGCCGTTGGTGAAGTGGTTCCATGTTGTGCGTTTTGGGTTGCCCGCCAACCTGCGGTCTTCTCGCGGATGATCGTATTCGGGCGCAGGGTGTTGCTGACGGAATTCGGTAATGGCAGGCATATTCATTGAAAACTGAGTAGGCAAATAAGACGTCGGGCGAGGCGGAATGATACCGTGGCTGTTGTGAAAACGAGATGGCGATCTGAGGGTGTTTTCCGGCGCCCTCGCTGGGGTACCCATAATTGCTAGTAAAAATACAATATTTGTAAGCTATAATTCCTTGCTGCGCGACCATGCCGGCCACCGGTTGCTGCCCCATCATCAGTCCAATAGAGGCGTGATGCTTACAGAAAAGCAGGAGACCTGTTTTTTACTGGAACACTGGCGGGTCAATGTGGCCGCACGCCAGCTCGAAAGCGAGGAATGCACCGTTCCGCTTGAGCCGCTGGTCATGGCTATCCTGCACTATCTCTGTACTCACCCGATGGAGATCGTCTCTTCCGAGACGCTGCTGGCCGAGTGCTGGGGCAATACGGCCGCCGGCGATAACCCGGTACACAAAGCCATCGCGGTACTGCGCAAGGCGCTGGGCGACTCCTCCCGATCTCCTCGCTACATCGAGACCATCCGTATGCGCGGTTATCGGCTGGTGGCGCGGGTACAGCTGCTCTCGGAATATGGTCCCAGAGACTATCTGGATGCCTGGGGACGCGGCTCTCCATTCATGGGCTTGGCTTCGTTCGACTCGCAGCATGCCGGCGTGTTCTTTGGGCGGGATGGCGCAATCGCTGAATTGTATGAGCGATTGGCGCAGCAGCTGTCGCGGGGCTTTCCCATGGTGGTGGTGCTGGGTGCCAGCGGCTCGGGCAAAACCTCCCTGGTCCAGGCCGGATTGATCCCGCTGCTGCAGCAAAAGCGCGCGCTGCGCTCCGCCGAGCTGGCTATCAGTTCGTACTCCGTGCTGGATCTTGCCGATAGCGAGCGCGAGGATCTCTTCTGCCTCATGGCGGGAAGCATGCTGGACTGGGACTCCCATGGGCAGGCGATCTTGTCCGGTTACAGCATTGATGACTTGGCAAAGCAATTACGCGACGATATGCCGGGAGTCATCCGGCATCTTCGGCTGGGCCTGGCGCCGCTTCGCGAGCAAAGCGCCATGCCCTTGCTGGTGCTCGATAGCCTCGAATCATTGTTCACCAAAGCGCCGCCAAGCGTTCTCGAGCCATGGCTCGTCGCGCTTGGCGACTTGATCCGCAGCCGGCTGATCCTCGTCATTGCGCTGTGCCGCAATGATTTTTACGCGAGCTTGACGCAGCACCCGATTTTTATGGAGGACAAGACCGCGCAGGCGCATATGGACCTGCTGCCTCCCAATTTTGAAGCGTTGGCCCAGATCGTGCGCCTCCCGGCGCAGGCAGCCGGCTTACACTATGGCCGTGATCCCAGCGGCTTGCAGCGGCTGGATGACCGAATCTGCGGTGATGCGCTGCACGCGCGGGACTCCTTGCCGCTGCTGCAATATACGCTGCAAACGCTATACGAGGCGCAAGAGCCAGGCGGGCTCTTGAGCTGGGCCGCCTATGATGCGCTGGGCGGACTTGAGGGCGCCATTACCACGCGGGCAGAGGCGATTCTTAACAGCCTGCCGGAAGCCCAGCAAAACGCCTTTCCCTTATTGTTGCCGAAACTAATCAGTACCAGCGCAGCAGATACCACGCCCACGGCCCGCTGGTGCGCCCATACCGAACTCCAAAGCGCCATCGAACAAAGCCTGGTGGAAGCCTTGGTGGAAGCACGTCTCCTGACTACCGCCCAATATCATGGCGCGCGCAGTTTCCGCTTGGCGCACGAGGCCTTGTTAAGGCGCTGGCAACGCATCATCAATTGGCTGAACCAGCACAAATCGGCCTTGATTATCCGCGACGAATTGTCCAGCTGGGTGAACCGCTGGCTGGCGGCGGAGCGAGCCAAGGCCTTCCTGCTGCCTAATGGCCAAACACTATGGAAGGCGCAGTCGACCAAGGAGCAATTCCCGTTCTTATTCACTGGCGAAATGGGGGAATACCTGCGCTTGTCATGCTCAAGCATTCAGCGCAGGGACTGGCTGCGCCGCAGCGCGGCGTTCGGCGCCATCTGCCTGACCGTACTGGCGGTGCTGGCGGCCGTGCGCTATGCGCGCGTGGCGGAAATGGCGGAACATCGGGAGTGGCAAAGCCGGCGTTTGTCGTCCTTCATGCTGGGTGAATTGGCCGACCGCTTGCGGCCGATCGGCAAACTCGACTTGCTGGAGAGTGTGGGCGATGAGGGCTTATCGGTATTAGGTGCGCTGCCGATGGAGAATGAAGCGCCGCAAGATGTTCTGCAGCGCGCCAAGTCCCTTGTCGTCATCGCCGAGGTGCATAGCACGCGCGGCAAAGGCAGTATTGCGACAGCCATCCGGTCTTTGGACGAAGCGGACCGCTTGCTAGCCTTGCTGGAAGCCAGGCAAGGCGTTCTCCTGGGTGACTACTACAAGATACTCGGGGCCAGCGCCTTCTGGCGCGGCCAGATTGCCTTTGACCAGGGCAATCTGCCAGAGGCAGAAAAAGCCATGCTGGCTTATCGCGACGCCAGTCTGCGCTGGCAAAAGGCGAAACCAGCTGACAGGGACGCCGGCAAGGAATTGGGCTTTGCCCTCAATAGCCTGGGGTCGATCGCCGTGCGCGGGATGCGCTGGGAAGAAGCGGGCAGGTATTTCGAGTCGGCCCTGGCAGCCAAGCAAGCGGCTTTGGCTGCGCAGCCAGGGGATGCCGAGCTGATACATGGCGTGGTCAATGCGCAGTCCTGGCTCTCCCAAAGCAAACATGCGCTCGGGCAGGACGAACAAGCACTGGCGCTTTCCGATGCAGCGCTGAAGCTGGAGTATGGACTGTACCAAGCCAAACCGGACGAAAAAATGCGGCTGCATGAACTTGCAGTCATGAATGTCCGCCGCTCCGAGGCGCTCACCGGCCTTGGCCGTTATGACGAGGCAATCGCCGCGCTTGAACAAGGCGGGGCGTGGCTCACGCAGGCGGTGGAAAACGATCGCCACAATCTGAGATGGCGGGCGGAGCGCGTGCACCTGGCAGCGGGCCTGTTGCTGATCAGGCTTGAACAAGATCCCGCGCGGTCGGTTCGTTCGGAACTGGATAGCTTGCATGTTCTGATCGATACCGAAGCCGAAGCGCTGGACAAGCAAGCTCGCCTTCAAAAAGAAACGCTGATCAGAATGGCTGTCATTGAGGTGGGCATCGGCTTGCGCGAAAAACAGTGGGACTTTACCAAGGTGCAAATCGATACTTCGTCAAAAATGCTGGACGAGCTGCTAAGGCAGTCCAATCCCAGTTGGCAAAACATAGAGTTGATCGCGCGCCTGGCCTTGTTGCACAAGCAATGGCTAAGGCAAGCTCCCGCTGCGGCGCAAGCTGTGGGCGAGTCCTGCCAGCAAATCAAGATCCAGGATCGGCAAATGGCTCGGCTGGCGAATGCGGCCATTGTTCTCAAGGCGCGTAATGCGGCATCCCCGTGTTTTGCTAAATCGCCTTTGGCGCAGGCCAAGGGCTTTGAGTGAGAAGGTACAGATTTTTCAACGCATCACCTATAACCATGGAGAGCGAAATGTCTGAAACCGCAGGCCCATATAGAACTTCTACCTACTATGTAAAGGCGGATTTTACCGTCGAGAGAGGTAAAGTCACTGCCGATAGCTACGAATACACTGACGAGAGTGGGAGTCATAAGCAACCCGTCGCAGAGGATATGCTGGCGAACGCGCAGGGCGGGAATGTCGATTTTGTCGGATTTACGATGAAGTCCGCCAATTTTAAAAACTTGTCCGACGTGGCGCAAAAGTATACTGCCAAGCTTTACGGCGCCGTGGCACTGACCCTGGGGGAGAGGGAAGAGGTTGCCAATACCATTCTGTCGCGCGATGGCGAGAAGCTGATTGTGCCCATTTACAAGGGCACCAAACGCGGCGTTATCCTGATCTTTCAGATTTTTGAGGATGGCAAATTGGTCCAGATTGTCGGTACCCCCGACCCGGAAATTGGCAACAGCACGAGCGGCACCTAAGGCGCCGGCGTTTTAGCCGTAGGAAACCGGTCCCGCCTCGGGGCCGGACCAGCTTCCGGCAACCTTACGACATCATCCTGGCGCCGATTAGGCGCGCCATCCGCCTCCCCGGCGAGCGCTTCCACGCGGTAGTACATCCGGCTTGCAGCAGCAGAACGGCTCACAGGCAGCTGCGCGCCATATTTTTCTACTGATAAATCAAAACATTACGACTCCGTAAGCTTCTCGGAAGGTGGAAGTGGCGAGGCCGGCTTACTGTGAATACGTCAGCACACGGCGGATGGCTTCTGGCAGAACAAATACACCGCCCTGCTGATGGAATGCTCCCTGCCTCAAAACGGTTGTGTAAATCAATTCTTTCTACTTTTAGGAGAACATATCATGAGCAACGTGCCAGTCATCGGAACCTATGTTTCGGAAGACAATAACTTCACCTTCAAAATCAGTTCGGCTGATTCTTCCAATGGCGCCATTCGCGGAACGTATATCGCCAGTTACAGCCCGGTTGGCCAACTCACTGTGGAAGGCACTATCGCCAGTTTTGCCTGGGTATTCAACAAGGGGCAAGGGAAAGACGGCGTCGCGCCATTTACCGTGGCATTCGGCGGTAGTGTTCGCCCTGAACCAGGCCGCGCGTATTGCATCAATGACGCTTGGAGCGCCGTGTATCTGCCTGATAACACCATCCTGGCAGAGGGTTCGCGTTCCTTCGTCAACCAGGATGGCGTGGCGGAAGTGCGCAGCCTGGGCACCAAGCGCTTCGCCATCCGTTAAAAACTGATTTCGGCGCGCAACGGCGGGTTCGGTATTTTGTCCCGGCAAGCTATTGTTTGCGCCAAATCAAACAATGTCCCACCTTGATGCCTTGGCGGCCCCGCCTGACACCAGGGCGGGACATTTTCAGCGCTGGATCAAACTGTTGCCGCTTCAGCCGATGTTGCGTACTGAAGGACTAGACTACAAAGTCCCACTTCCCGTACAGCTGCAAGCCTGCGGCGCGGGCGGCGGCGATGGAGGCTTGGTTGTCGAGCTGGCAGCGGTACTGGGGGTGGAAGCCGAGCTGCAATGCGGTCTGGCTGATGGCGCGGACCAGACGGCGGCCATGGCCTTTGCCTCGGAATGGCGGCAAGGTCAGCATGCCGAAGTCGGCGATATCGGAGTCCATCCAGGCATACATGCTGCCGGCGCAGACCAACCGTTCCTGCTCGAAGGCGCCGAACACCAGCCAGTGATCCAGTTCGACATAGGCCGCGTCCAGATCCTCCTCCGTCGCGCCCGCGCAGAACTCGGCAAAGATACCTTGGTCATCCTGCGACAGCTGCCGTATTTCACCGGGGATGGCTTCCTGCATGAGCGGCGCTAAATCGGCGGCGGGGAAATAGAACAGATTGTCCGTGCCATACAAGGCACAGCCGATGGCGGCCACGCGCCGGCGCAGCAGGTCGAGGGACCAGCGGCCGCTGCCCGCGATATCGAGCCGGCTGGCCAGTTCCGGCTTTAGCGTGATCAGGGTTTTGCCCGCATGCGGTTCCAGAATCATGCCATGTTCATCCCCATCCAGAGCGGGATTGCTGGTGATCTGAAGCTGTTCGTCGGCATACAGGATGCTGTCGCCGGAAAAAGTCTCTTGCCAGAAGTCGTGCACAACGTTGGAAAACAAATCTCATCCCCTTGATCCTTGGTTTCATCCCATCTTGCCATAAGCGCAGGCGGGAAGGCTGTGCAAACGATGAAGACAGCAAAGATGAAATCGACTCATACCCGCCGGATTTGATAGGCAGACAATCCGGCGCCTTCGGATAGCATGTCGTTGCTGCGCGACTGGCCGATTGTCCTGGGGAGCCATTTTATTGTCCTGGCGAGCCAAGGCATGTGTCCCGGGAGGCCAGTAGGGGCCTTATGACTAGTATGAACTGTTTGCCGGCCGGGTAGCGATGGGCCGGAGGCAGGCAGCGCCTTCCCGGGTGTTCAGCCGGTTCCGTCCCGGGACATTCCTGTGTGTAGCTTGTTTGCGTTGGCGCGGCCGTTTCGCTCGCTGCCTTGCGGGCGGTATCGCGTCGTTTGCATCTGATAAAAAATCCATCTGAAAAAATCATTGATTGGAGAGACCATATGCCCACTCGCTTTCGTCGTGCCTTGCCTAAGCTGCTGCCTGCCCTGGTCCTGCTCACCGCCGGATCGCAAGTAGCTGCCAGCACCCTGAACCAAAACGTTTCGTGGACCATCGACCGCCCCGGCACCAGCAATGTGTACCGCGTGGTGGCCTACGGCGACTCGATCTATGCCGGCTACAACGGCTCCACCGTCAACGCGGCCAAATACTCGGCGCCGACGGTGGACGCGGAATACCTCTCCGCGCAATGGAACGCCGACATCGAGAGCGTGCGCCGCACCAAATCCGGCGCGATTGCTTCGGACGTGTACAACAACAAGATCGTCGCCGAACGCTCGTATATGCAAGCCAGCAATACCCGCGTGGTCACGTTCGAGATGTGCGGCAACGACGGCCTGCAGGCACGCACCGCCTTCAAGAGCCAGAGCGGCACCTGCGACGACAGCGTGCTGACCGCGGCCGAAGCGAACTGCAAAACCTATGTGACGGCGGCCATGGATTACATCAACGCCAATGCCTATTCCGGCGTGAAACTGAAGGTGATTTCCAATCTCCACTACCCGGGCTATACCGCCGACAATACCCCGAGCTCCTGCAAGGACCCGAAGACCGGCGCCACGGTGAACATGCAGGAAAAATTCCTGCCTTCGCTGGCCCGTATCAACCATATGATGTGCGATGTCGCGCGCCAGAAAGGCTTCATGTGCGCGGATAACTTCGCCCAGTACATGGGTTCGGATTACGACAGCAATGGCGATGGCCGCATCGACTCCGAGGCCCTGCGCTACGTCGCCGGGGAGAGCCAGGCCAGCTATGTCACGCGCATCACCTCGACCCTGCGCTCGACCATACGCGATGCCAATGCCCACTTCGTGTCCGCCAGCAGCAGCTATGACTACATCCAGTCCGACGATACGCATCCGACCTATTCGGGCAGCACGGTCAGCGCCGGTCTCCTGGGTGGTTCCACCGGCAGTGGCGCGCCGCGCTATACCTCGTTTGTCGGCGGCAAAAACCCGATCTGGAACCAGTACGGCCATGAGCGCATGGGCTGGGCCGTTTCGACCTTCAACACGCCGGCGCCTTAACGGCTCGTCATAGGTCATTTCATGGAGACGCCACTCCGTCCCGAGCACCGATCGGCCAGCGGCGATAAGGCCGCTGCTGGCCAGGTGTGGCGTCCCAGCTCCGGCTATCTGCTCGTCGCCCTGGCGCTCGCCATTGGCGGCATCGCCTTGCTCTTCTTCCTCTGGCTCCGGTCAGGCACCGACGCGCTGGACGGCGCTGCGCCGCCTGCCCCGGCGCCCAGCACGGCGTCCATTCCACGGGCGCCTGCATCCGCGCCAACGCCAGGTACGCCGCAAAGCGGCGCGCAAAAGGCGCTGCCGCGCGTGCCGGAAGGCGATGCCGATCCCACTCCCGACCTGGCAAGCTATGTCGCCCGTGGTGAAAAGCCGAGCATGGCCGAGGTGATCGAACGCCTGCATGCGCGCGGGGTGCGCACCGGCCTTGGCGCATTTTCGCCGCCGGGAACCAGGCCGCCGCTGATCGGACTCGCCGTGCCTGAAGATTTCGAGCTGCCGAAAGGGTATGTGCGCCACCATCAGGCCACCGATGACGGCCAGCGTATCGAAGCCGTCCTGATGTTCGCGCCCGATTTCCAGCTGCTCAATGCCGCGGGGCAGCCAGTCACCATGCCGAAAGACCGCGTCGTTCCGCCGGAGCTGGCCCCGCCCGGGCTGCCGATCCGGCGCATCGTGATTCCTCCACCAGTTGATCCGGCCCGACCGGGCCATTGACCACCATGACACAAATTTCCCATTCCAGAATGCTCATCGCGGCGGGCATTCTGGCCAGTGCGGCCCTGTCGGCCATGTATGTGCGCGGCGGATGGCTGCTCGGCTTCGTGCTGCTGGCGCCTTGGCTGCGCGCGCTGGATGGCAGCCGCACTTGGGCCTCCACGCTGGCCTGCGCCTATGCGATGTCGGTGGCCTTCACGGCGGCCGTTTTCGCCTGGTTCGGCATCGCGTTTGGACGCTACACGCAGGTTGGCGAACTCGCAGGCCTGGCCGTGCTGCTGCTTTGCGCACCGCTATTCCAGCCGCAGTTTTTCGCTTTCGCACTGGTGCGCCATGCATGCACAAGCCGCTACGGCCTGGCGCTGCGGGCGCTGGCGGCCGCGGCGGCCTGGGTGGCGGCGGAAAGGCTGCTGCCAAGGCTGCTCAGCGACACGCTCGGTTATGGCTTGTACCCATCGCCGCTGCTGCGCCAGGCGGCCGATGTGGGCGGTGGGGCGGGGCTGACATTGCTGCTCCTGCTGGCCAATGAAGGCATCGCGGCGGCGCACGCGCGTTGGCCCGGCGGCTGGCGCGCTGCACTCCGGCCTGCCGCGCTGGCGGCGCTGGCGCCCTTGCTGCTGGCGGGTTATGGCTTACTTACATTGTCCGGCAGCCCGGCGTCCGCTGCCAAGCCTTTGCGCATGGGATTGGTGCAGGCGAATATGGTTGACTATGAAGGCCTGCGCCGGTTAAGGGGGGCGCATGCCGTCGTGCGCGAGGTGCTCGACCGGCATTTCGCCATGAGTTACGACGCCGTGGTGCGGCAGCGCGCGGACGCGGTGTTGTGGTCGGAGACGGCCTATCCCACCACCTTCGGCCAGCCCAAGAGCGAAGCCGGCGCCGAATTCGATCGCGAGATCCTGGCCAATGTGAACGCCGCGGGCGTGCCGTTCGTGTTCGGCACCTATGATCGCGACAGCGCCGGCGAATACAACGCGGCCGCCTTCGTGCAGCCCGGCGCCGGCCTGCTGGGCTTCTATCGCAAGACAAGGCTGTTCCCCTTCACCGAGTACGTGCCGGCCTGGCTGGATGGGGATGCCTTGCGGCGCCTGCTGCCATGGACCGGCAACTGGCAGCCGGGCAACGGCGCACGCGTTTTCCCGCTGCGTCTTGCCGATGGCCGCGAGGTGCCCGTGCTGCCCTTGATTTGCCTGGACGACGTCGATGCGCACCTGGCCATCGACGGCGCCCGCCTTGGCGCGCAGGCCATCCTCACCATGTCGAACGACTCATGGTTCAGCAAGGAGCGGGAGGGGGCGCGCCTGCACCAGGTGGCGGCGGCCTTCCGCAGCATCGAAACGCGTCTGCCGCAATTTCGCGTCACCAGCAACGGCTACAGCGCGGCCATCGACGCCGGCGGCGCCATCCTTGCCGGAACCGCCATGGGCGAACCCGCCCTGGTGATTGCCGACCTGCCGCTGCGCCGGCCCGCGCCGACGCTGATGGTGAGGTGGGGCGACTGGGTCGGCCTCGCCGCCGGCGCCTTCCTGCTCTTGCTGGGGATAAGAAGCATGTCCATATGGCCAAGGCATGCAGGGCAGCTTCCCGATGTGCCGCCTGCCATTGCCTTGCCGGCCAAGGTCGTGCTGCTGCCGCCTTTCGCCCGTTTTGCTGCCGGTGCGCTGCGCACTGCCGCGCGCATGGGGTTGCTGGGGATGGGCGCGGCGCTGCTGCTTGACGATTCTTTACGGATTAATACGCTGGCGCAGATCCGTATTTTTGCCGCTTGCTTCCTGGCTCCGGAGGCGGCTGCATTGTGCGTATTGTTCGCCTTCAGGGCGCGTGCGGAATTCAGCCACGGCCGCCTGGTGCTGAGCCGTGGCGCGCAGCGTATCGAACTGGCTTTGCAGGATATCGCCGCGGCCGAGCTATGGCGCCTGCCGTTTCCCGGCCCTGGACTGGCATTGCGTCTGGCATCGGGCCAGCGTTGGCGCTATGGCCTGGCGCTGGCCGAACCTGTCGCCTTTGCCGCCGCCATGGCCGGCGCCGGCGGTCCGCCGATGGCGCAAAAAACGCGAGCGCTGCAGGCGGCGGTTCAAGGTGGCGCGGGCTTACGGCATCGTTGGCTCGACCATCCATTGAACAAATTCGTCCTGCTCCCGCTGGTACTCGCCATTCCGGCTTTCACTCTGCATCAGCATATCGCCTATGGCAGCGCCTTCGGCGAATACTACAGCTTCGGCCTGAAGGCTTACCTCAGCGCCTTCGCGCTATGGTGGGCGGCATGGTCCATCGGCGTGGTACTGAGCGCGGCGCTGCTGCGTGCCGCGATCGAGGCGGCAACGCTGCTGGCGGTGCTGCTGCGTCCCAAGCAAGCCATCGGCACGCGGCTTTGGCTGGAGCGCGGCGGCTACGCCATGCTGTATCTGGGCATGCCGGCCTGGCTGCTCGTCAAGCTCAGCGGGTTGTAATCAGGGACGGCTGGCAGCGGCGTATTTCCACAGTCCGTCGAGCATGGGCTTGCGCTGGCCGATGGCGCGGAACAGGCGGATTTCCAGCCGCAGCGCCCATTGCTCGCCGCCCGCGCGCACCAGCTTGCCCTCGGCCAGTTCGCGCGCAATGCAGCTCTCCGGCAGCCACGCCAGGCCATGGCCGGACAGCGCCATGGTTTTCAGCAGTTCGGCCAGATCGCTTTCATAGCAGTTGCTTAGGCAGTCGGGCTGGCCGGCGCGCGCCTGGATATGCTGCACCACACGGCCAAAGTAGGTGGTCGGCGTATAGGCGAGATAGGGCAGGGGCTGCGCCTTGCCACCGGGGAGGCTGAAGGCAGGCGATCCGGCGCGGTTGGGCGCCGATACCGGCATCACCGTCTCGTCGCCCAGATGCAGGAATTCGAAGCGCTGCGGGTCCAGCTCGATGGGCAGGGCGGAATGGTGGTAGCACAGCAGCAGGTCGCAATTGCCCTCCACCAGTGCCAGCACCGAATCATGCACATTCGCTGGCAGGATACGGGTGCGCAGCGGCCCATATTTGGCCTGCATGGAGCTCAGCCATTGCGGAAAGAAGTTGAGCGACAGGGCGTGGCCGGCCGATACGCGCAGTACCTGCTCGTTGGACTCCTCCACCCGCAGCATGGCGCGCGCGTCGTTCAGCAGCCGCATCGCCTCAGCTGCAGCGCTGCCGAACATTTTGCCGGCCGGCGTAAGCACCAGCGGATAGGTGCTGCGGTCGACCAGATCGGCGCCCACCCACGCCTCCAGCGCTTGAATGCGCCGGCTCAGCGCGGATTGGGTCACGCAGCGCTCTTCCGCCGAGCGTGAGAAATTCCTGGTCTGAGCCAGGCTCAGAAAGTCCTCCAGCCATTTGATGTCCATTGCCGTTCCCCCGCTTGCCGATACGCGCAGCCATTGTAAACGAGCGGCTATCCCTAACTATGCGCGGGATGCATAGTTTCAGTGCGAATCGGCATAATGGTATGCGCTGCCGCCGCTATCGTCACGGTATTCGAACCGCGAACCAGGACGCATATGAATACGACGCAGTTTTCCCGCACCGCCAGCCCAGCCTTCAAACTGGGCATCGTCGGCGGCATCGGCCCTGCCGCCACGGTGGACTTTATGAGTAAGATCATCCGCAACACGCAGGCGCGCTGCGACCAGGAGCATTTGCGCCTGGTGGTGGAGCACAATCCGCAGATTCCAGACCGCACTGCCAATCTGCTGGGCGGCGGCGCCGATCCCGCCCAGGCGCTGTACGAGGCCTGCAAGCGGCTGGAGCTGAACGAGGCCACCCATATCGCCTTGCCATGCAATACGGCACATGCCTATATCGCACGCATCCAGCCCCGCCTGTCGGTCCCCATCGTCAATATGCTGAGCGAAACGGTGGCCCACATCGAGCGCTATTGGCCTGAGCGGCCCACGGTGGGTTTGCTGGCCACCTCGGGCACCATTGCCAGCGGCGTGTACCACGCGGCTGCGGCTGGACATGCGCTGGATCTGATCGTGCCGGACGCAAGCCATCAGGCGTGCGTGATGGAGGCGATCTATGGCGAGCGCGGCGTGAAAGCCGGCCATGTGGATGGACCATGCAAAGAAGCGCTGCTGCGCGCCCTGGCGTATCTGGCCGGGTGCGGCGCCGGCATTGTCATCCTCGGCTGCACCGAGCTGCCGCTGATTCTGGCACAGCATGCGGCCTACCGGATTGGCGCTCACACGGTCGCGCTACTGGACCCCACCGAACTGCTGGCGCGCCGCTGCGTTGCCATGGCCAAGAATGGCGGAACAGCAGTCATCGCTGTTTAGGACTGCCAAAAATGCGACAGCTTGCCGGACGCAAGCCGTGCCGCAGATATTGAGGAGCGCTATTTGCTGTTGCAGGCCATTACAATGGCTAGCGCATGGCATGGAATTCGAACTCTGGACGCGGCGCTGCTAGGAGAGAATGATGGGCCTGACCAAAATGCATATCCGCGGCCGTTTCTGGCTGATGCTGTCGGTGTTTGTCGCGGGCTTTGCCGCGTACAGCGCCTGGTCGGTGTGGACCCTCAACGAGCTGAAAGTGAATGGTCCCGTCTATAACCGCATCGTCCAGAGCAAGGATCTGGTGGCCGATATCCTGCCGCCGCCTGAATATGTCATCGAGTCTTATCTGGTCAGCCTGCAACTGGCGGGAGCGCGCGACAAGGCACGCCAGGAGGGGCTGATAAGCCGCTTGCAGAGCCTGAGCAAGGACTACAGCACCCGCCACGAGTATTGGCGTAAAGCCGGTCTGGAAAGCGGGCTGGCCGCTGCGCTGCTGGAGCAGGCCCACCAGCCGGCCGAGGAATTCTATCGCCTGGTTTTCAACACCCTGGTTCCGGCGGTGCAAAAGGCCGATGCCGAAGCGGCGGGACAGGCCATCAGCCGCATTGATACCGCGTATGAGCGCCACCGCCAGGCTATCGACAAAGTGGTGGAGCTGGCCAATGTGCGCGCCGCGCGCGATGAGGCCCAGGCGCAGGCGATGATCGAAAACGCCAGCTGGCTGATGCTGACCATTCTCGGTCTGTCGCTGGGCGCCGGAATCGCGATTGCCCTGCTGGTCATGCGTGCCATCCTGCGGCCGCTGACGGCCGCCGTCCAGGTGGCGGAAACCGTGGCGGCGGGCGACCTGACCGGCCGGATCGAAGCGGTGGTGACGGAGGACGAAACCGGCCAGCTGCTGCGTTCCCTGCGGAATATGAATGAGAGCCTGGTCAGCATCGTGCACCAGGTCAGGAGCGGGACCAGCGCCATTTCGGAATCCTCGAACCAGATTGCGGCCGGCAATCTCGATCTGTCCTCGCGCACCGCGCAGCAAGCCAGCTCGCTGGAAGAAACCGCGTCGTCCATGAAGGAGCTGACCGGCATCGTGGAACAGAATGTCGGCAGCGCCGAACAGGCCAGGCAGCTGGCGGAAACGGCCTCGCTGACGGCCAGCCGTGGCGGGACGGTGGTGGCACGGGTGGTGGAAACCATGGGCTCCATTAACGAATCCTCGCAGAAGATTGTCGACATCATCAGCGTGATCGACGGCATCGCTTTTCAGACGAACATTCTCGCGCTGAATGCGGCGGTGGAGGCGGCGCGCGCCGGAGGGCAGGGACGCGGCTTTGCTGTCGTGGCCTCGGAAGTGCGCACGCTGGCGCTGCGCTCGGCCAGCGCCGCCAAGGAGATCAAGGAACTGATCAACGATTCGGTCGGCAAGGTGGGCGAGGGCAGCCGGCTGGTGGATGAGGCGGGCGGCACCATGCGCGAGGTGGTGGACAGCGTGCAGCGGGTGAGCGACATCATCGGCGAGATCGCCAATGCCAGCCACGCGCAGTCAAGCGGCATCGAACAAGTCAGCGCGGCCTTGTCCCAGGTCGAACAGGTGACGCAGCAGAACGCCGCGCTGGTGGGCCAGGCCGCCGAGGCGGCGGAGAGCATGCGGCGCCAGACCGAGGCGCTGACGACGGTGGTGCGCATGTTTAAGGTTTAAACGCTTGGAAACCTTGTCTATGCGGCAGCCCACCTTGCCGTCCCGCAGCCGACGCCGGTACGGCAATATGGCGGCCCGGGCGGTCTTTATGCTTCTACGTCGCGAGCAACTTTATGCCGCGTCAGCACCGTGAGCAGGCCAAGACCGGCCAGCAGCATGGCGTAACCTTCCGGCTCCGGTACGGGCAGTGATGGCGTCAAGGAATCGATCGTCATCTTCACGTTCAACGCATCGTCGCGCGAGGCGTAGGTGAAGGCGTTGTAGACTGCCATCTGGGTGTAATCAGCTGGTTTGATCTCGCCCGGCAGGCTGATTGAATTGAGGGCCCGATGGCGGCTGTCGATGAAATCGATGCCGACTTCCTGTTGCAGGCCGGATTGGCTATTTGCCGTCAGCGCCACGATGTGCACCACATCGACAAAGCGGTTGTCGATGACCGAAATGACGGGTGTATCGACCGAGGCGAAGCGCACGCCGTCATTGCCGACCGTGTACTTGACGCCGGCCATCGTGCGGGCGTATCCCGGTCCACCGTACAGGGCCGACTCGGCACCGGGCAAGGCCGGTGGAATGCCGAGGAACTGGCCCAGCGCGGTGTCATAGAAAAAGTGGCCACGCACCCGGTCGCCCCTGCTGATCAGCTTGCCCGCATAGCTGGAGGACGCGACGGCAACGCCTGGGCCGGGGCCGGTCGGCGAAGTATGCGCATAGTAGGTCATGTCGCCGACCGTTGCGGTGAAGTCATAGGCAACAATAGCGGCATGGGCGAATGACGCGCTGAGCAGCAACAATGCTGCCGCGCCGGTGGATTTGAGGGACGGAACGAAGTGCATGTAAGGCCTTGTCGTCAAATGTGAGGAAAAGTTAATTATAAAGCATTGATGTTATTGCATTCAATGCAAAAGAATGGGGGAATGTGACAAATGGTATGGATTTAAGAAAGAATTGCTGGGCAATTAATTCAACGATAGACTCCGGGCATGATCCAGCCTGCCTCTTTTCCATGAAAAAATTGCTCGCGCTTGGGGCGCTGTTTGCGTTCACTGTCACCCTCGTTCATGCCCAGCAAACAGACAGTGCCATTGAAGCGCGTATCGGCCGCGTGGAAAACGGCTTGCTGCCGGCTGCCGCCGCCGAAGGCGCGCCGGTTCAGCGCATGCGCCTTGGCGAACGCATGGCAGCCCTCAAAGTTCCGGGCGCCAGCATCGCCGTGATCAATCATGGCGCGATCGAATGGGCACGCGGCTACGGCATGGCCGACGTCGCCAGCGGCCGTCCCGTTACCGAGCATACGAGATTCCAGGCTGCGTCCATCAGCAAGCCGGTGACGGCAATGGCCGCCTTATCGTTGGTGCAGGCCGGCAAGCTGGCTCTGGACAAGGACGTCAACCAGTATTTGACCGCCTGGAAAGTACCGGACAATCAATTCACGGCCCAGCGCAAGGTCACACTAGGTGCTTTGCTCAGCCATACGGCCGGTATCGGCGTGCACGGCTACCTTGGCTATCCGGAAGGCCGGCCCCTTCCCAGCCTGCTTGAGATTCTCGACGGAAAAGCTCCAGCCAATTCCGATCCGGTACGCGTGAAGACCTTGCCCGGCAGCGAGTGGCGCTATTCAGGCGGCGGGTACGAGATCGTCCAGCTCCTGCTGACCGAGACTTCGCGGCAACCGTTTGAGCAGTTCGTGCAACATGCCGTGCTCAACAAGATCGGCATGCAGGAGAGCAGCTTTACGCTGCCCGCGGCATGGGAGGCCACGGCATCGCAGGCCTACCTTGCCGATGGCAGCGCCGTAGCTGGAAAATGGCATCGCTATCCAGAGATGGCCGCCGCTTCCTTGTGGACCACGCCATCCGATCTGGCCCGCTTCGCCATCGAGATCCAGAATAGCTTTGCAGGAAAGTCGAATAAGGTGCTGTCGCAGAAAATGACGGATGAAATGCTCACTCCTGGTATAGAGACTTTCGGACTCGGCTTGTTCCTCGGTGAAAAAACCGATGCGCGCGAAAGCTTTCGTCATAGCGGCGGCACGCAAGGCTTTCGCAATATGATGTTTGCGTACACCTCAACCGGCCAAGGCGCCGTCGTGATGACCAATAGCGACAACGGCATGCAGCTGATCGAGGAAGTATTGCGTGCAATTGCGCGCGAATACGGATGGACCAATTATCTGGTGGCAAACGCGCCGGCGGCGAAATGAGCTGCGCGGCGGAAGCTATGCCTTTAGAAAGATTATGTTGACAGCCAATACTCTGGCATTTCATCGCGGCGCCCCGGATGTTTGGTGGGTAAGGGAGATGAAACAATCCGGCGCCTTTGAATTGGAACTGCGGATGGATGGCGGCGCCATCCGCACAGTCTCATTTTGATTATCCCGGCAGCTGCATGAAACTGGAGCCGCGGGTGCGCGGCCTCAGGGTTGCGCTGGCGCGCAGATCGCAGCTTGAACTGTGCTGCTGCCCCAGCGGGGGAACTGTGCGCCCAGGCGCCATCCATTCATTTTTATCATTCAGGCTGGAACAGCAAGAATGAGGTGAAAAATGGATGCAGTCCTCCAGCCGGAGCGCAGCGGTTGCCAGCGGCGCGCCATCGTGCGCCATCGCGGCGGCGCCGCCAGCGATGCGATCGACTCGGTGGCCGAGGAAGTGCCGGTGGCCCTGGTCTTCAATGGCATTTCCCATGCGGTGATGATGGCCACGCCGCGCGACCTGGAGGCGTTTGCCGTCGGCTTTGCCCTGACCGAGGGCATCGTCGGCGCCCGCTCCGAAATCTACGATGTGGAGCTGCGCCAGCTGCCCGGCGCGGCCGAGGTACAGCTGCGCATCGCGCAGGCGGCCTTTATGCGGCTCAAGGAGCACCGCCGCTCGCTGGCCGGCCGTACCGGCTGCGGCGTGTGCGGCATAGACAGCCTGGCCCTGCTCGACCTCGAGCCGGCGCCGATGCCCGCCGGTGTCTTGCCCGATCCGCTGGCGCCGGCCATCGAGCGCGCTGCGCGTGAATTGGGCCGGCACCAGGTCTTGATGCGCCAGACCGGCGGCGTGCATGCCGCTGCCTGGTGCGGTCTGGATGGCGGAGTGCTTTGCGTATTTGAGGACGTGGGCCGGCATAACGCGATGGACAAGCTGGTTGGCCATCTCGCCATGCGCGGGCTGGACCTGCGTCAAGGTTTCGTCTACCTGTCCAGCCGCGCGAGCTATGAGCTGGCGCGCAAGGCGGCGCGGGTGCAGATTCCCATGCTGGCCACGATTTCCGCTCCCACCTCATTGGCCATCGATATTGCGCGCCAGGCCAGGCTGAAACTGGTCAGCTTCTGCCGCGCCGACGGTTTTGTCGAATATGCCTGAATGACAATGCCCGCTTGAAGCGGGCATGATTCAATCCATCCTGAAGTTTTTGTCCGCCGATGCCTCGTCCGGCATGGGCAGATCGCATAGTTCCAGTACCGAACGTTCTATCGTGCGGCAGATTGCCTCCAGCGCCAGGCTGTTCGGCGCGCTGCCGAAAGGATCGGCGATTTCCTGGGCAATGGCTTCCAGTGCGAACAGGGTGTAGGCCACGAAGACCGAGATCAGCGGGGTGGCCGCGCCAATGGCATGCACCAGGCCAAACGGCAGAAGGAGGCAGTAGGCGTAGATGGTCCGGTGCAGCAGCACGCCATAAGGATAGGGAATGGGCGTGCTGGCCAGCCTTTCGCAGCCGCCGACGGCGTCGGCCAGGCTGTTGATCTGGCCATCGAGCATCCACAGGGTCTGGCTGTCTGGCGCGCTCTGGCGCATCAGGCGGCGCAGGCCATTCAGCACGGCCACGGGACGGTAGGCGCGCTGGCGCAGCTCGGCGGCGAGGGCGGGCGGCAGCAGGCGCGCCAGGTCCGCATCGGGCGAGCTGCCGCGCAACTGGTGGCGCAGCAGGTGGACGAAGGCGATGACGCGCTGCGCCAGCTCACGGCGTCCAACGCGCCGAGCGGGCAGGTAGGCCAGCGCCTGCGAGGTCAGGCTGCGCGAGGCGATCAGCACATGGCCCCATAGCTGGCGCGCCTCCAGGTAGCGCTGATAGCTGGCATTGTTGCGGAAGGCGAGGAAGATGGCGAGGCTGACGCCGAGCAGGGGAAAGGGCGCCGTATCGAGCGGCACGCGCTCGCCGAAGATGCGTCCATGCCCGAACACGGCGGCCAGGCTGATGGCCAGGATCAGCAGCAGTTGCGGCAGAATGGCCGGCAGCACCGAGCCATGCCAGACCAGCAGCATGCGCAACCAGTTGCTTTGCGGGCGGATGATCATGTCTGGCCTCCGTCCTGGACCAGGTGCAGCAGCACCGGAATGGACTTGGAGGTTGGCGTGCCCGCGCCGACGGCCACGCTGGCCAGCGCCACGAGGGGATTGGTCTCGGGGTAGTAGGCGCCGACGCAGCCGCGCGGGATGTCGTATTCGACCAGCAGGAAGCGCTTCGCGCGGCGCTCCACGCCGTCGTCCCAGACGCTGCTGACGTCTACGTGGTCGCCGGCCTTGAAGCCCAGCATTTCCATATCCAGCCGGTTGATGAAGACCACGCGGCGCAGGCCGAATACGCCGCGATAGCGGTCGTCCAGGCCGTAGATGGTGGTGTTGTACTGGTCGTGCGAGCGCGTGGTCATCATCGTCAGCAGGCGCTTGCCGTGGACGGCGCGGGCGCGGTGGATGGGCGTGTCGCGGTCCACGGCATTGACCAGGAATTGCGCCTTGCCGCTGGGCGTCACCCATTCGCGTTCGCGCGAAGCCACCCGCAGGTGGAAACCGCCCGGCCGGGAAACGCGCTCGTTGTAGTCGTAAAAATCGTCGAAGACCTTCTCGATATCGTCGCGGATCAGGGCGTAGTTGCCGGCGCGTCCAAGCCAGTCGACCTTGGCGCTGCCCAGCGTGGCCGCGGCCATGCGCGCCACGATGGCGATCTCGGACAGCAGCTTGGGCGAGGCGGGCGGGTTGATGCCGTAGGAGATATGCACCATGCTCATCGAGTCCTCCACCGTCACGCCCTGCGCCACGCCGTCCTGCAGATCAATTTCGGTACGGCCCAGCGTAGGCAGGATCAGGGCCGCGCGGCCATGCACCAGGTGGCTGCGATTCAGCTTGGTCGCCACATGGACCGTCAGCTCGCATTGGCGCAGGCCTTGCCAGGTCAGTTCCGTATCCGGTGTAGCGCTGGCGAAGTTGCCGCCCAGCCCAATGAACACTTTCAGCCGTCCCGCGATCATGGCCTGGATGCTGGAAACCACATCGTAGCCGTGATGGCGCGGCGGCTCGAAACCGAATACCTGTTGCAGGCGGTCGAGGAAGGCGGCCGTGGGCTGTTCCTCGATGCCCACCGTGCGGTCGCCTTGCACATTGGAGTGGCCGCGTACCGGGCATAGCCCCGCGCCGGGGCGGCCGATATGGCCGCGCATCATCATCAGGTTGGAGAGCATCTGGATGGTCGCCACCGAATTCTTGTGCTGGGTCAGGCCCATGCCCCAGCAGGCGATCACGCGTTCGCTGTTGATATAGGTATGGACCAGGCGCTCGATCTGTTCGCGTTCCACGCCCGATTCCTCCAGCAGCACGTGCCAGCTCTCGCCGCGCAGGTCGCGCGCGAACTCGTGGAAGCCGATGGTGTGGGCGGCGATGAAGTCGGTATCCACCACCCTTGGCCGTCCGATACCCAAGGCTTCGTCGTCGAGTTCCACCACGCGCTTGGCAAGGGCTTTGATCAGGGCAAAGTCGCCGCCCAGGCGCGGCTGCACGAACATGGAACTGATATGGGTGCTGGAATTGAGCAGCATTTCTCCCGGGCTTTGCGGATCCTGGAAGCGCTGCAGTCCTCGTTCCTTCAAGGGATTGATGGACACGATGGCGGCGCCGCGCCGGGCGCATTCGCGCAGCTCGCCCATCATGCGCGGATGGTTGGTGGCGGGATTCTGCCCGAAGATCAGGATGGTATCGGCCAGTTCGAAATCGTCCAGCGTGACCGTGCCTTTGCCGATGCCCACCGTATGCGGCAGGCCGCGGCTGGTCGCCTCGTGGCACATATTCGAACAGTCGGGGAAGTTGTTGGTGCCGTACATGCGCACGAAAAGCTGGTAGAGGAAGGCTGCTTCGTTGCTGGCCCGGCCCGAGGTGTAGAAGGCCGCCTGGTCGGGATCGTCCAGCTGCTTCAGGTGGCGGGCGATCAGGGCGAAGGCGTCGTCCCAGGCAATCGGCAGGTATTTGTCGCTGGCGCAGTCGTAGACCAGGGGATCGGTCAGGCGGCCATGCTGTTCCAGTTCGTAGTCGCTTTGTTCCATCAATTGCGCCACGGTGAGGCTGGCGAACAGTTCCGGCCGCGCGCGCTTGCTGGTTGCCTCCGCCGCCACGGCCTTCACGCCGTTTTCGCAGAATTCGAAGGTGGCGGTGTGGGCGCGGTCAGGCCAGGCGCATCCCGGACAGTCGAAGCCATTGGGCTGGTTCTGCGACAGCAGGGTGCCCAGCCTGGCCGCGCCGACCCGCTCGCGGTAAAGCTGGAGCGCCACATGTTTCAGCGCGCCCCAGCCGCCCGCCGGGTTGGGGTAGGGCGCGATATGGCCGGTATTGTCTTTTTTGCTCATGTTTTAAGTCCTTTCCGGTGGATGCCGCCAGTGTCGGTCCTGGCAGGGGCGCGCGGCGTGCACAGAAAGGGACACAGCGCAGGGGTACAGTCGGGCGGGCCAACTGGCGGTATATGGGCTGCGCTATACTGAATTGCATGAAACTGTATGAAACACTCGCTGCCGAGGTGGAAAGCCAGGTCGAACGCGGCGTGCTGCTGGAAGGCGAGAAGCTGCCTTCGGTGCGCCAGACCAGCCAGCATCGCAACCTCAGCGTCAGCACTGTGCTGCGCGCCTATTCCCTGCTGGAGAGCCGGGGCGTCATCGAAAGCCGCCCGCAATCGGGATTCTTCGTGCGCGGCAGGCCGGGCGCCACAGCGCGTCCGGCCGTGCAAGCGCCCGCGCTGGTGCTGTCGTCGGAGGTGGACGTGAGCCGCCTGGTGCTGTCGACACTGCGCAGCATCCGCAGCGAGGGCGCGGTGGCGCTGGGTTCACCGTATCCCGATCCCGCTCCCTTTCCCTGGACGCGCATCAGCCAGTACGCCAACGCCATCGCCCGCCGCAGCCGGAACTGGAGCGTGATGGACGACCTGCCGCCGGGGAATCCAGAACTGATCCGCCAGATTGCGCGCCGCCATATGGAAAACGGCATGGCGGTAGATCCGTCCGAGATCATCGTGACGGTGGGTGCGACGGAAGCGATCAATCTCTGCCTGCAGGCGGTGGCGCGGCCGGGCGACGTCATCGCCGTCGAATCGCCCACTTTTTACGCCATGCTGCACGCTATCGAGCGTATGGGCATGCGCGCGCTGGAAGTGCCGACCGATGCGCGCGAAGGCATCAGCATCGAAGCGCTACGCGCCATCCTGGACCAGCAGCGCGTGGCAGCCTGTATGGTGATGCCGAATTTCCAGAATCCGCTGGGCTTTCTGATGTCCGACCAGCGCAAGCGCGAGCTGGTGGCGCTGCTGGCCGAGCACGATATTCCGGTGATCGAAAACGCGGTCTACAACGAGCTGTATTACGGCGACAGCCATCCCACTTCGCTCAAGGCTTACGACAGCAAGGGGCTGGTGCTGCACTGCTCGTCCTTCTCCAAAAGCCTGACGGCGAACTACCGCATCGGCTGGGCGCTGCCGGGCCGCTATACGGCGCAGGTGGAAAAGCTCAAGTTCCTCAACACGCTGACCACGCCGTCGCTGCCGCAACTGGCCATCGCCGACTATTTGCAGCGCGACGGCTACGACCGCCATTTGCGCCAGGTGCGCAAGGGCTACGCGCAGCGGGCGCGCATGATGGCGGCGGCCGTGCTGCGCTTTTTCCCGGCCGGCACACGCGTATCCGAGCCGCAGGGCGGCTACGTTCTGTGGATCGAGCTGCCGCAAGGTGTCGACGCCATGAAGCTGTACGCGCGGGCGCTGGAACGCAAGATCACGGTCGGCCCCGGCCATATGTTCTCCGCCAGCGGCAGTTACAGCCACTACATCCGGCTCAATTACAGCTATCCCTGGTCGAAGGACATCGAGGATGCGCTGCGCATCCTGGGCCGCCTGGTCGGCGACCTGTTGTAGTACCGGCGGCACGCGCAAGGCGTGCTTGCAGACCCCAATTACGTCCTCAGCAGTTTTTATGGACGAATATCTATTTTAAATAAATCTCATATTGTTATGAAATTTTCGCATGTGCGTGAGTGCTGTGTCGATTAAAAATTTTCATAAACAAAGATAATAATTACCTTAAATTTTTACCGCATATGAATATAATTTTCGATTTGCGACTTTGAATATCAATCCACTATTTTAATTAAAATATTTATCAATAAAAACAATGGCATACATTTTATTGAAATATTCAAATCAGAATTGCCGATAATGCAAAAAATATATTTTCACCACTTTCTTGAACTGCTTTTTTTGCCAGCCTAGAATTAGCTGGCAATTGCAGGCGCAAGGCCAGCGCCATAGTCCAATTCTCATCCGCTCCGGCCGGCATTCGCCGCTGGAGTTTCATTAATTTACCTGGGAGTCCGTCATGAGCGATTTTCAATATGGTACGTATGCAGGGTATCCGCAACAGCTTGCTCCCCAAGGTTTCTTTGGCGGTTTGATCGGTAGTCCCTTGGGTGGCTTAATCGGCCGTGGTATCGGTGGTCTGGCCGGCAATCCGAACCTGGGCGCCAGGATCGGGCAACTGGCCGGCGGCATCGGCGGCTCCCTGCTGCCCTTCGGCGTGGACCCGGTGGCGTTGGCTTACGCCCAACAACAGGCACAACTGGCGCCGCAGGGTTTCTTTGGTGACGTGTTCGGCCAGATTGCCCAGCCGATCGGCAACGCCATCGGTGGCCTGGTCGGCCATCCGGCTCTGGGCGGCCAGATCGGCGGCATTGCCGGTCAGCTGGGCCGCAACTTTATTCCGTTCAATGCCGATCCGGTTGCCGCTGCCTACGCCGTACAGCAAGCACAGCAAGCACAGCAAGCACAGCAAGCACAGCAAGCACAGCAAGCGCAACTGGCGCAACTGGCGCAGCTGGCGCCACAAGGCTTCTTCGGCAATCTGCTGGGCCAGATCGCGCAGCCGGTCGGTACCGCTGTGGGCGGCCTGCTGGGCCATCCGGCCTTGGGTGGCCAACTCGGTGGTATCGCCGGTCAATTGGGCCGCACTTTCCTGCCATTTAACGCCGATCCGGTCGCCTATGCACAGCAGCAGGCCTTGCAGCAACAGCAGGCTTTGCAGCAACAGCAGGCTTTGCAGCAACATCAGCTACTGCAGCACCAGCAAGCGCTGCAGCAGCAGCAACTGCTCCAGCAGGTACTGCAGCAGCGACAGGCTTCGCTGGCGCCGCAAGGCTTCTTCGGTGACGTGCTGGGCCAGATCGCACAGCCGATCGGCAGCGCCGTTGGCGGCTTGTTCGGTAATGCCAACCTGGGCGGACAGATCGGCGGCATCGCCGGCCAGCTGGGCCGTAATTTCATCCCGTTCAGCACCGATCCGGTCGCCGCAGCCTATGCGCAGCAGCAGTTGCTGCAACAGGCCCAGAGCTATGGCCTGCCGCCGTATATCGGCGCCGGCGCCAATAGCTTGAACAGCCAGGCCACAGTGCATTAATCGCACCTAAACAAACCGCGCCGCCGCTCGCGGATGGCGGCGCGGTTGCAAGGAGATCAGCTATGGCAACGCCAGGAACGACCCCGGGAATCGGCCGCTATATCGTGCAAATCGACGATGCGGCAAAACTGCAGGAGTTCGTGCAAGCCAGCGGACAGACTCCTGGCCTGAAGGTGGTGGATCTGATCGGGCCGGCCGGCAAGCCGCATACCGTGGTGGTGGAATTACCGGAGGCGGCCTTTCCCTCTTTGGAGCAGCAGCTCCGCGACACAAATACGCATTTCCTCCTCGAGCCTGATCGCAAACTGTCGCCCTTTTGACGTTCCAGGCCCCGAACAGCCGTGAAAGGACAATGTATGGCAAAGAATTCAGAAATTGGCGCCGCCCCGCAGGACCAGCCGGCCGCTGCCGCCGCCAGCGACGGCGCGCGCAGCGTCAAGCCACGCAAGGCGCAATACCTGGTCGCATCGCGCAGCCTGCCGGCCCTCCAGACCCTGGGCCTGCAGCCTTTTTCCTTCAATGTGGTCGAAGAGGCGCTGCGCGCCGCCCCCGATATCGACGTGGTCGATACGCTGGGGCCGAAAACGGCCATCGGCGCGTTTGCCGATGGCCTGGGCACCAGTCCGACCGTGCTGGTGACCAGGATGAGCGACCAGAAAGCGTTTGCCCTGCACCAGCAGGCGCAGGGCCGTCTGATCGTCGAACCGGACCAGCATCTGAGTCTGCATGAACCGGCTTTCCAGGGGCCGTACCTGGTGACGGGCGTGACGCCGAGCGGCGGCGCGGTGCTGTCCACCACGATTATCGTGGTCGATCCGAATAACCAGCCGGTGGCCGGCGCCGACGTGTCGCTGTACGGCAGCCTGCTGCCGGCGAGCGGCACGACCGATGCGCGCGGCCAGGTGGTGCTCAGCCTTTTCGGCGAAACGCCGGATTCGCTCCGCGGCCTGTATGTGAAGCCGAAAAGCGATTACTGGAGCTTCTACCAGCAAAATCCCGACATCAGCACCAGCAACGCGAATGTGGTCCTGGTGCAGCCGCTGTCCGCCTGGCCGCAGCTGTCCAACTTCCCGCAACGCCAGGTGCTGGGCTGGGGACAGAAGGCCATGCGCCTCGACCAGTTGCCCGACCAGTACCGCGGCCAGGGCATCAAGGTGGCCGTGATCGATTCCGGTGCGGCAGCCTTGACCCACGCCGATCTGAAGCAGATCCGCTATGGCTTCGACATCCTGAACAAGAAGGACCATCCCGATACCTGGACCGACGACGTCATTTCCCACGGCTCGCACTGCGCCGGCGTGATCGCGGGCGCCAACAACGGCCAGGGCGTGCGCGGCTTTGCGCCTGACGCGGAAATCCATGTGTGCAAACTGTTCCCCGGCGGCCAGATCAGCCAGCTGATCGATGCGCTCGAATACTGCATCGAGAAGCAGATCGATGTGGTCAATCTCAGCCTGGGCGGGGCCGAACCGTCCGAGGCGCTGGAGCAGCAGATCCTGCGCGCCAAGCGGGCCGGCATCGCGTGCATTGTGGCGGCCGGCAATTCGGGCGGGGCGGTGCAGTATCCTGCCTCCTCGCCCAATGTGCTGGCGGTCGCCGCCATCGGCAAGCTGGGCGAATTCCCCTCCGACAGCGGCCATTCCCAGACCATCAGCAAGTTCGTCGATGCGGATGGCCATTTCGCCGCCAAATTCAGCTGCTTCGGTCCCGAAGTCGCGGTGTGCGCGCCGGGTGTTGCCATCACGTCCTCGGTGCCGGGCAATAATTATGCGGTATGGGACGGCACCTCGATGGCGGCGCCCCACATCACCGGCCTGGCGGCACTGGTGCTGGCCCACCATCCGGATTTCCAGGGCGCCTATAAGAGCCGTGGCCCGGAGCGTGTGGAGCGCCTGTTCCAGATCATCAAGTCCGCCAGCCGCCGCCTGTATCTGGGCGATGCCGGACGCACCGGTTTTGGCCTGCCCGATACCCTGTTCGCCCTCGGCCTGCAAACGCCGGCCGGGACCGGCCAGACTCTGGCCGCGCCAGCTGCGGGCGCGCGTGTCCAGGCTCCGGTGGCGCAGCCGCAGGTGACGGCAGAACAGGTCTTCGCCAGCCAGGCCTGGAATCCGCTGCTGGCGCCATTGGGCGGACAACTGGGAGGACTGGTGGGCGGGCAATTCGGCGGAAGGGGGCAGCTGGGACAAATCGGACGGCCAAGCGGATTGGGCGGCCTGGACCCGTCCTATGCCTTGTACCTCAATACGCTGCTGGCGCAATCCCAGTTTGGCGGGAACCCTGGCTTGTTCAACTGATGACGCTTTCCATCGGAGGCGGGACGGCATGCCGTCCCGTTTTTTTATTGGCGCCGTCAGCGTGGAGCGGCTGGCCGTATCGCATCCACTGAAAGCTTCGCACCGGCGGCGGATAGGCTCAGGATTCGACAGCCTCCGCCTGCCGCTCCGGCATGGCCTGCGGCCTTTGCGCTGCGGGTGCGAAAATCATGTCGAGGGCCAGCGCCTTGACCGCTTCCGCCGCGATGATGCCGGCGGGCAGGGCGTCTGGATGGTCGGCGACGATGAGCGCACCATCATCGGGATCGTCGGGCGGGCGGCCGTGCGAGCCTTTGACCAGCGTTGCATCGAGGCCGATCACATCCATCAGCGCGCGCAGCCCCAGCTTGCGCTGCAAGAGGCGGTGCAGCACCGTCAGTTTGGGATAGGGCAGTTGGCGGTCGAAGAACAATTCGGCCGGATCGTAACCGGGCTTGCGGTGGATATCGACGGTGCGCGCGAAGTCGGGCGCGCGGCGGTCGTCCAGCCAGTAGTAGTAGCTGAACCAGGAACGCGCATCGGCCAGCACCACCAGTTCGCCGGAACGCGCGTGGTCCAGTCCCAGCCTGGCGCGCTGGGGACCGCGCAGCACGGCCTCCACGCCCGGCACGGCGGCCAGCAGGCGCTGTACGGCGTCGATGCGCGCGGCATCGGCCACATACACATGGGCGATCTGATGGTCGGCCACGGCAAAGGCATCCGAGGCGATCGGGTCCAGCAGTTCGCCGCCATCCTCGGTGCGCACCGCCAGCAGGCCGGCTGCGCGCAAATGGCGGTTCAGGTGCACCGGCCGGTCGGCGGCCGTGATGCCGTATTCCGACAGCAGCAGCACGCGCCTGCCGGCAGCTTCGGCATGCGCAATCAGCTCGCCCGCCACGCGGTCGATCTCGGCCAGCGAGCGGCGCACGGCCGGATGGCTGGGATCGGGGCCGTGGCGCTGCAGATCGTAATCGAGGTGCGGCAGATAGACCAGGCTCAGGGTCGGATCGTATGTGCGCAGGGCGAGGCGGGCCGCGCCGGCGATCCAGCGGCTGGAGGCGATCGAGGTGGCCGGTCCCCAAAACTGGAACAGGGGGAAGGGGCCAAGCTCCCATTGCAGTTCGTCGCGCCAGGCGGCCGGCTTGGTGTAGCAGTCGGGCAGCTTCTGGCCATCGGCCTTGTAGATGGGGCGCGGCGTGAGCCCGACGTCATGGCTGGCCGCCATGTTGTACCACCAGCACAGATTGGCGCAGCTGAAGCGCGGGTCGCGTTGCTTGCCGGCGTCCCAGATCTTCTCGCCCGCCACCAGGCGGTTGGACTGGCGCCAGAATCCGATTTCGGCAGTGTCGCGGAAATACCAGCCGTTGCCGACGATGCCGTGCTGCTGCGGCGTGCTGCCGGTCAGCAGATTGGACTGCACGGTGCAGGTCAATCCTGGCGCGGCACTGCTCATATGGCGCAGTGCGCCGCGCGCGGCAAAGGCGCTCAGACGCGGGGTGTATGGCCCCAGCAGGCGCGGCGTCAATCCAACGATATTCAGGATCAGCAAGGGCTGCATGGGGACTCCCGAAATTCCGCAATGGGCAGCCAGCATAACGGAGTTTGGCCCGCCTGGATCGCTGGTTGTGGCAATAATGCTGAAAATTTCAGTTGTGATAATTGGAGAATATTTTTCGATGCGCGCGGCGTATAGTCGGGCGCTGGCAGTCGTACATGCCCAAACCGGAATTCGTCGAGAACCTTTTGGAAGAGAGGGGCGATATGAAATCTGCGTGTCCTGGCTGTTTAGACTTTGGTCCGGTGAAGCCCTTGCTGGGCCTGGCGGCCACCTTGCTGGCGGCTTGCACCGTCCCCGGAAATCCGCCACCGGGACCGCGCGATGACGCGGCCGAGCGCCACTACTACAACACCGGTGGCGTGCATAATAATAAGGACTGCGGCCCGCCGAACAACTGCATCGCGCCGCGCAAGCCCAGCGATCCCACCGATCCCGCCTTCCCGCAATGGTGGAGCAGCGAATGGACCATGTACCGGGTCTTCCGCAACGAGGATAAATTCCCGCCGCCTTACAGTTCGCCGCCCGCCGGCCTGACGCCCGCCGATTACGAGGTGTCCTACGGCGCCAGCTATTACGACGACAGCTACGTTCCGGCCGACGGCGACGGTCGCGGCGCCATGATGGAGTACTACGATAAGCGCTGCCTGCCGATCTTCCCGATGAAGAACGATTTCAGCTGTTCCTTCGTATCGCTCGGGAACAAGGCCTACTTCCTGCGCTATTCCGACCGGCCGCCCGGCACGCCGGCCTGCTGCCAGTTCTCGCTGATGAACCATCCGCCACGGCGCGATTTCATCAAGCATCTGCCATACGATCCGGCGCGCAGCATGCATCTGGGCGGCACCATCCAGGCGTATGCCCAGTATATGGGCGGCCCTTTGTTCGGCTACGCCTTCGAGAAGACGGCGAAGCCGGACAGCTACGATCCCTCGGCCGCGCCTTACCGCCACCCGCAATCCTTCTTCTTCTCCGGCGATCCCGGTTCGCCGCCCGATGCGCCCATCGTCAGCCAGAACTACCGCAACTTCCGCATGCAAAAGCCCGATCCCGCCAAGACCTGGGCGCAGGTGCCGGAGATGTGCACCCCGCGTCCCGAATGGTGCTGCCTGTTCACCGGCGATTGCCCGGAACGGGAGACGGAACCCAGCTTGCGTGCCACGCGGCCCGGCTCCCAATGGAATAAATTGGGCAAGCCTGGGGAGGGCGCCAAATGAGCTATCTTGACCAGCCGCGCCTGAATTTCTCGGGCATGTTCCAGGCCGATGTCTCCACTATCAACAACGACGTCACCAATTACAACAACGCCACCTTCACGCCGGAGAAGCAGAAGCTGAGCAAGGATAGCTGGAATCCCGAAGGCACCGGCAACTTCCGCCTGATCGACTGCCAGATCACGGGCGGCGTATTGGACGGCAAGCTGCTCAGCTCAGCGCAGGACGATCCCGCCATCGGCATGCTGCTGGAGAATGCGCGCGAACGCGTGTACGGCAAGCTGGTCGACCTCGACCCGCAGCAGCAGATGGTGTCGGCCATCTGGGGCATGCAGTTGCGCCTGAGCGATGGCGCCGGGGCCAATCTCTTCGTCGGCGATTACGAGCCGGCCGCCTTCATCAATCTGTGGAAGCGGCAGCAGCACGAAAGCGCCTTCCATGACCAGACCCTGGCCGCCATTTACCAGTCGGTGCTGAGCCAGGTGGCCTGGAAATGCGACCATGGCTCGCCGCTGCTGGCGGCCCTGCATGCCGCTTCCGAGCAGGGCTGGCTGTCGATCAATATGAACCTGTATGGCTATGGGCGCGACCCCAGCATTCCGCGCTATACCCTGGGCCATGTGGTGGGCAGCATCGGTCCCTGGCGCCAGGGCAGTCCCAAGCACTTCGTGCCGGGGCGGCAGATGATTCCGGCCTTCAGCAATGTGATGACGCCGGCGCATGGCGTGTCCTTCTTCACCTGCCTGGTACAGGAACAGCGGCAGCGCGTCAGCGCCGATTTTGGCAACTGCCTGCCCATCGAAGGGGCCGATGGCGGTTTCGAAAACCTGGGCCGTCTGCTGCTGGCGGTGGACCGCAGCAACCCCGATGGAGCACTGGAGACGGTGAGCGCGGCTTCGGTCGCGATCCTGGGCGAGGTGGGCTACCAGAACGGCAATGCGCGCGCGCAGCAGGATTGGTATGTGCGCACCGCCGGCATCGAGGACTTCGATTACAGCCAGCTCGATCCCTGGATCGCGCAGAATATCGGAAGCCGCCCCTTGCTGCTGCTGACTCCTGCTGCCGGCAGCGGCGAGGCGCCGTCCAGCTACCGGGTGCTGGTGCAGGAATCCTTCGGCGGCCTGTATGCGCGCGCCGACAGCATCGTCTACCGCTTGAATCCGGACGAAACCGTGGCCGCCGAAATGTACGCCACGCGCTATGGCCAGCCGCTTGCCACCACCCTGGTGTTTGGCACCCAGCTTGGCCTGATGGCGAGTTCCCAACCGCCCACCATCAATACCGGCAAGCTCGATTACCCCGAGCAGCTGAACACCGACGCCGGCGGCCGCGCCCAGTTGCGCATCCATGCGCCGGCGGCCGGGCCCGGTAATCCGCGCGGCTATATCGATGGCCAGCTGTACGGCATCGGCTGGCAGATGCCGGCCCAGCCCAAGGGCAGCCCGCAGAATATCTGGAACTTCATCAGCCTGCTGGCCTACGACCGCGTGGCGGCGCCGGCGGTGCCGGCCTGGTATCCGGATATCCAGCCCATCCTGCAGCAGTACGCCAATCTGTATCCGATCATGAGCCGCCACCTGATCGACCTGGCCGACTACGATTCGGTGGTGGCCCATGTGCGCATCCTCGACCTGGCGTTCTCGCTGCCGCAAAGCGATCCGAATCATATGCCGGTCACGCGCGACCTGTCCGATGCCAAGCGCGCCATGATCCTGCGCTGGCTGCGCCAGCCGGGGGCGGACGGCAAGCCGCTGAAAGGCAAGGCGGCCGCGCCAAGGGCGGTTGCGCCCGCCGAGGCGGAAGCGCGGCCGGTGCTGGCGCTCGACCCGTTGCAAACGGCGGGCAAGACCGCCGTCTTCATGGCTTATCAGGCTTACCAGGCGCGCCAGGGAGGAAAACCATGATCCGGCTACACCGCAACTATGTGCGCGCCGTGCGCCAGGCACGCGCGGCCCAGGACTTGTTTGGCCCGCTGCAAAACGCCATCGAGCTGGAACACTCCACCATTCCGCCGTATTTCACGGCCACCGCCTCCCTGGTGGCGGGCAAGAACGAGGCCATTGCCGGCTTGATCCGCGCCATCACCATGCAGGAGATGCTGCATATGTGCATCGCCAGCAATATCCTGATCGCCATCGGCGGCCAGCCGCAGATCAACCGGCCAGGCTTCGTGCCGGAATATCCCGGCCCGCTGCCCATGCATATCGGCGGCCCCGATTTCACGGTCGGCATCGAGGCGTTTTCGCGCGATCTGGTCAAGCAGGTCTTCATGCAGATCGAGGAACCGGAACAGCCGATTCCCGTGCGCGAAAAGGCGGAGATCGAGCCCGAGTACGAAACCATCGGCGCTTTCTATCGCGCCTTGCAAGCCAAGATCGTGGAACTGGGCGACGGTATTTTCGAACCATCCTCGTTGCCGCGCCAGGTGGTGCAGGGCAACTGGTTCCCGCCCGACCAGCTGTTTGCCATCACGGGTGCGGACAGCGCGGTGCGCGCCATCGACATCATCGTGCTGCAAGGGGAGGGCAGCAGCAGCTCGCCCTACGAAAGCCCGGACGTGCTGGCCCACTTCTACCGCTTCGGCGAAATCCACGCCGGCCGCGCGCTGGTGAAAACGGCAGACGGCTATGCCTATGCCGGCGCGCCCATCCCCTTCGACGACAACGGCGTCTATCCGCTGCGGCCGAACTGCAAGCTGGCCCAGTTCACGCCGGGCACGCAGGCGCATACGCGGCTGGCGCAATTCATCTACAGCTACAACAGCCTGCTGAACGCTCTGCATACCTGCTTTAACGGCCAGCCCGGGCGGCTCGACGCCGCCATTGGCCTGATGTACAGCCTGCGCATCGAGGCCGTGGCCCTGGTGCAAACCCCTGTCGCGCCGGGCAGCGCGCAGAACGTTGGACCCAGCTTCGAATACATGCAGACCTGAGAAACATACACCCCAGGAGACCCCATGAGCTACTTGCAGCCACCCAGGTTGGCCTTTTCCGGCTATTTCCAGGCAGACGTCTCGACCGTCAACAACGACCCGCGCCATTTCGACAATATCTCCTTCGAACCCTATTTCCAGGACTTGCAGGAGAACCAGCAGGCCAATGGCTGGTGGAACCCGGTCGGCACCGGCATCTTCCGCTTCCGCGACGCCGCCGTGCGCAGCGTGGTCGATCCATCAGGGAATCTCCAGATAGGGCAAGGCGATCCGGTGCTGAACATGTTCGTTGGGAATGCCTTCGACCGCGCTTCAGCCAAGATCGTCGACGTCGATCCAGACTGGCAGCTGGCTTCCAATCTCTACGGCCTTGGCATCACGCTGGTGGCGCCCAATGGCCAAGTGGTCCTGCGCAGCGAATACGAGGCCAACCCTTTCCGCGACCTCTGGTTCGGCCGCAGCGCCGCGCCCGGCGATTCGGGCGCTTCCGCCATGTTCCAGTCGGTGCTGACGCAGCTGGAATGGAATCTGGATGGCATCAACAGCCCCTTCCTGCAGGAGCTGTATTCCTTCAGTCAATCTGGCACGCTGTCGATCCGTCTCACAACCTACGGCTTTGGCACCAAATATGGCGAAAATGAATTCTGCTACGGTAAGCTGATCGGGGCCATCGGCCCGGTGATTGCCCAGGAGCCCCGCTCCTTCATCCTGGGGCGGCGCTTCATGCCCACTACGCGCAACCGTACTGGCGACTTGGCCAGTACCCAGAATATCGGCTGCTTTAGCGCGTTCGTGGACCAGAACAGAACCCTGCAGCTGGACTTGAGCAACGCCTTGCCGTTGGCCGATAAATACCTGATCGAGCAACTGGGGCCGATGCAGATCGTCCTGCTCAAAGACCCGCTGACGGCGCAGGATGACCTGATCGGCCCGGAGGCCTATTACGTGCTGGCTTCGCTGGATCAGACGGATTACCAGCAATGGAACCTGTCCGGCATCCAGTCGGTGCCTCTGCACCAGAGCATCTACGATGTCATGAATGAGCTGCCCTTTGCGCTGCTCAGCGGCCCGAATCAGGACGGCAAGTCCGTGGTGGCGATCCGCGAAAGCTTGCTGGGGCTGGAGGTGCGTTCGGAAGACATCGTGTTCCGCCTCGATCCGAACGACAGCAATGCCAACCATGCCGACACCACCATCTACGCGGCGCGCTACGGCCAGCCGATGGCCGGCCAGCAGCTCAATTTCTGGGTCGCGGCGCCCGCCACCGATACCGACAACACCCCGGTCAGCCAGCCGCCCGGCACCACGCCCAGGGCTTTGCTGCCGGTGAATAATGTGCCAGCCTTCGCCGTCCAATTCCAGCCGGCGCTGCCCGTGACCGATGCTGCCGGCCGCGTTGCTGTCCGCCTGCAGGGGCCGGAAGTGATGGACCATCCGCGCGAATACATCGATGGCCAGCTCTACACGATTTCCTACAACTTCAGCGGCAGCGATCCGGCCTTGCAGCAGAACTTCGACAAGCTTGCCGTGCTCGTGTTCAGCACGGTGCCGGTCGTCGATAATCCGACCTGGAACGATGTGCAGCCCATCCTGCAGCAATACGCCAATCTGTATCCGGTGATGAGCCAGGGCTTGTTCGACTTCTCGCAAAAAGACCAGGCTGACGCCAACGCCTTCATCATGCGCTTCGTGCTCGACAAGGGCATCAATGATCCCGACCAGATGCCGGTTACGCGCGATATGTCCTCGGCCAAGCGCGCCATGCTGATCCGCTACTTCGACCAGGTGTTGGAAAGCCAGGGCCGGCCGTCATCGCTGCTGCATATGTTCGGCAAGCGCTGCCCCACGCGCGGCGGTGCCGCCCTGCGGCCGCAGGACGGCCGCGCCGCGCCGGTGGGCACGCTGCCGGGCAAATCGCGCGGCCCCAATCCCTGAACCCATCCAGCCTTGACCATCCAATATAGAGGAAACCTGCCATGATGCGGATTAGCGAGAAACACATTAAGGCGCTGAGGCGCGCCGAGAGCGTCGACCAGGTGCAGAGCGCCCTGGCCAGCGCCATCCAGCTGGAACTGGCCACCATTCCGGTGTATCTGACCGGCCTGTTCTCGCTCAAGCAGAACGCCAACCGGCAAGCCGCCGCCCTGGTGCAGTCGGTGGTGGTGGAAGAAATGCTGCATATGACCCTGGTCTGCAATACCCTGATCGCCATCGGCGGCCGCCCGGAAATCACGGCGGCGGGCCAGGGCCTGTACTATCCGGGGCCGCTGCCGCTGAATATCAACGATGGCCTGCAGGTGTCGCTCAAGGCCCTGACGCCGGAGCAGACCGAGTCGGTCTTCATGGCCATCGAGAAGCCTGACTATGATGGCGTGCTGCCGGGCGAGGATGTGGAAGCGGCGCCGGCCAGCATCCCCGGCGAATATGCCTCGATCGGCGACTTTTATAAGGCCATCGCTGAGGCGCTGGCCCGGCTGGTGGAGAGCGGCGAACCGGTGTTCGCGGAACCGAAGCTGGACGAGCAGGTCGACGTCAGCCGCTGGTTCCCGCCGATCACCCGGCTCGTGCGCAGCGAGAGCTATGACGGCAAGGTGAGCGACTTGGCCTCGGCCGAAGCGGCCCTCGGCGTGATCGTGGTGCAGGGCGAGGGCGCCCAGGAAGGTGACGGTTTCACTCCCATCGACAGCACCGATGGGGCCTATGCCCACTACTTCAAATTCGGCGAAATTTTCCACGGCAAGCGCCTGATCGAGAATCCGTCCGCGCCGTCCGGCTGGTCGTACGCGGGCGAGCCGGTGCCGCTCGATGAAGACATGGTGTTCGATCTGCTGCCGAATGCCGCCCTGAGCGACTACCAGAGCGGCACCGCTGCCTTCTTCGCCGCCCAGCAGTTCTACGGCAGTTATATGCGGCTGCTGGGCGCCCTGGATACCGTCTTCCATGGCGAGCCGGAAAAGCTCAACGATGCGCTTGGCCTGATGTACGAAATGAAGCTGGTGGCGCAGCAGGTGACGCGCAATCCGGCCGGTGCGGCGCATCCCAACCGCATCGCGGCGCCGCCCTTCATGCTGTCGCACGTCCAGCCCAAGATCGGGCAGGAGTTCAATTGAAGGCGGCGGACGCCGCCGATGGGGAGGAATGGCAGCAGCACGGCTTCAGCGTTGAATACGTGCTGCCGCTGATCTTCACGCGCGATGCCTTCGACCCCGCCAATCCGAACCTGAGGCGTCTGCTGGCCCTGCGTGAGCCGCAGCGGCGGCACCGCATGGCGGTGTTTGCCGATGCCGGGCTGCTGCGGGCGCAGCCCGCGCTGCCGGCGCGCATCGCGGCATATGCGGCGGCCCATGCCGACGGCATCGAGCTGGCGGGCGAGGTGGTGAGCGTGCCTGGCGGCGAGGCCTGCAAGAACGATCCGCACCTGCTGGAAAGCCTGCTGGCGGCGCTGGCGGCACGCCGCATCGACCGCCATTCCTATGCCGTGGCCATCGGCGGCGGCGCGGTGCTCGACGCGGTGGGTTATGCCGCCGCCATTTTTCACCGGGGCGTGCGCCATATCCGCTTTCCCAGCACGGTGCTGGCCCAGGGCGACAGCGGGGTCGGCGTGAAGAATGCGCTGAACTGGCAGGGACAGAAGAATCTGGTCGGCACTTTCAGCCCGCCCTGGGGCGTGATCAACGACGCCGCCTTCATCGATCTGCTGCCCTTGCGCGAAAAGCGCGCCGGCCTGGCCGAAGCGGTCAAGGTGGCGCTGATACGCGACCGCGATTTCTTTTACGATATCGAGGAGGACGCTGCGGCGTTGGCGGCCGGCGATGCCGCGCCGCTGACGGCCCTGATCCGCCGCAGCGCCGAACTGCATATGCGCCAGATCAGCCGGGGCGGCGATCCCTTCGAGCGCGGCTCGGCGCGGCCGTTGGATTTCGGCCACTGGGCGGCGCACAAGCTGGAGCGGCTGAGCGGGCATGCGCTGTCGCATGGCGAAGCGGTCGCCATCGGCATCGCGCTCGACGCGCGCTACTCGGTGCTGGCCGGTCTGCTGGCGCCGGGCGCGGAGCTGCGCATCCACCGCCTGCTGGCGCGGCTGGGCTTTCGTCTGTGGCATCCGCTGCTGCTGGCGCGCACGGCGCAGGGCGGCCTGGCCGTGCTGGCGGGGCTGGATGAGTTCCGCGAGCATCTGGGCGGGGAACTCAGCGTCACGCTGCTGGCGGCCATCGGTGTAGGGGTGGAGGCGCATGCCATGGACCCGCGCCTGGTGCTGTCCGCCGCCGCCTGGCTGCAGGAACAAGAAGGAGGGCTGGCATGCGCATGAGCGTGGGTTCGGGACTGACGACGCTGTGCTATTGCAGCAATATCCATGCGGGCGAAAGCTGGCAGGAGGTGAGCGACAGCCTGGAGGAATACATTCCGGCGGTGCGCGCCGGACTGGAGGAAGGTGCGCTGCTGGCGCCCGGCCAGGCTTTCGGTGTCGGTCTGCGTCTGTCGGCCCAGGCCGTGGCCACGCTGGATACGGAAGCGGCGTTGTCCGCTTTCCAATCGCAATTGGACCGGCTGCACGCCTATGTCTCCACCATCAATGCTTTCCCCTACGGCCAATTCCACGGCACCCGCGTCAAAGAGAAGGTCTATCTGCCCGATTGGCGCAGCGCGGAGCGCCTGGACTATACGGCCAGCGCGGCGCGCATTCTGGCGCGGCTGCTGGCGCCTGGCGAAGCGGGCAGCATTTCCACCGTCCCCGGAGGCTGGCGACATGGCCTGGATGCGGACGGTATCGGCCTGATGGCGCGCCAGCTGCAGCAGGCTGTCGTCATGCTGCGCGATCTGGAAGCGTCGGCCGGCCGCTGCGTGGTCCTGGCGCTGGAGCCGGAACCGGCCTGTCTGCTGGAGAACACCGATGATGTGCTGGACTTCTTCCAGCGCCATCTGTTGAATGCGCAAGCCTGCACCCGGCTGGCCGGCCTGGCCGGCGTGAGCATGGCGCAGGCCGAGGCGCTGACCCGCCGCCATCTCGGCATCTGCTACGACGTCTGCCATGCGGCGGTCGGTTTCGAGGAGCCCGCCGCCGCCCTGGCACGGCTGGCGGAAGCCGGCATCGCCGTGCCCAAGCTGCAGCTCTCCAGCGCCTTGCGCATTCCCGCCATGCGGGCCGACCTGTTGCCTGAGCTGGCGGCACTGGAGCAAGGCGTCTACCTGCACCAGGTGGTGGTGCAAGGCCAGGGCCGGCAGCACTACGGCGACCTGCCCGAAGCGTTGGCGGCCTTTGCGCGCGGAGCGGCGCGGGGCGAATGGCGCATCCATTGTCATGTGCCGGTGTTCCTGGCCGCCGGCGGCGTTTTCGCATCCACCCAGGCACAGCTGCGGGCGGCGCTGGCGGCCTTGCCCGCCATGGCGCGTCTGCCGCTGCTGGAAGTGGAAACCTATACCTGGGATGTTCTGCCGTCGGCCTTCCGCCCTGTGTCCAAGGCGGCGGCGATCGCCGGCGAGCTGGCTTTCATTATCGAGGAATTGCGAGCATGAGTACCCTGATCCGTAAAACGCCGGCCCTGGGCGTCTATCTGCGCCTGGGACGGGTCTCGAATCTGCCCACGGTCTGGACCAATGTGCTGGCCGGAACGGTGCTGGGCGGCGGCAGCGCGGCGGCCTTCCAGCCGCGCACGGCGCTGGTGATGGCCGCCATCTCGGCCTTTTACCTGGCCGGCATGTATTTGAACGATGCCTTCGACCGCGCCATCGACGCGCGCGAACGCCCCAGCAGGCCGATCCCGGCGGGCGAGATCAGCGCCGCTGCGGTGTTCTGCACGGGTTTTGCGCTGCTGGCATTGGGCTTGTTCGGCCTGGCCCTGTGCGGTGCCGCGCCGGTGCTGAGTGGCTGCGCGCTGGCGGCCTGCATCCTGCTGTACGACGTTTGGCACAAGGGCAATCCGGCCAGCCCTCTGGTCATGGGCGTGTGCCGCGCCCTGGTGTATTTGGCAGCCGGGGCGGCGGCGGCCGCGCCGCAAGAGTTGCCTGGTGCGGCGCTGGCGGCGGCCGGCATGGCCGTGCTGGCCCATGTGGCGGGCCTGACCTATGCCGCCAAACAGGAAAGCCTGGACCGGCTGGAGCGGCTTTGGCCGCTGGCCGTGCTGGCCATTGCGCCGCTGGCGTATGCACCGGCCGCGCTGGACATGTTGGCGCAGCCCGGCAGTGCGGGGATGGCCGCCGCAATGCTATTGGCCTTGCTAGCGGCCGATGTGCTGGCCGTGCGCCTGCTGCACCGCCGTGCCGCGCGCGGCGATGTGGGGCGGGCGGTGGCGCAGTTGATTGCCGCCATTTCCCTGCTCGATGGCCTGATCCTGGCGGTAGCCGGCGCGCCTTTGCCGCTGTTGGCGGCCTGCGTGGCGGCGTATGGCGCGACCCGCCTGCTGCAGCGCGTGATTCCGGGTACATGAGGAGGACACCATGAATACCGTGACCGATTCCGGGCAGCGCAGCGGCGCCGCCATCGTCATGCTCGACGGCTGGCTGCGCGCGCGTCTGCCCGGCGAAGCGCTGGCCTGGTTCGGCGGCCAGCTGGAAGCACTGATGGGCCAGGATGGCGCGGCTGTTCTGGCGCGCGCCCTGGGCCAGGCGCCGCGCCGGCTGGGCCGCGACGCGCTGCGGCTGGACGCGGTGGAACTGGCCCAGGCGGGCCGCCTGCGCCCCGGCCTGGAGCCAGGCGACTGGCGTATCGACCAGGCCGCGCGCATCGCCTTCGTCCTGGCGGCGTACGGCGGCCAGGAGGTGCTCTTCGCGCAGCGCCTGGACGCGTTGGCCGATACGGCGGAAATCAATGAAGCCATCGCACTGTATCGCGGCTTTCCCCTGTATCCGGCGGCCGAGGCCATCGAGCACCGGGCGCGCGAGGCGGTGCGCTCCAGCATGCGCCCCGTGTACGAAGCCATCGCCCACCGCAATCCTTACCCGGTGGAGCGCTTCGATGAGGGGGCCTGGAACCAGATGGTGGTGAAGAGCTTTTTTCTCGACAGCCCGCTGTGGCCGGTGCAAGGACTGGAGCAGCGCGCCAATCCGGCGCTGGCGCAGATGCTGCTCGACCTGGCGCATGAGCGCTGGGCGGCAGGACGGTCAGTCAGTCCCGAGCTGTGGCGCTGCGTCGCGCCGCATGCCGATGGCAGGGGCCATGCCGCCATGCTGCGCGTACTGGAAAGCGGCAATGAAATAGAACGCCTGGCCGTGGCACTGAGCCTGCGCGCGGCCGGCGGCGCCGACGCCGGCCTGCTGCTCGCCGAATGCCGGCGCCAGGGACTGGAGGAGCGCGCGGCGCAACTGTCCTGGTCCGATTGCTGTCCCCATACCACCAACGAATAGGAGGCGCCATGCCCATTCCAAGCAATGGCGGTGTCGCGGCGCCGGATGCCGCCACCATCGAGGAAATGTTCAGCGAGCGCAGCGTGGCCTGTCCCTGCTGCGGCGGCACGCTGACCCCGTCCATGCTGGCGCAGCTGGTGGCCGATGCCGGGCGCATGGAACAGGCGCGCCATGCGGCGGCGCGCCTGCCGGCGGGCGGCAGCGGCATGCTGATCGACCCGCACGCCCATATGATCGCGCGCACCACCGACGATTACGAGGCGATGGCGCGCGCCGGCATCGTGGCCGTTATCGAGCCGGCGTTCTGGCTGGGGCAGCTGCGCACCAGCGTCGGCAGCTTTATCGATTATTTTTCCACCATTACCGGCTTTGAACGCTACCGTGCGGGGCAGTTCGGCATCCGCCATTACTGCGCGATCGGCCTCAATCCCAAGGAAGCCAATAATGCGGCGCTGGCCGACGCCGTGCTCGATGTGCTGCCGCGCTATCTGGGCAAGGAAGGGGTGGTGGCGCTGGGCGAAATCGGCTACGACGAACAGACCCCGGCCGAAGACCGCGCGCTGCGGGCGCAGATCGAGCTGGCCAAGGAGTTCGATCTGCCGATCATGATCCACACGCCGCACCGCGACAAGAAGCAAGGCACGACGCGCACCATGAATGTGCTGGAAGAATGTGGCTTCGACCCGGCGCGCTGCGTGATCGACCATAACAACGAAGAAACCGTGGAGGAGGTGCTGGCGCGCGGCTACTGGTGCGCCTTCACCATCTACCCCTCGACCAAGATGGGCAACGAACGTTTGAGCGAGATCGTGGCGCGCCATGGGCCGGAACGCATCATCGTCGATTCCGCATGCGACTGGGGCGTTTCGGACCCGTTGGCCGTAGCCAAATCGGCGCGCCTGATGGCCAGGCGCGGCCTGCCGGCCGACGTGATTCACCAAGTGGTGTACGCCAATGCGCTGGCCGTGTATGGCCTGAATGGCGAGATGTCCGCGGCGCACTGGCAGGAGCCGGTGCCGGTCGATCAGCGGGTTCTCTACAACAACGGCAATTCCGTGCTGCGCGGACAGGCGCCGCGCGTCGACGGCCAGGCGGCGGACGACGACGTCATTGTGTAACACGAAAGGAGTGCATATGTTGAATCTCAACGCAGCGCTGGATACCAGCGATCCAGCTGTTTTGCAGGCCCTGGGCGATGTGCAGGGCAATATCCTCAAGGGACACGGACGCGATCACAGCGCCCACCTGTTCATCGTCTTCGCGCCGGACGCCAAGCCGGCGCGGGCCTGGTTGGCGAAGACGGGGCGCGAGCGCATCACCTCCGCCGCCGGCCAACTGGCGCAGACCGTAGCCTTCCGGCGCAACAAGGGTGTCGGTGAAGCCTTTGCTTGCCTGGCCTTGTCGGCGCGGGGCTACGTCGCACTGGGCGTGGCGGAAAGCCAGCGCCCGGCTGATCCCTTCTTTGTGAAAGGCATGAAGCGCCACAACCAGGTGGAACTCGATCCGATCAACGATCCGCCGGTGAGCGAGTGGGAGAGCGGCTTCCAGGACGAGGTCCACGCCATGCTGCTGCTGGCCGACGACGACAAGGAGCGCCTGAACGCCAATGTGCAGCAGGTGCTGGGCGAGCTGCGCGAAATCGGGGCTGGCGTTTTCGTGGAGCGTGGCGACAAGCTGCTGTTCGATTTCCCCGGCCGCCCCGGCGTGGAAATCGAGCAGTTCGGCTATCAGGACGGCATTTCCAATCCGCAGATGATTGTCGCCGATCTGCAGAAAGAGCGGGCGGAACGGGGCTTCGACAACTGGGACCCGGAGGCGCCGGCCGGCTTGGTGCTGGTGCAGGAGAAAAGCGCGGGAACGGAACGCTATGGCAGCTACTTCGTTTTCCGCAAACTGGAACAGAATGTGAAGGCCTTTGACGATGGGATCGAGGAACTGGCCAGCGTGCTCGATATCAGCCCGCGCGACGCCGGCGCGCTGGCCGTGGGCCGCCACCAGGACGGCACGGCGCTCTTTCCCGCCGCGCCCATTGTGCCGGGCGCGGGCCAGAACAACTTCAATTTCGCCAGCGATCGCCCGCCCGAGGGCGATGCCGCCGGCGTCTGTCCCTTCCATTCGCACATCCGGCGCACCAATCCGCGCGGCGATATTCCCCATTACGTGGGGGCGCCCATCGAGTTTGAACGCAGCATGCGCATCGCTCGGCGCGGCATCACCTATGGCGCGCGGCCCGACCTGGAAACGGGCGGCGAGGCGCCCAGCAGCGGGGTTGGCTTGCTGTTCATGTGCCATCAGGCGCAACTGCGGCAGTTCTCCATCCAGCAGAACGGCTCCGACCATGACCAGTTCCCGTTTGCCGGCGCCGGTTTCGAAGGGCTGAACGGGCAGGCAGCGCTAAACACCACGATCCAGCCGCAACTCTGGCCAAGCCGCGGCGGCATGCGCCCGCATCTGCTGATGCGCTTCGTGAAAATGCTGGGCGGGGAGTATTTCTTCACACCGAGCCTGCCCTTCCTGCGGGAGCTGGACAGCGAGCCGCGCCAATAGATTCAAAATACGCTTGCCGGGCGTTGCCCCCCGGCTGGAAACCCCGGAATTACTCCGGGGTTTTTTTATGCCCTAATTTTGTCCGCATATTATCTCGGCGCTTATGAGGGAAGCAAATGCAGGGCGGATGCTTTAGAACTGGGAAATAATGCCATTTGGAAAATGTCTAATTCTGCCTAGTTATTTTGAGTGACTATTTATATTAAATGGCAGGCAGTGACTACAAAGGTAGATCTCTGAATTTAAGCAGGTTTTGTCATTCGGCGCGGCGGTATTGCGGTCGATCATTTTTTGGATAAGGTGGGTGCGTAATTTGTAGTCAGTACATTTGTCCAGGATGTTATGGTTCGGCAGTTTTTTACAGGAAAGTTTTTTTGAAGTATAACAATATGCGTTGAATATTTTTAATTGCCAGTCAATTCATATTTTAAAAAAACAAATGACAAGCCACCGGTTTTGTTTTACGCTTGCGCTCGATAGAAATGAAAACATTGATTAATTGCTAATTGGAAAATTTCAATGTGCATGCATTGAAAGTGGTATGCATGCTGGTGAAAACAATTATTTTGCAAGTTAATTGATCATCGGCAGACTTATTGCGAGTTCATATCCCACATTTTTATGGGATTCTCAGTTGTTTTTCTTGTAGCAATTTTCCCGCATTTATAGACATAAACGCCGGCGCCAGGATGGCATTCCTGACCCAGGCGTCTCCGGGCAGCATTCAGCATTCGCTTTTGGAGGAGTTAAATGACTGGTATCTACGGAAAAGCTGGGCAAGACCCTTTCCCGGCAACGATCGCCTCGCTCTCTGAACAGGAATATCCTGCGCCGGCCGCCCGCGAAAGCGAAGCGTTCTGGCGTCAGCGCTTGCCGGAGGCGGCGGCGTCCCTTTTTGACAAGGGGCTGACGGATGAAGGCGTCGCCGCCGATACATCGCAGTCCTGGGAAATCGACGCCGGACTTGCCCGGCGCATCCGAACGCTGGCGCGAGAACAGCAATGCTCAGTGCGCGATTTTTGGCTGACGGCATTCGCCGCCTGTCTGGCGCGCTGCTGCACCTGCGACGGCGAAATCCGGCTTGGCATCGCGGATGCCTGGCCTGATGCCGGGAGTGAAGCGGCAGGACGCATAAGCGCGGTGCTGCCGCTCACCGCGCAACTGGCCTGGGATCAGGATACGGCGCGGAATATGCTGCATGTCCGTGACGAGCTGCAGCTGTGCGCCGCGCATGCGCGCTATCCCGTGGCGCAGCTGTTGCGCGAGCGGGGGCGCGACGGTCATCCCTACGATGCCGCGCTGATGACGGAGGCATACGCCACCGCTGGCAATGCGCCGTCTATGGCGCAGATGTGGCAGGAGCAGGCGCCGCTCGTCATGGCGCTGCATGGCGAGGCAGGGGACGCATCTACAGGCAGCATGCGCATCACCCTCCATTGGGACCGTCGCCGCATCCCGGCCGCTGAAGTGGCGGCGCTGCGCCGCCGGCTGGAGATTCTGGCGCGGGCGGCAGCCGGGCAGGACCCGGTCGCGCTGGCTGCGCTGCCCCTGATGGAGACGGCGGAAAGACAGCAACTGCTGTCGGCCTGGAATGGCGAGTACCGTAACTATCCCCTGCACCTTGGCGTGCATGAGTTGTTCGAACACCAGGCGCAATGGACGCCGGACGCTGTCGCCGCCGAATACTGCGGCCAATCCCTGAGCTACCGCGCCTTGAACGAAGAGGCCAACCGCCTGGCGCATCACCTGCGCGCAAAGGGCGCGCGCCCCGATGCGCTGATTGCATTGTTCCTGGAGCGCAGTCTGGAGATGGTGGTCGCCATGCTCGCGGTGCTGAAGGCGGGAGCCGCCTATACGCCGCTCGATACTGCCTGGCCTCAGGAACGTATCGATCATATGCTGGCTGATGCCGCCCCGCTTCTGGTGCTGACCCAGCCGCATCTGCGGCCGCAACTGAAGGATCAGCCGGTGCTGGATCTGGTGGACCCGCTTGCGCTCTGGCGCGAACAGTCCGCTGCCAATCCAGTGCGCGGCGCGGGCGGTTTGCAGCCCGGCCATCTGGCTTATGTGCTGTACACGTCCGGTTCGACCGGCACGCCGAAGGGCGTGCAGATCGAACATCGCGGGCTGACGAATGTCATCAGCTGGCATTGCGAGCACCTTCCGTTGGTGCCGGGAGAACGTTCGTCCGCGTTGTCGGGCGTGGCTTTCGATGCCAGCAGCTGGGAGGTCTGGCCGCCGCTGTGCATGGGCGCGACGCTGGTACTGGCGCCGGCCGACACCGCGGGCGATGCCTTGCGCCTGCTTGAGTGGTGGCAGCAACAGGACCTGCAAACCAGCTTCCTGACCACGGCCCTGGCCGAGATGGCGCTGGAGCGCATGCGGCACGGCGATAGCCGTGTCAAGCGCAGCCTGCGTACCTTGCTGATCGGCGGCGAGCAGCAAAAGATGACGCCAGAGGCGGACCTGCCTTTTGAAGTCATTAACAACTATGGACCGACCGAGACCACGATTCTTGTAACTTCCGGCCGCAGCCTGGCGCAGGATAAGGTCAAGCACATAGGCAGGCCGCTGGCCAATACTGCCATCTATATTCTGGACCGCTTTGGACAGCTGGTGCCGCCCGGCGTGCCGGGAGAGATTTTCGTGGGCGGGGCGGGGGTGGCGCGCGGCTATCTGAATCAGGACACGCTGACGCGCGAGCGCTTCCTGACCGATCCCTTTGCCGGCACGGCGGATGCGCGTATGTACAAGACCGGCGATCTGGGATGCTGGCTGGACGATGGCCGCATCGAATTCCTGGGACGAAACGACCAGCAGGTGAAGCTGCGTGGCCTGCGCATCGAACTGGGCGAGATCGAGCACCGGCTGCTGTGCCAGCCGACCGTGCGCGAGGCAGTGGTGGTGGTGCGCGAGGACCGTCCCGGCGACCGGCGCCTGGTGGCCTATCTGGTGCCTTCCGGCGGCGAGATCGATTCGCAGCGTCTGCGCGAAGCCCTTGCGCGCCAGCTGCCGGACTATATGGTGCCGGCAGCTTATATGCGCCTGGACGCCTTGCCCCTGACGCTGAATGGCAAGATCGACAAGCGGGCTTTGCCCGCGCCGGAGGATGCCGCATATGCGCGGCGCGGCTACGAGGCTCCTGAAGGTAGGACCGAGGCCATGCTGGCGCGCATTTGGGCGGAACTGCTGCAACTGGAAAAGGTAGGCCGGCAGGATGACTTCTTTGAACTGGGCGGCCATTCCTTGCTGGCGCTGCATCTGATCGAACGCATGCGGCATGAACAACTGCATGTGGATAGCCGCGTGCTGTTCTCGCATCCCACGCTGGCGGCGCTGGCGCGCGCAGTGGACGAGGGTGGACAGCCTGCCGCCGCCGCACCGGCCGCCAACTACCGGATTCCTTCGGACGGTACGGCGATTACGCCGCAAATGCTGCCGCTGCTGCAGCTTGACGAAGCGCAGATTGCGCGCATTGCCGCCACTGTTCCGGGAGGCGCAGCCAACATCCAGGACATCTATCCGCTGGCGCCTTTACAGGAAGGCATATTGTTCCACCATCTGCTGCAGGCGCAAGGCGATCCTTACCTGCTGGTGAATACCTGGATTTTCGATACGCGCGCGCGGCTGGACGGTTTCATCGCGGCCCTGCAGCAGAGCGTGGCGCGGCATGATGCGCTGCGTACCGCTGTCCTGTGGGAAGGCCTGGCCGAACCGGTGCAGGTGGTGTGGCGTGAGGCGAAGGTAGAAATTCTTTTCCCTGAATTGTCCGGCGAGGATACGCTGGCCGAACTGGATAAACACAGCGATCCGCGCCGCGTACGTCTTGACGTGCGGCAGGCCCCGCTGATGCGCGGCTATGCGGCTTTCGATCCCGTGGAGGGGCGCTGGCTGCTGCAACTGCTGCTGCACCATATGGTGGTGGACCATGCCGCGCTGTCGCTGCTGTTCCAGGAAGTGGCGGCGATCCAGACCGGGCGTGGACCGGCCTTGCCCGAGGCGGTACCTTTTCGCCATTTCGTGGCGCGCACGCGCCAGCCAGGCCGGATGCAGGAACATGAAGCCTTCTTCCGCTCCATATTGGGCGATGTCGACGAGCCGACGGCGCCTTTCGGCCTGCTCGATGTGCGCGGCGACGGCAGCGCCATCCGCGAGGCGGAGCGGCATACCGGAACCGATCTGTCGCAACGTCTGCGGCGCCAGGCCAGGGAGCTGGGCGTCGGCGCCGCCAGCCTGTTCCACTGGGCATGGGCGCGGGTGCTGGCCCAGTGCTCGGGCCGCGACGACGTGGTTTTTGGCACCGTGCTGTTCGGCCGCATGCACGGCGGTGTGGATGCGGAACGGACCATGGGCCTGTTCGTCAATACGCTGCCGGTGCGCATCCGCTTCGGCCAAGGCGGTGTGGCGCAGGACGTGCGCGCCGTCCACGCCATGCTGGCGCAACTGGTATGGCATGAAGATGCGCCACTCAGCCTGGCGCAGCGCTGCACCGGACTGGCCAAGGGCGTAGCGCCGTTCTCCTCCCTGCTTAATTACCGCCATAGCGCGGCCGCCATTCAAGCGGCCGGCGGGAAGGAGTGGGGTGACGGCGTGCGCATGCTGCCGATCCGGGAATTGAGCAATTATCCCTTCAGCTTGCGGGTGGACGACCTGGGGCAGGATTTCAAACTGAGTTCCCTGGTCGCGTTGCCGGTCGATGCGGACCGCGTTTGCGGCTATATGCTGCGCGCGCTGGAGCAATTGGCGGATGCGCTGGAACGCGCTCCGGATACGGCGGCCTGGCACATCGGCGTGATAGGCCAGGAGGAACAGCAAGCGCTGGCGGAATGGAATGCCACCCAGCGCAGTTACACGGAACAGTTCACGCACCGGCAGTTCGAGCAGCGCGCTGCGCAGACGCCGGACGCGGTGGCGCTTGAAACGGAAGGCGAAAGCTGGAGCTACCGGCGCCTCAACGAGAGCGCCAACCGCCTGGCGCATCACCTGATCGGCCTTGGCGTGAAACCCGATACGCGGGTGGCCCTGGTGCTCGAACGCGGCGCGGCGCTGGTGCTGGGCATGCTGGCGACGCTGAAAGCGGGTGGCGCCTATGTGCCGCTCGATCCCCGGTATCCGTCCGAACGGCTGGCTTTCATGCTGGACGATAGCCGGCCGCGCGTGGTGCTGACCCAATCCTCGCTGCAGGAACTGCTGCCATCGAGCCGCGCGCTGATGACGGCCACGGTGCTGGAACTGGACGATCCGGCAGCGGCATGGCAAGGCAAGTCCAGCGGGAATCCGGCGCCGGCAGGCCTGGAAGCATCTCATCTGGCATATGTGATCTATACCTCGGGTTCGACGGGCCGCCCGAAAGGGGTGATGGTCGAACACCGCAATCTGGCCAATCTGGCCGGCTGGCACTGCGAGCGCTTCCCGCTGGCCCCGGGCGAGCGTTCGTCCAGCACAGCGGGCATCGCCTTCGATGCCTGCACCTGGGAAGTGTGGCCGCCGCTGTGCATGGGCGCCACGCTGGCATTGGCCCCGGCGGCGGCGGCGGGCGATCCGCTGCTGCTGCTGGAATGGTGGGAGCGGCAGGAGCTGCATTGCAGCTTCCTGGTCACGGCGCTGGCCGAGATGGCGCTGGAGCGCTGGCGCCATGGCAAGGTGCGCAACAGCAGCCTGCGCACCCTGCTGATCGGTGGCGACCGCCAAAGCCGCGCCCCCGATGCCGATCTGCCTTTTGAGGTGGTGAACAACTACGGTCCGACCGAAACGGCGGTGGTGGCGACGTCGGGCCGCAGCCTGGCGGATGACGCGGTGATCCATATCGGCCAGCCGATCGCCAATACCGCGATCTATCTGCTGGACCGTCATGGCCAGCCGGTGCCGGTGGGCGTGGCGGGGGAGCTGTATATCGGCGGCGCCAGCGTGGCGCGCGGCTATCTGAACCAGGAGGAACTGACGCGGGAGCGCTTCCTGCCCGACCCCTTTGCCGCGGCTCCCGGCGCGCGCATGTATAAAACCGGCGACCTGGGGCGCTGGCTGGCCGATGGGCGCATCGAATTCCTGGGCCGGAACGACCATCAGGTGAAGATACGCGGCCTGCGCATCGAGCTGGGCGAGATCGAGGCGCAGCTGCTGCGCCAGCCCGGGGTACGCGAGACGGCGGTGCTGGCACGCGCGGAGCAGGCGGGCGAACAGCGCCTGGTGGCCTATGTGGTGGGGGCGGACCTGGACGCGCAAGCCTTGCGCGATGGCCTGGCGCGCGAGCTGCCGGAATACATGGTGCCCTCGGCTTTCGTGATCCTGGATGCCTTGCCGCTGACGCCGAACGGTAAGCTGGACCGGCAAGCCTTGCCGGCGCCGGAGGGCGGCAGCCATGGCCAGCGCGCCTATGCGCCGCCGCAGGGCGCGACGGAAGAGGTGCTGGCGCGCATCTGGGGCGAGCTGCTGCATCTGCCGCAGGTGGGCCGCAACGACCACTTCTTCGAACTGGGGGGCCATTCGCTGCTGGCGGTGCAACTGGTGGAGCGCTTGCGCCAGCAAGGCTTGCTGACCGATATCCGCATGCTGTTTGCCCAGCCCACGCTGGCGGCACTGGCGGACGCGGTGAATGCGTCGGCGCGGGACGGCGGCGAGGTGGCGGTTCCGCCCAATGCCATCCTGGCCGGCTGCACGGCCATCACGCCGGACATGCTGCCCCTGGTTGGATTGACCGCACGCGAAATTGAACAGATAACTACGACGGTCGCCGGCGGTGCGGCGAATATCCAGGATATCTATCCCGTGGCGCCGCTGCAGGAAGGCATCCTGTTCCACCATCTTCTGCAAACGGAAGGCGATCCTTATCTGACTTCCACCGTTCTGGCCTTTGACTCGCGCGAGCGCCTGGAAGGTTTCGTCAACGCCCTGCAGCAGGTGATCGACCGGCATGATGTGCTGCGCACGGCCGTACTGTGGGAGGGCCTGCCGGAACCGGTGCAGGTGGTCTGGCGCCGGGCGCCGTTCACATTGGAACTGCCGCAACTGCCGCCTGGCGACACCGAAGCCCGGTTGCGCGCGCTGGCCGATCCGCGCAGCTTCCGTCTCGACGTGAGAAAGGCGCCCCTGCTGCATGGTTTCGCCGCCTTCGACGGCAAGCAGCAGCGCTGGCTGCTGCAACTGCTGCTGCACCATATGGTATTGGACCACACCACGCTGGACGTGATGTTCCACGAAGTGGGCCTGATCCAGGCTGGCCGGGCACGCGAACTGGATGAACCTGTCCCATTCCGCAACTTTGTGGCGCTGGCGCGCCAGGCCGGCAGGGCGCAGGAGCATGAAGCTTACTTCCGCCGCTTGCTGGGCGATGTCGAAGAAGCGACCACTCCTTTTGGGCTGGACGATATCAAGGGCGATGGCAGCCGGGTGGACGAGGTGCAGCAGCGTCTCGCGCCGGAGCTGGCACGCCGCCTGCGCCGCCAGGCGCGAGCGGCCGGCGTGAGCACCGCCAGCCTGTTCCACTGGGCCTGGGCGCTGGTGCTGGCGGCCAGCACGGGGCGCGAGGACGTGGTCTTCGGCACCGTGCTGTTTGGCCGCATGCAGGGCGGCGCGGGCGCCGATCGCGCCATGGGCCTGTTCATCAATACCCTGCCACTGCGCATTCGGCTGGGCGAGACCGGCGTGCTGGACGGCGTGCGCCAGACGCAGACCTTGTTGGCGGAACTGATGCAGCATGAGCATGCGCCATTGGCGCTGGCCCAGCGCTGCAGCGCCGTACCGGCCACTGTGCCGCTGTTCACCGCCTTGCTCAACTACCGCCACAGTGCCAACGAACGTGTGGATCAGCAGGCCGGCAGCGGCTGGGAGCAGGGCATCGAGATGCTGTCGGCGCATGAGCGCACCAATTATCCTTTCGGCCTGTCGGTGGACGATCTGGGCGAGGGCTTCGATGTAAGCGTGCAGATCGCCGAACCCGTCGGAGCCGCGCGCATTGCAGGCTACCTGCTGCGTGCTTTGGAGCAGACGGCCGATGCGCTGGAGCAGGCGCCGCAAAAACCGGCCTGGCGGCTGGATATCGTGGGCGATGAGGAGCGGCGCGTCATGTTGCAGCAATGGAGCGGCGCGGGAGAGCGCTATCCGCAAGGTCTCTGCCTGCACCAGTTGTTTGAACGCCAGGCTGAGTTGAGACCGGATGCGCTGGCTGTGGAGTACAAGGAGCGGAGCCTGAGCTACCGGGAACTCAACGAGCAGGCCAACCGCCTGGCCCATTACCTGCTCCAGATAGGCGCGCAGCCGGAGCAACGGGTGGCGATCTGCATGCAGCGCAGCCTGGACATGGTGGTGGCCATTCTGGCCGTGCTGAAAAGCGGTGCCGCTTACGTGCCGCTGGATCCGGCTTATCCGCAAGAGCGCATTGCCTTCATGCTGGAGGACAGCCGCCCTGTGGCGCTGCTGGCCCAATCGGACTTGAGCGGGCAGTTGCCGGAAGTGGACGGCATGCGGCTGGTGCTGATGGACGACGGGCCGCGGCAGTGGCAAGCACTGTCCGCGCAGAATCCGCGCAACGCCGCGCTTGGGCTGTCGCCGCAAAGCTTGGCCTACATCATCTACACCTCCGGCTCCACCGGAAAGCCTAAGGGCGTGATGGTCGAGCACCGGAATGTCACGCGTCTATTCGATGCGACCCGCGACTGGTTCCGCTTCGACCAGCGCGATGTCTGGACCCTGTTCCATTCCTTCGCCTTCGATTTTTCGGTCTGGGAGCTGTGGGGCGCCTTGCTATACGGTGGCCGGCTGGTGGTGGTGCCGTATCTCACCACGCGCTCGCCGCAGGATTTCTACCGGCTGCTGTGCGACCGTGGCGTGACGGTGTTGAACCAGACGCCAAGCGCCTTCCAGCAAGTCCTGGACAGGCAGGGAACACTGCCGCACCGCTTGCGCCATATTATTTTCGGTGGCGAGGCACTGGAGCTGGCGAGTCTGGCGCGCTGGTTCGCGCGCGAGGATGGCGCGGCTACCAGGCTGACCAATATGTATGGCATCACCGAGACTACGGTGCATGTGACTTACCGTGAGATTGTGGCAGCCGATCTGGAAGGGCGGCGCGAAGGTAGTCCGATTGGCCAGCCGATTTCCGATCTGCGCCTGTATTTGCTGGATGCGCACGGCCAGCCGGTGGCGCAAGGTGTGACGGGCGAGATCCATGTTGGCGGCGCCGGGGTGGCCCGTGGGTATCTGAACCGCCCCGAGCTGAACCAAGAGCGCTTCCTGCCCGACCCCTTCAGCACCGAAACCGGTGCGCGCATGTACAAGACCGGGGATCTGGGGCGCTGGCTGGCGGATGGGGCGATGGAATACCTGGGCCGTAACGACCAGCAGGTGAAGATTCGCGGCTTCCGCATCGAGCTGGGCGAGATCGAGGCGCAACTTGGCCGTCTGCCAGGCGTGCGCGAAGCGGCTGTGCTGCCGCGCGATGATGGCCATGGCGACCAGCGCCTGGTAGCCTGGATCGTGCCGCAGGACGCGGACTTCGATGCGACCGTGCTCCAGCAAGCTTTGGCCGCCGTGCTGCCGGTGCATATGGTGCCGGCTGCGTATGTGCCGCTGTCCGCATTGCCGCTGACGCCAAACGGGAAGCTGGATCGCAAGGCGCTGCCTGCGCCGGACGGCGCGGCCTATGCCCACCAGCGTTATGAGGGGCCGCAAGGCAGTGTGGAATCCGCCTTGGCGGAGCTGTGGCGCGAGTTGCTGCAACTGGAGCAGGTGGGCCGCAACGACCACTTCTTCGAATTGGGCGGCCATTCCTTGCTGGCGGTGCAGCTGGTTTCGCGCCTGCGCCAGAAGTTGGGCGTGGAAGTGGCGCTGGCGGGCTTGTTTGCCCGGCCGGTATTGCATGCCTTTGCCACCCTGGTCAGCGCGGCGGCAGCCAGCAGTCTGCCCGGCGTGGCTCCTGATACCCGTCCGTCGCAGCTGCCGCTCTCGTTTGCCCAGCAAAGGCTGTGGTTCGTCACCCAGATGGGAGGACAGGCCAGCACTGCCTACAATATGCTGCGCGGCTGGCGCATCGCCGGGCCGGTCGATGCCGATGCGCTGCAGGCTGCGTTGACGCTGATCGTCCAGCGGCACGAGGTGTTGCGCACCACGGTGCAGGTGGAGGATGGCCAGCCGGTGCAGCGCATTGCCGTGGATGCGGACTTTACGCTGCTGCGCCAGAATTTCGGCGCGGCCATGCCGCAACAAGGCCGGGAAGCGGAAATCGAGCGCTGGAGCCGTGTCGAGGCAGGCCAGCCATTCGACCTGGAACACGGGCCGCTGCTGCGCGGCAGGCTGCTGCGCTTTGGCGAACGCGATCATGTGCTGCTGCTGGCATTACACCATCTGGTTGCCGACGGCTGGTCCCTCGACTTGCTGCTGCGTGAGCTGCAGGCCCTGTACCGTGCCGCGCCCGATAGCCTGCCTGCGCCGGCGTTGCAATACGCCGATTACACGCTATGGCAGCGGCGCTGGGTGGAAGGACCGGTACGCCAAATCCAGCTGGGTTACTGGCAGCGCCAGTTGCAGGGGGCGCCGGCCTTGATCACCCTGCCCACGGACCGGCCGCGTCCCGTGCTGCAGCAATATGCCGGTCAAAGCCAGGTCTTTGAGCTGGATGCCGCCTTGACCACGGTACTGCGGCGGCTGGCGCAAAAGCATGGCGTCACGCTGTACATGGTGGTGCTGGCTGCCTGGGGCGCCCTGGCCGCGCGTCTGGCCGGACAGGATGAGGTGGTGATTGGCACGCCGGTTGCGAACCGCAATCGGCTGGAGCTGGAAGGTGTGGTGGGCCTGCTGGCGAATACGCTGGCGATCCGCATTGACCTTGGCGGCAGCCCCAGCGTGGCATCGCTGCTGTCGCAGGTAAGGCAGCGGGTGCTGCAGGCGCAGAGTCATCAGGACATTCCATTTGAACAGGTGGTGGATGCGCTGAAACCGCAGCGCGCCTTGTCGCACAGCCCCTTGTTCCAGCTGATGTTCGCATGGCAGACGGCCGTAAATACCTCGTTGTCGCTGGATGGCGAGCCGTTGGAGGAACTGTCCTTGGAGCTGGCGGCGTCCGCATTCGACCTGTCGCTGGAGCTGGTGGAAGGGGAGGAATGCATCAGTGGCGCGCTGACGTTCTCCACCGCGCTATTCGAGCGTGCCACCGTGAGCCGTTATGCTGGCAACTTGAAGGCTTTGCTGGCCGGCATGGCGCGGGACGATGTACAGGCGTTGGACCGGATTGAACTCATGAGCGAGGCCGAGGCAGCGCAGGTTCTGCGCGGCTGGAACCGCACCCAGCGCGACTATCGGCGCGACCTGTGCCTGCATGAGATCATCGAAGAGCAGGTCCGCCTGCGGCCGCAAGCGGTGGCGGTGGAGGACGGCGAGCGCCGCCTGAGCTACCGCGAGCTGGACGAACAGGCCAACCAGCTGGCGCGCCAGCTGCGCGCCATGGGCGTGGGACCGGACCAGCGCGTGGCGCTGTGCCTGGAGCGCAGCGTGGACATGGTGATCGGCCTGTTGGCCGTGCTGAAGGCGGGCGGCGCCTACGTGCCGCTCGATCCCGGCTATCCGGCCGAACGCCTGGCCTTCATGCTGGGCGACAGCGCTCCCCGGGTGTTGCTGGCGCAAGGCCCGGCGCTTGAGGGGCTGGAGGTGCCGGCGGGCTTGCCGGTGCTGTATCTGGATGGCGCCGAGCGTCCTTGGCTGGCATTGTCCGCGCAGGCATTGCCGGTGGCGGAACTGGGGCTGACGCCATCGAATCTGGCGTATGTGATCTATACCTCCGGCTCCACCGGCCAACCCAAGGGCGTGATGAACGAGCATGTCGGCATCGTCAACCGTCTGTTGTGGATGCAGGAAGCCTATCGCCTGCAGCCGGATGAGGCGGTGTTGCAAAAGACCCCGTTCAGTTTCGACGTCTCGGTCTGGGAGTTCTTCTGGCCGTTGATGCGCGGCGCGCGCCTGGTGATGGCGCGGCCGGACGGGCATAAAGACCCGGCCTATCTGGCCGAGGTCGTGGCGCGGCGCGGCATCACGACGCTGCACTTCGTGCCGTCCATGCTGCAAGCCTTCCTCGACAGCGGCGAAGCGGCGCGCTGCGCCGGCCTGAAACGGGTGCTGTGCAGCGGCGAGGCCCTGCCTGGCGCGCTGGCGCGGCGCTTCCTGCGGGAGCTGCCGGGTGTGCAATTGCACAATCTGTATGGCCCGACCGAGGCGGCGGTGGACGTGACGGCCTGGCATTGCGCCGGTCCCGAGCTGCCCGAGAATATCCCCTTGGGCCGGCCCGTCGCCAACACGCGCATCTATGTGCTGGACCGGCATGGCCAGCCGGTGCCGGTTGGCGTGGCGGGGGAAATCCATATCGGCGGCGTGCAGGTGGCGCGCGGTTATCTGAACCGGCCCGAATTGACGCGGGAGCGCTTCGTGCCGGACCCGTTCACGGACGAGGAGGGCGCGCGCCTGTACCGGACGGGCGACCTGGGACGCTGGCTGGCCGACGGCACGCTGGAATACCTGGGCCGCAACGACCACCAGGTCAAGCTGCGCGGCCAGCGCATCGAGCTGGGGGAGATCGAGGCGCAGCTGCTGCGCCAGTCCGGCGTGCGCGAGGCGGTGGTGCTGGCCCGCGAGGATAGCCCGGGCGATCAGCGCCTGGTGGCGTATCTGGTGGCCGATGCGCCGGATCTGGCGGCGCTGCGTTCCGAGCTGGCGCGCGTGCTGCCCGAATACATGGTGCCGGCAGCGTTTGTGCTGCTGGACCAACTGCCGCTGACGCCGAACGGAAAGCTGGACAGGAAGGCCTTGCCGGCACCCGAAGGCGCGGCCTATGCGCAGCGTCCCTATGAGGCGCCGCAGGGCGAGACGGAAGCGGCGCTGGCGCGCATCTGGGCCGAACTGCTGCAGCAGGACCGGGTGGGCCGCCACGACCACTTCTTCGAATTGGGCGGCCACTCCTTGCTGGTGACTCAACTGCTCGCCCGTATCCGGCGCGAGTGGGGGCTGGATATTGCATTGACTGAAGTGTTCTCGAATCCCGTTCTGTCGGAACTTGCCGGCATCATCCTTGATCAGGAATTGATGGCATACGGCGCCGAAGAACTTGAATCCATGATCTCTCAAGATAGGGCTTGAACAATGAAGAAAGCATCGTTGGAAAACCTGAGCAGAACCGAGAAGGAAGCGTTGCTGCAGCAGATGCGCCAGGCCAAAAGCCGGAGCAAGGATGGTTTGCCGGTGGAGATCATCCCACCGAGACCCAAGCAGGCCGGTTCCTGGCCGCTTTCCTTCGCCCAGCAGCGCCTCTGGTTCATTGCCCAGATGGGGGAAGAAGCCAGTGCTGCCTACCATATTCCACTGGGCCTGCGGCTGGAAGGGCGCCTGAACGAGGAAGCGCTGGCGGCAGCGTTGGACCGCATCGTGGCGCGGCATGAGGCCTTGCGCACGCGCTTCGAGGTGGTTGACGGCAATCCCCTGCAGTACATCGATGAAGCAGCCAGTTTTACCCTGGAGCGCCATAATCTGAGCGGCGGCAATGGCGAAGAGCGCCGCGCCGGTGTGGAGCATTGGGCCAGGGAGGAAGCGCGCGCGCCTTTCGATCTGGCCCAGGGACCATTGATCCGGGGCCGCCTGCTGCGTCTCGGCGCCGAAGAACATGTGCTGCTGATTACGGTACACCACATCGTGTCCGACGGCTGGTCCCTGAGCGTGCTGACGCGTGAACTGAGTGAGCTGTATCGTGCTTACGCCAGCGGCACGTCCCATGCCAAAGACCCTCTGCCGGCCTTGCCCGTGCAGTATGCCGACTTCACCCTATGGCAGCGCCGATGGCTTGACGGCGGCGTGCAGAAACAGCAGCTGGCTTACTGGCAGCGGCAGCTGGCGGATGCGCCGGAGCTGGCCACTCTGCCTAGCGACAGGCCGCGTCCCGCCGCGCAGGAATATACGGGCCGCAGTCTCGGTTTCGAATTGGATGCGGAACTCAGCGCCCAACTGAAAGCCCTGGCGCGCCGGCATGAAGCCACCTTGTATATGACCTTGCTGAGCGCCTGGGGTACGCTGGCCGCCCGTCTGGCGGGCCAGCAGGAAGTGGTGATCGGCTCCCCCGTCGCCAACCGTATCCGGCTGGAGCTGGAGCCGCTGATCGGCTTTTTCGTCAACACCGTTTCCTTGCGCATCGATGCCGGCGGCGATCCGACCGTCGGTGAAATGCTGGACCGGGTGAGAAATCTGGTGCTGGAAGCGCAAAGCTACCAGGATATTCCATTTGAACAGGTGGTTGAAGCGGTCAATCCGCGCCGCAGCCTGTCATACAGTCCGATATTCCAGCTCATGTTCGCCTTGCAGAATACGCCGAAAGGCGCGGTGGAGCTGGGCCAATTGAGCATGCGGGAACTGGACTTTGAGCATCACAGCGCCAAATTCGATCTGGCGCTGGACATGCAGGAGGTGGATGGCCACCTGATTGGCCGCATCGGTTATGCGACGGCGCTGTTTGACCAGGGGACGATGGAACGGCATATCGCCAGCTTCAAGGCGCTGCTGCAAGCCATGGTGAAAGACGAAACCCAGGCGATCGGCGGCATCGACCTGCTGGACGACGCGGCACGGCGCCAGGTTCTGGTGGAATGGAACGCCACCCAGCGCAGTTACACGGAACAGTTCGCGCACCGGCAGTTCGAGCAGCGCGCTGCGCAGACGCCGGACGCGGTGGCGCTTGAAACGGAAGGCGAAAGCTGGAGCTACCGGCGCCTCAACGAGAGCGCCAACCGCCTGGCGCATCACCTGATCGGCCTCGGCGTGAAACCCGATACGCGGGTGGCCCTGGTGCTCGAACGCGGCGCGGCGCTGGTGCTGGGCATGCTGGCGACGCTGAAAGCGGGTGGCGCCTATGTGCCGCTCGATCCCCGGTATCCGTCCGAACGGCTGGCTTTCATGCTGGACGACAGCCGGCCGCGCGTGGTGCTGACCCAATCGTCGCTGCAGGAATTGCTGCCATCGAGCCGCGCGCTGATGACGGCCACGGTGCTGGAACTGGACGATCCGGCAGCGGCATGGCAAGGCAAGTCCAGCGGGAATCCGGCGCCGGCAGGCCTGGAAGCATCTCATCTGGCATATGTGATCTATACCTCGGGTTCGACGGGCCGCCCGAAAGGGGTGATGGTCGAACACCGCAATCTGGCCAATCTGGCCGGCTGGCACTGCGAGCGCTTCCCGCTGGCCCCGGGCGAGCGTTCGTCCAGCACAGCGGGCATCGCCTTCGATGCCTGCACCTGGGAAGTGTGGCCGCCGCTGTGCATGGGCGCCACGCTGGCATTGGCCCCGGCGGCGGCGGCGGGCGATCCGCTGCTGCTGCTGGAATGGTGGGAGCGGCAGGAGCTGCATTGCAGCTTCCTGGTCACGGCGCTGGCCGAGATGGCGCTGGAGCGCTGGCGCCATGGCAAGGTGCGCAACAGCAGCCTGCGCACCCTGCTGATCGGCGGCGACCGCCAAAGCCGCGCCCCTGATGCCGATCTGCCTTTTGAGGTGGTGAACAACTACGGTCCGACCGAAACGGCGGTGGTGGCGACGTCGGGCCGCAGCCTGGCGGATGACGCGGTGATCCATATCGGCCAGCCGATCGCCAATACCGCGATCTATCTGCTGGACCGTCATGGCCAGCCGGTGCCGGTGGGCGTGGCGGGGGAGCTGTATATCGGTGGCGCCAGCGTGGCGCGCGGCTATCTGAACCAGGAGGAACTGACGCGGGAGCGCTTCCTGCCCGACCCCTTTGCCGCGGCTCCTGGCGCGCGCATGTATAAAACCGGCGACCTGGGGCGCTGGCTGGCCGATGGGCGCATCGAATTCCTGGGCCGGAACGACCATCAGGTGAAGATACGCGGCCTGCGCATCGAGTTGGGCGAGATCGAGGCGCAACTGCTGCGCCAGCCCGGGGTGCGCGAGACGGCGGTGCTGGCACGCGCGGAGCAGGCGGGCGAACAGCGCCTGGTGGCCTATGTGGCCGGCGCGGATCTGGACGCGCAAGCCTTGCGCGATGGCCTGGCGCGCGAGCTGCCGGAATACATGGTGCCTTCGGCTTTCGTGATCCTGGATGCCTTGCCGCTGACGCCGAACGGTAAGCTGGACCGGCAAGCCTTGCCGGCGCCGGAGGGCGGCAGCCATGGCCAGCGCGCCTATGCGCCGCCGCAAGGCGCGACGGAAGAGATGCTGGCGCGCATCTGGGGCGAGCTGCTGCATCTGCCGCAGGTGGGCCGCAACGACCACTTCTTCGAACTGGGGGGCCATTCGCTGCTGGCGGTGCAACTGGTGGAGCGCTTGCGCCAGCAAGGCTTGCTGACCGATATTCGCATGCTGTTTGCGCAGCCCACGCTGGCGGCGCTGGCGGACGCGGTGAATGCGTCGGCGCGGGACGGCGGCGAGGTGGCGGTTCCGCCCAATGCCATCCCGGCCGGCTGCACGGCCATCACGCCGGACATGCTGCCGCTGTTGCGGCTCGGCGTACGCGATATTGCGCGCATTGCCGCCACCGTACCCGGCGGCGAAGCAAATATCCAGGATATCTATCCCGTGGCGCCGCTGCAGGAAGGCATCCTGTTCCATCACCTGCTGCAGGGGCAGGGCGATCCTTACCTGTCCTCGGCCACGCTGGCCTTCGACTCGCGTGAGCGCCTGGATGGTTTCGTCAACGCCCTGCAGCAGGTGATCGACCGGCATGATGTGCTGCGCACGGCCGTGCTGTGGGAAGGCCTGCCGGAACCGGTGCAGGTGGTCTGGCGCCGGGCGCGCTTTGAAGTCGAGACGCCTGAACTGGGCGCAGGCGACAAACTGGCCCAATTGGCGGAACTGGCCAGCCCGCGCCACTTCCGCCTGGATATGCGCAAGGCGCCGCTGCTGCACGGCTTTGCCGCATTTGACGAGGGGCGCCAATGCTGGCTGCTGCAATGGCTGCTGCATCATATGGTGATTGACCATACCACGCTCGATGTGCTGTTCCAGGAAGTGGCCCTGATTCAGGCGGGCCGGGTGCACGAGTTACCCGTGCCGGTCCCGTTCCGCAATTTCGTTGCCCAGGCACGCCGGGAAGGACGGCAGCAGGAGCATGAGGCTTTCTTCCGCCGGATGCTGGGCGATGTGGATGAACCCACCGCACCTTTCGGCCTGAACGACGTGAAAGGCGACGGCAGCCAGATCGAGGAATTGCAGCGCCGCCTATCGCCGGTGTTGTCCCAGCGTCTGCGGCGCCAGGCACGGGCTGCCGGTGTCAGTGCCGCCAGCCTGTTCCACTGGGCTTGGGCGCGCGTGCTGGCGCGTGCCACCGGACGCGATGATGTGGTGTTCGGCACCGTGCTGTTTGGCCGCATGCAGGGCGGCGAAGGCGCTGACCGGGCCATGGGCCTGTTTATCAATACCTTGCCCTTGCGCGTGCGCTGCGGAGCGGCTGGCGTGCAGGAAGAAATCCGCGCGCTGCACGCGCAATTGCTGGAACTGGTGCAGCATGAGCACGCGCCGCTGTCCCTGGCGCAGCGCTGCAGCGGCATGGCGCGCGGCAAGCCGCTGTTCTCGGCCCTGCTGAATTACCGCCATAGCGCGGCGCGCGAGGAAGAGCAGGAAGTGCGCTGGGACGACGGCATCGAGGTGTTGTCGGCGCAGGAACGCACCAATTACCCGTTTGGCCTGTCCGTTGACGATCTGGGCCAGGACTTCCTGTTGACGGTCCAGATAGCACCGCCAGCGGACGCGCGGCTGATCTGCGATGAAATCCGCCAGGATCTGGAAGCGCTGGCGGATGCGCTGGAGCAGGGTAGGGAACTGGCGGTCGAAGCGCATGGCGCTGCCTGGGAAAAGCCGCAGCGCAGCTTCCCGCAATCGCTGTGCATACATGAGCTGTTTGAGCGGCAGGTGGAGCGCCGGCCGGATGCGGTGGCCGTCGTATATGAAGGCGAACAGCTCAGCTACGGCGCGCTCAATGCGCGCGCCAACCGGCTGGCGCATCACCTGCGCGCGCTGGGCGTGGGGCCGGACGACCGGGTCGGCATCTGCCTGCAGCGTGGCCTCCATATGGTGCTGGCGATTGTCGCGGTGCTGAAGGCCGGCGGCGGCTATGTGCCAATGGACCCGGCCTATCCAGCGGCGCGCCTGACGCATATTTTGCAGGACAGCGCGCCGAAAGTAGTGCTGACGCATGGTGCGGCCAGCGATGTGCTGCGGGATATCGCGGCGGATGTGCCACGGCTCGATCTGGCGGCGGCCGATGCGCCTTGGCTGGCGCAACCGGACAGCAATCCTTCGCTCCAGGCATGCGGGCTGCGGCCGGAGCATCTGGCGTATATCATCTACACCTCGGGTTCGACCGGCGTGCCGAAAGGCGTGATGGTGGAGCATGCCAATGTCACGCGCCTGTTCGCCGCCACCGGCGACTGGTTCCATTTCGGCACCGGCGATGTGTGGACGCTGTTCCATTCCTGCGCCTTCGACTTCTCGGTCTGGGAATTGTGGGGAGCATTGCTGTACGGTGGCCGCCTGGTGGTGGTGCCGCAGGCCACGGCACGCGCGCCCGACGAATTCTACCGCCTGGTCTGCCGCGAAGGCGTGACGGTGCTGAACCAGACGCCGGGCGCCTTCCGCCAGTTCATCGCCAGCCAGGCCGAGAGCGGCGAGGCGCATGCCTTGCGCTATGTGATTTTCGGCGGCGAAGCCTTGCAGCCGGCCATGCTCAAGCCCTGGTACGCCCGCAACGGCGAAAGCGCGCAACTGGTCAATATGTACGGCATCACCGAAACCACGGTCCATGTCACCTACCGCGCGTTGACCCCGGAAGACGCCGAACGCAGCGGCAGCCCGATCGGCGTGCCGATTCCCGACCTTAGCATCCAGGTGCTCGATGCGCAGGGCCGTCCGGTAGCGGTTGGCGTGGTTGGCGAAATGTATGTGGGGGGAGCTGGCGTGGCGCGCGGCTACCTGAACCGCGAGGAGCTGAACGCCCAGCGTTTCATCCCCGATCCATCCCAGCCCGGCAGCGGTGCGCGCCTTTACCGCAGCGGCGACCTGGGACGCCGGCTGGCCGATGGCTCCATCGAATTCGCCGGCCGTAACGACAATCAGGTGAAGATCCGCGGCTTCCGCATTGAACTGGGCGAGATCGAAGCCCGCCTGCTGCAATTGCCTGAAGTGCGCCAGGCGGTGGTGCTGGCGCGCGAGGAAGGCCCGGGCGAGAAGCGGCTGGTGGCATGGCTTGTGCCGCGCGATGCCGAAGCGGCGCCGGATGGCGTAGCCCTGCGCCGGCAACTGGCGCAGCAGCTGCCGGACTATATGGTGCCCGCGCACCTGGTATTCCTGCCCCAGCTGCCCTTGACCAGTCACGGCAAGCTGGATCGGGACGCCTTGCCGGAACCGGATGAAGCGCGCAACGAGGAAGGCTATGTCGCTCCGCGCAACGCTGCGGAGGAATCGCTGGCCTCGATCTGGGCCGAAGTGCTGGGCATCGACAAGGTCGGCGTCCACGACACCTTCTTCGCCCTGGGCGGCGACTCGATGCGCAGCATCGCCATCGTCTCCAGGGCGCGCGAACGCGGCCTGGCCCTGGCGATTGAACATATATTCAGCCACCGCACGGTAGCCGGCGTTGTGGCGGCGCTGGGCATGAACGACGCGCCTTCGCATGTAGCCGCTGTCGCCAGCCTGGAATTAGCTGAAGCCGACAGCGCGGCGTTGCCCGAAGAGGTGGAGGATGCCTATGAGCTGAGCAGCCTGCAACTAGGCATGCTTTTCCATAACCAGATGTCGGATGACGGCAGCGTTTATCACGATGTGTTTAGCCACCACCTGCGGGTCGAAGGCTGGAATGCAGAGACGTTCCAGCGTGCCCTCGATCTGGTGGCGGCGCGCCATCCTGTATTGCGCACGGCTTTCGACCTGCGCGGCTACAGCGTGCCGCTGCAGCTGGTGTTCAGCAATGCGCGCATCGTGGCGGCTGTGAGCGATATCTCGGCGCAGCCGGCCGCGCAGCAGGAAGCGCTGATCAAGGCCTGGCTGGTGCAGGAGCGCAGCAATTCCTTTGAACTGGGCCAGGCGCCGATGTTCCGCGTTTTCGTTCATACCCGCGCGCAGGAACATATCCAGCTTACCCTGAGCTTCCACCACGCGATTCTCGATGGCTGGAGCGTGGCCTCGCTGGTGACGGAGCTGCTCCAGACTTATCAGGAGCTGGCCAGCGGGCAGGAAGTGCAGCGCGCCGCCCTGGCCTCGGCTTTCCGCGATGCGGTGGCGGTCGAGAAGGCGGCATTGGCCTCACCCGCTGCGCAATCGTTCTGGCAAGAGTATCTAACAGATCACAGCGTGGGCAGACTGCCGCCGCTGGATGAGGGGGAAGAACCGGCCGGACGCGGAGTACCGCTCGCGCTGCCGGATGGCCTTGCCGGTGAATTGGCATCCCTGGCGCGCCGCCTGCATGTGCCGCTGCGCACCTTGCTGCTGGCGGCCCATGTCCGCGTGATGGCGCTGTTTACCGGAGAAAGCGATGTGCTGACCGGCATGGTCACGCACTTCCGTCCTGCCGAACAGGATGGCGACAAGGTACTGGGCCTGTACCTGAACACGCTGCCGTTCCGCCAGCAATTGGCGGCGGAAAGCTGGAAGGAGCTGATACTGGCGACCTTCAAGTCCGAGCTGGCCATCATGCCTTATCGCGCCTATCCTTATGCCGCCGTGATGCAACAGAATGGACGGCGGGCGCTGTTCGATACGGCTTTCAATTTCGTCAACTTCCACGTCTACGAAGGCTTGAACGGCATGGCGGCGTTTGAATTCCTGGAGGGCCAGGCTTTCGAGGCGACCAACCATGCGCTGACCTTCAATGCGGCGCAGGAGGGGGCGGAACTCAAGCTTTCGCTGCAGCGTGATCCGGAACGCGTATCCGCAGCGCTGGCCGCGCGCATGGCGCACGGCTACAGCCTGGTGCTGCAAGCGATGGCGCGCGACGCCGATGCGGACAGCCGGAGCGCCAGTTTGCTCGGCGAGGCGGAGCGCGAACAGCTTCTGCGCGGCTGGAACCGCACCCAGCGCGACTATCGGCGCGACCTGTGCCTGCATGAGATCATCGAAGAGCAGGTCCGCCTGCGGCCGCAAGCGGTGGCGGTGGAGGACGGCGAGCGCCGCCTGAGCTACCGCGAGCTGGACGAACAGGCCAACCGGCTGGCGCGCCAGCTGCGCGCCATGGGCGTGGGACCGGACCAGCGCGTGGCGCTGTGCCTGGAGCGCAGCGTGGACATGGTGATCGGCCTGTTGGCCGTGCTGAAGGCGGGCGGCGCCTACGTGCCGCTCGATCCCGGCTATCCGGCCGAACGCCTGGCCTTCATGCTGGGCGACAGCGCTCCCCGGGTGTTGCTGGCGCAAGGCCCGGCGCTTGAGGGGCTGGAGGTGCCGGCGGGCTTGCCGGTGCTGTATCTGGATGGCGCCGAGCGTCCTTGGCTGGCATTGTCCGCGCAGGCATTGCCGGTGGCGGAACTGGGGCTGACGCCATCGAATCTGGCGTATGTGATCTATACCTCCGGCTCCACCGGCCAACCCAAGGGCGTGATGAACGAGCATGTCGGCATCGTCAACCGTCTGTTGTGGATGCAGGAAGCCTATCGCCTGCAGCCGGATGAGGCGGTGTTGCAAAAGACCCCGTTCAGTTTCGACGTCTCGGTCTGGGAGTTCTTCTGGCCGTTGATGCGCGGCGCGCGCCTGGTGATGGCGCGGCCGGACGGGCATAAAGACCCGGCCTATCTGGCCGAGGTCGTGGCGCGGCGCGGCATCACGACGCTGCACTTCGTGCCGTCCATGCTGCAAGCCTTCCTCGACAGCGGCGAAGCGGCGCGCTGCGCCGGCCTGAAACGGGTGCTGTGCAGCGGCGAGGCCCTGCCTGGCGCGCTGGCGCGGCGCTTCCTGCGGGAGCTGCCGGGTGTCCAATTGCACAATCTGTATGGCCCGACCGAGGCGGCGGTGGACGTGACGGCCTGGCATTGCGCCGGTCCCGAGCTGCCTGAGAATATCCCCTTGGGCCGGCCCGTCGCCAACACGCGCATCTATGTGCTGGACCGGCATGGCCAGCCGGTGCCGGTTGGCGTGGCGGGGGAAATCCATATCGGTGGCGTGCAGGTGGCGCGCGGCTATCTGAACCGGCCCGAATTGACGCGGGAGCGCTTCGTGCCGGACCCGTTCACGGACGAGGAGGGCGCGCGCCTGTACCGGACGGGCGACCTGGGACGCTGGCTGGCCGACGGCACGCTGGAATACCTGGGCCGCAACGACCACCAGGTCAAGCTGCGCGGCCAGCGCATCGAGCTGGGGGAGATCGAGGCGCAGCTGCTGCGCCAGTCCGGCGTGCGCGAGGCGGTGGTGCTGGCCCGCGAGGATAGCCCGGGCGATCAGCGCCTGGTGGCGTATCTGGTGGCCGATGCGCCGGATCTGGCGGCGCTGCGTTCCGAGCTGGCGCGCGTGCTGCCCGAATACATGGTGCCGGCAGCGTTTGTGCTGCTGGATCAACTGCCGCTGACGCCGAACGGAAAGCTGGACAGGAAGGCCTTGCCGGCACCCGAAGGCGCGGCCTATGCGCAGCGTCCCTATGAGGCGCCGCAGGGTGAGACGGAAGCGGCGCTGGCGCGCATCTGGGCCGAACTGCTGCAGCAGGACCGGGTGGGGCGCCACGACCACTTCTTCGAACTGGGCGGCCACTCCCTGTTGGCCGTGCAGTTGATGGAGCGCATGCGGCGCGATGGCATGTATGCCGATATCCGAACCTTGTTTGCCCGGCCCACGCTGGCCGAGCAGGCCACGGCCGTGCAGGAGGCCGCTCGCAGCGGACGGCACGATGTGCTGGCGCCGCCGAACCGCATACCGGCCGCTTGTACCTTGATCACTCCCGGCATGCTGCCGCTGGTGAAGCTGGATGCGCAGCAGATCGCGCTGGTTGCGGCCACAGTACCCGGCGGCATGGCCAATATCAAGGATATTTATCCGCTCGCGCCGCTGCAGGAAGGCATGCTGTTCCACCATCTGCTGCAGGCCAAGGGCGATGCCTATTTGCTTTCCGCGACCCTGGCTTTCGACAGCCAGGGCCGGATGGACGCTTTCGTGAAAGCGTTCCAGCAGGCGGCCTCGCGGCACGATGCACTGCGCACCGGGTTGGTCTGGGAGGGATTGCCTGAACCGGTGCAGGTGGTGTGGCGCGAAGCCGTCTGCGAGATCGAGCCGCTGCAGCTCGAAGGCGACATTGCCGCAGCGTTGCGCGAACATGCCGATCCCCGCCATTTCAGCCTGGATCTGTCGCGCGCGCCGCTAATGCATGGCTTCAGCGCTTATGACGCCAACGGCCGGCGCTGGCTGCTGCAACTGCTGCTGCACCACATCGTCACCGACCACACCACGCTTGATGTGCTGTTCGAGGAAATTGCCTTGATTCTGGCGGGGCGGGAAGCGGAGCTGGGTGAACCGGTGCCATTCCGTAACTTCGTGGCCCAGGCGCGGCTTGGCGTCAGCGAACAGGAACATGAGGAATTCTTCCGCCGCATGCTGGGCGATGTGGATGAGACGACGGCCCCATTCGGCTTTGCCGATATGCAGGGCGATGGCTCCAACGTGGACGAGGCCCGCATCCAGGTAGAGCCGGAACTGGCGGCGCGCCTGCGCACCCAGGCGCGCCGCCTGGGCGTGAGCCCGGGCAGCCTGTTCCACCTGGCTTGGGCGCAGGTGCTGTCGCGCACCAGCGGCCGTGCCGATGTGGTGTTCGGCACGGCACTGTTCGGCCGCATGCGCGGCGGCAGCGGCGCCGACCGCGCGCTGGGCTTGCTGATGAATACCTTGCCAGTGCGCCTGAAGCTGGACGACAGCCCGGTCGAACAGGCGGTGCGCGCCACCCATGCGGCGCTGGCCGAGCTGCTGCATCATGAGCATGCGCCGCTGTCCCTGGCCCAGCGCAGCAGCGGCATGCCGCCTTCGGTGCCGCTCTTCTCGGCCGGTTTCAACTACCGCCACAGCGCCGCCGGGCAGCAGAAATGGGAGGGCATGGAGGTGCTGCACGGCGAGGAGCTGAGCAACTTCCCGCTGGTCCTGAAGACCGACGATCTGGGGCAAGACTTCCTGTTGACGGCCAATTCGCTGCGCCCCATCGATCCGCTGCGGGTCTGCCGCTACATGCACACGGCGCTGGAAAGCCTGGCGCAGGCATTGGAGCAGAAGCCTGACACCCCGGCCCGCGCATTGAATATCCTGCCGCCGGAAGAAAGACGGCAACTGATTCATGGCTGGAACGAGACGGCCGGCGAGTACGATCGTGACAGCTGCATCCATCAGCTGTTCGAGCGCCAGGCGGCGCTGGCGCCGCAGGCGACCGCGCTGGTGGTCGACGGCGGCGTGACGCTGAGCTATGCTGAACTCAATGAAAGCGCCAACCGTCTGGCCCATCATCTGATCGCGCTTGGCGTGAAGCCGGAAACACGGGTCGCCATCGCCCTGCCGCGCGGTGCGGACCTGCTGATCGCCTTGCTCGCCACGTTGAAGGCGGGCGGCGGCTATGTGCCGCTGGATCCGGCGTATCCCGCCGAGCGCCTGGCCTTCATGCTGGACGACAGCCGGCCGCGCGTGGTGCTGACCCAGGCCTCGCTGCAGGACCGCTTGCCGGCCAGCCGCGCCCTGTTCACGGCCACGGTGCTGGAGCTGGACGATCCGGCCGCGCCGTGGCTGCGCCGCTCCACAGACAATCCCGGGCCGCAGGCCTTGGGACTGAAGCCATCCAATCTGGCATATGTGATCTACACGTCCGGCTCCACCGGTACGCCGAAGGGCGTGATGATGGAGCACGCGGCCCTGTGCAATCTGGCGCAGGCGCAGATTGCCAGCTTTGCCGCCGGCGCGGACAGCCGGGTGCTGCAATATGCATCCTTCAGCTTCGACGGCTGCATTTTTGAGGTGGTGCTGGCGCTATGCCATGGTGGTGCGCTGGTCATGAGCGGTTCCGACCTGCCGCTGGCCGGCGACAGCTTGCTTGAGATAACGGCAAAGCATGGCGTGAGCCATGCGATTTTGCCGCCGGCCGTGCTGAACGCGTTGCCGGAGACGGCGCGGATGGACTCCGTGCGCATGCTGGTGATGGCGGGCGAAGCATCCGGCCAGGCCCTGGTACGGCGCTGGGCGGAGGGCCGCATACTGATCAACGGCTACGGACCGACGGAAACGGCGGTTTGCGCCACCGTGCATCACTGCGACGCGGCGGTGGACGGCGATCCGCCCATCGGCAAACCGATCGCCAACAAGCGCATTTATCTGCTGGATGAGCAGGGCGAACCGGTGCCGCTGGGCGTGGCGGGTGAAATCCATATCGCCGGCGCCGGTATTGCACGCGGCTACCTGAACCGGCCCGAGTTGAGCCAGGAGCGCTTCCTGCCCGATCCCTTTGCCGGGCCGCAGGCAACCGACGCCCGCATGTACCGCAGCGGCGACCTGGGACGGCGCCGCGCCGACGGCAGCATCGAGTTCGCCGGCCGGCGCGATACGCAGGTCAAGGTGCGCGGCTTCCGCATCGAGCTGGGCGAGATCGAGGCGGCGCTGCTGACAGCGCCGGGACTGCGCCAGGCCGCTGTGGAGGCGCGCGCGGAGCAGACCGGCCAGCGCCGCCTGGTCGCCTACTTCAGCGCCGAACCGGATGCCGAGTGCACGCCGGAAGCGTTGCGCGCCCATCTGGCCGCCAGCCTGCCGGAGTATATGGTGCCGGCCGCCTATGTGCGGCTGGATGCCCTGCCGCTGACGGCGAACGGAAAGCTGGACCGGCGTGCCTTGCCTGCGCCCGAGGATGCGGCCTTCGGTGTACGTATCTATGAAGCGCCGCAAGGCCCGGTCGAGACGGCGATGGCCGGCGTGTGGAGCGAATTGCTGCAGGTGGAGCGGGTGGGCCGCCGCGACAACTTCTTTGAATTGGGCGGCCACTCGCTGCTGGCGGTGCAGATGATCTCGCGCCTGCAGCAGCGCCTTGGCCTGGAACTGGCCTTGTCCGACCTGTTTGCCCAGCCCCAGCTGGCTGGTTTCGCCAGCCTGGCGCGCCAGACGCCGGCGGACGCGCGCCAGGCCATCGTGGCGGCGGCGCGGCCATCGCGCCTACCGGCTTCCTTTGCCCAGCAGCGGCTCTGGTTCATCGCCCAGTTGGGCGAGGCAGCCAGCGCCGCCTATCACATCACCGGGGGCATGCGCCTGCATGGACCACTGGATGAAGCAGCACTGCAGGCCGCGTTGGACCGTATCGTGCAGCGCCACGAGGTGCTGCGTACCCGCCTCGTACTGGAGGATGGCGAAACGGTGCAGCTCATCGATGCCGAGGCGTGCTTTGCCCTGAGCCGCCACGATCTCGCCGAGGCTGGACAGGAGCAGGCGCTGGCCGAATGGCGCCAGGTGGAGGCGGCCACGCCGCTCGATCTGGAGCGCGGTCCGCTGATCCGCGCCCGGCTGCTGCGCTGTGCGGCCCAGGAGCACGTGCTGCTGCTGACGCTGCACCATGTGGTGTCGGACGGCTGGTCCATGGGCGTGCTGGCACGCGAATTCAGTGCCTTGTACCAGGCTTACGCCGTGGATGGCGTGGCCGCGCACAGCGATCCTCTTGAGCCATTGCCCGTGCAGTACGCCGACTATGCGCTGTGGCAGCGCGGCTGGCTGTCCGGCGCGGTGGGCCAGCAGCAGCTCGACTACTGGAAGCGGCAGCTGGCCGGCGCGCCCGCGCTGATCGGGCTTGCCACCGACCATCCGCGCCCGGCGCAGCAGGACTATGTTGGACAGAGCCTGTCCTTCGAGTTGGATGCGACGCTGACGACCTCTTTGAAAGCGCTGGCGCGCAAGCACGGTGTGACCTTGTACATGACAGTGCTGGCCGGCTGGGCGGCGCTGGCGGCGCGCCTGGCGGGCCAGGACGAGGTGGTGATCGGGTCGCCGCTGGCGAATCGCGGGCGCGCCGAACTGGAACCGCTGATCGGCCTGTTCGTCAACACCGTGGCGCTGCGCCTGGACCTGGAAGGCGCTCCGACCGCCGGCCAGTTGCTGGCGCAGGTGAAGCAGCGCGTGCTGGAAGCGCAGAACAACCAGGATGTGCCTTTCGAGCAGGTGGTGGAAGCGCTCAATCCAGAGCGCACCATGGGCTATAGCGCCGTCTTCCAGCTGATGCTGGCCTGGCAGAATATGCCGCAACCGGCGCTGCGTCTGGGCGATCTGGCGCTGGAGGAACTGCCAGAACGGGAAGACCGCAGCACGCCGTTCGATCTCTCGCTGACCCTGGCGGAAACCGCGGACCGCATCGTCGGTACCATGGAATATGCTGCTGCCCTGTATGAACGGACGACCGTGGAGCGCCATCTGGAGCAGCTGCGCCGGGTGCTGGCGGGCATGGCGCGCGATGACGGCCAGGCTGTGGACCGTATCGCGCTGCTGGATGATGCCGGCGTGGCCGCATTGCACGCGGCGTGGCGGCATAATCGCGCCGCCTATCCGGACCAGGTCTGCGCGCACCAGCTGTTCGAGCTGCAGGCGGCGCGTACGCCCCACGCGACGGCGCTGGAGCACGAAGGCCGCCGCCTCAGCTACGGCATGCTGAACGAACGCGCCAACAAGCTGGCGCACCATCTGCGCGCTCTGGGCTTGCAGCCCGACCAGCGGGTGGCGATCCGCATCGGCCGCAGCATCGAAATGGTCGCCGCCCTGCTGGCGGTGCTGAAGGCGGGCGGCGCTTACGTGCCGCTGGACCCGGCGTATCCGCAGGAACGCGCGGCGTACATGCTGGAGGACAGTGCGCCGCTGGCACTGTTGACGCTTTCCAGCCTGCGCGGCGGGCTGCAAACGCCGCCTTCCATGCCGGTGCTGGAAATCGACCGGCCGCTGGCGGGCTGGCAGGATCTGCCGGCGCAGAATCCCGAACCGGCAGCAATCGGCCTGCACAACCGCCATCTGGCCTATGTGATCTACACATCCGGCTCGACCGGCAGGCCGAAGGGCGTACTGATCGAGCACCGTGGCCTGTGCAACCAGATCGCGGCCCTGCAATCCTTGTATGGACTGAACGCGGCGGACCGTGTGCTGCAGTTCGCGGCGCCGGGCTTCGACATGTCGGTCGAGGAAATCTTTGGCGCCCTGCTGAGCGGCGCCACACTGGTGCTGGCGACGCCGGAATGGATCAGCGACGCGCAGCGCTGGAGCGAGCTGGCCGCCGCCCATGCTCTGACGGTGGCCAATTTGCCGACCCTGTTCTGGCAGCAATTGGCGCAGGCGCCGCAAGCGGTACTGCCGCCGGCGCTGCGCCAGATCAGTATCGGCGGCGAAGGCGTCGGCGCGGCCGCGCTGGCGTCCTGGTGGCAGCGTCCAGGCCACCGTCCGGCCCTGTTCAATGCCTATGGCCCGACCGAAGCCACGGTGAACGCCAGTATTCTGCTGTGCGCTCCGGATAGCCATCCGCGCTCCATCGGCCGCCCGCTGCCGAATACGCCGATCTATTTGCTGGACCGCTATGGCCAGCCGGTGCCGCCCGGCGTGGCCGGCGAGCTGCATATCGGCGGACCGGGCGTGGCGCGCGCCTACCTGAACCAGCCGCAGCTCAGCGGCGAGCGCTTCCTGCCCGACCCCTTCGCGGACGAGACGGACGCGCGCATATACCGCAGCGGCGATCTGGCGCGCTGGCTGCCTGACGGTACGCTGGAATACCTGGGCCGCAACGACCATCAGGTCAAGCTGCGCGGCTTCCGCATCGAATTGGGCGAAATCGAAGCCCAACTGGCTCGCTTGCCTGGCGTCGGCCAGGCCGTGGTGCTGGCGCGTGAAGACCGGCCGGGCGACAGGCGCCTGGTCGCCTACCTGGTGGCGGCGCCGCACGCGTCTGCGCTGGATACGGCCGCGCTGCGCCAGGCTCTGGCGCGCACGCTGCCGGAATACATGCTGCCTTCGGCCTTCGTGCTGCTGGACGCCTTGCCGCAAACGCCGAACGGAAAGCTGGACCGCCATGCCTTGCCGGTGCCGGACAGCGAGGCCTGGCCGGCGCGCGCTTACAGCGCGCCGCAGGGCGAACTGGAACAGACGCTGGCGCGGATCTGGGCCGGGCTGCTGCGGGTGGAGCAGGTGGGGCGCGACGACAACTTCTTCGAGCTGGGCGGCCACTCCCTGCTGGGCCTACAACTGATGGAGGCGCTGCGCCGCCATCAACTGCCGCTCGATATCCGTACCCTGTTCCTGCATCCCACGCTGAGCGCATTGGCTGGGGCGCTGCAGGATCCCGCCAGCGCGGGCCCGCGTGCGCTGGCGGTGCCGCCCAACGGCATCCCGGACGGCGCCACTGCCATTACGCCGGACATGCTGCCACTGGTGCGGCTCGATGCGCGGCAGATTGCCGCCATCGCCGCCACAGTGCCGGGCGGCGCCGCCAATATCCAGGATATCTATCCGCTGGCGCCGCTGCAGGAAGGCATCCTCTTCCACCACCTGCTGCAACCGGAAGGCGATCCTTACCTGTCCTCGGTCATGCTGGCCTTTGACGAGCGCGCGCGCCTGGACAGCTTCGTGCATGCCCTGCGCCGTGTCGCCCTGCGCCACGATGTGCTGCGCAGCGCGATACTGTGGGAGGGCTTGCCGGAGCCGGTGCAGGTGGTCTGGCGCGACGCTCCCTTCCCGCTGCAGGAACTGGAACTGCCGCCCGGCGACACGGCCGCCGCACTGCGCGCCCACACCGATCCGGCACGCTACCGGCTGGACCTGGGCCAGGCGCCGCTGCTGCGTGGCTTTACTGCCTTCGATGCCGCCAGCGGCCGTTGGCTGCTGCTATTGCTGGAGCATCACCTGATCACCGACCACGCCACGCTTGACCTGCTGTTCGAGGAAATGGCGCTGGTGCAGGCGGGCCGGGAGCAGGAACTGGCGCCGGCCGTGCCTTACCGCGATTTCGTGGCCCAGGCAAGGTTGGGCGCGAACGTCGCCGCGCACGAAGCCTTCTTCCGCGACATGCTGGGCGATGTGGACGAAGCCACCGCTCCATTTGGCCTGGCCGATGTGCGCGGCGACGGCAGCTCGGTGCAGGTGGCCGAGCGCCTGCTGCCGGCGCAGCTGTCGCAGCGCATCCGCAGCCAGGCGCGGGTCCATGGCGTCAGCGCCGCCGCATTGTTCCACTGGGCCTGGGCCCAGGTGCTGGCGCAGGCCACCGGCCGCGGCGACGTCGTCTTCGGCACGGTTTTGCTGGGCCGCATGCAGGCCGGCGAGAATGCCGGACGCACGATGGGCCTGTTCATCAACACGCTGCCGCTGCGCGTTCGGCTGGACCAGGGCAGCGTGCAGGACGGCGTGCGCGCCACCCATCAGCTGCTGGCGCAGCTGATGCAGCATGAGCATGCCCCGCTGGCCCTGGCCCAGCGCTGCAGCGGCTTGCCCTCTTCGGTGTCCTTGTTCTCGGCCCTGCTGAATTACCGTCACAGCGCGCCGCCGGTCGACGCCAGCGTGGCGCGCGTTTGGGAAGACGGCATCGAAGTCCTGGCGGCGCAGGAACGCAGCAATTATCCATTCAATCTGTCGGTGGACGACCGTGGGCAGGACTTCGCCTTGAGCGCCCAGATTGCCGAGGCAGCCGGCGCCGAGCGCATTTGCGGCTATATGCAGCGGGCGCTGGAGCACTTGGTGCAGGCCCTGGAACAGACGCCGCAGCAGCCGGCCTGGCAAGGGGCCATCCTCGATGCGGCCGAACAGCGGCAGTTGCTGGAGCTGGGCCGCGGCGCGCAGCGGGAGTACCCGCAGCAGCTGTGCATTCATCAGCTGTTCGAGCAGCAGGCGCAGCGGCGTCCATGGCGCACGGCGCTGGAGCAGGATGGCCACCGCCTGGCGTATGGCGATTTGAACGCGCAGGCCAACCGTCTGGCGCGGCATCTGCTGGCGCACGGCCTGCGGCCGGACGGCCGGGTGGCCATCTGCATGGAGCGCAGCCTGGATATGGTGGTCGCGATCCTGGCCGTGCTGAAGGCAGGCGGGGCTTATGTGCCGCTCGATCCGGCCTATCCGCAGGAAAGGCTGGACTATATGCTACGCGACAGCGCGCCCGTGGCCTTGCTGACCCAGGCGATGCTGTACGTCGGCCTGGAAACGCCAGCCAGCCTGCCCGTGCTGGAACTCGATGGCGAGGCGCGGCCATGGGAAAGCGAGGCGGCCACCGACCTGACGCCAGCGGAACTGGGTCTGGATAGCGGCAAGCTGGCCTATGTCATCTATACCTCCGGCTCCACCGGGCGGCCGAAGGGTGTGATGGTGGAACATCGGGGCCTGTTGAACCTTGCTGCCGAACAGGCGGCCGTGCTGCAGGTCGACGATAGCAGCCACGTGCTGCAATGTGCCTCGCTGAGCTTTGATGCCAGCCTGTTTGAGATGCTGATGGCCCTGTGCCAGGGCGCTTGCCTGCATTTGCCGGCGCCGGGCGCGCTGATGGCCGGGTCCACGCTGGGCGACGCCTTGGCGCGGCTGGCGATCAGCCACCTGACGGTGACGCCGGCCGTGCTGCACGGCCTAGATCCGGCCGCCGCCCCGAGCACGCTGCGCACCCTGGTGGTGGCGGGTGAGGCGTGCAGCGCCGAATTGGTGGCGCGCTGGGCACCGGGGCGCCGCTTCGTCAATGCCTATGGCCCGACGGAGGCGACCATCTGGAGCAGCTATCAGGTCTGCGCGGCGGACGGGGGCGCAGCGGCGCACGGGCAGCCGCCCATTGGCAAACCGATCGCCAACGCGGCGCTGTATCTGCTGGACAGCCACGGCCAGCTGCTGCCGCAGGGCGTCACCGGTGAAATCCACATTGGCGGCGCCGGCGTGGCGCGCGGCTATCTGAACCAGCCGCAGCTCACGCGCGAACGCTTTATCGACGATCCCTTCGCCGCCGTCCCTGGCGCGCGCATGTACCGCTCCGGCGACCTTGGACGCTGGCTGCCGGACGGGCGGCTGGAATACCTGGGCCGCAGCGACCACCAGCTCAAGCTGCGTGGCTTCCGCATCGAACCGGGCGAGATCGAGGCCCGCCTCAGCATGCAGCCGGGCGTGCGCGGCGCCGTGGTGCTGGCGCGCCAGGACCGGTCCGGCGACAAGCGGCTGGTCGCGTATGTGCTTTGCCACGAGAAGGCCGATGCCGCCAGCGCCGCGGCATTGCGCGAAGCACTGGCGCAAAGCCTGCCGGATTATATGGTGCCGGCTGCCATCGTCCCGCTGGACGCCTGGCCGCTGACGCCGAACGGCAAGCTGGATCGGCGCGCCTTGCCCGCGCCGGAAGCGGCGGCCTATGCCCAGCGCAGCTATGCCGCGCCGCAGGATGGCGTCGAAGCGCTGCTGGCGCGTCTCTGGACGCAGCTTCTGGCGCAGGAACAGGTCGGCCGCGACGACGATTTCTTCGCCCTGGGCGGCCATTCGCTGCTGGCGATCCAGTTGGCCGAAGGCTTGCGCCGCGAAGGCTGGCAGATCGAACTGCGCGCCATCTTCGACGCGCCCATCCTGAAGGACTTGGCCCTGCTGGCAAGACGGACGGATGGCGCGGCGCAGTCGCCGCACCTGGTTCCGCTGCGCCTGGGCGGTGCGCGCCGCCCGCTGTTCTTCCTGCACGAACCGACCGGCGAAGTACTCTCGTACGAGCGCCTGTCGCGCTGCTTCGGCGACGACATCCCGATCTACGGCATCCAGGCCGGCGGGGTGGAGGTGGAGCGCACGCCGCGCCTCGAAGAGCTGGCGCGGCGCTATGTGGCCGTGCTGCGCACAGTGCAGCCGCACGGGCCCTACCGCCTGGCCGGCTGGTCCGGCGGCGGCCTGCTGGCCTACGAAATGGCGGCCCAGTTGCTGGGCGAAGATGAGGCGGTGGAATTCCTGGGCCTGATCGACAGCGGCCGTCCCGGCTACAAACCGGCCGAGGAAATGCCGGATGCGCAGCAGATGCGCTGGGTCTTCCTTGAGGTGTATGCGGCCTATCTCGACACTTCGGTCGATATGCTGGCGGTGCGCGCCTTGCAGCAGCAGGGCGATATCGCGGCGGCGCTGGCGCATTGCCAGCGCGCCGGCTGGCTGCCGGCCGGCTTCACGCTGGAAGAGCTGAGCTGGCGCGCCGAACGCTTTGCCCAGCTGGTGCGCAGCTGCGCGGCCTACCAGCCGCAGTCCCTGCCGATCCACGTCCATCTGTTCGCGGCGGACGCGCCGGGCGCCGACGCCAGCAGCGGCTGGGATGAACTGCTGGGCCGCAATCTGCGCCTGGTGCCGGTGGGCGGCAGCCATAAGACCATCATGGAAGCGCCGCATATGCAGACCCTGGCCGATCGCATGCGCCATGCCTTGACCGAGGCGGAGGCGGGCGGCGCGGCGCTGGAAGCCGTGGCCGACAAGGCGGGCATCATGCTGCAGGGCGGCACCGGCATTGGCGCGCCGCTGTTCTGCATACCGGGTGCAGGCGCCAACGTCACCTGCTTCCTGCCCCTGCTGCATGCGCTGGGCGCGGAGCAGGCGGTGCTCGGCTTGCAGGCGCGCGGCCATGACGGCCGCACGGTGCCGCATGCCAGCGTGGAGGCGGCGGCAAGGGCCTATCTGCCGGAGCTGCGCGCCGCCGCGCCGCGCGGCCCGTATCGCCTGCTGGGCCATTCCTTCGGCGGCTGGATCGCGCTGGAGCTGGCGCGCCTGTTGAGCGAGGCGGGCCAGACGGTGGCGCCGGTGGTGCTGGTCGATTGCGAGCCGCCCGGTGCGGTGCGCTATTCGGACCGGCTGGCGGCCCTGAACCTGCTGATCGACCTGCTGGAAATGGACCGCGGCCAGCCCCTGAACCTGGACCGCCGGCAGATCGCACTGCTGGAGGCGGATGCGCAGCTGGAGACGCTGCTGGCCAGCCTGTGCGCGGCCGGCGTCTTCCCGCCGCGCACGCCGCCGGCCAAGCTGCAAGGCCTGCTGCGGGTGTTCAGCGCCAATCTGAATACCAGCTATGCGCCTGCCAGTCCGTATGCAGGACCGCTTGTGCTGCTGAACGCCGATGCCGCCGTCACCCAGGCGGGCACGCGGCGGCCGGTGGCGACGGCGCAGCAAAAGCTGGAGCGCTGGCGCCAGTATGCGCCGGCGGCCACGATGCGCGAACTACAAGGCAGCAACCATATGAATATCCTGAAAGCGCCGCATGCCGCCGTCATCGCCGCGGCGCTGAAACAGGCCTGGGGCCAGCAGGATAGCCAGTTCTTCCAAACCTCTATCAAATGAAAAGTGAGACAGCCATGAAAACACTTAAAGCCATTGCGCCCAACGTTCGCAGCATCCCACTGGTCAATTCCTGGTTTGCCCACCCCTATCTGGTGTCGCCGTTGACTTTCGGCCTGTACACCAAGCATGCCCACCTGCCCATGCTCGATTCCTTCGTCGAGGATCCGGCCCAGCATCTGGAGTCGGCCCGCGTTCCCGAACTGCTGGGCGGCCCCTTCATCAACTATGACGGCGATCCGGCCGATATGGCGCGCTTCCGCGACAGCACGCGCGAACGCTGCGCCCAGCACCTGCGCAGCGCCGACGCCATCGCCGGCATGTACCAGATGCTGATGACCCAGGCCAAAGGCGCCGGCGTGCCGGGCTTGTACGCCCAGATCGACCAGCAGATCCGCCACGGCATCGACCTGTCCTACGATCTGTGCAAGCAGCCGGTGGCGCGCTTCATCGAACCGGTGTTCTATGACAGTCCGCTGTACGACACCTCGCTGCAAACCTGTGTGCTGGAGAAAGCCAGCTATGAACCGCGCACCTTTGTTTTGAGCACGCCGCAGATCCGCCACAAGGGCGATACGGTGGAATTGCGCCTGCCGTTCGGCGACCCGCTGTGGAACGAGCTGTATAGCGGCACGGAGGATGCGGGCGGCCTGCTGGAAAGGCTGCGCGGCCATCTGGCCGATCCGCGCCGCGAACTGCCGCTGCTGGAAGGCATGCTGGCTGAGCGCGCCGCCCAGGCCGGACGCAATGCCATTCCGGCCGATTCGGTACGTATCCGCTACCTGGGCCACGCCTGCGTGCTGATGGAAAGCGCCGGCGTCAGCATCCTGATCGACCCCTTGATCAGCTATCCAGGCGAATCGGCCATCGACCACTACACTTTCGACGATCTGCCGCCGCGCCTGGACTATGTGCTGATCACCCACCCCCATCAGGACCATATCGTGTTCGAAACCTTGCTGCGCCTGCGCAGCAAGGTCGATTGCGTGGTGGTGGGCCGTGCCGGCGGCGGCAATCTGCAGGACATCTCGCTCAAGCTCATGCTGCACAAGACGGGCTTCGAACGGGTGGTCGAACTGGGCGAATACGAGACCCTGGAATTCGCGGGCGGCCGCATCGTCGGCGCGCCGTTTTACGGTGAGCATGCCGATCTGGATATCCGCACCAAGCTGGCTTTCGGCGTGCAGATGCATAGCGCCAACTGCCTGTTCTTCGCCGACTCCAATCCGCCCGCGCCCGAATTCTACGAGCCGCTGCGCAAGTTGATGCCGCGCGTCGACTGCCTCTTCCTCGGCATGGAATGCGTGGGCGCGCCGGCCACCTGGCTGTATGGACCGATGCTGCAGAAAATGCTGACGCGCGGCGAAGACCAGTCGCGCCGCCTGGATGGCTGCGACTCGGCCAAGGCCCTGAACATGCACCGCTTCTTCAATCCCGAGCGCCTGTTCGTCTACGCCATGGGCGCGGAGCCATGGTTGACCCATATCACCAGCATCATGTATTCCGAGGAATCGACCCAGTTCAAGGAGGCGCGCATCGTCGAGAAGCAGCTGCGCAGCGAGGGCCGCCAGGCCGACGTCCTGTTCGGCAAGATGGAGCTGATTCTGTGAGCGGCTCCGGCTCATCGTTGCGCCAGCTGTGGCAGCTGGTACGCCTGGCCCGGCCTTCGCGCGCCGCGCTGGGCGCGGCGGCGCTGGCCGCCACGCTGTCGGCTGCCGCCACGCTGTATTTCCCCTTACTGGCCAAACGCATGGTCGATGAACTGGGCGGCGGCCGGCTGGAGCCGGCCAGCGTGGCGGCCATGGCGGCGGTGCTGGTGGTGGCGGCCATCGCGTCCGCCGTCTCGTCCTACCTGCTGGCGCGCACCGGCCACGGCCTGGTGGCCGGGCTGCGCCGCCTGCTGGTGGGCAAGCTGCTCAAGATGCCGGTGCCGGCCTTCGACGAGGACAGCACCGGTGCGCGTGTCAGCCGTGTGCTGAGCGACTGCGATTCGATCTCGGAGCTGGCCACGCGGCAGTCGGTCAATCTGCTGACCGGCATCATGCTGCTGAGCGGTTCCGTGGTCGTGCTGCTGCTGCTCGACGTGCAGCTCACGCTCACGCTGTTCGCCTGCCTGGCCGTGGCGTTTGCCATCGTCATTCCGCTGGCGCAGCTGCTGGAGGGGCTGGCGCGCGGCACCCAGGACCGCACGGCGCGCCTGGCCGGCATTCTGGCCCATGTGTTTTCCGAGATCCGCCTGGTGAAGGCCTTCACGGCCGAAGCGCGCGAGCAGGAGCGCGCGGGCCGCGAGATCGAGGAAATCCGCCGTCTCGGCCTGCGCACGGCGCGCATCAACGCCGGGTTGGAACCCATCATCGGCCTGGCCTTGACCGCCGCGCTGCTGGTGATCCTGATGTATGGCTCGCTGCGCGTGAGCAGCGGCGCCATCGGCATGGGCACGCTGACCGCCTTCCTGCTGTACATCTTCAATGTGGCGGCGCCGCTGATCCAGCTCACCAACTTCACCGCCGAGCTGCAAAAAGCCAAAGGCGCCTCGGCCCGCATCGCCGCCCTGCTGAACGAAGTGGAGGAGGGCAGCCTGGCGGGCCTGGCGCAGGAAAGCCGTCCCGGCGAGCTGGCTTTCCGCGGCGTCTCGTTCGCCTATCCGGGGCGGGAGGAGCGGGTGCTGCAGCACATCGACCTGGTCTTCCGGCCCGGCACCACGACGGCGCTGGTCGGCACCAGCGGCAGCGGCAAGACCACCATCCTGTCATTGATCGAGCGCTTCTACGCGCCCGGCGCCGGCGAGATCGTGTACGACGGCCGGCCCATCGCCAGCCTGCCGCTGGCTGCCTGGCGCGGCCGGATCGGCTATGTGGCGCAAGGCGCGCCCATCATGCCCGGCACGGTGCGCGACAACATCACCTATGGCCTGGCAGGAGACTATCCGGATGAAATGGTGCTGGCCGCCGCCGCCCGCGCCGGGGCGTTGGCCTTCATCGAACAAATGCCCGAGGGCCTGGATACCTCGCTGATTGAGCAGGGCAACAACCTCTCGGGAGGGCAGCGGCAGCGCATCGCCATCGCTCGCATGTTCCTGCGCAATCCCGACATCCTGATCCTCGACGAGGCCACCTCCAATCTGGACAGCGAAACCGAATACCAGGTCAGGGAAGCGCTGGAAGCCCTGATGGCAGGCCGCACCAATATCGTGGTGGCGCACCGGCTGGCCACGGTGATGCATGCCGACCGCATCTACTTCCTGGAGGAGGGCCGCATTTCCGGCGTGGGCCGGCATAATGAATTGCTGGGTTCACACCCTTACTATGCCCGCCTGGTATCGCGCCAGATGCAGCCGGCCCTGGTGGCACAGCACGGGTAGGCGCCGCTTCCGGCGGACCGGGTTTATCATATCCGCCATGTATCCCGGACGAACGGAGGCGGATATGGCTGAGCAACTGACTTTACCGGGCATCGAACCCAAGCCGGTCCTGAGCGACCGGCTGATGCTCGTGCTGTTGCCGGATGCGGGCGCCGTGCAGCAGGTTTGCCAGCGGCGGCAGGCGCTGGGCGTGCGCTATCGGCTGCACGGACGTCCCATCATTCCAGGCCGCATGCATATCACGCTGGCCGGTTTCGGCGACTTTCCCGGCCTGCCGCCGCGCCTGGTTTCCGGTTTGAGCCGGCTGCTGGCAACCGTCGATGCACCATGCTTTACCGCCTGCCTCGATACCGCTATGAGTTTCGACGGCGGCCATGTGCACGCCAAGGGACGGCACGCGCTGGTGCTGAGCGGCGACGATGGCCTGCAGGGCGTACGCATCCTGTACCAGGCATTGGCCCAGCGCCTGCGCGCGGTGGGTTTTCGCCGCGTGCCGAACCATATCATGCCGCACCTCACCCTATCCTATGAAAAGCTGCATTTGGCGCCGGTCCAGGTGCAGCCGGTCAGGTGGCCGGTGAAGGAATTCGTGCTTGCGCGTAGCCGGATCGGCAGTGGCGAGCCGTATGCCATCCTTGGCCGCTGGCCTTTGCGGCATTGAGCGGCCAGCCGCCGCTCTGTGCGGATCTGCTAAAGTAGGCGCATTAAATTCAGCCAGACACTCATGCTTTGCAGACCGCCAGGCGCCGCGCTGCGGCCCTTCATCAAACAGCTTTGGGTACACGATGCCGCCCAAACGGCCCATCCCGGCCGCGAGCATGTGCTGCCCACCGGTCTGGCGCATCTGGTCTTCCGCCTAGCGGGACCGCCTTTGCGCATCTACGCCGATGCCGATGATGCCAATGGCGCTGTGCTGCGCGAGCCGGTGCTGGGCGGGCCGCGCAGCAGCTTCTATATCAAGGAAGTGGGACCGCCGGTGCTGAGCGTGGGCGTGCAGCTGGAACCGGGTGCGCTGCAGGCGCTGTTCGGCGTCAGTGCCGCCGAACTGGCCGGCCGGCATACACCTTTGTCCGAACTGTGCGGAGGGCAGGGCGACAGCGTGCTGCAGCAGTTGAACGAGGCGGTCGACGCGCGGCAGACGCTCGCCGTGCTGGAAAGCTGGCTGGCGGCGCGGCTGCCGCGCGTCCATGGCCTGCATCCCGGCGTGGCACAGATCCTGGGCGGCATCACGCATGAAACACGGGTGGATGAGATGGTGCGCGCCAGCAGCTACAGCCATCGCGGTTTCAATGCCCTGTTCAGCCAGGCCACCGGCTTCAGTCCCAAGCGCTACACGCGTCTGCTGCGCTTCCAGGCCTTGCTGGCCGCCGTGCGCGCCCAGCCGGCAAGCCCGCTGAGCGAACTGGCCCTGGCCCTGGGCTATAGCGACCAGGCCCATATGAACCGCGAATTCCGCGAGTTCGCCGGCCTCACGCCGCTACAATACCGCCTGCTGGCGCCGGAGGCCGCCAACCATGTCAGATGGTCCGCCGGCTAGAAGATTTCTAAAATTTCGGAGCACATGAATACCGCAACAGTCGCAATCCAGTCCTTCCCAGTCTCGCACCTCCCCATCCTGGATGCCCGCTCAGTCAAAGCCGATTACGGCCACTTACTTGTCCTCACCGAAGACGGCACCTTCCATGGCATTAATCTGGATACAGGGAAGACAGCAATCCTTTGCAGCACAAGCCTTCCTGAACTGCCAGGTGGGGATGAGGGCAGCTATTTCGGCGCTCCCGCATTCCGCTTGCACGCGTCGGCGGACGGGCGGTTTGCCGCCGTCGTTGTCGACAGGGGAAGGACGGGCATCGTCGTCGAGATCGCCTCCGGCAAGTTGACGATGCAACTCGATGGCGGCGATTATCACGAGCACACCGTCCCTTTCAGCGCAGGTTTTACCCACTTCCAGGGGCGGAATGCCCTCATACACCGAACGGCCTGGAACCGGCTCGACGCGGCGGACCCCGCGACCGGTGAATCGCTCACCAGTCGCGACATCGCAGTTTATGAGGCGGGTGGCGCAAGGCCGGATCATTACCTTGACTACTTCCATGGGCAACTGCGCCTTAGCCCGGACGGAAGCCGAATCCTTGACGATGGCTGGGTATGGCATCCGGTGTCGGTGCCGCGTATCTGGTCCGTCAGCGACTGGCTCGGGTCGAATCCATGGGAGAGCGAGGACGGCCCATCCATCATGGATTTTCCGATCCGCGAAGACTGGAATATCCCCGCTTGCTGGATCGATGACAGGCATGTCGCGCTATGGGGACTTTCCGAATGGGACGAAGACGAATTCGAGGAAGTGGCCAAAGGGCCGGGCGCACAGATTCTGGATGCGGAATCGAAGGAGAAGGCGTCTCCCGAGCGCTGGCCGATGGACCTGAAGGGCGGCAAGGTCCGGGAACTGTTCAGCGACGGACAGCGCCTGTACATTGCCGACGAATCAGGTACTACCGCCTGGGACATCGCTTCGCGCAGCCAAGTCTCAGCCTGGCCCAATTTCCTGACGCATATATTCGACGCTGAGCGCGGCATGCTTTTCGCGATCGAGTCCACGGCAATTTCAGGGTTGCGGCTTCCATGGGCAAGCGGGAACGAGGGACGCTTGGTAAAATGAAACATTGCTAGAAATATTAGGAGTTACTGTAGAGATGTTCGACTTATCTGAAGGCATCCGCCATTATTTTAAGAAGGCCGGCTGGGTACCGAGCAATATTCACGCCGAAATACCGCAAGCGCCGCGTGAGAAGGCGCTTGCCTTGCTCAGCGAGTTTGCTGGTTTGGAGGTTGGTAGCGTTGGCGCCGGCATCGAATTGGCAAAGAGTGACGTTTGCTTCTATTCAGAGCTGAATCCCAAGGCCAGCGGAGTGCTAAAGGCTTGGGAGAAACAAACCGGCGAAGTCGAAGCGATAGCTACGGCACACCATGACCACATCATTATTTACGTCGGGGCGCATGGCTTTTACGCATTCACCGATCCCGATGATAAGCTTTACGAGCTTGGCCCGGAATTCTCGCTTGCCATGGAAAAATTGCTTCTTGGCTTAAACTATGGCACCGCCATGAAGCCAGATTAAGCGGGGCAGTGTGCAGGAAATTAATTGATGTGTAGCAGCTCAGACTTGATCTGGCGCTGGCAGCCAAATGAGTTAAAGTTATCAAGCGCTGGCTATCTTTTGCTTCAATGTTTGCTCGCTTCACGCGCCTTGTCCGCAATACGCTGGGCGGCGGCTCGTTCCGCCATGCGCTGTTCAGGCTTAAGGTCAACGATCGACATCATCAACTGCCCCTCTGGTGCGTACATGGTCGCCTCGTTCGCTGCGGGTCCCTTAAGGTCGCGATAAATCAAGCCTTGCGCCACCGCATATCGATAGGTCAGCGCTGGATCTTTGGCGATAAGCGCATCACCCGTCACCGTGTGCGACCAGAGGTAATTGAGCGTTAGCAGATCGCCGCTCTCAGCTTCTTTTGCCAGCTGATCCAATACTTTCGCTTTCCATTCCTGCACCAGCGGGTCGTCTGGTCGTGTAGTCAGAGCGGTGCGGTCGCCAAATGGCCCTTCCTCGGCCACTTGTATAATCGCCCCGCTGACGCCGGCCTTGGCTGCCGTCGCGAGATAGTCGAAGCGTGACAAGCGCATGCGCTCAGTCATTCCCGCACACAGTTTCGCGTCGTGCCGCTTTTCACTGTCGTTCATGCCGCGGTAGGGAATCAAGTTGCGGTTCTGCGTGACCTCCTCCATGTCAAAAATCATTCTGTCGTGCTGGCGGTTGAATGTGTCGCAGTTGGCAATGAGCCAGTAGGCCTCATAGGAATTTTCAGGATCATGCGTGGCGACAAGCCGATCAAGCTGTACGCTCAGCGGCGCGTCTTCCGTCGCCTGGGACGAGAGCGGGGGCGGCACTACCTTGGGGATGGTTGCGGGCGCCGGATGTGTTTGGGGAGTATGAATGTCTTGCTTGACCGGTGTTGCGGCATGCCAGTTTATTAAGCTGATACCTAGAATAAGCGCCAGCCCAGCTCCAGCCAAGACGTATTTCTTCTGCATCAAACTACTTCCTCTTGGTGATAATTGACCGTGCATGCCGGCAGCAGCGGAGCGTACCACATAGCCAGCCAAGGCCATTCCTTATCTCTACCAAGCTGACCGTCAACGCCAGGTCAATTTTATTCAAGACCACGGCGGGAAACGCGCCTATAGTGCAGACTCCATTCACAAGGAGCATGCCATGATCCACGAATTGTTCGCCTATCTCTGCGTCAGCGACGCCAAACAGGCGATCGCCTTCTATACCGAGGCCTTTGGCGCGAAAGAGAAGTTTCGCCTGACCGAACCGAGTGGCCGCGTCGGCCATGCCGAGCTGGATTTTGGCGGGACCATCGTCATGTTATCGGATGAATTTCCGGAATGCGATATCGCCAGCCCGCGCACCATCGGCGGCACGCCGGTGACCATCCATCTGCATGTGGACGATGCGGATGCCACGATCCGCCGCGCCATGGAAGTCGGCGCGACGCTGGAGCGCGCGCCGGCCGATGCCTTCTACGGCGAGCGCAGTGGCGTGGTGCGCGATCCCTTCGGCCACCGCTGGAATATCGGCCACAGCATCGAGGAGGTCTCGCCGGAGGAAATGCAGCGCCGCTATACGGCGCTGCTGGAGCAGGACGCGCAGTAAGGCACGGGCCGCCTACTGCGGCCGTACCTGCTCCCAATCGACCATCCAGAAGCCGTTGCGCGTGGCCGTCTTGTGCGCCAGGATGGCGGACGGCAGGTCGAGCTTGAGCGCCGCTGCCCGTTCCGGGTCGATCAGCATGGTCGGTGTTTTCTGGCGCAGGATGGGCAGCACATCGGGCTTGGTGCGGTTGCGCAGTATCTTCCCGGCCTGCACCCCGGCCAGGCTGCCAACCTGGCGGAAATCGGCGCCCACATACATCACCGCGCCCGGCACATGGACCATGGCCAGCGTGACCACCGGAATCTGGTGGGCTGCGCCGAATTCGCCAAGATCGATGGCCGGTTCATAGCGGTGCAGGCCGTAATAGGTATCCAGCGGCACGGCAAACATCTGCACCCCTTTCCCGTCCTGGAACATGGCTTTCAGCGAGGGCACGATGCTGTCGCTCTTGCCCACCTGGCGCGCCGTCACCGACATGCCGATCTGGCTGGCGCTGGAGCTGGCGGCGGCCACGTTGGCGACGCCGTTCTCGTCGTCGGTATGGATCATGCCGATTTTTTTCACGGCGGGGAAAACCTGCTGCACCATGCGCACCGAGTCGCGCATGTCCACGTACAGGGTGGAGCCGGTCACGCCCGGCCCGCCGTCGTTGAGCGAGGCGCAGCCCGCTTCCAGCGGGTCGGCCACGGCGGTGAAGACCAGCGGCACGCGCGCATCTTCCAGGATGCCGCGCGCATGGCGGGTGGCCGGTGTGCCGATGGTGAGCGCCAGATCGGGTTTGGCCGTGGCGATGCGCGCCGCTTCCTGGCGGATGCGGAACAGCACGCCCAGGCGGCTCCAGAAGCCGCCATTCTCCACGTCGAAGTCGATGCGTACCCGGTTCACCTTCAGATTCTTGCCCTGCTCGATGCCCTGGCTTTTCAGGGTGTCGAGAAAGCCGTTCAGGGCTTCCTGATACGGCTCGATATCGGTCACCTGCAGCACTTCCAGCTTGAATATGTGGTTGTCGTCCATCGATGCCATCGGCAGCAGCTCGAACGCCTGGGCGGGCAGGGCGGCCAAGGCGATGCTGAGGGCGAGAAGTCTTCTGTTTTTATTCATTTTCGGCCTGTTCGATGAAAAAAGATAAAGCCATTAAAACAGAAAGCGATGCCAGTTCGGCAATGAATCGACAGGTTTTGCGAGCCAATTTTTACACCGGTGCGGCCAGAGTTAAAAAATAACCATTATTCACAAATGAGAACGTTTTCCATTTAGATTGTCATATGCAAGTCATGACGTCGTTTTTCTCGCTACAGACTGTCCAATATCTGGCACACGATTGGACTTTCCCTTCCAAAATCGGAGAAAGTATGAGATGTTGTCGCGAAGAACTTGTTTCCGCTTGGATTCATGCTTTCCCAAGATTACATAACTTATTGTCACAATTAATAGGGAGGCATTATGAGAGAGAATTTTGCCAAGTTGGCGCCGATTGCATGTTCCTTGCTGTTCTGGACAGCTGCGGTGCAGGCGCAGGCAAATGAGGAAGCGGGCAAGGCGGCCGAAGCGCCGCCAGCTCCCGCCTTGACGGGCAGCGTGACGTTGGCCTCGCAATACGTATCGCGCGGCATCCGCCAGACCTGGGATAAGCCGGCCTTGCAGGCCGGGCTGGATTATGTTCATCCCAGCGGCTGGTCGGTCGGCACCTGGATGTCCAACGTCAGCAAGCATTTCATCGAGGATGGCCTGCTGGAATGGGATATCTACGGCGGCTACAACGGCACGGTGGGCGATGTGGGCTACAGCGCGCTGCTGTATTACTACAAATATCCGCGCGCCGAGATCCACGCCACCGGCACCAAATTCAATTACACCGAAGTGTCGCTGGGCCTGACCTACAAATTCCTCTACGCGAAATACAACCGTACCGTGTCGCGCGACTTCTTCGGCATCACCAATGCGCGCGGCACCGGCTATCTGGACATCGGCGCCAACTACGATATGGGTTCGGGCTACACGCTCAATCTGCATCTGGGCGATGGCCGCGTGGCCGGCGCCGGCAATGATTTCTGGGATTGGCAGGACATGAAGGTGGGCGTGACCAAGGCGCTGGACAAGGGCTGGAGCGTGGCCCTGGCCTACACCAAGGCGCGTTCCGACAACAACGGCTATAGCAATTACACGACCGGCATTCCGAATGCGAACGGCGTGGTGGAATACAAGGACGTCGCCAAAGGTACGCTGGTGGTGTCTGTCAGTAAGGCCTTCTGAATTTAAGGAGTAGTAGGATGAAGCAATTAAAAGCTAAGCTTGTGGACACAACCCGGGCTGGCCTGTCGCTGTCGCTGAATGCCAAAATCTGCGCGGCGGCGACCATACTCGTGGTGCTCAGCCTCGGTGTGACCGCCACGGTGATCGGCATCAAGAGCAGCAATACCGCGGAAGCGGATGCCATGAACCTGGCGCGCACCGCCTCGCGCGAGGCTGCGGGCGCGTTGCAAAGCCGCATCACGACCAATCTGGCGACCGTGCGCGGCGTGGCCGACAGCATGCGCGCCACGCGTGGCAGCAAGCAGCCGATGTCGCGCGAGCAGACCGGCGAAGTGGTGAAGGCGGCCCTGCTGTCCTCGCAGGACTTGCTGGGCGCGGCCGTGACTTGGGAACCGAATGCGCTGGACGGCAAGGATGCCGAATACGCCGGCAAGAAGCCGGAGTATGACGATACCGGCCGCTACATGCCTTACTGGACCCGCAACGATTCCGGCGGCGTGAATGTGGAACCGATCGTGTTCTCGCCGCAGGCCGGCGCCAACGACTGGTACGACATTCCCAAGCGCAGCGGCAAAGTGTATTTCACCGAGCCTTATGTCTACCCGGTCAACGGCAAGGATGTGCTGATGGCATCCCTGGTGGCGCCGATCACGATCGACGGTAAATTCCAGGGCACGGCCAGCGCCGACTTCATGCTGACCTATCTGACCAAGATCCTGGCCGATATGAAGACCATCGACCAGGGCACGCTGGCGCTGGTGTCGAACGGCGGCCTGTATGCCAGCCACCCGAACGCCGCCCTGATTGGCAAGAAGGCGGAAGACATTCCGGCCACCGGCCTGGAACGCATCCGCCAGGGCCAGGCTTACGAATACCAGGACGACAAGGGCGTCGTCCACATTCTGCAGCCGATCTTCCTGCATCCGGACATCGGCGCCTGGTCGGTGCAGCTGAATTTCCCGCGCAGCGTGGCAACCGCCTCGGCGCGCGAGCTGATGGGCTATACCCTGATCGTCTCGCTGCTGTGCGCCTTCGCCACCGCCGTGGCCTTGGTCGCCATCCTGTACCGCCTGACGCAGCCGCTGCGTACCCTGGGCACGGCCATGACCGGCCTGGCCAGCGGCGACGCCGACTTGAGCGCAAGGCTGGAGGTGAAGGGCAACGACGAACTGGCCGTGATCGGCAAGGGCTTCAATGAATTCATCGGCAAGATCCACGCCGTGCTGACCGAGGTGCGCACCAGCTCCGACAGCGTGGCCGTGGCCAGCAGCGAAATCAAGCAGGGCAATGCCGACCTGTCGGCGCGCACCGAGCAGCAGGCCAGCGCGCTGGAGGAAACCGCAGCATCGATGGACGAGCTGACCTCCACCGTCAAGCAGAACGCCGACAATGCGCGCCAGGCCAACCAGCTGGCGGCGTCGGCCTCGGAGGTCGCGACCAAGGGCGGCGTGGTGGTGTCGCAGGTGGTCGATACCATGGCGTCGATCAACGATTCCTCGAAAAAGATTGTGGACATTATCAGCGTGATCGACGGCATCGCCTTCCAGACCAATATCCTGGCGCTGAACGCGGCGGTGGAAGCCGCCCGCGCCGGCGAACAGGGACGCGGCTTCGCCGTGGTGGCCTCCGAGGTGCGCAATCTGGCGCAGCGCAGCGCCGCGGCCGCCAAGGAAATCAAGGAACTGATCGGCGATTCGGTCAGCAAGGTGGAAGCGGGCAGCCAGCTGGTGGTGAGCGCCGGCAGCACGATGGATGAAGTGGTGTCCAGCGTGCGCCGCGTCAGCGACATCGTGGGCGAGATCGCCGCCGCCAGCGTTGAACAGAGCACCGGCATCAGCCAGGTCAACCAGGCCATCACCCAGATGGACAGCGTGACCCAGCAGAATGCGGCCCTGGTCGAGGAAGCGGCAGCGGCGGCGGAAAGCCTGCAGGACCAGGCGGCCAAGCTGGTATCGCTGGTGAGCGCGTTCAAGATGGACAGCGGCATTGCGCCGCCGGCCATGCGGCGCGCGGCTGCGCCAAGGGCCGTGGTGCCTGCGGCCAAGCCGGCGCCGGCCCGCAAGGCGCCAGCGCCAGCGCCTAAACCGGCAGCGGCATCCAAACCGGCTTCGGTCAGCGGCGAAGACGGCTGGGAAGAGTTCTAATCGAAGTGGGTGGCGGACTGCGTCCTGCAGTCCGCCCGCCGTTCTTTGCCTCTCGGCCCGTCGGTTGCGGAGGTCCGCCACGGCGGCATCGGCCGCCCCTGGCCATTTCTGAGTGCTTCGCCGCGCCGTTTGCGCGGCGTTCCGGTACCGCTGGATGGACCTGGCGTGCCGGGTGTACTGGCGATGGCGCGGTTCAATTTTTCCATCAAACCCTCCGGCACATTGCTGCTGCAAACGATGTGGCGCGGCAGGCCGGCCGGCATATCGGGGTATTCCAGCATGACCAGGGTCTGCGCCAGCGGATCGCGCTCCTTGAAGAAGGTCCAATCGGCGCGGTCCACAATCACATACGTGGCGCGGCCTGCGGCCAGCATGCGCAGCATCGAGGGCGTGTCCACGGTACGCCGCATGATCTGGTTGGCGCTGCGCGCCATCATCGCGTCCAGTTCCGGGCCGTAGGATACGCCGTCGATCACCCCTAGCGTGAGTTCCTTGTCAGCCAGCAGTTCGGGCAGGGTGGCATGTGCCTTGATCTCGTCCTGATTGCGCGTGGCGGTCAGTACGATATGGGTCTGGTCCATGTGGAAGGGCTGGCTGAACTGCGCCACCGCCTCGCGCTCGGGCAGGCGATACCAGCTCACCGAGCAGTAATTCGGTTCGCCATGCGCCAGATTGTTCCAGATGCGCCGCTGCGGCTCGTTCACAAAACGGGTTGAAATTCCTGCTTCGCTGAAGATGGCTTGCGCGCGCAGCAGCAGCAAGCCTTTCAGTTCGCCGTTCTCAGCATAGTGATACGGTGGTTTCAAGCGCCATGCGACCGTGATGGTGGGCATGGGCTGGGCCGCGGCCATGCAACAGCTCAAGCCGGCGAACAGGGCCAGCAGAGCGGGTTTCAAGCGTGCGGTGCGGATATTCATAGGTTGACGATTATAAGCATGTATTGCCAAAACATCAGTATTGCCGACGGTCTACATAGGAAAAAAAGTTTGAATCCAGCCGCATCCCTGCTGCGTATAAGGAAGGGCAGCACCTTCCCGTTCAAACAAGCAGGAGGATCAGATGGAAAATATCATCAAATACCCATTGCGTGTCGCGCTGGCGGCCGGCATGCTGGCCGGGCTGGGGGCGGCGCCGGTCCTGGCGTCCAGCCACCGAGAAGCTCCCTTCATTACCCGCATTCCCAAGGCCGACGCCACGGATTTTTACATGTTCCGCAGCTATGAGCCGGGGCGCGAAAAGTTCGTGACGCTGGTTGCGAATTATCTTCCTTTGCAGGATGCCTACGGTGGCCCGAATTACTTCCAGCTTGACCCGGATGCGCTCTATGAAATCCATATCGATAACAATGGCGATGCGAAGGAGGACATCAGTTTCCAGTTCCGCTTCACGAATACTGTGAAGAATGCGCAGTTCACGGTGGGCGGCAAGAAAGTGCCCATCCCGCTGATCATTAACGGCGGTCCGATCAACGACGTGAATCCGCCCGGCCTGAATGTGCGCGAGACGTATTCGGTGACGGTGGTGCGGGGCGACCGGCGCGGCGGCGCGCGCGCGGCGCTCAGCAATGCAGGCAACGGCAGCGTGGTGTTCGATAAGCCGGTGGACAATATTGGCAACAAGGCCATTCCCGATTACGCGGGCTATGCAGGGCGCCATATCTACAGCGTGAAGATTCCCGGCTGCGAAACGCCGGGGCGCATGTTCGTCGGCCAGCGCAAGGATTCCTTCGCCGTCAACCTGGGCGAGACGTTTGACCTCGTCAACTACAAGGCGCCGGCGGTGGAATTCCTGCCCAATGCCGAGAAGAATGCGCGCGACGATCTGGCCGACAAGAATGTCACGACGATCGCGCTGGAGGTTGCCGCCGCCTGCCTGACTGCGCCGGGTTCGGCCGACCCTGTGATCGGCGGCTGGACCACGGCCAGCCTGCGCCAGGGACGGCTGTTGAACCCCGTACCCGGCGATGCCGTCGGCGCCTCGAAGGAGGGTGGCGCATGGACCCAGGTCTCGCGCCTTGGCATGCCGCTGGTGAACGAGCTGGTGATCGGTTTGAAGGACAAGGACCGCTTCAATCACAGCAAACCGGCCGCCGATGGCCAGTTCGCCACCTATGTGACGAATCCCACGCTGCCGGCCCTGGTCGAGGTCTTGTTCGGCAATGCCGGCGCCAAAGCGCCCACCAATTTCCCGCGCAATGATCTGGTGGCCACCTTCCTCACCGGGGTGAAAGGCTTGAACCAGCCGGCGAACGTGAAAGCGTCCGAGATGCTGCGCCTGAACACAGCGATTGCGCCGGTGGCGATGGGGGCGCAGAAGCGTCTGGGCGTGATCGATGGCGACAACGCGGGCTTTCCCAACGGCCGCCGGCCTGGCGACGACGTGGTCGACATCGAACTGCGTGTCGCCATGGGCAAGCTGTGTACCTTGAACCTGGGCTGCGCACCGGCCGACGCACCGGCCGGCGCCATTCGCTTTACCGATGGAGCGTATCTGGACGACAGCTTCTTTACCGCGTCCTTCCCTTATCTGAAAACGCCGATTCCCGGCTCACCCCAGCAATAAGGAGAAGATCATGAGACGACTGATCCTGAGCGCAGCCTTGCTGCTGAGCGCTTGCGGCGGCGGTGGAAACAGCGGCTATGGCGGCGGCGCCGAGCCGCCCGCACCGCCGCCTGCCGCCATGGCCGATGCCTTCCTGTCGGCGGTACAGGCCAAAGCTGGCATGAGCAGCGAGGAGAGCGAACCGGCCGAGCTGGATGCGCTGGCTGCCACCATGCCGGAAGATTCGGAGCCGGCACCGCTGTAAGAGTCTGCCGCCACGGCCGGTCCGGTCCTGCCGTTCGTGGCGGCCATGGTCAAGGAGAGCGGAATCATGAAAGCCTTTGCTATCCCTGTTATATCCATGCTGGTCTGGATGGCTTGGACGGCGCCGGCGGGCGCCAGCCCCCGCATACCGCGCGATGCTGCCGAAGTGCTGGAGACGCTGCCGCGTCAGGTCGATGGGCAGGCGCAGGAACTGCAGCGCATGCGCACCGCGCTGAGTTCCGCGCCGCATCGGCTGCAGCTTGCCACGGCATTGGCGCGGCGCTATATCGAAGCGGGGCGGCGGGAAAGCGATCCGCGCTACTTCGGCCATGCGCAGGCCGTGCTGCAACCCTGGTGGAACCAGACCGCTCCCCCGGCCGAAGTGCGCCTGCTGCGAGCCACGCTGCTGCAGAACAGCCACCGCTTCGCCGAAGCCCAGGCCGACCTGGCTGCGCTGACGGAACAGAACCCGGGCGATGCGCAGGCCTGGCTGATCCGCTCCACCGTGCATGTGGTGCAAGGCCAGTACGCCGAGGCCAAGACCGCCTGCGCCAGGCTATCGCTGCTGGCTAGTCCCCTGGTCAGCGCGGCTTGCATCGCCAATGCCGCAGGTTTGAGCGGGAATCTGGCGCAAAGCGAGGGACTGTTGCGGACAGTATTGGCCCGCTATCCTGACGAAGCCGCCGGGCTGCGTGCTTGGGCGAAAACCCTGCTGGCCGAAATGGCGGCGCGGCGTGGCGATGCCGCTGTTGCGGAACAAAGCTTCCGCAGCGCGCTGGACGCGGACCCGCGCGACAGCTATCTGCTGGGTGCATACGCCGATTTTCTGCTCGATCAGAATCGTGCGGACGAGGTTATCGGCCTGTTGCGCATGCATGGCCGCGCCGACGCGCTGCTGCTGCGTTATGCGCTGGCGCTGCGCCAATCCGGTAAGGACGCTGTCGCCCTGGTCGCCGCCAGCAGTGAGCTGCAGGCGCGTTTTCAGGCGGCAGCCATGCGCGGCGACACGGTTCATCGGCGGGAAGAGGCGCGCTACGCCTTGCATCTGCGCGGTGACGGTAAAACAGCCCTGGGCCTGGCGCTGGCGAACTGGCAGGTGCAGAAGGAGGTGGCCGATGCCCGCATCCTGCTTGAAGCGGCATTGGCAGCGAACGAAGTGCAGGCTGCCATTCCTGCCTCGCGCTGGATCAGGGCGGCGGGAATGGAGGACCGTGCGCTTGCCATGTTGCTCGGCAAGCTCGACGCCAGAGTTCGGAGGGCGTCATGATGCGCCGCCTGCAATGCATGCTGCTATCGCTCCTGCTGCTGCCGATGTCCGCTGCCTTCGCCCATAAACCGAGCGACAGTTATCTGAGTCTTGATCTGGCAGGCCGGCAAATCGAGGGACAATGGGATATTGCCTTGCGCGATCTGGATTTCGCCCTTGGCCTGGACAGCGATGGCGACGGCCGCCTGACCTGGGGCGAAGTGCGCAGCCAGCATGGCCGGATTGCGGCATACGCGCTGTCGCGGCTGAGCATCTCCGACGGCGCTCAGCCTGCTGCTACGGCCCCAGTCCGCAGCAGCAGCGGCCTGTGCGCTATCGGCGTTATCGAGCAATTGATCGACCGCCATACCGATGGCGCATACGCGGTGCTGCGCTTTCATGGCGAATGCGCCACTGCGCCAGAGCGGTTGGCAGTGGCGTACCGGCTGTTTGCAGATACCGATGCGCAGCACAAAGGCTTGTTGCGTATCCGTCAGGGCGCAAGCGTGCAAACCGCCATCTTAGGCGTCGACCACCCGCAGCAGGTGCTGCACCTGGACGGCGGCGCCACTTCGCGCTGGCGCGGCTTCTTCGACTATATGGCGTTGGGCGTCCGGCATATCTGGGCGGGATTCGACCATATTCTGTTCCTGATTTCCCTGCTGCTGCCCGCCGTGCTGATTTGGGGCGATCATGGCTGGCGCCAGACCGGTAGCCTGCGCGCCGCCGCCATCGAGGTCTGTAAGGTCGTAACGGCCTTCACCCTGGCGCATTCGTTGACGCTCAGCCTTTCCGCACTGGAGCTGGTGTCCCTGCCATCGCGCTTGGTGGAGGCAGCGATTGCCGCATCGGTGATTGTCGCGGCGCTGAACAATCTCGTTCCCTTCATGCTGCGCAAGCGCTGGGTGGCCGCTTTCGGTTTTGGCCTTATCCACGGTTTTGGCTTTGCCAGTGTTCTGGCGGGACTGGGACTGCCCGCAGGAGCAATGCTGCTGTCGCTGGCCGGTTTCAACCTGGGCGTGGAATTGGGACAGCTGGCAATTGTCGCTATTTTCCTGCCGCTGGCGTATGCCTTGCGGGCCACCTGGTTTTATCAGCGCCCGGTGCTGCAAGGCGGCTCGGCCGCCATCGCGCTGCTGGCCGGAATCTGGCTGCTGGAACGCGCCCTGGATATGAAACTGACCGGAATCTGAGGTGTGCCCCATGAATCCTGCCGTCCTTCGCGCCTGTGGTGTGGCCGCTGCAAGTGCTTGCATCGGCGCAGCGTGCGCCGATGAAACGCCGCTGGTAGTGCAGGTGGTCGGCCACTATAACCAATCTGTCGGCAGTTTGGATGCGGCCAGCGAAGGATCGGTACGCTCCACTTTGATCGAAAACCGCCCAGTCCTGCGTGTCGGCGAACTGCTGGAATTTGTGCCGGGCATGATCGTTACCCAGCATAGCGGCGACGGCAAGGCCAACCAATACTTCCTGCGAGGCTTCAATCTGGATCACGGCACCGACTTTGCCACCTATGTGGACGGCATGCCGGTGAATATGCGCTCCCATGCGCACGGCCAGGGATACTCGGATTTGAACTTTCTGATCCCCGAGCTGGCGCAGCGCATCGATTATCGCAAAGGGCCATATTTTGCCGACGAAGGCGATTTCGCTTCGGCCGGCGCGGCGCATATTCACCTTGCATCGAAGCTGGAGCAGGGCAGCGCCAATGTGTCGCTCGGCAGCCAAGGCTATCGCCGCCTGCTGCTGGCGGATTCCCTGACTGCCGTGGATGGAACGCTGCTGTACGGCCTGGAGCTGGGCCGCAACGACGGGCCTTGGGAAACGCCGGAGCAAGTGCGCAAATACAGCGCCATGCTGCGCTATAGCCAGGGCAGCCACGACGACGGCTTCAATTTGACCGCCATGGCTTACCGTAACCGTTGGAACGCGACCGACCAGATTCCGCTGCGCGCGGTGCAGTCGGGCCGTATTGGCCGCTTCGGTAGCATCGACGCCAGCGATGGCGGCGCCAGCTCGCGCTACAGCCTTTCTTATGCCATGCGCAAGCGTAACGGAGAACGCTTGGTGGAGGTGGAGGGCTACGCGATCCGTTCCAGTCTGGACCTGTTCAGCAATTTCAGCTATGCGCTGGCCCATCCCGCCGTGGGCGACCAGTTTACCCAAAGCGAAAAACGCACCACGGTTGGGGGCAATGCCGGCGTGGCGTGGCAAGATGCCGTGGGAAGCGTCGAGACGCGCCACCGCGTAGGAGTGCAACTGCGCTACGACCGCATTGCGCCCATTGGGCTTTACGAAAGCGTGATGCGGCAGCGGACAGCGGTGCTGCGCGAGGATCGCGTGCGGGAAGCCAGCGCGGGTTTCTATTATGAGAACAGCTCACAACTGCTGCCGTCGCTGCGCAGCGTCGCAGGCCTGCGCTATGACCTCTACCGTTTCAACGTCAATGGTGCTCAAGTCAGCGCCTCCAAGGTCTCCCCCAAACTGTCGCTGATCCTTGGGCCGTGGAAGAAGACCGAATTCTTCCTCAATTACGGACGCGGCTTTCACAGCAACGATGCGCGCGGCATAGTCGGCGCGGCGGCCGGCGAAGAGAGCGGCAAGGTGGCCGCACTGGCCGGAACGCGGGGCATGGAACTGGGTGCCCGCAGCGAGCCGCTGCCTGGTTTGCACAGCTCGCTGGCGCTGTGGCGCCTCGATTTAAGCTCGGAGCTGGTCTATCTCGGCGATGCGGGCCAAACGGAAGCCAGCCGCCGCAGCCGCCGTCAAGGCATTGAGTGGAACAATCACTACATCGTCTCGCCATGGCTGCAATTCGATCTGGACCTGGCCGCCTCGCGCGCCCGCTACACGGAGGGCGATGGCGCTGCCAGTTTTGTTCCGGGGGCGGTCAATCGGGTGGCGTCCTTCGGCGTGACATTGGATGGCCGCAATGGCTGGCGGGGCAGCTTCAACCTGCGCCACTTCGGTCCGCGTCCTCTGACGGAAGACAATAGCGCGCGTTCGGCCGCCACAACGCTGGCCAGCGCCCGCCTCGCCTGGCGTATCGACAGCCGCAGCAGCCTGTCCTTCGATGTCTTCAATGTGTTCGACAAGCGCGCCAGCGACATCGACTATTTTTACCAATCGCGTCTTCCTGGCGAGGCGGCCGAAGGCGTCAGCGATATCCACTTTCATCCGGTCGAGCCGCGCTCCTTCCGCCTGACGCTGACGCGCCGCTTTTGAGGCAGGCCGGCTACAATAGCCGCAGCCATTGTCCTTTGTACAGAATCGGCCCGGTCGGTCCGTTCGGATCTGGCGAGCCACCTTTGGGTTCAAGGCTGATGGCGAGCAGGGCGACGTCGCTGCCGGTGGCACGTTCGTTCAGTTCCAGCCTGGCGCTGCGGTTGTCGGGCAGGATGCCGAGGGAGCGTGGTGCGCCTTGGCGCGGTACGGCCCAGAGCTGTAAGGTCTTGTCGCTGGCGACGGTCAGCTGGCTTACCACGCGCACATCCATGGTGCGGCGGCGGCTGTCGCCGGTCAGCAGCAGCACCGTCTGCGCCTTATCGTCGCTGAGAGTGGCGATATGGTCGATGCGTGCCGGTTCGGGCTGGCCGATGAGCAGCAGGAGGGCCAGCACCGTCGCCAGCGTGCCGGAAGCAAGGCTGAGATTGCGCCATAGGGCAGCCCGGTCGCGACGCCAGAACTGCCACGGTTTGATCGGATGCGGTAATTGCAAACGGTCTTCTATGGCTTCCCAGACCTGGGGCCGCGGCGTTGCCGGAGCGGTGAATTCGGTCATTGGCGTCAGCCTGTCCTGCCATTCCGCGACGCTGCGGCGCAAGGCCGCATCGTCATGCATCCAGCTTTCCAGGCGGCGGCGCGCGCCGCCGCGCAAGGAACCAAGCACATATTCGGCGGCCAGGCGTTCGCGCAGCGCTTCGTTGTGGCGGATATTCATGGCCGCTCCCGGCGCGTCAGACAGATTTTCAGCTTCTCCAGCCCACGCCTGATCCAGGTCTTCACGGTGCCTACCGGCAGCGTCAGTTGCTGCGCCACTTCGCTGTGCGACAGATCATGGAAGAAGGCCATGCCGATGGCTTGGCGCTGGCGCGCTTCCAGCGTGGAGAGACAGTGGGCCAGGCTGCGCGCAGCATCGCTCAACTCCAGCGCGTTGTCGGGCGTGGCGTCCTGGTCCTGCATGGCTTGCATCACCTCGTTATCGAACAGGTTTGCGTCGATCTCCACCGCGTCGTCCAGGCGGCGCAGAATATCCAGCGCCTTGTTGCGGACGATGGTGGACATCCACGTCATCGGTGCGGAAAGGTGGGACTGGTAGCTGCCCGCTGCATGCCAGATCGTGACGAAGCTGTCCTGCAAGGCTTCTTCCGCCAGCTCCCGCTTGCGTAATATACGCAAGGCGAAGCCAAACAGTTTCGGCGCCGTGGCGTCATACAGGGAACGGAAGGCGAGGGCGTCGCGGCTGGCGGAGGCGAACAGCCAGGAACGGAGTTGCTGCGGATCGGCAGAACGCAATGTGGACACGGCTTACCCTGACTGGCTGTGGAGGGATACCTTCACAGCCAGCCTAACGCACTTTTCATGACGCAGGCAAGCCCGGCCAACCTGCCGTGCGCAAGCCCGGGCGGCCTTGTTGTGTTTAGCGCAAGCGGTGCACCTTAGGTTGCCGGCGCCAGCGGCGTGGCGATGCTGACAACCTCTTCGACCGCGTCGCGGGTGGCCAGCTCCAGTTCGGCGAAGGCATGCTGGGTAAGTTCCATCAGGCGTTCGGGGTCGGGCACCAGATGGGTGTCGACGAACAGGGCCAGCTGGATTTGTCCGGCATAGGAGATGAAGGCCAGGCCCACGCCAATGCGGCCCGCCTGCGGCACCCAGCAAATCAGGTCGGTCATGCGCGAGCCGGCCAGATAGCGCCGGCTGCCCGGCCCTTCGATATTGGTCAGCACCACCGAACCCTTGGAGGTGAACAGATTCAGGGCGAAGTGCTGCAAGGCGGTGGGCAGGCAGCCCGCCAGCGAGAGGAAGGCCATGGTGGCGCGCGGCTGGTGCGAACGCTTGATGGCCGTCATGCGCGCGCTGGAGCGGCGCAGGCGTTCGCAAGGATCGTCCAGATCGGTGGGCAGGTCGACCGCGACCAGACCGAACTCGTTCCCCAGCTGGAAGGCATTGGCCTTCTCACGCAGATTGAATGTGACGGCGGCACGCAGGGCGCGGCTGTCGGCATCCTGGCCGCGCTCCTGCAGATACTGGCGCAGCGCGCCGGAAACGGCGGCCACCCAGGTATCGTTCAGCGTAGCGCCCATGCGTTTGGAGGCGATGCGCACTTTCTGCAGATCCAGCGGCGGCAGCCAGACCAGCTGTTTCTGGCCGCTGAGCGGCGCCTTGAGGCGGGTGCGCAGATCGGGCCAGAGCATGCCGAGGCGGCCGATATGGGCGGCAATCTTCAGGCTGGACCTGGCGCGCGCCAGCGTGGGGGCATACGCTCCCTCGGCTTCCAGCGCGCGGTGCGGGTGGCCTGCCAGGGATGGCGTCTGCCCATGCAGACCATTGTCGTCGGTCAGGTGGTTCAGCACATGCACCAGTCCCAGGCCGTCGGTGATGCAGTGGTGGACGCGGAAGACGATGGCATGGCCGCCGCCGGCCTGGTCGATCACCGTCATATGCCACAGCGGGCGGTCCTCATCCAGGGGCTGGTGCGCCAGCTCCGTCATCCGGCTTTGCAGTTCGGCCAGGCCGACTTCCTTCTCCGTGCTCTCCAGACGGATATGCTGGTGGATGTCGAAATGCTCGTCCTCCACCCATTGCGGCAGGCCTAAGCGGCGTTTCACCTTCTGTGTAAAGCGCGGGTAGTTGGGTAGGCGGTAGGCAATGGTGGCGGTCAGGCGCTGCATATCGACCGGACCTTCGAACAGCAGGATGCTGTTGATGACCATCAGGTTCTTTTCCGTATCCATGCGGTGCCAGGCATAGTCGCGCCGCGTCATCGCATGCTTTTCGCCCGGCGGTGGACGCTGGCCGGCGGGGCGGGCGCGCAGGGCGTAGCGGTTCAAGCCACCCATATGGATGCGGCACAGGTAATCGCGCCAGTCGATCAGACGCGGGTCGACCGGAAAGTCCAGTTCATCCTGTGCGCCGAAGCGCTGCGTCAGTGCCAGCAGGCCGTCGTTATGGAAGCGGTACTGCGGCGCGGTGTAGAAGGAAAAAGTCTGGGCCAGGGTCTGCGTGGTGCGCAGCGCTTCCAACGCGGGCGATTCGCCCAGGCCGAGCAGCTGGCGCAGGCCGCTGCGCAGGGCCAGCCCGGCCGCCATGGCGCGCAGCATCAGCAGGAAGGTGGGACGGCCCACCACGCGGAAGCGGTGGCGCGGCGCCTTGAAGAACAGGCGCTCGTAATTGCGCCAGTTGCGCCGCGATTCGTTCTGTATCAGCTCGATCACCTTGCCCAGACGGACCGGGTTGCCCGAACCGGAGCAGGCCTGGTAGATGCGGTGCGCCGGCGCGTCGTTGAGCGCCTCCACGCCCGCCAGGACGATGCTGTTGGCCACCAGGTCGGCCGGGATGATGTCGACGATTTCCTCCGGCTTGGCGGGGAAGAAGCTGGTCTTGCCGCGCGCATAGGCGAGGATGATGGCGTCGGCCACCTTCACGCCTTCGATCCAGCCGGCGGCCGGTTCCTGCAAGGTGCTTTCGATGATGGAGGGCCGCACAATGCTCAGTGCGCGGCCGTGCATGGCCTCGGCGGCCAGTTGCTCGCCCATCCATTTGGTGAAGGTATAAGTGTCGTTCCAGCCGAAGTAATTGGCTTCCTCGATGCCGATGGCGGTCAGGCGGCGTGCCAGTTCGGCCGGTTCGCTGACGCTCTTGCGCACCTGGTCGATGCGGCGCTGCAGATGCGCCAGCAGGCCGTCCAGGTCGTAGTGGCCGTGGCGGTGGCGGGCGATGGCGGCGCGCGCCGGATGCACCATCTCTTCGCGCATCTCGCCTTTGTTAAAGCCGTTCACATAGCAGGTTGAGACCTGCACCAGCGGCGCGTTGGCCGTGCGCGCCAGCGCCGCCACATTCTGCACGCTATGGGCATTGATGGCCAGGGCTTCGTCCAGCGCTTCGCGAAAGTTCACGCTGGCGGCGGCATTGATAATCAGGTCGGTATTACGCGCCAGTTCGGCAAAGCGCGCCAGCGGCAGGCCGAAGGCCGGTTCTGTGATTTCACCGGTGATGCAGTGGATCTTCTCGGCGAAGAAGGTCTCCAGAAAATGCGGGCGCTCGGCGCGCAGCTTGTCGAATACCGAGGAAGTGGCGATCTCCAGCTGGAAGCGGGCGCGCGCGCCAGTGTCGTCGCGGCCGGCGCGGATCAGCAGGGTGATGCCGCCGATGCCGGGGACGGCGCGTATCAGCTTTTCCAGCACGACCTTGGCGAGAAAGCCGGTGGCGCCGGTCAGGAAAACCTGTTTGCCGGCCAGGGTGGCTTGCACATCGAGTGCCGTTTGCTGTATCGCGCTTTCCATGGGCGTCCCAGTCTTCTATTTATATCGGTTGATAACAATGCGACAACACGTCTGTGAATCGATATTAATTCGAAACGGAAGCTTGTCAGACCGTTACGCATTGGCCCCAGGAGCCAAAGAAATGGCGGCAGGAGTCAGGCCGCAGTGGCGCGCGCCGGCAAGGGCGGGGAATTTAAAACAACGTTCAAGAACGCTTCATCCAATCTTCATCTGTCGCGCCAGCGGCTTTTTACACTGGAGGGGAGGCAAGCTTGCCTGCCATGGGGGCCGGTACCGTCTTGCCTCGCCTTGAAAGAGAACACCATGAAGACTTTTTCGACCAACAGGCCGCTGCTTGCGGGCCTGCTGCTGGCCGTGCTGGCCGGCTGCGGCGGCAGCAGCGACAGCGAGCGTTATGAAACCCTGCCTCCGCAGCTGAGTTATGCCAGCCTGTGCGGCCTGCCTCCCGCATCCAGCGAAACCTACCGTGTGCTGGAGCCCACCGGCGGGCGCTGCATCGCCAAAGCCGGTTTTGCGTTGAGCGATCCGCGGCGCGGCGACCCCTATTCCAGCAATCCGCAGGACCGGCGCGAAGTGGAGCTGAAAATCTGGTATCCGGTTGCCGTAGGCAGCAGTCAGCCGCGCGCCGAGTATGCGAGCAAGGAAACGATGCAAGGCATGGATTTTGATCTTGGCCCGACTGCGCCGCGCACCAATGCCCGCGCCGGCGGACCGATGGCGGATGGACAGCGTTATCCGGTGATTCTGCTGGCACCGGGCCTGGGCGCGGTGGTCGAGATGTATACCGCGCTGGCCGAGGATCTGGCCAGCCATGGCTATATCGTGGTGGGCATTAACCATGGCCGCATCTCGGGCGTGATCGTGAACGGCGAGGGCAAGATCATTCGCAACGAGCGCCTGCCGGACGACGAAGGGTCGGACGAGATGCTGGATGTGCTGGTGAAAGACCAGGCATTTGTGCTCGACTGGCTGGCGCAGCGCAATGCCGACAGCGGCCATCTGCTCGGCAGCCATCTGGATCTGGCGCGCATCGGCGCCTACGGGCATTCCATTGGCGGCGCCACCAGCCTGCAACTGCAGCGCCAGGACGCGCGGGTCCGGGCGGCCATCAATCTGGATGGCACGGTGTATGGCGATTTAAGCCAGCCATGGAGCAAGCCGTTCCTGATCCTGGCCAGCGAACGGCCGACGGACCCGAGCTATCTCGCCATCATGAAGCTGCAAAGGAATGTGGGCAGCTCCGAGGTCTTGGCTGGTTTCGGCCATGGCGACTTCTCCGACGTGAAATTCTATGTGGAGCAGTACAACCGCAATAATCCCGTCAAGAAGGGGCTGGACCCAGAGATGTTCTTTTCGGTTCGGGGCGAGGACGCGCTGCGTCTTGTGCGCGAGAAAACCCGGGTGTTCTTCCGCACTGCCGTGAAATAGACACGCCAGGTTTAAGCCGCCAGCGGCAGGGTGGTGGTCACTTGCAGACCGCCGCCGTTGGCGGGTCCGAAGCGCAGGAGGCCGTCATGGCGGGCCACGGTGACGGCGGCGATGGCCAGTCCCAGGCCGCTGCCGCCCTGGCGCTGGCCCGGCACGCGGAAGAAGCGTTCGCACAGGCGCTCGTACAGTTCCGGCGCCACGCCCGGGCCTTCGTCGCTGACGGTGATGACGGCCTGGCCGCCATCGCTTTGCACGGCGATGCGTACCAGGCCGCCGTCGGGGCTGTATTTGATGGCGTTGTTGATCAGATTTTCGAACAGCGACAGCATGCCCTCGGTGTCGCCGCTGATCTTCACATCGCCATCGGCCTGCAGTTCCAGCTCCACGCCGCGCTGGCAGGCCAGCGGTGCCAGCATGGCGCAGCACTCCTGCAGCAGCGTGTGCAGGGGTAGGGGATTTTGCTGCCGGCCGGCGCCGGCGGCTTCGCTGCGCATCAGCGCAAGCAACTGGTGTACCAGATGGCTGGCACGCTGCACGCCCAGCAGGCTGCCGTCGAGCAGGGCGCGCAGATGCGTATCCGGCGTGCGCTGGATGGCGGCTTCGATATTCACCTGCATGGCCGCCAGCGGCGTGCGGATTTCGTGCGCCGCGTCGGCGATGAAGTTGCGTTCGCGGCGCGCGCTTTCGCGTACACGGCCCAGCAGGCGGTTGATATTGTCCACCAGCGGATGCAGCTCGCGGTGCGGCGGCAGGTAGTCCAGCGGCGCCAGGTCGTGCGGCCCGCGTTCGGCGATTTCGGCACTAACCCTGCGCCAGGGCCGCAGCGCCAGCCGCACCGAAATCCAGGCCGGCAGCAGCATGAAGGGCAGGCAGACCAGCAATGGCATCAGCAGGAAGCCGCTATGGGTGAGATAGATGCTGGCCAGGTCGGACGGCTGCGCCAGCGTGACAACAAAACGGCCATCCGGCGAGGCGAGGGTGCGCGCCAGCCATTTGCGCTGGCCGGTCTGCACCTGCTGCGTCACGCCAAGCTGTGTGCTGCGGATGGGCTGCTCCAGCTCCGGCGATGCATACACCATTCGGCCGTCCTGCCAGACTTCCATCAGCAACTGCCAGCTCGGGTTGGACTCCTGCACACCGTCGCCACGGTTGATGCGGTCGATATGCTGCAACATATCGCGCTGGCGCACCGGATCGCCGGACAGGTTGCGCGCCGCCGCCAGCGCCAGTTCATAGCGCTGGTCGAAGCCCAGGTCTTCGTTCTGGTGTACGGTGTCGTAAATGGCGTAGCCGCACAGCGCCAGCCAAAGCAGGGATAGCAATCCCAGTTGCGCCAGCAGCATGCGCCGCGCCAGCGAAGGCTGCCATAGGCGGCGCCAGCGCGTTTTCACGTGGTCCTCTGTCCGGCGGCTGGCAGCGGCTCGCGGTCCACCACATAGCCGATGCCGCGCACGGTGCGGATAAAGCCGCTGCCCAGCTTGCGCCGCAGATTCGAGATATGCACGTCCAGCACATTGCTGTCGCTGGCCGACCCGGCCAGGTGCAGCTCCTGTTCCAGGGTGCTGCGCGTGAGCACGCGGTCGCAGCGGCGCGCCAATGCCGTCAGCAGCACGTACTCGCTGCGCGACAGGTCCAGATCCTTGCCCTCCATCGTTACGCGGTGCGAGGACAGGTTGATGTGCAGGCCGCGCAGGGTCAGGCTGTCGCTGTTCGCGCCATAGCTGCGGCGCGCCAGGGCGCGGATGCGCGATTGCAGCTCGGCCAGCGCAAAGGGCTTGACCAGGTAATCGTCGGCGCCGCTATCGAGGCCGATCAGGCGGTCGTGCAGGGCGTCGCGCGCGGTCAGGATCAGCACCGGCAAGCTGTCTTGCGCACCGCGCAGTTCGCGAAGCAGGCCCAGGCCATCGCCGTCGGGCAGGGCCAGGTCGAGCAGCAGCAGGCCGAAACTGTGCGCGGCCAACTGCTGGCGGGCGTCCTGCCGCGAGCGCACCCAGACAATATCCATGTCCTGTTCCGCCAGCGCGTTGCGGATGCCGTTGCCCAGCCCCAGATCGTCCTCGACGAGCAGTATTTTCATGCGGTTTCTTGTTTAGCAAAGTGCGGTATTTTAGCAAAAGTGTAATAGACAACCTTAGGCGGCCGGAATGGTTTAACATATACTTACAATGCCGGATTTGGCATGCATCATGCTTTCACATGCGACTCACTACCTTCACCGATTACACGCTGCGTTCCCTGATGTTTCTGGCCTTGAACCGGGACCGCTTGGTCACGATCCAGGACATCGCCGATTTGCACGCCATTTCGAAAAACCACCTGACCAAGGTGATTCACCAGCTCGGCGTGGCGGGGCTGGTGGAAACGGTGCGCGGCCGCAATGGCGGCCTGCGCCTGAACCGCGAGCCGGAAGAGATCAATATCGGCGAAGTGGTGCGCGACAGCGAAACCGATTTCTTCATCGCCGAGTGCTTCGACAGCGAGCACAATAGCTGCACCCTGGACGGTGCCTGCTTCCTGAAATTCAAGCTGGGCCAGGCCACCGAATCCTTCCTGCAGGTGCTGGATGGCGTCACCCTGGCCGATCTGCTGCCCAAGCCGCGCAGCGCCGGCAAGGCGCAGCCGGTCAAGTTCATCGGCAAGGACAAGAAGACCGGCAGCAAGGCCGCCTGAAGCCCGGGCGCCTTGCGCGCCCGATTGAAACAGCGCTTGACGCCATTGATTAAAAACATGCACAATAAATGCATGTTTAAAAAAGGAGCGATTATCCATGCTGTCCATTGAACAAAAAGCCATCATTTCCGCCACCGTGCCGATCCTGGAAGAAGGCGGCGAAGCCCTGACTCGCCACTTCTACCAGGTGCTGTTCCGCGACTTTCCGCAAGTCGCGCCGCTGTTCAACCAGTCGCACCAGCACAGCGGAAACCAGCAGCGCGCGCTGGCCGGCGCGGTGCTGATGTATGCCCGCCATATCGAAAAGCTGGAAGCACTGGGTCCGCTGGTTGCCACCATCGTCAACAAGCACGTGGCCCTGCAAATCCGCAAGGAGCATTACCCGATGGTGGGCGCCAGCCTGCTGAAAGCCATCAGCGAGGTGCTCGGTCCGCAAGTGGCGACGGACGAGGTGCTGAGCGCCTGGGCCGCCGCCTACGGCCAGCTGGCGGCCATTCTGATCGATGCCGAAGGCCGCGCCTACGAGGACAAGGCGGCAGCGCCGGGCGGCTGGAGCGGCGCGCGCACCTTCATCCTGGCCGAGCGGACTTGCGAGAGCGAGGAAATCACTTCCTTCCTGCTGAAGCCCGCCGATGGCAAGCCGGTGCTGCATTTCGAGCCTGGTCAGTATATCGGCTTGCGCGTGGAAATCGACGGTGCCGAAATGCGCCGTCAGTATTCGCTGTCGGCCGAGAGCAATGGCGTGGATTACCGCATCAGCGTCAAGCGCGAGCCGGGCGGCAAAGTGTCGGAATGGCTGCATGAGCAGTTGCAGCCGGGCGATGTGCTGGACCTGTTCCCACCCTCGGGCGCCTTCACCCTGCGCAGCGGCGAACGCCCGCTGGCCCTGATCAGCGGCGGCGTCGGCATCACGCCGACCCTGGCCATGCTGGCCAGCGCCCTGCGCAGCGGCCGCGAGGTCCACTTCATCCATGCCGCGCGCCATGGCGGCGTGCATGCCTTCCGCGATGCGGTGGACCAGTTGGCCGAAGAATATCCGCAGCTGCGCCGCTACTACTGCTACGCCGAAGCGCGCGACGGCCATGCCAAGCCGGATGCCGTCGGCCTGCTGGACAGCGAACGCCTGGCCGCCTGGCTGCCTGAAACACGCGATATCGACGCCTACTTCCTCGGCCCGCTGCCGTTCATGCAGGTGGTGAAGAAGTCGCTGCGCGAGCTGGGTGTGCCGGAAAACCAGACGCATTACGAGTTCTTCGGCCCGGCCGCCGCGCTGGCGGCGTAAATCCCCGGCTCAGCGCCAGTGCGCGGGCGGCTGGCTGGCCTCGGGGCTGTTCAAGGCCTTGAGGAATGCCACCAGGTCCTGTTTCTCCGCCGGAGTCAGGATCAGGGGATAGCCGGCTTCCGCGCTGCGGTAGTAAATCTCCAGTTCGACCGCCTCCTCCAGCGTGGCGACACTGCCGTCGTGCATATACGGCGCGGTTAAAGCCACGTTGCGCAGGCTGGGCGTGCGGAACTTGCCGATGTCGGCCGGTTTCAGCGTCAGCGCAAAACGGCCCAGCTCCGCCACATCCTCCTCGCTTAGTACATGGTCGCCCAGTTTTTCGGACTGGGCGCGCAGGCGCACCAGACGCGTGGTCAGCGCCGGCAGTTGCGGCGCGATGCGTTGCAGGCCCACGCTCAGGCTATGGAAATCGTCGTCGCTGAACAGCGCGCTATCGCGCTCGATGCGGTGGCAACTGGCGCATTTGGCCGCGCCCTGGAACAGGGCCAGGCCGCGCCGCGCGGAAGCGGTCAGCGCAGCCTGTTCGCCGCGGTAGTAGTAGCGGTCGAAAGGCGAATTGCCGGCGATCAGGGTGCGCTCGAAACTGGCGATGGCCTGTGCCACCTGGCTGACGTTGATGGACTGTGGCCCGGCGCCGAAGGCCAGGCGGAACTGCTTCAGATAGGCTGGATCGGCGCGCACGATGGCCAGCAGGGCGTCCTCGCTGGCCAGGCCGTGTTCGCGCGCATTGGTGAAGGGATCGAGCGCCTGCGCTTCCAGGGTGGGCTGGCGGCCTTCCCAGAACTGGCTGGCGTTGTAGGCGGCGTTCAGGATGCTCGGCGCGTTGCGCGTGCCGCTCCTGCCGCCGATGCCCTTGGCCAGCGCCTCGCCATCGCTGAAGGCGCGTTCGGGCTGATGGCAGCTGGCGCAACTGATCTGCCCATTGCCGCTCAGGCGCTTGTCGTAGAACAGGGTCTTGCCGAGCGCGATGCGGGCCGGATTGTCGGAGCTTGCTGCCGATAGGGGCGGCAGGCCGCTTGGATGCGTGCCGTTCTCGCCGGCCAGCAGCGCGGGCATGGCGCTGCCGGCGGCGAGCAGCCCGCCTAGGCTTAGCATGCGCAGGTTGCGGCGCAGACGGCGCCAGATTTCTCGCTGCATTTCTCTCCTCGTTGCCGCTGCTTTCGGATGCAGCCCAGCTGCGTTTCTACACCAGCTTTCCGGGGTGGATACTCTCCATTTTTCACTTAACCCATATTTTATTTGTAACGTTGTATGTTTACTATGAATTTAGTTTATTGGCAAGTTTTCGCTTGATTGACGTTAGCGCTCCATGCAAAGCTATGCATGTCCTAATTTCCTTGTGGAAATCACCATGTTTTTCCGTTGATTGGTTTTGAGCCGGTTTTCTTGCGAAGGGGTGGCGGCAATGCGGTTTCGATCGGATTGGGGAAATGCGCTGTTCAGGGCGCAAAGAAGGTCATATACCTTGCTGGCGGTGCTGGCCTGCGCCGGCCTGGGCCGCGCAGCGATGGCCGACGATATCCGTTACGTCTACGACGAAAGCGGCCGGCTGGTGCAGATGGTGGTGGCGGACGGCTCCAGCGTCGAATACCGCTACGATGCAGTGGGCAATATCGGCAGCGTTAAAAAGCTCAGTGCCGCCACCCTCGCCATCACCGAGTTCTCGCCCAATTCCGGCGGCGCTGGCGATACGGTGCAGATCTATGGCAGCGGTTTCGATCCCAGCCCGGCTGCCAACCTGGTCCGCTTCAACGGCGTCCAGGCCCAGGTACTGAGCGCCAGCAAGGTGGAACTGGGCGTGGCGGTGCCGGCCGGCGCCGGCAGCGGCAAGATCAGCGTCGCCAATGCCAATGGCACAGCCGACAGCGTCCAGGACTTCAGGATCGGCAACCAGGCCGCGCCGACCATCACCTCGTTCGCGCCTACCATCGGTGAGCGCGGTACGGTCGTTACCATCGTTGGCAGCAACTTCGCCGCCGAGCGGGCGGGCAACAAGGTCGGCTTCGGCACCAGGCAGGGCAATGTCAGCGGCGCAGCTACCGGACAGCTGGTCGCCACCGCGCCGGGGGCTGGCGCGTCGGGCAGGATTTCCGTGAGCACGGTCCAGGGCCGGGCGGTCAGCAGCGCTGAATTCTATGCGGTGCCGGATGGCGTGAACGCAGCCGACATCGAGTACACCGGCCGCCTGCAGGTCGGTGCGCCGCAGACCGTGACCATCTCCAATCCCGGCAAGAAGGCAATGCTGCTGTTTGATGGCAATCGGCGCGATATGCTGTTCCTGCTGTCCGCCGGCAGCAATTTTGCCGGCAACGTGAACTTCAACTTCTATCGTAGCGATGGCGTCAGCTTCTTTTTCACGAGCCTGGGCGCCAATAGCGCGGCGGATTTGCCGCCGCTGATGAGCGGCGGCATTTATACCCTGATTCTTGCTCCCGGCGGCGGCGACAAAGGCAAGATCGACCTGCAACTGAACGCGGAAGCGCGCGGCACCGTGGTGCTGGATGGCGATCCGCTGCCGGTGGCGCTGACGCCAGGCCAGAACGGCCGCTATACCTTCGCCGGCCGCGCGGGACAGGGCGTGGGCCTGGGCTTTGTCAATGTGGCGACGCAGCCGGCGGGCCAAAGCATCAGCTATCGCATCTTTAACCCGGACGGCACCCAGTTCTTCAGCGACAGCTTGAGCAACAATAATATGCTGCCGCTGCTGCCAGTGAACGGTAATTATGCCTTGCTGCTTGATCCCGCAGGCATGGCCAGCGCCAGCCTGCAACTGCTTGCGTCTTCCGACCTGAGCGGGCAACTGGCCGCCGATGGCCCGGCCCTGAGCTTCAACAGCAGCCGTGCCGGCCAGAATGGACGCTATACCTTCAGCGGTACGGCCGGACAGAAATTTTGGCTGACCTTCTCCAATGTGGCCTTCCCCGCGGGTGCCAGCGTGCGCGTGCTGAAGCCGGACGGCAGCACGCTTGTCAGCACAGCAGTTGCCACTGCGACGGTGCACCTGGATATTCCTGCCTTGCCGGACGACGGCGTGTATGCGGTGCTCATCGATCCAAGTGGCCCCGCCACCGGCAAGGTCGATGTGCAGTTGAAGAAGGTGCCGGCCGATTACGAGGCGGCGCTGAACATCGATGGCGCGCCGGTCACGCTTGACCTGGCGCTCCACCAGCGCGCCATGCTGAGCTTTAACGGCACAGCGGGCCAGCGTCTGGGCATCGGCTATAGCGGCGTGAGTACAACGCCGCTCTACCAATCGATGTACTTCACGCTCTTCAAGCCCGACGGCACGGTCCTGGTCAACGAAAGCGGCAGCTCGAACGCCAGCACCAATCCGCCAGCCTTGCCGGTGAGCGGCGTGTATAAGCTGGCGCTATCCGGGGTGGCGCCCAACACGGCGTTGAAGGCGACGGTCACGGTGTCGGCGGATACCCCCGGCTTGCTGAGTGCCGATGCGCCGCCGCTGCAATTCATCAGCACGCGGCCGGGCCAGAACGCGCGCTTTACCTTCAACGGCAACGCGGGCCAGCTCCTGGGGCTGACTTACTCCGCGTCGACCTTCCCCGGCGGGGCCACCATCTCTGTCTTGCGGCCGGATGGGACCAGCATGGCGCAAGTCCATTCCACCAGCAGCGCGGACATCGATCTGCCGGCCTTGCCGGCAACAGGCAGCTATACCGTTTTCATCGATCCCGTGAATATCGCCGTGGGCCAGGCCAATATACAGTTGCGGACTTTGCCGCCCGATAGCATCGGCGCCATTGCCATCGACGGTCCGCCTGTATCGCTCGACCTGCAGGCGCACCAGAAAGCGGTGCTCGGTTTCGAGGGGAGCGCCGGCCAGCGCCTGGGCCTCGGTTATACGGGCGTCAGCAGCGTTCCCGCCAACCAGATGGTGTATTACCGCATTTACAAGCCAGATGGCAGCCAGCTGTTCAGCGAGAGCTGGAATGGCAACTACAGCAGCGACGTGCCGGCCTTGCCCGTCAGTGGCCGGTATACGCTGCAAGTGCAGCCGGCCGGAGCGGCGTCGGCCAAGGTGACGCTGGCACTGTCGGCCGATGTGGCGGGCACCTTGGTGCAGGGTGGTCCGGCCGTGCGCTTTGTCAGCAGCCGCGCGGGCCAGAATGGGCGCTTCACCTTCGCCGCTGCGGTGGGACAGGCAGGATCGTTGCAATTTAGCGGCGGCACCTTCCCGTCTTCGGCCAGCGTCCTGGTGTTCAGGCCGGATGGCGCCATCGTCGCCAATTCCAGCGTCGGCACCAGCGCCACGCTGAATCTGCCCGCCTCGCCGCTGGCTGGAACGTATACCGTTTTCATCAATCCTCCTGCTGCCACCAGCGGGCAGGTCGATATCCAGTTGAAGTGATGCCAGCCGTTTCGAATTCATGAGAGATCGTGCCATGACTGTACGAGGGAATGCTGCCATGCCTGAACGTGAAACGACGAGTCGCCGCCTGCGCTGGCTGTCCGCCTTGCTTCTGCCAGTTCTGCTGACCGCGCCAGCCGGAGCGCAAAACACCGTATCCCTTGCTGCGCTTCCGAGTCTGCAAAAATTGGCCGCACCGGCGCCGTTGGTGCGACCCGGCCAGAGTGCCACTCAGTTGCCGGACGGGCGCTGGCTGCTGCTGGGCGGGCAGGGCGTGGACCGGGAAGCCGTGGCTAGCGTGGCACTGCTCGATGCGCAGACTGGAAAGAGCGAGAAACTGGCAGCGACGCTGTTGCAGGCCCGGCGCGGCCATAGCGCCAGCCTGTTGCCCGATGGCGCCGTACTGGTGCTGGGTGGTGTGGACGGCGCAGGCAATGTAGTGGCGCTGGCCGAGCTGCTCGACCTGGATCAAGTCCGTTCCCAGGCCTTGCCGCCGCTGCCGCTGATCGCGCGCAGCGGCCATAGCGCCACGGTGCTGGCCGATGGTCGCCTGCTGATCGCCGGCGGCGCCGACGCGCGCGGCCAGCCGGTTTACGAGGCGGAAATCTACGACCCGCTCACGCGCCAGGTGGAGCGCTTCAATCCCAAGCTGGAAAGCGCGCGCCTGCACCATCTGGCCGCCTTGTTGCCCAGCGCCGAGGTGCTGCTGTGGTCCGGCAGCGACGGCGAGAAGCGCAGCATCGACAGCGGCGAGCTGTATGATCCGGGCAGCCAGCGCTTCAGCAGCGTCAGCGCGGCTGGATTGGGCGAACTGGCGGCGCAGCTGGCCGCACCCGCGCCACTGGCGCTGGCGGGCAGCCGCCCGGAAGCCGAAGCCAATGCGGCGCCGGTGGACCAGCCCTTCGTCCTGCGCTTCAACCAGGCCATGGATGTGCGTTCGCTGAACGGCGCCAGCGTCACCCTGTTTGGCCCCCACGGCACGGTGCCGCTGAAAGTGGTGCCGGTGGAGCAGGGCTTGCTGACCTTCGTGAAACCGGCGCTGGACCTGCTGCCGGATAGTCGCTATACCCTGTTTGTCGACGGCGCGCGCAGCCGCAGCGGCGTGCCGCTGGGCTTTACCTCGCTGGGTTTCAGCACCGCGCGCTTGACAGGACCGGCCGGCGGGAATGCGGCTGCTGGGGGCGCAGACGCCGCACCGGTCTCGCTGACGCCTGCTCCAAGCATCGGCCAGGATGCCAACCGTTCAGGCGGCGGTAGCGCTGGCAGCACTGCTAGCGGCGCGAGCGGCAGCGGTGCCGCCGCCGATGCCGCAACGCAGCCGGCAGCCGCCAGGCAGTACGGGGCGCTGGAAAAGCAGGCGATGGCCGCAGCGGAAAGCGTGATGCAGAGCGAAGTCTGGCAGCCCGACGACGCCGCCCTGAAAGGCGACTGGCGCGCCAAGCGCGGTGAGAGCCCCATGCAGAAACTGCCGCCGCTGCAGGCGCTGCCTGGCGAAACGGCGCTGGCCGGCCAGGTGCTGACCATGCATGGCCGAGGCCTGCGCAATGTGCGCTTGCAGATCGGCGAGCAGACAGTGTTGAGTGACGACACCGGCCGCTTCCTGCTGCGCGGCATTCCGACCGGCGTGCAGGTACTGAGCATCGACGGTTTCGCCGCCGACAAGGAGGCCACGCGCTACGGCTATTACCAGGTGCGCGTCGACGTCCACCAAGGCAGGACCACGGCCCTCGATTACACCATCTGGAGCAGCCGCCTCGACCCGGCCGGCACCGTGGCCATCGCCTCGCCCAACGACAAGGAAGTGGTGCTGACCTCGCCCCGCATTCCGGGCCTGGAATTGCGCATCCCGGCCGGCAGCGTGATCCGCGACCGCAGCGGCAAGATCGTGACCGAACTGAATATGACGGCCATCCCGGTGGACCGTCCGCCATTCCCGCTGCCGAACGCCGATGTGCCGGTCTACTTCACGGTGCAGCCGGGCGGTGCTTCGATCACCAGCACCAACACCCGCAGCCAGCAGGGCGCGCGCCTGATCTACCCGAACTTCAGCGGTGCCGCGCCCGGCAGCCGTGTCGACTTCTGGAACTACGACGCGCGCGGCAAGGGCTGGTATGTGTACGGCCAGGGCACCGTCAGCCCGGACGGCAAGCAGGCCATTCCCGATGCCGACGTGAAGATTTACGAATTCACCGGCGCCATGGTCTCCCTCCCCACAAACGGTCCGCCGGAAGGCCCGCCACCCGGTGGCTGCGGTAGCGGTGGTGGCTGCGACAGCAACCAGCCGCCCCAGCCCAGCGGCTGCGCCGGCGATCCGGTCGATTGCGCCACCGGCCTGTTCCTGAACGCGGCCACCGATCTGGTGGTGGACGACGTGCTCCCGCTACGCGTGTCGCGCAGCTATCGGCCGCGCGATCCGGCTTCGCGCGGTTTCGGTATCGGCGCCAACCTGGAGTACGACTATTTTCTGGTAGGCGACACCAATCCCTGGACATATCAGGAGCTGATTCTGCCCGATGGCGGCAGGCTGCGCTACAAGCGCATTTCAGCCGGCACCGGCACTGGCGATGCAGTCTACCTGCATACATCGTCTCCCACACGCTACTACGGTTCAGTGCTGCGATATAAGAGCATTAGCTGCTACTGGGAACTGAAGCTGAAGGATGGCACGGCAATCTGCTTCCCCGATGCGATAAATTCACCGGTGGCGCGCGCGGCGGCGGCCACTTCGCTGAGCGACCGTTATGGCAATACGCTGACCTTTACCCGTACCAGCAACAATCTGACGCGGGTCGCGTCGCCGAGCGGCCGCTACATCGATTTCACTTACGACAGTAAGAACCGCATCACCCAGGCCAGCGACAACGCCGGCCGCACCGTGGGCTATGAGTACGATACGGCCGGCCGCCTCATGAAGGTGACGGATGCACTCGGCCAGACCGAGTTGTTTTCCTATGACGCCGCCCACAATATGCTGACGGTGCAGGATAAACGCGGCAATCTGATGGTGAGCAATGTGTATGACGCAAACAACCGTGTCAGCAAGCAAACCTATGCCGACGGCAGCACCAACCTCTTCAGCTATACCCTGAATGCGGCCAGCAAGGTAGTGCAGACCGATGTGACCAATGAGCGTGGCATCGTCAAGCGCATCGAGTTCAGTGCGGCCGGTTATCCGGCGCGCATTACCAATGCGCTTGGCCTGCCGGAACAGCAGATCGAAATCTATGAACGCGACCCCGCCAGCAATCTGCTGCTGGCGCGCACCGATCCATTGGGCCGTAAAACCGCTTATGCGTATGATGAGCGCGGCAATTTGCTGACCCAGACCTTCTTTGCCGGGACCGCGGCGGCGGTCACGACCACCATGACGTATAGCAGCGATTACAATCAGTTGCTGAGCCGGACCGATGGCGCGGGACGCAGCAGCAGCTGGACCTATGATGGCCTGGGCAATATGACCGAGATCAAGGATGCCAACGGCAATATCATGCGCACCGCATACAATGGGGCGGGGCAGCCGGTGGAGCTGACCGACGCCGAAGGCAAGATCACGCGCCTGTCCTATGACGGTTATGACCTGGCCGGTGTGACCGATGCGCTCGGACACACCAGTATATCCGCCACCGATACGCTGGGACGGCGCCAGAGCATGTCCGATGCACTGGGCAATCGCACCGTGTTCGAGCAAGATGCCTTGGGCCGCATCACCCGCACTACGAATGCCCTCGACAGCAGCACCGCCATGGCCTATGACGGCAATGGCAATGGAACCTCGGTCAGGGATGCGAAGTCGAATCTGCACCGCTTCGGCTTCGATAAAAGCAATACCATGAACAGCACGACCGATCCGCTGAACCAGGACGAAGCCTTCGAATTCGATGCGGCCCATAATCTGAGCAAGTTCACCGACCGCAAGGGACAGAGCAGCCGCTTGAGCTACGATGGGCTGGACCGGCTGAAAGGCATCAGCTATGCCGACGGTAGCACCGTCGACTACACTTATGACGCCGGCAACCGCCTGATCCGGATCGCGGATAGCCTGAATGGCACCATCACGCGCAGCTACGACAGTTTCGACAATCTGACGCAGGAAACCACGCCCCAGGGCCGCATCGATTACGCCTACGACAAGTACGGGCGCCGGACCTCGGTCACAGTGGCCGGCCAGCCCACCATCAGTTATGGCTACGATACCGGTGGACGCCTGATCCGCATCGAGCAGGCGGCCGGGCCGGCCAACAACAATACCGTGCAGCGGGTCGATTTCACCTACGACCGCAATAACGGCCGCAGCACCACAAGCTATCCAAACGGCGTGGTGCGCAGCAATACCTTCGACGACGCCGGCCAGTTGCGGACCATCCGCTACAACAAGGCGGACGGCAGCCTGATTGGCGACCTGACGTTCGGCTATGATGCCGCTGGACGGCGCACCGCCAGCGGCGGCAGCCTGGCGCGCGCCGTGCTGCCGGACGAGGTGAGCGAGTCCACGGTGGATGCCGCCAACCGCCTGGTGAGCTTCAATGGGCACAGCCTGAGCTACGATCAGAACGGCAATCTGCTGAGCGACGGTACGCAGACCTATGTGTGGAATGCGCGCGACCAGCTGGTGCAGATCAAGACGCAGGATGGGGCGGAGATTGCCAGCTTCAGTTACGATGCACTGGGACGGCGTCAAAGCAAGACCGTGGCCGGCGTGGGCAGCAGCTATCTGTATGACGGGATCAATATCGTGCAGGAATTGAATGGGGCCAACGCCAACGGCGGCAACCCGGCCAATGTGCGCGCCAATTATATTGTTGGCGACGTCGATGAAGTGTTTGCCCAGACCAGCGGCAGCGGCGGCAGCGCGCGCGTGACCAGTTATCTGAGCGACGCCTTGGGTTCGGTGATTCGCCTGACCGATGCGCAGGGCAATAAGGTGGTCGACTATCAGTATGGACCGTATGGCCAGACCCAGGCCGATGCCGTCCATGCCAATCCTTTCCAGTACACCGGCCGCGAAAACGACGGTACCGGCTTGTATTACTACCGGGCGCGCTACTATTCGCCGGCCATGGGCCGCTTCATTCAGAGCGATCCGATTGGCCTGGGCGGCGGCATCAATACGTATGGCTACGTGAACGGCGACCCGGTCAGCAAGGTGGACCCGACCGGCGAATTCGGCGTGATCGGCGGGGTAATCGGCGGCTTGGGCAGCCTGGGATATCAGTTGTACCGCAACGGCGGCAATATAGGCTGCGTCAACTGGTGGCAGGTCGGCGCCTGGGCACTCACGGGTTCGGGTGCTGGCATCATGGCGCGCGCGGGGGCAGCCGGCATCGGCAACTTCTTCTGGAATACCAGCCGCTTCTCGAACATTAGCAGGACCTACTGGGGCGCTCGCGGCGGGGCTGGCGGCATGAGCCTGGACCACTGGTTCTTCCCACAGGCGGCGGCGCGCAACGGTTCGCTGCCATCAGGCCTGGTCAACGGCGGCTGGAATCTGCTGGAAATGCCGCGGACATTGAACACCTGGTTGGGCTTTGCGCCAGGCTGGGGAGGCACCCAGGCCACACTGGCCAATGCGGCGCGGGTCGGCATTCAGGTCGGCGTGCCCAGCGTGGCGGCAGGCTCCGGTTATGCCGGTTATCAGATCGGGACCAAGGCGCAGCAGGATTCCTGCGGTTGTCAATAATGCGTGCGATCTGCATTCGTTGCGGTCATGAGAAAGACAGTCTGCCGGAACGCTGCCCGTCCTGTGGTTTTGCCCCGCGCAGCGACGAGGATAAGGCGCGCGCCCTGATCCTCTCGCTCGATTACGAAATCGGCGGCGAGTACCGCGGCAAAAGCAAGGAGGAATTGCGCGCGATCGGCGCTGCCATCGCCCAAGGCCAGCCCTATGCCTTCGATGAAGCCGAGGTGAGGTCGGTGCTTGCCTATGCGCGCGCGGTGCTGAACATCCCACCGCGCAAACTGCTGCTGGATGGCGTGCGTTGGCTGGTGCCGCCCCTGCTTCTGCTGGCTCTGATCTATCTGCTTCTGTTTGTCAAACGCTAGGCGTGGCGAGTTCCTGCGAGACTTAGCATGCGCAAGTTACGGCGCCGGCGGCACCGGATTTTTCGCTGTATGTATTCCCTCGTTTTCATTGTCCGTCGACCCAGCTCAGCAGTGTTTCTACACCAGCTTTCTGGAGAAAATGCTCTCCATTTCTCACGGAAACTATGTTTTTTTCGTAATGTTGTACGTTTACCATGCAGTTGGCTCTGTAACAAGTTTTCTCTTGATCGTGCTCCGAACTCCATGCAAAGCTATGTCAAGTTCTTAATTTCCTCAGGGAAATTGCCATATTTTTCCCGTTGATTGGTTTTTGGCCAGTTTTATTGCGAAGGGGTGGCGGCAATGCGGTTTCGATCGGATTGGAGTGGTGTCCTTTTCAGCGCGCAAAGAACGATGCGCACCTTGCTGGCGGCGCTGGCCATCTGCGCGGCCGGCGGCATGGCGGCGGCCGGAGAGGTCCGTTACGTCTATGACGAAACCGGACGGCTGGTACAGGTCATCTCTCCAGACGGCAGCAGCGTCGAATACCACTACGACGCTGTAGGCAATATCGCCAGCGCCAAAAAGCTCGGCGAATCCACGCTCGCCATCACCGAGTTCTCGCCGAATTCGGGCGGCGCCGGCATCCCGGTGCGGATTTACGGCAGCGGTTTCGATCCCAGCCCGGCCGCCAACACGGTGCGCTTCAACGGCGCCCAGGCCCAGGTCGTGAGCGCCAGCAAGACCGAACTGTCCGTGACGGTGCCGGCCGGCGCCACCAGCGGCAAGATCAGCGTCAGCAACGCCAAGGGCACGGTCAGCAGCGCGCAGGACTTCAAGATCGGCAACCAGCTGGCGCCCGTCATCACTTCCTTCACGCCCACCATCGGCACGCGCGGCACGGCCGTGACCATCAACGGCAGCAATTTTGCCGCCGACCGCGCCGGCAACAAAGCCAGTTTCGGCAATATGCTGGGTAATGTCAGCAGCGCCGCCGCGGACAAGCTGGTGGCGACGGTGCCCGGCGCGGGCGCCTCGGGCAAGATTGGCGTGACCACGGCAAATGGCCGGGGAATCAGCAGCGACGATTTCTACGCCGTGCCGACCGGCGTGAATGTGGCTGACATCGAATACACCGGCCGCCTGCAAGTGGGCGCACCGCCGCAGCCCGTGAACATCGTCAATCCGGGCAAGAAAGCCTTACTGCTGTTCGACGGCACGCCGCGCGATCTGCTTACCCTGGTTTCCTCCGGCGGCAATTTCGCCAGCAGCGTGAGCATCACCGCCTACCGCAACGACGGCACCAGCTTCCATTCCGCAGGCTTGAGCGCGGCCAGCGCCGTCGATCTGCCGGCGCTGCCGGCCGGCGGAACCTATACGCTGATCCTCAGCCCCGGCTCCAGCGACAAGGGCAGGATCGATCTGCAACTGAAGCCGGAAGCGCGCGGCGCGCTGGTGCTGGATGGCGACGCGTTGCAGGTGACGCTGACGCCGGGCCAGAACGGCCGCTATACCTTCACCGGCCGCGCGGGGCAGGGCGTAGGACTGGGCTACCTCAATGTGGCGACCGTGCCGGCCAGCCAGAGCATCTACTACCGCGTCTTCAATCCGGACGGCACGCAGCTGTTCAGCGACAGCTGGAGCAATAGCAACAGCAATACGCTGCCCCTGCTGCCTGTGAATGGCAGCTACGCGCTGCAGGTCGACCCGAGCGGCATTGCCAGCGCCAGCCTGCAGCTGATCGCGTCCTCCGACCTGACCGGGCAGCTGGTGGCCGATGGCCCAGGGCTGAGTTTCAATACCAGCCGCGTCGGCCAGAACGGCCGCTATACTTTCAGCGGTACGGCGGGCCAGAAATTCTGGCTGACCTTCTCCAACGCGGCCTTCGCTTCCGGCGCCAGCGTGCGCGTGCTGAAACCGGATGGCAGCGCGCTGGATTCGAGTTCCGTCAGCACGGGCGTCAGCAATATGGATATCCAGGCCTTGCCGGTGGCCGGCACCTACACGGTGCTGATCGATCCGAGCGGCCTGACCGTGGGCAAAGTGGACATCCAGCTCAAATCCGTGCCGGCCGACAAGACGGGAACCATCGAGATCAATGGCGCGGCGCTGCCGCTGGAACTGGCCGTCCACCAGAAAGCTGCGATCACCTTCAGCGGCACGGCGGGCCAGCGTCTGGGCCTGGGTTATACCGGCGTGGCGACGCTGCCGGCCAACCAGAGCATCTACTACACCGTCTACAAGCCTGACGGCACGCAGTTGTTCAGCGACAGCTGGAGTGCGAACAACAGCAATAATCTGCCAGCCTTGCCGGTGACGGGCGACTATAAGATCGCCGTCTACAGCAACAATATCAGCGCCTCGCTGAATACCACGTTGACCCTGTCGGCCGATATCGCAGGCGCGCTGGAAACCGATGGCGCCACTGTCACATACAATAGCGACCGCGTTGGCCAGAACGGCCGCTACACCTTCAACGGCACGGCGGGGCAGAAATTCTGGCTGACCTTCTCCAACGGCAGTTTCGCCTCCAGCGTCAATGTGAGCGTGCTGAAACCGGACGGCAGCTCGCTGGTTTCCGGTTCGGTCGCCAAATCCTCGGTCGATCTGGATATTCCCACCTTGCCCGCGGCAGGCACCTACACGGTCTTCATCGACCCGACCGGCATCATCACCGGCAAGGTGGACCTGCAGTTGAAAGGTGTGCCGGCCGACCGTACCGGAACGATCGAGATCGACGGCGCACCGCTGGCGCTGGATCTGGCCGTGCACCAGAAGGCCATGATCAGCTTCAACGGCACGGCGGGCCAGCGCCTGGGCCTGGGTTATACCGGCGTGGCGACGGTGCCGGTCAACCAGAGCATCTACTACACCGTCTACAAGCCGGACGGCACGCAGCTGTTCAGCGACAGCTGGAGCGGCAATAGCAGCAATAACCTGCCGGCCTTGCCGGTGGCAGGCGAGTACAAGATCGCCGTGTACAGCAATACCGTCAGCGCCTCGTTGAAAACGACGCTGACCTTGTCGGCCGATCTTGCTGCCGCGCTGGAAGCCGATGGCGCCACCGTTACGCACAACAGCGACCGCGTGGGCCAGAATGGCCGCTATACCTTCACCGGCAGCGCGGGCCAGAAGCTGTGGGTGACGCTGTCGAACGGCAGTTTCGCATCCGGCGTCAGCATCTCGGTGCTGAAACCGGACGGCTCCTCGCTGACGTCCAGCTCGGTCAGCAAGTCTGTGGTGAACTTCGATATTCCGGCGCTGCCGGTGGACGGGACATACACCGTCCTGGTCGATCCAAGCGGTATCGTCACCGGCAAGGTGGATATCCAGCTGAAGAATGTCCCAGCCGACAAGACCGGTGCGATAGAGATCAACGGCGCGTCCTTGCCGCTCGACCTGGCCATCCACCAGAAAGCCTTGATCAGCTTTACCGGCGCGGCGGGGCAGCGTCTGGGCCTGGGCTACACCAATGTGGCGACTGTCCCTGCCAGCCAGAGTATTTCCTACGTCGTACTCAAACCGGATGGCAGCCAATTATTCAGCGACAGCTGGAGCAACAGCAATAGCAACAACCTGCCGGCGCTGCCGGTGGCGGGCGAGTACAAGATCAGCATCGCGCCATCCAATATCGCCGCTTCCGCCAGCTTGGTGCTGACAGCATCGGCCGATATCACCGGCGTGTTGACCGTCGATGCCGCGCCGCTTACCTTCATGACGGCGCGCGTGGGGCAGAACGGCCGCTTCACCTTCAGCGGCGAGGCGGGGCAGAAGCTGTGGCTGACGCTGGCCAACGGGAACTTCCCCTCCAGCGTCAGCGTCAGCGTGCTGAAACCCGATGGCAGCGCGCTGGTTTCGACCTCGGTTTCCACTTCGGTCAACAATCTGGATATTCCCGCCTTGCCAGCGGCAGGCACCTACACGGTCTTCATCGACCCGAGCGGCATCACCACCGGCAAGGTCGATGTGCAGCTAAAAGGCGTGCCGGCCGATCAGGTGATTCCGATTGCTGTCGACGGCGCGCCGGTGGTGCTCGATATGGCGGTGCACCAGCGCGCCACCTTGAGCTTCGATGGTGTGGCGGGCCAGCGTCTGGGTCTGGGCTATACCAATATGTCGACCGTGCCGGCCAGCCAGAGTATCTACTACACCGTGTACAAGCCGGATGGCAGCCAGCTGTTCAGCGACAGCTGGAGCGGCAATAACAGCAACAACCTGCCAGCCCTGCCGGTCAGCGGCGCCTACAAGATTGCCGTCTACACCAGCAATATCGCGGCTTCCTTCAAGGTGACGGTGGGTCTCTCGGCCGATTTGCCTGGCGCGCTGGAGGCCGACGGCCCCGCGCTGACCTTCAATACCAGCCGCGTGGGCCAGAATGGGCGCTTCACCTTCAACGGCACGGCGGGCAAAAAATACTGGCTGACCTTCTCGAACGGTGCGCTGACGGCCGGCATCAGCGTCAGCATATTGAAACCGGACGGCAGCTCGCTGGCCAGCACTTCGGCCAGCAATTCGACCTCGTACTTCGATATTCCAGTGCTGCCGGCCGACGGCGTGTACAGCATCTTCCTCGACCCAAGCGGCGTCACGGTCGGCAAGGTCGACGTACAGCTGAAGAGCGTTCCGGCCGATTTCGAGGCGGCGCTGGCCATTGATGGCACGCCGGTTGCCCTCGATCTGGCCGTCCACCAGCGTGCCGTGCTGAGTTTTAACGGGACCGCAGGCCAGCGGCTGGGTGCGGGCTATACGGGCTTGAGCACGGTGCCGGCCAGCCAATCGGTCTACTTCACCGTCTTCAAACCGGACGGCGCCCAGCTGTTCAGCGACAGCTGGAGCTCGAACAACAGCAATAATTGGCCAGCCTTGCCGGTTGGCGGCAGCTATAAGCTGATCGTCTACGGCGCGGCGCTGAACAGCGCCGTGAAGGCCACGATCACGCTGTCGGCCGATGCCGCCGGCGTGCTGACGCCGGGCGCCGCACCGCTGCAATTCCTCAGCACGCGGCCGGGCCAGAACGCGCGCTACAGTTTCAGCGGCGATGCCGGCCAGCGCCTGTGGCTGACGTATTCCGGCTCCACCTTCCCCGGCGGCGCCAGCATCTATGTGTATAAACCGGACGGCAGCAGCCTGGCTTCGACCAGCTCCAGCAGCAGTACGGAGCTGGACTTGCCCGCCTTGCCGGTGGCGGGTACTTATACCGTGTTCATCGATCCCTCCGGCGCGTCGGTCGGCCAGGCCAATGTGCAGCTGCGCGCCGTGCCGGCCGACAGCACAGCGGCCATCGCCATCGACGGCGCGCCGGTGGCGCTCGACCTGCAACTGCACCAGAAAGCGGTGCTGAGCTTCGACGGCGTAGCCGGGCAGCGCCTGGGCCTGGGCTACACCGGCCACGCCACGGTGCCGGCCAGCCAGTCCATCACCTACCGCGTGCTCAAGCCGGACGGCAGCCAGTTGTTCAGCGACAGCTGGAGCAATAACAACAGCAACGACCTGCCAGCCTTGCCGGTCGGCGGCACCTACACCGTGCACGTGCAGCCGCCCACCACAGCCACGGCGAAGGTAACGGTCAGCTTGTCGGCCGATGTGCCGGGCACCCTGGTGCAGGGCGGTGCGGCGGTGCGCTTCGCCAGCAGCCGCGTTGGCCAGAACGGGCGCTTCACTTTCGCCGGCACGGCGGGGCAGACCGGATCGCTGCAATTCAGCGGCGGCACGTTCCCGTCTTCGGCCAGCGTCTATGTCTACAAGCCTGATGGCGCCAGCCTGACCAGCACCAGCGTCAGCACCAGCGGAACGCTGAATCTGCCGGCCTTGCCTGTTGCCGGATCGTATACCGTTTTCATCAATCCTTCTGCTGCCACCATTGGCCAGGTCGATATCCAGTTGAAGTGATGCCGGCCGTTCGAATTCATGAGAGACAGAACCATGACTGTACGAGGGAATGCCGCAATGTCTGAACGTCACGTGATGAGCCGCCGCCTGCGCTGGCTGCCTGCCTTGCTCCTGCCCGTGCTGCTGGCCGCACCGGCCGGGGCGCAAAATCCCGCCGCCGATGCGCCGCGTCCCGGCTTGCAGACGCTGGCCGCGCCGGCGCCGCTGGCCCGTCCCGGCCAGAGCGTCACCCAGCTGCCGGACGGGCGCTGGCTGCTGCTGGGCGGGCAGGGCGTGGACCAGGAGGCCGTGGCTGGCGTCGAACTGCTGGACGCGGCGAGCGGCAAGAAGGAAAAACTGGCCGGCGCCTTGCTGCAGGCCCGCCGCAGCCACAGCGCGACCCTGCTGCCTGACGGCAGTGTGCTGGTGCTGGGCGGTGTGGACAGCAGCGGCAATATGGTGGCAGCGGCCGAACAGGTGGACCCGGTCCAGGGCCGCTCCCAAGCCTTGCCGCCGCTGCCCCTGATCGCGCGCAGCGGTCATAGCGCCACCGTGCTGGCCGATGGCCGCCTGCTGATCGCGGGCGGCGCCGATGCGCGTGGCAGGCCGGTGTACGAGGCGGAAATCTACGACCCGCTCACGCGCCAGGTCGAGCGCTTCAATCCCAAGCTGGAAAGTGCACGCCTGCACCATCTGGCCGCCTTGTTGCCCAGTGCCGAGGTGCTGCTGTGGTCCGGCAGCGACGGCGAGAAGCGCAGCCTTGACAACGGCGAGCTGTATGATCCGGGCAGCCAGCGCTTCAGCAGCGTCAGCGCGGCCGGGCTGGATGACTTGGCGGCACAACTGGCTGCACCCGCGCCATTGGCGCTGGCGGGCAGCCGCCCGGAAGCCGAAGCCAATGCGGCGCCGGTGGACCAGCCCTTCGTCCTGCGCTTCAACCAGGCTATGGATGTGCGTTCGCTGAACGGCGCCAGCGTCACCCTGCTTGGTCCGCATGGCACGGTGCCGCTGAAAGTGGTGCCGGTGGAGCAGGGCTTGCTGGCCTTCGCCAAACCGGCGGTGGACCTGCTGCCGGACAGCCGCTACACCCTGTTTGTCGATGGCGCGCGTAGCCGCAGCGGCGTGCCGCTGGGCTTTACTTCGCTGGGTTTCAGTACCGCGCGCCTGGCAGCACCGTCCGGCGGGAATGCTGCTGCCGGCAGTGCGGACGCCGTGCCGATTTCGTTGCCGCCGGCTGCCGGCAGCGGCCAGGACGCCAGCCGAGCCGGTAGCGGCGCGGGCGGCAGTGGCAGCGCTGCGGCCGCCGTTGATGCCGCTCCACAGCCCGCGGCCGCCCGGCAGTACGGCGCGCTGGAAAAGCAGGCGATGGCCGCTGCGGAAAGCGTGATGCAGAGTGAAGTCTGGCAGCCCGACGCTACCGCCCTGAAAGGCGACTGGCGCGCCAAGCGCGGTGAGAGCCCCATGCAGAAACTGCCGCCGCTGCAGGCGCCGCCCGGCGAAACGGCGTTGGCCGGCCAGGTGCTGACCATGCATGGCCGCGGCCTGCGCAATGTGCGCCTGCAGATCGGCGATCAGACGGTGTTGAGCGACGACACCGGCCGCTTCCTGCTGCGCGGCATCCCAGCCGGCGTGCAGGTACTGAGCATCGACGGTTTCGCCGCCGACAAGGAAGCCACGCGCTACGGCTATTACCAGGTGCGCGTCGATGTGCATGCGGGGAAAACCACGGCCCTCGGCTACACCATCTGGAGCAGCCGCCTCGATCCGGCCGGCAATGTGGCCATCGCCTCGCCCAACGATAAGGAAGTGGTGCTGACTTCGCCCCGCATTCCCGGCCTGGAATTGCGCATCCCGGCCGGCAGCGTGATCCGCGACCGCAGCGGCAAGATCGTGACCGAACTGAATATGACGGCCATTCCGGTGGACCGCCCGCCATTCCCGCTGCCGAATGTCGATGTGCCGGTCTACTTCACGGTGCAGCCGGGCGGCGCCTCGATCACCAGCACCAATACCCGCAGCCAGCAGGGCGCGCGCCTGATCTATCCGAATTTCAGTGGCGCCGCGCCCGGCAGCCGTGTCGATTTCTGGAACTATGATGCGCGCGGCAAGGGCTGGTATGTGTATGGCCAAGGCACTGTCAGCCAGGACGGCAAGCAAGCCATTCCCGATGCCGACGTGAGGATTTACGAGTTCACCGGCGCCATGATTTCCGTGCCCAGCAACGGCCCGCCGGAAGGCCCGCCGCCCGGCGGCTGCGGCGGTGGTGGTGGCGGCGGCTGCAATACCGATGGCAACCAGCCGCCCCAGCCCAGCGGCTGCGCCGGCGATCCGGTCGATTGCGCCACCGGCTTGTTCCTGAATGCGGCGACCGACTTGACCGTGGCGGACGTCATTCCGCTCCACGTTGCGCGCAGCTACCGCCCGCGCGATCCGGCTTCGCGCGCCTTCGGCATCGGCACCAATCTGTCTTACGACTTCTTCCTGGTGGGCGACACCAGCCCCTGGACCTACCAGGAGCTGATCCTGCCCGATGGCGGCCGTCTGCGCTACAAGCGCATTTCTGCGGGCACCGGCTATACCGATGCGGTCTACCAGCACACCACGTCCACCACGCGCTACTATGGCTCGACCCTGCGCTATAAAGGCGGCAGCTGTTATTGGGAGTTGAAGCTGAAGGACGGCGAAGCCATCTGCTTCCCGGAATCCATGAACTCCACGGTGGCACGGGCGGCGGCGGCCACCTCCTTGAGCGACCGCTATGGCAATACGCTGACCTTTACCCGTACCAGCAACAATCTGACGCGGGTGGCTTCACCTGGCGGCCGCTATATCGACTTCACCTACGACAGCAAGAACCGCATCACCCAAGCCAGCGACAACGCCGGCCGCACCGTGGGCTATGAATACGATACCGCCGGCCATCTGGTGAAAGTCACCGATCCGCTGGGCCAGAGCGAAGCGTTCACCTATGATGCCGCCCACAATATGCTGACGGTGCAGGATAAGCGCGGCAATCTGATGGTGAGCAATGTGTATGACGCGAACAACCGCGTCAGCAAGCAGACCTATGCCGATGGCGGCACCAATCTGTTCAGCTATACCCTGAATGCGGCCAGCAAGGTGGTACAGACCGATGTAACCAATGAGCGCGGCATCGTCAAGCGCATCGAGTTCAATGCGGTTGGCTATCCGGTGCGCATCACGAACGCCGTGGGCCAGCCGGAGCAGCAGGTGGAAAGCTATGAGCGCGATCCGCTCAGCAATCTGCTGCTGTCGCGCACCGATGCCTTGGGCCGGAAGAGCGCCTACACCTACGATGACCGCGGCAATATGCTGACCCAGACCCTGTTCGCCGGCACGCCGCAAGCGGTTACCACCAGCTTCAGCTACAACGGCTTGAGCCAGCTGGTGAACCAGTCCGACACGCCGGGCCAGAGCACCAGCTGGAGCTATGACAGCCAGGGCAATCTGGTCGAGATAAAGGACGTCAATGGCAATAGCCAGCAGTATGCCTATAACGGCTTCGGCCAGCCGGTCGAAGTGAAGGATGGCTATGGCCGCAGCACGCTACTGGCCTACGATGGCTATGACCTGGCCACCGTCACCGACCCGCTCAACCGCAGCACCAGCATGATGACCGACGCTATTGGCCGCACGCGCGCCGTCGTCGATGCCCTGGGTAATCGCACCGCCTTCGATGTCGACGCCTTGGGCCGCGTCACGCGCACCACGAATGCGCTGGGCGACAGCACCAGTCTGGGCTTCGACGGCAACAGCAACGGCACATCGGTAACCGATGCCCTGCAGAACCAGTACCAGTTCGGCTTCAGCAAGCTGAATACCCTGGAAAGAAGCAGCAATCCGCTGGCACAGGGCGAGGCCTTTGTCTACGATGCCGCCCACAACCTGACCCAGTCCACCGACCGCAAAGGCCAGGTGACGCGCTACAGCTACGACAGCCTGAATCGCGTCAAGAAGGTGACTTATGCCGACGACAGCACGGTGGAATACAGCTACGACGCGGCCGACCGCGTGGTCCGGGTGGCCGATTCGCTGAACGGCGTGATTATCCGCAGCTACGACGGCTACAACAACATCACCGAGGAAACCACGCCGCGCGGCACCGTCAGCTATACCTACGATGCCCAAGGCCGCCGCAAGACCATGGCGCTGCCCGGCCAGCCGGCCGTCAACTACGGTTACGATGCCGGCGGCCGCCTGGTCAGCCTGCAGCAGGCGGCGGCGCCGTCCAACGGCAACCAGGCGGTGCAACTGGGCTTCGGCTACGACGCGAACAACCGCCGCATCCGTATCGTGCACGCCAACGGTGTGGTGCGCGTCAACCGCTTCGATGAGGCCGGCCAGTTGGAGAGCATCAGCTACAGCAAGGCCGATGGCAGCCCGGTAGGCGATCTGACCTACAGCTACGATGCGGCGGGCCGCCGCGTCGGCGCCGGAGGCAGCCTGGCGCAGCCGCTGGCGCCGGCCGAAATCACCTCAAGCACGGTGGATGCCGCCAACCGCTTGACTGCACTGAATGGGCAGAACTTCGGCTATGACGCGAACGGCAATCTGCTGTCCGACGGCAGCCGAAGCTATGTCTGGAATGCGCGCGATCAGCTGGTGCAGATCAAGGCGGCGGACGGCACGCTGCTGGCCAGCTTCGCTTACGATGCCTTCGGCCGCCGCCAGAGCAAGGTGGTGGACGGCGTTGCCAGCGCCTATGTTTACGATGGCCTGAATATTGTGCAGGAATTGAATGCGGTCAATGCCAGCAATGGCAACGCCGCCAGCGTGCGTGCCAACTACATCGTCGGTTCGATTGATGAAGTGTTCGCGCGCAGCAGCAGCAGCGGTGTGCTCAGTTATCTGAGCGACGCCCTCGGTTCGGTGATCCGCCTCGCCGATGCGCAGGGTAATAAGGTCGTCGACTACCGCTATGATCCGTATGGCGTGACGGTGGCCGATGCCGCCCACGGCAATCCCTTCCAGTACACTGGCCGCGAAAACGATGGCAGCACCGGCCTGTATTACTACCGGGCGCGCTACTATGCACCGGCCATGGCGCGTTTCGTGCAGAGCGACCCGATCGGATTGGATGGCGGCATCAACCAGTACGCTTACGTGAATGGCAACCCGCTTTCCCTGACCGATCCCTATGGCTTGTGGAGCGCCGCCGATCTGCCCAGCATCCCCCAGCCAGTGGTGGATTTCGCGGCGGGCTTTGGTGATACACTGTCCTTCGGCTTGACGGACTGGGTGCGCGATCAGATGGGAACCAATGGCGCTGTGGATAAATGCTCGATGTCGTACACCGGGGGCGAAGTGGCGGGCGTGGCCCTGTCCACCGCCATGGGCGGCGCAGCAGGTCTGCGCGCGGCCGGCACGCGCGGTGCGGGCAAGGAGTTTTCGCACTGGATTCCCAACCGCATGGGCGGCCCGCGCTCGCTGTGGAACGGCAACTATGTCACCACGGCCAAGCACGCGCTGTCCGACCCTTACCGCTACCGCTTCATGCCGCGCAGCTGGAAGGCGCAGAATCCCATGCCCAGCCGCGTGAACCAGCAATGGGTGCGCATTCCCAATGTGTACAAGGGCGGCGCGGCTGGCGCGGCGGCCGGCGGTGCGGGGGCTGCCGCCAACAATGCCGGCGAATGCGGGTGTGACTGATGGCTGGACTGCTGAGCGGATGGGCGGCAACCCTGTTCGGCAGGACGGCAGTGTTTTACCCCTATGAGCAAACGCTGTTGCAAGCTGTCGGGGAAGCGCTGAGCGGCGAGGCCGGGCGGCGTTTCACTGCCCAGGTGGCGGCCGTGAACAAGATCCAGCGCCTGAACGAAGGGCGCGAAGTCAATCTGTACCAGATGCGCGGCGGGAAGCCGGACTTCGATGCCAGCCTGGCTTTCCCCACCGGTGAGGAAGCCAAGCTGGCCAGCGCCGTGCTGGCGGCACCGCAAGGTGGGCGCATGCGGGCCGAGGTCTGGCTGGTGCGCGGCAGCCTGTTTTCACTGGAATTTTCCAAGGCGCCAGCGAATGTCCTGGGCGCGGGCTGGAAAGAGGCATCGCCTGCGGTGGAGGAAATCAAGCTCTGGCTCGATCCCTTGCAGGCGCCGCAGCCGGCCTCCCGCGCCGTGTTGAGCGGCTGGCTGGCGCAATGGCAGACGGCGGGGCGGCTGACGCGCAGTCATGCGCCGCTGCGGCCGGAGGATAGGCTGGAACGCCTGGACTGGCTGGATGCAGCCCTCCCGGTTGACTATCTGGCCTTGCTGGATCAGACCGAGGGCGCGCAACTCGGGGAGTGGAAGGTGCTGGGCGCCGGCGCCATCCGCACGGTCGAACTGGAGGATGGCGTCAATTACCATCTTGTGGCCGAGTCGGCAGAGCGGGGGGCGCTCGCGGTGCGCGCCGGCCAGCGCGACGGCGAACTGTATCTATTGGACTACGAAGACAATACGGCCGAAGCGGTCGGCGGCTCCTTGCAACAAGCCCTGGAGCGCCTGCTGCCGCCGGCCTGAGATAAACGGCGGCTTTATAGGCTGTTGCTTTATGCTATCCATGCAACTCCTGTTGCTATTCAACAGCCAGCGATTAGAGTAGACTGGTTTTCGGCGCATGCTGAAAGCCTGAGGGCGATCCATGCCGGTTTGCCCCATCCATACTCCGCTTTCCTATGAGTTTAGCCCGTGCTGCCGCCGCCAGAGGCTTTTCCCTGCTGCTTCTGGCGTGCATGGTTGCTGTAATGGGCGCGAATGCGACCCCGGTCGTGACCGAGGCGCCCAACCACATCCTGCTGACCGGACAGGAATATCCGCCTATGGCTTCGTCCCGCCTGCCGTTCGGCGGCTGGCTGACGCGCGTGGTGACGGAGGCTTTCAAGACCGCCGGCGTGGATGCGAAAGTGGAATTCGTGCCAAACAACCGCGCCATCCTGGGCGCCATGAGCGGTCCTTACGACGGCAGCTTTGGCTGGACCCACACCATGGAACGCGACCGCAAGCTGCTGTATTCGAGCATGCCGATCTACACCATGCGCATGGTGTTCTTCCACCGCCGCGGCGAGAGCTATCCCTGGAAAACATTGGAGGATGTGCGCGATTTCCGTCTTGGTTTCACGCTGGGGAATTACTATTCCGACGAGCTGGCGGCCCTGCAGGCGGCCAAGAAGCTGCGGATAGACGAAACCAGCAACGACCTCTCCAACCTGCGCAAGCTGTTGGTTGGACGCATCGATCTATTCCCGATGGGTGAAGAAGAGGGCAGGTTTATGTTAAAAACTAACTTCAGCCCGGAGGAGCAGGCCCGCATCACTTCCCAGACCACGATATTGCGCGTGGTGCCGCTATACCTGGTGATCCGGCGCAGCCATCCACATGCCCAGGAATTGGTGGAAAAGTTTGACCGTGGCTACAAGCAGCTCGCTGACAGCGGGCAGTTGGCCAAGCTGATAGAGGAAAGCAGAAAGGCCGTACTCAACACGCATCCATAGACACCGGGCGCAGCGCCGGCCCCAGGGAGAATGCCATGCAGCGTTTTGCCTTCGCCACTCTCGCCATCCTGCCGCCGCTGGCATTCGCCCAGCAGGCCGGCGACAGCCTCTCCACCGTCGTCATCACCGCCCAGAAACGAAGCGAGGCGCTGCAGCAGGCGCCCTTGAGCGTGACGGCGCTGACCGATACGCAGCTGGAGCAGATGGGCGTGCAGACCCTGGCCGACGTGGCGCGCCAGGCGCCGGGGCTGAATGTGGTGTCGTCGGGGCCGGGGCAGAATATCCTCATCATCCGCGGCGTGTCCTCCACGGCGGGCACGGCGGGCACGGTCGGCTACTACCTGGACGATACCCCGATTTCCGCTTCCAGCAATGCTTCGCTGCTGTCGCTGCGTGGCCTGATCGATCCCTCGCTGTTCGATCTGGCGCGGGTCGAGGTGCTGCGCGGACCGCAAGGCACGCTGTACGGCTCCAGCTCCATGGGCGGTACGGTGCGTTATGTGACGCGCCAGCCGGATATGCGGCGCACCGGCGTGAAAGCCAGCGTGACCTTGTCGGAAACGGCGGGCGGCTGGAACCGCGAAGGCAATGCGGTGCTGAATCTGCCGCTGATGGAAAACCGCCTGGCTGGCCGTCTGGCCGTGTTCTACCGGCGCGAGGCGGGCTATATCGACCGCTATCCCATCGATCCGAACAACTATCTAGGCATCGCGCCCGGCGGGCAAAAGCAGGAAGACGCCAACACTGAAAAGACCACCGGCTTCCGCGCCATGCTCAAGCTGCGGCTGGACAATCAGCTCGATATTTCAGGTTCGCTGTTCAAGCAGAAGATGCGCCTGGGCGCGCCGTTCCAGATCGATGCGCCGCCGGGCGGGAAGGGGGCGCTGATCCAGACCCGCCTGATGCCGGAACCGAGCGTGCAGGACTCCACTCTCGGCAATCTTACGCTGCGCAAGGGTTTCGCCAATGGCGAGCTGGTGGCCACCAGTTCCTACTACCACCGCGAGGTGCAGGTGGCGGAGGATGCGTCGAAAGTCTTCTACTACTTCCTCAGTCCCGATCCGCAAACCTATGTCTATCCGCTGTTGATGACGGGCCGCTACATCAACCGCGAATGGACGCAGGAAGTACGCTATGCCTCCGACTGGTCCGGGCCGTTCCAGCTGATCGCGGGAGCCTTCTACCACAAGGTGAACGCGCCGCTGGCATCCTCGATTCCCGTTACGTCCGGCTATAACGAAGCCTTCGGCACCGATATCGGCAGCTTCTTCGATGGCGCGCGCCAGGCCACCGTGAGCGAGCGCGCCTGGTTCGCCGAAGGTTCCTACCGCTTCCTTCCCGCCTGGACTGCCCGTATTGGCCTGCGCGCCTTCCGCATCAACCAGACCTTTGCCCAGCAAGGCGACGGCTTCCTCAATGGCGGCCCCAGTTCGGTGGTGAGCGATTCCAGGGACAAGGGCTACAATCCCAAGTTCAATCTCTCTTGGCAGATCGACCGCGACCTGCTGCTGTATGCCACGGCGGCCAAAGGCTACCGCCAGGGTGGACCGAATAATCCCGCGCCCGCCAATGTCTGCGGCAAGGAAGTGGCGGGGCTGGGCCTGAGCGACAACGCCCTGGTGCGCTTCGGCGCCGACACCTTGTGGAATTACGAGCTGGGAGTGAAATCCGAGTGGCCGCAGCAGCGCCTGACGGTTAATGGCGCACTGTACTACATCGACTGGAACAAGGTGCAGCAGCAGATCGTGCTCGATTGCGGTTTCAACATCACGGTGAACTTCGGTTCCGCCAAGAGCAAAGGCGGCGAGCTGGAAATCGCCTACCGCCCCACCACCCAATTAACCTTGCGCGCCACCGGTAACTACACCTCCGCCACGCTGGACGACGACGTGCCCGGCACCGGCGCCCATCGCGGCGATTCGCTGCTCGACGTGCCGCGCTGGAACGGTTCCATCTCGGCCGACTACAGCTGGCCGCTGAGCGCCGGCCTGCAAGCCAGCGCCCGCATCGACACCAGCTACTCCGGCAGCGCCGACACGCTGTATGAACCGGACAGCCCCTTCCGCCGCCGTGGCGGCTACGCCCTGAGCAATCTGCGCTTCACGCTGGAAAACAAGGGCCAGCACTGGACTGCAGCCTTCTTCGTCAACAACCTGTTCAACCGCTACGGCCAGACCGGCCTGCCGGTCGCCATCTCCGCCGACCTGCCGGCCACCCGCCGCCTCGCCATCACCCGGCCGCGCACGGTGGGCGTCAGCCTGAGCTATGTCTACTGAGGCCTGCTCCTATTTTGAAAGGCGCGCAGATAAGACAAGGGCCGGTATCAACCGGCCCTTGTCTTATCTGCATAAACTCCGCTTACATGCGATAGCTGGCCTGGATCGAGAAGGCGCGCGGCGCCATCGGCAGGTCGTTGGGGATGGCGAGGCCGGGGGCCAAGCTTGGTTCGCGCGCATCGGTGTTGAACAGGTTGCGCACCGAGGCCGAGAAGTTCCATTGCTGGCGGCCGCGCTGGGTGGACAGGGACAGGTCCACGGTCTTGTAGTCGTCGATAGCCGGACGCAGATCGCCCGCGGCGCGGCGCCGTCCCGCGACCCAGTTCAGTTGCGAGGACAGCAGGTAGCCGCTGGTGAATTGCCAGTCGGCGCGGCCATACAGGTGGTGGCGCGGCACGTAGCCCGCGTCCTGGCCGGTCAGCTTGTCGATCGAGCGCTGAAAGGCGTAGTTGCCGCTCAGGCGCCAGGCGCGGTTCAGGTGCCAGACGGTTTCCAGTTCTGCGCCAGTGCCTTTCTGGCCGCCGGTGTTGCTGTAGGTGGCGCCGGTGCCGGCAATGGCGTTCGGCACGGTGCGGATGATGTCCTGCATCGAGTAGCGGTACAGCGACAGGTTGACCTGCGCGTCGTTGGCCGCCTGCCAGGCGAAGACCGCTTCCAGCGTGCCGTTCTTCTCAGGCCGCAGGCCTGGATTGCCCAGCGCCACCGGGTTGGTGATGCCATAGCTCTCGTTGAAGGACGGGGCGCGGAAGGCGCGGCCATACAGCAGCTTGGCCGTCATATTGTAGGTGGCGTCCCAAACCAGGGCCAGACGCGGATTGGTGGTGGTGCCGAAGTCGGAATAGCGGTCGTGGCGCACGCCGGCCGTCAGCGTCCAGTCCTTGGCCATGCGCCACTCGTCCTGCACGAAGATGTACTTGATCTTGCGGCGGTGCGGGCGGATGAAGGGATCGCTGTCGGACACGTCGATCACCGATGGCAGCGGGATCGGCGCGCCGTTCGGCGCATAGCGGAAGTTGCGCGTTTCGCGCGCGCGGTACAGGTCCAGATCTTCGTAGCCAGCGCCGAGGCGGATCTGGTGGCGCGCGAAGCCGCTGTAATCGGCATGGGCGGCCAGGCGCACATTGCGCTCGCCGTAATCGGGACCGCCGATCATGCCGTTCGGGAAGGCGCCGGTGGGCAGCACGGTGCCGGGCGGCAGCAGCTGGAAGTCGGTGGTAATCGTCTGCTTGTATTGCTGGGTGCTGACGGAGGCGCCTACGCCCCAATCGGGCGCGAGCTGGGTGTCGGTCCAGCTGATATTGCTGGTGATGCGTTCGCTCTTTTGCTGGCCCACCGGGTCGAGCGCGGAAGCGATGCCGGCGCCGGTACCCAGCTTGTCGCGCAGCTTGTAGCCGAAGCGGGCGCGCAGCTTGCCGTAGCTCAGGTCCAGGTTGGCGTCGACGGCGTCGCGGCCGGTGTTGACCGTGCCGGGTGCGCGGCTGACGCGGGTGCCGAACAGGCGGTCGTTGCGGCTGGCCGCATCGGCTTCGATGACCGGGTCCATGCCGTCGCTGCGGCCGACGCGCAAATAGGCGGCGACATCGACGTCGCCCCACTGGCCGCCGTGCTGCACCCAGGCGTCCTTGGTATCGAATGATCCGGCGCGCAGGCCGAATTCGGTGCCCTGTGTATCGGCCGCGTTCTTGGTGATGATATTGATCACGCCGGAGAAGGCGTCCGAACCATACAGGGCGGAACCGGGGCCGCGGATGATTTCGATGCGGGCGATGTGTTCAACCGGGTAGCCGCCCCACAGATTGCCCTTGTTGCCGACAAAGACCGTAGTGATCGGCACGCCGTTCTGCAGCATCAGCAACTGCGGCGTGAACTGGCTGAAGATGCCGCGCACCACGTACAGCGGCGCGTAGTTGTTGGCGCTGCGGTTGACGTGGACGCCGGGCACGCCCTCCAATACCTGATCCAGGTCGGTGGCGCCCATGGCCGCGATATCGGCCGCCGTGATCACGGTCGCCACGGCCGGAGCGCGGCGCAGCGACTGGACGTTGCCGGTGGCGATGCTGATGCTGTCGTTATCGCCGTAGACGAGGGTGAGTTCCTCTTCTTCGCTGGGGTTCTGGGCCAGCACGGCGGCGCCAGGGAAAAGCAGGGCCGCCGTGAGGCAAATGCGTAATACTTGCGAAGACATCTAATTCAATCTCCCAATGTCGTTTTCGCGATTGTAGCGCGTACAACTTACTTCTGTGCAAAAAATTACTATTCTACCAATTGTGCACACCAGGAACGTTGTGCCAAACCCTCATAAGCTACTCCAGTGCAAGGGGTAGGGAAGAGGGCGCCCGGCGGTTTTTCGGCCGCTTCCACCACGCAAGGCGGCATGCCGGCCAGGAAGGTGGGGATGCGCAGCAGCTGGTATTCGCGCGCCGACAGGCCCATATCGGCGATCAGGGCGGCGTGCAGGGCGGCGTAATTCATGCGCAGCTGCGGGTAATGCGGCAGCAGCACGCGCTCCACGGCGAAGGCCAGTTGCAGGTGCGGGCCTTGGTCCAGCTCCAGCTTGCGCGCCAGCTCCATGATCCAGGGCAGGCGCTCGTCGCTGGAATTGATCGGCCGGCCGTAGCCGTAGATGCGGTGGGCGCGCGCCTCGGCCAGCACCAGCGCTTCCAGCTCTTCACCATCGGCCACGCGTTGCAGGGCCGTCTGCAGGAAGCTGATCGCGCGCAGGCCGGCCAGGCCGCCGTACACGGTTGCTTCGGACAGGGCCAGGGCTGCCACGATGCCCAGGTTGGCGCTGCTGCGCGCGCTGCCGGCCAGGCCGGCGACGCGGTTGTTCCACAGGCGCGCGTCGGGATAGCTGGTGTTGACCCAGATCGCATGCAGCATCTCGATCTGGGCCGGAGCCAGGCGGCGGCCCGTGATGCCGAAGACGTAGAGCTCGACCCAGTCCAGATCCTTCAGGTCGCGGTGCAGGTCGTGGCCGCGGAACACGGCGTGGCTGCCGGGATAGGCCGCGCCGACGCGGGTTTTCAGGCGTCCCGCATGTTTTTTCAGCAGGTCCGGGCCGTTCATGCAGCCTCCTGCAATTCCAGTGGATAGAAGGGGAAGCGCTTGAAGCCGCCGGTCTTCTGTTCCAATGCATGCGCGGCGGCGCCGGGAAGGCGCAGCAGCAGATACAGCATTTCGCCTTCGTCGGGCGACAGTCCCAGATCGTGCAGCACGCAGGCGGCGACGCCGGCCGTGGTCAGCGGCAGGCCGATGGCGGCATGCACCGCGTCGAGATTGGCATGCAGCCAGGCCGTGTGCGGGCCGGCGCCGATGCGCGCCAGGGCCGCCAGCAATTGCCCGACGGTGGCGGGCAGCGAAGCGCCGTGCGGGTCGAAGCCCGGGACGTGTTTGCGCTCGGGCCAGACTTCGATCGGGCTGGCGGCCTGCGGTTCGGACCAGCCGCGCCAGGCGTCGACCGTGTGGCCGCATTGCTGCCACATGGTCATCGCATCATGCACTTCGCGCGCGCCGCCGTAGCGTCCCGCGCCGACGGAGAGCGCGGCGATCAGCGAGGCGGCGGCGGTGGAGCCGCCCACCGCGCCGCACATGGCGGCATGCACCGAGGCGTCGCGCGGGCCGGGATTGGCGAGGGCGACGGCCAGCGCTTCCAAGGCGTCGAGCTGGGCGCGCGACGGCAGGCTGTCGCGCAGCAGCAGCCAAAGCATTTCGGTCCAGCGTGCGTTGCCCACCATTTCGCCAAACACGTCGTAGCCGCGGCAGAAGGCGGCACGGGCGGCGAAAGGATTATCGGCTTCGGCTTCTTCGCGCCAGATGCGGGTGTGGATCAGGTCGCGGGCTGTATTTATGTCGCTGTCCATTTATGCGCCTTCCTTCAGCACGCGCAGGCGGCTGTTCATGGGAGGCACGGCTTCCGGGTCGATGTGGACGTCGAGCAAGGTGGGGCCGGGATGGTTGCAGATCGACTTGATATCCAACGCCTCCAGATCGGCCGGCGAATGGATGGTGTAGGCGCGGCCGCCGAGGGAGCGCGCCAGCAGGGCGAAGTCGGTCGGCGGCAGAGCGTAGCCGATAGGCTCGCCGCCGCCCAGGCGCTGGCCGTGCTTGACCATGCCCAGGGCGCGGTCGTTCAGCACCACGTAGATCACGCACAGCTGCTCGGCCACGGCCACGGACAGTTCCTGGCCGCTCATCAGCATGCTGCCGTCGCCGGTGATGCAGACCACGGGCGTGGATGGATTGGCTGCCGCCGTCCCCACGGCCGCGCCGATGGCCCAGCCCATGGGCGCGAAATGGCTGGTCAGGCGCAGCCAGCCGCCCTGGCTGCGGCGCTGTTCCAGCTCGCGCGGATACTCGCCGCTCAGACGTTCGCCGGCGCGGCGTTCGCCCTGGCGCCGGTCGCGCGCTTCCAGGTAGTGGGCGGCCCAGGCCACGCTATTGCCGGCATCGGCCAGGAAGCGGGTGCCGTGCGGGAACAGGCGTCCCAGCTCGCGCATCAGGCGTTGTGGCTTGAGCGGCACATCGTCGCTCAGATAGGCTTCCGGATCGGCCAGGATGCCTTCCTGCGCCAATTGGGGCAAGGCTTCGCGGCCTGGCATTGGCGGCCGTGCGCCGCTGGCCGTTTCGGACTGGCTGGCGCTTGCGCTGCCGGACGCTGCAGGTAGGGCGATTGACGGCGCCGGACTGCGTTCCAGCAGGCGGGCGAAGATGGCGCGCGGATTGCCGCGCAGGTGAAAACGGGCCATCGGCGTGCGCGCCAGATGCTCTTCGGATTCGTCGATATGCACCAGGCGTTCGTTGAGCAGACTGGCATTCCAGCCGCCGGTATTCCATTCGCCCATGCTGCTGCCCACGGCCAGGATCAGGTCGACCTCGGGATCGTTGAGCGCATCCTCGGCCGCGGCGTGGCCGCCAAAGCCGAAGACGCCGCGGAACAGCGGGTGCTGCGGCGAGATCAGGCCTTTGCCGTCCGGCGTGGCGACGAAGACCGAGTTGCTGCGCGCGGCGAATTGCATCACCGCGTCGACCGCATCGCCGCAGGCGCCGCCGATCAGCAGCACGGTCTTGCGGCTGGCGTCCAGCATGGTGCGCAGGGTCTCGACCGCGCCCTCGTCCACCAGCAGCGAAGGACGCAGCAGCGGCGTCAGGTCATAGGCTGGGGCAGGATTTTTGCTGAGCGCGCGGAACACGTCCAGCGGCACGCTCAGATGCACCGGACCGCGTGGCGCGCGCAGGGCGTGTTGCAGTGCGGTGATAAGTTTCCACTCTAGCTGCATTGGGTGCGATACCAAAGAGTTATAGCGGGTGCAGGGCCGGAACATGCTCATCACATCCATGCCGGTGCAAGCCGATTCCTGCAAGCCATGCTTGCCGAAAGAGGCGAGGGTAGGCTGGCCGGTGATCACCAGCAGCGGCACATCATTGGTATAGGATGTGGCCACGGCCGTGAGCATATTGGTGGCGCCGGGGCCGGACGTGGCGACGCAAACACCGATCTTGCCGGTTTCGCGGGCATAGCCGTCGGCCATGAAGGCCGCGCCAGCCTCGTGGCGCGCGACCACGTGGCTTAAGTTGCCGCCGCGGCGCTGGTGGCGGGCAATGGCGTCGTACAAAGGTTCAATGGCGCCGCCCGGGATGCCGAAGATGCAATCGACTCCAATCTGGTCGAGGTAGGCGACCAGCAGGTCGGCCATATCCATGGGGCGGGCGCCGGAGCGCGTTCGGTCAGAATGGCGGGTGCCATCCTGCTGCTGTATAGCGGGACTGTCAAACATGCGATTCCTTGTTATGGAAGAGGGATGCCCGGCGTGACGCTAATCTTAGTAAATGGTAACTAAGCTTGATTTAGGGCAATATTGTTGCAGCGCGCAATGATAGCTCAAAAACTAGCGTTATTGTTACTTTTTGTGAGAATTTAACATTCTTAGAAGCTTGCATCTAAGAACTTATCTGGCTTCAGAAACCGTGAAACCCGCATGGGCAGCGGCTTTGCGCTGGATTATTAGCGATTTTCATGGCAAAAATAATTCGGCCATTGTTTCGCCATGGTCTTCCGCGAAACCGGTTTCGTGGAAACCGATGCTGGCATACAGCGTCTTGGCGGGCTTATATGAGATCGTGATGCGGCGGGTGCCGGCGGGTTCTGTCCGAGAATGCCGATTTTCTCGGCCGCGTTTTCGATACCGTTGGCCTGCTGCGGCGGCACGCCAGGCGGCTCTAGGCGGCCGTGAGCCAGTAGCGGTCGACGTCCGGGAAATTCCAGGCGGCGGCGTCTTCGCGCGCGGCAATCGATTCCTGCAGGCCGGGCAGAGCGAGGTCGATGGTCTCGGGAGGGATATAGCTGGTCGACTTGGTCGAGAAGAACACGCGCACCAGCGGCTGCAGCAGGGACTTGGTGTTGTCGAGCACCACGCCGAGGCGGCCGGATTTCAGGCGCACCAGGGTGCCGACCGGGTAGATGCCGATGCATTTGACGAAGGCGGCAAAGATGACCGGATCGAAGTGGCCGGCCTTGGTCCATTCCGCCATCTTGCGCAGCGACTCGGCCGGGCACCAGCCGGCTTTATAAGGGCGATCGGAGGTGATCGCGTCATACACGTCGCAGACTGCGCCCATGCGCGCATGCAGGCTGATTTCCTCGCCTTTCAAGCCGTGCGGGTAGCCGCTGCCATCGTATTTCTCGTGGTGGTGCAGGCAGACGTCGAGGGCGATGGGCGATACGCTGTCGGACTCGATCAGCAGGCGGTGGCCGGCCGAGGGGTGGCCTTTGACGGCGCCGAATTCGGCGTCGGTCAGCTTGCCCGGCTTGTTCAGGATATCGTTCGGCACCGCCATCTTGCCGATATCATGCAGCAGGCCGGCCATGCCGCATTCGCGCACTTCCTCATCGTCCAGGCCAAGCTTGCGCGCCAGCGCCACCATCAGCGCGCACACGGCGACCGAGTGCAGATAGGTATAGTCGTCGGCCTGCTTCAGGCGCACCAGGCTGACCAGGGCGCCTGGATTGCGCAGCACGGAGGCGGCGATATCCTCGACCAGGGGCATGGCGCTGGCGACATTGCTCAGCCGTCCCATGCGCGCCTCGTTGAACATGGCACCGACGGCTTCCTTGGAGCGGTTCACCAGGCGCGCGGCGCGCTCCAGCTCTTCGGCCACGGGCACGTTTTCGACAACGCCGAAACTGAAACGCGGCGCATCGGCGGCGCTGGCCGGCTGTCCCTGTGCCGCACTGTCCGCAGGCTGTTCCACCACATCGACGCCGCGCGCGATGTCGATCCAGATTTCCCGCACGCCGCAATTGCGCACCTGCTGTACCAGCTCGGGGCCGTCGATCACAAAGGATGTCTGCCAGAACGGCGAGTTGAGCCACGAGCCGCAGAGCTGCTGCAGATACATGCCTTGGCGTACTTTTTCTACTGGTATTTTCTTGAGCATATCCATTGCCCGCCAGGCTAACGGCGGCCTCATCACAGGGTTGACGAAGGGGAGCTCAGGGTGAAGGAGACTCGGTTGGCAGCGCCAGGCTACCGGGTGGGCAACGGGGATAAGGTTGCCTGATGGAAGCTATATTAGCACAGGCATGCGATTTCTTGTCCAGCGGCGTTGCGGCGTGCGCACAGCTTGATGAAAAATTATTAATGGGAAAACAAACTTAATCATGAGATAAAGTTGCGGAGTAGAATTCCCGCACTGTTTCCATTGTGACGTTTCCACCCATGATCAATTCGATTTACACCAAATACGGCGAGCTGCAGCTGGTGCCGCCCGCCGTTCTGCAGGATGCCAGCTTGAATATTTATGAGGCCGATTCGATGACCCTGATTGTGGGGCCGAATGGCGCGGGCAAAAGCCGTTCGTTGTACGAGATCGTGTCGAATGTGCTCTCGGTCAATAAGAGCGTGGAGGGCAAGGACAATCCCTATAGCAAGACCCAGCTGGTCTACTACACGCCGATTCCCTTTGTGCATCCCATGCCGCCGGAGGGCGAGCAGTTCATCGACTTGAGCAAGCGGAAAAGGTCTGTGAGGGAATACCAGAATTTCACTGTACTGAACGATATTGCCGAGTTTTTCGGCTTTACCCCGGAAGTGGTATTTTCCTTCCATCCCGCCGACTACATCAAACTGCATATTGCTCAATTTTTCTCCCGTACCAGATGGGTGGATATCGACAGCTTACCGCCCGCTCTCAAGCAGGCGATAGAAACCTTGGAGGCCAGGCAAAAGGAGGCCGAGCTTGAGCGTAAAAAAATCGGTTATCAGGCTTATCGCGAGTCACCTGCTTATCAAGATCTGCTGAACGTCGAAGGCGAGACGGAGGCCCGGATCTTTTCGTATTTGCGGGAACGCCTGGGCGAGGATTACGAGATAAAAGTACAGGCCTTGTTTTACACGACCAAAGAGCACAGCAAGATGAACGATGTGGTGCAATGGTTCCTGCAGGAGCTGGGCATACCGTTTACCCGCAAGCTGAAAACGTTGCCCAAGACGGCGATTAAGGCTTATGAGCAGACTTTGCACAAATTGCGCAGGATCTGGGCAGTCCTGAGGGAAACTGATGCTGATGGCGCCTATATCCTGACCGAAGAACAGGTGAAAATTCTGCAGGAAATCGGCTATGCCGATTTCGGCAATATCTCCATTAAAGGCATGAGCGCCGGCGGATCGGCGTTGCTGGAGCAGTTTTCCATCATTGAAAACGCGTTGCGCGAGCGTAAGTCAAGGCAGGACCGGAAATTCAGCAATCTGCTGCTCTTGATCGATGAAGGCGATGTTTTCCTGCATCTGAAATGGCAGCAAAAGTACATCAGTTTCCTCAACGACTACATACGGAAAATCAAGGCGCGCGGAAGGTTTGCGACGATCCAGGTGGTGTTGACGACACATTCGCCGGTGCTGATGAGCGACTTTCCCAAAGATTGCATCATCCAGCTCAAGGAGGACGAGCAGCAAGAATGGGGGATATTCGGCGCCGGGTCTCAGGAGGAGATTGTTTCCTTTGGCGCGCCTTTGCAATCGATCATCCACCAGACCGGCAAGGCGGGAACCCTCGGCGAGTTTTCCGTGGAATTCATGAAGAAGATGGTCGGCAGGCTGAGGGCGGGCGAGGCAGTGGCGGATTACCATGTCCGCATGATTGACGACCCTGTCATTCAATCCTTTGTCAAACGGCTTAGAGAGACGAAGGAAATTTAATGCTGATCAATATCTCCGATGTTTGGGATGAAGCCCGAAAAATGCATGCCAAGTATGTCGAGGACGCCATCGACGATGCGACGGTCACCAGTACCCACCTTCGGCATCTGCTGGATCGAAAAAGAGATGTGATCGTCAATGGAGAGCCGGCGCAACTGCGCCAGCTGATCTATTTCACCGACGGCCTGCTGTCCTTGTGCGACGAAGCGGAGTACAAACTATTCGAGGATGAGTGCGCAACCATCTTCGACTATCCCGGATTCCGCAACAAGAACAAACCTGGTTACAAGGGATGGGATGCTTACAAGTTATGTCAAAAATCGCCCTATATCCTTTGTCCCTATTGCCAGCAAAGCTTTGCTTTTACCGTTGTCGGAGAGGACAACAAAAGCTTTCGGCCAACCCTTGACCATTTTTATTCGCAGGCCAGATATCCCTACCTGGCCATTACCTTGAATAATCTGGTTCCCTGCTGCCACACTTGCAACAGTTTCCTGAAGGGGAAAGTGAATTTCTTCCATCGTCAGCACCTGCATCCCTTGGAGGACCAGGAAAGCATCCATTTCTGCTTTGACGAAATCGAATATCTGAATATCCAGAAATCGGATGGCATGCGCTATGAAGTCAGTCTGCGTTCGGCCGTAGGCGAAAAAGCCCGCAATTCGGCGAAGCTGTTCCTGCTGCCGGAACGGTACGCGATTCATTCGGCGATGCTGAATACCTTCATCCAAAATATGCAGATTTACGATGAAGCAAAGGTCGAGTTCCTGCAAAACACGTTTGAGAGTCCGGCATTTTTCACCCAGCGCAATATCCTGAACTTCGATATCGGCAATTACCAGAACGAGCTGTTAGGCAAGGTCAAAAAAGACCTGTATGAGCAGCTGCACGGGAGTTAAGCCAGCCCGGCCGGCAGCGCCGGCCAGGCCGAATTCAAACGTTTAGCTGGAGCGCTTCGCGTTCGCGTACCAGGCGGGCGAACTCGTCGGCGGGGACGGCGGGGCTGAGGTGGTAGCCCTGCAGCAGATCGCATTGGCGCGAACGCAGGAAACGCAGCTGGGCTTCCGTTTCCACGCCCTCGGCCACCACCTCCAGGCGCAGGCTGTGGGCCAGCGCGATGATGGCGGTGACGATGGCCGCGTCGTCCGTATCATGCGGCACATCGCGCACGAAGGAGCGGTCGATCTTGATGATGTCGACCGGGAAGCGCTTCAGGTAGGACAGCGAGGAATAGCCGGTGCCGAAATCGTCGATCGATAGGCGCACGCCGAGATTGCGCAGCTGGTGCAGGGCTTGCAGTGTTTCCTGCGCGTTTTCCATCAGCGTGGTTTCGGTGATTTCCAGCTCCAGATGCTGCGGCGCCAGGCCGGTGGTGTTCAGGGCCGCCTCCACCGAATCGGCAAAGTCCTTTTGCAGCAGCTGGCGCGCCGAGATGTTCACGGCCACGCGTAGCGGCGGCAGGCCATCGTCCAGCCAGGCCTTGAGCTGGGCGCAGGCGGTGTGCAGCACCCATTCGCCCAGCGGGTTGATCAAGCCGGTTTCCTCGGCCAGCGGGATGAATTCGGACGGCGGCACCATGCCGCGCGTCGGATGGCGCCAGCGCACCAGCGCTTCCATGCCGACGATATGGCCGTTTTCCAGCATGGCTTGCGGCTGGTAGAACACTTCCAGCTGCTGCTGCTCCATGGCGCGCCGCAGATCGCTCTCCATGCGCACATGCTCGCTGATCGACTGTTCCATCGACGCTTCGTAGAACTTGAAGCCGGTGTTGGTCTTCTTGGCGCGGTACATGGCGCTGTCGGCGTGCTTGACCAGGGTCGCCACATCCTTGCCGTCGTGCGGATAGATGGCGATGCCCACGCTGCTGGTGACGAAGATATCGTGGCCATCGATCTGGAACGGCGTGGCCAGCACGCGGCAGATATTGTGGGCCGCGGCGGCCGCCGCCGCCGGGCCTTCGAGTTCGCCCAATACCACGGTGAATTCGTCGCCGCCGAGGCGCGCCACGGTGTCGACATTGCGCACGCTGTGGCGCACGCGCTGGGCCACGGCCACCAGCAGGCGGTCGCCGACGTCGTGGCCGAGATTGTCGTTGACGTATTTGAAGCGGTCCAGGTCCATGAACAGCACGGCCAGCTGGTGCTCGCGCTTGGCCGCTTCCTCGATGCCTTGCGCCAGCAGTTCGAAGAACAGGGTGCGGTTGGGCAGTCCGGTCAGCAGATCGTTGTAGGCCAGGTGGCGGATGCGCTTCTCGGCGCGGTTGGCCTCGATGATGCGGCGCACGCGCTGCGACAGCACGGCGTAGTGGATCGGCTTGGGAATGTAGTCGCTGGCGCCGGCGGCGAAGGCGCGCTCCACCGAGGAGTTGTCCTGCAGGGCGGTGATCATCAGCACCGGAATGGCGCTGGCGCCGGGAATTTCCTGCATGCGGGCGCAGGCCGTGAAGCCATCCATCACCGGCATCACGGCGTCCATCAGGATCACGTCGGGCTGGCAGCGTTTCAGCATGGCCAGCGCTTCGGCGCCGTCGGCCGCTTCTTCCACGCGGAAGCCGTCCCTTTGCAGGATGTAGCGCAGGGTGGTGCGCGTGCTGCGGTCGTCGTCCACCACCAGCACGTGGGCCAGTTCAGCCATATCCAGCTCGGTATCAAGGACTTTGCCGCGCACTTCGGGCGCGAGGAAGGTGGCCACTTCGTGGTAGGCGTTGCGCATGTCCTGCAGCATGGCGGCGATGTTTTCCAGGCGGTGGTTGATCGCCATTTCCTCGGCGCGCTGGGCCAGGTGGGCCAGATGCGTTGCGCCCAGATTGCCGGCCGCGCCTTTCAGCGAGTGGGCACGGGCGCGCGCCAGATCGGCATTGCCGTCGCGGACGGCGTGTTCCAGTTCGTTCAGATAAGTGGGCGAATCTTCCATGAAGGGCAGGATCGCATGCGGCAGCGAGGCGCCCAGGATTTCGCGCAGCTTGTCGAAGACGGCGCGGTCGACCGGCGGTTCTTCTTCCTGCTGGATGGCGGCAATGGCGCGGTCGTGCAGGGCGACGATGGCGTGGCCGCCGGCCAGCAAAGGAGCCGGCGCCGCGGGCGCGGCCGCAGCCGCCAGCGGGGCGGGCGGCGTGGCGCCGTGCGGCAGCCAGCGTTCCAGCTTGTGGCGCAGTTCGATCAGGGTGATCGGCTTGGCCAGATAATCGTCCATGCCGGCCGCCAGGCATTTCTCGGCGTCGCCGCGCTGGGTATTGGCCGTCATCGCCACGATCGGTACGCGCCGTCCCAGCGCCTCTTCGGCGAGGCGGATATGGGCGGTGGCTTCGTAGCCGTCCATTTCCGGCATGCTGCAATCCATCAGGATCAGGTCATAGCGGTTGCGCTGGGCCGCCAGAACGGCTTCGTGGCCGTTGGAGGCGAATTCACAGACGCAGCCGTTCATCGACAGCATGCCCGCCGCCACCAGCTGGTTGGTGCGGTTGTCTTCCGCCACCAGCACGCGGTAATGGCGTTCCGGCATGGCGCGCGCGGAGCGCGGCGCCGGTGCATGCACGTCGTGGGCATGGTGGTCGGCCAGCAGGGAACGCAGGGCTTTCAGCAGACGCTCGTGGCGCAGCGGCTTGGCCAGTGCGGCGTGGGCCGGATGCATGCTGTGGGCGATGCTGTCACCGCTGGTGCTGCCGTAGCGGTCGAGCAGCAGGATATGCGGCGCCAGTCCGGCCGAACCGATGCGCGTGGCCAGGTCGACGCCGCTGTCATCGTGGGTGCCGAGATTGAGAATGGCGACATCGTAAGGCGTGCCGGCGGCGTAGGCGCCGTGCAGTTCGGCCATGGCGCTGTCGGCGGCGGCCGTGGCGAAGCAGCGCATGCCTTGCTGCTCCATGCTCAGGCGCAGGAAGCTGCGCACGCCGGGGCTGGCGTCGAGTACCAGGCCGCGCAGGCCGGCCAGGCTCTTGTCGGCCGCCGCTGCCGCCGCTTGCGGGCATTCTTCGGCGGCGCGGTGGCAGCGCACGGAGAAGACGAAGGTCGTGCCCTGGCCCGGTGCGCTGCTGACGCCAATCTCGCCACCCAGCAGCTCCACCAGCTGCTTGCAGATGGCCAGGCCCAGGCCGGTGCCGCCGTAGCGGCGCGTGGTCGAGGGGTCGGGCTGCACATAGGATTCGAACACGTGCTGCTGTGCCTGGGGACTCATGCCGATGCCGCTGTCGCGCACCTCAAAGCGCAGGCCGAAGCCTTCCATCTCGTGCTGGGCGGCCATGCTGACCTGGACGCAGACTTCGCCCTGTTCGGTGAATTTCACCGCATTGCCCAGCAGGTTGACCAGGATCTGGCGCAGGCGCAGCGCATCGCCCCTGATGCGGGCCGGCACGTCGGCATCCAGCAGATACACCACGTCCAGGCCTTTTTGCTGGGCCGGGCGGGCGATCAGCTCGACCGCTTCTTCCAGCAGCTTGCGCAGGTCGAAATCGGCTTCTTCCAGCGACAGCTTGCCCGCTTCCATCTTGGAGAAGTCGAGGATATTGTTAATCAGGTCGATCAGGGTGCGCGAGGAATTCCAGGCCACGTCCACGCATTCCTGCTGGCGCTGGTTCAGGTGCATTTCCTTCAGCATGTCCAGCATGCCGACCACGCCGTTCAGCGGCGTGCGCACCTCGTGGCTGACGGTGGCGGCGAATTGCGCCTTCATCTGCGCCATGTTCACGGCGGCGTCGCGCGATTCCTTCAGTTCCGCCTCGCGCTGCTCCAGAACGCTCATCATCTGGTTGAAGGCGTGCGCCATTTCCACCAGGTCGCGCGGGCCTTCCGGCGCGGCGCGCATGCCCGATTCGCCGGCTTCAGCGCGGTGCATCAGACCGAGCAGGGCGTTGAGGGGATTGATCATATGGCGCGTCAGCAGGCGCACCAAGCCAAGCAGAATGACGGCGAACGACAGCGTCAGCGCCAGATTGCCGAGCAGGAGGGACATGGTGAGCCGGTCCAGCGTGCCTTTGCCGACCTGCACGTGGACATAGCCGAGCAATTGCGGCTGGTGGTCCTGCACATCGAAGGGCGTGGCCTCGGCCTGGCCGCCGTAGACAGGCGCGCCGAACTGCCAGGCGTCGCCGGTTTCGCCCACCAGGCTGGCCTTGACCGGCGCCGCGCCCGCGCCTTTGGAGAATTGCGGCAGCTGTTTGCCGCCTTCGGCCTGGGCCAGCAGCACCACCTGCTTGGCGTCGCTGATCTGCACCCCGGCCACGTCGGGGAAGGCCAGCGTGGCACCCACCACCTCGCGCGCATTTTCCGGCGAATGATAGAGCAGGGCCAGGGTACTCTGGCGCGCCAGGTTCTCGGCGATGCGCTGGCCCTGTTCAATAAAATAGTCGCGCATGCGCGCGCTGGCCTGCCATGAGTTCATCAGCGAAGAAAACAGCGCCAGGCCGAGGATGGCGGCCGAGATGATGACTGTCAGTTGGCGGCGGAATTCAGTACGGCGTAAAAAATGTTGAAACATGGCGGCCGGGCTCAGAAGTCAAATGGGAGTCGCCGCTGAAACTTAAGGTTGCGGAAACACGAAATCGAAACTGCGCTGCTGCTGGTCGCCCAGATGCAGACCCACATGGTTGGCGGTACGGACATTGATTGCGGTCTGGACTTCGCGCAGCGGCATGAGGCGGCGGCGGCCGTCGCCCGCGATCAGGCTCATGGCGGAACTGGCCAGCGTACGCCCCAGCTCCACATTGTTGGGGGCCATGGCAAACAGCGCGCCCTTTTTCACATGCAGCACATTGCTGGAGAACAGGGGCACGCCGTTATTCCAGGTTTCGCGCAGCACCAGCGGCAGGATGGTGCTTTCCTCCACGGTGGTGCTGTCGTGCGGCAGCCAGACCGCGTCGCGGCGGCTGTCCGCGCCCGCGATCAGGGTGGGATAGAGCTGGGCGGCGCGCGCCATATCGGTGGCGATATGGGCCACCAGTTCCAGGCCCTGGGCGCGCGCCGCTTCGCGCGCCAGCTTGATTAGCCATTCGCTGTTTTTCGGGTTGTAGACGACGATGACGCGGCGCAGGTCCGGCAGCAGCACGCGCAGGCGACTGAACAGCAGGGCCGGATCGGGCGTCAGGCTGATGCCGGCCACGTTCTCCGCATCCGACAGCAGCAGCACGCCGCCCACCAGCACCGAGATTTCGCGGTCCAGGCCCGAGGTCGCGTTCAAGCCCTGGCGGCCAAGCGCGATCACCACCTTGGTGCCGTTCTGCTTGAGCAGTGAATTCAGTTCGGCGGCGTCGGACTTGGCGTCCACCGCATAGCTGCGCACGCGCAGCTTGGTGCGGTCCTCGATGCCCTGGATCATGCTGAGGAAGGCGGCGCGGAAGGGCTGCTCTACATTCGGATACAGCACGGCGATGGTGCCTTTGCCGATCGAGGCTTGCACATCGGGACGGCGCAACTGCTCTTCGAGCTGGGCCAGGGTCACGGGACGCACATCGGCGCGCAGCAGCGGGCCGCCCGATTCGATGCGGTCGAACACGGCGCCCACGGAGTCGCGCGCGCTGCCCTGCATCTCGAAAAGGGGCGGCAGCGGCAATTCCGCCATTTCTCCCGAATCCAGGGCGTGGGCAGGAGCGGCCAGCAGCAGGGCCGAGGCGAAGGCAAAAGCGGCGGTGCATGCGGCCCATAACAGGCCGCGCTTATGAGTTGTCTTTTTAATCATTCCATATTCCGTTGCTGTCCCGCAGCCATTGATTCTTATTGGCAATGCCAATGCAATCTTTCATCCGGCACAAGGACAAAGGCTGTGCTTAGTATATGCGCTCTGTTGGTTAAGAGAAAGAAATTTACTATCCGCTAAGTCGCATATTTAAGGTTCTGGGAAAATGGCGTCGAAGTTGCGCTGGCGGCCCGGATCGAGATTCAACCCGATGTGGTTGGCGGTACGCCAGTTGAGGGCGCTGCGCACGCTGCGCAGCGGGTTGAGGCCTTGGCGCGTATTGTCGCCATTGAGCACGTCCACCGCCAGATTGGCGAGCTCGCGGCCCAGTTCAAAATTATTCGGGTACAAGGCGAACAGCACGCCTTTCTTGACGTGCAGCATGCTGCTGGAGAAGATCGGCAAGCTGCGGTTCCACGATTCTTTCAGCACCATGGGCAGGATGATGGCCTCGTCGACGGTGGTGTTGTCCTGCGGCAGCCAGAGCGCGTCATAGCGGTTGTCAGCGCTGGTAAAAGCTTGTTCGTAGCGCCGCACGGCGCCGGCCAGATCGGACGCTTCCAGGGCCTGCAAATCGAGTCCCTGGCTGCGCGCCGCCTCCTGCGCGAGCTTGATCAGGTAATGGTTATTCTGTGGGTTATACACCACAGTGATACGCCTCAGCGATGGCAATAAGGCTTTGAGATGACTAAATAGCAAGGCGGGATCGGGCGACAGCGTGATGCCGCGCAGGCGTTCGCCGTCCGGCGCGGAACTGATGCCGCCCACCACCATGCCGGCAGCCAGGTCGGCGCCGCTGGCCGCTTTCACACCCTGGCGGCCTAGCGCGATCACCAACTTGCTGCCGCTGCGGCGCAACTGGGCACGCAGCTCGGCCAGGTCGGCTTGCGGACCGACCGGATAGCCGCGCACGCGCATCCTGGTTTCATCTTCGATGCCGTCGATGATTTCTGTGAATACTTTGCGGTAGGGTTCGCCAATATCGGGATAGACCACGGCGATGCTGTCGGTCGCCGCCTGCCGTCCGCCGCCCTCGGCCAGTTCGGCCTGGGCGGGTATTGTGCTCAGCAGCATGACCGCCAAGGCCACCGCCGGGAGGGCGTGTCCAGTCTTCCGAAAGAGTAGTGTTCTCAAGTCGCGCTAGTGGGCAAGGTGAAAGAACCGGGACCATTGGTAATGGCAGTAACGAGTGTAGCGTTGCCGCCGCCAAATTGCATGCAAAACTTTGTATTCAGGCACTAATTTATGTGTCTATTTTGCAATGCGGAAAATTTCCCCGGCGCACGATTGATTTGACGAAAAAACAACGACTCTTTGCGGAAAATCAGCCTGCAATAACTTTCAATGCGCTAGCTAATTGATCGAGATCCGCCAGGCGGTTGCTCAAGGCCGGCGTCACGCGCACGCAGGCGCCACTGGCCAAACCCTTGCGCGCCACCGTGAATATGCCGAAGTCGTCGAGCAGGCGGCGGGCCAAGGCCTGGTTTTCCTCCCAGCTGGCTTGGCCGGCCAGACGGAACGAGGTGATGCCGCCGCAAGCTTCCGCCTCGTCGCGCACCAGCAATTGCAGGCCGGGCAGGCCGCGCACCTGTTCCACCCAGCGGTCGCGCAACCGGCGCAGGCGGGCCGCCTTGCGCGCGCCGCCGATGGCGTCGTGGAAATCGAGCGCGGCGGGCACGCTCAGCACATTGGCGGTATTGGTGGTGCCGGTGTTGGTGCGGGCGCGGATATCGTGCGGCGCATAGCGGTCGCCGGAAGGATCGATGGCGATATCGTCCAGGCGCTCCTTGCGGATGTACATGAAGCCCACGCCGAGCGGCGCGCCCATCCACTTATGCAGGTTGAAACCGGCGAAGTCGGATTGCAGGTCGCCGACCTTGAAATCGATCTGGCCCCAGGACTGGGCCGCGTCGCAGATGGTGTCGATGCCGCGCGCCCGCGCCATCTCGGCAAGTTCGGCCACCGGCATCAGCTGGCCGGTCTTGTGGCTGACGTGGGTCAGCAGCAGCAGGCGGGTACGAGGATGGGCGTCGAACGCCTGGGCATAGGCGTCCAGGATGGCTTGCGTGGTGGGCGCTTCCGGCAAGGAGATCTGCACCACCTCGGCGCCGCGCAGCTCGCGCAGGGCATGCATGGCGCGCGTCATGCTGTCGTAGTCGACGTCGGACAGCATGACGGTGTCGCCGGCCTGCAGTGGCCTATAACTAAAGATTAAGTGGCGCAAGGCTTCGGTGGCGCCGCGCGTGAGCGCGATCTCCTCCGCATCGCAGCCGACGGCGGCGGCAATGCGGGCGCGCACGGTCTCGCTGCTCTTCGGATCGTAGTCCTCGCGCAGGAAGCGCGTATTGCTGGTGTTAAGCAGCTCGATCTGGCGCTTGTATTCTTCCATGACGGGACGCGCCATGGCGCCGAAATAGCCATGTTCCAGATTGACGTAGCCGGGGGCCACATCGTATTGGGCGGCGATGCCGTCCCAGTAGCTTTCTTCGTTAATCACACAATCTCCAATAGGGTGAAAAAGTGGCTTCATTGTATGCCCGGCCGGCCGCTTGCAACTTGCCTCCCGGGTTTTTGTTCTATAAGCTGTGCTTATATGTTGCTAAGGGAAATCGAGGTCTTCAGGGCCGTCATCACATCCGGATCGGCCAGCAAGGCGGCGCGCCTGCTGGGCGTGAGCCAACCCGCCATCAGCCAGTCGCTGCGGCGGCTGGAAGAACACGCGGGCATGCCCTTGTTCCAGCGCGTGCGCGGCAAGCTGCATCCGACCCAGGAAGCGGAAGCGCTGCTGGCGGAAGTCAACCGCTGCTTCGTCGGACTGGATGCGATCGAGCACCGGCTGCGCAGCCTGCGCCAATTCGGCGCCGGACGGCTGCGCATCGCCAGCCTGCCGGGCCTGGGCGTGGGCTTTTTGCCGCGCGTGCTGGGCGGACTCGATCTGCAAAAGCGCAAGGTCACGGTGTCGCTGCAGATCATGGCTTCGCGCGAGGTGAGGGCGCGCCTGCTGGCGGGCGAGGCCGATATCGGGCTGATGGCCGACGAGGTATCCCTGCTTGGTCTGGAGCACTCCGAATTTGCGCGCTATAACGGCGTGGTGGCGTTGCCGCCCGGCCACCCGCTGGCGCGGCGCAAGCTGATCACGCCGCAGGATCTGGCACGCTATCCCTTTCTCTCCTTGAATCCCGAAGACGGCGCCAGCGCCCAGTTGGATGGCATCTTCCAGGCCCATGGCGTGACGCCATCGACGGTGGTGGAGACGCCGTTCTCGCTCAGCCTGTGCGAACTCGTGCGGCACGGCGTCGGCGTGGCTGTCGTCAATCCCGTCACGGCCCTCGACTATCTCGATCACGGTGTAGTGCTGCGCCGTTTCTCGGAAAAGCTGGAATATGGCTGCATCCTCGCCATGCCGGCCGGGAAGCCGCTGGGCAGCTTCGCGCAAGAGCTGCTCGGCATCATGCGCGCCCGCCTGCATGCCGATTTGCAGGGACTGGAAGCGGTGCTGGATCGGCGTCTGGCCCAAGACACGTAATTTTGCCACCGGGCGCGTGATAGACTTTGATATTCATGCAAGCTTGATTACTTAGCCAGGGATATCACATGTTTGAATTCTCAGAAAATACAAGCCTTGACGCGGAAGGTGAAATTCTCCGCTCAATCGAACAGGCGAGGGTGATGGCCCTGGTTGAGCGAAATATCGAGCGCGCCGCACCGCTCCACGCCGCCGACTTCCAACTCATTACGCCGATTGGAATCACGCTCTCCAAGGAACAATATCTGGGCGCAATCGCTGCCGGTGGCCTGGTCTATTCTTCCTGGGAGCCGCAACACATCGACGTGCGGCTTTACAATCAAGCAGCTGCGATTCGGTATAAGTCCAGCCTGGAAGTTACTTTCGGGTCGCACCACGTTCCGCGGGCCGAATATTGGCACACGGACCTCTACGAGAAACGCAATGGCTTGTGGCAAGTGGTCTGGTCGCAAGCGACCGAAATACGGCACCAAGCTTAATAATGTGACTTTTATGTTCAAGAAAATATTTTCAGCTCTGTCTCCTAATAATTCGTCTGAAAGCAAGAGCCAGCTTGCCGCTCAATTCATCGAACAATCCCGGGAAGGCCTGGCGCAGCAAACTGCAGCCCACTCCGCCACTTGGCATTTCGGTTCGGAAGAAAACTGGTCCGCGGACCTCGACGCCGGAATCATTCAATTCGATTTCAAGGATGGCACGCAGGCAAGCGCCGCGATGCAGGTCGTCGGCACCTACAACCAGCTGGACGGCAGCTTCCTGTGGGGCTGGGACCATCCCTCGATCCCCGAGCCGTTGAGCAAGCACGCCCAGCTGGCCCAGCAGTGGGGCGAAGAAAATGAAGTGGAAGAGTTCAAGTCGCGGAAAATCCAATGCAGCGAAGACGAGGCCTGGAGCTTCGCCGCCGTAGCCAACCGGCTCGGCAAGGCAAACGGCGTCTACCGTGGATCGAGCGATACCACCCTGGTTTTCATGACGTTTGGCGAAGTAAAACTGGTAGCTGCCAATTCCTGAATAGCGGCTGGCAGCTGGAAGAAGCTTCGGTGCTCACATGCTTTTTCTGGATATATGGCTTGTACGCCGTCTAAAGGAAGTTGAAAAACTAGTATTCTGTGACTTATAGAGTTCTGTGCATCACGGCGGGCAAAACTATTGGTGTTGATGATTTGCAAGATTGCATGTCGATCGAACAATACTCCATTTTTCCCTTTACTCGATTTTTTGAGATAGTGCGGAGAATTTCCAGTTGGCGAAGATTTGGAGGCCGCCTTTGCCATCCTGGGCATAAACAGGAGCAGTAAACGACAGTGTGGCATGTTTCCCGCGCAATTGGATGTTTTCGATCGGCGTCTGGGTATCTTCGCAGTTTCCCGCATACGCTTGCAGATATCCGCGCATGATTTGGCGCTTTCTGCCTTGAATAAGGGTCAGGGTATAGCCACCGCAGTCGCCGGTCTCGGCATACATCTTCCAGCTCGAATAAAGCGAAACAAATTCCGTAGCAGGAGGACTCGCTGCCTTCGCGGTCCAGCCAAAATTCACCAGCAACATAAAGATCAGGCCTCGTGCGATGTATTTAGAACGCATTTGACTGGAATCGGATGATTGATTTGTGCACTAGACAATAAGCCGCCGTGCGGCGTTATTCACCTGTCTATGCTGTGCCGCCGCTAGTCAGCGGCGACGTTTTACGCAAGCGGTAAGCATTAGTCCAGCCAGCAGCATGATGTAAGTCGACGGTTCTGGTACAGGCGTAGGCATATAGCCCATGGAATTCGCGAAACCGCTGACGTTCAATCCGCTGCCTTGTCCGGCATTCGTCAAATTGTCGTAGCGGACCAGCAGCGTATCAGTGATGCGCTCAGTTTTAACACCACCGTTGGTTTGGTCATAAAAGGAGCTCAGCGTCTTAATTTCGGACAGTGTTGTGTCGTACAGCCCATCCACGTATGTGACGACGCCTAACCAGCACTTGGCAACAGCCCAGTCGCCGGCTTGGGAGGTCCTGCCATTCAAGGTGGTGTTTGCCGTGAAAATGACGCCTGTCTTCGGCGACAGGATGAAGTTGGTGTAACCGCTGCTGGCATTTGCGGAGGTTTGCAGATAAGTATAACTGCCGTCGCCGCTGATTTTGGCAGTAATGCCCAAGCTCAGTGAATCCAGTGTGCCGCTACTGGTGACGTAACCCTGCATGCTGCCGGTGCCGTGTGTGCGAGTCATGCTAATTGGCGCAAGATCACGTGGGCCAACGGTTTGAAAAGCTACCTGATTTCCTTCGAAGCCAGCCTGAAGCGAGGTTGGCGCAGTGGCCATGCCGTAGTCTACAAAAATCAGTGATGGAGAAATGCCGTCATTTAAGTCGAGGTCAATCAACTGATATGAAACACCGCTTACGGTCGCGTTGGAGGTGGCTTCGGCAGATGCGGTGCCGCAAATAGACATGCCCGCAACGAGGGCGGCGGCAAGATAAATTTTATTCATGGTGTTCTCGCATTGATTTTGTGCAAATAACACTATCATGAAATTTTTGCCAAAAGTATATCTTTTGAAAACACCTCCCATAACTGGGTATGCCCTTCGGCTGGGTGCTTCCAATTTGCATCAATGTATTTGCCAGTCCAGTGTTACTGGTAGGACCAGTTTATTCTTTGCCATTGCCGTCGACCTGGCTGCGCACATAATCGATATGACTTTGCATGGCGGTGCGTGCCTCTTCCGGACGGCGGGCGCGGATCGCGTCGCATACCACGCGGTGCTGCTCCAATAGTTGCGCCGATACCTTTTCGTCCTGCCGCCGCATGCCGGTGCCGTTCAGCGTGATGTGCTCGCGCAGCATGCCGATGATGCTGGCGTGCAGGTGCAGGAACATGGAATTGTGCGAGGCGAGGGCGATGGCTTCGTGCAGCTTGGCGTCGGCCGCCGCTTCGGCCGTCATGTCCTCATCGCGGCGTGCCTGTTCCAGTTGGTCCATCAGGACGCCGATTCTTTCTACATCTTCGCCATCGGCGCGCATGGCGGCGAAGTAGGCGGTGGCGCCTTCGAGCACGCGGCGGAACTCCAGGATGTCGTCGCGCAGGGCAGGGTGGTCGGCCACCAGTTGGCCCCAGGGTGAGGCGATGCCGGTGCGCAGCTGGTCTGTGACGTAGACGCCTGCGCCGGGGCGGCTGCGCACCAGCCCCCGCGCTGCCAGGCGCTGCACCGCTTCGCGCACCGTGTTGCGCGAAACTTCGTACTGCTCGGCCAACACCCGTTCTGACGGCAGGCGCGAACCGGGCGGCAGGCTGCCTTCCAATAGCGCCTTTTCCAGCTGCCGCATTACTTCTTCCACCCGTCCCTGGGCTTGCGCCATCGCTGTCATTTTTTCTCCTGTTGTTTTGAGTGTACACCGACTGGTCCTACCAATTTGTGCCGCAGGACTGGCGGTGGAATTATGCGTCGAGCTCAAAGAATACGCAAAGCGGCTCGATGCAAAAGGAGACAGGCATGAAAGAGCGACATTACCCCCAAGCCCCCAAGCATGTGTACCTGTTCGGTACCTGCCTGGTCGATCTGTTCGTACCGCAGGCTGGCCTTGACGCGGTGCGGCTGTTGGAGCGGGAGGGCGTCACCGTCCACTATCCGCAGGGCCAAAGCTGCTGCGGCCAGCCGGCCTACAGCAGCGGCAATCCGGAACAGGCGAAGCAGGTGGCGCGCGCGCAGCTGGCGCTGTTCCAGGAGGATTGGCCGGTGGTCGTGCCCTCCGGTTCCTGCGCTGGCATGATGCGCCACCACTGGCCGCAGTTGTTTGCCGACGATGTGGAAATGGCGGCACTGGCGCGCTCCGTTAGCGCACGGATTTACGAGCTGACCGAGTTCCTGCTCAAGGTGCTGCGGGTCGATTATTCGGGCCTGATCGCGGCCGATGCGCAGACCGAAAAAGTCGTACTGCATACCTCCTGCGGTGCGCGCCGCGAAATGGGCACGCGCCAGCATGGCGTGGAGCTGGTGGATAGCCTGCCCGGCGTAACGCGCGTCGAACACGAGCGCGAGTCGGAGTGCTGCGGCTTTGGCGGCACCTTCTCGCTGAAGCATCCTGATATCTCGGGCGCCATGGTCAAGGACAAGGTGGCCTCGGCCTGCGCCACCGGCTGCGGCAAGCTGGTGTCGGCCGATTGCGGCTGTCTGCTGAATATCGGCCACGCGGCGGCCTATCAGGGCAAGCGGCTTGAGGTCGAGCATATGGCCAGCTTCCTGTGGCGGCGGGTCGAACAGGCCGGAACTGGCGCCGCGCTTGGCGCCTCGGAAGACGGGGTAGAGAAAATCGAGGTGGCGGCATGAGCGGCCCGGGACCACGCGAGCGCATGCTGGGCCGCCTGCGCGCCGCTTCCCTTAATGCTGCTACGGCCAAGCAAGGCTCGTGGTATCTGGAGGCAAGCGGCAACGCGCGCGAGGCGCGGCCGGGAGGCGCTGGCGAGCTGCATGGCATTGCTCCGGTCGATGCGCGCAGTAACTTGGCCCTGCTGGATCACCGCATTGATGTGCATTTTGCGCGCCGCCGCCCGCAGTCGGCAGCGGCGGCGGACCCGGTGGCGACCATGCAGACCGCGCTTACCGCCTCCCACGCGACGGTGTGGCGCGCGGCGAGCGATGAGTGGCCTGAGCAACTGGCACAAAAACTCAGCGAAGCCAATATCCGCCATCTTCTGCTGGATAGCGCGAGAACCGAGGCGGCTGCGCTCAAGGCTGCGCTGCCTGCGCAGCTGAAAACCCTGGATTTCGACCGTCCGCTGGAAGAGTGGAAGTCTGAGCTGTTCACTGGCGTGGATGCCGGTTTCACTGTGGCCCGTTCCGGCATCGCGGCCACCGGCACGCTGATTCTGGCGCCGGATGCCGGCACGCCGCGCACCGTGTCCCTGGTGCCGCCGCTGCATATCGCGCTGGTCTACACCTCCACCCTGCACGCCGATCTGCATGCGGCGGTGCATGCCGAGCGCTGGGCCGAGGGCATGCCGTCCAATCTGGTGCTGGTGTCCGGGCCATCCAAGACTTCGGACATCCAGCAAACCCTGGCCTACGGCGCGCATGGTCCGCGCTGGCTGTGGGTCATCATTGTCGACGACCTGGCTGGAGGCATGCGATGAGCGTGCAAACCTTGCATTTCGTACCCTCGGCCGACTTCCACGCCCGCGCCCGCGCCGCGCTGGACGATCCCAAGCTGCGCCAGAGCTTTCGTGGCGCGATGGATTTCTTACAGGGCAAGCGCAGTGCGCAGTTCCCGGATGCGAATGAGTTGGAGCAGTTGCGCGATCTAGGCGAGGCCGTGCGCAAGCATGCGCTGGCCCATCTGCCGGATCTGCTGGTACAGCTGGAAAGGAAGCTGACCGAGGCCGGCGTCCAGGTGCATTGGGCGGAAAACGCCGACGAAGCGAATCGTATCATTTTCGGCATCGCGCAGGAGAACAAGGCGCGCCGCATCATCAAGGGCAAGTCGATGGCGAGCGAGGAAATCGAGCTGAATCACTATCTGGCCGAGCGCGGGATCGCCTGCATGGAGTCGGATATGGGCGAGTACATCGTGCAGATGGCGGGCGAAAAGCCTTCGCACATCGTCATGCCGGCGATTCACAAGACGCGTGCCGATATCGGCGAGCTGTTCGAGCAGAACATCCCCGACACACCTTACACCGAGGATGTGGACACCTTGATCCAGACCGGCCGCAGCGCCCTGCGCCAGGCTTTCGTCGATGCCGATATCGGCCTGTCCGGCGTCAATTTTGCCGCCGCCGACACCGGCACGCTCTGGCTGGTGGAGAACGAGGGCAATGGCCGCCTGTCCACCACCGTGCCGGATATTCATATCGCCATCATGGGCATGGAAAAGGTGGTGGCGAAGCTGGAGCACATCGTGCCGCTGGCCAGCCTGTTGACGCGTTCCGCTACCGGCCAGGCCATCACCACCTATTTCAATCTGATTTCCGGTCCACGCCGTCCAGGCGAAAAAGACGGTCCACGCCAGTTGCACCTGGTCCTGCTCGACAACGGCCGCAGCCAGGCCTATGCCGACGAGCAGTTGCGCGCCACGCTGCAGTGCATCCGCTGCGGCGCCTGCATGAATCACTGCCCGGTGTATACCCGCGTCGGCGGCCATGCCTACGGCACGACTTATCCAGGTCCGATCGGCAAGATCATTTCGCCCCATCTGCTTGGCCTGGAAGCGACCGCCGATCTGGCCACCGCCTCCAGCCTGTGCGGCGCCTGCGCAGAAGTCTGCCCGGTGCGTATCCCGATTCCGCAACTGCTGGTGCGCCTGCGCGGCGAAGCGAACCGCAGTCCGGACGAGGAAGTGGCCCATCCGCTGCGCGGGCAGGGCGCCAAATACTCGCGCGGCGAGCGTCTGGTATGGCGTTTCTGGAGCGGCGCCTTTGCCAGCCCGGCTGCCTACCGCACCTTCCGCTGGGCCGCGACGCGATTGCGTGCGCTCGCGCCGAAGCAGCAAATGGGCTGGACCGATCACCGCGAACCCTTGCAGCCAGCCGCGCGCAGCCTGGCCGACCTGCTGAAAGCCCGAGGCCAGCCCGAATAGACATTCATTACACAGCCTGACGCGTCAAATTTCACACAAAACTATAGAAGGAGACTGACATGCAAGCCTGGCATCAACTCTACACGCCCCTGGGCAGCCTCTGGCTGTCCGCGCTGGTGGCGGCCATACCGATTATTTTCTTTTTCCTCGCCCTGGCCGTGCTGCGCATCAAAGGCCATATCGCGGGCGCCATCACTTTGCTGCTGGCTCTTGGCGTCGCCATTACCGCCTATGGCATGCCGGTGCCACAGGCGCTGGCTGCGGCGGGTTACGGCTTTGTCTACGGCCTGTGGCCGATTTCCTGGATCATCATCACCGCCGTCTTCCTCTACAAGATCGTGGACAAGACCGGGCAGCTGGAGATCATCCGCGCCTCCATCATGTCGGTGACGGACGACCAGCGCTTGCAAATGCTGCTGATCGGCTTTGCCTTCGGCGCTTTCCTGGAAGGCGCGGCGGGCTTCGGCGCGCCGGTGGCGATCACCTCGGCGCTGCTGGTCGGCCTGGGCTTCAATCCGCTGTACGCGGCGGGCTTGTGCCTGATCGCCAATACCGCGCCGGTGGCGTTTGGCGCGATGGGCATCCCCATCATCGTGGCGGGCCAGGTGACGGGGCTGGATGCCTTCCATATTGGCGCCATGGCGGGCCGCCAGTTGCCGCTGCTGTCGCTGTTCGTGCCATTCTGGCTGGTGTTCATGATGGACGGCGTGCGCGGCGTGAAGCAGACCTGGCCTGCGGCGCTGGTGGCCGGCGGCAGTTTCGCCGTCACCCAGTACTTCACCGCCAACCATATCGGCCCTGAACTGCCCGATATCACTTCGGCCCTGGTCTGCCTGTTTGCGCTGACGGCTTTCCTGAAAGTGTGGCAACCGGCATCGGCCAAATCGCGCGCGGCGGCGGCCGGCGTGAATGGCGTGGAAAGCGCGAGTGGTGGTGCCGCCGTGCTGAGCGCCTTTGGCGGTGGCGGCGCATCCACCGCCGCTGCCGGCTCCTTCGGTGCGCGCAAGGAAAGGCGCTCTCCTTACAGCACCGCGCAAACGGTGCGCGCCTGGGCGCCGTTCGGCATCCTGACGGCCATCGTCACGGTATGGAGCCTGCCGCAGTTCAAGGCGCTGTTTGCGGCCAAGGGCGCGCTGGCGGGCATGGTCTTCAAGTTCAAGATTCCTTACCTCGACCAGCTGGTGATCAAGACCGCCCCCATCGTCACCAGCGACAAGCCGTATGAGGCGGTGCTGAAGCTGGACCTGCTGTCGGCAGTCGGCACGGCCATCCTGCTGACGGCACTGATCTCCATCGTGATGCTGCGCATGAAGCCGGGTGCGGCCTTGAAGGCTTTCGGCGAAACCATCGTGGAGCTTCGCCGTCCCGTGCTGTCCATCGGCCTGGTGCTGGGCTTCGCCTTCGTCGCCAACTATTCGGGCATGTCATCGACCTTGGCCTTGCTGCTGGCGGGCAGTGGCGCGCTGTTCCCCTTCTTTTCGCCCTTCCTGGGTTGGCTGGGCGTTTTCCTGACTGGTTCGGACACCTCGTCGAATGCGCTGTTCTGCTCCCTGCAAAGCACCACGGCGCACCAGATCGGTGTCTCCGATACGCTGCTGGTGGCGGCCAACACCACCGGCGGCGTAACCGGCAAGATGATTTCACCGCAGTCGATCGCCGTGGCCTGCGCCGCTACCGGTCTGGTTGGTCGCGAATCGGACCTGTTCCGCTTCACGCTGAAACACAGCCTGCTGTTCGCCCTGATCGTGGCTGTCATCACGGTGCTGCAGGCTTACTTCCTGACGGGGATGATCCCGAGCTAAGGAGGGTGTAGAATCGCGGCGGGCTTATATTATTGGTAAGGCATGAAGAAATTGAATTTGCTCGCCGCCGCCGCGATTGCGGCCTTTGGCGCTCCGGCCTTTGCGGCCAGCTTTGATTGCGGCAAGGCGGTCAGCCGTGTGGAAAAACTGATCTGCGCCGACCGCACGGTCTCGCAGCAGGATGAAATACTGGCCGAGGCTTATAAGGACGCGCAGGCCAAGGCGCGCGACCGCGCCTCGCTGAAACGTTGGCAGAAAGCCTGGCTGGAGCGGCGCGACAATTGCGCCGACGCGGCCTGCCTGAAGAAGCTGTATGTGGAGCAGAACAACGACCTGCGCGGCTTTGCGCGTGCAGCCGGCGGCACTCACCCGGTGAGCGGCGCCTATGTACGCTATTTCAAGGGCAAGCCGGACAAGCATGAGGCTTCCCTCGATGTGTTCGAGCTGGATGCGGGCCGGGTGCGCCTGCTGGGCAGCGCCATCTGGGTGGGCAACGCGGCGATCGGCAATGTGAATTTGGGCGAGATCGACGGCGTGGCCCGGCTGGATGGCCGGAGCGCGGCCTATAAAGAAGAGGGCGAGCAGGCCTGCCGCCTAAATCTGCGCTTCGATGGCGATACGCTGCGTATCAGCGACGACAATATGCAGTGCGGCGGCCACAATGTGAGCTTCGATGGCGAGTATCGCCGCGTAATCGGCAAATGAGCGTGGCCGGCGGCCAGCGCCGCATGCTGGCGATTCTGGCGCTGACGCAGATCGTCTCCTGGGGTTCGCTTTACTACGGCATCACCATCTTCGCGCCGCATATCCAGCGCGAGATGGGCTGGCGGCAGGAGCTGGTCTACGGCGCTTTTTCCTGGAGCCTGGTGGTGGCAGGCCTTGCCGCCGCGCCGGCCGGAGCCTGGTTGGACCGCATCGGCGGCCGCGTAGTCATGGCCGGTGGCTCGCTGCTGGCGGGAGCGGGCATGCTCCTGCTGTCCTGGAGCGCAGCGCTGTGGAGTTATTTCCTGGCCTGGAGCCTGCTCGGCGCCGCCATGGCGCTGACCTTGTACGAAGCGGCGTTCGCCACCATCAACCGCGAGTTTGCGCTGGATGCACGCAAGACGATTTCCACGCTGACTCTGTTTGGCGGTTTTGCCAGCACCGTATTCTGGCCGTTGACGCTGCAACTGACCTCCATTTTGGGATGGCGCCAGACTTGCCTGGCCTATGCAGCCCTGCATCTGGCCGTGTGCCTGCCGGCCCACCTGCTGCTGCCCGCCGCCCCTCCGCGTGCCAAGACGCCTGGCAAAATCGGCGCGGGCGCTGCCTCGGACGGCGATTACAGCCTGCAGCAGGCGTTGCGCCATCCCGCCTTCTGGAAGCTGGCTTTCGCCTTTGCCGCCAATGCCTTTATCTTCGCCGCATTGTCGGCCCATCTGATCCCGATGCTGACCCATTTCGGCCATCCAGCCGCAACGGCGGTGGCGCTGGCGGCCTTGATCGGTCCCATGCAGGTGGTCGGACGCATCGCCGAGCGGCTGTTCTTCCATCAGGCGCCGCCGCAGAATGTGGGCCGCTTCGCCTTTGCTGCCTTGCCAGCAGGCTTGCTAGCCTTACTGCTGCTGCATCAGCGACAGTGGGCGGTAGCGTTTTTTTGCGTGCTGTATGGCCTGAGCAACGGCATCCAGACCATTGTGCGCGGCACCGTGCCGCAACTGTTGTTCGGCCGCCAGAACTACGGCGCCATCTCCGGCGCAATGGCCGCACCCGGCCTGGTGGGCCGCGCCACCGGCCCCTTGCTGCTGGCGGTGCTGCTGGGGGCGGGCCTGGAGCCGGATCTGTTGCTGGCCGTGCTGCTGGGGATTGCCGTGCTGGCCCTGCTGTGTTTTCTGGCCGCCACGGCGCGCATCGACAAAGCCTAAACCGAGGAGACGCCTATGGTGGTACGGCCCTATATCGAAACGGATTTTCAAGCGGTTTGCCTGATTTATCTGGATGCGAAGCGTGATGAGCTAGCCTTCGAGCGCAGCGATTTCCTCATCACGCCACTGGATCAGGATGCAGCCATCCGTGCAGCTTTCAATGAATCTACGGTGCTGGTCTTTGACAGCGGCGAAATCCTTGGCTTCTCGGCGGCCTTCGACGGCCAGTTGCGCGCGCTGTTCGTGCACAGCAGCGCCCGGGGGCGTGGCGTGGGCGCGGCATTATTGAATGCCGTATTGGCCGAGGCCACGCAAGGCCTCTCATTGAATGTCGCCAAATCGAATGCAGGCGCCAGACGCTTCTATGAAGAGCACGGCTTTGCCGCCGTGGGCGAAATGGTCCGGCAATACGGCGGCCAGGATGTGCTTTATTTACAGATGAGGCGCGAAAGCATGTAAGCGGGCAAGCTGGCGTCCCACCGCGTACAAAGGGCGTATGGTGGACGCTCGACTCTTTGGATGCGGAGGAGCTATGTCCGGACAATACCAAAGCTGTATCGCGGCCTGCATCGAGTGTGCGCAAGCCTGCGACATCTGCGCCAGCGCCTGTTTGAAGGAAGACGATGTGACGCCGCTGGCTGGCTGCATCGCGCTCGACACCGATTGCGCCCAGCTATGCCGTCTGGCGGCAGGGGCGATGGAGAGGGGCAGCCCTGCGGCTCTGGCGGTCTGCAAGGCCTGCGCTGAAGTCTGCGATTTATGCGCCGCTGAATGCTACCGGCACACGATGTGGCATTGCGAGGAATGTGCGGCTGCTTGCCTGCGCTGCATGGCGCAGTGCAGCCGCATGGTGGAGCTGGATGGCCGGGCCGAAAGCCAAGGCCAGCGCGGCCCGCGCGGCGGCAGGGCCGCCACGGCGCGCCACTAGGCCAGGCATCAGGCGCGGAAGACCAGTACCGGAATATTGGTATGGGTCAGCACCTTATGGGTTTCGCTGCCCAGCAGCAGGCCCTTGATGCCGCGATGGCCGTGCGACGCCATGGCGATCATGTCGCATTTGAGTTCGCCGGCCACCGACACGATGGCGGCATAGGGCTGGTCCGAGCGGCGCAGCACCGTGTCGCAAGGCACGCCGATGCGTGCCGCCGCTTCGGCGATGCGGCCGACGATCTGGCTGGCGCGGCTGGTGCTGTCCGGCACTTCGGGGGCGCCGTCCAGGGTTTCAGGCAAATAGGTCAGGGCGTGAAAATCCGGCAGCACATGCATGCCGGTGACGCGGGCGCCAGTCTCTTTGGCGAATTGCAGGGCGCTGCGGATGGCGGCTTCCGATGCGAGCGAACCGTCACTTGGTACGAGAATATGTTTGAACATGAGCGAACTCCTGCGAATGAATCGATGCCGTGCGTTTGGCACGGCGGATTGTACGACTTATAAGCAGGAGTTTCGCTGCCGTCCAGGCAAAAATCATTGATCCAGATCAAATTTTTAGGAAGCCTTCAGGCGCGCCGCTTGCCCGCTTCGCCGGTCTTGACGCCCGGTGCTGAAGGTTTAGGCGGCACCGGCGGTTTGGGCGGCTCTTCGCCATGCAGCGGCAGCACATTGGCGGGGGCTTCGGCCTCGCCCTGTTTCAGCAGCAGGTGCGCCAGATAGCCGATGCGGTGGCTGGGGCTGCCGGGCAGGCGGCTGGCCGATTTCAGCGCCGCTTCCTTCAGCGCCGCCATGCCGATCTGATAACCGAGCGCGCGGTAGCTCTCGAACTGGTCCTCGTCGAACCACTGGTCGGCGGTGGACTGGTGCGGGAAGTCGGCGTGGGTTTTGCGGTAGTTGAGCAGGTCGGCGTTCTCGCTGCCGGTCATGGTCGGCTTAATGTAGAGCAGGACGCCGTTTTCGCACACGCCGTCCGCCTTGGCGTAATTGATTTCGCCGGTGACGAAGGCGGCACCCACCGGCGTCGGTCCGCTCATGGTCTCGATATGGCTGGCGTTCAGGCGGATCGGCACATGCATATCGGTGAAGCATTTGCGGATGGCGTTGCCCAGGTCATCGAAAGTGAATTTGTGGTCGGCGCTGGCATCGACCACCACGATCAGGCGGCAGCGCCGCCGCACCAGCTCATACAGGCCCAGATTCTCGAAATGGCCGCCGTCCGACAGGTAAAGGAAGTTGGCGCTGGAGTCGGTCAGGCCGAACAGCTCGGCCACCAGGCTGAAAAAGCCGATGCGCGGCGCCGACTGCTTCCATTTATGCTCCTTGAGTGGATTGGGCGACCAGCGGCCCAGGCGCAGATTAAAGAGCGTCATCAGGAAGCTCAAGGGCGGCGAGCTGTGATAGCCCATGCTCGGGCTGGCGGCCGCGCCGGAGACGGCTACCGCCAGTCCCAGTTTGACCAGGGCGTCGTCATCCTTGAACAGGGCGGGGCGGGAGGCGTAGTCACTGGTGGGGCGGTAGCAGCCGCGCAGCATCTTGCTCGGTACCTTGTCGCCATGGCTGCCGGGCAGGGCGGGCATTTCGAAGCCGCAGAAGGCCGGCGTCATCGAGAAGGAGGCGGCTTTGCGCATCTGCCAGGCCAGTTCTTCGCCGTTCACCAGGTTCAGCGCGGTGTTGATGATGTGATAGGGCCGCTGCGGCTGGATGCTGCCGTCCGGACGCTGGTGCAGCAGGCTATGCAAGGGGATATCGTCGGCGGCGTCGAAGCCGGTGAAGGGATGCGGCGCGCGCGGATTGCTGCTGGCACCGAAATAGGCGCGCACCAGGCGCATGCGGTACATCATATACAGCGAGAACTTGTTGATGTCCACGCGCCAGCCCAGTACCGCGGCCGTGATGGCGCAGTAAATCAGCAGCTGCATCAGCTTGCCATGCGACAGCATCGAGGCCTTGAAATAGGCGGCATAGAAGGCCGACAGAGGATGCGTGCCGGACGCCAGCTTGGGGGGAGGCGCGACCATGGTCTGTAGCCAGGTGGTCAGGATGGCGACGATAATCAGCATGAAGGCGTAAGGCGCGATCTTGGCAGCCAGCTCCAGTTTCGATGAGCTGCCCGGCCGCCCGGTGGCGTTGCTGCTGCCCGAGCGCAGACCGAGCCAGGCCAGCAGCACGATGGCAAGAGCGCCGACGCTGCTCAGGGCCTGGTATTCCGCAAAAGTCCAGGCCAGCAGCGGCGGCATATAGAAAGTGCAAAGGAAGAGTCCTGACCAGGCCAGCATGAAGATGGCGGTCCAGGCGCCCTGGCGCGCCCACCATTCGCGGCTTTCGTCGCGGTACATGCGGCCCACCAGGCCGATCATCAGCGTGATCGTCACGCCGAACAGCAGCAGCATCAGCGGCATGCCGAAAGTGGCGAGGTTGACGGCGTCGATCTTGTCCAGCATTTCCTTGGGAATGCTGGCCACGCCTTTCAGCAGCAGCAGGGTGCCGACCGCCAGCGCGCCGATGGCGCAGAGCAGATGGCCCACGCCTTCCACCACCAGCTTGTGGCGGGCGTGGAGCTTTTCCTCGACCGGTTTCAAAGGCGCGGCATTCGGTTCCAGATGGCTTTCCTGCGGCGCGCTGCGCGGAAAGCGGGCGTTCTGGTACTGGGCGCAGCCCCAGCCTGCCGCCCACACGGCGAAGTAAACCAGGCCGGGTATCAGCAAATGCCAGGGCTGGGGTATATCGAACAGGGAGTCGGGTAGACGCCCCCAGAAATCCCTTATCTCATGCCGGTACTGCCAGACGGCGATGCTGCTCAGGTGGCCGGCTGCGATCAGGGGCAGGCAGATGGTGTACAGGATGGTGCCCTGGTCCTGGGGCAGGCGCTGCCCCGGCTCGGGCGCCTTGCAGGAGATGCTGAGCGCGATGAAGAAGATCGCCAGCAGGAAGAAGGCGATGCCGCCCACCACCGTGCCGGGCGACGGCGCCAGCAGTTGCATCTCGGTCAGCATGGCCACGCCGCGCGGCAGCAGGAAGAGCACCGACAGCCAGGCCACCAGCATGGTCAGGTTCAGCAGGGTATTGCGCAGGTAGGTGCAGATCAGGGTCCAGGTGTCGGCGCTGAACATGCCGGTTTTGGGCGTCAGGTAGTGGCTGTACTGGCGCAGGAACTGGATCGGGGCCGGTTCGGCGCGGCCGGCGCGCTGCGAGGCGGAAGGCGCCAGTTCCTGTTCGACCGCGCGCACGTCGCCGCCTTTTTCCTTGATCCATTTCGACAGCCAGCCGCCGATATAGCCGCCGCCCGAGACGGTGGACAGGTAGTCGAAGGTGCTGAGCAGGCGCAGCTCGGCCAAGGCCTGGATCACACCCAGGTTGAAGGTGGCGCTGCGGATGCCGCCGCCCGAAAAGGCCAGGCCGGCCAGTTTGCGCTCGTGGGCCTGGTGCAGGGTCTCGGACAGGCTGGCCGGCGCCAGCTTGGCCTGCCTGCCGGCGATGGCGTCCAGCTCATATTGGAATACCTCGCTGAAGACGCTGCCGGCACGCTCGTTGAGCCGTTGCCACAGCTTGTAGCTATCGTCCTTGTCCAGTTTTTCGTCGGCGCGGAAATGCTCCAGGGCTGCCTCGAAGTCGTCCTGGGCCTTGTAGCCCAGGATATCCAGTTTACGGATCAGATCCTGCTTGCGTTCGAGGTCTGCCTGCTCGGGGGACGGTTTGGACATGGTGGCCTTTCATGTCAGATTGATATTTCACTATAGGCAGCCGGTGCGTCAGGATACTCACACAATGTCACAGTGTTGCAGCTCTGCCGTATTTGCCGGGCTGTGGTGGCTTGAAAGGCGGGTACAATGCTGCCTTTCTCCGATTTCTTCAGATTCCAGTGCAAAGCCGTCAACTCTATATCCGCTTGCTTCAAGAGTTCCGCCGCTACGGCGGCGTCGTGGCCGGCACCTTGCTGGCCGTGGCCCTGGCCGCGCTGACCGATGTGCTGCTGATCGCGCAATTGCGCAATGTTGTCGATGCCATGCAGCCGAGCGTGCAGCCCGGCGCGGCCGCCGGCGCCAGCGGCGTGCTGGTGACGGTGCAGGGCTGGGTCAACCGCCTGACGCCGGCCGATCCGGCGACGGCCGCACTATGGGCGATTCCCCTGCTGATCGTTTTTCTCGCCTTCATGCGCATGGTGAGCAGCTTCACGGCCGAATATGGTTCCTCCTGGCTGAGCAACCGGGTGCAGGCCAATCTGCGTGAGCAGATGTTCTCGCGCATCCTGCGCCTGCCTAACCGCTACTTCGACCAATCCTCCACCGGCACCACGCTCTCGCGCGTGGCTTACGACGCCAGCCTGGTGTCGCAGGCCGGCTTGAATGTGCTGAACGTGGCGGTGCGCGATTCGGTGGCGACGGTGGGCTACCTGATCTCCCTCTTCATCATCGACTGGCAACTGGCCGTGTTCTGTCTGGGTCTGCTGCCGCTGGTGGCGGTGATCGTGATCTTCGCCGGCCGCCGCATGCGCAATTTGAGTGAAAGCGCCCAGCACGCCATGGGCGAGCTGACCCGCGTACTGGATGAAAGCATCGGCGGCCAGCGTGTGGTGAAAATCTTCGGCGGCCAGCGCTACGAACAGGAACGTTTTGACGAAGTAGTGAAGCTGAACCGGCAGCTCGCCGTCAAACACTCGGCCACTTCTGCCGCCAACTCCGGCCTGATCATGATGCTGGTCGGGATCACCCTGTCGGCCGTGATTTACTTCGCCCTGCTGCGCGCGCGCGGCGGCGCGCTGTCGCCCGGCGATTTCGTCGCCTTCATGGGCGCGCTGATGGCGATGCAATCGCCGATCAAGAACCTGACCAAGATCAACGAACCGCTGCAGCGCGGCCTGGCTGCCGCCAAGTCGGTGTTCGGCCTGATCGACGCCCCGATCGAGCCGGATACCGGTACCCGCAGCCTGGCGCGCGCCGAAGGCCGCATCGCGCTGCAGGACGTCGGCTTCCGCTACAACGAAGAAGACCCGGATGCGGCGCCCGCCCTGCGCGGCGTTTCGCTCGACATCGCCGCCGGCGAGACCGTGGCCCTGGTGGGCGGCTCCGGCAGCGGCAAGACCACGCTGGCCAGCCTGCTGCCGCGCTTCTACGATGTCGGCAGCGGCCAGATCCTGCTGGACGGCGTCGACCTGCGCGAATACCTCCTGTCCGACCTGCGCCAGCAGATCGCGCTGGTGAGCCAGGACGTGGTGCTGTTCAACGACACGCTGGCTTCCAATATCGCCTATGGCGACCCGAACCCGGACCCTGCGCGCATCGAAGCGGCTGCCAAGGCGGCCTATGCGCACGAGTTCATCATGCGCCAGCCGCAGGGTTACCAGACCGAAGTCGGCGAAAACGGCTTGCGCCTGTCGGGCGGCCAGCGCCAGCGCATGGCGATCGCCCGCGCGCTGTACAAGGATGCGCCGATCCTGATCCTGGACGAGGCCACCAGTGCGCTCGATACCGAATCCGAACGCCAGGTGCAGGCTGCGCTGGAGCGTCTGATGAAGGGCCGCACTACCGTGGTGATCGCGCACCGCCTCTCGACCATCGAGAACGCCGATCGCATCGTCGTGATGAACGCGGGCAGCATCGCCGAAATCGGCAGCCACGACGCGCTGCTGGCGCAAGGCGGCATTTATGCGCGCCTCTACATGACGCAGAAGCAGTTGAGCGCATAAACCAACAGTTTAGACGTGCGGCATGGGCAGCCGCAGGCGCTTTTGCTAAAGTGTGCAAACGCCATCGGCGGGACGGTAGCGAAGCGGATGCAAGCCGCTGCCGTCATCCAACAACCGAACGGAGATGCCCATGAAGCCACTGTCAATCGCTGGCGCCCTGCTGTGCGGCGCCGTGCTGCTCCCATCCCAAGCCTTCGCTGCCGACAAAGAGCAAGGCCATTCCTGGACCTATGAAGGCAAGCACGGGCCGAAGCACTGGTCCGAGCTGAATGACGACTATAAGACTTGCAAGCTGGGGCACCATCAATCGCCCATCGATATCCGCAAGACCAGCAAGGCCGAGTTGCCCAAGATCGAATTCGACTACAAGCCTGCAACCCCGCGCATCCTCGACAACGGCCATACCGTGCAGGTGAACTTCGGCGCCGGCAACGGCGTGACCATCGACGGCAAGCGCTACGAGCTGCTGCAATTCCACTTCCATAACCCGAGCGAGGAGAGCATCAACGGCAAGCGCTATGGCATGGTCGCCCATCTCGTGCATAAAAGCGCCGACAACAAGTTGGCCGTGGTCGCTGTGCTGTTCAAAAACGGCAAGGAGAACCCGCTGATCAAAACGCTATGGAGCCAGGTGCCGTCGGAAAAAAACAAGGAAGTGGAACTGAGCGGCGGCGAATTCGACCTCAATTCCCTGCTGCCTGCGCAGCAAGGCTATTACAACTTCGCCGGCTCGCTGACCACTCCGCCGTGCAGCGAGGAAGTCAACTGGTTTGTGCTGAAACAGCCGGTTGAAATGTCCAGCCAGCAGTTCAGCCAATTCAGCAAAATCTATCCCCACAACGCCCGCCCGCTGCAAGCTCTCAACGGCCGGGTGGTCAAAGAAAGCATGTAACCCTGCTTAGCGCTTGAGGGCGCGCGTGGCGAGGAAGGTGGGCATATATTTGTCGACCAGGAAGCGCGGGTGGGCGGCGGCGTCTTCGTAGAAATCCGCAAGGACGAAGCCGGCGGCGAGTTGCCCACCCAGCAGATCATCCAGGGTATGGCCGAAGACCATCGCTTCGCCGCGTTCCCGCTTGGCTTCCAATTGTTCCGCATCCAGGTCGTTCATGTCGGAGTAGGGCAGGCGGTAGCGTGGACGGATCAAGCCTTGCTCGGCATATGCCGGGTCGCGGTCGCCGATGAAGACGACGGGGTTGTAAAAGCTGGCGAGCAGGGCGCAGCCGCTTTTCAGCACGCGCGCGCATTCCTGCCATACGGTGCGCACGTCGGGCACATACAGGTTGGAGATGGGGTGGAACACGATGTCGAACGAGGCGTCGGCAAAGGCGCCCAGGTCGCGCATATCGCCTTGCACCGTTTGCAGTTCGATGCCGTCGCGCTTTGCCACCATGCGGTCCTGTTCGAGCTGGCGGTCGGAGATGTCGAAGACGGTGACGTGGGCGCCGGCTGCCGCCAGCACGGGCGCTTGCTGTCCGCCGGCGGAGGCGAGGCAGAGTATGTGTTTGCCCTTCACCTCACCGAGCCACGCGGATGGCAGCGACTGCGGCGTCAGGTGAACCTGCCATTCGCCTGCTTTGGCGGCGGCGATGGTTTCGCTGCTGACGGGGCGCGACCATTCGCGTTGTTCGGATGCCTGCTTGTCCCAGGAGGCGCGGTTGTGCGCCAGGAAATCGATATTGTCGCCTTGTTGTTGCGGCATAAGTCCTCCTTGTTCGGCGCCAGCTCTTGGATATGGCTGGCGGCAAGGCATTTTAATGCTTCAACAAATTTCTTGCCGGGGGCGTCAGCCGCCCGGCTTCAGGCAGACGTTTAGAACGAATACACCAGGGTCAGGGACGTTTGCGTGTCGGTGCCTTTTTTATCGGCCGGAACGTTGGTGTCGTTACGGGCGCTGAAGGCGGCCTTCATCTGCATGGTGCCATTGATCTTGGTGCTGAGCGCCGTCTCGGCCACCGAGTGGGTGTTCGAGGTGCCGCGTTCCACACTGAGCGTCTGCGTGAACAGGGCGGTCTGGCTTAGTTGCCAGCGCAAGGCGGCCGCGCCACGGATGGTCAGGCCGTTTTCCTTGTCGCCATTGGCGCGGGTGCCGCTAAAGTAGCCCGGACCCATTTCCACGTCGACGGTCTTGTCGCGCGATTTGTACCAGCGCGAGGCGTGACCGACTGCGATGGTGGTGTACTTGGTGTAGGCGCCGAATTTGTCATCGACGTGGGAACCGAGCACGAACAGCTTCTTGCCGTCGCCAATCAGCTTGTACGCGGCCTTGGCGGAGGCGGCGAAACGTTCGGCCGAGCGCTCCTTGACCTTGCTGCCGTCTTCCTGTTCGTTCTTGTCTTCCTTGAAATAGCCGCTGAAGATGTATTCGTTGCTCCAGTTCTCCAGCTCCTGGCGCGCGTCGATCTTGCCGGTGACGGAAGTGCCGGCGGTGTTGCCGGTGGTGGTGATGGCGCCCAGTTCTGCGGAAACGCTCCAGTCGCGTTCCGGAAGTTCTTCGTCGGCGGCAAAAGCTGCGCCGTGCGCCATGGCGAGGGCCAAGGCGAGAGTGGTAATCGATTTCATGTGCTTATTGGCGCGGCCTTGCAGGCTTGGAGCGGCCGCTTTTGATACAAAAGGGAGGTGGCATTGTACCCCAATGTCAAGTTTGACGTTGTTACGATACTACGCTTTAACAAAGGCTTAAGTAAAAATCCCTTAGAGCGCGCGGCGCAGGCGCTTCCACAAGCCGGCCAGCGCCTTGGTCTGGTGCCGGCTGTCGGCCTGCAGGTAGCCGCGTACGTAGGCGATGGCGGTATGCAGGGCCGGATGGCTGGCCGCTTCATGCTCCAACAGGGCGTGGGCCACGGCGGCGTCGTTGATGGCGCCCAGCGCATCCTGGAATACGCCCAGCGTATCGATGCGGCGTCTGGCTGGTCCCGATGGATACTGGCTGGTGAAGAACTCCAGCGCATAGCGCAGGCGTTTGGCGGCGATGCGCGAGCGGTGCAGGCGGCGCTGACCGGCCTGGGGCAGATGCTGGGCACGGCGCCGCAGGCGCTTGCTGGCGGAATCCAGCAGCGCCTTGGCGAAGCGTTTGAGGCGGGCGTTCGGCTGCGGCATGTCCTGTGGCGTTTGCGCGGCCCAGGCATGCAGGGCATCGAGCAGGGCACGGCAGCGCGGCGAGGCCACCGCTTGCGCTGCGCTTGCATTGTGGCGTTGCGCCGCCTCCTGCGCCAGTTGCAGCAGGGCCGCCAGGCCAAGATGGGCCGGAGCGCTGGCCGTGATGCGCGGCAGCGTGCTGTTGGCCAGGACTTCCCAGTCGCGCGCGGGCCCGAGTGCGGCATCCAGCCATTTCACCTCAAGGCGCAGCGGCTGCGGCAGCGAACGCACGTTGCCGAACAGACGCAAGGCGGCGTTCAAGCGGCGCAGGCCGACGCGCATCTGGTGCAGGAATTCGGCATCGGTGCCGGCGACGACACCGGGGGCATTGGCTTCGATATGGCGCAGGCATTCGGCCATGACGGCGGCGTGGGCCTGCAGGATGCCCATATCCTTGTGCAGGGCAATCGGGCTGGCGGTGACGGGAGTGGCGTTCATGAAGAAGTCCAGCGCGGGTCGTGGAACGCGTTTGTGAAAGAACGCATTTTGCCACGGACCTCCTTAAGGTTCCACCGAGTGCGCGCGTTTCAGGCAGCGCAGCACGAAGGTTGAGCGGCTATGGCGGATGCCGGGCATCTTATACAGTTTGCGGCGCAGGAATTCCTCGTAGCCTGCGGTGCCGGCCACGGCGACCTTGATCAGGTAATCGTAATCGCCGGTGAGCAGATAGGCTTCCATCACTTCCGGTAGCTGGGCGAGGGCGAGGCCGAATTTTTCCAGCATATCGTCGTCATGGCGCTCCAGCGTGACTTCGATGATCACGGTGTCGGGCAGACCCAGCGCCTGCTGGTTGAGCAGGGCCGTGTAGCCTTCGATGACGCCATTGTCTTCCAGCGCACGCACGCGGTTCCAGCAGGGCGTGGTGGAGAGTCCGATCTGCTCCGCCAGCTTGGTATTGCTTAGCCGTCCATCGCGGCGCAGGGCGCGCAGGATGCGGCGGTCGGTTTCATCCAGTTGTTCCATGGTTTTCTCGATTCGAAGATTATTTCTGCGAATATTTTATATCGAAAAGAAGAATATTCTCAAAATAGCGTGAAATTGGATAATCTTTGGATGCCTATTCCAGCACGGGGCAGCTAAAGTTACTGTATGAATGAGCTAGTCCAAACCCTACAAAAGACCTTCCGCCTGCGGGTGGAAGCCCATACCGCCACCGACTCGCTGGAATCGGCGCTGGCGATTATCCGGCGCGGCGGCATCGAGTTGCGCGGCGTGCGCATGGAAGCCGGCCTGCATGGCATGGAAGTGCAACTGCGCGTGGCAGCCGAGGAGGAAGAGGCGCTGACCCTGTGCCGCATGCGCCTGTGTAATGTGATCGGGATTCTCAAGATCCGCGAAACGCCGCGCCCCGCGCCCGCCTTGCAGTAAGGCTGGCGGGGCGGGAATGCCTTACATATAGGCGTACTTGAAGATGAAGACGCCCGCGATCAGCCACACGATCAGTTTGACCTCGCGCGCGCGGCCCGTCAGCAGCTTGAGCGCCGCATAGGTGATGAAGCCGAAGGCGATGCCGTGGGCGATCGAGTAGGTGTAGGGAATCAGCAGGGCGGTGATGCCGGCCGGGATGCTCTCGGTGGTCTCGTTCCAGTCCAGGTCCGACAGGTCGCGCAGCATCAGGCAGGCGACGAAGAGCAGGGCTGGTGCGGTGGCGTAAGGCGGCACCACGGCGGCGATCGGCGAGAAGAACAGGCAGGCCAGGAACATCAGCGCGATGACTACGGCGGTCAGGCCGGTGCGTCCGCCCGCCTGCACGCCGGCCGCGCTTTCCACATAGGCCGTGGTGCTGGAGGTGCCGAGCATGGAGCCGGCGACGATGGCACAGCTGTCGGCCAGCAGTGCCTTGTTGAGGCGCTCCATCTTGCCGCTGACCAGCAGGCCGGCGCGGTTCGCCACGCCCATCAGGGTGCCGGTGGCGTCGAACAGCTCCACCAGGAAGAACACCAGCACCACATTGAACAGGCCCACGCCGATGGCGCCGGAGATGTCGAGCTTGAACAGGCTGGGCGCCAGCGACGGCGGCGCGGAGATCAGCCCTTGGAATTTGGTGTCGCCAAAGAAGAAGCTCAGTACGGTGATGGTGACGATGCCGATCAGGATGGCGCCGCGCACGCGCAGGCGGTCCAGCGTCACGATCAGCAGGAAGCCGCCGATGGCCATCAGGGCGGCAGGCTTGTGCAGGTCGCCCGCCGTGACCATGGTGGCCTTGTCGGCGGTGACGATGCCCGCGCTTTTCAGCGCAATCAAGCCAAGGAATAGCCCCAGCCCGGCCGTAATGGCGGTGCGCAGCGAATGGGGAATGCCGTTGACGATCATCTCGCGCAGCCGGAAGACGCTGATCAGCACGAACAGGCAGCCCGAGATAAACACCGCGCCGAGCGCGATCTGCCACGGTATGCCCATGCCCAGCACCACGGCGTAGGCGAAGTAGGCGTTCAAGCCCATGCCCGGCGCCATGCCGATCGGGTAGTTGGCGTACAGGCCCATGATCAGGGTGCCCAGCGCGGCGGCCAGGCAGGTTGCGACGAAGACGGCATCCCTTGGCACGCCCGCTTCGGACAGGATGGAGGGATTGACGAAGATGATGTACGCCATGGTGAGGAAGGTGGTCAGGCCTGCCACCACCTCGGTGCGTACATTGGTGCCGTTCTCCCGGAGTTTGAATAATTTTTCTGTAATGGACACGGTTGCCCCCATGTGTTGCGGTCGCCTAGGATACCATCCCGTCGAGCCTCCAGCCCTGCGGCGTATGCGACAAGGTGTGGGAAAGGCCCAGCGCGGACAGGAATCGGCGGTCGTGCGAGACCACGGCCAGCGCGCCGCTGAAGCCTTGCAGCGCCTGTTCCAGTGCGCTGACGGCATGCAGGTCGAGGTGGTTGGTGGGTTCGTCCAGCAGCAGGAATTGCGCCGGTTCCTTGCGCCACAGGGCGCAGGCCAGGGCTGCTTTCAAACGTTCGCCGCCGCTCAGGGCTTCGGCTGGCGTATGCACATGGCGCGCGCCGAGGCCGAGCAGGGCGAGGCGGCTGCGCAGTTCCCCTTCCGGCAGCGGGCTTTCCAGCTGGCGCAGACGCTCCAGCACTGAGAGTCCAGGCGGTAGCAGCACGGCGGCATGCTGGTCGAGCCAGGCCATGGGTAGCGGGCTGCGGCAGGTGCCGGACAGCGGCGCTTCCAGTCCTGCCAGCATTTTCAGCAGGGTGGTTTTGCCGCAGCCATTGGGGCCGGTGATGGCGAGGCGGAAGGGACCGCACAGCGCCAGGTCCAGCGGCGCCGCATCGGCCGGGAAAGGCGCACAAGCCTGCTCCAGTTCGACCACGCGCTTGCCTGGCGCGACGGCACTGGCGGGCAGCAGCAGCGCCACTGCCTGTTCGGAGACGATCTTGTCCGCCGCCTCGCGCACCGCCTGGTCCAGCGCGAGGCGGCTTTCCTCATGCTGCTTCGTCACGCGGCCGGCGTGGGCCTCGGCGCGGTCCTGCATGCGGCCGAGCAGGATGGGCGCCAGATTGGCGCTCTTGGCGTTGCGCTTGTTGCGGGCCATGCGCGAATGCTGGGCATCGTGCTGGCGGCGCAGCTCGCGCAGGCCGGATTCGCGTTCGGTGCGGGCATGATCGAGCGTCGCCTGCGCCGCGCTGGCGGCCGTGTCGCGCTGCTCGCGGTACAGGGTGTAGTTGCCGCCGTAGCTGTGCAACTGGCCGTCGCGCAGCTCCACGATGCGGTCCATCCGGTCGAGCAACTCGCGATCGTGGCTGACGACGATGGCGCCGCCGCGCCATGCGTGCAAGGCGGCTTCAAGCCAGTCGCGGCCCGGCCGGTCGAGGTGGTTGCTTGGTTCGTCCAGCAGCAGCCAGTCGGCTTGCGACAGCAGGGCACCGGCCAAGGCAATGCGCATCAGCTCTCCGCCACTCAGGTTCGCGGCGGGCTGCTCGGGATGCATCGCCGGCAGGCCCGCATCGCGCAGGACACAGCCAAAGGCGGCGGGAATATGCCAGCGGCCCTCAAGCAGGTCGAGATCGCCGGCCAGCATATCGCCGCTTTCGACGCGGGCGAGAGCGGCAAACAGGGCGGCAAGTCCGGCCACGCCGGCGACGGTGGCCCCGGGTGCGGGACGGATTTCCTGCGGCACGTAAGCGAGGCTGCCGTTGCAGGCGATGCGGCCGCCGTCAGGCTGGCGCTGGCCGCCCAAAATAGTGGCCAGCACGGATTTGCCCGCGCCATTGGCGCCGACAAGACCGGTCAGCTCGCGTTGGAAAGAGGCGTTCAGGCCGTCGAACAGCATGCGGCCGTCGGGGAGCATGGCCGAGACGTGGCGCAGCTCCAGAGAGAGTTCTTTTGGATTGGATAACATATAAGCCCCGATGACGAGATTCGTCAGCGCAGCGGCGATGCATAGCGTGGCAAAGCAGCGGCGGTCGTTTGCGGATGTGGGCTTAGATGTCCATTTAGGGTGGGTGCTCCGGAAGAAAAAAAGCGCTGCCGATAATTTCAGCAGCGCCCGCAGTTTAACGCATCGGGATAAATTGTCAACCGCCGCCGTGTTTGCGCTGCATGGCGATGCTCCTTTCTTAAGGCAGGTTCAGGGCGCGGGCGATATCGTCCCATGCCACGTATTTGAAATTCTGCGGACCATCTGGCAGACGCTTGTAGCCGTCCTGCACCACCAGCATGCCTTTGGCGTATGGCCCGCCCAGATTGGCCGAGCTCACGTCGAGGCCATCGGTCTCGGACGCGCCATCGATGCCGGCTGCCACATTCATGCCGATGCGGAAGCGTCCGCGCACGGCATGCGGCGCGGCCGCATCCAGCACCACATAGCTGTTGTCGCCCTGGCTGGAGACCACCAGATAGCTGGCTTTCTCGCCGTGATAAAGGGCCATGCCTTCCACGTCGGCCTTGAGCGCCGGGCCGACCGGCAGGATCATGCGCAGCGGCTCGGCTTTGGCCGCGCTGGCGGCAGTGGACCAGACGCCAAGCTTTTCCTCGCCGATGAAAAGGCGTCCGCTGCGGTCGTCGGCCACGCAGCCTTCGGGCTGGCTGGCGACGGCGAAGCTGCGCAGCAGGGCGGCGCGGAAGCGGCCTTCGCTGCGTTCGATACGGTAGTGCTGGTAGCGGCCGTCCTTGTCGTTGACGAAGGCTTCCAGCGCGCCGCCGGGCGGCTGGTACAGGCACATGCCGTAGATCTTTTCCAGCGTTGTCGGGAAGACGGCGGCTTCGGCGGCATCGCCCTTGGCGTCGATGGTGAACAGCATCAGCGTGTTGTCGTCGCGCCGCGTGGCCGCGGCCAGGTCGAAGCGTTCGCCCGCGAGCAGCACGTTCTGGCGGATGTCGACGTTGTTCAGGCGTCCCGATTCCAGCAACTGGGTTTGTTTGCCCTGCAGGTCGTAGGCCAGCAAGCCTTGCTTCTTGTTGGTGCCGAAGACGCGCGAAGCGGCTGGATTGGTGGGATGCAGCCAGATTGCCGGATCGTCGGCCGCGTCGCCCTGGCGTTCCATCGGGTCGGTCTGGGTGCGCGGCTCGACGATGGCGAATGGCATGGCTGCCTCAATGGACGCGCCGTTTGCGCCGCTCCCGGCGATGCCGCCATGTTTGCCGCCCGCGTTTGCGGCGGCGGACGAGGACGCGCCGGCCGGCCATGCCTGGACGCGTGCTTGCCACGGCGCGCTTTCGGCAGTTTTGTACGCGAGACTGAGGGTGTTACCGTCAACTGCGCGAACTGCGAGCGCATTGCCTTTGCCGCCTTTGGCCGCCAGCTGCTGGCTGCCCGCCGCTTCCCATTGGCCAGCGCGCTGGCGGAACAGGTGCAGTTTTGTGCCATCCTTGTCCAGCAGTGCGGCGCCACCGGGCAGCAGGGACAAGGCGCCTGCGCCGCCCGCCAGCTTGCCATAAGGCGCGCGCAGGGCCACGGCCTGGCGCTGGCCGGAGCCTTCCGCGTCGGCGCGGTAGGCCCACAGGCCGAAATCGGATTCGGCGGCCAGCAGAGTGTTGCTGGCGTCATCCACGCGGCAGTGTTTGACATGCGGCGGCAGCGCCAGTTTGCGCACCGGCCTGTAATGCGCACCGGACAGCAGCCATTGTTCGGACTGGCCGTCTTTCCCGATCAGGAACAGGTGATCGATACGCTGGGCGTCGCGGTACAGGCAGGACGCCTCCACGTCAAAGCCTGGCGCCGGCAGCGCTGGCAGGGCGTTCAGCGTGCCGCGCGCCAGATTGACGACGAGGGGCTGGGCGCGCTCGGTGTTGGAATCGACCACCACGGCCAGTACGCCTTCCGCATGGCTGCGGGTGTCCAGCTGGCGGGCGCGAATCGGGAACTGGGCGCGCTGCGCGCCGTTGGCGTCCAGCAGGCGCAGTCCGTTCCTGTCCAGCGCCAGCCAGCCGCCGTCCGGCAGGGCTGCCAGTTCAGTGGCGCTTGAAAGCGCCGCAGGCAGGAGCGGGGAGACTTGGTTCGGCGCCCCTACCGCCGGCGCGGCCTGTGCCGGCAGCAGCGCGATGGACGTGAAGAACGCGCCGATCGCGCTTTGAATCATGCTCTTTCTCATATGCTCTCTTAGAAAATGGCGGCTTTCAGGCCGATCTTGTAGGTGCGTCCGTATTGCTCATACTGCGCGTTGTGGTTTTTGCTGCCTTGATAGACGTAGTACTTTTCGTTGTTCAGATTGGCCGCTTCAAAGGTGAGCTGGAAGCGCTTGTCGATCTGCCAGGAGAAGGAGAGGTCCAGCTGCTTCTGGCTGTCGACCATGCGGTCCTGGCTGGCGTTCAGAATATCCGAGCCGAGTTCCAGCAGATACGGCGATTTGTAGTTCAGCGCCAGGCGGGTGCTGACCGGCCCCTGCTCGTAGCCCAGCATCAGATTCATCACGCGGTCGGACTGGCCGGGCAGCGCGATACTGCGCGACAGGCGCGCCTTGGCCTTGCTGTCGAAGCGCGCCACATCGGCGCGCGAATCGGTCCAGGCGGCGTTGGCGCCCACCAGCAGATTGTTGAAAGGCGCCGGCAGCATGCGCAGCGGCTGCATCCAGGACAGTTCGATGCCTTTGACCTTGGCCTTGTCGCCGTTTTCGTAGGAGGTGGCGCTGGTGTAGCCGGCCCACTGGCCGCTGCCCGCCAGATTGGTGGTGTAGGTGAAGTTGCGGATGTCCTTGTGGAAGAAGTAGGCCGACACCGTGCCGTCGTTGCCGATGATGCGTTCCACGCCCAGGTCCAGATTGCGCGACTTGAGCGGCGCCAGGTCCGGATTGCCGATCACCGCTTCGGTATTGCTGGCGAGGCTGACGCCCGGCGCCAGCTGGCTGAAATTGGCGCGCACCACGGAGCTGGTGACGGCGGCGCGCACGCTGGTTTGCTGGTCCACATCGTAGCGTGCCTGCAGCGAAGGCAGCCAGTTGGTGTAGGAGCGGCTGCGGTTCAGCGGCGTAATGGTGCTGCCTGCCACTTGCGAGCCGGCGGCATCGAAGCGGGTGCGTTCGGCGCGCATGCCGGCCAGGAAGCGCCAGGCGTCGAAGGAGACGCTGTCCTGCACGTAGGCGGCGTCGATATTCTCGTTCATCGTGTAGTCGTTGATGCTCGACTCGGCTGCCAGGCGGGCGGCGTTGCGGTCCAGGCCTGCCACGCGGGCGCGGATGGCGGCCGGATCGAGCGCGACGCCGATGCGTCCCAGCTTGTAATCGAGTTCGCCGCCCTGGACGAAGCTGGACATGGCGACTGAACCCGCGCCCCAGTAGTTCGGGCTGGACGATTTGCTGCTGTTATAGGCCCACTGGTTGGTGTCGTTGGTTTTCTCGCGGCGGCTGGCTTTCAGGCCGAATTTCAGCTCGTGATGCAGGTCGCCGGTGTCGAAACTGTGACCCAGGTCGGCGCGCAGATGGCGCGCCTTGTCGTTGGAGTAGCGCTGTTGCAGGGTGATGGCGTTCAGGCTGTAATTGGCCGGATCGAACAGCGCGGCCGGACCTTGCAGCTGCGGCTTTTCGCCATTCAGGAAGCCGACGCCGGCGAAGTTGGCATTGCCGCGGAAGCGGCCGTCGTTCAGCGACTCCGGCGTGTCTTCGTCGGCGCGGCTGATGCCGCCGGAGGCGGAGAATAGCCAGGCGCCCATTTTCTGTTCGGTGCCCAGCACCAGCGAGCCGATCTCCTGGGTGTATTTGCGCTGGCGGATGCGGCGCTCGGCGCGCGCGCTGGCGGTGGTGCCTTCCAGCACACCGCCGCCGCTGAAATTGCCGACGGTGATGCGGTCGCGCACCTCGTCGTCGCTGAAGCGGCTCAGGAAGCTGCGCAGGTAGAAGCTGCTGCCCGCTTCGGGGCGATAATCAAGATTCACGGCGGCGGCCTTGCGTTCGCGCACCGGCAGATAGTCGCGCAACTCGAAGCCGCCCAGACGCTCGCCATCCCATGCGCCGCCGGTTTCCACATTGTCGGAGCCGAACTTGCGTTTCTCGGCGCTCAGACCCACGGCCACGCCCAGCTTGCCGTCCACGAAGCGCTGCGCCCACAGCAGGCCGGCGCTCGGGCTTTTCTTGCCGGTGTTGCCGTCATGGCTGGCGGCCGCGTTCACGTTGAGCAGCGTGCCGGGCAGGTCGAAGGCGGACAGCGATTTGACTTCCACCGAGCCGCCCAGGGAGTTGGCGTCCTGCTCGGGCAGCAGGGTCTTGCTCACTTCGAGGGAACGGATCAGGCCCGCAGGCAGCACGTCCAGCGCCACGGCGCGGCGGCCGGCTTCCGGCGACGGTACCAGCGCGCCGTTGATGGTGACGCCATTCAGATCCGGACCCAGGCCTCGCACCGTGACATAGCGGCCTTCACCCTGGTCGCGCTGCACCGACACGCCAGGCAGGCGGGCCAGCGCCTCGGCGGCGTTCTTGTCCGGCAGACCGCCGATATCGTCGCTGCTGACGACGCTGACGATATTGTCGGCCTTCTCCTGCGCGGAAATGGCCTTGCTCAGGCTCGCGCGCTGGCCGGTCACGACGACGGCGGCGGCCACCGGGCCGGTGTCGGCCAGTTCGGCGTGGGCGCTGCACATGGCGAGGATGCCGAGGCTCAGGGTAGTCAGGCGCAGGGCGGCGGGCTTGGTCGGCTGGGTCTTGGTATGCATGGTGTGTGGATGAGTGGTTGAACGGGGCGGATTCTAGGGAGGGAATGTGTCAACTTTGTTACCGGCTTTGCGCGCAACCCCGGATTCGGCCCGATTTGCCGAATCCGGCGCGGGATGTGAGCTGAAATGACCTGCCTGCGCGCCGGTCCCACAACGATGCGCACCGTCCCGCGAGGCGCGGCGGGCCGGCTTTCCCCTATGAGAAGACGGGGCGGCCGGCGCGCGTTGCAAAAAAGATGTGAGCCGTTTGCACCTCCCGGCTGTCATCGGCCTGTCATATGGCGGCGATAAGCTGCTGCGGCCCTGTCGATACCGTCCCCACGCCATGCTCAGATTGCACCGCAACTTCCTCATCGCCGCCGCGCTGGCCATGTGCGCGCTTCCCTTCCTGTACGCGGCGCTGGGCGCGGCCAAGCCTTTTGCGGCCTGGCGCTGGATGGATATCGTGGGCGAGGGCGGCACCGCGCTGATGGCGGGCGTATGGCTGCTGATTACCCTGAGCAGCCGTCCCGGCGGGCTGGTGACGCGCCTGCTGGCAGGCGGACTGGCGGCGATCATGCTGGGCTGCTGGGCCGACTGCATGGACGAATTCTTCCGCATCCCCAAGGACGAGGTGTGGGACAACTGGCTGGAAGGCTTGATGCCACTGGGGATGCTGGTGCTCACGGCGGGCATGTATTACTGGCGCCAGGAGCAATTCAGCCTGAACGAACATCTGCAGAAGCGCGAGCGCCTGTTCCGCGACCACCGCGCCTTCGACCGCATCACGCAGCTGGCGGGCGCCGGTTACCTGCGCAGCCAATTGCGCCTGGAGCGCGAAAACCATCCAGGCCGCAGCTGCGCCCTGGTCCTGCTGGACATCGACGGCTTCCACCGCATCAACCGTGAACACGGGCAGCGCGAAGGCGACCGCGCCCTGCAGGCCGTGGGCCATATGCTGCTGCTGAATCTGCGCAACGAAGACCTGCTGTGCCGCTATGCCGGCGACCGTTTCGCCATCCTGATGCCTGGCACCGGTGCGCAGGAGGCGCGCGCCAGCGCCGCCCATCTATGCGCCATGGTTGGCCAGATGCGTCATCACGGCAGCCAGGGCGTGATCGCCATCAGCCTGCGCCATGCCTGCGCCGCCGCCGAGGGCGAGGCCGAGGAGCTGCTGGCCCGCCTGGGCCGCGAAATCGACAAGTCCACGCCGCCGCCAAGCGAGATGGCGCTGGACGCCGGCCAGCGGGCAGTGGCGGCGTGATCGCCTTCCACACCATCGGCGACGCCTGCATTGCGGCAGGCCAGCAGCCCGCGCTGGCGCTCGACTATGCGCGCAGCCGCGATGCGGCCGACAGCGCGCTGCTGCGCGGCCTGTGGCTGGACGCCTCGGTGCTGTCCGATCCCGCCAGCATGATTACGCCGGGCCAGTACCACCAGCTGCTGGCGAATACGCTGCGCGCCCTGAACAGCCCCGACACCAGCTTCATGCTGGGCCAGCACCTGCTGCCCGGCCATAACGGCGCCATCAGCCACGCCCTGCTGCATGCCCAGAACCTGCGCCAGGCGCTGGAACTGCTGACGGCCTGGCATGCCCGCCTGACGCCGCTGCTTTGTCCCCGTTTGCGCGAGGAGAACGGCATCGCCGTGCTGTACTGGGTCGACAGTTACGGCGCTCCCAGCCTGCTGCCCGCGCTGGTGGAGATGCACATGACGGCCGTCGCCGCCATGTGCCGCTGGCTGGGCGGCGAGCGCCTGCCCTGGCGCTTCTGCTTCAACCGCGCCGCGCCTGCGCATGTTGAGCAGCACGAGGTGCATCTGGGTTCCGAGCTGCGCTTCAACTGCCATCTGGATGCGATGCTGATCGATTCCACCTGGCTGGACCGCCCCTGGCCGCGCGGGAATGCGGTGGCGGCGTCCGTCGCTCTGCGCAATGCGGCCGGCGAAGCGGCGGCGCTTCCCAGCCTGCTCGACGCGATGTACGACTATCTGCTGGAGCGGGTGCGGCGCGTGCCGTCGCAGGAACAGGCCGCAGCCGATTTCGGCGCCAGTCCCGCCACGCTGAAGCGCTATCTCTCGCGCCACGGCACGCATTTTCAGGCAGAGCTGGATCAGGTGCGCACCCACGTCGCGCTGCATCTCTTCCACAGCCGGCGCGCCGACAACGAGGCCGTGGCCCAATACCTGGGCTTCCACGATGCGACCAATTTCCGTCGCTCCTTCAAGCGCTGGACCGGCAAGACGCCAGCCTTGCTGCGCGACGCGCTGCTGGCTTAGCGCCGCAGCTCGCTCTCGGCGATCTGTTCCAGCTCGCCGCTGCGCTTCATTTCATTGAGCACGACATTGAACTGGCGCACGAACTCGGATTTGAAGGGATAGCGCACCGGGTCCACGCGGGTAAAGCCCAGATAGCCGAACTCCTGGCTGATGACCGTGGCCTCCACCACATTGCCGGTCTTCTGATAGGCCTTCTCGGTGCGGATGCGGGCCAGCGCGTTCTGGATCGCGTGGCGGTCGTTCATATAGCAATCGAGCCGCCCCACCAGCAGCTTGCGCAGATTCTCCTCGGTGCCGCGCGCCTCGTTCAGGGTGATCTTGCCCTGCTTGAGCGCTTGGTCGAATTCCTTGCCGCCGATCAGATAACCGGTATTCCGGCCGATGTGCAGGCCCAGATAGTCGTCCGGCCAGCGGCTGGGCAAACCTTTGGGCGCGACGCTGTCGTTGCAGAAAAGCGTCACGTTTTCGTTGAAGATGGGGGCCGAATAATCCATATACGGCCGCTCGTCCGGGCGGTAATACGGCGGCGTGAGGGCGAAGGCTTCGCCCATTTCCACCATTTTCAGGCCGCGCTTCCAGGGCACGGGAAGCACCTGCACCTTGTAGGCCGGCATGCGCGCGAAGGCCTTGCGCAGGATGCCGGGATAGACGCCGCGCGCTTCGCCGTTGAGGGAATAGGAATAGGGCGGATAAGCATCGTCGGCATACACCACCACTTCGACCTGGTCGGCCGCCGCCGCGCCGCCGCCCAGCAAGGCCGCCAGCAGAAGCAGGACAGCGGCGGCCGCGATACGGCAGCGGACTATTTGATGTCCTTGATGGCGTCCTGGTATTCCTTGGACTTTTTCACCTTGCCGATGGCCGCCCATAGCGCTTCAACTTTCTCCTTGTTTGCCGCGTAATAGGTTTTCGATACGGGGGCGTAGAAGTCCGCCGTCATGAATTGCTTGGGCAGGACTTCGACCTTGTCGCTGAACTCCTTGCGCGTGGCGAGCAAGGCGCTCATCTCGCCATCGAAGCCCAGCAGGATCTCGCCCTGGCCGGCGATCAGCTTATGGAAATTGCGCGCCGGCTCCTTGGTATTGTCATCATACGGCACATTCATGGATTTCAGGCGATCGGAAATGGTGGCGAAGCCGGAGGGGATCAGCACCGGTTTGCTGACGTTCTGGAATTTGCTGCCGTCCCAGCCGGCATTGCTGCCCTTGACGCGGTAGGCCAGGATATCCATGCGCGCCAGCGCGGCGGCGGTGTTCGGTTTGTCGCCCTGCATCGGGTAGGCCGCGTATTCGGCATGGAAGGGCGTAAAGCCGGCGTTGACCAGGCCGCTGGTGGCGCCGCTGCGCACCTCCTCGATGCAGCGTTTCCATGACGTTACTTTCATTGTCACCGGTACATTTGCCTGCTTGGCCGCCATCTTGATCAGCACCTGCATGGTGCCGTCCTTGGCGGGGAAGGTGTACGGCGCGGCGGCCTGGTCTTCAACGCAAAGAACCATGGCGTCCTGGCAGAAGGCGGCGGCGGGCAGGGCGAGCAGCAGGGCGCTGGCAAGAGCTTTCATAGGGGGCTTCTCCATTGGACGAGGATGATTGAACAGGGGCTTAGAACTTATGGTTGATGCCGGCCGCGAAACCGCGTTTGCCGCTGCCGACTTCGATGGCATTGCCAACCGTGAACGGGGCGCCATTCTTGTTGTTGATGCGCGAGTAGGAGCTGTATAGATCGGTGCGTTTCGACAGCGCGAAGGTATAGCCGATCGCCGCCTGGTTGGCATCCTGGTCCAAGCCGCTGCGGTCGTTATGGCGTATCCAGGACACGAGATAGGTGGATGGCCCATGCTCGCAGGTGGCGCCGACGATCAGGTCGCGGCTGTCCATGGCCATGGCCGGGTCTTTATTGACGGCGTAGCCGAGCGCGCCCTTGAACGCGCCGACCTGGTAGGTGGCGCCGGCAAAGCTGACCTTGTTGCGGCTGCTGCCCGTCGCGTCTTCCAGCGTGCGGTGGGCGAAGACGGCGAACAGCGGGCCGCGCTGGTACTCCAGGGCCAGGCCGGTTTCGCGCTTGGCCTTGCTGTTGCCCGGCGTTTCTCCCGGCGCGTAGGTCAGGCTGGCCTTGAAGCCCTGCATGGTGGGCGTGGTGTAGTAGATGCCGTTGCTGGTGCGGAAATCCGAGAACATGATGTTCGAATAGGCGCCCTCGTGGCCGCCGCCGAAGGGATCGACATCCATCAGCGCATACGTCAGCAGATTGAATTGACGTCCCAGCTTGACGGTGCCGAAGCCGCCGCTCAGCCCAACCAAGGTCTGACGTCCGAAAGCCAGGCCACCCGGGCGGCTGCCGCCGGTATCGCCGGCAATGCCGCTTTCCAGCACGAACAGCGCTTGCAGACCGCCGCCCAGATTTTCCGTGCCTTTGAAGCCCAGGCGCGAACCGGCTTCGACGCCGCTTTGCACGGTCCAGCCGGCCGCTTTCGGGCCGCCGCTTTCGTGCACGATGCCCAGGTCCATCGAGCCGTAGACGGTGATATTGGTTTGCGCGCCGGCGCCGCCGGCCGCCAAGACAAAGCTGGACATCAAGAGGCTGTGGACTGTTTTCATCAGGCATCTCCGTCGCTGGCTGGTTGGCTTGCGGAATCGATTATGGCCATACGCCCCGTAACTTCAATGCTTTTTGGAAAAACGCTACAGCCTGCGGCGGGTTTTTTTCGCGGTTCTTATGGAAGTGGAAAGAAAGACTGCAAGGACGTTAACAAAAGCGCCGGCTAGCGTGGCGAAAGCGCCACCATGCGCAAAAAAGAAAAAACGGGGGCCAAGCCCCCGTGCTAGAAATGCCAACCGGATCAGATGCGGGCCAGCACTTGCGGTGTGCCGCGGCGGGCGTCCAGGCTCAGGCTGCCTGGGCCGAAGGCGGCGATTTGCAGCAGGCCGCCCGCCATGGCCAGGTTTTTCAGCAGATGGATCAGCTGGTTCTGGTCGCCGATGGCGCCGTGGAACAGCACGGCCGTCACCACCGAGAAGGCTGCCAAGCCCAGCGCCACGAGACGGGTCTGGTAGCCGAAGGCCAGCAGCAGGCCGCCAACCAATTCCACGCCGATGGCACCGGCCAGGCCGAGGGCCGGGAAGGGCAGGCCCATGGCCGAGATATAGCCCATGGTGGCGGCCGGCGCCGAGATTTTTCCGATGGCGCTGAAGACGAAGATGAGGGCCATCAGCAGGCGGCCGGCCAAAGGCAGGACAGCGGTGTTCAGGGCGTTGTTGTTGATGTTGTTGGCGTTGTTCATGGTGATGCTCCTTCAATATAAATGATGTAAATCGTTTTTAGTCCTGCGTTTTCTTATTGCGCCAGGCGCAGCTGCCGGCCCAGTTCCTGGATGCGGGCTTCACCCCGGCGCAGGGCGGCGGCACTGCTATGCACCGAGTAATAGCCCAGCACCAGCTCATGCGGATGCTTGGCGGCCGAACCCAGCACGAACTCGGTGTCGTGTTCGGCGTAGAAGTCCAGGGCCGCTTCGGATTCCTCGAACACGGCGATTTCCTTGCCCAGCACCGCGTCCGACACATGCAGCTTGCCGCTCGCCAGCGCCACCCAGGCCACCTGGTGTCCGGCGGGCGGCTGGTAGCTCCAGCTTTCGCCCGCTTTCAGCTTCACATGCAGGTAGTTCAGCGGCGCGGCATATTGCAGCGGGCTGCGTGCCTGGCCATACTGGCCGATCACCACGCGCGCCGGGCCGTCGGAAGGAATCTGCCCAGGCGCCAGGTAGAGGCTTTCGGACGGGCCGTTTTCCTCTTCCCGGGACAAGGCCAGCCAGAGCTGGAAGCCTTGCACGCGCTGGCCGGGAGCGGCGCTGCCGCCGTGCCAGATGCCGCCGCCGGCCTTCATCCACTCCACACCGCCCGCGCCGAACTGGCCGCTGGCGCCGCTGGTATCGACGTAGTCGATGGTGCCGGAGCGCACCACCGTCACCGTGGCGATGCCGGAGTGGGGATGCAGGCCGGCGCGCGGTCCGCCGCGCGATTCCATGTCGAAATCGTCCAGAAAGACGAAGGGCTTGATCATCTCGCCCACATCCGACGGGCTGGCCAGGCGGGTGAACCAGCTGCGCTGGCTGCCCTGGCTGCGGTAGCGGATCTGCCTGGCTGCCGGTTTGAGGACTGCATTCATTTGCTGTCTCCTGTTTCGTTGATCGATGAGTGAATGATAGGGATTGGACATCTATCGCGGAAGCCTATATATTTAGATGGAATGTATCGAAAGGAGCGATAGATGCTTGACGGGATGTCCATGGACCAGCTGCGCACCTTCATCGCGGCGGCCGATGAAGGCAGTTTTTCGGCGGCCGGGCGCAAGTTGCGGCGCGCGCAGTCGGTGGTGAGCCAGACCCTGGCTAACCTGGAAGCCCAGGTGGGTTTTGCGCTGTTCGAGCGCAGCGGGCGCTATCCCAAACTGACCGAGCCAGGCTACGCGCTGCTGCTGCACGCGCGCAGCGCCATCGCCAGCATGGACGATTTCAAAGCCAAGGCACGCTCGCTGGCCGAAGGGCTGGAGGCCGAGCTGTCGGTGGCGGTGGACGTGATGTATCCGATCTGCAGCCTGACCGAGGCGGTGCGCGCCTTCCAGCAGCAATTCCCCGGCATGCCGCTGCGGGTGCATGTGGAAGCCCTGGGCGCCGTGGTACAGCCGGTGCTCGATGGACGTTGCCGCTTCGCCATCATGGGTTCCTTCCCCGAGGTGCCGCAGGACTGCGCCGCCGAATTCCTGCAGGCGGTGCCGGTGGTGACGGTGGCGGCGCCCAGCCATCCGCTGGCAGCGCTGAAACCGCCCATTTCGCGCCAGGAGGCGGCCGGCCATGTGCAGCTGATCCTGACCGACCGCTCGGACCTGACGGCGGGCCGCCAGTTCGGCGTGGCCGGCAACCAGAACTGGCGCCTGGCCGACCTGGGCGCCAAGCATGCCTTCCTCAAGGCGGGCCTAGGCTGGGGCAATATGCCGCTGCATATGGTGGACGAGGATATCGCCGAGGGCCGGCTGCAGCGCATCGAGATCGAACCCAGCCCGGTGATGGGACCATTCTTTTCGATGTATGCGCTGCACCGCAAGGATGCGCCGCCAGGGCCGGCGGCGCGCTGGTTCATCGATTGGCTGAAGCAGCACGGTTCGCAGCAGGATTAGGCACGGGGCGCGGACCGGCCGGACGTTCGTCCACCACATAGCCGTTGCGGCCATTGCGCTTGGCGTCGTACAGGGCGGCATCGGCGCGCGCCAACAGTCCCGCCGGGTTCTCGCCGGGACCGGCATGTACGGCGATGCCCACGCTGCACGTGACCGGCAGCATGCCGGTCTGCAGATTGAAGGCGGGGCGGATGGCGCCCACGATGCGCTCGGCCAGGGTGGTTGCCTCGTCCGGCGGCAGCACGTTCTCGAAGACGATGGCGAATTCGTCGCCCGCCAGGCGGGCCACCGTGTCGGTGGAGCGCACGCTGGCCGTCAGGCGCGCGGCGAACTCCTTGAGCACATCGTCGCCCGCGCCGTGGCCCAGGGTGTCGTTGATGCTCTTGAAGTGGTCGATGTCGAGGTAGGCCAGGGCCAGCGGGCTGTCGCGGCGGCGTGCGCGGTCCAGCGCCTGCTGCAGGGTTTCCTCGAACATGCGGCGGTTGGCGATGCCGGTCAGGGTGTCGCGCCGCGCCAGTTCGATCAACTGCTCCTCGACCGCCTTCACATGGGTCATATCGCTGGTCAGCACGTACACGGCGGCCACGCTGCCGTCCTGGCGCAGGTCCGGAATCAGCGTCGAGGCCAGGATGCGCGACTCGTCGCCGACATTGGCCTTGGCCTCGTAGCTGGTGACTTCGCCCCGGAAGGCGCGGTCCAGGCAAGGCTTGGCGATGGCGTAATGCGCTTCGCCGATGGCGTCCACCACGGGGCGGCCGGGCAGGGTGTTGGGATCGACGCCCAGCCAGCGCTGGAAGGCCGCATTCCCGAACTGGAAATGGTGGTCGGGGCCGATGGCCGACACCAGCGCCGGCAGGTGGTCGGTGATCAGTTGCAGGCGCTTCTGGCTGGCGGCCTGGGTCAGCTCGGCCATCTTGCGCTCGGTAATGTCGTTGGCCATCACGTAGAAGCCCGGCACGCTGCCATCGGGCGCGAAGTCGGGCACCATGTCCACCATCAGGTGCATATAGCGGCCCAGCTCCTCGCCTTCGCGCTCGACGTGCACGCGCTTGCCGGCCAATGCCGCCTCCATGCAGTCGCGCCAGCGCGCATCGACCTCGCCGCCGAAGACATCGTTGACGGTGCGGCCCAGCAGGGACTTGGGATCGACGCCCAGCAGGAACTGGTAATGCTCGTTGGTGAAACGGTAGCGCAAGTCCTTGTCGATATACGAAATCAGCGCGGGAATATTGTCGGCGATGACGCGCGCCCGCTTTTCGCTGGCCTCCAGCTGGCGCAGCGCGGCATCGCGTTCGCGCACGTCTTCCACCAGGGCCGCGCCGAGTTCGCCGATTTCATCCTTGCTGCCCACATGCAGCGCTTCCAGGTCGGCATGGCCGGTGCGGATATCGCCCAGATGGGCGCGCAGGGTCTCCAGCGGCCGCAGAAAGCGCAGCACCATGAGCCAGGCCAGCAGGCCGGCCGCCGCCGCAAACACGGAGGCCAGCAGGATGGCTTGCTGGCGCATGGCCTTCATCGGCGCGAAGGCCTCGCTGGTCGGATAGCGCGCCGCCGCGATCCAGTTGGTGCTGGCCAGGCGCTTGAAGGTGTAGATGCCGGGGCCGTCGCCCTCCAGGCTTTCGGCCTCGGTCCAGCCCTCGAAGCCGGCCAAGGCCTTTTCGGTGGCCTGGTCGGTGCCGGCGCGCGAAGCGACATGGCCCAGCAGGCGCGATTTGTCGGGATGGTTGACGATCACGCCGTCGCTGGTCATGACATAAAGATAGCCGGTCTTCCCGGGCCGCAGCAGGTCGAACTGCTGAAAGAAGTCGGAGTGCAGCAGGTCGATGCTGCCGGCCAGCACGAACTGCACCTCGCCCTTTTTATTCAGCAGCGGCTGGGTGATCAGCACCACCGGCAGGTTCGACAGGCGGCTGCGCAGCGGCGGCGCGATCACGGCGCGCTTGGTGGACAGGGTTTGCAGAAAATAGGGGCGGCTGGAGACGTTGAGCGAGCGGCTCAGGCCCGAGTCGCGCAAGCTGGCCACCAGTTCGCCGTCGCGCCCGAACGCCACCACATTGGTGAATTCGGCCGACACGGTGGCATGGGTCTGCAGGGCCTGGCGCAGCGCCTCCGGATCCCGGCGTGCCGCTTCGGGCAGGGACTCGGCCAGTGCGGCCAGCAGGTTGAGGCGGTTTTTCAGCTGCTCATCGATAAAGGCGGCGGCGCCGGACAGCAGATTGATTTGCTGGCTGCCAACCACGCTTTTCATATCGCGTTCGGCCACCGTGAGCGCCAGCGTGGTCACAATGGACGTTGCCGCCAGCACGAGCACGACGACAAAGCTGGTCAGGCGAAATTTCAGACTGCGGGGCAGAAAGCCGGTCATAGCCATGGGCAGGGTATCCAGCGGCGGGGTACACACGCAGTATTACACACCTGTTGATCCGCTGCACGATATTGCTATCAAGCATTTATGTCATGGCGCCGGACGGCAATTCAGGCTGGCTAGTCCGGTACCTGGCTGTCATCGCTCCGATAGGACTTCCGCACCAACCGTTCAGCCTGTTGCCAGGCCTCCTCCCATTGGCTTTCCGGCAACGATTGGGCGACCTCGCATGGCCCACCCTGGGCGCAAACGAGCTCGTTGGCCCCAAAGGCGCCAGGCCAATGCCGGTCATACGCAACCTGGGTCCGGAATTGGCGCGCCATGGCGATGCCCTGCTGTACCAGTTCCTCCGTTTCCCGGGGATGCGCATTGAAGAAGTCGACAGCCTTGCCGCTGGCATCGGGGGCGGCGATCAGGAAGGGCAGTTGAAACAGGACATAGAAAATTTCGCTGCGGCCGGGGGCCGACGAGAAGCGCAGCGTGTCGTACCAGCCCAGGGTGGCATGGGCCGCAATGCGGGGCAGCGCCTTTTCCAGGCCCTCGCGGGGCAGATAGTAGACGCCCATGATTTCCATATTTTCCATGGGCGTGCGCTGCATCTGCCGGGCTTCGAGACCGCTCAGCACTTCATCCAGGCGTTTGCGCGCCGCTGCGTCGCCCTGGTGGACGCCCTCAAGAATGCTGGCAAACTCGGCACGCCGTTGCTGCCAGGCCGGCTTCGGCCTATCGTCCGCATGGGCGGTGGCGAGCAGCAGGGCCAGCGGCAGGGCGAGGCAAGCGGAACGCAGCGTCATGAATTTCCTTCATATTTTCTTGCTGCGCAGTTTACTGCGTTTATGAAGGGGAAATGTGCTCTTTTTCATGAGGGCGGCGCGATTTTGAGCAGCCCATGGCCCTCATCTCCATGGCGTCAGGCGGAACGCGGCTCTTCCTCAAAAGCCGTGCTTGGCTTGGCGGCCTGCACGCCCCGCTTTTTTGCACCGTATTGGGGGCGCGGCAGGCGGGCGACACTGGCAGTGCTAACGCTGCGCGTGGCTGCCCGGCTGGCATCGATGACGCCGCCGCCGCTGATGCCATCGTTGCCGGCGCCGACAGCTGCGCCGGCCGCGCCATTGCTGGTTTGCTGGCGCTGCATGCGGCCGCGCGCACCGACCAAGCCATCGGCTGCCAGGCGGAAGACGCCCACCGCAGTCGCCAGGTGCTCTGCCTGCTGGCGCATGGTGATGGCGGCGGCGGAAGCCTGCTCCACCAGTGCCGCGTTCTGCTGCGTGCCCTGGTCCATGCCCGCCACCGCATGGTTGATCTGTTCGATGCCGGACAACTGCTCGCGGCTGGCTTCCGAAATCTCGGCCATGATGCCGGTCACGCGCTGCACGCTGGCCATGATCTCGTGCATGGTGCCGCCGGCCTGGTCGACCAGCTTGGCGCCGCTGGCGATCTGGTCCACCGAATCGTCGATCAGGTTCTTGATTTCGTGCGCGGCGGCGGATGAGCGCTGGGCCAAATTGCGTACCTCTCCTGCCACCACGGCAAAGCCGCGTCCCTGCTCGCCGGCGCGTGCCGCTTCCACGGCGGCGTTCAGGGCCAGGATATTGGTCTGGAAGGCGATGCTGTCGATGACGCTGATGATGTCCACGATCTTGTGCGAGGAGGCATTGATCGAGGCCATGCGCTCGACCACCTGGGCCACCACCGCGCCGCCTTTGCCCGCTACCTCGGACGCCGCCGCCGCCAATTCATTGGCTTGGTGCGCGCTTTCGGCATTGCGCTTGACGGTCGAGGTCAGCTCCGCCATCGAGGACGAAGCTTCCTCCAGCGAGGCGGCCTGCTGTTCGGTGCGGTTGGAGAGGTCCTGGTTGCCGGCGGCGATTTCGGCCGAGGCCATGCCGATGCTGTCCGAACCCTGGCGCACCTCGCCCACGATCTTCAGCAGCGAGGCATTCATATCGCGCAGGGCGGCGGTGAGCTGGCCCACCTCGTCCCGCGAGCGCACCTCGATGGTGGAGGTCAGGTCGCCGGCCGCCACGGTGCGCGCCACCTTCACGGCGTGGCCGATGGGCCGCACGATGCCGCGCGTGATATACCAGGCCGTCAGCAGGCTCAGAATGCCGCCCACCACGCCCAGCGCCACCATGGCCAGCGCGGACTGGTTGGCCAGGTCTTCGGCGCTGCGGCCCGAGGTCTGCATCTGGCTGGCCTGGAAGTCGATCAAGGCATCGACGGCGGCGAAGTAGCTGCGCTGGGCCGGGCGTACCTGCTCCGTCATCAGCGCCAGCGCCGCTTCGCGCTGCGCGCCGCGCAACTGGGCCAACAGGCTTTCGCGGGCCGTTTCGTATTTGGCGCGTTCGGCGCCGATGGCGGCGTACAGGGTCTTCGCTTGTTCGGTTTGCAGCAGGGCGGCGGCCTGGCTCAGCGCCTCGCCGGCATCGCGCTTGGTGGCGGCGATCTGCGCCAGTTCGCGCTCCAGGTCGGCCGGCTGCTCGGCCAGCAGGGCGTTGGCGCTGCTGCGCGCTTCCAGGTTGAGGGCGGTCTTGAGCTGGTTCAGCACACTGATGTTCTGGTAGCGCTGGCCGATGGTCTGTTCGATTTCGCCGCTGACGATCTTCAGCGCGGTGGCGCCCACGCCAACCACCAGGGCCAGGGCAAAAATGGTAAGCAGGAAGGCAATGGTGAGGCGATGACCAATCTTGATATTTGCGATATTCATTTTGGCTCGTGAGTGTTGTGTCCCAGTGGCTTGACCGGTGCGGAAAGCGTTCCGAGTGTAGCAGCGGCTTGGTTGCAAAGCTATAAATATTTCTTGTTGGAATAACATGATGCTGAAAAGGTGATAAATCGTATGTTTAAGGACACATTTGCGCAGCGCGCCGATACGGCCGCCCGCAGCGGTGCGCTGGCCCTTGCGTCATGTCCGTAAGATGGCGCCATTGCCACCATCAGCGGAGGAGGGCGCCATGCCAAAGGGGATCAGCCCGAAACGGGAGCGCGAGTACACTGAACTGGAGCGCAAATTCGAACAGGAAGGACGCTACAAGGGGCGCGAGGAGGAGGTGGCGGCCCGCATCGTCAACAAGCAGCGCCGCGAGAGTGGCGAAACCAAGGGCCAGCGGCAGGACAAGCGCGCCGGCCATGCGCCGGACCGCGAGCTGCCGATCAAGGATTACCAGCGCCTGACGGTGCCGCAGATCCGCAACCGTCTGGCCGAACTGACGGCGGCGCAGCGCAAGACCATCCGCAGCTTCGAGAGCGCCCACAAGAACCGCAAGGGTGTGCTGGAGGCGCTGCAAAGAGGGCATTGACGGCGGCGCGGCCGCCGCTTGGACCTAGGCGGCTTTCCATGCCTGGGCGGCGCTGAGCGCTGCCGTCAGCAGCAGGAGCAGGCCGATGGCGCGCGCCGTCCACGCGGCGGCGGCCGGATTGCGCGCAAACCAGAGCGTGGCTTGGCTGGCCGCCAGCGCCAGTGCGCCATACACGGCCGCCTGGGTCGCCGCCGTGATCGCGCCCAGCACACCCGATTGCAGCCAGAGCGGCCCCTGGCCCGGCTTCAGGAATTGCGGAAAGATCGCCAGCATAAAGATATAGGCCTTGGGATTGAGCAGGCTGGTCAGCATGGCGCGGCGAAAAATGACGGCGGGCGCCAGCACTTCGCGCGCCGCGCCCGGCGCGAACACGGCGCTGCTGCGCAGGAAGGTGTAGCCCATCCAGGCGATGTAGATGGCGCCGCCCAGCAGCATGTACTGGAACAGCTGGGGCCACAGCTGGAGCACCACGGCCGCGCCCAGGGCGCCCATCAGCAGATGGCAGAAACCGCCGGCGATAATCCCCGCCACCGCCGCCATGCCCGCGCGCCGTCCGCCCAGCATCGAATTCGCCATGACGAAAGCCATGTCCAGTCCCGGCAAGACGATGATGCCGAAAACGACTGCGAAATAGAGCCACAGATTGGCCGCCTGGTTCATATCCGTCTCCCACAATAATTGGTATCGCCGCAGCGTAAGCCGGAATGCGGACGGATTCCGCCCTGATTCGGCTCAGGATTCGAAGTAGTACCAGAACAGGGCGGTTTCCGCCGCCACGCCGTCCTGCGCCGCATACAAGCCGCGGTCGAAGCCTTTCAGCACGAAGCCGCAGCGCTGATACAGGCGGCAGGCCGCCACATTATTGTCCTGGGTCTCCAGCATGATGCCGGGCAGGCCGCGCTGGCGCGTCCATTCCTTGGCCTGGGAGATCAGCGCCGCACCGATGCCGCGCCGGCGCAAGGCGCCGGAAATGGCGATATCGTCGATCACGGCCAGGCCGTTCCAGCCGGTGGAGAGCAGGATCATGCCGGCCGGACTGTCGTCGGCATAGGCCAAGAAGGCCGCACTCTCGGCGCTATCCAGATACCCGGCCGGAATGCGCTCGCCCTCCGCCGGATACGTTTTGAGATAGGGCTGGACCGGGAGGACTTCATAACTGATGCCGGCCGGCGTGGCGGACAGCAGCAGGCGCGAATCGACCTCAAAAGCCAGGTCCAGCATATTGGCGTCGGCGGCATTGGCAGCGCTGGCGGCTTGGATGTGGATGCTCATGGATGGCCTTCGCCGTTGAGCGCCGCAAGGGCGTGCCGCACCACGCCCAGATCGCTATGCGGCTCCTGGCCATCCTCCAGGAACCAGGCGGCGGACAGGCCGCTGAACGCGATCGTCCATTGCAGTAAGCGGCGCCGGGGCAAGCCGGATGCCTGCACCACGATATCGAGCTGGCGGTAGAAACGTTCCGCATCGGGCGTGGTGGGCAGGTCGGGATTGCACAGTACATGCACATAGTCGAAGGCGCGTTCGCCGAGCAGGCGCTTGGGATCGATGGCCAGCCAGCCGCGCTCTTCGAAGTCAAGCACATTGCGGTGGTGGACATCGCCATGCAAGGGCACAATCTCGCGCTGGGTCGCCAGCAGCCCGTGTGCCGTGGCCAGGCACTGCGCATACACGCCGCCATACTGGCCAGCCGCCGCCTCCAGCGAGCCGAACCAGTTCGACAGCGGAATCAGTTTCGGCAGCGGGACCGTGCGCGGCGCATGCAGGCGCGCGACGGCGGCACAGATGATGCGGGTGGCCTCGTCGTCACGGCCGGCCAGCGCCATGTCCAGCAAATCCTGCTTGCCCTGGGCGCGCTCCAGCAGCAGGGCGTCGCCGTCGTGGGCATACACCTGGGCCGCGCCCTCGCCATTCCACCAATTCATCAACAGGCCGCCGAAGCGCTCCTCCGTTGCGGTCGCCACCTTCAGCATGGCCACGCGGCCGTCGGCGCAGCGCACCGGCAGCAGGCGGCTGCTGTGGGTACTGAGCAAACCGCCATCGGGCGTCAGCTGCCATTGGGTCAGATAAGGTTCGAACATGGGCGCATGGTAGCAGAGAAGCGCGGCGCGGTTTAATGAGGGCGGAAAATGACCTCTTAGGCTGCTACCTTCGCCTTATGTACCATCCAACCACCCGTGTTTTGGCAGTCCTGGAACTGCTGCAGGCCCATGGACGCATGAGCGGCGCGGAACTCGCGCGCATCCTGCAAGTGGACGGGCGCACGCTGCGCCGCTACATTGTGATGCTGGAGGATATGGGCATCCCGATCACGGCCGACCGTGGCCGCCACGGCGGCTACGCGCTGATGGCCGGCTTTAAGCTGCCGCCCATGATGTTCACCGACGACGAGGCGCTGGCCCTCTCGCTTGGCCTGCTGGCCGCGCGCAGCCTCGGCCTGGCCGAAGCCGCGCCGGCCGTCGCCAGCGCCCAGGCCAAGCTCGAACGCATCATGCCGGACAGCCTGAAATGGCGGGGCGGCGCCATCGACGACACCGTGCGCCTCGACCTGCGCTGCGGCACGGCGCCGCCGACCAATGCCGCCCTTGGCGTGCTGAGCGCCGCCGCCCAGGTCAGCCAGCGCGTGCATCTGCGCTATCTGGCGCCCGCGCTGCTGGCGCCGGAAGGAGCGGCCAGGCCGGCGCGCGAAACCGGGCGCGATTTCGATCCGTATGGCCTGGCTTACTATATGGGCTTCTGGTACACGGTGGGGTTCTGCCATCTGCGCGGCGGTCTGCGCACCTTCCGGCTCGACCGCATCAGCGAGGTGCGTCCTCTGGTGGCGGCCTTCCAGCGTCCCGCCGGCTTCGACGCGCTGGAACACCTGCGCCATTCGATCGCCACGCTGCCGCGTAAATTCGCCGCCACCGTCCTGCTCCAGACCGACCTGGAAAGCGCGCGCGCCACGTTGATGGAGTATATGGGCCTGTTGGAACAGACGGCGGACGGCATCCTGCTGCATAGCCAGACCGACGAACTGGCTTGGCTGGCGCGTCAGCTGGCCAGTCTTCCATTTGCCTTCCGGGTTGTCAGTCCGTCTGAACTGGGCGAGGAAGTGCGGCGCCATGCGCGGCGCCTGCTGCAAGGCGAAAGCTAGCGCGCATCGGGATTGTGCTCGGGATCGAAGTCCGCATCGTCCGGCAGTTCGAATTCGCCGCGCTGGAAGGCTTGCAGGATTTCTTCGGCCGCCTGCGCATCCTTTTCCAGCACCAGCAAGCGCGCGCCGCCGATGGCTGGCGCCAGCAGCAGGTTGGCCTGCATATGCTGGTCGTCCGTCACGACCGCCGCGATGCCGGCGGCGGCCAGGCAGCCGCGCATCACATGCGCATCGGTCGGGATCATGAAGCGTGCAAGAATGCGGTAATCGTCGTCCATCGTGTTCTCCATGGCTGGCAAGGTTGCTTCAGTATCGCTAGAATGCAGGCGTTCTGCCTCACAGTATAAGGAAATATGGTTCAGAAATCCCTCGCCGCGGCCCTGCTGGCTGGCAGCATGCTCTTCGCGGGCATCGCAGGCGCAGCCTGCTCGCAACACTATGTTCAAGGACGCAGTCCCGAAATCACCAACCCCAAACTGGGCAAGGCCACGCAGGAATTGTGCTACCGCGCGTTCGGCGTGATGCACAGCGGCCTGACGCGCACTCCCCTGTGGTCGGCCGAATACCTGACCGCCCAGAATATCGAAGCGGCGCAAGACCTCTCGCGCGAAAACAGCTTCCACCCCGAGGACGAGCTGCCGCGCGGCCAGCGCGCCGAACTCTCCGACTACGCGCGCAGCGGCTTCGATCGCGGCCACATGGCCCCCAACGGCGATATGCCGGACCGCCGCAGCCAGCACGAAAGCTTCTCGCTGGCGAATATGGTGCCGCAAGACCCCGACAACAACCGCCATATCTGGGCCGGCATCGAGCAGGCCGTGCGCAAGATGGCGAAGAAAGAAGGCGATCTGTATGTGATCAGCGGCCCGGCCTTCATCGGCGGCGACCTGCGCAAGGTCGGCAATGTGCTGGTGCCGAGCCATTTGTACAAGGTGATTTACAGCCCGCGCCAGCGTGCCGGCGGCGCCTGGTTCGTCGCCAACGAAGCCGATGCGCGTCCGCAAACCATGACGGTGGCGGAGCTGGAAAGTAAAATCGGCATCAACCTGCTGCCCTCGCTGACGCCGCAGCAAAAGCAGGTGATGCTGCGCCTGCCGAAGTCGGGCAAGAACAAACGCTAACAGGAGAAGGCCATGAGCAAGAAATTCATCCCCTACGCCAACGAAGCCGACGTCCTCCACATCGGCGGTCTGACGGTCGAAAACCGCCTCGACCGCATCAGCTTCAGCGGCGACATCGACCTGACCCAGGACCAGGCTGGCCTGGAGCACGCCCGCGAGCTGTACAAGCTGCTGGGAGACGTGCTGGCCAAACTCGAAGCGCAAAGCCTGCCGGCCAAGCTGCCGCCGCCAAAGGTGAACAAGGTAGCCAATCCCTTCGAATAGGCCGGCTCTGGCCTCATGAGGCCAGCGGCGTGAAGCCGTCGGCGCTCCAGGCTTCGCTGCCGGCCCCGTGGTGGACGAAGAACAGGCCGTGCGGATCGTATTGCCGCTTGACGGCGGCGAGCCGCGCGTAATTGCTGCCCCAGTAGGCATCTTGCCAGTCGGGCTGGAAGAAGTCGCTTTCCGAGACATACGCGCCGCCATCGGGGGCCAGGCGTTTCAGCTCGGCCATGGCCTGGCCGACCCTTTGCGCGTCGGCGCGCGCCTCGGCCGCATTGGGCGTCCGCCCCGGCATGCCCGGATACGCGGGGGCGCCGCCGCCGGCGACGATGGCCAGCGCAAAGGCGCCCAGCATGTTGGGATTGGCGGCGGTGTCGCGGCAGGCCGCCAGCGTGGCTGGTGATGCGCCGACCATGCCCTTATTGAAATGCAGCTGCACGCCCCAGTGGCGGCTGGCCGCGAACAGGGCGCCGGCCAGCGTGGACAACGCATTCTCGTCCAATAGCTGCCGCGGCAGCCAGAGCGACTGGTAGCTGTGGATATGCCAGCCCGCTTCCTCCTTGTCGCCTGCCCACACCACATGGTCGGGCGAGGCGCCAGGGCGCTCGTCGTTCTGCAGCACGCCCGGCAGGTGGCGCCGGAAATAATCCGCATCCCAGAAATGGCGCGCCGGCAGCGCGAATACCCGCAGCGCTTCGCTGAAGCGGCAGTCCTGGCGCGCTTGCACCCACTGCACAAAAGGCGCCCACAGCGTTCGGCTTGCTCCTTGCTCAAACTCTGGAACACCATCGAGATCTGCAGGGTGTTGTTGCCTTCGAAGACCAGCTTTTCGCCCCAGTTCGGGTTGCACAGGCTGGCGCCATAAAAGCGCAGCGTCGCCGTGACCAGTTCGCGGTAGGCCGCGTCCGAGCCGGCCTGCACCTTGCCGAACACGGCGCCGAAGACGGCCGGCAGGGCATGGGTGCGCAGCGTGACCCGGGTAAGCACGCCCAGGCTGCCGCCGCCAGCCCGGCATGCCGGGACGCACGCGTGCCTGCAAGGCCGGACCGGCGGCGGCCCGGGCGGGCCAGGCCGCTGCCAGCAGCGGCAGCGAGAGCGAGGCTTTGAGTAAATGCCGTCTTTTCATGAAGCTTCCTTCAAAAGCTATTAAGCGGAGTTCCAGGCTAACGCGGCGGATGGCGCGCGGCCAGCGCTTTGGGGCGAAGCGGAGCGGGGCGAATGGGAGGGCGCAAGCCGTATTCCCGGTTTCTTACTTGCTAATTGGGAGTGTTGTTTTGTTAATGAACTTTATGCAATTTTCTTATGCAATGCACGTGCGCTAACTTGTTTGTGGTAACCTTTTTTCAATAGTTCAACGTTGTTCACTAATAGCCGCTAGTGAATTGGAAGGCGCTGGGGCGGCGATTATAAGGCAGTAGCAGCTGTAACTGATGGATGTCCGATTCTTAAGTAATGCTCTTCAGAAAGATTATATAATCATTAGGAGGCGCAGTGAGTCTTAGTAATCCTTGGATCCAGATTTTTAAGCCGCAAAGTAATGCTGCGCTAAATTTAATTTGCTTTCCGTTTGCCGGGGGCGGCACGCAAAGTTTCAGTAAATGGCCGGAATATCTGCCGGACGAAATCGAGGTGCGGGCGATCCGCCTGCCGGGCCGTGAAACGCGGCTGCGCGAACCAGCCATCGCCGATGTGCAGGCGCTGATCGATGCCATGCTGCAAGCGCCCGGCGTCCGCTCCTGCTTCGACAAACCCTTCGTCCTGTTCGGCCACAGCATGGGCGCCCTGATCGCCTTCGAGCTGGCGCGCCGCCTGCAAGCCGAAGGCCAGGACAATCTGCAAGGCTTGCTGGTGTCGGGACGCGTGGCGCCCCAGTGCAAGCCGCCGCGCGAGCCGATCCACGCCTTGGCGCCCGAGGACTTCGTCCGCGAGCTGCGCCGCCTGGGCGGAACGCCGGACGAGGTGCTCAACGATCCCGACCTGATGGCCCTCATCCTGCCCATGCTGAGAGGCGATTTTTCCGTCAACGAAAACTATGCCTACCGGCCGCAACCCCGGCTGGCCTGCGATATCGTCGCCTTCGGCGGCCTGCAGGACAGCGAAACCACGCGTGCCAGCGTCGATGCCTGGCGCGAAGTGGGGGATGGTGGCTTCAGCCTGCGCATGGTGCCCGGTGACCACTTCTTCATCCAGTCGGCGCAAGCGCTGTTCCTGCGCTTGCTGGCGATCGAGCTGTACGGCAGCTTAAGCCGCTTGCCGGACACCGAGCAACTCGCCGTTCCGCTTTAAGTCCTTTATTGCCCAGAACACTTGACCAGCCGGTCAAGGGGGCAGTGTTTTTGCCTAAAAAGACAATTTCGCCATTCCAAGGAGGGTGAGCATGCACGATTTACGGGTAATCGGCGTCATCGGCGCCGGCGTCATGGGGCGCGGCCTGGCCCAGGATCTGGCCCAGCACGGCTATGCCGTACTGCTGACCGACCGCAGCGACGAGATACTGGAGGAGGCCAAACGCGCCGTGCGCCACAGCCTGCGCGCGCAGATGCTGCAGCAGGGCGGCGGTAAGCGCGAGGGGAGTGATGCCATCATGGCAAGAATCGCCACCTCCACCCAGCTGGAAGTGTTGAGCGACGCCGACTTCGTGATCGAAAACGTGACGGAAAAATGGGAGATCAAAAAGACCATTTACCCGGTGATCGACCGCGTCTGCCCGGAGCGCACGGTATTCGCCGCGAATACCTCGGCCATTTCGATCACCCGCCTGGCCTCGCTGACCAAGCGGCCTGAACGCGTGCTCGGCATGCACTTCATGAATCCGGTGCCGATGAAGAAAACCGTGGAAATGATACGCGGCTACCACACGGCCGAGCAGACCATCGCCACCGCCAAGCAGTTGCTGCAGGGCTTCGGCAAGGAAGCCGTGGTGGTGGCCGATGCCCCCGGGTTTGTCTCCAACCGCGTGCTGATGCTGACGATTAATGAGGCGGCCTTTCTGGTGCAAGACCGGGTGGCGGCGCCGGAAGACGTCGACAAGATATTCCGCGAATGTTTTGGCCACACCATGGGACCGCTCGCCACCGCCGATTTAATCGGGCTCGACACCATCTTATATTCGATCGAAGTTTTATACGACAGTTTTAACGACGATAAATACCGGCCTTGTCCGCTGCTTAAAAAAATGGTCGATGCCGGCCTGCATGGCCGGAAAAATGGAAAAGGCTTTTTCAATTATTAAAACCATTCACGCAAAGGAGAGTCAGCATGGGTGATATGAAAAACACTATTCGTGAATTTTTTGCGCGTTTCTTCCAGATCGAAGGTTTGGCGGATAACGACGATATATTCGCGGGCGGTTATGTCAATTCCCTTTTTGCCATGCAATTAATTGCATGGCTGGAAAAAGATTGCGGTTTGCAGATCGATGACGAGGATTTGCAGATTGCCAATTTCAATTCCGTCGATTCGATCAGCGCCTTTATCGAACGCAAACGTTCGGTGGCGACCGTCTAAGCGCGGCCGAAAGGGATGCGATGGATGCGAAAACACGCTTGATGCACAAGCAGGCGGAGTTCCGGCGCTTTGCGCTGGAGCACGTGGCGCCGTATGCCGCCGTGCACGACCGGACCGAGGCGATTTCCGGACACACCGTGCCCAGCCTGGCGCAGCACGGCTATCTGGCGCCGTTCCTGCCGCCGCAGTGGCAGGGCGCCGGCATGGACATGCTGACGCTGGGCGCGCTGCACGAGGAAATCGGGCGCGCCTGTTCCGCGGTGCGCAGCCTGCTCACCGTGCATGGCATGGCGGCGCACGCGATCCTGCGCTGGGGCAGCGCGGAGCAGCGCGAGCGCTGGCTGGCCGCGCTGGCCGCGGGCCGCGTGCTGGGCGCCCTGGCCGTGAGCGAGCCGAACGCGGGCAGCGATATCGGCGGCGTGGAGACCGAGGCGCGGCCGGCGGGCGAGGGCTTCGTGCTGAATGGCCGCAAGAAGTGGATCACCTGCGGCCAGCTGGCCGGCGTCTTCATCGTGCTGGCCCACAGCGAGGGCAAACCGGTGGCTTTTGCCGTCGACCGCGCCAGCCCGGGTTTGCGCGTGGAAGCGTTGCAGGGCGTGACCGGCACGCGCGGTTCGATGCTGGCCTTGCTGAGTTTCGAAGACTGCTTCGTGCACCGCCGCGAGATGCTGGGACGGCCCGGCTTCGGCAATGTGGTGGCGCTGTCGGCCCTGGGCTTTGGCCGCTATTCGGTGGCCTGCGGTTCGGTCGGCATCGCCCAGGCTTGCCTGGACGCCAGCCTGGCCTATGCCGATAAGACCGTGCGTTTCGGCGCTGCGCTGCGCGAGCACCAGCTGATCCAGCAGATGATCACGGACATGGTCACCGATATCGCGGCGGCGCGCCTGCTATGCCAGTCGGCCGGCGCCATGATCGACGACAAGGATGCGCGCGAAATCCAGCACACCTTCATCGCCAAGTACTACGCCTCGACCGCCGCCATGCGCGCCGCCAACAACGCGGTGCAGATCCACGGCGCCAACGGCTGCAGCTCGGATTATCCGGTCGAACGCTATATGCGGGACGCCAAGGTGATGGAGATCATCGAGGGCAGCACGCAGATCCAGCAGACCACGATCGCTGGACTGGAGTTTCAGGAATTCGAACGGCGCCGCCGCGCCGCGCCGGCCGCCGCAGCGCCGGCCGCGCCGAGCGACGCCGGCCTGGCCTGCTTGTAACGGCGCGGGCTTTTGACGACAGCTATCTGGAGAATGATCGTGCTAAACGAAGCATTGCAAGCCGAGCTGGAAAAGAGCGCGGCCGAAGACGAAGTGCGGGCCATCAAGGTGGTGGTCTGGGATCTGGACCATACCATCTGGCATGGCGTGCTGCTGGAGGACGGCGAGGTGCACCTGCGCGCCGGTATCCTCGAGGTGATCCAGGAGTTGGACCGGCGCGGCATCCTGCAGTCGGTCGCCAGCAAGAACGATCCGGCCACGGCCCTGGCCAAGCTGGCCGAGCTGGGCATCGCCGACTATTTCCTGTATCCGCAGATTAGCTGGAGCGTCAAGTCGGAAGCGGTGCGCACCATTGCCGCCAGCATCAATGTCGGCCTGGATACGCTGGCCTTCATCGACGACCAGGCGTTCGAGCGCGAAGAGGTGGCGTTCTCGCATCCCCAGGTGCTGTGTCTGGACATCAGCGCCATCCCGCGCCTGCTGGAACGGCCGGAATTCATGCCGCGCTTCGTGACGGCCGATTCGAAGAACCGGCGCCTGATGTATCTGACCGATATCCGGCGCAATGCGGTGGAGCAGGAGTTCACGGGACCGAAGGAGGAATTCCTGGCCGGCCTGGGCTTGCACATGACGCTGAACCGCGCCGCCGAGGGTGATCTGCAGCGGGCAGAAGAACTGACCAAGCGCACCCACCAGCTGAATACCACCGGCTATACCTATAGCTACGACGAGCTGAAGGAATTCATGGCCTCGCCGCGCCACGATCTGCTGATCGCCAGCCTGGAAGACAAGTACGGCACCTACGGCAAGATCGGCCTATGCCTGATCGAGCGCGGCACCCAGCATTGGACCCTGAAGCTGCTGCTGATGTCATGCCGCGTGATGTCGCGCGGCGTGGGCACGGTCATGATGAGCCACATCATCCGGCGCGCCCACCAGGCCGGCGTCAGCCTGCGCGCCGAATTCATCCGGACGGAGAAGAACCGCATGATGTACATCACCTACCGGTTCGGCAATTTCCAGGTCATCGAGGAGGACGGCGCGGCGGTCCTGCTGCAGCACGATTGCCGCGCGGCGCCCGATTATCCGGACTATATCACCGTGATCGAACCCGCTTGAGCATGCGGTCCGCACCTGCGGACCGGCCAGTTCCCTTGTATCGAAGACGAACGGCGCCTGGCGGCGCGGTCCGCGGTCTTGCACACATCCAGAAAGGCTGAGGGTCGTTATGAAACTGTTTCGCTTTCTCTTTCACTATTCTCCCAAGCTCATCGTCTTGGCGACGCTGATCGGGATTGCCGGCGGCCTGGCCAGTACGGCGGTGCTGGCCATCATCAACGAGCATTTGCGCGTGGCCACCGAGCAGCAGGACTTGCTGCGCTTCTTCGGCCTGTGCCTGGGGATTCTGCTGGCGAATATGGCGGCGCGCGTCTGCCTGGCCGGCCTGTCGCATTGGTCGGCCTTCGATCTGCGCCTGCAGCTGGGCCGCCAGTGGGTGGGCATGCCGCTGGCCGAGCTGGAACGCAATGGCGGCAACCGCATGTTCGCCGCCATCACCCACGACGTCGACCGCCTGTCCGAGTCGATGCACATCCTGCCCGGCCTGTGCATCGACATCACGGTGATCGCCAGCTGCATGGCGTATCTGGGTTATCTGTCCTGGTGGATGCTGCTGGTGATGGTGGGCTTCATCGTAGTGGCCCTGTTCATCCGCCATCTGCCGCAGAAGAAATGCGACCAGCTGCTGGGCGAGGCGCACCGCCATGGGGAAGAGATGGTGGCCACCTTCAACGCCATCCGCGGCGGCATCAAGGAACTGAAGGGCAATATGAAGCGCTGGAATGCCTTCTATGCCGGCGAGCTGTACCAGGTCTCGGCCCAGCACCGGGACAAGCGCTACCGCGCCGAACTGATTTTCGGCGTGATCCGCGGCTACTCGGAAATCATCTACTTCCTGTTTGTCGGCCTGCTTATCTACGGCACCGGCCTGACCGGGGAGTTGAGCCAGGAAGTGGTGGTCGGCTTTGCCGTCACCCTGCTGTACATGAAGACCAATATCGACCATGTGCAGGATAGCGTGTCGCAGGTCAAGCGCGCCCGCATTGCGCTGGAGAACCTGGAATCGCTGGGCGTGCTGCGCCAGACGTCTTCGCTCACCGTGGCCGAACTGCGTCTGCGCTCGGCGCAGGAGCAGGTGGAAAAGGCGCTGGCCAGCGATGCCCAACTGAGCGACCATCTGCCGCGCCAGCTCAAGCACAGCATCGAGTTTACCGGCGTCGCCTACCATTATCTGCAGGAGGACGGCGAACGCAGCTTCGGGATCGGCCCGCTGGACCTGAGCATCCGCGCCGCCGAACTGTTGTTCATCATCGGCGGCAACGGCAGCGGCAAGACCACCTTCGCCAAGGTGCTGTGCGGCCTGTATCCGCCCACGGCCGGCAGCATGGCGGTCGATGGCATGGCCATCGGCGACGCCAACCGCAGTTGGTATTGCCAGTACTTCGGCACCGTGTTCTCGGACTCCTACCTGTTCGGCAAGCTGTATGGCGCCAGCGGCCTGCCGCAGCATGACGCGGTGGTCAACGAATACCTGCGCGAGTTGCGCCTGCAGGACAAGGTGGCCGTCAGCGCCGGCAAGTTCTCCACCATTTCACTGTCGCAGGGGCAACGCAAGCGCCTGGCGCTGGTGACGGCCTATGTCGAAGACCGGCCCGTCTACCTGTTCGACGAATGGGCCGCCGACCAGGATCCCGAATTCCGCGAGTTCTTCTATCACCGCATCCTGCCCGGCCTCAAGGCGCGCGGCAAGACCGTGGTGGTGATCAGCCACGATGACCGCTATTTCCACGTGGCCGACCGCGTGCTCAAGTTTGACAATGGCCAGCTCAGCACCTGGGAGGCCGGCGCCGACGACAGCGAGGCGCGTTATGCCTGACCGGAACGGCGCCCCGGCGCGCCTTGCCCCCATCCCGATTGGAGAACAGTCCATGCACCAGCCAGCGATTTCCCGCCCGACGGCGGCCGAGGCCATGCCCAGAGCCGAGATTGGCGCCGTGCTCGCGGCCGGCCACCGCGACCTGACCGCGCATTTCCGCGCCCTGGCCCAGGCGATTCCCGACCAGCCGGCCGTGAGTTATCTCGAGCGGGGCGAAGCGGCGGGCGCGCCGCTCAGCTTCGCGGCCCTGGACCGGCACGCGCGCTCGCTGGCGGCCTATCTGCAGCAGCGCCAGGCCGAAGGGGCGCGCGCCCTGATGTTGTTCGACGCCGGCGTCGAGCTGGTGTATGCCTTCCTGGGTTGCGTCTATGGCCGCGCCATCGCCGTGCCGCTGCCGGCGCCGGTGGCCGGCAAAGTGGACCGCTACCTGCTGCGGGTCAAGAATGTGGTGGCCGATGGCGCGGTACGCTTCGCGCTGACGACGGCGGCGATCAAGCAGCGCCTGCAGGATCAAATCGCGACGATGAGCGGCTTCGAGAACGTGGAATGGATTGCCGTCGACGAGCTGCCCGATCTGTCGGCGCAATGGCAGCCAGAATCGGTTGCGCCCGGGGAGCTGGCCTATCTGCAATACACCTCCGGCTCGACCTCGGTACCCAAGGGCGTGATGGTGACCCACCACAATCTGCTGACCTTGATCCGCTATAACGGCCAGATCGCCGGCTGTGCGGAATACGGCACGCGGGCGGTGTGCTGGATGCCGTATTTCCATGATTTCGGCATGATCGACGGTCTGCTGACGCCGCTGGCCCATGGCATGGCGGTGTATCTGATGTCGCCCTTCGATTTCGTGCAGCAGCCGATGCGCTGGCTGCGCGCCATCGACCGCCACCGCGCCACGCACAGCTCGGGACCGAATTTTTCCTTCGACCTGGTGGTGCGCAAATCGACGCCCGAGGAACGCGCGGCGCTCGACCTGGGCTGCTGGCGGCGCGCCCACAATGCCTCGGAGCCGATCCGCGCCGCCAGCATCGGGCGCTTCCTGGACGCCTTCACGCCGCATGGCTTTGCCGCCGCTGCGATGGCGCCGACCTACGGCCTGGCCGAGGCGACGCTGCTGGTGACCTTGGCCGGCGACGGTGGCGCGCGCTACTTCAGCGCCGACACCGAAGAGCTGAGCCAGAACCGTTTCAGCCCGGCCGAACCGGGCAGCGCGGCGCGCACCATGGTCGGCAGCGGCCAGATCTGGCCCGGACCGTGGCAGCTCGACCTGCGCATCGTCGATGCCGATAGCGGATGCGAGCTGGCGCCGGGCGCCGTGGGCGAGGTCTGGGTCAGCGGCGATATCGTCGCCGCCGGCTACTGGAACCGGCCGCAGGCGACGGCCGAGAGGTTCCATTGCGAAATCGCGGGCCGGCCGGGCCGGCGCTATCTGCGCACGGGCGATCTGGGCTTCATGGCCGGCGCCGAGCTGGTGATCACGGGGCGCTGCAAGGACGTGATCATCGTCGAGGGCCGCAATCACTATCCGCAGGATATCGAAGGCACGGTGGAAAAAAGCCATGGCGCGCTGCGGCCGGGTTGCACCATCGCTTTCGCGGTGGAGACCGAGGAACAGACGCGCGTGGTGGTGGTGTGCGAGATCCGCCAGGGCTACCAGCTCAGCGAGGAGGCGGCGGACGGGCCGATGGTGGCGGTGCGCAAGGACATCGAGCGCGCCGTGCGCAAGGCGGTGGCGGAAGAACACCAGCTGCGCGCGCACGACATCCTTATCCTGCATCCGGGCCTGCTGCCCAAGACCACCAGCGGCAAGGTCGAACGCAGCGACTGCAAGAGCCGCTATCTGGAAGGTGTTCTGCTGCAGGGCGTTCCGCGTCTGTAAGACGCATATTTTTCACGGGGTGGATGGCAATGCGTAATGTGGATGCGAACGGAATTTGCGAGTGGCTGGCTGCGCGCCTGGCTGAACTGAGTGGTGTGGCCGTGGCGGAAATCGGCGCCGATGACGATTGGTCGGACTATGGCCTGTCATCCAGCGAGGTGGCGGCCCTGACCGGGGAGCTGGAACGTTGGCTGGGCTGCAGTCTGCCGCAAAATCTGCTGTACGACCATCCGAGCGCGCGCGGCGCGGCGCGCCACATCCTGAATCTGAAACATGAGCCGGCGCCGGCGGCGGTGCCCCGTCCTGCGGCCTCGCCGGCGCAGGACGCCATCGCCATCGTCGGCATGGCCTGCCGTTTTCCCGGCGCCGATACGCCGCAGGCATTCTGGGATATGCTGTGCGCCGGCACCGACGCCATTACCGAAGTGCCGTCCAGCCGCTGGGATGTCGATGCGCTGTATGATCCGCAGCCCGGCACGCCGGGCAAGATGAATACCCGCTACGGCGGCTTTATCCGCGATATAGAGCTGTTCGACGCGGCCGCCTTCGGCATATCGCCGCGCGAAGCGGAGCGCATGGACCCGCAACAGCGCCTCATGCTGCAGACGGCCTGGCAGGCCATCGAGGACGCCGGCAGCAGCCGTGCAGCGCTGCGTGGTGCCTCGATGGGCGTCTTCATCGGCGTCTCGAACCTGGAATACCGCGAGCGGCAGTTCTGCGATCTGGGCCAGATCGACCCCTATGCCGGTACCGGCAATGCCGCCAGCATCGTCGCCAACCGCATTTCCTATTACTTCGATCTGCGCGGACCGAGCATGGCGGTGGATACGGCCTGTTCCTCCTCGCTGAGCGCGATCCACCTGGCTTGCCAGAGCCTGCGCAGCGGCGAGACGCGCAGTGCGCTGGTGGGATCGGTCAATCTGATGCTGATGCCGGAAAATACCATCGTGTTTTCCCAGGCCGGCCTGCTGTCGCCCGATGGGCGCTGCCGCACCTTCGACGCGGCGGCCAATGGCTATGTGCGCGGCGAAGGCGTGGCGGCGCTGGTGCTCAAGCCGCATGCGCAGGCGCTGGCCGATGGCGACCGTGTCTATGGCCTGATCCGGGGCAGCGCCGTCAACCAGGATGGCCGTACGCTGGCGCTGACGGCGCCCAGCCGCGCCGCACAGGAGGCGATGCTGCGCGCGGCCTACGCGGCGGCCGGCGTGGCGCCGGCCGATATCGACTATGTTGAGGCGCATGGCACGGCGACGGTGGTGGGGGATGTGATCGAGGCGGCAGCCCTGTCGGCGGTGCTGCGCGACGGCCGCCCGGCCGAGCGCCCCTGCATGATCGGCTCGGTCAAGACCAATATCGGCCACCTTGAATGCGTGGCCGGCCTGGCCGGCGTGATCAAGACCGTGATGGCGCTGAATCATCGGACAATTCCGCCGTCGCTGCATTTCGTGACGCCGAATCCGCGCCTGGGCCTGGAGCAGGCGCCGCTGCGCGTGGCGGCCGAACTGCAGCCCTGGCCCGAGACCGGACGCGCGGCGCTGGCCGGCGTCAGCGCGTTCGGCTTCGGCGGCACCAATGTCCACGTGGTGCTGGAAGGCGTGGCAGCACCAGCCGCCACGCCAGCCGTGCCGGGCTTCCGCGCGCTGCCGATGTCGGCGCGTTCGCAGCAGCTGCTGGCCAAGGCCGGCGCCAGTGTCGGCGCGGTGCTGCGGGGCGATGCTGCGTTGCAGGCATCGCTGCTGGACGACCTGGCATATACCCTGGCGCGCAAGGAGGCGGGCCGGGAGCGTGCGGTGCTGATCGCCGACAGCGCCGACAATGCGCTGCAAGCGCTGGAACAGGCCGACAGTCCACAGCGGTTGGCGGGACAGGCGCCCAAGGAAGCGCCGCCGGTGGCCTTGCTGCTGGCCGGTGTGGGCGACCATTATGCGGGCATGGGCAGCGGCTTGTACTGGAGCGAGCCGGTGTACCGGCATTGGGTGGACACCTGCTGCGATTGGCTCAAGCGCGAAATGGACCTGGACTTGCTGGAGGCGCTGCGCGACGCGCCGACGGCGGGTGGCGCGGGCGATGCGCTCAAGCGCATGCTATCGGGGGAACGGGAGCTGGGCGTGCTGGCCGATGGCGCGGCGGCGCAGCCGGCGGTGTTCGTGCTCGAATACGCGCTGGGCCAATTGCTGGCCGCCTGGGGCGTGCAGCCGCAGGCGCTGCTCGGCTACAGCCTGGGCGAATACGTGGCGGCCACGCTGGCCGGGGTGTTCCAGCTGGAGGATGCATTGCGCGTGGTGACGCTGCGCGCGCGCCTGATCGGCGCCTTGGCGCCCGGGGCGATGCTGGCCGTGCCACTGGGCGAAGAGGAATTGCAAGCTTATCTGGGCGCGGAGCTGGCGGTGGGCATCGTCAATGGTCCGCGCATGAGCGTCTTGTCGGGCAGCGTGGCGGCGGTGCAGGCGGCGCAGGCGCGCCTGGAGCAGGACGGCATCGTGAGCCGGCGCCTGAGCAGCGGCCAGGCCGTGCACACGGCGCTGATGGCACCGGCGCGGCAGGCGCTGGAGGAACTGCTGGCTGGCGTGCCGCTGGCGCCGCCGCGCATTCCGCTGCTGTCGAATGTGACGGGCGACTGGCTGACGGCCGAACAGGCTTGTTCGCCATCCTATTGGGGCAGCCATCTGGTACAGCCGGTGCAATTCGGCGCGGGGCTGGAGCGCCTGCTGGCGCAGGAGGCTTGCGCGCTGATCGAGGTTGGGGCCGGGCAGAGCCTGGGCGCCCTGGTGCGCCAGCATCCGCGCCATGCCGGCAGCGGCCATACGCTGGCGGCCACCTGCCGCGGCGCCGCCGACGCGCAGCACGACCAAGCCTTCCTGCTGCGCCATCTGGGCAAGCTGTGGCTGGCGGGCGTGGGCGTGGACTGGAGCGCGCCGTTCAAGCAGGTGCCAGCGCGCCAGCTGTCGATGCCGGACTGGCTGTTCGAGCCGCAGCGCCATTGGCTCGAACGCCAAGGCGATGGCGAGGTAATGCCTGCTACAACAGCAGCCGACCCGCTGCACACTTTGTTGCCGGTATGGCACGAGGCACTGGACGGTGAGCCGGCCGAAGCGGCGATCCAGCCTGACGTGGTTCTGTTGTTCGCCGACGAGGGTTCTTTCTCCCTGGCGTTGGAGCTGCAATTACGCGCCGCAGGACGGCGTGTGCTCGTGGTACGGCAGGGAGATGAGTATCAGCCGCCCGGCGACGCCGCCGGCAGTCTCCGTCCGGAACAGACGGCCGACTATGTCCGCCTGTTCCAGGATCTGGAGCAGGAGGGACCGCTGAATATCGTCTATCTGTGGCCGCTTTGCGCCGCCCTGGCCGGACGTCCCTTGCAGGCGGATGCCTTTTTCCATCTGATGTTCCTGGCGCAGGCCTTGCCGGCCGGCTTGCATGGCCAACTGCGCTTGGTGACGGCGGGAGCCTGCCGCGCTCAGGACGACGATACCATGCTGCCGGAAGCAGCCATGGTGCAGGGCGTTCTCCGCACCCTGCCTTTCGAGAATCCGCGCTGGACATGCCAGCACCTTGATCTGCAATTGGCTGAGGCCAGTGGCGAGCCAGAAAGGCTGGCCGGCCGCCTGGCCGGTCCCCTGGGCGCGGTCATTGGCGCCGAAATGCTCTGCCTGCGCGGCGCGGCGACACTGTTGCCGGCCTATGAACCGGCGCCGCCCCCGGGCGGGGCCGCCGTGCACGGCGCTGCCGGTCCGCTCGATGGCGGTGTCTACGTGATTACCGGCGGCACGGGCGGCGTGGCCTGCGCCCTGGCTGCTTATTTGTGCCGGGAGCATCAGGCACGGGTGGCGCTGATCAGCCGTTCCGGCCTGCCCGATCCGGACGAGTGGCCGCGTTTGATCGCGGCGCGCTCGCCACTGGCGCCGGTGCTGGAACAGATCGCCGCCTTGCAAGCGGCGGGCGCGGAGCTGCTGGTGTTGCGCGCCGACGTCGGCAACGCCGGGCAGATGCAGACCGCTTTTGAGCGCATCAGCGCGCAATTCGGTCCGATCGACGGCGTGGTGCACGCGGCGGGCTTGCCGGGCAGCGGGCTGCTGCAGCACAAGACGGTGGAGCAGGCCAGCGCGATCCTGGCGCCCAAAGTGGCGGGCACCCTGGTGCTGGACGCCTTGATGCAACGCTTCCACATCCCGCTGCTGCTGCTGTGTTCATCGACGGTGGCGGTGCTCGGGGGCGGGCCAGGCCAGACCGAATACGCCGCTGCCAACGCCTATCTGAATGCCTATGCCATGCAGCCGCACGCCTTCCGTACGGTTGCGCTGATCTGGGGCGAATGGCAGTGGAATGCATGGGAGGCAGGTCTCGAAGGCTTCCCGCCCGCGCTGCGGCGATTCCTGGCCGATAACCGCAAGGCCCATGGCTTGAGCGCCGAGCAGGGCGCCCGTGCCTTCGCCACCGCGCTGCGTATGGCTGGCGGCCAGTTGCTGGCGGCGGGATTGGGCGTGGAGAGGATGCGCGACGATCTGCGCCAGGTGCGCCGCATGATCTGGCCGGATGCGGAGCCGCATGCCGCACACGCGACCGCCACGCCGGCGGCGGAGTCACTGGAGCGCAGCGTGACGGCTGTCTGGGAACGGCTGATCGGCGTCACGCCGGTACGGCCGAAGGACCGCTTCTTCGACCTTGGCGGCACTTCGCTGATCGGGCTGCAGCTGGTTTCGGAGCTGCGCCGTGTGCTGGGCGTCAGCCTGCCGGTGACTGTCGTGTATGAGGCACCCACGGTGGAAGCCATGGTGGCGCATATCCGCGCCCTGGGCCATGATACTGGCGCGCGCCAGAGTACCGTGCTGCCGCCAGCTCGGCCTGCCGCCGCCGCACGGCCTGCCAGTACGGCGGCGCCGGCGCAGGACAGCGGCCGCCATATCGCCATCGTCGGCATGTCCGGGCGCTTTCCCGGTGCGGCCGGCGTACAGGCGTTGTGGCAAAACATCGTCGCAGGCCAGGAGGGCATCAGCTTCCTGACGGACGAGCAACTGCTGGCTCATGGCGTGGCGCCCGCCGATCTCGCCAATGCGCACTACGTCAAGGCGGCTGGACTGATCCCGGACGTGGAACAGTTCGACGCCCAATTCTTCGGCTATCCGCCACGCGAGGCGGAACTGCTCGATCCGCAGCACCGCCTATTCCTGGAGTGCGCACTGGAGGCGCTGGAAGACGCCGGCGAGACTGGTGAAGCCGAAGGCGACCGCGTCGGCGTGTTCGGCGGCGCCAATATCAGTACTTATATGCTTGGCCTGATGGCCAATGCGGAGTTGAGGCGTGAACTGCCGCCGCTGTCGCTGGCGATCGCCAGCTATGGCGATGCACTGGCTTCGAAAGTCAGCTACAAGCTCAATCTCACCGGCCCCAGCGTCAATGTGCAGACCTTCTGCTCCACCTCGGCCGTGGCCACCCATATGGCCTGCCGCAGTCTGGCCGACGGCGACTGCAATCTGGCGCTGGCTGGCGGTGTGCGGGTCGCGGTGCCGCAGGAGCGCGGCTATCTGTGGGAGCCGGGCGGCATCGACTCGCCCGATGGCCATTGCCGCCCCTTCGACAAGGATGGCAAGGGTGCGCTGCTGGGTAATGGCGCTGCCGTGCTGGCCCTGAAGCGGCTGGACGATGCGCTACGCGACGGCAACCGCATTTACGCGGTGATCATCGGCGCGGCCGTCAACAATGACGGCGGCCATAAGACCGGCTATACCGCGCCCAGCGTGCGCGGCCAGACCGACGCGATTGTGGCGGCGCTGGAAGAGGCCAAGGCCGCGCCGGAGAGCATCCAGTTCCTGGAGGCGCACGGCACGGCCACCGAATTGGGTGATCCGATCGAGGTGCTGGCCTTGAACCAGGCTTACCGGCGCTTCACGGCGGCGGACCGCTTCTGCGCCATCGGTTCGGTCAAAAGCAATATCGGCCATCTGGACCGCGCGGCCGGCGCCACGGGCCTGATCAAGGCGGCGCTCGCGCTGCATGAAGGCGTGATTCCGCCCACCTTGCATTTCCGCGAGCCGAATCCGGCCATCGATTTCGAACGCAGTCCTTTCTTCGTCAATACCGAGTGCCTGCCTTGGCCGCGCGGCCGGCAGCCGCGCCGGGCCGCCGTCAATTCCCTGGGCATCGGCGGTACCAACGCCCACTTCGTGCTGCAGGAAGCGCCTGAGGTCTTGCCGTCCAGCCCCGCGCGGCCGTGGAATCTGCTGCTGTTGTCGGCCGCTTCCGATGCGGCGCTGGCAGCGGCGCGCGCCAATCTGGCCCTGCATCTGGAGCAACACCCTGAGGCAAATCTGTCCGATGTGGCGTATACCCTGCAGACGGGCCGCCGCAGCTACGGCCACCGCAGCGCCATTGTCTGCGCCAGCCGCGAGGAGGCGATCCGCGCGCTGCGCGGCGAGCTGCCGGAGGTGGTGCAGGAAGCGACGGTGGAAGGTAGTGCCAGCGCCGCCTTGCTGCTGGCCGGTGTGGGCGACCATTATACGGGCATGGGCAGCGGCTTGTACTGGAGCGAGCCGGTGTACCGGCACTGGGTGGATACCTGCTGCGATTGGCTCAAGCGGGAAATGGACCTGGACTTGCTGGAGGCGCTGCGCGACGCGCCGGTGGCGGGTGGCGCGGGCGATACGCTCAAGCGCATGCTGTCGGGCGAGCGCGAACTGGGCGCGCTGGCCGATGGCGCGGCGGCGCAGCCGGCGGTGTTCGTGCTCGAATACGCGCTGGGCCAGCTGCTGGCCGCCTGGGGCGTGCAGCCGCAGGCGCTGCTCGGCTATAGCCTGGGCGAGTACGTGGCGGCCACGCTGGCCGGGGTGTTCCAGCTGGAGGATGCGTTGCGCGTGGTGACGCTGCGCGCGCGCCTGATCGGCTCCTTGGCGCCGGGGGCGATGCTGGCCGTGCCACTGGGCGAAGAGGAGCTGCAAGCCTATCTGGGCGCGGAGCTGGCGGTGGGCATCGTCAACGGTCCGCGCATGAGCGTCCTGTCGGGCAGCGTGGCGGCGGTGCAGGCGGCGCAGGCGCGCCTGGAGCAGGACGGCATTGTGAGCCGGCGCCTGAGCAGCGGCCAGGCCGTGCACACGGCGCTGATGGCGCCGGCGCGGCAGGCGCTGGAGGAACTGCTGGCCGGCGTGCCGCTGGCGCCGCCGCGCATTCCGCTGCTGTCGAATGTGACGGGCGACTGGCTGACGGCCGAACAGGCTTGTTCGCCATCCTATTGGGGCAGCCATCTGGTACAGCCGGTGCAATTCGGCGCGGGGCTGGAGCGCCTGCTGGCGCAGGAGGCTTGCGCGCTGATCGAGGTTGGAGCCGGGCAGAGCCTGGGCGCCCTGGTGCGCCAGCATCCGCACCATGCCGGCAGCGGCCATACGCTGGCGGCCACCTGCCGCGGCGCCGCCGACGCGCAGCACGACCAAGCCTTCCTGCTGCGCCATCTGGGCAAGCTGTGGCTGGCGGGCCAGACCCTGTCCTGGCGCAAAATCTGGGGCGACGACCGGCGGGTGCGGGTGTCGTTGCCGACGTATCCGTTCCAGCGGCAGCGCTACTGGATCGACTTGCCGGCGTCGGAATCGGATGTGGCGCGGCCGGCAGCGGCGAAACTGGCCGATCCGGCACAATGGTTCTATCTGCCGCGCTGGCAGGCGCAGGCTCTGTCCGACGCTGCCGTCCCGCAGGCACAGGACGCGCTGGAGCATTGGCTGATCGTCGATGCGGATGGCCGGCGCGGAGCGGCGCTGGCCGAGGCGCTGCGGCGGGCTGGCCAGCGCACGGTTCTAACGCAGCCTGGTGCGGTCTTCGAACAGCTGGAAGCAGGACATTTCCGTTTGCGTTCCGGCCAGCCGGACGATATCGGCCAGCTATGCGGGCAGTTGCAGGCGCAGGGCTGGCAGCCGCAGCGCATCGTGTATCTGGCGCGGGAGGGGCAAGCCGGCAGCGATGGCTTCCATGATCTGGTGGCGCTGGCCCAGGCGGCCGGCCGCCTGGCTTGGACCGCGGCGCTGGAGCTTGACGTGGTGTGTGGCGGGATGCGGCGGGTCGACAGCGGCGATGCGCCGCAGCCGGACGCCGCGCTGCTGCTTGGTCCGTGCCGCGTGATTCCGCAGGAATACGCGAATATTATTTGCCGCGCCATCGATTTCACGCCGGACGCCGCGCTGGCCGCCGAGGCGCAAACCGGCCTGCTGCTGCGCGAACTGCAGTCGCACACGCTCGATACCGACGTGGCCTATCGCGCCGGCGGGCGCTATGTGCAGCGCTTCGAGCGGCTGCCGCTGGCCGCGGCCGAGTCGGAACATACCGGCTTGCGCCAGGGCGGCACCTATCTGATCACCGGTGGCCTGGGCGGCATCGGGTTGACGCTGGCGGATTATCTGGTACGTAACTGGCAGGCGAGCGTGGTACTGGTGGGCCGCACGCCGCTGCCGCCAAGGGACGAGTGGGACGAATGGCTCGGCGCGCATGGAGAGAACGACAGCACGGCGGGCAGGATACGGGCGCTGGCGGCGCTGGAAGACGCGCCCGGCAAGGTACTGGTCTATGCGGCCGATGTGGCCGACGAGGCTGCGATGGCCGCCGTTCTGGCCGAGGCAAGGCAGCAGGCCGGGCGCATCGACGGGGTGTTCCATGCGGCCGGGGTGGCGACCATGGCTTCCCTGCTGCCCTTGCAGCAGTCGGACCGTGAGGCCTGCGAACAGCATTTCCATGCCAAGGTGGCGGGCACGCGCGTGCTGGCGCGCCTGCTGGCCGGCGATGCTCCCGATTTCCATTTGCTGTTCTCGTCCATTTCGGCGGTGCTGGGCGGCTTCGGTTTTGCCGCCTATGCGGCGGCCAACCATTATCTCGATGCCTTCGTCGAACAGCAGCGCCAGGCTGGCGCGGGCAATTGGCTGAGCGTGAACTGGGATACCTGGGCGCTGGGCGGCGCGGCGGGACTCAATCCGGCCGGCGGCCGCGCCGCCGTGGCGCAGTTTGCGATGAACGCGGAAGAGGGCATCGATGCCTTGCTGCGGGTGCTGGCTGCACGCCAGGCACGTCTGGTGCATTCCACCGGTGTGCTGCAGGAGCGTATCGGGCAATGGGTGGATGGCGCATTCCTGCAGGCCAAACGCCAGCCGGCGCTCGCCGCGGCGCCGCGCAAGCTGTATAGCCGGCCGGCGCTGGCGAACGCCTATGTCGAACTCAGTAACGCCACCGAACAGCGCATCGCCGGCGTCTACCGCGCGGTGCTGGGCATCGAACAGATTGGCTTGCACGACAACTTCTTCGAGATGGGCGGCACCTCGCTGTCGGCGCTGCAGGTGGCGGCCCGGCTGCAGGCCGAATTCGGCCGGCCCGTCAGCCCGGTGCTGCTGTTCGACGCCGGCACCGTGGCCAAGCTGGCGCAGCATTTGATGCCGCAGGTGCGTGCCGCAGATGCCGGCGACGCCGCATGGCAGGCGCGTTTGCGCCTGCGCCGCGAGCGCAGCGCGCACGCTGGTGGAGCGCCGGTCGCCGTGATCGGCATGGCTGGGCGTTTCCCCGGCGCGGGCGATGTCGAGGCATTCTGGCGCAATCTGGCAGCCGGGGTGGAGTCGCTGACTTACTTCAGCGATGCGGAGCTGCAGGCGGCCGGCATCGGTCCCCAGGCTTACTGCAAGCCGAACTACATCCGTGCCCGCCCCATCCTGCACGATATCGACCAGTTCGACGCCCAGTTCTTCGGCTACACGCCGCGCGAGGCCGAGTTCATGGACCCGCAGCACCGCATCTTCCTCGAATGCGCGTGGGAGGTGCTGGAGAGCGCTGGCTACGACAGCCAGCGCTACGAGGGCCAGATCGGCGTCTTTGCCGGCACCAATATGAGCAGCTACGGCGCCGAGCTGATTGCGCATCTGGGCGCAGGCGGCAATTTCGTCTCGCTGGATAACGTCATTGCCCACGACAAGGATGCCCTGGCCACCAAGGTCTCCTACAAGCTCAATCTACGCGGTCCCAGCGTGGCGGTGCAGACCTTCTGCTCCACCTCACTGGTGGCGGTGCACCTGGCTTGCCAGAGCCTGCGCAACGGCGATTCCGATATGGCTCTGGCTGGCGGCGTGTCGGTGCGCGTGCCGGCGCATTTCGGCTACGAATATAGTCCCGGTGGACAGGAGTCGCGCGACGGCCATACGCGCAGCTTCGACGCGCAGGCCAGCGGCACGGTGTTCGGCGATGGCTCCACCGTCGTCCTGCTCAAGCGCCTGGACGAGGCGCTTGCCGACGGCGATTGCATTCATGCCGTGATACGCGGCTCGGCCATCAACAACGATGGCGCGCAGAAGGCCGGCTTCACCGCCCCGAGCATCAGCGGCCAGGCCGAAGTGGTGGCCGCCGCCATGGCCGTGGCTGACGTCCAGCCCGAACAGATTTCGTACGTGGAGGCGCACGGCAGCGCTACTGAACTGGGCGACCCGATCGAGGTAGCAGCTCTGAACCGTGCCTTCCGCCTCGGCACGGACAAGCGCGGCTACTGCGCCCTGGGCTCGGTCAAGAGCAATTTCGGCCACCTGGACCGTGCCGCCGGCGTGGCTGGCCTGATCAAGGTGATCCAGTCGATGCGGCACGGCGTGCTGCCGCCGACACTGCATTTCGGCGCGCCGAACCCAGAAATCGATTTTGCCGACAGTCCTTTCTTCGTCAACAGCGCACTGCGGCCATGGCCGCGTGCTGGGGCGCCGCGCATCGCCGGCGTAAATGCGCTGGGCATCGGCGGCACGAATGTACACGTGGTGGTGGAGGAAGCGCCTGTGCCGCCGCCTTCGGGAGCCAGCCGGCGCTGGCAACTGCTGCCTTTGTCGGGGCGCACGCCGGCGGCGCTGAGCGCGCAGGCGCGCAATCTGGCCGATCATCTGGATAATCAAGACGAGGCACCGCTGGCCGATGTCGCCTACACGCTGCAGCAGGGCAGGCGCGAATTCGGCGAACGTCTGGCAGTACTGTGCCGCAGTGGGGCGGACGCCAGCGCGCTGCTGCGCGCCGGACGGCATGCGCATGTGCTGCGCGGCGAGCGCGCCGCTCCACGGCCGGTCGTTTTCATGTTTCCCGGCGTGGGCGAGCACTACGTGGGCATGGGCGCCCAGCTGTATGCCGAGGAGGCCGTATTCCGCGCTGCGATGGATGAGTGCTTCGGCTGGCTGAAAGCGCAGGCCGGTCTGGATCTGCGCGCCGAACTGTTTGCCGACGCCCCGGACGCGACCAGCCTGCGCAGCGCTTTCTTCCGCGGCGCTGGTGCACCGCTGGCCGGCGCTCCTTTGCAGCGTACCAGCGTAGCGCAGCCGGCGGTCTTTGTGGTCGAGTACAGCTTGGCCAGGCTGTTGATCAGCTGGGGCATCGTGCCTGAGGCGATGATTGGCTACAGCGTCGGTGAGTTTGCCGCCGCAGCCATTGCCGGTACGTTGACCCTGGAGGACGCCCTGCGCCTGGTGGTGGAGCGCGCCCGCATCATCGATGCGCTGGCGCCCGGTGCCATGCTGGCGGTCCCGCTCAGTGCGGAAGAGCTGCAGCCCATGCTGAATGGCGCGCTGTCGATCGCGGTCCTGAACGGCCCGCGCATGACGGTGGTGGCTGGGCCGGAGGATGAGATGACGGCATTGGAAGCCGTGTTGGCCGGGCGCGAGGTAGTTTGCCGCCGCTTGCCGGCCACCCATGCTTTCCATTCGCCGATGATGGCGGCGGCGCGGCCGGCATTGGAGCAGGTACTGAAAAGCGTCACGCTGCGCGCGCCCACGCTGCCCTATATATCGAATGTGAGCGGCGATTGGATCACGGCCGAAGAGGCCACCGATTCCCAGTATTGGCTGCGCCATATGTGCCAGACGGTGCGTTTTGGCGAAGGCATCGAAGCGTTGCTGAGCAAGGGGGACAAAGTCTTTGTGGAAGTCGGACCGGGGCAGGGACTGTGCTCCGTGCTGCGCCAGCATCCGGCCTATCGCGCCTTGTCGCCGGCACCGTTGGCGGCACCCACCATGCGCAGTGCCTATGGCGCGGAAGAGGATGCGGAGAGCCTGCTGGCGGCGCTCGGCAAGCTGTGGGCCAATGGTGTGGCGATTGACTGGAAAGCCTTCAGCGGCGAGGAAGCGCGGCGGCGCGTGGTGCTGCCGACTTATCCCTTCGAACGCCAGCGCTACTGGATCGATACTGTGCGCCGGCCCGCCGCGCCGGGCGGCAAGGTGGACGATGTGGGGGATTGGTTCTACCGTGAGCAATGGTTGCCGGCCATGGTGCCCGCCGCTGGCACTGCGGTGGCAGGAACCTCCTGGCTGCTGGTGACGCCACCTGTGGCGGCAGGCGCCGCACTGGCCGACAGGCTGCGCCGGCAGAATGCGCGCGTGGCCGTCGTGACGCTGGGCGGGGCCAGCGCTTGTACTGCCAGTGGCGAGCTGGAATATCTGATCGACGCCGAGCGGCCGGAACAGCTGAAGCAGGCCATCGCCGCTTTGCGTAAGGCTGGTTTCATTCCCGAGCGCCTGGTTCACATGGGCAGTCTGGCCGAAGCATCCGGTTTCGACCAGGCGCAGGCGTATGGCTTCTTCAGCCTCGCGGCGCTGGCCCAGGGTTTGGCTGAGAGCCGCATCAACGGCTCGCTCGAGCTGGCGGTGATCGGCAACGGCCTGTATGCGGCAACGGCGGACGATGCTATCGATGCTGCCAAGGCGGCTGTCATTGGGATGTGCCGCACCTTGCCGCAGGAATATCCGAATATCGCGTTGCGCGTTTTGGACCTGGACAGCGAAGCAGCGCAGGATGTCGACGGGCTGCTGCGCGAACTGGCGTCGGGCGCCAGCGATGTGGCGCTGGCCTGGCGTGCCGGCCAGCGCCTGGTGCAGCGCTACGGCGCCGCGCGGCTGGAAGCCGTGGCGGATGGCGCGGACCCGCTGCGCCAGGGCGGCTCATATCTGATCACCGGCGGTTTGGGCAATGTCGGTTTGACGCTGGCCGGCATGCTGGCCGGGCGCTACGCCGCCAATGTGGCGCTGGTGTCGCGCCGGCCTTTCCCGGAGCGCGCGGCGTGGGACGGCTGGCTTGCCGGCCAGCCGCAGGATGATGCGCTGAGCCGCCAAATCCGTGCCTTGCAGGCGCTGGAGACGCAGGGCGCGGCCATCACCGTGTACCAGGGCGATGTGACCGATCCTGAGCGGATGGAAGCTATTTTCACCGATATCGAGCAGCGCCATGGCGCTCTTCATGGCGTCTTCCATGCTGCGGGCTTGATCACTGCCGAGTCGCACGCCACGATTGCCGATGTCTCGCCGCAGCGCGCGGAAGTGCATTTCGCAGCCAAGGTGCGCGGCACGCAGGTGCTGGGCCGGCTGCTGGAGCGGCGCCAGGCCGATTTTTGCCTGCTGTTTTCCTCGCTGTCGGCAACGCTCGGCGGCATGACCTTGTCGATGTATGCGGCGGCCAATGCCTTTGAAAGCGCTTATGCCGTGGCGCGCGGAAAGGATGGCGGCACGCGCTGGATCGCCGTCGACTGGGACAGCTGGGCGCGCGAGCAGGGCGAACAGGATCATAAAGGAACCACGCTGGAAGCCTTCCTGATGTGGCCCGAGGAGGGGGCGGAAGCGGTGCGCCGCGTGCTCGGTTCAAGCAGCGCACACCATCTGGTGAATTCGACGGCCGATCTGCAATTACGCCTGGACCAGTGGGTCTACCGAAAACAGCTCAAACTCAAACCTGCCGGCGCGACAACGCACTACGCGCGTCCTGCTGTGAGCACCGCCTACATCGCCGCCAGCAACGCGATCGAACAGCGCGTTGCGCGCGTGCTGCAGGACGTTCTCGGCATCGACAAGGTAGGCCTGGATGACAATTTCTTTGAGCTTGGCGGGAATTCCCTGATTTCGATGCAGGTGATCGCCGAGCTGCAGCGCGAGTTCGATGTACCTCTGTCGCCTATTCTGGTGTTCGAGGCCCCCAGCGTCAGCGAGCTGGCGAAGCGGCTGGCGCCCTTGGCCGGCACAGCGGACGGCGAGAGCGCGGATGAGCAAGCCGGTTTGGCGGTGAAGGCGCGGCGCCATACCCGGCGCAGCGCGGCACATGCGGACATTGCCATTATTGGCATGGCTGGCCGCTTCCCCGGCGCGAACGATATTCCGGCGATGTGGGGCAAGCTGCTTGATGGTGTGGAGTCGGTGAGCAGCTTCAGCGACGAGGAATTGCTCGCCGCCGGCGTGGCGCCGGCCGTGCTGCATCATCCTGCCTATGTCAAAAAGCGCGGCATCGTCGAAGGCATCGAGCTGTTCGACGCCGGCGTATTCGGCTTCAATCCGCGCGAAGCGGAGCTAATAGACCCGCAGCATCGGTTGATGCTGGAGACGGCGTGGCAGACCCTGGAGCATGCCGGCTACGACTCCTGGCGCTACGACGGCATGATCGGCGTTTTTGCCGGTACCACGCAAAGCCTGTATCAAATGCAGCTGCATGCGGACCGTGAACTGTGGGAGGGGCTGGACCGCTTTGAAACCAACCTGGCGAACACCCAAGACTCACTCAGTACGCGTATTTCATATAAGCTCAATCTGAATGGCCCGAGTCTCTCGATCGGCACCTATTGCTCGACTTCGGGCGTGGCGATCCATCTGGCTTGCCAGAGCCTGCGCAGCGGCGAAACGGATATGGCGCTTGCGGGCGGCGTATCGGTTCTGGTTCCCAGCAAGCGTGGCCACCTGTTCGAGCAAGGCAATCAGAGCTCGCCGGACGGCCATACTCGCACCTTCGATGCGCGTGCCCAGGGCACGGTGTTTTCCGACGGTCTGGGCATGCTGCTGCTCAAGCGGCTGGACGAAGCCGTGGCCGATGGCGACACCGTGTACGCCGTGATCAAAGGCACGGCGATCAACAACGACGGTGCGCTCAAGGCCGGCTTCACCGCGCCCAGCGTTGAACGCCAGGCCGAGGTGGTGAGCATGGCTCTGGCAGACGCGGGTCTGGAAGCGCAGGATATCCACTACATTGAGGCGCATGGCACGGCCACCGAACTGGGCGACCCGATCGAGGTGGCGGCCTTGACCCGTGCCTTCCGCGCCAGCACGGCCGCGAAGCAGTTCTGCACCCTGGGTTCGATCAAGACCAATTTCGGCCACACCGACCGCGCCGCCGGCGTGATCGGCGTGATCAAGGCGGCCCAGGTGGTGCGTACGGGCTGGATTCCGCCGACGCTGCACTTCGAGCACCCCAATCCCAAGATGGATTTGGCCAACAGTCCCTTCCTGGTGCGCACAGAGCTGCATCAACTGGCGACGGATGGACCACGGCGTGCCGGCGTGACCGCGCTGGGCGTGGGTGGTACCAATGCCCACATCGTGCTGGAACAGGCGCCGGAGGCGGCGCTGTCTTCGCCGGGCAAGGCTTGGCAGTTCCTCACGCTGTCGGCCAAGACGCCGGCGGCGCTGGATACGATGCGCCTGAATCTGGCGGCCGCGCTGGATGCCGATGCCGGTATCGACGTGGCCGATGCCGCCTATACCCTGCACAGGGGACGGCGCGAATTCGGCGAGCGCCTGGCGGTAGCAGGGCGTGATCGCGCCGCGCTGGTGCAGGCGCTGCGCGACGGTGGTGCGGAACGCAGCTGGCGCGGCGCGCAGGAAGCGCGCAAGCGTCCGGTGGCCTTCCTCTTCCCCGGCGTTGGCGAGCAGTATGTGAATATGGCCGCTGGCCTGTATCGGGAGATCCCGGCCTTCCGCGCGGAGATCGACCGCTGCTGCGAGCTGCTGCGGCCGGAACTGGACTGCGATTTGCGCGAGGTGCTGTTTGTCGCGCAGATGCCGGTGCAGAACCATGAGAAGGCGCTGCTGCGCGGCGTCGCGGTGCAGGATGAATACAGCGTGCGCCTGAACCGCACCTTGCATGCGCAACCGGCAATGTTCGTGGTCGAGTACTGCCTGGCGCAGCAGCTGGTGCGCTGGGGCGTGCGGCCGGAAGCGGTGCTGGGTTACAGCGTGGGCGAGTTCGCGGCGGCGGCGCTGGCCGGGATTCTGACGCTGGAGGATGCGCTCAAGCTGGTGGCGGGTCGGGCGCGCCTGATCGAGGCGCTGCCGCCGGGTGCGATGCTGGCGGTGCCGTTGTCGGCGGCCGAGGTGCTGCCGCTGCTGGGCGATGCGCTGAGCATCGGCATCAGCAATGGCGTGCGGCTGACGGTGGTCTCTGGGCCGGAAGCGGCAGTGGAAGCGCTGGAAGCAGTGCTCAAGGCGAAGGATGTGGTGAGCCGGCGTTTGCCGACGACGCACGCCTTCCACTCGCCGATGATGGCGCCGGCGGCGGCCGGCCTGCGCGCGCTGTTGCAAGGCGTGCGGCTGCAGCGGCCGCGCCTGCGCTGCCTGTCGAATGTGACGGGTAGCTGGATCACGGATGAACAGGCAACCGATCCGGAATACTGGGTGCGGCATATGCTGCAGACGGCCTGTTTCGCCGAATGCCTGGACAGCCTGCTGGCACGCGGCGACTGGGCCATGGTGGAAGTGGGACCGGGCCAGAGCCTGGGATCGCTGGTGCGCCAGCGCCTGGGCGGAGCGCGCGGCGAGAGCGGCAGCGTGGTGCTGCCGGCGATGCGCACGGCTTATGCGCAGGACGAGGATCAGGGCGTGCTGACGGCGGCGCTGGCGCGGCTGTGGGTAGCCGGCAGCGCGCCGGACTGGGATGCCTACTATGTGGGTGAACGGCGTCGCCGCATCGCATTGCCGACCTATGCGTATGAGCGGCAGCGCTACTGGATCGAGACGGCAACGCAGCCGGACGCCATCGCCAGCCAGCTGATGACGCGGCAGACAAAGGCGGAGCTGGCCGATTCCTTCTACTTCCCGCTGTGGCGCCAGGGTGAAGCGCTGGAACAACAGGTGCCGCGGGCAGCCCGAGATGAATGCTGGTTGATCTTTGCCGATGCCGACGGTGTCGGTGCGGCGCTGGCGGCCAGCGCGCAAGCGGTTGGTGTGAGCACAGTGCTGGTGCGGGCGGGTGATACCTACCGCGCCGAAGAAGATGGCAGCTTCCAGCTGCGTCCCGGTCAAGCCGAGGATTACGGCGCGCTGCTGAAAGCCTTGCGGCGCAGCGGACGCATCCCGCAGCGCATCGTGCATGCATGGACGGCGGCGCAGTGGAACGAGAGGCTGGATACGGACGATGCGGCGCAGCTGGCCGGCCAGATCGACCTGGCATTCTACAGCCTGTTCCATCTGGCCAAGGCGATTGGCGATCAGCTTAACGAGACGGCACTGGAGTTGTGCATTGTGTCGCGCGATGCGCAGGCCGTGCTGGGCACGGAAGCGTTGCATCCGGTGAAGGCGCTGGTACGCGGGCCATGCAAGGTGATCCGGCAGGAATATGCCCATATCGCTTGCCGCCACATCGATCTGTCCGGAGCGGACAGCCCGGCAGCTGCGCCGCTGGCGGCGGAGCTGCTGGGTGGGCATGGCGAGCAGTTCGTGGCCTTCCGCCATGGCCGCCGCTGGCTGCCGTATCTGGAGCAGGTGCGTGTGGAGGCGCTGCGCGAAGCGGCGCCACGCCTGCGCCAGGGCGGCATATATCTGATCACCGGCGGCATGGGCGGCATTGGCCTGGCCCTGGCCGAGTTCCTGCATCAGCAGTACGATGCGCGCCTGGTGCTGCTGGGCCGCTCGGCGCTGCCGCCACGCGAGCAGTGGCAGGCGCTGTGCGCCGAAGGCAATGCCGATGAAAAGCAGGCCGAACGTCTGCGCAAGCTGATGGCGCTGGAACAGGCGGGTGCCCAGGTGCTGACGCTGGCGGCCGATGTGGCCGACGTGGAGCAGGTGGCCGCTGCGGTGCGCAGCGCCGTCGAGCGATTCGGTACGTTGCATGGCGTCTTCCATGCGGCCGGTGTGCCGGGCCAGGGCCTGACCCAGCTCAAGCCGGCGCAGACGGCGGCGGCGGTGCTGGCCTCGAAGGTGCAGGGCACCCTGGCGCTGGCGAAGGCGGTGGCCGATGTGCCGCTGGACTTCATGCTGCTGGTGTCGTCGATCGCAGCCTTGACGGGTGGTGGGCCGGGCCAGATCGATTACTGCGCCGGGAACGCTTTCCTCGACGCGTTCGCGCAGCGCCACCATCGCCGGCATGGCATGACGGTGGCGGTGAACTTCGGCGAATGGCAGTGGGATGCCTGGAGCGATGGGCTGAACGGCTTCCAGCCGGAGCTGCGCGAAGCGCTGGTGCAGCACCGGCGGCAGTTCGGCATCAGTTTCGAGGAAGGGATGGAAGCGATCCGCCGCATCCTGTCGTTCGATGCGGCGCAGGTGGTGTTGCTGCCCGAGGACGCGGTGGCGATGGTGGCCGGCAGCAATGTCTGCAGCGTGGCCAAATTGAGCGATATCGTGCAGCAGACGCGCGGCAGGCGACAGGCGGCCTATCCGCGTCCGGCACTGCCGACCGGCTTCGTGGCGGCCAGCAATGAGCTGGAAAGCAAGATCGCGGCAGTCTGGCAGCGCGCGCTGGGTATCGACCAGGTGGGCACGGCCGACAACTTCTTCGACCTGGGCGGCAATTCCCTGGTGGGCCTGCAGGTGATTGCGGAACTGCGGCGCGAACTCGATGCCGAGCTGACGCCGGTAATGCTGTACGAGCTGCCGACGATCGAGGCCCTGGCGCGCCATCTGGCGCCAGAGGCGGTGCTTGAGACAGTGGATGTCGGACAGGTGTTCGCGCAGCGCCGGGAACAGGCGCGCGATGCGCGCGGCGCTCGTGGCGTCGCCATCATCGGCATGGCGGGGCGCTTCCCCGGTGCGTCCGATGTGGATCAGCTGTGGCAAAACCTCAGTTGGGGAGTCGAGGCGATCAGCTACTATAGCGAGGCGGAACTGCTGGCAGCCGGTGTTACGCCGGAGATGCTGCACAAACCGAATTATGTGCGTTCGGGTTTCGACCTGGACGGCTTCGACCGCTTCGACGCCATGCTGTTCGGCTACGCGCCGCGCGAGGCGGAATTCATCGATCCCCAGCACCGCCAGTTCCTGGAATGCGCCTGGGAAGCGCTGGAAAATGCCGGCTGCAATCCGGAGACTTTCCATGGCATGGTCGGCGTTTATGGCGGTGCGAATAGCAGCTTGTATCTGAATAATCTGCTGTCGCGCCCTGACCTGACGGGCAACGGACTGACAACCTGGCAGGCTTACGTCAACAACAGCAACGATTCGCTGACCACGCGCGTGTCGTACAAGCTGAATCTGAGAGGTCCGGCGATGTCGGTGCAGACATTCTGCTCCACTTCCGGCGTAGCCATGCACCTGGCCTGTAAGAGCCTGTTGAACGGCGAGTGCGATGTGGCCCTGGCTGGTGGCGTCAGTATTTCCATCAAAGGCAAGACAGGCTACCTCTACGAAGAAGGCGGCATCGATTCGCCGGACGGCCATGTGCGCACCTTCGACGCGCAGGCGAAGGGCGCGGTGATCGGCGACGGCGTGGCCGTGGTGGTGTTTAAACGCCTGGAAGACGCGTTGGCCGACGGCGACCATATCTATGCCGTCGTCAAGGGTTCGGCCGTCAACAACGACGGATCGCTCAAGGTCGGCTACACCGCGCCCAGCGTGGAAGGCCAGTCGGTGGCGATTTCCGAGGCGCTGGCCAGCGCCGGTGTGGCGGCCGACGATATCGGCTATGTCGAGGCGCATGGTACCGCCACGGAACTGGGCGACCCGATCGAGGTGGCGGCGCTGAGCAAGGCCTATCGCGCCGGCACGCAGCGCCAGACCTACTGCGCGCTCGGCTCCATCAAGCCCAATGTGGGCCACCTGGACCGCGCCGCCGGTGCCACGGGGTTGATCAAAACAGCACTGACACTGCATCACGGCCTGATTCCGCCGCTGCTGCATTTCCAGTCGCCCAACCCGAATATCGACTTCGCCGCCAGCCCCTTCTATGTGGCGGCGCAGGCGCAACCCTGGCCGCGCGGCGAGACGGTGCGCCGCGCCGGCGTCAACGTCGTCGGCCTGGGCGGCACCAATGCCCACTTCATCCTGGAAGAGGCGCCGCCGCTGCCGCCGGCCAGCCCAGGCCGGGCGGCCCAGGTGCTGATGTTGTCGGCCAAGACGCAATGGTCGCTCGACCAGGCGGCCGAACGGCTGGCCGCGCATCTGGCGGCTCGGCCAGCGCTGCCGCTGGCCGATGTGGCCTATACCCTGCAAACGGGACGCAAGCGTCTGGAGTTCCGCAAGGCGGTGGTGTGCAGCGACCATGCGCAAGCGATCGCCGCCCTGCGCGGCGGCAGCGGACGGCAGGTGCTGGAAGCCCAGGTGGGGGCGGGTAAGAAGAGCGCCGTGTTCATGTTTGCCGGCGTGGGCGACCATTACCCGGGCATGGCAGCGGGACTGTACCGCAGCGAAGCGGTGTTCCGCGACGAGCTGGATCATTGCTGCGAGCTGCTGCTGCCGCTACTGGGCCAGGACTTGCGCGAGTTGCTGTTCCCGGCTGATGGCGGCAAGGCAGGCTTGGATCTGAAAACGCTGCTGCGGCGCGGCGAGGCGGCACCGGCCGGGCCGCTGCAACAGACGGCGTTGGCGCAGCCGGCGGTCTTCGTGGTGGAGTACTGCCTGGCGCATATGTTGATGAGCTGGGGCGTGATGCCCCAGGCGTTGATTGGCTACAGCCTGGGCGAATTCGTGGCCGCCACGGTGGCTGGCTGCCTGTGCCTGGAAGACGCCTTGCGCCTGGTGGCGCTGCGGGCGCGCCTGATCGACGCACTGCCGGGCGGTGCGATGCTGGCGGTGCCGCTGGGCGAGCAGGATGCCATGCCGCTGCTGGGCGAAGGCTTGGCCATCGCCATCTGCAGTGGACCGAAAACGACGGTGCTGGCCGGGCCGGAGGCGGCGCTGGCCGGGTTGGAAGCCAAACTGGCTGAGGCAGGCCATGTCAGCCGACGCTTGCCGGCCACGCATGCCTTCCATACACCGATGATGGAAGGCGCCAGCGACGCCTTGCGCGCCTTGCTGGAAGAGATCGAACTGCAGGCGCCGCAACTGCCCTTCATTTCCAATCTGAGCGGGGGCTGGATCACGGAAGAGCAGGCGCGTTCGCCGGACTACTGGGTGGCGCATATGTGCCGCACCGTGCGCTTCGGCGAAGGCATCGGCACGCTGCTGCAGGAGCCGGGACGGGTGCTGATCGAAGTGGGCGCGGGCCAGAATCTGGCATCGTTTGTGCGCCAGCATCCGGCCTTCGCGCAAGCCGCGCCTGCCATGGTGCAGCTGCTGCGGGCGGCCTACCAGGACGAGACGGACGAAATCTGCCTGCAAGCGGCGCTGGGCCAGTTATGGGTGGCAGGGCTGGAGCCGGAGTGGACGGCCTACTACGCAGGAGAACGCCGTCACAAACTGCCGCTGCCTACCTATGCTTTCGAACCGCAGCGCTACTGGGTGGAAGCGGGCCGCAAGGCGGACGCCATACCAGAAAGCCATACCGGCAAGGTGGCCGATATCGGCCAGTGGTTCTACCGGCCGGTGTGGCGCGAAGCGCAACGGCGAGGCCGCGCGGGCGCGGGAGTTCAACGCTGGCTGCTGTTCGCCGACGGTATCGGCTATGCGGATGCCGTTGCAGGTCTCTTGTCCACGGCGGGCGCCGATGTCATCGTTGCCGTTGCCGGCGAGGCGTATCGCAAGCTGGGCGACAACCGCTTCCAGATCCGGCCTGGCCATGCGGAAGACTATGAGCGCCTGGTGCGCCAGCTGCAGGTTCAGGAGCGGTTGCCGTCGAAGATAGGCCACTTCTTCAGCATAACGGCCGGCGGCGGTGCATTGTCAGACGTACTAGACCTGGGTTACTACAGCCTTCTGTGGCTGGTGCAGGCGTTCGGCAAACGCGGTCTGCTGGAACCGCTCGATATCGTGGCGCTTTCGAGCGGCGCGCACGAGGTGGAACAGGGCGAGGCGATAGAGCCGGCCAAGGCCATGTTGCTGGGTCCATGCAAGGGCATTCCACAGGAAAGTCCGCACATCCTGCTGCGCCATGTGGATATCGCTTTGGCCGACGCGCAGGCCGGTCCCGGGGATGTCATGGTGCGGGCTCTTGCTGCGGAGCTGCTGGCGGCGCCGGCAGATCCGGTGATCGCCTATCGCGGCGGCCTGCGGTTGGCGCAGGATTTCGATCCCATCACCCTTCCGGCGCTGGCGGACCAGGAAGCGCCGCTGCGCCAGAACGGCGTGTATCTGATTACTGGCGGCTTGGGCGGGGTGGGCTTGGTTCTGGCCCGCCACTTCGCGCAGAAGGCCGGCGCACGCATGATACTTGTCGGCCGCTCCGGCTTGCCCGAGCGCTCGGGCTGGGATGAATGGCTGGCCAGTCACGACGCCGACGATGCGACGAGCGAGAGAATACGCAAGGTGCGCGCAGTGGAAGCTTTAGGCGGGCAGGTAAGAATTGTGGCCGCCGACGTGGCCGATGCCGCGCAGATGACAGCTGCGGTGCAGGAGGCTTGCGACTGTTTCGGCGCCTTGCATGGCGTGGTGCATGCCGCCGGTATTTCCGAATCCTGGGCCTTCCGCATGGCGCAGGAGGTTGCGCGTGACGACTCCGAGTACCAGTTCCATCCCAAGGTCTACGGCGTCCAGGCTTTGCAGCAGGCGCTGGAAGGGCGGCAGCTCGACTTCTGCCTGCTGACCTCATCGCTGTCGGCGATATTGGGCGGCATGAAGCTGATTCCGTATGCAGCTGCCAATATGTATATGGATGCCTTCACCCGTCTGCATAACCGCACGGCGGCGACGCCATGGATCAGCGTATGCTGGGATACTTGGCGCCTGCGCGAAGGGCAGCACGCCACCATGGGCAAGACCGTGCTGGAGTTTGAAATGAGTCCGGAGGAGGGGGCGGAGGCATTCGAGCGCCTGGTATGGCACCGGCCCGCCGACCATCTGGTGGAATCGACCGGCAGTATCGAGGCCCGCCTGGAACAATGGGTGCGCGGCCCGTTCAAGGGCACGCAGTCCGGCAAGGATACCCAGCCCAAGGCACAGCTGTATGCGCGGCCCGCGTTGGCAACCAAATTCATTCCCACCTCCAGCGACGGCGAAGCAAGGGTAGCCAAAGTGTGGTGCCGGGTGCTGGGCATTGAGGCGGTTGGCATTCACGATAACTACTTTGATCTTGGCGGTACCTCGCTGTCGGCGATACAGCTGGTCGCGGAATTGCAGAAAGAATTGAATACGCCGGTTTCACCGGTTGTCATTTTCGAGGCGCCGACGGTTCAAGAACTGGCGAAGCGTCTACAGCCCGCTGCGGCCGAAGAAGCCGGCAATGCGCTCAAATCCTTGGTCGAGGAACGGCAGGCAGCGCGCCGGCGGCATGGCGCCGGCGGCGCGGATATCGCCATTATCGGACTTGCGGGGCGCTTCCCAGGGGCTGCGACGGTGGACGCATTCTGGGCCGGCCTGGAGGCTGGCGAGGAGTCCCTGCGCACTTTCAGCGACGAGGAATTGCTGAATGCCGGCGTGCGGCGCGAAGAGTTTTCGCAGCCGGGTTACGTGCGCAGGCGTCCGGTGCTGGATGGCACCGATATGTTCGACGCGGGCTTTTTCGGTTATTCGCCGCTGGAAGCGCAGGTTACCGATCCGCAGCACCGTCTACTGCTGGAGGTGGCTTGGGAGACGCTGGAGAATGCCGGCTACGATGCGCTGCGCTTCGACGGCGCGATAGGGGTGTTCGCCGGCGCCAACAACAATAGTTATGGGCAGGGGCTGCAGGCCGACCCGCAAACGGCGGCCCTGCTGGCGCAGCCGGAAGCGGTATTCGCCAATCAAGCCGATTCACTGACCACGACCATCTCTTACAAACTGAATCTGCGCGGCCCAAGCTACAGCATCCAGACCTTCTGTTCCACGTCGCTGGTGGCTGTGCACGTGGCCTGCCAAAATATTCTGGCAGGCGAATGCGATATGGCGCTGGCCGGAGGGATTTCGCTGAGGGTACCGCAAAAGCGCGGCTATCTGCCGGAGCCGGGCAGTATCGAATCGGCTGATGGGCGTAGCCGCACCTTCGACGCGCGCGCCAGCGGTACGGTGTTCGGCGAGGGGGCGGGCCTGGTGCTGCTCAAGCGCCTGGACGATGCGCTGGCCGACGGCGATACCATCCATGCCGTGATCAAGGGCAGTGCGATCAATAACGACGGCTCGCTGAAAGCCGGCTACTCGGCGCCCAGCGTGGAAGGCCAGGCCGAGGTGGTGGCGATGGCGCTGGCCAACGCCGGTGTCGATGCTGGCAGCATCTCCTACGTCGAGGCTAGCGGCACGGCGACGGAGTTGGGCGATCCGATCGAAGTGGCGTCGCTCACGCGCGCCTTCCGCAATTCGACCGACGACAGGCATTTCTGCGTGATCGGCTCGGTCAAGCCGAATGTGGGCCACGCCGACCGCGCGGCGGGAATTCTGGGGTTGATCAAGACAGTCGAGGCGCTCAAGCACGAAATGCTGCCGCCGACATTGTTTTTCGAGTCGCCCAATCCCAAGATCGATTTCGCCGCCAGTCCCTTCGTCGTCAAGGCCGAGGGCCAGCCATGGCCGCGTGGCCGCCTGCCGCGCAGGGCGGGGGTCAATTCGGTCGGCACCGGCGGCACCAATGCCCATATTGTGCTGGAAGAGGCGCCGCCGCCGGCAACGACCCTGCCGGGGCGCGCCAGCAAGCTGCTGCTGCTGTCGGCGCGCACCCCCGGGGCGCTGGCTGCGGCTGCGGAGCGCCTGCTGAGCCATCTGGAGAGCGAGCCTGCAGCGGATCTGGATGACGTGGCCTACACGCTGCAAGTCGGGCGGCGGCGTTTCCAGCATCGGCGCGCCATCGCGTACGCCAGCCGCGTGGAACTGCTTGTGGCCTTGCGCGGCGAGCGGCCACACGCCGACTGGCAGGGACAGGCTGGGAACCAGGGCAGCACCTTGCAGTTCTTCTTCAGTCCAGCCGGCGTCGCCGGCGCCGGCGCCGGGACGATACCTGGGTCGTATCATTCGGAGCCGATCTTCCGCGAAGAGGCGGAACGCTGCTGCGAAATGTTCGAAACCATCGTGGACGAGGATTTATGCCACCTGCTGCGCAGCGGTGGCCGAGGCCAGACGGAGCTGGCAAGCCATGCGCTGGCGTTTTCCTGCCAGTACGCGATGGCGCGCCTGCTAATGGCATGGGGCTTGATGCCGCAGGTACTGGCTGGCGAAGGCAGCGGCGCTATTTTGTGTGCCGCGCTGGCCGGCTGCTGGCAGCTCGCCGATGCGGTGCGCCTGGTTGGTGTGCTGGCCACCGGCAAGCCGGAAGAATTGCGGCAGGAGTTGTATGGCATGGTGCTGGAGGGACCGGCCGCCGCTTGCCTGATCCATGTTGGAGGAAGCGCTATCGGCGCTGCGCAAGCGGCCGATCCGGAATACTGGCTGGAGCAATTGCTGGCTCCGAGCCGCCGCGAGGGAGGCGCTAGTGCGGCGGCGGAGAATATCGTGGTGTATTTCGGCGCTAGCGCCGCGCCAGCGGTCCTGACGGTGGATGGCACTGCCGGCGGCGAAGCCGGTGTGACGGCGCTGCTGGCGCAGCTTTATTTGCGTGGTGCAGAGCCGGATTGGAAGGCCTACCATTCCCATGTGCCGCGGCGGCGGCTGCCTTTGCCAGCCTATCCGTTCGAACGCGCGCGCTACTGGCTAGATGCCGACTATCAGCGCCTTCTACATGGCAGCCAGATCCAGGCGGCGAAACAGACAGCGTTGCAGGGAAGGAGCTGGAAACAGCTGCCGCCAGCACGTGCCGGCGGCGCAGAACAAGCATTGTGGCTGCTGTTCGGCGATGACACCTCCTTGAGCGGGTGCATTGAAGAGAATCTGCGCGCCGCTGGAGCTGTGGTGCATCGGATCAAGCCTGCGCCGTTTGGGGAGCAGGTGGCCTTGACGGTCCACATCGATCAGCTATGCGCCGGTCATGGCGGTGCGATACAGGCTATCTATCTGGATGGTCTGAAGGTATTGCCCGATTCCGTGCAGGGGGAGCGCGTTGACTGCGCCCTGGCCGCCGGTGAAATGCTGGCGCGCTGCTGGACGGCGCTACAGCAGGCTTGCACCGGACGCGCCTACCGCATGCTGTATCTGCGCCGGAACACGGCGAGTGTGGGCGGGGATGAGGAAATATTGGCGGAAGCGGTCCTGCTGGGAGGCGAGGACGGCGACATTGCCGGCAACGGCCCGCGGGCGCTGGACATCATTGTGCCAGTCTCCGGCAGCGGGCGCGAGGCCGAACTGGCCGAGCGCATCGCGGCCGAAGCATGCGAGGCTTCTGCACCGGCCCGGCTGGCTCTGCGCGGCCGGCGGCGCTGGGCAGCTGTGGATGAACCCTTGCACCTGGCGCGGCAGGCGGCGGCCTGCGAGTTGCCGCCGCAGGGGCGCTATTTGATCGTCGGAGAGTGCGAAGCGCTTGCGCTGGGCCTTGCCTACCAGCTGGCGCGTTCCGGCGCCCGCGCCATTGTCATGACGGTGGCGCAAGCGCTGCCGCCGCGCGCGCAGTGGGACGGCTTGATCGCGCAAGGACTGGACGGCGATGAAACCGCCCAGCGCCTCTGGCAGCTGCGGGTGCTCGAAGAAATGGGATGCGCCGTGCACTGCCTGGCGCCGGATTCCGCGCAAGACCAACCTTGGCATCCGGCGCAGCTGGCCGCTACGGCTGGTGGCGGCATCGATGCCGTGTTCGATACGGGCGGTAGCTTGCCGCAGGCGTTGGCGGTGGCCCGTCTGCTCGACGAAATGCCGGTGGCCCTGGCCGTGCTGCTGGCGCGATCGGATGATGCACAGTACGGCGTACGGCGCGCCTATCAGGAGGCGCTGGCCGCAGCGTCGACGCAGAGCCGGCGCGTCATGTCTCTGGCTTGCGAGGGCTGGGAGCAGACCCCGCCGCCGCGCTATGCGATGCTGGTCAACGTGATCTGGGGATTGATTGGCCAGGGCGTATCCAGTGCTTGCCTGGATATGGCCGCCGGCATCGATACGGTGGGAGCGGTCGCGACGCCGGGCCACGCCAGGCCAGCGCTGGACACCCGCTTCATTGCGCCGGAAACCCCGGAGCAGCGCCGTCTGGGCCTTATCTGGCAGGAGCTGCTGGGTGTGCAACAGGTGGGCATTCACGACGATTTCTTCGAGCTGGGCGGCCATTCGCTGCTGGGTACCCGGCTGATCGCCCGAATTAACCGCGAGTTCGAACTGGCGCTCGAATTGCGCTGTATTTTCGAAGCGTCCACCATCGCAGGCCAGGCGGAACTGATCGCTGCGCTGCAACTGCCGTCGGAGAATGCCTGGGCGGCGCTGGAGGGCGATATGCTGGAAGGGGAAATCTGACCATGAATACGGTGCAGTTCCTGAACCAGCTGAAAGGCCGTGGCATCCACCTCTGGCTGGAAGAGGAGAAGCTGCGTTTTCGTGCGCCGCCGCAGGCGCTGAACGAAGATTTAAAGGCAGAGCTGGCGCGGCGCAAGCCTGAGCTGCTGGCATTGCTACGCCAGAGCCGCGCGGAGGAGGGGCCGGAGCTGGGCCGCATGGAGCGTGTGGAACCGATTCCGCTGACGTTTGGGCAGCAGCGGCTGTGGTTCCTCGATCAGCTTCAGCCCGGCGTACCTGCTTACAACGTCTATGATTGCATCAAGATTCCGCATGCGCTCGATGTACCGGCCCTGCGCCGGGCGGTCGATGAAGTGCTGCGTCGCCACGAGGTGTTGCGCACGACCTTTCCCGCTGTCGACGGCATCCCGCGGCAGCAAATCCACCCGCCTGCGCCGCTCGATTGGCCGCTGCTGGACCTGAGCGCCTTGCCCGCCGCCGAACGCGAACAAGAGGCCCTGCGCCTCGCGGCGGAGGAAAGCGCCACTCCCTTCAACCTGGCCAAGGATTTACCTCTGCGTATCAAGCTGCTGCGCCTGGCGCCGGAGCGCTACCTGTGGCTGCTCAGCATCCATCATATCGCCAGCGACGACTGGTCCAAAAAGCTGCTCAACCAGGAACTGGAAGCGTTGTATACGGCCTACCGCGCCGGCCAGCCCTCGCCACTGCCCGAATTGCCGCTGCAATGGGCCGATTTCGCCATCTGGCAGCAGCGCTGGCTGAGCGGCGCGCGGCTGGATGCGCATCTGGGATGGTGGCGGCGGCAGCTGCAAGGCGAGCTGCCATCGCTGAATTTCATCGCCGATCATGCCCGGCAGGAGCCGCCGCGCGGCAAGAACGGCAAGTTCTTTTTCCCGCCCGCCCTGACTGGCGCGCTGCGTGCCGTCTGCGAGCGGGAAGGCGTGACACTGTTCATGGTGCTGCTAGCCGGCTATGCCGCGCTGCTGGCGCGCTATACGGGACAGCGCGACGTGATCGTCGGCTCGCCGATCTCCGACCGGCACCAGCTTGCAAGCGAGGGCCTGATCGGGTTTCTGCTGAACACACTGCCTTTGCGGCTGCGCATCGACGAGCAGGCCAGTTTCCGCGAACTGCTGCGCCAGACGAAGGAGACCTGCCTGGGCGCGTATGCTTACCAGGCGGTGCCATACGAGGCGATGATGCAGGATCTGCAGGTCGAGCGTAGCGCCAGCGGCAATCCGCTGTTCCAGACGGTGCTGGCCCTGCTTAACACGCCGCCCACGCAGGCCGGCAGCTGCGCCTTATGGGGCACGGAAACCAGCCAGCCTTTCCCCATCATCGACGATGACACGGTGCGCTATTGCACCGACAGCAGCAACGGCACCACCAAATTCGACTTATCGCTCACGCTGATCGAGTGCCCGGATGGCTTGTGGGGGCGCACCGAATACAACGCTGACGTCTTCAGCGATACATCCATCGCCGCGCTGATCGGCCGCTACCATGTCCTGCTGCGCAGCGCTGCAGCCTATCCAGGCTGCGCCTTGAAGGATCTGCCTTTGATGGCGGATTCCGAGCGCCGCCAGGTACTCACGGACTGGAGCCGAGGCCCGGCGATGCCGCTGGAAGCGGACCTGCTGCAGCAGTGGGTGGAAAGGCATGCCCGCAACAGCCCTGAGACGCCGGCCATTGAAGGCGGCGGAGAGGCGCTGAGTTATGCTGGGCTGAATGTCCGCGCCAATCGGCTTGCCCATTTGCTGCGCAGGCATGGCGTGGGACTGGAGCATCGGGTCGGCGTGCTGTTGCCGCGATCGGTGGATTTGTTCGTCGCCGTGCTGGCTGTGCTGAAAACAGGGGCTGCCTATGTGCCGCTGGACACCGTGTATCCGGCGCAGCGCCTGAACGCGATTGCCGCCGATGCCGGCATTGGCCTATTATTGTCGGACACGGCCACCATGGACGGCGCGGAGCTGCCGGTGGAAAGCACGCTGTACCTGGACCGCGAGGCGGCAGCCATCGCCGCCGAAAGCGAACAGGATCTCCCTTGCCAAGCTGGAGGCGCCAACGCCGCCTGTATCCTGTATACGTCCGGCTCGACCGGACGTCCAAAGGGCGTGACGCTGACCCATGCCGCCTTGATCAACTATGCGCAGCACGCCGCTGCAGAATATGGGATCCATACCGGCGACCGGATACTGCAATTCGCCTCGATTGCCTTCGACGCCAGCCTGGAGGAGAGCCTGATCGCCTATCGTGGCGCGGCGACTCTGGTGCTGCGTCCGGAACGCATGCTCGACTCGACCGCCGCCTTCGTGCGCGAGACTGAACGTCTGCAACTGACCATGATGGTTCTGCCGACGGCTTATTGGCATGAGCTGATTGCCACGCTGGACACCCATCCCTTGCCGTCACGCCTGCGCTGCATTGTGATCGGCGGCGAGCGCGCCATACCGGAAAAGTTGGCCCAGTGGCAGGAGCTGACCGGTGGGCGCATTCAGGTCTTCAACACCTACGGACCGACGGAAGGCACGATCGCGGTGACCCGTGGCTTGCTGCCGGCGCAGCCTGGCGATGGACCGGCAGGGCGGGAGGTCATGATCGGCCGTCCGGTGGCCAACAGCACCGTCTATGTGCTGGACCGTCATCTGCACCCCGTACCGCATGGCGTTCCCGGCGAAATATATCTGGGCGGCGCCGCGCTGGCACGCGACTATCTGCACCACGCGGGATTGACCGCGGAGCGCTTCCTGCCTTCCCCGTTCGAGGCCGGGCAGGACAAGCGTCTTTACCGCACCGGCGATCTGGCGCGCTTCCTGTCGGACGGTTCCCTGCAATATCTGGCACGCGCCGATACCCAGGTAAAGATACGCGGCTACCGGGTCGAACCGCGCGAAGTCGAGTTGGTGCTGCAGGAACATGAGGCGGTCAAGGATGCCATCGTTCTGGCGCTGGAGGACGTGCCGGGAGAGCGCTATCTGGCCGCCTATATCGTGGCGCGCGAGGGGCACGCGGCCGACATGGCGCAATTGCGCGCATTCCTTAAGCCGCGCCTGCCTTCCTATATGGTACCGGCGGCCTTCCTGCCGCTCACCGCGCTGCCCCTGAATGTCAACGGCAAGGTCAATTTGAAGGTGTTGCCAAGGCCGGACGGGAATGTGGCTGGCGTCGCCGGCGATTACGTCGCGGCGCGCACGCCGCTGGAACAGCAGCTGGTGGAGATATGGGAAACGGTGCTGAAGCGCCAGAGCATTGGCATTCACGACAACTTCTTCGAGCTGGGCGGACATTCCCTGATTGCCACGCGCGTTATCGCCCGCATCAACGAAGCCTTGCAGGTCGACCTGCCGCTGCGGCGCCTGTTCGAGGCGCCGACGATCGCCGAACTGGCGCCGGTGGTGGTGGCGCTGGCCGGGACCGGGGTGCAAGCGGCCGGATGGCCGCCGCTGTCCGTGGCGCTCGAGCGGCATGGCTTGCCCTTGTCCGCCGGCCAACGCCGCTTGTGGTTCCTGGATAAGATGGAGGGTGCCGGCCGCGCCTATCAAGTGCATTTCGGCCTGCGTCTGCAAGGCCGGCTCGACGTGCCGGCCTTGCAGCGCGCGCTCGATCATATCGTTGTGCGCCATGAGGTGCTGCGCACGGTATTCTCCAGCCGCGATGGCGAGCCATTGCAGCGCATTCTGCCGGCCGAGGACAGCGCTTTCCCATTGCTGCGGCAGGCGCTGGAACCGGGGCAGGATGTACAGCAGGCCATTGCCAGGGCCTGCGATACCGGCTTCGATCTGGCCGAAGGTCCGCTGATTCGCGCCCATCTCCTGACGCTTGCGGAAGATGAACATGCGCTGTTGCTGGTGATGCACCATATCGTGGCCGACGCCTGGTCATTCGGCCTGCTGGGTGGTGAACTCGCCACGCTGTATGCCGATTTCCACACCGGCCAGGCACCGTCGCTGGCGCCACTGCCGGTGCAGTACGCCGACTACGCGCTGTGGCAGCAGAAGTGGCTGAGCGGCGCGCTGTTGGAGCGGCAACTGAGCTACTGGACCGGGCGGCTGGCCGGCGCACCGCCGCAGCTGCTGTTGCCGACCGACCGGCCGCGCCCGGCCGTGCAGGACTTCAGCGGCGCCGCCATCGATCTGGAAATCGATGCGCAGCTGACGGCAGGGCTGCGCCGCCTGGCCCAGGCCCACGGCTTAACCCTGTATATGACGGTGCTGGCGGCTTGGGCGCTGACCCTGCAGCGCATGTCGGGCCAGCGCGAACTGCTGATCGGCACGCCGGCCATCAATCGGCCCTTGCGCGAAGTGGAGGAGCTGATCGGATTGTTCATCAATATGCTGCCTATGCGTCTGGACTTTGGCACGCCGCTCTCAGTGGCGCAGCTGCTGGCACAGGTCAGGACGGCTTTCCTTGAGGCGCATGAGCATCAGCATTTGCCTTTCGAGCAGATGGTCAAGGCCGCCCGTCCGGTGCGCAGCACCGCTTACAGCCCGGTATTTCAGGTGATGTTCGCCTGGCAAAACGCCGGCACCGGGGAATTGATGCTGCCTGGTTTACGGGTGCAGGGACTTGGCATGGGCGCTTCGCGCAGCGCGAAATACGATCTCAGTCTGGTCATCGAGGAACGGGCCAATCATTTGAGCGGCAATCTGGAATTTGCCAGCGCCTTGTTCGAGCGCGCCAGCGTGGAGCGCATCATCGCCTATTTCCGCCAGATCCTGCGCGCCATGGTGGCGGACGCACTGCAGTCCGCTGCGGCCTTGCCCCTGCTGCCGCTGGACGAAGCGGAGCCCGTCCAGAACCACGGCATCGATGCCGGCGAAGCGGCACAGCCCTTCCAGGCCTTGCCTGAGCAGGTATTGGCGCAAGCGGGCCGCACGCCGGGCCGAACCGCGGTGCTGAAGGACGGACACAGTCTCAGTTATGCCGTATTCGCCGGCCAGGCCCGAGCCTTGGCGGGCCGCTTGCGGGCGCTGGGCGTCCGCGAAGAGCAGCGTGTCGCCGTCTGCCTGGAAACCGGTCCGGAATTGGCGCTTGCGCTGCTCGCCGTGCTGATGGCGGGTGGCGTTTGCGTGCCGCTCGCCCCGAGCCTGCCCGAGGCAAGCCTGCAACGCCTGCTCGGCGATAGCCGGCCGCTGCTCGTGGTGGCGGCGCCGGGCTGGCGCCGCCGCAGTGACTTGGCAATCCCGGTGTTCGAGCTCGAAGACGGCGCGCAGCAGGAAAATGGATTGGCCGCCGCCTGGGAAGGCGGGCCATTGCGCCCCGCCGATGGCGCCTGCCTGATCTATCCGGATACCGGCGCAAGCGAGGCAGCGGGCCTGTTGCTGCCGCATGCCGCTCTCGCCGAACTGTTTGCTGCCGGCCGTGCGGCGTTTTCGGCGGAATTGCGCGGCCATGCCGCCGCAGTAGCGCCTTGCGGTTCGCTGCTGTCCTGGTTCGAATGCCTGGCGCCGTTGACCCGCGGTGGCACAGTCCATTTCGCGGCGCAGCAGGGCGACCTGGCGAACGCGCCTGCCACTTTGGTCTGTGCCGAGGTTGCGGGGCTGGCCGATTTGCTCGACAGCGCAGCGCTGCCGGCGGCGGCCCGTGTATTGGGCGTGTTCGGCGTGCCGCTGCCAGACGATATGCTGGCGCGCGTGTTCAACGCCACCGGCATTGAAACCGTATGGCAGCTGCATGGCGGTGCAGCCTGTGCGCTCACCACCGCCAGCAGCCGGCACAGGTCCGCTGGCGGCGCGGCGCGCGCATGGCCGCATGGGAGTGCGCACCTGTACCTGCTGGATGCCGCCGGCCAGCAGGTGCCTGTCGGCGTTGTGGGCGAATTGTATGCAGGCGGCGCGGTGCTGGCGCGCGGCTATCACGGCCGCGCCGCGCTGACGGCAGCCCGTTTTCTGCCCGATCCTTTCAGTGGCGAAGCTGGAGCGCGCCTGTACCGGACGGGCTTGCGTTGCCGCCGTCTGGGGGATGGCGCCATCGAGTACCTGCTCGCCACGGGGGCGGATCAGGCGCAGGAGAGTGAACGATGATATTTTTTGAGCCAGGGAGGGCGTCGATGCCATGCGTTTGCATTCGTGACGAAGAGCGCTTGCGGGACCAGCTGCGGACCGAGGGATTTTGCGCGTACGAGGGAAAAGATCTGCTGCTGGGCGAGGATTTTGAGGCGGACAAACAGGTGCTTGCCTCGGTATTCGAGGGGGGAGGCAGCGATGGGCCGGGCCGTTCCCGCTTCTACGGCCGCTACCTGCTCGGTCCCGCGTGGACCATCGACATGCTCGATCTTGCCGTCGGATCGCATGCGTTTTTGAGCTCGGACTACCGCCAGGGCGCCGATCTGAACCCCGAGCAGGGCGGCGCCCTGCGCAGTTATTTCCATCTGCCGCGCTCCTTGTGGAACAGCCGTCTGCTCAAGGAGCTGATCCTGTTCGATCTGAGCTTCGTTCCGCTGGCCGAGCTCTGGCCGAATGCCCGGCGCAACCCGCTGGTGGTGGGCGTGCACCTGATCCGTATGCATGCGGCCCCCGGCAGGCCGGCTTTGCCCACGCCCTCGGTTCCGCATCAGGACGGCGAGCCGTTTACCTGCATTCATCTGATCGCACGCCATGGAGCGCAGGGCGGCGTCAGCCAGGTGTTCCGCAACACACCGGTCGACAATGTCAGCCAGCGCGGGCCGCTGCTGGCGGAACTGACCTTGCGCGATATGTTCGACACGATGGTGGTGTGGGATAAGGAGGTCTTTCACCATGTGACGGCACTCGAAGCCGGGCCGGAACAGGAGCAGGCCGTGCGCGATGTGCTGATCATCGACTTCTCGCCGCTGGAAGAGTGCCGCTTCAACGCGCGTGGCCAGATCGGCATCGCCGAAGGCAGCTTCCGGGCGGGATTGCGCGCGGCACCGCAGCAGTCGGAGGAGGCGCGCGGCGCCTCCATCGCAGCCTGAGTGGAACAGTAGATAGAGAGGAAGGCATGGACGTAAAAAGAAACAAGCCAGAGCGGCGCCTGTTCGGCAAGCGCAATCTCCTGATCGCGGCGGGAGGACTGGCGCTGGCCGCCGCCGCCGGCGCCTTGGCCAGCCTCGACAAGGCCTTGCCTGCTGTACCAAAAGCCAATCTGTGGTTCGATACCGCGAGCCGGGGCGATATGGTGCGCGAAATCCGCATCAGCGGCACATTGGTGCCGCGTGATGCGCGCTGGGTGACGGCCGGCGCCGCCGCCACGGTGCAGGAAGTGCTGGTCCAGCCGGGCGCCGCGGTGCAGGCCGACACCCTCATTCTGCGGCTGGAAAACCAGGCGGTGCTGGCCAATCTGGCGAAGGCAAAGGCGGCGCGCGCCGGCGCCGAGGCCGATCTGGCGGCCAAGCGCAGTGAATTGACCTCGCAGATGCTGGAGCAGAAAGCGGCTGTTGCATCAAGCCGGGCGAACTTCGAAATCAGCCGGGCCAAGGCCAAGTCCATCGCCGAGGCTTATGCCATGGGTGCGGTGGCAAAGATCGATTTCGACAACAGCCAGATCACGCAGGAACAGAACCGCAATCTGCTGGATATCGCCCGCCAGCGCGAGGAATCCTTCGGCGCCAATACGGTGGCCCAGCTGCGCGCCGCCGAGGCCCAGCGCGACCAGGCGGCGAGCGCCCTGGCCGTCGCGCAGCAGGAGGCCGATGCCCTGAGCGTCAGGGCCGGCATCAACGGCATTCTGCAGCAATTGAGCGTGGAACCCGGACAGCAGGTGGCGGCCGGCGCCAGCCTGGCGCGGGTGGCGCGGCCGGCGCCTTTGATGGCGCGCCTGCAGGTGCCCGAGATCCAGGCGAAAGATCTGCGCCAGGGGTTGCCGGTACTGGTCGATACGCATAACGGCGAGGCCGAGGGAACGCTCACCCGCATCGACCCCGCCGTACGCAACGGCAGCGTGCTGGTGGACGTCAATTTTGCCGGCGAGCTGCCGGCCAGCGCCCGTCCCGATCTGTCGGTGGACGGCCGCATCGTGCTCGACAAGCTGCGCAACGTGGTCAGCATCGCCCGCCCCATGACGGCTTCGGCGCGCGCCAGCGGCACCCTGTTTGTCCTGAATGCCGACGGCGGCACCGCGCGCCGCCAGCACGTGGTCTATGGCGCCGCGTCCAGCGACCGGGTCGAAGTGGTGCAAGGCATCGCCCCTGGCGAACGGGTGATCCTGACCGATTTGAGCCGGTGGAATGCCTATCAGGCCTTGCGTCTGAACTGAGCCGGCGCAGCCTGTCCGAGTCAATCCATATTGTTCAGCAGAGAGAGAACCATGAAAACGCCAGGCATCCACCAAAACGCCGCTCCCGTCATCGCCATCGACGGCCTGAGCAAAGTATTCCAGACCGACGATCTTGAAACCCATGCGCTGCAGGAGGTCTCCTTGACCATCGCCGCCGGCGATTTCGTCGCCATCACCGGCCCTTCAGGCTGCGGCAAGTCCACGCTGCTCTCGGTTCTGGGGCTGCTGGACGCCCCCAGCGCCGGCCGCTACAGCCTGAATGGACGCGATGTGGCGGTGCTGGCGGCACGCGAGCGCGCCGCCATACGCAACCAGGAAGTCGGTTTCATCTTTCAGTCCTTCAACCTGATCGCCGACCTGTCGGTGGAAGACAATGTGGGGTTGCCGCTGACTTACCGCGCGGGGCTGGACAAGGCGGAACGGCAGCGGCGCATCCGCGAAGCGCTCGAGATGGTGGGCATGAGCCATCGGCTGAAACACTATCCCGCCCAGCTTTCCGGCGGCCAGCAGCAGCGCGTGGCCGTCGCCCGCGCACTGGCGGGGCAGCCTGCCATCCTGCTGGCCGACGAGCCTACCGGCAATCTCGATAGCCGCAACGGCGAGGCGGTGATGACGCTGCTGGAAGAACTGCATGCCGCCGGCAGCACCCTGTGCATGGTGACACACGACCAGCGTTTTGCCGAACGCGCGGGCCGCATTGTCCATATGTTCGACGGTCGCACAGTCGATGCGGCGGCCTTCGAACGCCTGTGCCATGAGGATGGCGTATCGCTGCCTCGCGCGCGCGCCGGCTGAAAGGCCGCGGCGTGACGAGCAAAGACGGCTATTCCGTGCAAGCAGCTGAGGGAAGGAGCAAGTATGCGATTTGATGTACTGATGGATGAAGTGCGGCAGTCCTGGCGCGCTTTGCTGCGCAAACCGGCCTATCTGGTGCTGGCCTGCCTGACGCTGGCCTTGGGCGTGGCGGCCTGCGCCGGCGTATTCGCCTTGGTCAGGGCCAGTCTGCTGGCGCCGATCGCTGTGCCGCAGATCGAGCGGGTGGTGGTGCTGGGACCGTTCGACGGCCAGCAGAGCGCCGGCGGCATGGCGCCTATCCAGTTCGCCCATCTGAACGGCCTGGCGGGCGTGGAAGAACTGGGCATCGCCGCGCCCGCCCGCAGCACGGTCAGCATCCAGAACGGGGAACGCGCGCTGGCCGCCACCAGCTGGCAGATGAGCGACGGCTTCCTGCGGGCGCTGGGCATGCCCATGGCGCTGGGCCGCGGCTTCAACGCCGAGGAAAGCCGGCCGGACGGGGCGGCGGCGGCCATCATCAGCCATGGTTATTGGCAGCAGTACTTTGGCGGCCAGCCCGATGCGCTGGGACGCCTGGTGCGTATCGACGGCCGCAGCGTGCCGATCACCGGCGTGCTGCCCGCCGATTTTCCGTTCCGCGATGTCGATCTGCTGTTGCCCCTGGCGTTCGATCCGAACAAGCTCAACTGGGCGGGCAGCTACCAGGTGCTGGCGCGCTTGCAGCCGGGCGTGGCGCATGCCGCCGCCGCGGCCGCAGTGACGGCCCGCATGCGCCCCCTGGACGCCGAATACAAGATGGAGCGCTTCGGCAAGCACGCGGTATATGCGGCCCAACCGCTCGAACAGGCATTACGCGCGCGCACCGGTGCGCAGGACGTGCTGCTGCTGTTTGCCGCCAGCGCCGCCGTGCTGCTGCTGATCGTGCTGGTGAACCTTTCGAATCTGGCCCTGCTGCGAATACTGTCGCGCAGCCATGACGCGGCGGTGCGCAGCGCGCTGGGCGCACCGCCATTGCGTCTGCTGCTGCCGGCCATCGCCGATCAGTTGCCGGTCGCCCTGCTGGGAAGCGCGTTGGGCCTGGGCCTGGCTGCGTTCGCGCTGCGTACAGCGGCCAGCGTGATTCCACCGCAATGGTTTATCAGCGCCGTGGCGCGGCCGGAGCTGGATGCGGCGAGTGTCGCGCTCGCGCTGCTGCTGGCCGTTGCCGTCGTCGCCATGGCTTTGCTGATCGGCGCCTGGCGCGCCCGCCTCATCGATCTGCGCGAGACGCTGGCCGGGGGCGGCCGGGCCGGAATAGGACGCAAGAGCAGCCGGCTGGGGGGCGCGCTGGTGATCTTGCAGGCAGGGCTGGCAACCTTGCTACTGTTGCTGGCCGCCCTGTGCGCACGTACCTTGTGGAACTCGAGCCAGGTCGAATATGGCTTTGACGGCGAGCAGGTGCTGGTCTTCCATATCAAACCGGACCGCCGCACCTATCCGGACCAGCGCGCCGTCATGACCATGGCCGATTCCCTGGTCCTGCGCCTGCAAGCCATGCCGGGCGCCGTACGGGCAGCCTACGGCACCAATATTCCCGCCAGCGGCACCGATCATAACGACACCGCGCCGTACATCACCGCCAGCGGCGCTGTGCTGGACGCGATCACCTCCTACCTGATCAGCCCCGGTTATCTGGAGGTGCTCGGCATCGATATGGAGCAGGGACGCCTCTTCGATGCCACCCATGGCGCCAATGCCGATTCCATCATCGTTTCGGCCGAGCTGCGGCAGGCGGCTCCGGCCAGCGCCGCCCTGGGCGGCAAGCTGTCCTTGCCCTATAAGGCGGTCAATCCCGCCTGGGCCGATTTCCCGCTGCAGATCCGCGGCGTCAGCAAGGGCGTGCGCGCCTACGGGCCGAACCGCGATATGCCTCCCATCGTCTGGATTCCCTTCCAAGCCAATACCGCGATCCTGTATGAGCTTTGGCGCGATGCCGACAATCTGTATTTCCTGATCAAGGTCAAAGGGGATCCGCTTTCGTACGCGGGCGCCGTGGAGCAGGCGGTACACGACATTGCGCCCACCTTGTCGGTGGCGCGTCTGCAGCCGGTGAGCGAATACCAGTCGGCCAATCTGGCGCAGCAGCGGCTCAATCTGGCCCTGATCCTGGTGTTCGCGGCGGCCGCCTTGCTGCTGTCATCGGTGGGACTGTATTCGGTCATGGCCGTGAACGTGGCCAATCGCCGCCACGAGCTGGGCATCCGCGCGGCATTGGGCGCACAGCCCATGCGCCTACTGCGCGAAGTGCTGGTCAGCGGCGCCCGGCAGCTGGCGTGCGGACTGGTACTGGGACTGGCGGCGGCTTTCGCGGCCTCACGCCTGATCCAGCGCTTCCTGTTCGGCGTAAACACGGCCGATCCTGCAGCTATCCTGCTGATCTTGCTCGTTCTTCTGGCGGCAGGGCTGCTGGCCTGCCTTGGACCGGCACTGCGCGCTGCGCGCGTGTCGCCGATGCAGGCGCTGCGCAACGAGTAGGCCGATGACTCTCTTGCACACCCCGCCGGCTCCCGCCTGCGCCACGGCGCTGCTGGACCTGCGCATGCTGCCGCTGCTGGCGGAGCAGGCCGCGGCCATTTTCTGGCTGCCGCTGGTGCAGGTGGACGAAGCGTTGTTTGGCACCGCTTGCGCGCTGCTGTCGGACGCGGAGCGGCGGCGGCTGGACAGCTACCGCTTCCAGCGCAACAAGTTGCAGCATGGCATGGGCCGTGCCTTGCTGCGTCTGGCGCTGGCGCGCGAGTGCCATTGCGCGCCGCGGGAGATTGAGCTGGTCCCGGACTGCCAGGGCAAACCGAGGATGGCTGCACCCGAGCCGATCGCCTTCAGCATTTCGCACTGCGAGGGCCATGTTGCCGTTGCGTTGAGCCGGCTGCCGCGCATCGGCGTGGATATCGAAGACAGCGCGGCGCCGCAGGCTGGCTACGACGCGGTTGCCCGCCGCAGTTTCTCGGCGCGGGAATATGACTGGATTCGCACTGCCGATACCGGCGGATTCGCGCGTTTCATCGAGTTATGGACCTTGAAGGAGGCGTATCTGAAAGCGCTCGGCGCAGGCCTGAGCAAGCCGATGACGGACTGCGAGTTCCTGCCTGGCGCCACCGCAATGCAATTCCTGGAGCGCCGGCCGGAATGTCAAGCCGCCGGCTGGCATTTCGCGCAGTACCGGGTGGCGCCGGCCTGCCGCATCAGCCTTGCCGTCGAGGCGTCCGCGCCGGCAAAGCTTGCGCTGTACTGCGCGGATGCGCGCCATGGCTGGCAGGCGCTGGATGCCGGCCTGCTGCACAGTGTCCATATGCCCGCTGCCTCCGGCACGCCCGGCGGCGCGGTAGCATGAAACGTTTTCGATGAAAGGAACAGCCGATCGATGAAGGCCCGCAGCAAACACCAACGTCCCCATTCGCCGCGCGCCGGCGTCATTTTGACCAGCCTGGCCATGCTGGTTGCGATGCCGGCCCAATCCACGGACTTGCTGGAAACATATGCGCTGGCCCGCAGCGCCGATCCGACGCTGCAGCAGGCCGCCTCGGAACAGACAGCCGCCCAGGAAAGCATCGGGGTCGCGCTTGGGCCGCTGCTGCCGCAGCTGGCGGCCGGAGTTCAGTTGAAGCGCGTCCAGCGCGATATGGCCGATCTGGGAAAACCAGGGCGCAGCAGCAGCCGTGAGCCTGTCCTGACGCTGAGCCAGACCCTGCTCGACGGCCGCCAATATGCGACGCTGCGCTCCAGCCGGGCGCAGGCGGCAAGCCAGGAATCGGCGTATCAGGCCGAGGTTCAAGCTTTGCCGGTGCGCGTGGCGAGCGCCTATTTCAACGTGCTGCTGGCGACCGAAATGCTGGGCTATGCGCAGGCGAACGAAGATGCCTTCGGCGAGCAGGTGCGCAACGCGGATGGGCGCTATCGCTCAGGTCTGTCGGCCCAGGTGGAGGTGGTGCAGGCGCGCGCCTACCACACCTCGGCCAAATCGAACACGATCAACGCCAGGACCACCTTGGACGCGGCGCGCGAATCGCTGTCGCGGATCACCGGTGCGCCCACCGGGGAATTGAAGATGCTGCGCGACGAGGCCCCGGCCGTACCGCCGCAGCCAGCCAGCGCCGAAGCCTGGGTGGCCATGGCATTGCAGCACAATCCTGTTTTGCGGTCCTTGCGCGACAAACTGGAAGCGGCCGAACACGATATCGGCGGCGCGCGCGCCGGCCATCTGCCGACGCTGAGCGCCAGCGTCAGCCTTGGGCGCCACAGCACCTGGCCGGACGACACGAGTGGCAACGACGGCCGCCGCGCAACGGCGGTGGGTCTGGCGCTGAATTTCCCTCTGTTTGCGGGCGGCGCCGTGCAGGCCGAGGTGAAACGCAAGACCGCTTTGCGCGAAGCAGCGCGCCAGAGCCTGGAGTTCGGCCGCCGCCAGGTGGTGGCCGATGTGAGGAATGCTTACAGTAGCGTGCAGGCTGGCGTGCAGCAGATCGCCGAGGCGCGCCAGGCGGTGGAGGCGGCCAGCGGCGCGCTGGCCTCGACCCGGGTCGGTAAGCAGAGCGGCACCCAGTCCATGACGGATGTTCTGCTGGCGATCCAGTTGCTGACAGGGCAAAAAATCGCCTACGCCCAGGCGCGCCACAAGCTGGTGCTCGACATTCTGCAGCTGAAGCAGGATGCCGGCCAGGTGGGAGAGGCCGATCTGGCGGAAATCAACACCCAATTGCGATGAGGCCATCCATGCCCACCCATTCCCCTATGGCCGGCGACTTTGCCGACAACCCTATCGTCTACCATCTGCTGACGGACCGCTTCGCGCCGCCACCGCGCCAACGCGGCGCCGAGGAAATCGGCGATTTTCACGGCGGGAAGCTGAGCGGCGTCACGCGCAAGCTGGAGGAAGGCTGGTTTGCCCGCCTCGGCGTCAATGCCATTCTGATTTCCGCCCCTTACCAGCAGATCCTAGGCTGGATTCCGGGCGGGGAGGGGGCGTTCCGCCACTACGCCTACCATGGCTATTTCGCCCTGGACTATACGGTAATGGACGAGCGCATCGGCTGCGAGGCCGACTTGCGGGAACTGGTCGCCAGCGCCCACCGCCAGGGTATCCGCGTGCTGCTGGATGTGGTGATGAACCACCCGGGTTACGGCGACCTGGAAAGCCTGGATGCCTGCGGCGTCGACGTGCTGCGGCCCGGCTGGCGGGCTGCCACGCCGGGTAATTATCACGACTACATCGATTTTGACAGCACGGCCTTCCAGCAATGGTGGGGAGCGGACTGGGTGCGCGCCGGCCTGCCCGGCTACCAGCCTGGTGGAACGGACGATCTGACGATGTCGCTGGCCGGCCTGCCGGATTTCCGTACCGAGAGTGCCGAGTGGGTCGCGCTACCGCCTTTCCTGGCGCGCAAGCCCGATACCCGGGCGATCGAACTGCCCCAGGCCACGGTGCGCACCTATCTGATCGCGTGGCTGGCGGACTGGGTGCGGCGCTTCGGCATCGACGGTTTTCGCTGCGACTCGGCCAAGCATGTGGAGCTTGACGCCTGGCTGGAGCTGAAGCAGGTCGCCTGCCGCGCCCGCGAGCAGCATGGGGCGGAACCTTTCTGGATGCTGGGCGAGGTGTTCGGACACGGTATTGAACGCAACCATTATTTCGACTTTGGCTTCGATAGCCTGTTGAATTTTCACTTCCAGCACCATCTTGCCGGCGCCGCGTCGCTGGAGGCGCTCTTCGACGACTATGCCGGCAAGCTGGCGGGAAGGCCCGGCTACAACGTGCTCTCCTACATCTCCTCGCATGACACGCAGCTGTTCGACCGCTCGGACCTGATGCGGGCCGGCACCGCGCTGCTCCTGTCTCCGGGTGGCGTGCTGGTTTTCTACGGCGATGAAACCGCGCGCCCGCCCGGCCACGCGACGCCGGCCGATGCCACGCAGGCGACGCGTTCGGATATGAATTGGCAGGACATCGATGAGCAGAATCTGGCGCATTGGCGCAAGCTGGGCCAGTTCCGCCAGCGGCATGTCGCCATCGCCCGTGGAAGGCACAGCATGACGGGCGATGGGCCATACAGCTTTACCCGTGCCGACGCGGCATCGGGGGACAAGGTGCTGGTGGCGCTCGATTGCGCCGGCCTCACGCGCTTGCGAACGTCCGGGGTTTTCGCCGAGGGGGAGGCGGTGCGGGATGCGTATTCAGGCTGGCGCGGCCGGGTGCAGGACGGCCACGTATGCCTGCATGCAGACCGCGTCGTTCTGCTGGAAACGGACGATGTTTCGCAAGCCGATACTTTAACTACAATCGCGTGAGTGCATGATGAATATACTGATGCTTGGCTGGGAGTTCCCCCCTCATATCACCGGTGGTCTCGGCACGGCCTGCCATGGCCTGCTTAAAGGCCTGAGCCAGCTGGGAGAAACCAATACCACGCTGGTTCTCCCCAGACTGCTGGGCGGCGAAGAGGGCGGCTTCGCCTCGCTGGTGCAGGCGGGGAATGGCCTGGCCGCTGAGCGGCCGCAGGGCGGCGAGATGGAAAGCGAGCGCCTGACGGCCTTTCTCGCCGCTTTGGCGCCGGACGCCGATGCCAGCGCTGCCGGCGCCGGTAGGGTGAGTGGTGTCCGGCTGATGCAGGGAGCATACGAGGGGCATTCGATACAGGAGGCGCTCTCGTATGCTGCGCAGGTCGCGGCGCTGCCCGAGCTTGCGGCCAAGGCTGACGTGATCCATGCCCACGACTGGCTCACCTTCCTGGCTGGCGCGGCGGTAAAAAAGCGCACCGGCAAGCCGCTCGTCGTCCATGTTCATTCGACGGAATGCGACCGGGCGCTCCACATCAATAAGGACATCTTCCGCATCGAGAAATTTGGCCTGGAACAGGCCGATATGGTGATCGCGGTCAGCGAATACACCCGCCAGGTATTGATCGGACGCTATGAAACCGATCCCGCCAAGATCTTCGTATTGCACAACGCGGCCGAATTCCCGGCTGCCGCGCCTTCGCGCAGCCCGGAGCGAATGGTTGCCTTTGTCGGCCGCATAACGCACCAGAAGGGGCCGCGCCATTTCGTCGAGGCGGCCTACCAGGTCAGCCGCAGAATGGATGGCGTCAGATTCGTGATGGCGGGCAGCGGCGATCAGCGGCCCGTATGCGAAGCCCTGGCCGCTGCAATGGGCATGCGCCAGCATTTTGAATTCCCTGGCTTTCTGGATGCGGATGGTTTGCGCAGCCTGCTGTCGAGGGCAGACGTGTATGTCATGCCTTCCGTATCCGAACCCTTCGGCATCGGTGCGCTGGAGGCGGCCCATGCGGGCGTGCCGGTGGTGTTGTCAAACTATGCCGGCGTGGCCGAGGTCATGGACTGCGTGCTCAAAGTGGAGCCGTCCGATACCGGCGCCGTCGCCGACGCCATCGTTTCCATCCTCGGCGACGATGAGCTGGCGGCTGCGCTGTCGGCCGGGGCCAGGCATGAGGCGAATAAATTGAGCTGGAAAAAATCCGCGCGCCGCTTGCTGGAGCTGTACCGCATGCTGTCCGCCTCGGGCAAGCTCGCGATGGCGCCGCTCCACCACTCCACCCCTATGGTGACCGAAAATGAATAAACCTGCGGACCGCTTCAATGCCGCGGAAATGGGGGCACTCTCGCCATATCAGCAAAGACTGGTATTTCTCGACCAGTTCAACGGCGGCAGCGCGCATTGCAACCGGCTGCGGGCATTTGAGCTGGAAGGATGCTTCAACCCTGCCATGGCGGAACAGGCGCTCAGCGCTCTGGCTGGGCGCCACCATCTGCTGCGTGCACGCTTCGTGGCCGACGAGGGGGGGGCGCGGCAGCTTTGGGTCGAAGCAGGCGAACCGCAGCTGCGCTGTCTCGATCTGAGTGCCGGCGCGCAGCCGCAAACGGCGCTGCATGAGGCCATTCACGCTGAAATGGAGTGCAGCTTCGATCTGGCACGGGGCTGCCTGCTGCGCCTATGCCATCTACGGCTGGGCGAGGGGAGCGGGATGCTGCTGCTGACGGCGCATGGCATCATTGCCGACGAGCGCTCCATGACGCTGCTGGCCGACGAATTCTGGTGGTACTATGCGGCGGCAGCGGATGGCTCGGACGGCGCGGCGTGGCTGCCGGCGCGGCAATTCCAGGAGTATCTGCAGTGGCGCAACAGGCGGGACGATGCCGAGGCGGATCAGCTGCAGTACTGGGCGCGGCAGCTGGATGGCCTGCCGCCGGTCCATGCCTTGCCGCTGGATGGCCCGCGTCCCGCGCAGCAGGGTTACCGGGGCGGGCGGCACGTGTTGACGGTAGAACCGTCACTCGCTCGGAAACTGGCGCAGCTGGCCAGGGACCAGGAACTTGATCTTGCCATTGTGCTGCATACCGCCTTGAGCGTGCTGCTGGCACGCCATGGTGGCGGCACGGACAGCGTTATCGGTCGCGCAAGCTCGCTGCGTCCCGGCGAGGATTGGCAGGACGTGCTTGGGCCGTTCGGCAATATGCTTGCGGTAAGGACCAGTTGCGCCGACAACCCAAGCTTCCTCGACCATTTACGTACCGTGCAGGCGGCCGGGGAGGCGGCGCGCGCGCATGGGGAGCTGCCCTTTGAGCGCATCGTGGAACGCTTGAATCCCGCGCGCAGCCCCCAGTATACGCCGCTGTTTCAGATCGTCTTCGGTCTGAATGAGGATGGCGCACCACAATCCGGCCCGATCGAGGCAGCAGGACTGCGCGCACGGCCCTTTGCCCATGATGAAAAGCCGGCCCTTTATGAGCTGGCTTTCCACGCCCGCGGCGGCGAGCAGGGGCTGGCACTGGAAATCGTCTATAACGCCGATCTGTTCAAGCACAGCACCATCGTGCGGATGGCCGCGCATATGCAGATCCTTTTGCAAGGCATTGCCGAAGCGCCGGAAACCAAACTGCATCAGCTGCCGCTGATGAGCGAGGCTGAGCAGCAGTGGCTGGCATATGGGGTCAATGCCACGCAAACACCATATCCGCAACAGCGACGCGTGCATCAGCTCTTCGAAGATCAGGCCTGCAAGATGCCGCTGGCGACGGCAGTGGAATATGGGGAGGAGTGCCTCAGTTACGCCGAATTGAATGCGCGGGCACAGCGTCTGGCGCACCGGCTGCGCCAGCAAGGTTTGCGGGAGGGCGCTTTGGCCGGCCTGTGCGTGGAGCGCGGGCCGAATCTGGTGGTGGCCTTGCTTGCCATCCTGAAGGCCGGCGCGGCTTACGTGCCCCTGGATGCAGCCTATCCATCGGCCAGGCTGGCGCATATGGTAAGCGACAGCGGCTTGCGCCTGCTGCTGACGCAGCAGTCGCTGCGCGGTGCCGCCGTGCAGATGGCCGGCGGCGGCCAGGATGTGCGGATTCTCTACCTGGACGATGAAGCCGATTTGGCCGCGCTGGATGCCGAAGGTGACGCCGAGCCGCCCGCCGCTGCCGGTTTGGTCGACCATCCGGCTTACGTCATTTATACGTCCGGTTCCACCGGCATGCCCAAAGGGGTGCAGGTCGGCCACCGCTCGCTCAGCAATTTCGTATGGGCCATGCGGCGCGAACTCGATATCGGCCAGCATGATGCGGTTCTGAATCTCACCTCCTTGTCCTTCGATATCGCCGGCCTTGAGCTGTGGCTGCCGTTGGCATGCGGCGCGCGCATTGTGTTGATATCGCGCGAAGCGGCAGGCGATCCGCAGCTGTTGGCAGCCTGCATCGAGCGGCATGGCGTGACGGTGGCACAGGCAACGCCGTCCACCTGGCGCATGCTGGTGCAGCACCGCTGGCCGGTGGCCCAGGGAGGCCTGAAAGTGCTGTGTGGCGGTGAAGCGCTTGCTCCGGCATTGGCGCGCGATATGCTGCGCCACACCCCGCTGGTATGGAATCTATACGGGCCGACCGAAACCACGATCTGGTCGGCGCTGCATCGGATCACGGCGGATGCGCCGTATCCGTATATCGGCCGTCCAATCGACAATACCCAGATCTATATTCTGGACGAGCACCTGCAACTGGCGCCCACTGGCGTATCCGGGGAGTTGTATATCGGCGGGGATGGACTGGCCCATGGTTATCTGCATCGGCCCGAGCTCACCAGGGAGCGTTTCATCGTCCATTTCCCGGCCGGCGGCCGCCTGTACCGGACCGGGGACCTGGCCCGCCGCCTGGAAGACGGCACTCTCGAATACCTGGGACGGATCGACGATCAGGTCAAGATCCGTGGCTTCCGCATTGAATTGGGCGAGGTGGAAAACCAGCTCGCATTGCAGCCTGAGATCGACGCCGCCGTTGTGGTGGCGCGCGAGGAGGCGTCCGGCGAAAAGCGCCTGGTGGCTTACCTGTCCCTCAAACCGGGAATGGCAGGCCCGCAGGAGTTCGCCGCCCTGTTGCGCGCGCGCCTGCAGGGCATCCTGCCGGAATACATGGTGCCGGCCCTGTTTGTCGTGCTCCCTGCCTTTCCCATGACCCCGAACGGAAAAATCGATAAAAAGGCCTTGCCGGCGCCGGAAGTCAGCGCCTTGCACAGACCCTATGCAGATCCGCGCGATGAGAATGAACGGATACTGCTTGAGATATGGCGTCATGTACTGGGACTGGATAGTATCGGGATCCACGATAATTTCTTTGAAATCGGCGGCGATTCCATCATGACGATCCAGATCGTCGCCAGGGCGAACAAGGCCGGAATTCCACTGCGCCCGCGCCATCTCTTCGATTTTCAGACCGTGGAAGCGCTGGCGCGGCATGCCGTGGCGCAGGCTGCCAGCGATGAAAGCGGCGGACCGCCGCCAATGCTGGCTGACGGAGACGATAGCGGTGAGCCGCTGATTAATCCGATCATTCATTACCTTCATTTCAACCAAGGTTGGGGGACGTGGTTCACCACCACATCGGAATTCATGTGGAAAAGCGGCGAGATCGATCTGGCCACGACTGTACGCGCGCTGCATCTGCTGGTGCAAAGATATGAGGCGTTGCGGTTTCAGCTGGTGCGCAGCGGGAACCAGCTGCAACACCGCCTGATGCCGCCGCCCGATGAGCAAGGACTGCTGCGGCTGGAAGACGTGAGCCAGGCCGCGGCACCGGACGTGGATAGCCAGCTGAACGCCATCTATAACAAATGGAAGGGCGATTTCGTGTTTGATGAACGGAGCTATCTGTTCCGCTTCGTCTATATCAAGGGCCGGCCCGAACAAGGCGACCGGCTGGTGCTGATATTCCACCATATGCTGGTGGATGGAGAATCGAACGGTATTTTGAAAGAAGCCTTTCTCGCCACCTATCGGGCCTTGCTGAACGGCGCGGCGCCGCCGGCGCGGGAAGAGATGCCTTATTCATTCTGGCTGCGAGCCAGGCAGCGCAGGCTGCAAGCCGCGCAGGCGGTGGATAGCGCCTACTGGCGCAATCTGCGATGGGAGGAGGCGGCCGATTTTCAGCAGGAACTGGCGCCGCCTATGCCCGCGCCCGAACATCCGTCCGAAAGCTTCCTGCTGGACGAGGTGTCGACGGCCAGGCTACTGCGGCTCAGCAGCGCCGGCAGCTCCCTGATGGTGGAGGCGATCCTGTTTGCCTTGATCCAGGGGATTCATCCCTGGATCAGCGGGCCACTGGTCTTGTGCGAGATGGTCATGAGCAACCGGCAGGTGGCTGTGGGCGAGGCCGATGTCTCAGGCGTGGTCGGGAATCTGACCACGAACAATATTCTGCCCATCGATACCAGCGACGGCGACTGGCTGCCGACGCTCGACCGGCTGCTCGACATCCGTGCGCAGCGCAGAAGCGTCCCCAATGAGGGGGCCGGTCTGCTGCACTGGCTGTATGCGAGCGAGGCGCTGGCCGGCATCGAGTACCGGCCGCTGATCGGCGTGAATCTGGTCTTTTGCGATGAACGCTATGGCGAAGAGCCGGAAGCCGGGATCAGCCATCATAGCGCCTGGTCCTTTATGCGCGACGAATCCAACGAAAACATCCACGCCTTGTTCTTCGAAGTGCGGATTTTCGAGAACGCGGTCAAGATTAGCAGCTTTGCCAATGCGCGGTGCTGTCCGAAGCCGGTGCAGTTCCACGTGAACACCAGAATTCACCAGGCTTTACTGTCCTTGCA